>JAEBEO010000059.1:0-506 GCA_049998115.1 Amycolatopsis sp. cmx-4-19 | reverse complement strand
CGCCCGAAACGGCGCGCTCAGGACGCGATAGCCGAGATCCACCACTTCACCACCCAGCATTACGAGTGGGTGCTGGAGGCGGATATCGAGGCGTGTTTCGACATGATCGACCACACGGCCCTGTTGGACCGGGTGCGTCGACGTGTCGGAGATAAACGGGTTCTGACGTTGGTTAAGGCGTTCCTCAAAGCGGGCATCATGTCCGAGGATGGTCTTGACCGCGATACCCATACGGGCACCCCGCAGGGCGGCATTTTGTCGCCGTTGCTGGCAAACATCGCGCTATCGGTGCTGGACGAGCATTTCCAAGCGAAATGGGATGCGTTCGGCATCGGCACGAAGTTTTCCGGCCAACGCCGATATCGCCACCACAAGAAGGGTGGGGCGGTGTTCAAAATCGTCCGCTACGCGGATGATTTTGTCATACTTGTTCTCGGTGCCCGGCATCATGCCGAGCAGGTCCGGGACGAAGTCGCTCAGGTTCTCGCTCCGATCGGGCTTGCCTT
>JAEBEO010000057.1:0-548 GCA_049998115.1 Amycolatopsis sp. cmx-4-19 | reverse complement strand
TGAACGGGGCGGACCTGCTGGATTGGTCGCGTGCGGCGGTCGATGGATCGCATGTGCGGGCGTTAAAGGGGGGCCGAAAACCGGCCCCAGTCCGGTAGACCGAGCCCGCGCCGGGTCGAAACACCACGTGATCACTGACGGTACCGGGATCCCGTTGGCGGCCACGCTGACCGGCGGGAACCGGCACGACGTCACCCAGTTGATGCCGTTGATTCACGCGATCCCGCCGGTCCGGGGCCGTCGTGGACGGCCCCGTCGCCGGCCCCGCCGGATCTACGCCGACCGCGCTTACGACCACGACAAGTACCGACGCCTCGTCCGTGCCGCGGGAATCACTCCTGTCATCGCCCGCCGCGGCGAGGAACACGGCTCAGGTCTCGGCGTGTACCGGTGGGTCGTCGAGGGCGCCTTCGCTCTACTGCACTGGTTCCGCCGCCTGCGCATCCGATGGGAGGTCCGCGACGACATCCACGAAGCCTTCCTCACCCTCGGCTGCGCCATCATCTGCTGGCGACGACTCAAGAACCACTCATTCTGTTAGGATTCCT
>JAEBEO010000056.1:0-557 GCA_049998115.1 Amycolatopsis sp. cmx-4-19 | reverse complement strand
GGCGCCGGGCCGGCGACCGGACGCGTCCGCGGCCGCCTCCTGGAGGCGCATCCCACGACGGGCGACGACGGCGACGTGGTGTGGTGGCTGATCGACCAGACCGACCGCCGCTTCGCCGAGACGGCCCTGCTCGACGTACGGGCGCGGTCCGAGATCCTCGCCGAGGTCTCCGGCTCGCTCCTGTCCACACTGAACGTGGGCCGCTGCATGGAGATGACCGCCTCGATGGCCGCGGACCACCTCGCCGAGGCCGCCGTCCTCGTGGCGCCGCCCCAGGGCCGGCGGCATCCGCTGACCTTCGCCCGCCGGGGCGGTCCCGTCACGCAGGCCGTCCGGCAGGTCGACGTCTCCGCCGTGCCCGGGCTGGCCGAGGCCCTGCAGGGCTTCCCGCCCGTGCCCGCCCGCTGGATCGATCCTTCCGCCATCCCCGACTGGGTGATCCCCGACGGCTTCACCTCGCCGGTCGGTTCCGTCATCGTCACGCCCCTCCCCGGCCACGGGCTGCCCGCCGGGGCCCTCATCCTGCTGCGCTCCAGCACCGAGCGGGCCTTCAGCGA
>JAEBEO010000055.1:0-580 GCA_049998115.1 Amycolatopsis sp. cmx-4-19 | reverse complement strand
AGAGAATCGGGTACATCTCGTCCAAAGGCCGGGATTGCCACAACGCGATCTCGTCGGTGACCACTTCGGTGATGTTGGAGATCAATTCCCGTGACACGTTCACGCCATATACTTCACGCAAATGAGATTCGATATCCCGGGTGGTCATGCCGCGCGAATACAGTGACAGGATGGCCTCGTCGATATTTCCCAGTCTTCGCGCGCGTTTCGGCACGATCGCTGGCTCGAACGAACCGTTCCGGTCGCGCGGCACGGCCAGCTCGACCGGCCCGTTCGAGGTGGACACGGTTTTCGGGGACCTGCCGTTCCGGGAATTCCCGGACCCGTTCCCGGCGGGATCTCCTTTCTCGTAGCCGAGATGATGGGCCATTTCGGCGTCCAGCGCCCGTTCGAGCACCGCCTTGGTCATCTGATTCAGTAATTCTTGCGCGCCCAGCGCCCCGCCATTCGCGTACGCGTCTTTCACCAGCGCATCGAGCATTTCCGGCGGCAACGCACGAGCGAGCGCCTCGCCGGCCGCGGCGCCCGCATCCCGGTCAGATGTGTCCTCAGTCACAGGTGGAGCCCTTCTGGGTCGCGT
>JAEBEO010000054.1:0-583 GCA_049998115.1 Amycolatopsis sp. cmx-4-19 | reverse complement strand
CCACTGCATTCAATCGGGATCCATTTAACCCCGCTGCATGAAATGCACTGCCTTCAATCGAGATCCATTGGGCCACGCTGCATGGAATCCACTGCATTCAATCGGGATCCATTTAGCCATGCTGCATGGAATACACTGCGTTCAATCGGGATGCATTTTACCATGCTGCATGGAATCCACTGCATTCAGTGATGCTGCATGGAATGCACTACCTTCAATCGGGATGCTTTGGGCCATGCTGCATAAAATCCACTGCATTCAATCGGGATGCATTGGGCCTCGCTGCATGGACTCCACTGCATACAATCGGGATCCATTGCGCCACAATGCATGGAATCCTCTGCATTCAATCACGCTGCATGGAATCCACTGCATTCAATCGGGATGCAATTTACCACGCTGCATGGATTACACTGCATTCAATCATGCTGCATGGAATCCCCTGCATTCAATCGGGATGCTTTGGGCCATGCTGCAAAAAAATCCACTGCATTCAATCGGGATGCATTGGGCCTCGCTTCATGGACTCCAGTGCATACAGTCGGGATCCATTGCACAAAAATGCATAGAATCCTCTGCATTC
>JAEBEO010000053.1:0-639 GCA_049998115.1 Amycolatopsis sp. cmx-4-19 | reverse complement strand
TCACATGGGGAAGGGCGGCAGCGAAGTACGAGCAGGAAAGGAATTGCAAGGGTATGGAGACACCGGTGAATTCCGGTGAGTCGTGGCCGGACTTCGATGAAGCCTGGGCGCGAGTACGGCGGATGCAGGCCGAACTGCACTTGTGGGCGACCCGGGATCCGGGTCGCGTGTTCACTGATCTGTACAATCTTGTGTATGACCCGGCGTTTCTGGTGCACGCGTGGGATCGGGTCCGGGGAAATAAAGGCGGCCGCAGTGCGGGAGTCGACGGGATCTCTCCACTTGACCTCCCACGGGATGGCGTCAGTTTCCTTGCGGAACTGCGTCTGGAACTGAAAGACCGGACGTTCCGGCCCAACCCGGTGCGGGAACGGCTGGTCCCGAAGCCGGGAACCACGAAGAAACGTCGGCTGGGTATTCCGACAGCAGCGGACCGGGTCGTGCAAGCGGCTCTGAAGCTGGTGTTGGAGCCGATCTTCGAGGCGGATTTCGTCTCGGTGAGTTACGGGTTTCGCCCGAAACGGCGCGCTCAGGACGCGATAGCCGAGATCCACCACTTCACCACCCAGCATTACGAGTGGGTGCTGGAGGCGGATATCGAGGCGTGTTTCGACATGATCGACCACACGGCCCTGTTGG
>JAEBEO010000052.1:0-741 GCA_049998115.1 Amycolatopsis sp. cmx-4-19 | reverse complement strand
GCATGGGTGACCGGCTGATCGCCGGGCGCTACCGCTTGGACGAGCGGATCGGCGCCGGGGGAATGGGTGTGGTCTGGCGTGCCACCGATCAGGACCTGGGGCGGGTTGTCGCGCTCAAGCGTTCGCAGATCGGGGACAGTGGTCAGATCCGGCGTGAGGCGCGGATCGGGGCGGGTCTGCATCATCCGAACGTGGTCACCGTGTTCGACGTGGTGATGGATGGTGACGAGCGTTGGCTGGTGATGGAGTACCTGGCCTCGCGCAGTCTCGCGGACATCGTGGAGGCCGGTGGTCCGCTCTCCCCCGGCAGGGTGGCGAGGATCGGTGTCCAGCTGGCCGGGGCGCTCGCGGCGATGCATGAGAAGGGCATGGTCCACCGGGATCTGAAGCCGGGGAATGTGCTGGTGGCCGAGGACGGCACCGCGAAGCTCACCGATCTCGGCATCGCGCAGTGGTCGGAGGTGACGCGCACCGGTGGTGGGCTGGATGTCGGGACTCCCGGTTACGTCGCGCCCGAGATGGCCGAGGGGCGGCCGGCGGGTGCGGCCGCGGACGTGTTCTCGCTCGGTGCGACGTTGTTCGCGGCCGTCGAGGGGACGTCGGTGTGGGGTGACGCGAGCGCGGGGCCGTTCGTCCAGCTCCGGCGGGCGACGGCGTACACCCTGGAGCCGATGCGCCAGGCCGGCCCGCTGGCCCCGGTCCTGACCGAACTCCTACGACGTAAACCACCCGGACGCCCGA
>JAEBEO010000051.1:0-742 GCA_049998115.1 Amycolatopsis sp. cmx-4-19 | reverse complement strand
CAAGGAGGCCTAATGGGTTGTGTTCGAGCCGGGTTTGGCAGGCTTGGATGTGGTGGCTGCTGGCGGGTGAGCACTCGTGAGGCCTGGGTTTTGCGAGACCTTCGTGAAGACCGTGCCCTTTGCTGGTAGCGGAAGAAGTTGATCACTAGAGGGATGTCGTGCCTGCCGTGTGGTGTGAGCACTCGACCATTAGGCCGTTGATCTTCTTCCGCGTGGCCGCCGGATATGACATCGGGCAGAGGCGGGAGCTGGTGTGGCGTGGTGTTGTTCGTCGGTGATGACTGGGCGTCTGATCATCATGATGTGGAGGTCCAGGACCAGGCGGGGCGGCGGCTGGCCAAGGCCCGGTTGCCCGAAGGGGTCGCCGGGATCGCCCGGTTGCATGGGCTGCTCGCGCGGTTCCTGCCCGTAGACGCCGAGCCTTCTCAGGTGCTGGTCGGGATCGAGACCGATCGTGGCCCGTGGGTGGCGGCGCTGGTCGCCGCGGGCTATCGGGTGTTCGCGGTCAACCCGCGGCAATCGGCGCGGGCCCGGGACCGGCTCGGGGTGTCGGGGGCGAAAAGCGACGCCGGTGACGCGCATGTGCTGGCCGATCTGGTCCGCACCGACGCCCACCAGCTGCGTGGGGTCGCCGGTGACAGCGACCTCGCCGACGGCGTGCAGGGCCTGACGCGGGCGCATCAGGCGCTGATCTGGGACAAGACGAGGCATGTGCTGCGGTGGCAGGCCACGTTGCGGGACT
>JAEBEO010000050.1:0-767 GCA_049998115.1 Amycolatopsis sp. cmx-4-19 | reverse complement strand
TTCTTGATCGGTGGGGATCAGTGCACGCGGCGGTGTGATTTCTGTCAGATCGACACGGGCAAACCGGCCGAGCTGGACACGACCGAGCCGCGCAAGGTCGCCGAGAGTGTCCAGGCGATGGGGTTGCGCTACTCGACGGTGACCGGTGTCGCGCGCGATGATCTGGAGGACGGCGGTGCGTGGTTGTATGCGGAGACCGTGCGTCAGATTCACGCGTTGAACCCGGGTACGGGTGTCGAGTTGTTGATCCCGGATTTCAACGCGGTTCCGGGTCAGCTGGCGGAGGTGTTCGGTGCGCGGCCGGAGGTGTTGGCGCACAATGTGGAGACGGTGCCGCGGATTTTCAAGCGGATCCGTCCTGGTTTCCGGTATGCGCGGTCGTTGGAAGTGATCACGCGGGCTCGTGAGGCCGGTTTGGTGACGAAGTCGAATCTGATCCTGGGGATGGGTGAGACTCCGGAGGAGGTGGCTCCGGCGATGCGGGATCTGGTCGAGGCGGGGTGTGAGATCTTGACGATCACCCAGTATCTGCGTCCTTCGCCGCGGCATCATCCGGTGGACCGGTGGGTGAGGCCGGAGGAGTTCGTCGAGCATTCGAAGGCCGCTGAGGCGATGGGCTTCGCCGGTGTGATGGCCGGTCCGCTCGTACGCTCGTCGTATCGGGCCGGACGTCTTTTCGCGCAGACGAAGGCCCACCGCGGCGAAGCGCTGTCGGAGAACCTGGCCCACCTCGCCGCCGAAGGGCCCGCCGCCCAAGAAGCCAGCTC
>JAEBEO010000049.1:0-1062 GCA_049998115.1 Amycolatopsis sp. cmx-4-19 | reverse complement strand
TATTGACCCGTAAGGCAAATGTGTCATTATGGTGTGATGGTGGCGAGGGTTCGGGTGACGGATGCGCGGCGGCTTTCCCAGGCGTCGCAGCAGGATTTGCGGCAGCGGGTGGTCGCGGCGGTTCAGTCTGGGCGTAGTCAGGCCGAGGCGGCGGTGTTGTTCGGGGTGTCGAAGCGGTCGGTGTCGCGGTGGTGGACGGCGTTCCAGCGCAACGGGAATCGGGCGTTGTATGCCGGGAAACGTGGCCGGCGTGCCGGAGAGCAAAAGGCGCTCGACGCGAAGCAGCAGGCTCGGGTGAAGCGGGCGGTGCTGGGGAGGTTTCCGGATCAGCTGGCGTTGCCGGGGCTGGTGTGGACCCGGGGTCAGGTCGGTGAGTTGGTGAAACGCTGGTTCGGGTTGGAGTTGTCGCGGGTGACGATCGGGAAGTATCTGCGGTCGTGGGGTCTGTCGCCGCAGAAACCGGTCCAGGTGGCGTATGAGAAGAACCCGGAGAAGGTCACCGAGTGGCTCGAGCAGCGGTATCCGGCGATTGTCGAGCGGGCACGGAAGGAGAAGGCGACGATCTTGTGGCTGGATCAGACCGGGCTGCGGTCGGACGCCACGATCGCGAAGACATGGGGTGCGGTCGGGCAGACGCCGGTGGTGCCCAACAGCGGGAAACGGTTCACCGTGAACGCGATGGCCGCGATCAGCAACAAGGGCGAGCTGTATTTCACCGTGTTCGAGGGCGGCTTCAACGTCACGGTCATGATCGGATTCCTGGATCGGCTGGTGCGGCACCTGGACCGCAAGGTTCACCTGATCGTGGACGGGCATCCCTCGCACCGGGCGAAGGTCCTCGGCCGGTGGCTGTCCGAGCGGGAAGCGCGGATCGAGATGCACTTCCTGCCCGGTTACAGCCCCGAGCTCAACCCCGTCGAACTTCTCAACGCCGACCTCAAACACCACGTCACCGCAACAACAAGCCCTCGAGGGAAGGCCGAACTGGCCAGCGGCGCACGCACCCACCTCCGCCGCCGCCAGAACCAGCCCGACCACGTCAAAGCCTTCTTTGGCAAGGAA
>JAEBEO010000048.1:0-1184 GCA_049998115.1 Amycolatopsis sp. cmx-4-19 | reverse complement strand
CCTAGTGTTCCGTGATTCTGGTTGCTTTACGCGGGTGTGATGGTTCGTGCTGTTGACTGTGTCGGTGGAGTTGACGGTGGATGAGCGTGCTGAGTTGCGGGGCTTGGTGAACAGCCCGGATGTGTCAGCGGCGGTCGCGACGCGGGCGCGGATCGTGTTGTGGTGGGCGGAAGGCCGTCAGAAGAAGGAGATCGCGGCGCTGGCCGGTGTGTCGCGTCCGACGGTGAACTTGTGGCTGGCCCGGTATCTCTCCGAGGGGATCGGCGGATTTCTGGACAGGTCTCATGCCGCGCCGCGGGAGCAGGTGCCTGCGGCGGTCCGGGGTCGGATTCTGGCGTTGACTCGCACCAGCCCGCCGGCTGACACGGGTTTGTCGCACTGGTCGAGCCGGGAGATGGCCGCGTTCATCACGCGCACCGAGGGGGTGTCGGTGTCGTATCACTATGTGGCGAAACTGTGGCGGGAGAACGGGTTGCGGCCGCATCGACTCGGTACGTTCAAGCTCAGCCGGGATCCCGAATTCGCGGCGAAGGTCGCCGACGTGGTCGGTCTGTACCTCGATCCACCTGGCGGTGCGGTGGTGCTCTCGATCGATGAGAAGACGCAGATCCAGGCCTTGGACCGCACTCAGCCGCTGTTGCCGATCGAGTTCGGCGCTGTCGAGAAACGCACCCACGATTACGTCCGGCATGGCACGACGAACCTGTTCGCGGCGTTGAACGTGGGCACCGGCGAGGTGTTCGGAGAGTGCAAACCGACTCGCAACGGGGCAGATTTCCTGGCGTTCCTGAAGCGAGCCGTCGCGCCGCACACGGGGAAGCAGATCCACGTGGTGCTGGACAACTTGTCCACGCACACCACGCCGGACATCGTGGCCTGGCTGGAGAAGAACCCGCGGGTGCGCTTCCATTTCACCCCCGTCGGCTCATCGTGGATCAACCAGATCGAGGCCTGGTTCTCGATCATCACCCGTCAGTCGATCCGTCGCGGCACCTTCGCCTCGGTCAAGGTGCTGATCGCCCAGATCCGCGACTACATCACCGCCTGGAACAGCGACCCGCAACCCTTCACCTGGGCCGCCACCGCCGACGAGATCCTCGCCAAGGTCCACCTCGTCCAGGTCAACATCAAGAAGCTCGTGGACAACAACGCCAAGTAACGACACCAGAATCACGGAACACTAG
>JAEBEO010000047.1:0-1343 GCA_049998115.1 Amycolatopsis sp. cmx-4-19 | reverse complement strand
GTGAGGTTCACCCCGAACGGTGGACAGGGGCTTACGAGGGTTCAGGCAGCCGTGCGGAGTGACTGCTCGAAGTTGTCGGGACTGAGCATCCCGATCGAGGAGTGCCGCCGCACACTGTTGTAGAACCTCACCCAATTGTCAACCGCAGCAACGAGTTCCGCCTTCGTGGCGTAGACGTGCCGGTAGTACTCCTCGTGCTTGAACGTCGACCAGAACGACTCCGCCGGACTGTTGTCCCAGCAGACCCCGGTCGCGCCCATCGACCGGCGCAACCCGTGCCGGAAACACGCCTGCGCCGTCAGATGCGCCGTGAACTCCCCGCCGCGGTCGGAATGCAGAACCGTGCCACGACACCCGACGCCACGGGCGGCCACCGCGGCGTCGATGGCGTCGGTGACCATCTCGGCGCTGATATGGTCGGATATGCTGTAGCCCAGCACTTTCCGGGAGTGCCCATCCCTGATCGCGCACAGGAACATCTCGCCCTCACCACAGCTGAGATACGTGATGTCGGTGAACCAGACCGCATCAGGCCGGCCACGGTCGAAGTGCCGGTCGACCAGATCCGGCGGGAACGACGCGGCCGGATCGACCACCGTCGTCTTCACCTTGAACGTGCGCGGGCTGATGCCCTCGACCCCGATCGAAGCCATGATCTTGGCGACCGTCCTCGCCGTGACCACCTCACCCTGCTCACGCAGCTCGGCGGTGATCCGCGGCGACCCGTAAGTCCCGCGGGAGTCCTGGTGCGCCTGGGTGATCTTCACCTCGAGGTCGGCCCGACGTTGCTGCCGCGGCGTCAACACCGTTGCCGCGACGCGTTTGGCGTGCGCGTAGTACCCGGACGTGGACACCTCCAGCAGCCGCGCCATCCGCCGGACCGAGAACCGCGTGCGCTGCGGTGAGGTGACGCCGGCGGTCCCGGCGCTATCGGGGCCGGCGTACTTGGCCATCAGAGCGAACCGGGCCGGTTCTTCTGCATCGCGGCAAAGTACGCCGAAGCTTTTACCAGGAACGCGTTGTCCTTCTCCAGCTCGGACACCTGCCCGCGCAGGCGCAGCAACTCGGCCCGCTCGGCCGCCTCCAAAGGTTTCTCGCCGTGGACCTCGGCCGCGGTGATCCGGCGTCGCTCGTCTTTGACCCAGACACTCAACATGCCCGCATCGATACCCAGCTCACGGGCAACCTCAGCGATTGTGCGGCCGGAGTCGATCACGCGGTGAGCAGCCTCGACCTTGTACTCCGCCGGGTACGACCGGCGCTTGCGAGGAGGCATGAGGACATCCTTTCAGCAGGACATCTGGTCCTGCTAACTCGGTGTCCACTACCCGGGGTGAACCTCA
>JAEBEO010000046.1:0-3360 GCA_049998115.1 Amycolatopsis sp. cmx-4-19 | reverse complement strand
GGTTCTACAACAGTGTGCGGCGGCACTCCTCGATCGGGATGCTCAGTCCCGACAACTTCGAGCAGTCACTCCGCACGGCTGCCTGAACCCTCGTAAGCCCCTGTCCACCGTTCGGGGTGAACCTCACACGTGTTCGCCGCCGAACCCGCCGACGTTAAGTGTCACCATCATCGACGCAGCGCTTGATACAGGCGAGACGGGGTCTGCAGCGCTCCCATCCGAGCAGCCAGCCAGCAGTACCGCGACACCTGCGAGAATGTACGCCTTCATAAGGGTGCGAGTCGCACGTCAACCCGATGCTGTTACGCGTTGGTGGGCGCATCGCCCTTCAGCACTGCATGCACAGGGAGAGTCCAGTTCATTGGCGATCCAGTCGAGCGCCTGAGCACGTAGCGGAGCAACCCCGTCTCCGCGCGGAGCACTACCGCAGGGTGAGCCGGGCCTTGACGAGATTGGGACCGGTGGCTGGCCACCACAGCACGATCACAGCGCCCGCGGTCAAGACGGCGATCACGGCTACGACGTTCCGCATCGTGGTGCGGGTCGGCCCCGGCGCGCAAGAGCGCGTGCTAGACCCGGTCTTGGCCTGACAACGTCGACCGTCAGGCTAACGGCCAACTGTGGTCGCTATCGGGGTCGTCGAGCCAGATGAACTGTTTGCCGGGGACGTTCAGCGCGGTGACACCGAGCCGGGTGGCGTCCGGTTTTTCGAGGGTGTCGAACATGGCGACGGCGTGCTCCACGGTGTCCCACAGCCGGTAGGGCCCGGACTGTCGGGCCGCCCACGTGCCTTCAGCCAGGGGCGCCAGGTCGACTTCGGCGCGGGCGGGACCGCGCTCGGCGACGACGACGCCATGTTCAACGCTGCCGCCGAGCCGAAGGCCAGGGGCGTGCAGCCAGAGGAACAACGCCAGATCGGGCCATTCCAGGAGCGCGGCGGGGTCTACAGCGGTGGTGCCGTAGTGCGACATCCCGGCCGCAGTCGCCGAAGGGCTCTGGCCGGGGGCGAACGGGCTGGTGACGTCGGTACGCATCGGCATGAACAGCACGGGGAACGGGTCGATGCGGCCGCTGACTTCGTCGTCGGCGGTCTTGTCGAGCACGAGCAGCGGCCCAGCGGCGCCGGCGTCGAGGGGGGCGATGATCCGGCCCCCGTCGGCAAGCTGATTGATCCAGGCTGGCGGGATCGCGGTGACCGCGCAGGTCGCGATGATCCGGTCGAACGTCATCTCGCCCGGCCAGCCCGCGAACCCGTCGCCTGCGGCCAGGTGCGGGTGGTAGCCGGCTGCAGTGAGGTGTTCTTGGGCGGTGTCGACCAGCTTGGGGTCGAGGTCGAGGGAGAAGACGTTGTCCGCGCCGAGGCGATGCGACAACAGGGCGGCGTTGTAGCCGGTGCCAGTGCCGATCTCCAGCACCTGGTGTCCAGGTTCGGCGGCGAGCCGCTCCAGCATCACCGCCATGACCGCCGGCTTGCTCGAGGACGAGCTGGCGATCTCCCGCCCGGTCGTGTCGTCACTGGCAGGTCGTGTCTGAGTGGCCAGGGATTCGTTGGCGTAGACCGCGTCCAGCCAGCCTGGATCACCAGTGCTCAGCGAGGCGGGACCGTTAAGGATGTGCGGGACGAACAGGTGCCGGGGCGTCGCGGCGAACGCGTCGCGCCACGCCGGGTCGGCCAGGACACCGTCGGCAGTCAGCTCGGCGGCGAGGGCGGCCGCCCGGGTTTCCCAGGTGGCGGTGTCCAGGGCGTCCACGGTCTACTCCTCGATCAAGGCGTCGGCGATCGCCGCGGCGATCGGCAAGTCGCATTCTTCGGCCAACCAGCCCCAGGCAGCGACCGCGTTCGCTTCGAGACAGGTCCACGTCCTGTCAGGCCCGACGACGAAGTCGAACGCGCTGAACGCCAGCCCCGCCGCGTCCAGGTACCGGACGATCCCCGCCCGGACGTGGTCAGGGACGTCGATCACCTCATACGTCAAGGCGTCGTAGTCCGAGCGCCAATCTACCAGCGCCTTCTCGCTGCCGGCGTGGATCGCCACCGGGAAGAGCCGGTCACCGACCGCGGTCACGCGGGCCTCGAACCACTTCGGCTGCCACTGCTGAACGAGGTGCGCCGTCACCTCGATGCCGTCTAGTGAGCCGAGTTCGTCGCGGCCAAGACGGCGGGTGTAGACCAGGGCTTCGCCGCCGGACTCGTAGACCACCGGCTCGGCCAGCGGCTTGACTATCAGCTCCCC
This sequence comes from Amycolatopsis sp. cmx-4-19, assembly GCA_049998115.1. Classification (GTDB taxonomy): domain Bacteria; phylum Actinomycetota; class Actinomycetes; order Mycobacteriales; family Pseudonocardiaceae; genus Amycolatopsis. Next base: position 1,126 of record JAEBEO010000046.1, on the reverse strand, counting down.
GAACCTCTCCGCGAACTCGCGGACGGCGTCAGCGTCGTTGGTGATCAGCGTCGGCGGCACGGTCAGGCCGGCCTGAGCCAGCGTGGCCAGTTGCCGCGGCTTGTACGCGGCGTCGGCCAGCGCCGAAGGGTGCGAGACCCAGCGCACTGGCAGGCTCGCCAGCACGCCACCGAGCCCGACCCGAGCCTGCGCTCGGGAGAACCGCAGCTCGGGACCGGACATCCCGGCCGGCATCACCGGTTCGGTCGGCTTGCCGTAGTAGACCGCAGTGACCTCGTGCAGCGGGACGTCATGCTCGGCAGTGAGCAGGGAGCCGCGCCAGCCATCGGCGTCCGGGGTCAACTCGGCGCCGAGGGAGAGGCTGAGCGGGAAGTCGCCGACGTTGACCACGTGGCGGCGAACGCCGCGGGCGTCGAGTTCCCGGCCGACCGCAGCGGCCGCCCAGTCCTCACGGATACCGACGATCAGGACCAGCGGATCGCGATGCTCAGTCATCCGGGGTGGTGTAGGAGTCGTCGATCATCTTGCCGTCTTCATTGCACTGGCGGGGATGCAGCGTGTCGTGAGCTGTGGTGCGATGCTTGGCCTCCGGCCGCACCGTGATCCGGCGTGCACGCACACCTCGCAGAATGAACGGCCGGACGGTGCTGGGATTTTCATCGCTGAGCAGCCGGGCGCCCGCGTTGACCGGGAACCGCTGGACCGTCGGCATCAGCGGATCACCGGCGCCTACGGATGCGGTGTCGAACTGGGACATGCTGATATCGACCTCCCGACTCGGGGTGTGCGGTGGCATTGGCCGTTGTCAACCCTGCTCAGGCCCAGGCATCTGGGCAAGATCCGTCCGAGCGAACCTCCTGGTCACGTCGGCGCGGCCGCAGCCACGGCTCGCTCTCCGTGGCGCCGAAATCGGCAGGATGCCAGACGCGACGGCAATTCGTTGTCCGCCGAGATCTCGCGCGCGTTCTGCCGCAGCCACGGCGCAGGAGCCGCAGCAGGCTAGTGTTCCGTGATTCTGGTGTCGTTACTTGGCGTTGTTGTCCACGAGCTTCTTGATGTTGACCTGGACGAGGTGGACCTTGGCGAGGATCTCGTCGGCGGTGGCGGCCCAGGTGAAGGGTTGCGG
>JAEBEO010000045.1:0-4338 GCA_049998115.1 Amycolatopsis sp. cmx-4-19 | reverse complement strand
CGCTCGTACGCTCGTCGTATCGGGCCGGACGTCTTTTCGCGCAGACGAAGGCCCACCGCGGCGAAGCGCTGTCGGAGAACCTGGCCCACCTCGCCGCCGAAGGGCCCGCCGCCCAAGAAGCCAGCTCGCTGCTCGCCCGTGACTCCGGTCACCCTCTTCCGAACGTCGCCACCCACCAGGTCACGAATCAGTAAAGTGACCTGGTGGCATTGGTAACGGATCTTCTCGAGTGGCTGCAGGGACTCCCGGAACCGGGACTGGTCGCGGCGACCGGCGGGCTGGTGTTCGCCGAATGCACCATCGGGCTCGGTTTCATCGCGCCCGGCGAATCCGGGCTGCTGGTGGCGGCCACGACGGCGACATCGGTCTCGCGCTTCCTGACCCTGTGGGCGGTCGTGACCGTTTGCGCCGCACTCGGCGATTCGCTCGGCTACGCCATCGGCAAACGCTTCGGCCCGCGTCTGCGCGAGACCAAGCTGATCCGCAAGTACGGCCTCGACGCCTGGGACAAGGCGACCGGCGTCCTCGAACGACGAGGCGCGTGGGCGGTGTTCTTCGCCCGGTTCCTGCCGGTCATCCGCACGCTGACCCCGGCGGCGTCCGGGACCTCCGGCCTGCCGTTCCGCAAGTTCCTGCCCGCCGCCGCGGCGGGCGCGGCCTGCTGGTCGGCCATCCACATCGGCATCGGCGCCGCCCTCGGTGAAGCCGCGAAGAAGGTCGAAGGCGTGCTGAACACCGGTGGCCTGGCCATCGTCGGCGTCCTCGTCGGCGCCGCCGTGTTCTTCCTGCTGCGCTACAAGAAGAAAAAGGCGCTCGCCGGCACAGTCGAAGAAGCCACCCCGGCGAAGGTCGGGGCGGACGACTAGATTCCGGGCATGGCCGCCCTGAACCTGCCCCAGCCGATCGGTTACGTCCTCGGCGGCGGAGGCAGCCTGGGCGCCATGCAGGTCGGGATGCTCCAGGCGGTCGCGGAGGCGGGTATCGCCCCTGACCTCGTCGTCGGCACCTCGGTGGGTTCGCTGAACGCCGCCGTCCTCGCCCTCGGCGACGAGTCCGGCGACCGGCTGACCCGGATCTGGTCGCGGATGACACGGCACGAGGCGTTCCCCGGCGGCGTGCTCAGCCAGGTGCGGACCCTGCGGCACAGCAAGACGAACCTGTTCCCCAACACCGGCCTCGCGGCGATCGTCGACGAGCACATCGGCGAAGGCGTCCGGTTCGAGGACCTCCCCCTGCCGCTGGGCGTCGTCGCGACCGACGTCGACACCGCCGAACCATTGCTGATCCGCTCAGGGCCCGTTCTGGCGCCGTTGCTGGCCAGTTGCGCCATCCCGGGGATCTACCCACCGGTGCCGTTCGGGGACCGGATGCTCTACGACGGCGGTCTGGTCGCCAACGTGCCGATGCGCCAAGCACTCGCGATGGGCGCGAAGTCTCTCGTCGTCTTCGACTGCGCCTTCCCCGGCAAAATGCCCGGCACCCCGCAGACCTTCGCCGAGGTGATGATGTTCACCGCGATGATCAGCATGCGGAATCAAGCTGTGCTGGAGGCGCCGATCGCCGCCGCCGAAGTCCCCGTCGTCTACGTGCCGGGGCCGAAACCGGTGCGGGTCAGCCCGCTGGACTTCAGTCACACCACCACCCTCACCACCGAGGCCTACGAAGCCGCGAAGACCTATTTGGGTGAATTGAGCATCGACGGCCCTGGTCTTTACGGTGCCCCCGGTCTCGTTGTGGCGTGACAGGCAACCATCCGCCATCGAACGCGTCTTCTTCGTCGCGTACTTTTGAAAGAGAACTTTCCGCTGATCGAGCGACGTAAAAAGAGACTTACATGTTCCCCAAGAAGACATTACTTTCGACGGCCGGAATTCTCGCCGCGGTACTGCTGATCTCGGCCTGCTCGTCCCCGGGCGACGCGGGAAGCGGCAGCGCGAATTCGACCGGAACCAACGCCGGATCGGACGAAAGCCCGGTTTCGGTGACCATTGACCCGGCGGGCGGGGCCGACGTCAATCCGGCGACGCCGGTCGTCGTCAAAGCAGAACACGGCAAGCTGACCGACGTCGCCGTCACCAATGCCGACAAGGGCAACCCGGTGAAGGGCGAACTCGCCGGCGACGGGCTCAGCTGGAAAACCGTCGAGCCCCTCGGCTACGGCAGCACCTACAAGGTCGTGGCGCACGCACAGGGCGCCAACGGGAAACCGGTCGAGCAGCAGAGCAGGCTCACCACCTTGAGCCCGCGTCAGCAGGCGAACCCGAACCTCATCCCGGCACCCGCGGCGGTCACCTCCGGTGGCGTCGGCGTCGGTCAGCCGATCGTGTTCGCCTTCGGCCAGCCGGTGAAGAACAAGGCCGACGTGGAGAAGAAGTTGTCGGTGGAATCCACGCCGAAACAGGAGGGCTCCTGGTTCTGGATCGACGACAAGAACGTCCACTACCGGCCCAAGGTGTACTGGCAGCCCGGGACCACGGTGAAGGTGTCGGCGATGATCTACGGCGTCGATTTCGGCAATGGCGTCTACGGCGCGACCGACCGCACCGAAACGTACAAAGTGCACGATTCCTGGGTCGCGAAGGCCGACGGCAACACCGAACAGATGCAGATCTTCCACAACGGTCAGCCGGCGAAATCGATGCCTATTTCCATGGGCAAGGACGCCACCCCGACACATTTGGGCGCGCACGTCATTTCGGACAAACACGAGAATTACACGATGGACTCGTGCACCTACGGCGTCTGCCAGGGGCAGCCGGGGTACTACAAGTCGAACGAGAAGTGGTCGCTGCGGATATCCAACGACGGCGAGTTCGTCCACGAGAACCCGAACAGCGTCGGCGCGCAGGGCAGCTCGAACGTGTCGCACGGCTGCATCAACCTCAACGCCGCCAACGCCCAGTGGTTCTACCAGAACATGGGGCTCGGCGACGTCGTCGAGGTGACCAACTCCGGTGGCCCGCAGCTGCCGGTCTGGGACCTCTACGGCGACTGGTCGAAGTCGTGGGCGGACTGGCAGGCGGGCAGCGCCGTCAAGTAGGGGCATGATGGGCCCCGTGACCACCACCCTGGGCAGGGCCCGCTCACTCGTGGCCGGCGCCGGCCGGATCGTCGCACTGACCGGCGCCGGGATCTCCACGGACTCGGGGATCCCGGACTTCCGCGGCCCGCAGGGCCTGTGGACCCGCGATCCCGCCGCGGAGAAGATGTCGAACCTCCAGGCGTACCAGGGCAGTCGCGAGGTCCGGGAGCGGACTTGGCAGGCGCGGCTGGTCCACCCGGGCTGGCACGCCGAACCGAACGCGGCGCATTACGCGCTCGTACGCTTGTCCGTGACGCATGTCGTCACGCAGAACATCGACAGGCTGCACCAGAAGGCGGGCTCTCCGCCCGAGCGGGTGCTGGAACTGCACGGCACGATGTTCGAGTCGGTCTGCCTGTCCTGTGACGATCACCGGGACATGCGCTCGACGCTGGAGCGGGTCCGGGCGGGCGAGACCGATCCGCCTTGTCTGGTGTGCGGCGGCATTCTGAAGTCCGCCACGATCTCCTTCGGACAGCAGCTGGACCGAGACCTTCTTCTCGCGGCTCGCGCCGCCGTCGAGGCGAGCGATCTCCTCCTGGTGGCCGGCTCGTCCCTGGGTGTTCAACCCGCCGCGGGCCTGGTGAGCGCCGCTTCGCGCGCCGGCGCCGCCGTCGTGATCTGCAACGGCACCGAAACGCCTTACGACTCGATGGCCGCCGCCCTGGTCCGCGGCCCGCTCGGCTCGACCCTTCCCGCCCTCATCCCCTGACCGCGTTTAGTCCTCTACTTGCGTTTGCGGGGTCGTGAGTGACGAGTGCGGTTAGAACCCAATGCCACGTAACTCGAGTTGATCTTGGGTGCGAGCTGCGTCGGCTGCCGGACCTGATCGACAGGCTGGACAAGTTCACCAGTGGCGGACCCGGGGCGCGACTGTCCACAAGGGACGCCGATGCGGGGCCGCGGTGCCCGATTTGGGTGCTTTGTGTAGCTGCGCAAGGGGGTCGTGAGTGGCAAAAAGCGTTAGAACGACCTTTGCCACTCACGACCGCTTGAGGCAGGGTCGGCTCCCGTCGGCCAGGGCAACCGAGCGCGTGACCTGCGGCAGCCGTCACCGCTGGCGATCAAGGCCTGTCCAAGATCAACGTAAGCTACGTGGCATTGGGTTAGAACCTTCCTTACCGCTCACGTCGCCGCTCACGACGTGCTGGGGCCGAGGGCTGTCCGCTGTCCTGGGCGTTATCTCGTTCCGGTGGTGTCTCGAAGGCCTCTCTTGGGATGTTCATTGTCTCAAGGGAGGCCTTCGGGACATCGGT
>JAEBEO010000044.1:0-5034 GCA_049998115.1 Amycolatopsis sp. cmx-4-19 | reverse complement strand
AATTTGCCTCGATTGAATTCGAAGACATTGTTGGAGAGTTTGATCCTGGCTCAGGACGAACGCTGGCGGCGTGCTTAACACATGCAAGTCGAACGATGAAGCCTTCGGGTGGATTAGTGGCGAACGGGTGAGTAACACGTGGGCAATCTGCCCTGTACTTTGGGATAAGCCTGGGAAACTGGGTCTAATACCGGATATGACTGGATCTCGCATGGGGTTTGGTGGAAAGCTCCGGCGGTACAGGATGAGCCCGCGGCCTATCAGCTTGTTGGTGGGGTAATGGCCTACCAAGGCGACGACGGGTAGCCGGCCTGAGAGGGTGACCGGCCACACTGGGACTGAGACACGGCCCAGACTCCTACGGGAGGCAGCAGTGGGGAATATTGCACAATGGGCGGAAGCCTGATGCAGCGACGCCGCGTGGGGGATGACGGCCTTCGGGTTGTAAACCTCTTTCGCCAGGGACGAAGCGCAAGTGACGGTACCTGGATAAGAAGCACCGGCTAACTACGTGCCAGCAGCCGCGGTAATACGTAGGGTGCGAGCGTTGTCCGGAATTATTGGGCGTAAAGAGCTCGTAGGCGGTTTGTCGCGTCGTTCGTGAAAACTCCACGCTTAACGTGGAGCGTGCGGGCGATACGGGCAGACTTGAGTTCGGTAGGGGAGACTGGAATTCCTGGTGTAGCGGTGAAATGCGCAGATATCAGGAGGAACACCGGTGGCGAAGGCGGGTCTCTGGGCCGATACTGACGCTGAGGAGCGAAAGCGTGGGGAGCGAACAGGATTAGATACCCTGGTAGTCCACGCTGTAAACGTTGGGCGCTAGGTGTGGGCGACATCCACGTTGTCCGTGCCGTAGCTAACGCATTAAGCGCCCCGCCTGGGGAGTACGGCCGCAAGGCTAAAACTCAAAGGAATTGACGGGGGCCCGCACAAGCGGCGGAGCATGTGGATTAATTCGATGCAACGCGAAGAACCTTACCTGGGCTTGACATGCGCCAGACATCCCTAGAGATAGGGCTTCCCTTGTGGTTGGTGTACAGGTGGTGCATGGCTGTCGTCAGCTCGTGTCGTGAGATGTTGGGTTAAGTCCCGCAACGAGCGCAACCCTTATCCTACGTTGCCAGCGCGTCATGGCGGGGACTCGTGGGAGACTGCCGGGGTCAACTCGGAGGAAGGTGGGGATGACGTCAAGTCATCATGCCCCTTATGTCCAGGGCTTCACACATGCTACAATGGCTGGTACAGAGGGCTGCGATACCGCGAGGTGGAGCGAATCCCTTAAAGCCGGTCTCAGTTCGGATCGCAGTCTGCAACTCGACTGCGTGAAGTCGGAGTCGCTAGTAATCGCAGATCAGCAACGCTGCGGTGAATACGTTCCCGGGCCTTGTACACACCGCCCGTCACGTCATGAAAGTCGGTAACACCCGAAGCCCATGGCCCAACCCGCAAGGGGGGGAGTGGTCGAAGGTGGGACTGGCGATTGGGACGAAGTCGTAACAAGGTAGCCGTACCGGAAGGTGCGGCTGGATCACCTCCTTTCTAAGGAGCGACACATCCATCGTTCCCGGGATACCCGGAACCAGAATGGTGGGGTGGCCAGGGTTTCACCACCGAACGTGTGGTGGCACTGGTTGCTCAAGGAATTGTGGAACTACTGGTTTATGCTGGTTCGCTTGATGCCCGCACGGGCTAGTACTGCACCTTGGGTGCGTGGAACGTGTGCTGCGGGGTCGAGAGGGGTCGGTGTTCACGAGCACGCTGTTGGGTCCTGAGGCAACACGCCGAGGGGCTGGACACGGTCCCGGGGACGTTTGTTTCTGGTGTGGTGTTTGAGAACTGTAGAGTGGATGCGAGCATCTTTGTGGTCAAGTTATTAAGGGCACATGGTGGATGTCTTGGCTTCAGGAGCCGATGAAGGACGTGGGAGGCTGCGATATGCCTCGGGGAGCTGTCAACCGAGCTGTGATCCGAGGATTTCCGAATGGGGAAACCCAGCACCAGTTATGTGGTGTTACCCGCATCTGAATATATAGGGTGTGTGGAGGGAACGCGGGGAAGTGAAACATCTCAGTACCCGTAGGAAGAGAAAACAACCGTGATTCCGTGAGTAGTGGCGAGCGAAAGCGGATGAGGCTAAACCATGCACATGTCAAGCTGTCAGGCGTTGTGTGTGTGGTGTTGTGGGACCCAGCGTCGAGGATCTGACAGTCCTCGGAATGATCGCACGTGTTAGTGGAACGCCTTGGGATGGGCGACCGGAGTGGGTGAGAGTCCCGTACGCGAAAACATGGTGTGGGTTGTTTGTCTGGTGTTCCCGAGTAGCAGCGAGCTCGTGGAATTTGCTGTGAATCTGCCGGGACCACCCGGTAAGCCTAAATACTTCCTGAAGACCGATAGCGGACTAGTACCGTGAGGGAAAGATGAAAAGTACCCCGGGAGGGGAGTGAAAGAGTACCTGAAACCGTGTGCCTACAAGCCGTCAGAGCCCGAGCATATCTTTGTGATATTACGGTGATGGCGTGCCTTTTGAAGAATGAGCCTGCGAGTTAGTGCTGCGTGGCGAGGTTAACCCGTGTGGGGTAGCCGTAGCGAAAGCGAGTCTGAATAGGGCGTCTGAGTCGCGTGGTCTAGACCCGAAGCGGAGTGATCTACCCATGGCCAGGCTGAAGCGTCGGTAAGACGACGTGGAGGGCCGAACCCACTTAGGTTGAAAACTGAGGGGATGAGCTGTGGGTAGGGGTGAAAGGCCAATCAAACTCCGTGATAGCTGGTTCTCCCCGAAATGCATTTAGGTGCAGCGTCACATGTTTCACCGCGGGGGTAGAGCTACTGGATGGTCTAGGGGCCTTACCGGGTTACCGAAATCAACCAAACTCCGAATACCGTGGTGTGAGAGTGTGGCAGTGAGACGGCGGGGGATAAGCTTCGTCGTCGAGAGGGAAACAGCCCAGAACACCAGCTAAGGCCCCCAAGTGTGTGCTCAGTGGGAAAGGATGTGGGATTGCCCAGACAACCAGGAGGTTGGCTTAGAAGCAGCCACCCTTGAAAGAGTGCGTAATAGCTCACTGGTCAAGTGGTCCTGCGCCGACAATGTAGCGGGGCTTAAGCACACCGCCGAAGCTGTGTCATTCATGCGATACATCGGCTCGACTCCTTGCGGGTCGTGTCTAGTGGTGTGGATGGGTAGGGGAGCGTCCTGCATCCAGGGAAGCGGCGGCGGAAGCCAGTCGTGGAGGGTGTGGGAGTGAGAATGCAGGCATGAGTAGCGAATGCAGAGTGAGAAACTCTGCCGCCGGATGACCAAGGGTTCCTGGGCCAGGCTAATCCGCCCAGGGTAAGTCGGGACCTAAGGCGAGGCCGACAGGCGTAGTCGATGGATAACGGGTTGATATTCCCGTACCCGAGCACGTGCGCCCAGGATGAGGCGGTTGACACTAACCACCCGAAGCGCCATCTGAGACCCTTCGGGGTGGAGGGTGGTTGTGGAGCGTGGGATCTGATTCCGTAGTAGTCGAGTGATGGGGTGACGCAGGAAGGTAGCTCCGCCAGTGAGTGGTAGTACTGGTGTAAGCGTGTAGGCCGAAGCATAGGTAAATCCGTGTTTCATATAGGCTGAGACGTGATGCGTAGCCGATTGAGGTGAAGTAGAGTGATCCTATGCTGCCGAGAAAAGCCTCTAGCGAGTGCGTGCACGGCCCGTACCCCAAACCAACACAGGTGGTCAGGTAGAGAATACTAAGGCGATCGGGTGAACTGTGGTTAAGGAACTCGGCAAAATGCCCCCGTAACTTCGGGAGAAGGGGGGCCAAACACTCTGAAGTCCTTCGCGGACTAGGGGTGGGTGGCCGCAGAGACCAGCGGAAAGCGACTGTTTACTAAAAACACAGGTCCATGCGAAGTCGCAAGACGATGTATATGGACTGACGCCTGCCCGGTGCTGGAACGTTAAGAGGACCGGTTAACCTTTCGGGGTGAAGCTGAGAATTTAAGCGCCAGTAAACGGCGGTGGTAACTATAACCATCCTAAGGTAGCGAAATTCCTTGTCGGGTAAGTTCCGACCTGCACGAATGGCGTAACGACTTTCCGGCTGTCTCAACCACAGGCCCGGCGAAATTGCACTACGAGTAAAGATGCTCGTTACGCGCGGCAGGACGGAAAGACCCCGGGACCTTTACTATAGTTTGGTATTGGTTTTCGGTTCGGCTTGTGTAGGATAGGTGGGAGACTGTGAAGCGGGCACGCTAGTGTCGGTGGAGTCGTTGTTGAAATACCACTCTGGTCGGATTGGGAATCTAACCTCGGACCATGATCTGGTTCAGGGACAGTGCCTGATGGGTAGTTTAACTGGGGCGGTTGCCTCCTAAAGAGTAACGGAGGCGCCCAAAGGTTCCCTCAGCCTGGTTGGCAATCAGGTGTCGAGTGCAAGTGCACAAGGGAGCTTGACTGTGAGACAGACATGTCGAGCAGGGACGAAAGTCGGGACTAGTGATCCGGCACCACCTGGTGGAAGGGGTGTCGCTCAACGGATAAAAGGTACCCCGGGGATAACAGGCTGATCTTGCCCAAGAGTCCATATCGACGGCATGGTTTGGCACCTCGATGTCGGCTCGTCGCATCCTGGGGCCGGAGTAGGTCCCAAGGGTTGGGCTGTTCGCCCATTAAAGCGGCACGCGAGCTGGGTTTAGAACGTCGTGAGACAGTTCGGTCCCTATCCGCCGCGCGCGTAGGATACTTGAGGAAGGCTGTCCCTAGTACGAGAGGACCGGGACGGACGAACCTCTGGTATGCCAGTTGTCACGCCAGTGGCATGGCTGGTTGGCCACGTTCGGAAGGGATAACCGCTGAAGGCATCTAAGCGGGAAGCCTGTTCCAAGATGAGGTATCCCACCCCATGTGGGTTAAGGCCCCCAACAGACCATTGGGTTGATAGGCCAGAAATGGAAGCACAGTAATGTGTTGTCGAGTTGACTGGTACTAATAGGCCGAGGACTTGCCCACAAAGATGTTACGCATCCACTCTACAGCTCTGA
>JAEBEO010000043.1:0-11728 GCA_049998115.1 Amycolatopsis sp. cmx-4-19 | reverse complement strand
CCTCGCCGGCCGCGGCGCCCGCATCCCGGTCAGATGTGTCCTCAGTCACAGGTGGAGCCCTTCTGGGTCGCGTCCGACGACCCGATCTTGGTCCATCCGCGGCTTACACGGTTGTCATGACACGGCCGCTTTGCCCGGCTCGCGGCGCTCGGTGTCACGGACACAAGTCACAACGTCGATGTCAGATTCCTTTAGCCATTCGTACTTACCGCGAGATCTGGGTCGACGTCGAGGATGCGCGACTACTCTCCGAAAGTTGCGCTGCGCCCACTTCGCGCATTCACCTACCCCGACCCGGCGTCATAGGTGCATTGCAAGCCAGAACGCCATCCACGCGAGGCAACCCAGCGCGCCGCCGACGCCGATGGCCAGCAGCACCCGCCGTACTGCGGCTACCTGCCCGGCCCTGCCCGCCATCTCCGTCATACCCGCCCGTACCACCGCATGGTTACTCATAGCCGATACGTGCCCCGATGTACCCGCGGCCAAACCCACAGCGGACTCGTCACCTGTGAGAGTGACGGGTCGGTTCCGCAACTGCTTAGCGGTTCCGCCGCAGAGGATCCCGTCTGCGCCTGCCACGCGGCTGGCGCTTCACACCCGGTCGCCGACTTCCTCGCCGCTTCCCGGCAGGGGAAGTCGGAGCACTCTGCTCCAGAATCGACGCGTACTCCCAGTTATGCAGGTCACCTCGTCGTCGATTCTGGGTAAGAGCACGTGACTCCACCGGGCAACTTGCTGCGCCCAGGTTCATGTCGTTGCTGCCGGTCACGGTGCACGCAGAAATTCGCCGATGGCCCGGGCTACTTCGTCGGGAGCTTGCTCGGCTTGGTGGTGTCCGGAATGGACGTCCACCCCACGCAGCGTGCCAGAGACCCAGGGTCGCCAGATGGCGAGTGGGTCGCCGTGGATGTCGATGTCGTCGTCGGTCGCGGCGAGCAGCAGTGTCGGGCACTGCACCTGGCGGCCGACCGTGCGGTCGGCTTCCTCGTGGGCGCGGTCGATCCGCAGTCCGGCGCGGTAGTCCTCGCACATTCCGTGAACGACTGCGGGGTCGCGCAGTGCCGCCCACACGTCGGCGTGGTTGCCTTCGCCGATCTCGTGCGGCTCAGGTGTGCGGTACCAGGCGCCGGGGTCGGTGTTGATGACGCGCTCGGCGGGTTTGTCGGTCTGGGCGAGGAACCACCAGTGCCACCACGTGCGGACGAAGTCCTCGTTGAGTCGTTCGAGGTGTTCGGTGATGGGCAGCCCGTCCATCACCACGAGCCGGTCGACGACGTCGGGGTGGTCCATCGCGGTACGGAAGGCGACGAGCGCCCCGCGGTCGTGGCCTGCGATCGAGAACCGGTCGTGGCCGAGGTACCGCATAAGGGCCACGATATCGCCGGCCATCGCCCGTTTGGACGACTGCGCGTGCTCGGGCTCGTCCGGCGGCAGGGTGGACCGTCCGTAGCCGCGCAGGTCGGGACAGACGACGACGTGGTCGTGCGCCAGTTGCGGCGCGACGCGGTGCCAGGTGGTGTGCGTCCGGGGATGACCGTGGACCAGGACAACCGGGGTGCCCGATCCGCCGTGTCGTACCCGCAACCGGACGGGGCCGACATCGACAGTCTCCTGCGTGAAACCTTCGAACACGTTCACTCCTCCTGACTCAGCCTGCCATCGGTCAAGAACTCCACCGGCACCGTGGAACCGTAGCGTCACCGCGATGACCAGGCGGCTGCCAGCAAGAGCTTGACCTGGGCCAGCTTGCGCCGGGCATCTTCGAAACGGGGCTAGTAGGAGCGCGAAGTGTCCGCCTGAGAGACGGCCTGGGCATCCAGCCGCAACCCGCCACTAAGATAGACGACAGCAAGCCCAGCAGCATCCGTGTCGGTGGGTACCCCTGACCGATAATCTCACGCGACCCGGTCGGGGTGGTGACCATTGGGACGGCTGCTGCGATCAGCCACCCCGCGGCGCCTTCAGTGCGGTAGCGCTGGGCCCACTTCCGCGGCATTAGGGTGGGACACGAAGGTCTCCAGTTTGTGAAGCGGTTCCTAGACAGCTCCACTTCCCAACCGGAGGGCTTCACCTGTCAGCACGACAGGTCGCCATTACCCCACATCAGGGAACAACGTCCCTGGACATCACAACGAGGTCATCTTCGGCGGGCGAAGCTCTCCGCGGGCTACGCCTTCTGCAAACGCGCAGCGGGGACCTCTCCCACTCCGTGAAGGTGGTGTTCGGGGAGATGGCCGGATTCTGTCTGCTCGATGGCGGAAGGCCTCGCCACGGCGATCGAGGGGTCGCCAACCGAAGTGTTCCACTCCTGGGCCGGTTCGAGGGGACCAGCGGATCGGTACCGTCTGCCAGCGCCACGGCTGCCAGTCCTCGAGCTGAGCATCGAAGACGGGGACCTGATCCACTGGATGCTCGACTCCAGCGATGCGGACGCGCGCGCATTCCGGAGGAGAGGCCACGTTCGCGAAGTGGTTTCCGTTCTACGTCATGACGGACATGCAGTTCACCGAGTGGCCTCCGCGCCGCTGGGGTGGGACCCTGACCACCGCGAACGACTTGGACCGGCCTGGTCAACCACGCCCTGACCCGGCTACCCTGGCAGATCTGATGAGCCGCTCGTAGCACGGTGGCCGAGATAGTCGAGGGTGCAGCCGCTGAGCCGTTGGGCGGCGTCGGCCGCGTGGGCCGCGCAGAGTGAGGCGGTCGCACCGTCTTCGTCGGTGGCGGTCGCCACGGCGGGTTCCGCGCAGGGTGTGTGGACTCGGTCATGGTCCCAGGTACGGGCGCAACCGGTGGTGGTGCACCAGGCTCGGTCTCCCATCGACCGCAAGGTGACGCCGTGGGCGGGGCAGACGCCCCAGGGGACGTCGCACAGGTGGGGGTCGCGCGACACACGGACGCGGGTCAGGTACTCGGCGGTGCGGGCGATTTCGTCGGTGTAGTCGATCAGGTCGTCGGTGGCTTTGTGCATGGGCCGCGCCAGGCGCTGGACGTGCTCGTCGTGTGCGGTCGTCAGACGGGTGGTCAGTTCCGCGGTCCGTTCGGCGAGCGCGTCGGCTTCGGCGGCCAACGCCCGCAACTCGGCCGGGAGGGGTTCTGGCTGTGTCGGTTCAGGCATCGTGGTTCCTTGTTGGTGTGTGCGGGAGAAACACGGTCGGGGGTGGAGGTAGACCCAGCTATGAGTGACGGCTTCGGCCGAGCGGCGACCTCCGTGACTGGTCGCCGGGCATGGCCGGTCTCCGAGACTTACCCAATGACAGTGACCGCTAATCCCTACGCCATCCCTACGCCATCCCTGCGGTCGATCTCGTGAATGCCGACCAATGCGGATGAGCTGGCCGAATCCGGCTAGGCGAGGTTCCGGGTTGCTGGCCTCGACCGCGATGAGACCCGGGAGAAATCCACCGGGCTCACAGGCTGTTCACCTGCGGCGGTGAGCGGGCGGTCCTCGCTGGTTGAACAGACAGCCGGCGATGCCGTGGCCGACTTGCGCGGAGGGCGGAGCGTCTTTTGTCCTATCCGTCCGAACTTTGGAGTTCATTACGCTGAGCTGCGGTCCGGACAGTGATCGCGTGGGGTGTCCTGGCCTAGTTTGCGGATTCGAGGGTTTCGTCGAGAGTGTTCGGACTCTTCGCGGGTCCGTGGCCGAAGAGCTGCTAGCAGCGGGCTCTCAGTGTTGTGACGGCGTGCGCGTCGTTGTTCGCCATGCGTCGCAGGTTCCGTCACCCGACGTTCGCAGGGTGCCGTGGCGGACACACCACTGTGGACGGCGACAATGCCGGACTACCTTGGGGTGCCCGCCACCCACCTGTCCGGTCGGCTGGCCGGAGCTGGAGGCGGCGGCGCTGGTGCCGACCGGCACCCGGTGAGCGGTTCCGGTCAGACGCGCCCGAAGAACATGCTGCCCGGCGCGTCGGGGTCGCTGGACAGGTAGTACTCGCGTATCGCCCGGATGAACTCGTAGCGCGAGATCACCCCGTCCCCATCGGCGTCCAACTTGGTGAACGAGTCCATGGCGTCGGGCGCGCCGGAACGCCACACGTCCTGCAGGAACCGCGCGAACTCGTCCTTGCTGATCTCGTTGTCGCCGTCGGAGTCGAGCACGTCGAAGATCGCGTGGCCACCGCCCTCGGTGACGTTGAGCCTGCTGGTGTCGATCACCGCCAGCCGGTTGGCAGTGACGAACTGGGTTTGGGTCAGCCGATCGTCGTCCACCCCCGCGTGGCGCAGGAGCTCGAGCCAGTAGATCTGGCAGAACGCCTGCAGCGCGCGGGTTCTCCGGTCGTTCCTGTCCAGGTGGTACGCCTGGATGTAGCGGTCGGCGAGCCCCTGGTAGTCCTGCCAATCCAGGTAGCCGTCGTGGTTGAGGTCCAAGCTTTCGAACATTGAAGTGCTCGCTAGCCAAATGTTTGAGCCGGTTGAAGCAGGTGGTCTGGGCCGAGGTTGACCGGAAGACTCCTGCTGGGTGTTGGCCGTGGTCCAGGCTAGAAAAGCGGGCGACCAGCTTCCAGGCTTGTGCCGGTCAGTGGTGTGGGGCGCAGGCTGATGAGGCTGCCGAGATAGAAGTCGGTCGCAATCTCGGGGCGCAGTAGTGCTGTCGGGCTGCGACCGATCAGCAGGCGAAAGTCTCGATTGAGGTGTGCCTGATCGGTGTATCCGCAGAGCGCGGCGAGCCTGTTGAGCGGGGGCGGGTTGGTGCCGGTCAGGAACCGGATCGCGTGGTGGCATCGGGCGATCCGCCCGACGGCTTTCGGTGGTAGCCCGACTTCCCGGTGGAAGCGGGTGGCCAGATGTTGTCGGCTCAGGCCGGCCCGTTCTGCGAGGTCGTCGATCTTGACCGCACCGCCCGATATAGTCAGGCAGCGCCAGCTGTGGTCGAGCGACTTGGGCAGTTCCGGTTCGTCCAAAAGCCAGCTCGACAACCGCCGGTCGAGAATGTGGAACCGGTGGTTCGAATCCCGCGCTTCCCGCAGCTCTTCTTGGAGAAATCTGGCTCGCGCGCCCAGGAGATCTTCGAATCGCACAATGGTCCGGCTGATTTCCTGCAGTGGCAAACCGAAGAGCGCTCGTGCGCCCAGCGGGGTCAACTCGATGATGATCCCTCGCTCGCGGCCCACTCGTGTGTAGGTCATCGGCGTGTTCGACAGTCCGACGACGGGGGAAACCGTCGCCAGCGGCGAGCCGGCCGTTTGATGTCGAACCGGTGTGTCCAGATCGATGACCACCACGACCGAGTTCAGCGCGGCCACGGTACGTGTCTCTGGCACAGGTGTGATTCGCTGGAAATCCAGGTAGAAGCTGACCCATCGTGCCAGTCGGCGATGCGGCGGCCGGGTCTTCCAGAACTCGTCGTCGGACGACGAAGTCTCTCCCACTGCTGTTCCCCCTGGTTCCGGCGATGCCACGAGCGACATCCGCAACCTGGAAAGCCTGGCAGGAAACGCGCTCGCGTTGGGACTTCTTGGCCGCGAACGAACCGAAAAGAGGCAGCGAACCCTCGTGGTCGTGACACCTGGTACGACATCGGCCGGTTCGGTTGCGGCCAGATGAACCATTGGTCCGAGGCCGGGCCGTCTCGCCGATCGCTCGGCGGCGAAATGTCAGCTGGCTTGGATGACTTGCGGGTTCGCCGGGGTCCGGTCGGCGAGGGCGAGGATTTCCTCGAAACTTTCTCGCACGCAGGCGACGAAGGTGTCCGGCGCGGTGAACGCCCCGGTGTCCAGCGTCAGGCCGAGATGGCAGGTATCGAGATAGGTGACCAGCGCGACGCTCGCGGCTCCCCTGAGCAGGGGGGCGAACGGCGTGACCGCGACGACTTCCGCCCCGGCGAGGTAGCCCTGGATCGGCACCCCGGGGAAGTTCGTCGCCATCAGGTCGTTGCCCCGGAACATCTCGGCGAACACGGATCGCACCACTGGGCCCGGTAGCGGGGTGATCGGCCTGCTGAGCAGGTCGAGCCCACGCAGCACCGGGCCGGTGCGCATCGTGGCGACCCGGTCGCGCACCTCGGCGATACGTTCGGCCGGGCCGAGGTTCTCCAGCGAAATGCCCAGCCGAGTACTGGCCAGCCGGTTTCCGGCAGGCAGGTCGTGCTGTTGACGCACGCTGATCGGTATCACCAGCGGCACCGCAGCCAGGCGCAAGCCGAATTTGTGGTGGTATCGCTGGAATCCGCCTGCCAAGCCCGCCACGAAGGTGTCGTTCAGCGAGCCGCCGGCGGCCTTGCCGGCCTTTTTGAGTTCACTGAGGGGAAACTCGAGTGCGTCGAAGTGTGCCGACCGGCTGCGCTCCTGGAGCAGCGGTGAGGGCGGTACCGGGGGCAGCAGCATCGTCCGCGCGAACGAGTCGGCGGCGTGGAGCAGCCGCGGGATCGACGGTGCCCGCCGCTGGGGGGCCCGGGACCGGCGGGCTTTGCGGAGACGTCCGGCGGCGTGCCCCGCCGCCGACGGCAGCCGGGCGGCTTGCCTCCCCAGCCTCCCGGCCAGCAGCACCGCGCCGGACGCCGGCCGGGTTCGGGGCTGTAGGGGTGGAAGCAGGCGGTCGGCGGGTGTTCCGGGAGTGAAGTCCGCCAGGACGCCTAGTAGCTGCGCTGCTCCGATGCCGTCGCTGATGCTGTGGTGCAGTTTCAGCAAGTAGGCCGCTCTGCCCTCGGCGAGGCCCTCCACCAAGGTCGCGCTCCAGAGGGGGCGATCTGGGGAGAACGGGGTGCTGGTGGTCGACTGGGCGAAGTCGAGCAGTTGGCGTGTCGTTCCGGGTTCTGGCAGGCGTACCCGGAGCAGGTGGTTCCGGATCGCGAAAGCCGCGTCGTCGGTCCAAAAAGGACGCCCCAGTCTCAGTGGCGGTTCCACTACTCGGTGTCGGAGTCGGGGCACGATCCGGCTGGCCCGCTCGTGCCTGGCCACCAGTCGATCCCAGTCGGGCGATCGACCGAGCACCAGCACACCCAGGATGTTCGACCTCATGCCGGGGTGGTTTTCCGAACGCCAGAACAGCGTCTCCAGTGCGTTCATCTCCGAAGGTGAGCGCCAGATCTCCTGGAGCGGTGGTCCGTCGACTGTATTGTCCATGATCGCCCTTGTCTGCTCGAGTGCGGTGTCATCGACTGGCGGGGGACGAGTTCGGACGGCGCCTGTGGGTTCACGTCGGCCGGTTCCGGCCCAGCGCCTCGTGTGCCGCGACGAACTCGTGCGCGCATTGGGCGGCCGCGCAGCCGATCTCACCGGCCAGCGCCACCGCACCCATGATCTCAGCCAGTTTCCTGGCCTTGCCGTCGCCTTTGCAGTCCACCACCGACAACATGGCCTGGAACGCCGGCAGTCCGGTGCCACCACCCACGGAACCGAGGATGAGGTTGGGAATCGTGATGGAGACGTCGAGTTCGCCGGTCTCCGTCGGGCGGCAGTCCACCACAGCCTGCGAGCACTCGCCGAGATAGGCCATGTCCTGCCCGAATGCCTGGAACATCGCGGCGATGCCGTTCGCCGCGTGGATGTTGAGGGCGTGGGCGCCGTGCAGCGCCAGGAAGTTCTTGTAGTCGGCGATGTAGCCGGCTATTCGTTCGAGGCTTGCTCTGGTCATGGACTCGACGACGTCACGTCGCAGCACGGCGCGGGCGATCACCCGTTTCCCCTTGCGGCGGGCCGGGAGGCTTTTCTTGTCCTCCGGGTACGGCACGAGGTGGTTTCGCACCAAACCGCTTTCCGCGGTGACGTACTCGGCGACGTGGGCTATCGCCTTGCTGGTCATGTTGCTTCCCATGGCGTCACCCGTGGTGAACCTGATGGTGAGGAGTACCGAAGGACCGGAGCGGTCGCAGAAAATCTCGACCGCGCGCAAGTGGTTGCTCCCGCGTGCGGCCAGTTCGCGGAGCAGGGATTCGCGCGTCTCGCACCAGGACACCAGGCGGGCGGCGTCACTCAAAGACCGCGTCGTCAGCATGGCCGCCCGGAGGAAGTCGTCGCCGTACACCGATACTTCGCAACCCCCCGACTGGCTGATGACCTTCGCACCTCGGGAGTACGAGGCCACCAGTGTTCCCTCCAGCGTCGCCATCGGCACCACGAACCAACCCCGTGCGTGGTCTCCCCGGATGTCGATCGGACCGCAGAGCCCGAGTGGCACGGGAACCGCGCCGACGAAGTTCTCGACGTTCCCCGCCACCTGCTCTTCGCTGAGGTAAGTGCGGATCGCCTCGGCGTCCTCAGGCGACGTGCCGAGGCACTGCTTGAGCACGTCGATGCGTTGCTCGTAGTCGTTGCGATCGATGAAGGGCTTCGACGGCATGCCTTTCTTTCCTTTGCTGACAATCGGGTGATTTCCGCAAGGGACAGGGGACGCGTGGGGAGCGGTGTGCCCGCGTTTTTCGGCTCATGACCTGCCGGCTGGTGGGCCGGCACGAATCCGTTAACCCATGATGAGGGGAGTGACGCGACGAGACAAGATATCCATGTGTTCCGTACTTGGGAACTACGTTCGCCCGGTTTGTCGCGGTTTCGGGGTTGTGCTGGTGCTCCAGGCCGATTCCCGATGGCCCGGACCCCCGCAGTGGTCGTGGCGGGGAGTCGAGCACCGGCGGCCATGTTCGCGGGCCGGTCGGCTTCTGCGCGTAGCGCACGCAAAATGTTTTCGGACGACCCGTCTTCGCCGGTGTGGTCCCAGCGGTCGGTACTGATCGGTATCAGCCGAAATGCCCTGCGCAGCGGAGAAGGCGACCCCGGCCTGGCTGTCCGCCCGACGGTCCGGCGGTCCGGGGTGACGGAGGTGATTTTCTCGGAGGACCTCAATGAATTCTCGTACTGTTTTACGTCTCGCCGCTGAAGTCCCGCGGATCGCGAGAAAAGAGCAATCCTCGAGATTTCCATCCTGAAACAATGGATCCTGGTAGGCAAGATAAGCATGGCAGGACCTCGCCGGGGTGCTGGTTCCGCTCACCGGTTTCGCGCCCGTGCTCGAACGCTGCCACCACAGGGGCATGTTCGGTCGTCCCGTGACCGGGACGTCGTCCATCCTGCGGCTCAGTTGTGTGCATCGATCATGCGTTCCGCATGTCTCAACGTCTGCCGTACGACGATGTTGCCGCGATACGGATGCAGTCGTCGCGGAATCGCGTGCAGCGCGGAACGCACGCGTCCGGAGCGGACCCACGAGCACTCGTCCAGAAATCGTTGCCAGGTAGCACACGCCCGTTCCGCATCGCCCTGGCGCAGCTGCAGCGTGGCCAGCTGGTGCGTGGTCAGCAGGCGTGCACGCCGCTCGCCGTCCGGCCGGTGCTTCAAAGATTCCCGGAGTGCGTTCTCGGCGTGCCGGTGGTTGTGGAGCAATTCCAGGGCCCGGCCCATGAGGTGCTCGGTGTCGGCTCGGTCGGTGTCCCCGTTCGGCTTCGGCGGGTCGTCAGCGCCATCGAGGTATCTCTCGGCTGCCGTCAATCGGTTCAAAGCGGTCTTGCGGTCGTCCAGGGCGGCATGTGAGACGGCGGCTTGACTCAGGAGTGTCGCGCGTGTGCCGGGACGCTGCAGTGTGCCGATCCGGTCCACCGCGGCGTCCGCGAGTCGCGCCGCGCGCCGGTAGTGGCCAAGGAAGCAGGCCTGGGTACTCATACCGCGGAGAACCAGGGCATGGCCGGCGCTGTCGCCCGCCTCGTCGGCCAGACGGAGCGCCACCCGGAAGTAGCATTGGGCCAGGTAGTGGTGGAGATCGTCGAAGCACATGAAGCCGACCAGGTCGGTGAGCCCGGCCGTGCTGCTGACCAGCTGCCCGCGCGTACGTTCGGCGGTGGCCGAGCGCACCAATGCCATGATGTCGGTGTTCAGGTAGGCGACGAGTGCCAGGCGTGCGTGGCCGCCGCCGAACGCCCGGTCGGCGGCGGCGAAGGCCGAAGTCATCACACTGACCGCGGCCAGAAGTCCGGACGGGTGGCTACCGTCGAGGCCCGAGCGGGGAGCACGGTCGCCCGGGTGCGGTGCCGTCGCCCAGCCGATTCGGAACGGCTGCTCGCGCAAGGCGGTCCGCCGGCGTGGTTCCAAGTCCGACTCCAGCAGTCGATGCAGTGCTGTGAATCCGGAGTCTCGCGTTGAGAAGGAGGCGGCGAGGTCGGCTTCCTCCGCGGTCGGGGCCGCCATGCCGATGTCCGCTCCGGAGACCGGGCGTTCCAACCGTCGGGACAGCGCTTCGGCGGCGAACGAAGGCACCGGCGGGCGCGGACGGGTGCCCGACAGCCAGTGCGAGACGCTGGTGCGGTCGTAGTGCAGGCTGACACCGGCTTCCGCGGCCACGCGGTTCACCGCAAGGGAAAAGTTGTGGTTGGTCCACCGCGCTTCGGCCAGCAGGGCGCGGAGTAGGTCGTTGTGCGTGCGCTTCCGCAGTGTCACGGCTCTCCTGGTCGAACGCGTGTCGCGGGCGCAGCAGGGCAATCACCGCGTCCGGCGAGCCAAGCGGTCAGGTCGACGGGATCGATCGGATCCGGCTCGTGATTTCGGTTCCAGTCAAGTAGCACTGCCAGCCTCTCGACCATCGGACGGTGGGGTGAGACCGGTTGCCATCGCTCCTGGGCATGCGGAGTCGCATCGACCGTCGAGAGTGACACAACGTGCCCATCACCGGCGTGCTGTGCGCCGGTCGGAAGGAACGAACCGCATGCGATACCACGTTGAGAATTGGTATTACGCAGCGTGTGCGCCATCCTGTGGCGCTCGTGCTGCTCCTTTGGTGGCGACGTATTCCGGCACGACGATTTTCACCAGGTTGAACAGTGACTTGTTCGTAGCGACCGTCGGGATCGGGTTCGACGGCGCCGACCCGGCGACGTACCCGGCGCGCTTGACGAGCGCATTCGGCTCAGGGAGTGCGAGGAGACCGAAGTGGGGGTTCTCGTTGACGATGTCCGTCAGGAAGCATGAACGAGCAGTCAGTTGGCCTTCGCCCGACACGTGCGCGGCCATGGGTTGCGCCGGCAGACAAACCCGGCTGGATGTCGGCCCTGACCCAGCTGGTGATGCGGACTCCCGGCGTGATGGCACTACTTCGGCACCGCTCGCCTGATCGAGAACGGTCGACGGGGAACATTCTTGCTCACAGGTGTACGACAAGGGCTGGGAGTTCAAAGTGTCGGACTGTCGCAACCAGCCCTGATCATACCGACGCGGAACCGCATACGCTCGCGACGTGTAGGCCTTGACGCGAGAGCAGGGGAAAGACCAACGAGAGGTCGGGTGGCCGCTCTGCCGCCGTCAAGTGGGTTTTCAGACTCTTATAACCCCCGTTGTCCTGTGAAAGCCACTTTGGCAACCTTCAACGTTGCGAAAGTGGCTTTCGCAACGTCGGGGTAGGTGGTCGGTCCGACTTAGTGGGCCGTAAAGCAAACGTGGCCTGGAGTCCTGCGCCCGCGTTCGGGCGGTCGTGAGTAATGAAGAGGGTTATTGAGGGGGTAAGTCAAATGTGGCGCGTTCATGGGTGGGTCGTGCCGGACCGAAGGGAACCTTCGGCGTCGGGGGATCTGAACCGGCCGCACCTGACTGTCCACACAGGACACCGCCAGACGAGCAAATGTCCGTTTGATGGCTAGAAGTACGCTTTGCAAAGGGGGTCGTGAGTGGCAAGGAGGGTTCTATTGACCCGTAAGGCAAATATGGCGTGTCAGTTGGCGGCGTAGCGGGTTTCTTCCTTGCCAAAGAAGGCTTTGACGTGGTCGGGCTGGTTCTGGCGGCGGCGGAGGTGGGTGCGTGCGCCG
>JAEBEO010000042.1:0-17619 GCA_049998115.1 Amycolatopsis sp. cmx-4-19 | reverse complement strand
GTGAGTGGTAAGTGACGTTCTAACGTCACTTACCACTCACGACCCACTTGACCCCTCCCCGCCCGCCGCCCTCCCTCGCACCGTCCCCGAGATCGGTACGAAACCCTTACGCCTCGCCTGTAGCGTTTCGGGGCCTTCGAGCGATGGGTGATTCCCTTGCCGCACAGGCATTCCGCCAAACGCGGCCAACCGGCGGGTAGCGGTAACGAACCGCGGGCCACCGCCGACCAACGGGCAGCGAACGCGGCTGGAGGAATTCGTCATGAAGATCAGTGTCTTCGGGCTCGGTTACGTCGGTTGTGTGTCGGCGGCGTGCCTGGCGGGGCGTGGGCACGACGTCGTCGGGGTGGACGTGAACCCGGTGAAGATCGACCTCATCTCCGGCGGCAAGGCGCCGGTGGTGGAGGAACGGATCGGGGAACTGACCGCGGAAGTGGTCGCCCGGAAGAAGCTGAGAGCGACCACCGACGTCAAACAGGCGGTGGCGGACAGCGACGTCTCCCTCATCTGCGTGGGTACCCCGTCGGCACCCAACGGCAGCCTGTCGACGGCGTTCCTGGAGCGGGTGGCCGAGCAGATCGGCGAAGCGCTCAAGGACAAGCCCACCAGGCACACCGTGGTCTTCCGCAGCACCATGCTCCCGGGCACCTGCCTGGATCTGCTCGTCCCCATCCTCGAGAAGGCCTCCGGCCTCACCGCCGGCGTCGACTTCGGTGTCGCGGTGAACCCCGAGTTCCTGCGCGAGGGCAGCAGCGTCAAGGACTTCTACGACCCGCCCAAGACCGTCATCGGCGAGCTCGACGCGGCCAGTGGCGACGTCGTCGCGGCGCTGTACGAAGGGCTTCCCGGCGAGGTCTTCCGCGTCGCGATCCCGGTCGCCGAGATGACGAAGTACGCCGACAACTCCTTCCATGGGCTCAAGATCGGTTTCGCGAACGAGCTCGGCGCCATCTGCCGGGCGCTGGGTCTCGACTCGCACCAGGTGATCGACGTCTTCCTCGCCGACCGCAAGCTCAACATCAGCCCCGCCTACCTTCGCCCCGGGTTCGCCTTCGGCGGCTCGTGCCTCCCCAAGGATCTGCGCGGCCTGGTCTACGCCGCGCATCGCGCGGACGTCGCCGTCCCGATCCTGTCGCATGTGCTGCCCTCCAACGAAGAACACCTCCAGCGTGCCTTCGACCTCGTCGTGCGCACCGGGAAGCGCAAGGTCGGGTTGTTCGGCCTGTCCTTCAAACCGGGTACCGACGATCTCCGCGAGAGCCCGCTCGTCGAGCTCGCGGAGCGGCTGCTCGGCAAGGGTTACGACCTCCGCATCTACGACGCCAACGTCAGCCTTTCGCGGCTGATGGGCGCGAACCGCGAGTACATCGAGGGCAGGCTGCCGCATCTCGGCCAGCTGCTGGCAGGCTCCATCGACGAGGTCCTCGACCACGCCGAGGTCTCCATCGTCGGCTGCACCGACCCGGACGTCCTCGCGGCGCTCCCGGCGGGCGGCGGCCACACCATCATCGATCTCGTCCGCGTACCCGACGCCGACCAGCGCCGGGCTGAAGAGGGATATGTCGGTCTTGCCTGGTAAAGCTCTCATCCTCGTCGAGAACCTTTCCGTCCCCTTCGATCGCCGCGTCTGGCAGGAGTGCCAGACGCTGCGCGACGCGGGCTGGGAAGTCCACGTCATCTGTCCACAAGGGACGAAACGGGACACCGAAGCCGAAGTCACCATCGACGGCGTCCACATCCTGCGCTACCCGCTGAAGGCGGCCACCGGTGGTCCGGCAGGCTACGTCCAGGAGTACGGCTCCGCGCTGTGGCACACGCTCCGCCTGGCCCGCAAGGTCGGCCGGGTGGACGTCGTGCATGCCTGCAACCCGCCGGACATGCTGTTCCTGGTCGCGCTCCACCTCAAGCGCCAGGGCGCGAAGTTCCTCTTCGACCAGCACGATCTCTGTCCCGAGCTGTACCTCTCGCGCTTCGACCGCGGCGAGGACTTGCTGTACCGCGCGGTGTGCGCGCTGGAGCGCCGCACCTACCGGACCGCGGACGTCGTCATCGCCACCAACGAGAGCTACAAGGACGTCGCGGTGAAGCGTGGCGGCAAGTCGCCGGACGACGTCTTCGTCGTGCGCAGCGCGCCGGTGGTCGAGCGGTTCCACCTGGTCCCGGCCGAGCCCGAGCTGAAGAAGGGCAAGCCGCATCTGCTGGCGTACCTCGGCGTGATGGGCCCGCAGGACGGCGTCGACTACGCCCTGCGCGCGCTCGCCTCGCTGCGTGACGAGGTCGGCCGCGCCGACTGGCACGCCGTGTTCATCGGCTCCGGCGACGCCTTCGACGCGATGGTCGCGCTGTCGAAGGAACTCGAGCTGGACGACCAGGTCGAGTTCACCGGCCGGATCCCCGACGAAGACCTCCTGCGGTACCTGTCGTCGGCCGACGTCTGTCTCTCACCGGATCCGCTCAACCCGCTCAACGACGTGTCCACCATGAACAAGGTCATGGAGTACATGGCGATGAGCCGTCCGATCGTCTCCTTCGAGCTGCGGGAGGCCCGGGTTTCGGCCGGGGAGGCCGCACTCTACGCACCGGCGAACGACGTGCCGGAGTTCGCGAAGCTGATCGCGCATCTGCTCGACTCGCCGGAGCAGCGAGCCGAGATGGGTGAGCTGGGGCGGGCGCGGGTCGCCGGTCCGCTCTCGTGGGAGAACTCCCAGAAGGCGCTGCTCGCGGCCTATGCGGCCGCGTCCCGGTGATCGGCTTCCCGGTCGCGTTTTGAACAAGACTCGGGCAATCCTGTAACCAACGCCGCGATCGGTCCGACGGGGTTGGTGATACGCCATCCGCGGCGGTGCCCCACGCACCGAGGGGAGATCCCGGCTTTGACTGACGATACGGTGCGCCTGTCCATGATCGGACAGGTCCTGCGCGGACGATGGCGGACCTTGGTGGTCCTCGCCGTCCTCGGCGCCCTGGTCGGCGCGGGATCGTCGGTGATCCTTTCCCCTGGCTACCGGACCACGTCCAACGTCCTGCTCCAGGGTCCGCGCGAGGCGGACGAACTGCTCACCCAGGCCGAGGTCGCGACCAGTTCCGTCGTACTCGACCGGGCGGCCGCGGTACTCGGCCGGGGCAGTGGTCTCGACCTGCGCGACCGGGTGTCCACTTCGGTCGCGCAGGGCAACGTGATCACCATCGCCGCGACCGACGACTCGGCCGAACACGCCCAGCAGGTCGCGGATCAGGTCGCCCAGGAGTTCGTGAAGTATTCGACGCAGATCCTCGCCAGCTCCGGTGACTCCTCGGTGCAGCTGGCGAACGAGCGCCGCGAGACGTTGCGCCAGCAGGTCGCGCAGACGAACCAGCGGATCACCGAGCTGACCGAGAAGGTCTCCGACGGGACGACGACCGTCGAGACCGTGCAGCTCCGCACCGAACTGGCCGCGCTGCGCTCGTCGATCGAGCAGGCGATGTCCAGCCTCAACGCCACCGACACCGCGAGCGGCCTCGGCAGCATGGTCGTCATGGGCGGCGCCGAGCGGCCGACTTCGGCGGCGTCGCCGACGTTGCCGCAGCTCGCCCTCGGCGGCGCGGCGCTGTTCTTCGTGCTCGGCCTCCTCGGTCACCTGTTCACCGCCCGCACCGACCGGCGGCTGCGGGACGAAGAGGAGATCGGCGCGGCGATCGGCGGCCCGGTGCTGGCCACCGTGGACGTCGTCGACGTGCCCGCCCCCGAGGCCGAGCGGAACCTGCGGGCGAAGCTGCTCGGTGACGACAAACCGTGGAACATCCAGCGGGTGGACGTCTTCCCCGACGAGATAACCGGAGACGTCCACTACCGCAGGCTCGTGGCCAGGATGCGGCAGCGGCGGTTGCTGGTGCTGGTGGCCGACGGGGATCACGCCGCGCGGGTGGCCGCCGCCGACATCGCCGAGCTTTCCGATCGGTGGTTCACCGTGGTCACGGTCGCTCCCGGGCGGCCGGTCGTGGAAGACGCCGACGCCGACGGGGTCCTCGTCGTGCTCGGCGTGGGGACGCGTACCGCGTGGGAGCTGGTCGGCATCGCCGAAGCCTGCGCCGACGCCGGGCTGACCGTGGTCGGGGCGGCGCTGATCCGCTCCGTCCGGCCGACCCGCAGCCGGACGGCCAAACCGGCCAAGCCCGCCAAGACCGATCGAGAAGCACTGGCAGGTACCCCGTGACGACCCCGGAAAAAGAGAAGTCCGAACCCCTTGTCGATCTCCAGCGGCTCGTCGTCTCCGTCCGGCGCCGTCGTCGCCTGTGGCTGGCCACCACGCTCGTCGGCCTGATCGCCGGCGGGCTCGTGGCGACGTTCCTGCCGTCGCCGCCGACGGCGGTCGCGAAGATCCTCGTCGTCCACGCGGACGATTCGCCCAGCGACAGCGGCACGTTGATGGAAACCGACGTCGCCGTGCTGCAGACGACGAAGATCGCGGCCGACGCGCTGAAGAGGATGAACAGCACGCAGCCGCCGGAAGAGTTCCTCAAGGACTACGCGGCCCTCGGCGTGACCAACAACGTGCTTCAGCTGACGGTCAAAGGCAAGGCCGACGCCGACGCCGTCGCCCGCACGCAGGCGCTCGCCGACGCCTTCATCGCCGAGTACATCGCGCGCTCCCAGACTGCCGCGGCCGCCGAGCAGAAGGCCCTGCTCGACCAGCGCAACCAGGCGCAGACCGAACTCGGCACCATCCAGTCCGACATCGTCACCGAAGAGGCGAAGAACCGGAACGCCAATCCCGCGCAGCTGGAGCGGTTGTACTCGCGCCGCGCGGAGCTGACGTCGAAGATCTCCGACTACGACGGCCGCGCGCAGGAAGCGGGTATCGGCACACCGAAGGTCGGCGCGGGTACGCAGATCGTGGACGTGCCGCGGATCCTGCCGCGTTCGGTCCTCAAGACCACCGGTACGGCGGCGGGCATCGGGCTGGTGCTCGGCCTGCTGCTCGGACTCGTGCTGGCGGCCATCAGCAGTGTGGTGAAGGACCGGCCGGTGCTGCGCCGCGAGATCTCGCGCCACCTCGGCGCTTCGGTGATCGCCCAGCTGCCGAGGCCGCCGCGGTGGCTGCGGAAGGCCCGCGCGCTGGAGCAGCGCAAACGGGTCGCGACGACGTTGATCCGGACGATCGGCAAGGAAGACGGGACGGTGTCCCTGCTCGACCTCGGCGCGCGGGCCACCACCGCCGCGCTGGCCGCCGACATCGCCGCCGAACTCGCCGAAAAGGGCCCGGTCGCGCTCGTCGACGACCTGCCGAAGGCGAACCTGCGCGCGTTGGTGGGCGACGGCGAGATCCGGGTCCTGGAACGGGACGAGACCACTGCCCCCCGCGAGCGCCGGGTCGGGGTCGGCTCGATCGAGCCGGGGACGGCGTGGACGAACCTCGAACACCTCGGTGCGGAAGCGATCCTCGTCGTGCGTGCCGGGCAGGCGAATACCGAATGGCTGCACACGGTCGCGCGTCAGCTCGCCGAACGGCGGATCCCGATCATCGGCGTCGTGCTGGTGGACCCGGATCCGCGGGACCACACCGACGGCACGCTGTGGGACGGCCTGCACACCGCGTTGCGCGGCCGGGGCGTCGAGGTGGAGGACCGCCAGGTCGTCGTGGTCGAGCGGGCGCCGGAACCCGTTCGCGCGCCGGGACCGGTGCGGTCGCGCGAGCCGATGCCGACTCGCCGTCCGCAGCCGATGTTCGACCGGGTGCCGCATCCCAAGCCTGCCGGGCCGCCGCCGAAACTTGCCGGGCCGTCGCCGAAACCGGTGGAGATGTTCCCGGACGACGAGCCCACCGTGCGGCGGCTCGCGGTGGCGCCACCCGATCCCACCGCGCCGAAACCGTCGCCGCAGAAATCCGTCGAGCGGGTGCTGGACCCGGCCAAGGACAAGAAGGCCGCCGTCCGGCGCCGCCCGCCGACGCCGTACAAGCGGCCCGAGGACCAAGAGAACAACGCCGATCAGCCGACCAAACGGTTCGCGCCTGTTTCACCGGATAACGCCGAAGCCTGGTAAGGGGAGTTCATCAGATGTGCGGCATCGCAGGGGCCTACTTCTGGCCGGACGGGGGACCGCTCACCGATCGGCTCACCAAAACCCTCGCCCACCGCGGACCGGACGGTTCGGGACGCTACGACCACCGGGCCGGTGCCGGTGAAGTCCACTTAGGACATCGCAGGCTCTCGATCGTCGACCTGACCGAGACCGGCGCGCAGCCGATGGTCAAGGACGGCCTCGCGCTGACCTACAACGGCGAGCTCTACAACGCGCCGGAACTGCGCAAGGAACTCGAAGCCGCCGGTGTGCGGTTCCGGGGCACGTCCGACACCGAAGTCCTGCTGGAGGCCTGGCGCGAGTGGGGCACCGAGGGCCTGCACCGGCTGCGCGGCATGTTCGCGTTCGGCGTCTTCGACGAGCGCTCCGGTGAGCTCGTGCTGGTCCGCGACCAGCTGGGCATCAAACCGCTGTTCCTGGTGCGTCGCGGCAAGGGTGTCGCGTTCGCGTCCGAGCTGAAGGCACTGGCCGCGGAACTCGGCGGATCGCTGACCGTCGACGACACCGCGCTCGTCGCGTCCCTGCTCTACTACTGGGTCCCGGACGGTCGCTGCGCGTTCCGCGAGGCCGAGAAACTGCCGCCGGGCAGCTGGGCACGCTTCCGGCCCAACGGCGACGTCGAGCGCGGCCGGTTCTGGTCGCTGCGTCAGGTCGCCGAGGAAGGCGCCGTCCACGAGGGCGAGTTCGACCTCAACGCCGTCATCGAGGACTCCACGCGCAAACACCTCATCTCGGACGTCCCGGTCGCGACGTTCCTCTCCGGCGGGCTCGACTCCAGCTATCTGACCGCGATCGCCGCCCGCGAACAGCCGGGGCTCTCCGCGTACACCATCGGTTTCCGCGCCGAGGACGCCAAATTCGAGGCGATGCCGGACGACCTGATGTACGCGAAGAAGGTCGCCGCGAAGTTCGGCGTCGACCTGCACGAGATCGAGATCGCGCCGCAGGTCCTGGACCTCCTGCCGCGGATGACCTACCACCTCGACGAGCCGATCGGCGATCCGGCGGCGATCAACAGCTACCTGATCTGCACCGCCGCCCGCGAGGCGGGTGTCAAGGTGATGCTCTCGGGGATGGGCGCGGACGAGTTGTTCGCCGGGTACCGCAAACATCTCGCGAACAAGATCGCCGTGCAGTACCAACGGGTCCCGGGACTGGTGCGCCGTCCCATCGAGTCCGTCGTGGACAGGCTGCCGGTGGCGACGTCGAAGCGCGGGTTCCGCTCGGTGCGGTTCGCCAAACGGTTCCTCTCGTTCGCGGAACTGCCCGAGGAGACCGCGTTCCGGCGCAGCTACACGATGTACGACCAGGCGGAGCTCGTCGGGCTGCTGAACCCGGACCTCGCGGACGCCGTCGACGACGTGATCACCGAGCACGCGGACACCTATCACGACAACACGTTGTCCGACTTCGTGAACCGGATGTGCCTGGCCGATTCCCGGCTCTTCCTGCCGGGGCTGAACCTCGCCTACACCGACCGGTCGAGCATGGCCGCCTCCACCGAGGTGCGGACGCCGTTCGTCGACATCGAGGTCGTCAAGGCCGCGTTCCGGATCCCCGGCGACAAGAAAATCGTGAAGCGCCAAGGGAAAATGGCGTTGAAGGAAGCGGCACTGTCGATTCTCCCCGCGGAGATCGTCCACCGGCCCAAGGGCCTGTTCAGCGCACCGCTGCGGGCTTGGATGAGCCGCGACCTCGCGCCGCTGGTGCGCGAGGTGACGAACGAAGGCGAATTGGTGAAGGCCGGGTTCCTCCGTCGTGAGGCCCTGCAACGGCTCGTCGACGAAGACGCGTCCGGGCAGCAGGACCGGTCCAAGCACCTCTGGCACATCTTGACCCTCGAGTACTGGTATCGCGGCGCCATTTCGGCCCGAAGCGCTTAGGAGCGACGTGAAGCAGGTAGTGCAGAACTACAAGAGCGGGGAGCTGGCGCTCCTCGACGTCGAAGTCCCCGCGTGCAAACCGGGGGGTGTGCTGGTCCGCACCGCCTATTCGCTGATCTCCACCGGCACCGAGCTGATGAAGGTGTCGGAGGCGAGCCTTTCCCTGGTGGGCAAGGCGAAGGCGCGGCCGGACCAGGTCGCGAAGGTGATGCAGAGCGTCGCGGCGAACGGGCTCGGCGCCACCTACCGCAAGGCGATGAACAAACTCGATTCGTACACCCCCCTGGGGTACTCCCTCTGCGGGGTGGTCGAGGAGGTCGGCGCCGGCATCCACGACGTCGCCGTCGGGGATTACGTGGCGTGCGCCGGAAACGAGCACGCGCTGCACGCGGAACTCAACTGGGTGCCCAAGAACCTGTATTCCCGCGTGCCCGACGGCGTCGACCCGCGGCACGCCGCGTTCGGCACCGTCGGCTCGATCGCGATGCAGGGCGTCCGCCGCGGTGAACCGCAGATCGGCGACATCGCGCTGGTCATCGGGCTCGGCCTGATCGGTCAGCTGGTCGTCCAGCTGCTGGTCGCCTCGGGTGTCCGGGTGCTGGGCGTCGACCCGGACCCGACGCGGTGCGCGCTCGCCGAACAGCTCGGCGCGCTCAACTGCGGTGACCCGGGATCCGGTGTCATCGAAACCGCCGTCGCGGAGATCTCCGCCGGGCACGGCGTCGACCAGGTCTACCTCGCCGCGGGTGGCAGCACGAACGAGCCGGTGGAGCTGGCCGCGAAGCTGAGCCGCGACCGCGGCCGGGTGATCGACATCGGCAAATGCTCGCTGAACCTGCCGTGGAACGCCTACTACGAAAAGGAACTCGACGTCCGGTTCTCCCGCTCGTACGGCCCCGGCCGTTACGACCCGGAGTACGAACTCGAGGGCCGCGACTACCCGATCGGCCAGGTCCGCTGGACCGAACGCCGCAACCTCGAATGCGTCGTCGACCTGATGGGCAGCGGCCGGCTCGACGTCGAGCCGCTGATCTCGCACGTTTCGGACTTCTCCGACGCCGTCGAGACGTACCGGAAGCTGAACGAGGGCGAGCTCAAGGCCGTCGCGGTGCTTTTCGAGTACGAGAAGCGCGCGCACGGGGTGGCCGGGCAGGCCGTCACGTCGGTCGCCGTGCCGAAGACCGCGACCACCCGCGCGACGCCGAAGCCCGGCGGCGTCCGGATCGGGTTCATCGGCGCGGGCAACTACGCGTCCTCGATGCTCCTGCCGCATCTCGCGGAGATGGACTACGTCGATCTCCGCGAGGTCGTCACCACCTCGGCGCTGTCGGGCGCCAACGCCAAGCGCAAGTTCGGTTTCTCCCGCGCCACCACCGATCTCGACACGATGCTCGAAGACGATTCGATCGACGCGGTGTTCATCGTGACCCGGCACAGTTCGCACGCCGAGCTGACCCGGCGCGCGCTGCTCGCGGGCAAGGCCGTTTTCGTCGAGAAGCCCCTCGCCCTGTCGGAGAAGGAACTCGAAGTCGTGCTCGGCGCGATCGAGGAGTCCGGCAACGACCGGCTGCAGGTCGGCTTCAATCGCCGCTTCGCGCCGCTGCTGAACGAATCGGTCGTCCATTTCGGACCGCGGATCGGCCCGGCTTCGGTGCGGTACCTGGTCAACGCCGGTCAGCTCGACGCCAACAGCTGGTACAACCAGGCCGACAGCGAGGGCTCGCGCTTCGCCGGGGAGGGCGGGCACTTCATCGACACGGTCGGCTGGCTGCTCGGCTCCGACCCGGTCTCGGTGTACGCCACCGCGACGCCGGGGCACCAGGACCTGCAGATCCTGCTGCGGTACCCGGACGGCTCGACGGCGTCGATCGCCTACACCACCAGTGGCTCGTCGGCGTTCCCCAAGGAGACCGTCGACGTCACCGCCGACGGCAAGGTGCTGAAGTTCGACGACTTCGCGCGCGCCTCGGTGTTCGGCCGCAAGAAGTGGGCCAGCTCGCGGATCCCCAAGGGCCGTGACAAGGGTCAGGCCGCCGAGCTCGAAGCGTTCGTCAACGCGCTGATGACCGGCGTGGCGATGCCGGTTCCGATCGACTCGCTCGTCTCGACGACGCTGGCCACGCTCGCGGTCGGCCGCAGCCTGGAAACCGGGGTGCCGGTGCGGATCGACGCCAAGGAAGGTCTGGGCTGATGGATCCGTCCTGGTACCTGCGGAGACTGTCGCGGATGGGGCCCGCCGAGATCGCGGGCCGGGTCACCGACGTCGTGCGCAAACGCCAGTGGCGCGGGGTCGCGGGGGAGAAGGCGGCCTGGCTGCCGGACCGGCGGTTCGCCCGCGTCCCCGGGGAGGACGTCCTCGCCGCGGTGTCCGGTGACGCGGTCAAGGACCTGGTCGTCAAGGCGGACCGGCTGATGGACGGGCGCGCCGAGTACTTCGGCGTCGAGCGGGACGACCTCGCCGCCCCGGACTGGTCGCGCGACCCGAAGACCGGGCGGCGGGCACCGTCCGATGTGTACTCCTTCGACATCCCGTACCGGAGCGAAGCGGCCGTCGGCGACATCAAGCAGATCTGGGAGCCGTCGCGGCACCAGCACCTCACCGTGCTGGCCGCCGCGTACGCGCTGACCGGCGAAGACCGGTACGCCGAACGCGTCGCCGCGCACCTGAGGTCGTGGTGGTCGGCGAACCCGCCGATGCGCGGGGTGCACTGGGTCAGCGGGATCGAGCTCGGTATCCGGCTGCTGTCCTGGGTATGGGTCCGGCGGCTGCTCGACGGCTGGGCGCAGACGCCGTCGCTGTTCGAGGACAACCCGGTGGCGCTCGACCAGATCTGGCACCACCAGCGCTGGCTGGCCGCGTTCCCGAGCCGGGGCTCGTCGGCGAACAACCACGTCATCGCCGAGGACGCCGGTCAGCTCGCCGCCGCCTGCGCGTTCGACTGGTTCCCGGAATCGGGCCGGTGGCGGGACACGGCGCTGGCTTCGCTGGACAGGATGCTGGCGCACAACACCTTCCCCTCCGGGATCAACCGGGAGCTCGCCACCGAGTACCACGGACTCGTCCTGGAACTGGGGCTCGCCGGGGCGCTGGAAGCGAAGGCCGCCGGCGTCGCGGTGCCCGAGTCGACCTGGATCGTGCTGCTGCGGATGACCGACGCGCTGGCGTCCCTGGTGGACGGCCGGGTGCGGCCGCCGAGGCAAGGCGATGCCGATGACGGCTTCGGGCTCGTCGTGGACGGCGACGGGACCAGCCGCTGGGGCTCGCTGCTCACCACCGGCGAAGTCCTTTTCGGACGGTTGGACTGGTGGCCGGTGGTACCGGGGGGAGACGTCCGCACGCCGCTCTTCTCCACGCTGGCCGAGGACATCCACCTCAAGGCCGCGCGTCCGGTGCGGCGGCGGGACGACTTCGCCGACGCCGGGATGACCATCCTGCGCGACGGCGACGTCTGGTGCCGCTGCGACGGCGGGCCGCACGGCTTCCTGTCCATCGCCGCGCACGCGCACGCCGACGCGCTCTCGGTCGAGGTCCGGCACGACGGCGTCGACATCCTCGCCGACCCCGGAACGTACTGCTACCACGGGGAACCGAAGTGGCGGTCGTACTTCCGGTCCACCGCCGGGCACAACACGCTCGAACTGGACGGTACCGACCAGTCCGTCTCGGGCGGGCCGTTCCTGTGGACGAAACACGCGGTCACCAAGGTGATCGCCGCCGGGACGCCGTCGCGATGGAGCGCCGAACACGACGGTTACGCCCCGGCCGTCCACCGGCGTTCGGTGGAGCTGGACGGTGCCGAGCTGCGGATTCTCGACGACGTCAAGGGCGGTGAGGCGCGTCCGTGCCGTCTCGCGTTCCACTTCGGGCCCACCGTCGAGGTCGTTCTCGCCGAAGGGACCGCGAAGCTGTCCTGGACAGTCGACGGCCAGGATCGCGGGGCCACGCTGAAGTTGCCTTCGCAGCTCAGGTGGTCGGCGCATCGCGGGGAGACCACTCCGCCGCTGGGCTGGTATTCGGCCGGATTCGGCCGCCGCGAGCCCGCGTGGACCCTGCTCGGCACCGGAACCGCCGGTGCGGAAGGCACGTTGTCCAGCGTGCTCACCTTCGACCCCGAGGAACCCGCGTTGTGACCTTCCGACCGCACCGCTTCCGCCGAGTCGTCCTGCCGGTCCTGCTGGCCGCGGCGCTTTCGGCCTCCTGCACCGCCGACCCCACCGACGAGGCGGGGAAACCACCGGATCCGGCACAGGCGCCGATCGGCGCGGTGGCGCAGGTGTGCGACAAGCTGCCGCCGGGCCCGGCGGCGGCACCGGCGGGAGCGGTGACGGTCGATCCGGCGGTACCGGGTGACCTCGCGGCGAAGACCAGAACGGCCGGGCCGGGGACGACGTTCTGGCTGGCGCCGGGGACGCACCGGCTCGGCGACGACCGGTTCGACCAGGTCCAGCCGAAGGCCGGCGACGTCTACCTCGGCGGGCCGGGCGCCATCCTCGACGGCCGGAGGATCAACCAGTACGCCTTCTCCGGCAGCGCTCCCGACGTCAGGATCCAATACCTCACCGTGCGCGGGTTCCTGGCCCCGCGCGACGAAGGCGTGGTCAACCACGATTCGGCCGCGGGCTGGGTCATCGAGCACAACACCGTGCAGGAGAACGACGGCGCCGGTCTGATGGCGGGCGCGCGGCAGCAGGTCAAGGGGAACTGCCTGCGGAACAACGGGCAGTACGGCATGAACGCCTACGAGGGGAAGAACGGGATCACCGGGCTCCTCGTCGAAGGCAACGAGATCACCGGCAACAACACCGGCGACTGGGAACGGAAGGTCGACGGCTGCGGCTGCACCGGCGGCGTGAAGTTCTGGGCCGTCGACGGCGCCGACGTCCGCGGGAACTGGGTGCACGGCAACCGCGGCGTCGGGCTGTGGGCGGACACGAACAACAACGACTTCCTGATCGAGGGCAACCTCGTCGAGGGCAACGACAGCACCGCGATCCTCTACGAGACCAGCTACAACGCCGTCATCCGCGGCAACACCGTCCGCCGCAACAACTGGGTGGACGGGAAGTCCTACATCGACCGCGGCGACAGCTTCCCGGTGGCGGCCGTCTACATCTCCGAATCCGGCGGCGAGCCGCGGGTGAAGGCGCGGACGGACAAGGTGGAGATCGCCGGGAACGTGCTCGAGAACAACTGGAACGGCATCACGCTGTGGGAGAACTCCGACCGGTTCTGCAACAGCCCTGCCAACACGTCGTCCGGCGCCTGCACGAAGCTGGTGCCCTCGCACGAGACCTGTGCGAAGCCCGCGATCGCGTCGGGCCCACTGTACGACGACTGCCGGTGGAAGACGCAGCGCGTCGACATCCACCACAACCGGTTCGTCCTCGACCCCGCCGTCGCCGGCTGTGACAGCACCTGCGCGCGGATGGCGGTGCTGGCGAACTTCGGCACGTACCCGGATTGGTCGCCGTACCAGGGCGAGGTCGTCCAGCAGGCCATCACCTTCGGCCAGGGCAATCGGTGGCACGACAACACCTACGCCGGACCGTGGAACTTCATCGGTTTCGAGCCGAGCCGGAGCCTGGGCATCGGCGAATGGCAAGGCGGGCCGTACAAACAGGACGCCGGTTCCACCTACACCCGCCAAGGAGGCTGACATGCGAAGCGCCACCACCCGGAGAACCCGCTTCCCGCACCTCCCGCGGGGTGAGCGTCCCTCGCAGTCGCCGGACATGCCGAAGGCGGTCGCCCTCGTCTGGGCACTGCTGATCCTCAACACGCTCGGCTCCACCGGCGCGACGACGGTCATCCCGATCCCGCGGTCGGTGATCCAGCTGGTCACCATGGGCTCGCTGGTGCTGGCGTTCTGCGTCGCGCTGGTGCTGAACGTCCGGCTCCGGATCCGGCCGAGCGCGTACCTGCTGCTGCTCACCGTGCTGGCGATCCTCAGTCTCCTGGCGAGCCTGAACCTCGAAGTCGGGTACGGCGCGCTGTTCCGCTGCTTCCGGTTCGGCCTGTTCGTCAGCACGCTGTGGCTGCTGACCCGGTGGTGGGACGGCGGGATCCGGCTCGTCCGGCACCATATCCGTACCTACACCGTGGTACTGGTGACGGTCGTCGTCGGACTGGCGGCGTCGCCGGGAATGGCGCTGGCCGAGGAGTACGGCGGACGGCTCACCGGCACCATCTGGCCGCTCACCCCGCCGCAGGTCGGGCAGTACGCCGCCGTGGTCATCGGGCTCACCCTGCTGCTGTGGCTCGGCGGTGAACTCGACCGGCTGAACGCGCTGATCGTCATCGTCCCCGCGTTCGGGATCCTGCTGCTGACGCACACCCGCACGGCGATGCTCGGTCTGATCGCCGGTGTCCTGCTCGCCCTGCTCTCGCTGTGGATGTCCAGCGCGCGGGCCCGCAAGGTGTTCGCCGGGGTCGCGCTGACCGCCGCCGTCGTCGCGGTCGCCCTCGGTTCGCTGCTGCAGGCCTGGTTCCTGCGCGGCCAGAGCGAGGAGAACTTCTCCAGCCTCACCGGGCGCGCGAAGGTCTGGGACGCGCTCCTGTCCGATCCACGCACCCTCGGCGAGTACGTGTTCGGCGTCGGGCTGACGAACAAGTCCTACATCGGCCTGCCCATCGACAACAGCTGGCTCGCGGTCTACCACGAACAGGGCTACGTCGGGATCGCGATCGTCGCGGCGTTCATGCTGGTACTGATCGTGGTCGCCGCGCTGCGGCCGCCGTCGCTGGCCAGGGCCTGCGCGATCTTCTTGATCACCTACTGCCTTTCCGCGTCCTACACCGAAGCGGGCCTCGGCGACGCGTCGCCGTACCTGCTGCATCTGGCGCTCGCGGCGTCACTGCTGGTGCGGACGCCGTCCGAAACCGTCGTCGAGAAGAAGTTCATCCCGGCCAAGGAGCCTGCGTGAAGGTCCTCGTGGTCCACAACCGCTACCGGTCCGAACAACCGAGCGGTGAGAACAACGTCGTCGACCAGGAGGTCGCGCTGCTCGCGGCCGCCGGGCACGACGTCGGCCTGTTCGAACGGCGCAGCGACGACATCTCCGCGATGTCGTTGCCGCGCAAGGCCGTCGTCCCGCTGCGGGTGCCGTGGAACCGGGCGGTGCGTGCGGACCTCGTCCGTCGGCTGACCGAGGAGCGGCCCGACGTCGTCCACGTCCACAACACGTTCCCGCTGCTTTCGCCGTCGGTGCTGGCGGCGTGCGCGGACGTCGGCGTGCCCGCCGTCGCGACCGTGCACAACTACACCCTGATCTGCCCGCCCGGCACGCTGTACCGCGACGGCCGGGTGTGCACCGACTGCGTCGGCCGGACGCCGGTACCCGCGGTGCGGCACGGCTGCTACCGCGGTTCGAGCCTCGCGACCGTGCCGATGGCGGCGAGCCTGACGGTCAACCGGAATCGCTGGTGGTCCGGGGTCTCGCGGTTCTTCTGCATCTCGCGGGCGCAACGCGAGATCCTGATCGCCGCCGGGATGCCTGCCGAGAAGATGGCGGTGAAGTACAACTTCGTCACCGATCCGGGGAACCGGCGCGACGGCACCGGCGAACACGTGTTGTTCCTCGGCCGGATCACCGCGGAGAAGGGGATCGGTCTGCTCATGCGGGCCTGGGACCGGATCGCCGCGGACGGCGGGCTCGGGATGCCGCTGGTGATCGCGGGTACCGGTCCGATGCAGGACGAGGTCGCCCGCTGGGCGGAAGGCCGCGACGACGTCCGCTACGAAGGCCTGCGGACCAAGGCGGAATGCGCGGACCTGGTCACCCGCGCGGCCGTCGCGGTGGCGCCGTCGGAATGGCTGGAGACGTTCGGGCTGGTGGTCGTCGAGGCGATGGCCGCCGGCGTCCCGACCGTCGCCGCCGCGCACGGCGCGTTCCGCGAGCTCGTCGAGGACGGCGTCACCGGGCTCCTGCACGAACCCGGTGACGAGGAGTCGCTGGCGCGGCGGCTGCGGGAGAGTGTCGGTGACCTCGAACGGAACCGCGAACTCGGCAAGGCCGCGCGACTGGTCTACGAACAGGAATTCATTCCTGAGGTGGGGCTGGACCGCCTGATCTCCGGGTACGAGGGAGCGATCCGGGCCGCCGAGCAGGTGACCGCGGAGTGAAGACGGGCCTGCCGGCCGCACCCCCGGCGCTGCCGCCGGTGCTCCGCCCCACCGCGTTCATCCTCGCCGCCATCGGTTTCCTCGGCGCTTTCGTGCTCCTGCTGATGTACGCGGGGACCACCGAGCCGACCGGGATGGACGCGGTGCTGGTGGACGCGTTCGCCTGGTCCGACGACCCCTGGTGGACCATCGGGGTGGTGATCGACTATCTCGGCGAGCCCCTCGGCTCGGTGGCCGTCATGGTCGTCTTCCTCGGCGGGTGTCTCCTGCTGCGGCGTCCTCGCACCGCCATCACCGCGGTGGTGGCCGTCGTGCTCACCGTCGGCCTGACCAGCGGGCTGAAACCGTTGACCGGCCGGTACATCCACGGCGACTTCCTGTCCTATCCCAGCGGGCACACCGGTTTCGTGACCGCGCTGACCTTCACCGCCGCCCTCGGCGCTTTCGGCGGACTCCGCCAAGGCCCGGCCTCGGTGCTGCTGATCGCCGTGGTCGTCGTCGCCGGATTCGCGATGGGCTGGGCCCAGGTAACAATGGGCGCGCATTACCCGACTGACACGCTGGGCGGCTTCGGCGTGGC
This sequence comes from Amycolatopsis sp. cmx-4-19, assembly GCA_049998115.1. Classification (GTDB taxonomy): domain Bacteria; phylum Actinomycetota; class Actinomycetes; order Mycobacteriales; family Pseudonocardiaceae; genus Amycolatopsis. Next base: position 972 of record JAEBEO010000042.1, on the reverse strand, counting down.
ACTCGCGGTGGTGCCGGTGGCGGCACTGATCACCGACAAAGGGTCGGCCCGGCGAACTCTTCCTTGAACACCGCGCAGCGAAAGGAACGGCTCTCCCATGCCCCTCATCGATCTGGCCAAGAAAATCGCCGCCCGTGCGGAAGACCTCGGGCAGCGCGTGCTGGCGACGGTCGGCGCCCAACAGTCCGAATCCGCCATCTCGGCCGACTCGCAAGGATATTGGAACGAGCCCGGCGAAAAGAGATGGAAGGACAATTCGCACTGGCGGGACGCCGGTACGTTCGACGGCAACGACCTCTGGTCCCAAATCGGGAAACAGCACCTGGACATGTTCGAAGGCGGCGCCCGGCTGGCCGATTTCGACCGGCCGTGGAATCGCGTCGTCGAATGGGGCTGCGGTGGCGGGGCGAACGCCATCCATTTCGCCCCGCGCGCCCAGGAATTCATCGGCGTCGACATCTCCGCCGAGACGCTGGCCGAATGCGGGAAGCAGGTCGCGAACGTCTGCCGAACGGACTTCCAGGCCGTCGAGATCGACGTCGCGAATCCCGAGGCGGCACTCTCGGTCGTCAAGGAACCCTGCGACGTCTACGTGAGTTTCTACGTTTTCGAGCTGATCCCGACGCCGGAGTACGGCGAGCGCCTGCTCCGCATCGCGCGGGAACTGCTCGTCCCCGGCGGGCTCGCGTTGATCCAGGTCAAGTACGACCCCGGTAGCTGGCGGACCCGCTCCCGGCGCCGCTCGTACCGTTCGGGGCTCGCCGCGATGACGACGTACCGGGTCGACGCCTTCTGGCAGCTCGCGGAGCGGTGCGGGTTCACGCCCAAGGCCATCCAGCTGGTCCCGAAGAACGAACTGGACGAGCGGTACGCGTACTTCTTCCTGCAGAAGGACTGACGGGCGGTAGGAACTGCGGGGTCGGGGTGGTCGTGAGTGGTAAGTGACGTTCTAACGTCACTTACCACTCACGA
>JAEBEO010000041.1:0-22139 GCA_049998115.1 Amycolatopsis sp. cmx-4-19 | reverse complement strand
GCGGTGAGCAGCCTCGACCTTGTACTCCGCCGGGTACGACCGGCGCTTGCGAGGAGGCATGAGGACATCCTTTCAGCAGGACATCTGGTCCTGCTAACTCGGTGTCCACTACCCGGGGTGAACCTCAGGGCGCAGATCGCGCACCGACGGCAGCACCGTCCCGAAGTACGGCACACGCAGGCACATCGCCGCGGAGAAGAGCCGCTTCCCGACCGGCTTCCCGGCCAGCCGGTTCCACATCGCGTAGGTCGGATTCTGCGCCATCACGGTCTCCTCGTCATGTTACTCACCAGTAGCATAACCGGACCGCAGGCTATATTCGCAACCGTGGCTCATCGGCTCTTCCTTCTCCGGCACGGTCAGACCGAGTGGTCCGTCAACGGACGGCACACCGGACGCACCGACATCCCGCTGACCACCGCGGGCGAAGGGCAGGCCCGCGCCGCGGGCGGCACCCTGCGCGCGGTACTCGGCGGCAGCCCCGCGCTCGTCCTGTCCAGCCCCCGCACCCGCGCGCTGCGCACCGCCGAGCTGGCCGGGCTGCGCGTCGACGAGGTCACCGAACAGCTGACCGAATGGGACTACGGCGACTACGAGGGCATCACCACGCCGGTCATCCGTGAGACCGTTCCCGGCTGGACGGTCTGGACGCACCCGGTCCCCGGCGGCGAAAACGCGGAGGACGTCAACGCCCGCGCCGACAAGCTGATCGAACGGGTCCGGGAACCACTCGGCGAGGGTGACGTCGTCCTCGTCGGACACGGGCACTTCAGCCGGGTCCTGGTCGCCCGCTGGATCGGGCTGCCGTCCACCGCGGGCGTCCACTTCGGACTCGACCCGGCGGGCGTCGCGGTACTCGGCGACGAACGCGGCGAGCCCCAGATCGAGCACCTCAACCTGCTCCCCGCCACGGAGGACTGATGGACGGCCGCATCAGGCGCATCCGCGAGGAAGACGTCGACGCCGTCGTCCGGCTCGTCTACGACCTCGCCGAGTTCGAACGTGCCCCCGACGAGTGCCACCTCACCCCCGAGCAGCTGCGGACGGCACTGTTCGGCGAGGCACCGGCGCTGTTCGGCCACGTCGCCGAGGTCGGCGGCGAGGTCGTGGGCTACGCGCTCTGGTTCCTCAACTTCTCCACCTGGCGCGGGGTGCACGGCGTCTACCTGGAGGACCTCTACGTCCGCCCCGAACAACGCGGCTCCGGCCTCGGCAAGGCGCTGCTGGCCACGCTCGCGGCCGTCTGCGTCGAACGTGGCTACGCCCGTCTCGAATGGTCGGTGCTCGACTGGAACCCGGCTCAGGGTTTCTACAAGTCCCTCGGCGCGGTGCCGATGGACGGGTGGACCGTGGATCGCCTGACCGACGAACCGCTGAGGGCGCTGGCGGCCCAGGTCTAGTCGCGCTCTTCGCGTTCCCGGCGCGCCGCCCGGCCGGCGGCGCCGTCGCGCTCGGCGGCCTCTTCCTCCGTCTCGCCCTCCCGCAGCCCCAGCGCCCACGCCCGCGAAGGACGGCGGAACAGCAGCACGAGGACGGCGACGCCGACGAGCCCCAGCGGCACGCCCCAGAGGGGCTGCCCGGACGGCCCGGCGCCGTACCAGCCGACGCCGACCAGGATGAGCGCGACGACGACGCCCGGCGACCTCGCCCACGTCTTCCCCAGCACCAGTCCGGCGGCGCACGCGAGCGTCCCGGCGGCGAGGACAAGGTAGTAGGCGACCTCGGCCACCAGGTTCTCCGGCCCGGCCTGGCCGTTGACCAGCAGGAGGATCGCGAACACGATGAGGGCGAGCCCCGGCAGCGCGGTGACGGCCCCGGCGAGGCGGACTTCACGGGGCGCGGGCGAGAACTTGTCGGCGATGGACACGGCGAAACAGCCTTCCAGGCTTCCGGACACGGCACTCCACCAGGGCGGGTCACCGTACGTGAGCACTTTCGATCGTATGCCACCCGGTCGGCCGGTTTCCTCTGGCCGCCGAGAGGGAAAGATCGAAGGCAGTCGTCGATGAGCGGGCGGTCGGCCCGGGTGCACTTGTCGGACGCGCAGGCACTCATGGGTAACGAGGAGGGACGTCCGCCCCAGGCCATCCGGTGCTGCCTCGAGGACGCCCGGGGCAGTGAGCTTCGCGTCACGTGACGCTCCCCCCTGCGGGCCGAAGTCACCTACCCTGCGGTAGTGCGTGCCATCCTCGTCGTGAACCCCCAGGCCACCTCGACCACCGCCGGTGGCCGTGACGTGCTGGCGCACGCACTGGCCAGCCAGGTCAAGCTCGACGTGGTGGAGACCGACTACCGCGGCCACGCGATGGCCGTGGCGCGATCCGCCGCCCGTGACGGGATCGACCTGGTGGTCGCCCACGGCGGCGACGGCACGGTCAACGAGGTCGTCAACGGCCTGCTGGCGGACGCCGACGGCGATCCGGCGGAAATCGGCCACGCCCCCATGCTCGGCGTCGTCCCCGGCGGCTCGGCGAACGTCTTCGCCCGGGCGCTGGGCATCTCGCACGATCCCGTGGAAGCGACCTATCAGCTTCTGAACGCCGTCGAGAACGATCGGAGCCGCACAGTCGGCCTGGGACTCGCCGACGGCCACTGGTTCACCTTCAACGCGGGCATGGGCTGGGACGCCGACGTCGTGGGCCGCGTCGCCAAGCGCAGGGGCAAACAGACCACGTCGGGCCTCTATATGCGGGCGGCCGTGGCGTCGCATATGCGACCGCCGCTGGGCCGCCCGCCCCTCACCGTCCGGATCCCGGGGGAAGAACCCACCGAAGTGCTCACCGCTTTCGTGTCGAACACCGATCCATGGAGTTACCTGGGTGAGCGTCCCATCCATCTCAACCCGGGCAGCTCATTCGACACCGGATTGGGTCTTTTCGCGTTGAGCGGTCTGGGATTGCCCACCGTGTTCAAGCATGTACGGCAGGCATTGCTCACGAAGAGCAACCAACGCGGGCGACGTCTCCTTCGTCACGATGACCTGCCGATGATCCGCATCGACGCTGCTGAACCGGTAAACTTCCAGGTGGACGGCGACCTCGTCGGCCAGCGGAAGCGAGTGGAGTTCTTCAGCGTTCCGGGTGCACTGACAGTCACCATTTGAGCACCGGAGCACTGATCGTCTGCGGCAAAGTGCAACCTGCCGCTCATCGACGCAGAACCTCCGCTCACCGCATCGGCCTTCCCAACGGGAGGCTGTTTCGGAACGAAACCGCAGGTCAGACGTGTCGCTCGGCCGGGTGAGCTGACTCACCGATCTTCAGAAAACCCTTGTCGAAACGGGTGCTTCGTGAAAGCATTCACAAGCACCCAAAAAAACGACCGCCATGACGACTATGGCGCGGAGTACCGCGCCGTTATGAAGGAGCTCAGAAACATGGACTGGCGCCATGACGCGGCCTGCCGAGACGAGGACCCCGAGCTGTTCTTCCCGGTGGGAACCAGCGGTCCTGCTCTGTCGCAGGTAACTCAGGCGAAATCCGTGTGCCACCGTTGCACCGTCGCTTCCGACTGTCTGGCCTGGGCTTTGGCCAGCGGACAGGACGCAGGCGTCTGGGGCGGGATGAGCGAGGACGAGCGACGGGCCCTGAAGCGCCGTCGTACGCACATCGGCACGCGTACCTCTGCCTGAGTTTTCACGGACTCAGCACGCTTCATCTGTAAAACATCAAACTCGAGCAACACCCAAGCTTCGGGAATCCCGCGGCGCAGTGGCTGTATGGCCCTGCGTAGCGAGGTGATACCTACCCGAGTTGAGCTTAACAAGCGAGGCCGACACACCCTCACGGGGGTCTGGCTTCACAGGACTTTCAAGTCCTCCCGTGGAACCGTTGCAGGGCCGGCGCCCTCTTCTCTTCAGGCGCCGGCCCTTAAACGTGTCCGGGTAAGACCGTCCACAAGGGACGATCACAAGGGACAGTCCACTCCGGACCTCGCGACAGCGGGAATCACAGACGGCGCGAAAGCGGGATGCGCAGCGCCGCTTCCGTTCCCGCCCGGCGCGGCCCGGAATCCTCGGCCTCGCCACGCAAACCGCGCAGGGAAAGCGAACCGCGCAACTCCGACTCGACCAGGGTCCGCACGATCTGCAGCCCGAGGCCGTCGCTGCGCTCCAGTGAAAAACCCGAAGGCAGTCCGCGCCCGTTGTCGCGGATGACGACGTCGAGCCAGCGGGCCGACCGTTCCACCTCGAGTTCGACCTTGCCCGGCCGTCCGCCGGGGAACGCGTGCTCGATGGCGTTCTGGACCAGTTCGGCCAGCACCATCACCAAGGGCGTCGCGATCTCGGCGACGACCACGCCGAACGAACCCTTGCGCGAAAGACCGACCTGGGACTCGGCGGTCGCGACCTCGCCGACCATCGGCAGGACGTTGTCGAGCAGCTTGTCCAGGTCGACCCGCTCGTCCACGGAGATGGACAGCGCCTCGTGCACCATCGCGATCGACGAGACCCGGCGCACGGACTCGCCGAGGGCGAGCCGCGCCTCCTCGCTGGAGGTCCGGCGGGACTGGAGCCGCAGCAGTGCCGCCACCGTCTGCAGGTTGTTCTTCACCCGGTGGTGGATCTCGCGGATGGTCGCGTCCTTCGAAAGGAGGGCGCGGTCACGGCGCTTCACCTCGGTGACGTCGCGCACGAGCACCAGCGCGCCCGCGGCCTGCCCGGCCGGGCGGAGCGGCAGCGCACGGAACAGCACGACGGCGCCACGCCGCGAATCGGCCTCCGTGCGGCTGCTGGGCTTTCCGTCGAGGGCCTCGATGATCCGGTGGGAGACCTCGGTCGCGTCGAACGGGTCGCGGATGAGCGACCTGGTCAGCGTGGCGAGCCGCTGCCCGACGAGGTCCGATTCGTGCCCCATCCGGTGATAGGCCGACAACCCGTTCGGGCTGGCGAAGACCACGGTGCCGGTCGGGTCGAGCCGGATCAGGCCGTCGCCGACGCGAGGGCTCGTATGCGTGTCCGTCTGGTTCCCCGGGCTGGGGAAGGTGCCGTCGACGATCATCTGGCACAGGTCGCCGGCACTGCCGAGGTAGGCGATTTCGAGCGGGCTCGGCACCCGTGACGCCGCCAGGTTGGTCTCGCGGCTGAGCACGGCGACCACGTTCCCGTCGAACACCACCGGGATGGCTTCGCGGCGCATCGGCAGGTCGCGGTACCAGTGCGGGTCCTCTTCCCGGCAGATCCGCACCTCGCGGCTCGCCTTCGCCAGCTGCGGGTGCTCGTCCACGGTGAACCGCGAGCCGACGACGTCCTCCGGATGGGCCGTCGGCGCGGTCGTCGGGCGCGCGTGCGCGACACAGACGAAGTCGCCGCCGTCGGGCTGCAGCTCCTCGGAGACGGCGACCCAGAGCAGGAAATCGGCGAAGGACAGGTCGGCCAGCAGCTGCCATTCGGCGACCACGGTCTGGAGGTGGTCCGCGGCTTCACCGGACATGCCGGTGTTCTCGGCGAGCAGATCGGAAAGGGTGGACACGTCCCCATCCAAGCAGGGTGAGGGCCGCATGACACACTGGAGAGGTTGACCCTGGCCCAGCGGTGTCGTACCACCCCGCGAGGGCCACCCGGACAAGGAGTGAAACATGTCGAAGCGCGCCCGCAAGCGTCGCGACCGTAAGAAGAACGGCGCGAACCACGGCAAGAAGCCCAACTCCTGATCATCGATCAGACGGCGAAGGCCCCGCACCGATCCGGTACGGGGGCCTTCGCGTGTCTCGGGAGGGCTACTCGAAGGTCTGCTCGATCTTGACCTCGGTGCGCTCGATGGTGATCGCGCCCTTGGTCTGCACGGTCTGGCGGATCGAGGCCCGCAGCCGGGTCTTCAGGTCGTCCGGCGCGTGGTCCCCGCCGCACTTCCGGGCCAGCAGCTGCTTGAGGTGCTCGTCGATGCCGTATTCCTCGAGGCACGGCGGGCAGTCCTCGATGTGCTTGCGCAGGGCCTCGTCGCGCTCCGCGCTGCACTCCTTGTCGAGCAGCAGGTAGATGTCGGCGAGCGCTTCCTCGCATTTGACCTTGTCGTCCGCGCCGCTGCAGTAGTCGTCGGTCATCGCCCCGCCACCTCCTGCTGTTTGCCCGCGCGGATGAAGCCACGCTCGCGGGCGACGTCGGCGAGCAGGTCGCGCAGCTGGGCACGGCCACGGTGCAGCCGGGACATCACGGTGCCGATGGGCGTGTCCATGATCTCGGCGATCTCCTTGTAAGCGAAACCTTCGACATCGGCGAGGTAGACCGCGAGGCGGAACTCCTCGGGCAGCTTCTGCAGCGCTTCCTTGACGTCGACGTCCGGCAGGTTGTCCATCGCCTCGACCTCGGCCGAGCGCAGCCCGCTGGAGGTGTGGCTCTCCGCCTTGGCGATCTGCCAGTCGGTGATCTCCTCGGTGGGCTGCTGCACCGGCTGCCGCTGACGTTTGCGGTAACCGTTGATGTAGGTGTTGGTGAGGATGCGGTACATCCACGCCTTGAGGTTCGTACCGGCCTTGAAGGAGGCGAAGGCGGCGTACGCCTTCAGATACGTCTCCTGGACGAGGTCCTCGGCGTCGGCGGGATTCCGGGTCATCCGCATGGCGGCCGAGTACAACTGGTCGAGCAGGGGCATCGCGTCCTGCTCGAAGCGCTCGGCCCGCGCGGCCGCCTCTTCGACGTCCGTGCCCGTGTCCGGCGCAGGATTCTGCGTGCTCGGCAAACCGTTCCCTTCCCGATCGGCGTCGACGCGCTTGTGCGCATGAGACGTCGTCGAGTTTACGCGCGGACGGATCACCTGGCCGCCCGGCGTGCGCGGGATCAGGATTCGGGGAGCTTCCAGTGTGGTGGGCACGTCGCTTCCAACAGCGGCGGCCGGTGATGCATTCCCCCGGGTTCGTACACTCTGCCCATGGCAGGCAAGGGAACCCCGGCGACGGCACTGCTGGCGAAGCAGAAGGTGCCGCACGTTCTGCACGCCTACGACCACGATCCGCGGGCCGAGTCGTACGGTCTCGAAGCCGTGGAGGCACTGGGGCTCGACCCCGCGCGGGTGTTCAAGACGCTCGTCGCCGAGGTCGACGGGAAACTGACCGTCGGCGTGGTCCCCGTCACCGGCCAGCTCGATCTCAAGGCCCTCGCGGCCGCCGCGGGCGGGAAGAAGGCGAAGATGGCCGATCCCGCCGCCGCGCAGCGCGCGACGGGGTACGTGCTCGGCGGGATCTCGCCGCTCGGGCACCGGAGCCGTCTCCCGGTGGTGATCGACGCCTCGGCGGAGAGGTTCGAGACCGTGCACTGCTCGGCCGGGCGTCGCGGCCTGGAGGTCGAACTCGCGCCGGGCGATCTGGTGCGGCTGACCGGCGCCGTCGTCGCCCCGATCGCCGCCTGACCCGCTTCCCCTCTCCCGCGTTCACTCTCGGGAGGGAGCGGGGTAGGCCTGCGGCGGGAAGAGCAGGGGGCCGCGTTCGGGAATCGTCGTCGGTAAGCGAACGACGACTCCTGGGGAGCCACGAAATGAGCAAGACCCTGCCCGACGTGCCGAAGTGGGCGAACATCGCCGCCCACGCGACACTGCTGGCGACCCTGCCCTCCGGACTCTGGCGGGTGGCGATGGGCCTCGGGCTCCCGGTCGGGTTCACCGACCAGGGCCTGACCGAATTCGGCATCCCCGGCTGGGGCACGGCGTACGTCTTCGGCTTGAGCCTGCTCGCCGAGGCGCTGGCGTTCCTCACCCTCGGTCTCGTCCGGCCGTGGGGCGAGGTCTGGCCGCGCTGGATCCGGGGGCTGCGCGGCCGCCCGATCCCGCCGCTCGCGGCGATCGTCCCGGCGGCGGCGGGCGCGATCGCCTTGACCACGTTGGGCGTGCTGGCCCTCTTCGGCTGGGGCGAGGCCGGTTCGTCGATGGCACCGGGGAGCTGGGAGACCTCGCCGGTCTACGGCGTCGTCATGGCGGCTTGTTACGCGCCGCTCGTGCTCTGGGGACCGCTGCTCGCGGCCGTCACCGTGCACTACGCCCGGCGACGGACCTCAAGCAAGCGGCCGCAGCACTCGTTCGAGCCACTCGGCAGCCGCACGTGACACTCCTTCGAGGTCTGCGCTGAGGTTGTGGTCGCCCTTGAGCACCACGATCTCGTGATGCGGCCCCCGCCTCGGCAATCCGAACGGGTCGCGCTCGCCCTGGATCACCAGGGTCGGGACCTCGACGGCGTCCAGTTCACCCTGACGGGTCTTCTCGGGCTTGCCCGGCGGGTGTTCGGGGAAGGCCAGGCAGAGCACCGCCACCGCCTGTCCCGCCGCGGCCGTCCGGCAGGCGACACGAGCCCCGGACGACCGGCCGCCGAAGACCAGCGGGAGATCGTCGAAGCGCTCGGAGACCTCGTCGGCGATGGTGAGCCAAGCGGTGTCGAGCTGGGTGGCGGGAGCCGGGGCACGACGGCCGGCCACCCGGTACGGCTGCTCGACGAGCGCGACGTGCACTCCCGCCGCCTGCGCCGCCCGCGTGACCGCGACCAGGTCCTTCGCGCCGATCCCGCCGCCCGCGCCGTGCCCGAGCATCAGCACCGCGTTGCCCTCCTCGGCGCAGTGCAGCTCGGCTCGCGCGGGGCCGTAGGCGGTGTCGATCTCCAGCTTCGTCATGAGCTCGGCAGGTCGAAGAGCGCGCTCTCCGCGGCGGGCTCGACCCGGTCCAGCAGTTCGGGGCCGTTGTTGCGGACGCTGTTGACCAGGCTCGACACCGGCCGCAGCTCGATCGTGTCGGCCAGCTCCGCCGACGGCGGGACGAGCAGTTCGGTGACGTCGGGCAGGTCGGGGTCGAGCCAGGTGTCCCACTTGTCGCGCGGCATCAGCAACGGCATGCGGTGGTGGATGTCGGCGAGCCTGCCGACCGAGTCCGTGGTGATCACCGAAAACGTGATCAGCGGGTCGGCGTCCTTGTCGTCCTTCGGGCGCCAGGTCTCCCAGATGCCGGCGAAGGCGAGCGACGCGTCATCCGGACCGGTCATGAAGAAGGGCTGCTTCTCCTTGCCGTCGCGACGCCACTCGTACCAGCCGTCGGCCGGGACCAGGCAGCGCCGCGAGGACACCGCCTTCTTGAAGGAAGGCTTCTCCTTGGCCGTCTCGGCACGCGTGTTGATCATCTTCGAGCCGACGCCGGGGTCCTTCGCCCAGAACGGGACGAGGCCCCAGCGCATCATCCGCAGCGACCGGACGGGGGGTTCGTCCGGCAGGACCACGCCGTCGGCGTCCCGGGGATGCCGCTGCACCACGGTGGCGACGTCCTTGGTCGGGGCGACGTTGTGATCGGTCCGGATCCGGCCCTCGGTCAGGTCCACCGCGGCGAACTCGTCGATCAGCGCGGCAGGGTCCTTCGTGGCGGCATAGCGCCCGCACATGCGAAAACCTCCTCGTCGAAGGGCCATCGTTACACGCTCGCCAGGCGATGGCGAGCGGCATGGGACCATTGTCCCGCGACGTTCCGAGAGCAGGAGGCGGTTTGACGGGCAAGGACTGGCGCAGGCTGGACGAATCCGATGTGCGGATCCGTCCCGGCAAGGGCACCAGGCCGCGCAGCAAACGCCGTCCCGAGCACGCCGACGCCTCCACCGCGATGGTCGTCGGGAAGGACCGCGGCCGCTGGACCTGCGCGATCGACGCTGATCCGGGGCGGGTCGTCACCGCGATGCGGGCCCGCGAGATGGGCCGGGTCTCGGTCGTCGTCGGGGACACCGTCGGGATCGTCGGCGACGTGAGCGGCAAACCGGACACCCTCGCCAGGATCATCCGGGTGGACGATCGCTCCAGTGTGCTCCGCCGGACCGCGGACGACACCGATCCCTACGAACGGGTGGTCGTCGCCAACGCGCGGCAGCTGCTGATCGTCACCGCGCTGGCCGATCCCCCGCCGCGTCCCGGGTTCATCGACCGCTGCCTGGTCGCCTGCTACGCCGGTGGCCTCGAACCCGTCCTCTGCCTGACGAAGGCCGACCTCGCGAGCCCGGACGAGCTTCTCTCCGGTTACGCGGGCCTCGACATCCCGGCCGTGGTCACCCGGCACGACGAGTTCCCGGACGATCTGGTCGGACGGCTCAAGGACCGGGTCACCGCCCTGGTCGGGCATTCCGGCGTCGGGAAGTCCACTTTGGTCAACCGGCTGGTGCCGGACGCCGGGCTGGCCACCGGCGTGGTCAGCGCCGTCGGCAAGGGCAGGCATACGTCGGTCGCGGCGGTCGCGCTCCCGCTGCCCGGCGGCGGCTGGGTGGTCGACACCCCGGGCATCCGCTCGTTCGGCCTCGCGCATGTGACCGCGGACGACATCGTGCTCGCCTTCGAGGAATTCGCCGCGGCGGCCGAAGAGTGCCCGTCCGCCTGCGGACACCTGGGGCCGCCCTCGGATCCGGACTGCGCGCTCGACGATGTGGTCACGGAGGGGCACGCCAGTGCGGAGCGACTGACCTCCCTGCGTCGGCTTTTGGGTTCCCGAGCCGGACATGACGACGATCGATGACCAACGGCGATCCGATCCGGCAAGCGCGTGAAGGCGCCTCCGGAGGGTGGAAATCCACGCGCTAGGCACTACGGTGGTGGTACAGACCATTCACCCGAGGGAGTCCTATGCGTGCCACCGGATTCGCCGCCGTCTGTACCGCTCTCCTGCTGCTGAGCGGGTGTTCCGAGGCGGGGAAACCGGCGGCTCCGCCGGTCGCCGACGCGGCCCAGCTGGCCTCGGCCGCCGGCGCGGGCACGCAGAAGGCCCGGTCCTCGAAGATCGCGCTCGAAACCACCGCGGAGGACGGGCGGAAGGTCGTGGTGACCAGTTCCGGGCTCTACGAGGGACCGAACAGCAAGTTCTCCATGGTCGCCGAGATCGCCGGTGAGAAACGGGACCTGATCTTCGCCGACGGCGTCCTCTACTACCGCCTCTCCGACGCACAGGTCCAGGAACTCAAGACCGGCAAGGAATGGGTCAAGATCACCGCCGACGGCAAGGACGCGCTGTCGGCGGCCAACGGCAGGCTGATGACCGGTGTCGTCGAGGCGATGGATCCGACGCGCACCGTCGACCGGATCTCGAAGACCGGCAAGGTCACCAAGGCCGAGCAGGCCGAGCTGAACGGCGCGGCCGCCACCCGCTACACCCTCGACCTCGGCGGTGCCCCGGCGGAGGTGTGGCTCGACGCCGACCAGCGTCCGGCGCGGGTCACCCAGGGCAAGACCACGGTCGAGTACGACAGCTGGGCCTCGGACGTGGTGATCATCGCGCCGCCGCCCGAGGCGATCGGCGACAGCCGCTGAGCCGTCCCCCGATCGGGTCCGGGTCCCGGGCTGTGTTTCGCTGGGCGTCCGCGCTCCATCGACACAGGCTCCATCGACACTGCCGAGGACGGTCCCCATGCGGAGAACGGCCCTGTCTGCCGTCGTGCTCGTACTCGGCGCGCTGCTGGGCGGCTGCGACAGCGAGACCGTGTCGTTCGCCGACGCCCGGGCGCTCGCCGACGGCGTCATGACCGTCGTCGACGGCAAGGCCGCGAACTTCGCCACCGAGGTCACGGCGGGCAGAATGCGTTCGAACAGCCAAGGGCGGGCGAAGGTCGCGCGGGCGGGCACCGCGCTGGTCATGAACACCGACTTCGTCGGCGAGCCGATGGAAGTGCGGCTGGTCGACAAGGTCGTCTTCGCGAAGGTCCCCGACAGTTCGGGCGCGGACGTCCCGGACGGCAAGCCGTGGGTGAAGGTCTCCCCCGACGGCACCGACCCGTTCTCCCAGGTCGTCGGCCGCAGTATCGACCAGCTGGCCAAACAGGGCGATCCGGGCAGGTCGCTCGACCAGATCCGGCGGGCGGGCACGCTCACCGGATCCGGCCACGCCGATCTCGACGGTGTCCCCGCCGAGCTTTACCGGCTGGACATCGACATGGCGGCGCTGGGCGGCGACCTGCCTGCCGGGGTGTCCTCGGAAGAGGTCGGCGAACTGGACGGCAAGCTCGAGAAACTCCCCATGGAGATCTGGCTCGACGACGCGCACCGGCCCCTGCGGATCGTCCTCGACCTGACCCCGATCCTCACCGCTTCCGGCGTTCCGGACAGCGCGAAGGCCAGGACCGACACGCGGTACCGCGAATGGGGTACCGCGGCCGACATCCAGGCGCCGCCCGCCGATCAGATCGGCGAGATCCCGGCGGGCTGACGCCGTCACGTTCCCGAAGCCGGTCTCGTCCAGGTCGTGAAGGCGACCAGGAGGGACGGATCGGATGCGCGTGATGGTGATCGGGGCGACGGGTGTGCTCGGACGGCCGCTGGTGCGGCGGCTGCTGGCCGAAGGCCACGAGGTGAGCGGGCTGGCGCGGGGCGAGGATCGCGTCGCGGCCGTGCGCGCGACAGGCGCGGACCCGGTGACGGGCTCGCTGTTCGACGTCGATTCCCTGGCCGGGGCCCTGCGCGGGCACGACGCGGTGCTGAACGTCGCGACCCGGATCCCGGACGCGCGGCACGCCATGACGCTGTCCGGCTGGGCCGAGAACGACCGCGTGCGCGTCGAGGGCAGCCGCGCGCTCGCGGCCGCGGTGCGGCGGGTCGGCGAACTCGGGATCGTGGTGCAGGAAGGGATTTCGTTCGTCTACGCCGACGGCGGCGACCGCGAACTGGACGAGGACTCACCTCTCGAACTTCGCGGCAACATCGCGTCTTCGGCCGTCGCGCACGCGAACGTCGCCGGATTGGCCGACGAGGGACGCACCGCGATCCGGCTGCGGATCGGGCTGCTGGTCTCCGGCGACGCGATGACCACGGCGATGCTGGCGGCCGCGCGACGCGGTTCGCCGCTGATCATCGGCCGCCGGACCGACTGGACCGCGGCGATCCACCCGGACGACGCGGCGGCCGGGGCGATCGCGGCGCTGAGGGCGCCGAGCGGCGTCTACAACCTGGCGGCGGATCCCGTGCGGAAGGAAGAACTCGGCGAGGCGATGGCCGCCGCGGGCGGGGTCCGCCGGGCCCGGGCGCTGCCGAAATGGCTGGCGAGCCGGCTGGGCCTGATGTCGGTACCGGCGCGTTCGCAGCGTGTCGTCTCGACCCGGCTCACCGAGGCGACCGGCTGGCGCCCCGAACGCCCCACCCCCGGCCCGTCGTGGTTCCAGACCTCCCGCGTTTAGTCCTCTGATTGCGGTACTTGCGCGCGGCCGGGGCTAAAGGAGTTCGAGCAGGAAAGGGAGTTCCTGGGGCGCGTACCAGGCGAGTTCGTGGTCTTCGGCGTCGCCGAGGGTGAATTCCGCGTCCGGGTCGCCGAGGTCGGCCTCGTCGATCACCGCGGCGGCGGCCCGCACGGACTCCGCGGCTTCGGCGGCGTCGACGTGGATCGCGGCGACGTCGGCGATCTTCACCGGTCCGGAAAGGCGCACGACGGCGGCGTCGAGGTCGGGGCGCAGCGTGGCGTCTTCGACGTCGACGGAGACGACCACCCGGCGGGGTTCGGCCTTCTCCTCGGCCGCGATCAGCCGGAGCGACGCCCTGGCCGCGTCGAGCAGCGCCGCGTACTCCAGTTCCTCGTCGGACCCGCTGGCGTAGGACTCCCGCAGTGCCGGGGTCAGCGCGAACCCCGTGCCGCTCCGCGCCCGGAACTCACCGGCGGTTTCGAGATCGCGCAGCATCGCGATCGTCCCGGGTAGATAGACCCTCACCAGTGCGCACCCTTCAGTTCTTCCAACGATTCCTCGATCATCCCGGCGAGAAGGTCCACATCGGACACGGCCTTGCGGTCGCCGTTCAGTCCGAAGTAGACACCGCCGTGGTACGAGGTGACCCCGATCGCCAGCGCCTGATTGCGCACCAGCGGCATGACCGGGAACATCTCCACCATCTTCGCCTGTCCCGCGTAGAGCGGCACCTGCGGGCCCGGCGAGTTCGTGATCAGCACGTTGAAGATGCGTCCCGACATGGATCCGGCCGCCCGCGCGCCCAGCGAATGCAGGGTCGCGGGCGCGAATCCGCCGACCGTCAGCAAGCCGCGCGCGGCGACCGAGCGGCCCGAATCGAGGTGATCGGCCATCGCGTGCCCGATGTGCTGCAGCCGCAGGACGGCGTTCGGCTCGCCGACCGGGAGGTCGACGAGATAGGCGTCGACCTGGTTCCCCAGCAGCGCCGGCGTCGAATACTCGGCCGTCTCGGCGTCGCGGACGGCCATCGGCACCAGCGCGCGCAGCGTGGTCGTCGCGACGAGGATCGAGCCACGCGACAGCAGCCATTCCCGCAGCGCGCCGGTGATCGCCGCCAGCACGACGTCGTTGACCGTGCCACCGTGCGCGGCCCGGACCTTGCGGAAGTCCTCCAGCCGCGTGCGGACGACGGCGAACATGCGGCCGCCCGACGTGCGGACGTTGAGCGGCCCGGACGGCGCCGGGTTCACCATCGTCTTCAGCGCCGACGCGACGTCGCCGACCGTCTCGGTCACCTTGCCCGCCATCGCGGCGGCGTCGTGGGTGATGGACCGGACGTTCTCCACCAGTTCCGTCGGCCGCCGCGCGGTCTCGGCGACCGCGTCGAGGACCAGCTGGGTGCGGCTCGGTTCGCGGCGCGGACGCCAGGTGTCGTCGAACGGCTCGGGCTCCTGCGGGGTGGCGTCGAGGATCAGCTGACCGAGGTCGATCGTGCCGATTCCGTCCACAACGGACTGGTGCGTCTTGGTCACCAGCGCGACGCGGTCCCCCGCGAGCCCCTCGACGAGGTACGCCTCCCACAGCGGCCGCCCCGGATCGAGGCGCCGGGACATCAGCCGCGCCACGAGATCGGACAGCTGGCCGTCGGACCCCGGCTGCGGCAGCGCGGAGCGGCGGACGTGGTAGTTGAGGTCGAAGTCGACGTCGTCGACCCACACCGGCCGGGCGAGATGCCCGGGGACCTCCAGCACGCGCTGCCGGTACCTCGGCAGGTAGGCCAGCCGCTGCCCGATCAGGTCCAGCAGCTGCTCGTAGCCGAAACCGTCACGCGGCCGTTCGAAGATCGCCACGCCGCCGACGTGCATCGGGGTCGCGTGGTCTTCCACGTACAGGAACGAGGCGTCCAGCGCGGAGAGGCGGTCGGGCATGGGCCGATCCTTACACAGTGGGACACTCGCCGGTGTGGGTGATGAGTCGGTGATCTCGCCGAAGGATCGGTTCCTGACGGTGTACGGGCGGAAACCAGTGCTCGAGGCCTTGGACGACGCGGCGCTCGAGGTGGACAAGGTGATTCTCGCCGACACCGTGCGCGGGCCGAACGCCGCCGAGATCCAGCGCGCGGCCAAGGCCGCCGGGGTACCGGTGCAGCGGGCGAGCGCGCACCGGGTCAAGGTGCTGGCTGGCAACGGCAAACAGGACCAGGGCGTGCTGGCCGACGTCGTCGTCCCGCGGATGCGGTCGCTGCACGCGGCGCTGTCCGAGGGCAAACCGCCGTCGCGGGTACTGCTGCTGGACGGGATCACCACCCCGGCGAACGTCGGGATGATCCTGCGCACCGCCACCGCCGCCGGGCTGGACGGCGTCGTGGTGCCGCGGCGCGGGGTCGCCGCGCTCGACCCGATGGTGGTCAAGGCCTCGGCCGGGATCGCGTTCCGCGCGCCGGTGCTGCGCTGCGGCAGCGCGCGCGAAGCCGCCGAGATGCTCACCGAAGCCGGGTACGGGATCTACGCGCTGGGCGCGTCGGCGAGCAGTTCGGTGTTCGACGTCGAGCTGCCGCAGCGCGCGGCGTTCGTGCTGGGCGGGGAGACGAACGGCGTCGGCGCCGAGGTCGGCGAGCTGGTGACGGAATGGGTGTCGATCCCGATGCCGGGCGAGGTCGAGTCGCTGAACGTGTCGGCGGCCGCCGCGGTGCTCTCGTTCGAACTGGTGCGCCGCGCTAGCGGTGCTCCGAAAAAAGGGCGCTGAGCTCCGTCAAGGTCTCCTCGACCGACGTGTGGTGCACCCCCGCCATCCCGGCCGCCACCGCGGCACGGACGTTGTGCGCGGCGTCGTCGACGAACACGCACCGGCCGGCGGGCAGGTCGAGCAGTCCCGCCGTGAGCAGGTAGACCTCACGCTCGGGTTTGGCCACGCCGACCTCACCGGAGAAGACGAGCGCGTCGAAGAACGGGTCCAGTGACCGCTTGGCCTCGTCCGACGCGCCGGGGGCGTTGGAGAGCAGGGCCGTCCGGATGCCGCGTTCCCTGGCGGCCAGGAGATACGCGTACAGCTCGTTCGCGTCCGAGTCCGTCAGTACTCCGACGTAGTCGATGACCAGCCCTTTCAGCACCACCCCACCGTACCCGTGGCGGGCACAAGCGTTTTCCGCCCGTTTCATACTCTCGGGGGTTTCATGTCGCCGGGCCGCGGCTGTGCACGCCCTTAGTTGCTGGGCGTGGCCGAGGGGGCCGCGGAGGGGGACGACCTGATGGCTTCGTACGTACTGAGACGGCTGAAACCGTTCGAACCCGCCTGGCGGCTCGGGCCCCGCCAGGACGGGGCGACGCACCGCGTGCCGCCGCCGGACAACCAGCTCATGCTGGACCTGCCGCTGACCGGCGTGGGGTTCCCGGAGGTACCACGACCGGAGCACGACCCCGACACGCTGGACCGACGGCAGGTCGGCAGGCTGCTGACCACGATCCTCGAAGCCTGCGGCGGGCGCCGCCCGGCCGCCCAGGTCGAGCCGATCCTCGACCCCGCGCTCCGCAGGGCGCTGCTCGCCCGCAGCCGCCAACGGCCGCCCGGCGGCTACCGGCCGAAATCGGTCCACCTGTGTCACCCGGCGAGCGGGGTCATCGAGGCCTGCGCGACCGTCGAGCAGAACTCCCGCTGTCTCGCCTTGGCCGCCCGCTTCGAGCGCCGTCCGACCGGCTGGCTGTGCACCCGCTTCACCCTGCTGAAGCCACCGAGACGCGTATCCACCCTCCGACTCGCCGCATGACGGAGGGGCCTTCCACCGCATGAAACGCGGCGAAAGGCCCCTTCGGCTGCTTCTCAGCGACGCGGGCCCTTCTTGCCCTTCTTCTGGGAGGCGCGCTGGGCGGCACGACGCTCCCGGCGGGTCCCGCTCTGGTCGCCGCCGTCGTCACCGTCCGAATGCGACTCGACGCCGCCGTCCTCGGACGGACCCGAAAGGGTCAGCCCGGACTGCGAGCCGCCGCCGAGTCCCTTGCCGCGCAAGGCGTTCGGGACGGATTCGGTGTCGGTCGCCGGTGCCTGCGGCGGCGCCGGACGCGCGTGGCGCCCGTCGCCGTTGGCGGCCTGGCCGTTCCCGGACGAGACACCGGCGGGCAGCGCGGACGCGGACTCCGGCGCGGGCGCGGCGGGCTCGGCCTGCTCGACCTGGAGGTTGAAGAGGAAGCCGACGGCCTCCTCCTTCAGCGACTCCAGCATCGCGCGGAACATGTCGTAGCCCTCGCGCTGGTACTCGATCACCGGGTCACGCTGCGCCAGCGCGCGCATCCCGATGCCCTCCTTGAGGTAATCCATCTCGTAGAGGTGCTCGCGCCACTTGCGGTCGAGCACGGTGAGCATCACCTGGCGCTCCAGGCTGCGCATCGCGCCTTCGCCGACCTTGCTGTCGATATCGGCCTCACGCTCGTCGTACGCGTGGTGAGCGTCTTCGAGCAGCGCCTGGCGCAGCCTCTCGGCGTCCAGATCGTCGTCGGCGGTGAGGTCGTCCCAGGTGACCTTGACCGGGTACAGCGTCTTGAGCGCCGTCCACAGCTTCTCGTGGTCCCAGTCCTCGGAGTAGCCCGTCGAGGTCTCTTCGGAGACGTACGCGTTGATGACGTCGACAAGCATGTGCTCGATCTGCTCGCGCAGATCCTCGCCCTCAAGGACGCGCAGACGCTCGGCGTAGATCACCTTGCGCTGCTCGTTCATCACCTCGTCGTACTTGAGGACGTTCTTGCGGATCTCCATGTTCTGCATCTCGACCTGCGTCTGCGCGCTCTTGATGGCCTTGGAGACCATCTTGTGCTCGATCGGCACGTCGTCCGGCAGCCGCATGGTGGTCATGACCCGCTCGACCATCGTCGCGTTGAAACGGCGCATGAGCTCGTCGCCCAGCGACAGGTAGAACCGGGACTCGCCCGGGTCGCCCTGACGGCCGGAACGACCGCGGAGCTGGTTGTCGATCCGGCGGGACTCGTGCCGCTCGGTGCCGAGCACGTACAGGCCACCGGCCTCGCGGACCTCTTCGCCCTCGGCCTTGGTCTCGGCCTGGATCTCTTCGAGCACCTTCGGCCAGGCGGCCTCGTACTCCTCGGAGTGCTCCACCGGGTCGAGGCCGCGTTCACGCAGCACCTCGTCGGCGATGAGGTCCGGGTTGCCACCGAGCACGATGTCGGTACCGCGGCCCGCCATGTTGGTGGCGACCGTGACCGCGCCCTTGCGCCCCGCGCGGGCGACGATCAGCGCCTCCCGGTCGTGGTGCTTGGCGTTGAGGACCTCGTGCGGGACACCCAGCTTGAGCAGCAGCTTCGACAGGTGCTCGGACTTCTCGACACTCGTGGTGCCGACCAGCACCGGCTGGCCGTTCTCGTGCCGCTCGGCGATGTCCTCGGCGACGGCCTCGAACTTGGCCTGTTCGGTCTTGTAGATGAGGTCGGCCTGGTCGCCGCGGACCATCGGCCGGTTGGTCGGGATCGGCACCACACCCAGCTTGTAGGTCTGGTGGAACTCGGCCGCCTCGGTCTCGGCGGTACCGGTCATCCCCGACAGCTTGTCGTAGAGCCGGAAGTAGTTCTGCAGCGTGATCGTGGCGAGAGTCTGGTTCTCGGCCTTGATCTCGACGCCTTCCTTGGCCTCGATCGCCTGGTGCATGCCCTCGTTGTAGCGGCGGCCGTGCAGGATGCGGCCGGTGAACTCGTCGACGATGAGGACCTCGCCGTCGCGGACGATGTAGTCCTTGTCGCGCTTGTAGAGCTCTTTGACCTTCAGCGCGTTGTTCAGGTAGCCGACCAGCGGGGTGTTCGCGGCCTCGTAGAGGTTGTCGATGCCCAGCTGGTCTTCGACGAAGGCGACACCCTTCTCGCTGACACCGACGGTGCGCTTGCGGATGTCCACCTCGTAGTGGATGTCCACCTTCATCAGCGGGGTCAGCCGCGCGAACTCGACGTACCAGCGCGAGGACTGGTCCGCCGGGCCCGAGATGATCAGCGGGGTCCGCGCCTCGTCGATGAGGATCGAGTCCACCTCGTCGACGACGGCGAAGTTGTGGCCACGCTGCACGCACTCCTCGAGGCTCCACGCCATGTTGTCGCGGAGGTAGTCGAAGCCGAACTCGTTGTTCGTGCCGTGCGTGATGTCGGCGGCGTACTGCTGGCGGCGGACCTCGGGGGTCTGGTCGGCCAGGATGACCCCGACCTCGAGGCCGAGGAAGCGGTGGATGCGGCCCATCCACTCGGCGTCACGTTTGGCGAGGTAGTCGTTCACCGTGATGACGTGGACGCCCTTGCCTGCCAGCGCGTTGAGATAGGCGGGGAGGACCTGGGTCAGGGTCTTGCCCTCACCGGTCTTCATCTCGGCGACCTGGCCGAGGTGCAGCGCGGCGCCGCCCATGAGCTGGACGTCGTAGTGCCGCTGGCCGAGCACCCGCCAGGCGGCCTCCCTGGCCACCGCGAAGGCCTCCGGCAGGAGGTCGTCGAGGGACTCGCCGTCCGCGTGCCGCTTACGGAACTCGTCGGTCTTCGCGCGCAGGGCAGCGTCCGACAGTCCCTTGACGTCGTCTTCGAGGGTGTTGATGTGATCGGCGATGTTGCGCAGCCGCTTCACCATCTTGCCCTCGCCCGCGCGGAGCAGGCGGTTCAGCACCATCCGGTCGACCTCACTAGCTGGTTTGTGATCGCACCCGAGCCGGTCCCGGGCAATCTCGTACGCGGTGGTGCACTGGTGACGCACCACCGTCCGCCCCCATCGTAGGGAACACCTCGGTGTTCGCGCACGCACCGTCCGTCGGGAACCTCGGGGCCGGACACGCCGGGCGGCCCGCACGCGAACTCGTGCGGGCCGCCGACGTAGCCGCTGTGGACGCTGTCGCGTCCCCGGTCCGGCTAACTCAGCCGGATGACGCCGTAGTCGAAGCCTCGCCTCCGGTAGACGACGCTCGGGCACCCGGCGTCGGAGTCGTTGAACAGGTAGAAGTCGTGGCCGACCAGTTCCATCTCGTAGAGAGCCTGGTCCACCGTCATGGGATCCGCGTCGTGTTTCTTCTCGCGGACGACGCGACCGGGCTGGTGTTCGGTCACCCCGTCAT
Source organism: Amycolatopsis sp. cmx-4-19 (assembly GCA_049998115.1). Classification (GTDB taxonomy): domain Bacteria; phylum Actinomycetota; class Actinomycetes; order Mycobacteriales; family Pseudonocardiaceae; genus Amycolatopsis. The sequence continues at coordinate 1,957 of JAEBEO010000041.1, read as the reverse complement.
CCCAGCGCCGCTGCTGCTGGGGCATCTCGAAGTCCTCACCGCTCCCGACAGCGAAACCGTCGGCCAGGGGTTCGGCCTCCGGCGCTTCGAGCACAGCGGTGCCTGCCAGCTGTCCGGTGTCGGTGCTCATACCACCGGCGACCGCCAGGGAAGTCGCCTCGGCGACGGATTCCGGGCGGCTGCGGCCGTAGTGCACGCGCCGGCGGTCGTGTGTCTTCCGCAATCTGTTCTCGAGCTTGTTCAGTGCGGAATCCAGCGCTGCGTAGAAGTCGCCCGCACACGCTTCGGCGCGTACGGCGGGGCCACGCCCCTTGCCGGTGATTTCGACGCGCTGGCAGTTCTTCGACTGCCGGCGATTGGGCTCATGGAAGAGCTCCACGTCGTAGCGGATGACCTTCTTGTCGTAGCGCTCTAACCGGGCCAGCTTTTCGCTGACGAGTGCCCGATAGTGATCGGGCACCTCCACGTTGCGGCCCTTGACGACGATGTCCATACACGACCTCCCTCGCTGAAATGACTGCGAGCTGTAGATGTGTTCACTAAGGCGCCGGTAAAGCGGGGACGAAGCCCGGTTCGCGGGCGGTGAGAGAACTCGGGGACGGCCACGACGTCTCGTGCCGAGATGCCCGAGCGCGGACTCAGCGCGGCTCCGGCGCCAGGGACATGGGCTGGTCACCTCCCTGCCTGCCGGGATTGCTGATAGCGCTGCACGCTAGCTGCATCACGCCGTGAGCAACAGCCCCCGAGCCGGGGGATATCAGGACGTGAGACCTCGTCACCGCACGCGACGGCGACGGTGGTGACAGCGGGACGATCCGGCTTGTCTGGCGATGTCCCCGTGCTTTGTTTTCACGCGGACGGCGCAAGCCTTCGGACAGGAAAAAGCCGAGGGTGACGCTGCCCGGGCAATCCGCCGCCACCCCGGTGGAGTGGCGGGGCGTCGGAGTGTTCCCCGGTAGCTGCCTCATATCCCGTCAACGCCCTTGTACCCATTCTCGTTCCCAAGCATTCATCACTCTTGTAGGTGACCTTCCGATCACCCGGCTGCGGCCAGTGCGACCACGGCGGAAACGTGAATTCCGCTTGCGTCCAGAATGCGGGTACAAGCGGCGGCCGTCGCTCCGGTGGTGATCACGTCGTCGAGAAGAATGACCCTCGACGGACGGGATCCCGGGACCAGGCGGATGCGCCCCTCGAGGTTCACGGCCCGCTCGGCACGGGTGAGTCTCGCGGCGTCGCGAACCCCGGCCCTGAGCTTGAGAACCGGGGCCACTGTCGCCGATTCTCCCTTGCCCACCAGCACTTTCACGCACTCTTCGGCCAGGCGCCGGACATGCGGACCGCCACGGACACGCGAGGCGTGGCGCCTCGACGGGACCGGGACGAGGCACGGCTCTGGTCGCGATGGTCGCGGCAGGTGTGGCAGGGCTTCGGCGAGGGCGCGGCCCAGGGACGGCGCGAGGTCGCGGCGGCCGCGTTCCTTGTAGGCGAGGATCAGGCGGCGGGCGTCGTCGGCGTAGGGGGCCAGCGCGTACACGGGGACGAGACCGGCCGTCGGGGCCCGGGTGATCTCGCTGAGCGAACCCCAAGCGGTCTGACAGGTTTCGCAGCACGGGCCGCCGGGGGTCCCGCAGGACGCGCAGCGGGCGGGGATGAGGAGGTCGAGGACCTTCGGGTGACTGGTCATGCGGCGAGTGTGGGCCGGGGCTCCGACAGTTCCCGGACCCGGCAAGCCATGAGAGGTCCCCTTGGGACACTTTTCGTCCTGAGGGGACCTCTCATGACGGCAGCCCAGAAGAAGGCTTGGAGGTCCGTGAAGGCCTCCTTGGAGGACCCAGGGTCCCTCAAGGAGGCCTAATGGGTTGTGTTCGAGCCGGGTTTGGCAGGCTTGGATGTGGTGGCTGCTGGCGGGTGAGCACTCGTGAGGCCTGGGTTTTGCGAGACCTTCGTGAAGACC
>JAEBEO010000040.1:0-27050 GCA_049998115.1 Amycolatopsis sp. cmx-4-19 | reverse complement strand
CGACTCGTCGGCATCCTCCACGGATGCCTCACAACCCACACCCCCTACAACGAACACACCGCCTGGCCCCACCACACCACCATCGCCGCTTGACACACAAAACCCAGGGATGTCTTCACGGACTTGGCGCGCCTCAGTCGGAGAGCTTCGAGGGCACCACGGCCTGCGAGAGGCCACTGGAGGCGGCATCGGCCTCGAGGTGCACCGCGATCAGGTCCAGCAGCCGGTCCGTGTCGACGGGCTTGGTCACGTAGTCGTCGGCGCCCGAAGCCAGGGTCCGGGCCTTGTCCTCCGCCGTCGCCTTCGCGGTGACGGCGATCACGGGCAGGTCCTCGTGCGCGGCTTCGGCGCGGATGGCGGAGATCGTGGCGTTGCCGTCCAGTTCGGGCATCATGACGTCCATCAGGACGAGCGCGGTGTCCTCATGCCGTTCCAGGGACCGGATGCCCGCGACGCCGGTCTCGGCGTAGATGACCTCCAGGCCGTTGCGTTCCAGCACTGCGGCCAGCGCGAAGACGTTGCGGAGGTCGTCGTCGACGATCAGGATCTTCTCGCCGTGGAACCGCTGCGCGGGCGCCGTCGAGGGGGCCGGGAGCACCTGCGGCACGGCCATGATCAGCGGGACACCGCCCGCCTGTGCGGTCGGCACGATCAGGTTCGACGCGCTCACCGGCAGGTACAGCGTGAACGTGCTGCCCTTCCCGGGTTCGCTGCGGACCCGGAGTTCGCCGCCGAGCAGTTCCGTCAGCTGCTGGCTGATCGACAGGCCCAGCCCGGTGCCGCCGTATTTGCGGCTGGTGGTGCCGTCGGCCTGGCGGAACGCGTCGAAGATGATCGCGAGTTTGTCCGGCGCGATGCCGATCCCGGTGTCTTCGACGGCGAACGCGAGGACGCCGGGGGCCTGCCGGAGCGACTCGGCCTCGACCTCGCCTGGGTCGGCCATCCGGATGTGCAGGCGTACGCCGCCCTCGTCGGTGAACTTCGCCGCGTTCGACAGCAGGTTCCGCAGCACCTGCTGCACGCGGTGTTCGTCGGTGTGGATCGACGACGGCACCGGCGGGTCGATCAGGACGGCGAATTCCAGGCCTTTGTCCGAGGTGAGCGGACGGCAGATCGACTCGACGTACTCGACCAGTTCGGGCAGCGTGACGTCGGACATCTGGAGGTCGAGGTGCCCGGCCTCCACCTTGGCCATGTCGAGGATGTCGTTGATCAGCTGTTGCAGGTCGCTGCCTGCCGAGTAGATCGTCCGCGCGAACTGGATCTGCTTCTCCGACAGGTTCCCGTCCGGGTTCTCCGAAAGGAGTTTCGCCAGGATCAGCGCGCTGTTGAGCGGAGTCCGCAGTTCGTGCGACATGTTCGCCATGAACTCGGACTTGTACTGCGACGCCATGGTCAGCTGCCCGGCGCGTTCTTCGAGTTCCTGCCGCGCCTGCTCGATCTCGCTGTTCTTGACCTCGATGTCGCGATTCTGCTGCGCCAGCAGTGCCGCCTTCTCCGCGAGATCGGTGTTGCTGCGCCGCAGTTCTCGTTGCTGCGCCTGCAACTGCTCCGAACGCGCGCGCAGTTCCTGTGCCAGGCGCTGGGATTCGGTCAGCAGCGCCTCGGTGCGCGAGTTGGACTGGATGGTGCTGACGTTGACCGCGATGGTCTCCTTCAGCTGCTCCAGCAGGTCGATGTGGACGGTGCTGAAGGCGTTGATGGTCGCCAGTTCCAGCACCCCGAGCACCTCGCCCTGGAACAGCACCGGCAGCACGATCACGTTCACCGGTGCGGCCGAGCCGAGACCGGACGAGATCAGCGCGTACTCCGGCGGGGCCTCGTGGACCAGGATCGTGCGGCGGTCGACCGCGGCCTGCCCGATGAGCGACTCACCGGGGGAGAACCGAAGGCCCGCTTGGGATTTCGCCAGTCCGTAGGTGGCGATGCTCTCCAGCACGGTCTCTTCCTGCTCGTCTTCGCGGGCCAGGAAGAACGCGCCTTGCTGAGCGGACACCAGCGGCGTCAGCTCCGACAGGATGAGCGACGCCACCGACGCCAGGTCGCGGTGTCCCTGCATGAGCGCGGACAGCCGGGCGAGGTTGGTCTTGAGCCAGTCCTGTTCCCGGTTGGCGCGCGTGGTCTCCTTCAGGTTCGCGATCATCTGGTTGATGTTGTCCTTGAGCTCGGCCACCTCCCCGGACGCGTCGACGGTGATGTGCCGGGTCAGATCGCCCGCGGTCACCGCGGTGGCGACCTGCGCGATCGCCCGCACCTGCGTGGTCAGGTTCCCGGCCAGCTGGTTCACGCTCTCGGTCAGCCGCGACCACGTGCCCGCGACACCGGGCACCTCCGCCTGGCCGCCGAGGGTGCCGTCCGTGCCGACCTCGCGGGCGACACGGGTGACTTCGGAGGCGAAGGCCGAAAGCTGGTCGACCATCGTGTTGATGGTCGTCTTGAGTTCGAGGATCTCGCCGCGTGCGTCGATGTCGATCTTCTTCGACAGATCGCCCTGCGCCACCGCGGTGGTCACGGTGGCGATGCTGCGGACCTGGCCGGTCAGGTTGTCGGCCATGACGTTCACGTTGTCCGTCAACGCCTTCCAGGTGCCCGCCACGTTCGGCACGCGCGCCTGGCCGCCGAGGATGCCTTCCGTGCCGACCTCGCGCGCGACTCGCGTGACCTCGTCGGCGAACGCGCGCAGTGTCTCGACCATGCTGTTGATCGTCTCGGCGAGGACGGCGACCTCGCCCTGCGCGACGATCGCGATCTTCTTCGACAGGTCGCCGTTCGCCACCGCGGTGGTCACGGTGGCGATGCTCCGCACCTGGTCGGTGAGGTTGTCGGCCATGACGTTGACGTTGTCGGTGAGGTCCTTCCAGGTCCCCGCGACGCCGCGCACCTGCGCCTGGCCGCCGAGCTTGCCCTCGGTACCGACTTCGCGGGAAACGCGGGTGACTTCGTCGGCGAAGGCCGAGAGCTGGTCGACCATGATGTTGACGGTGTTCTTGAGTTCGAGGATCTCGCCGCGTGCGTCGACGATGATCTTCTGGGTCAGGTCGCCCTTCGCGACGGCGGTGGTGACCTGGGCGATGTTGCGGACCTGGTCGGTCAGGTTGTTCGCCATGAAGTTGACGTTGTCGGTCAGGTCCTTCCAGGTCCCGGCCACGCCGGGCACGGTGGCCTGGCCGCCGAGCCGCCCGTCGCTGCCGACCTCGCGGGCGACGCGGGTGACCTCGTCCGCGAACGCGGACAGCTGATCCACCATGGTGTTCAGCGTGTTCTTCAGTTCGAGGATCTCACCCTTGGCGTCGACGGCGATCTTCTGCGACAGGTCGCCCTTCGCCACCGCGGTCGCCACCTGGGCGATGTTGCGGACCTGCGCGGTGAGGTTGTTCGCCATGAAGTTGACCGACCCGGTGAGGTCGCGCCACGTCCCGGCGACCCCGGGCACCTGCGCCTGCCCGCCGAGCTGACCTTCCGTACCGACCTCGCGTGCCACCCGCGTGACCTCGTCGGCGAACGACGAGAGCTGGTCGACCATCGTGTTGACGGTCGTCTTCAGTTCGAGGATCTCGCCGCGTGCGTCGACCGTGATCTTCTGGGTCAGGTCGCCCTTCGCGACGGCGGTGGTGACCTGGGCGATGTTGCGGACCTGGTCGGTCAGGTTGTCGGCCATCTGGTTCACCGAGTCGGTGAGCCCGCGCCAGGTCCCGGCCACCCCCGGCACGGTCGCCTGACCGCCGAGACGGCCTTCGCTGCCGACCTCGCGCGCCACCCGCGTGACCTCGTCGGCGAACGACGACAACTGGTCGACCATCGTGTTCAGGGTGTTCTTGAGTTCGAGGATCTCGCCCTTGGCGTCGACGTTGATCTTCTGCGAAAGGTCGCCCTTGGCCACCGCCGTCGCCACCTGGGCGATGTTGCGGACCTGGTCGGTCAGGTTGCTGGCCATCAAGTTCACCGAGTCGGTGAGGTCGCGCCACGTGCCCGCCGCGCCGGGGACCTGCGCCTGGCCGCCGAGACGGCCTTCGCTGCCGACCTCGCGCGAGACGCGGGTGACTTCGTCGGCGAAGGCCGAGAGCTGGTCGACCATGATGTTGACGGTGTTCTTGAGCTCCAGGATCTCGCCGCGCGCGTCGACGTTGATCTTCTGGGTCAGGTCGCCCCGCGCCACTGCGGTGGTCACCTGGGCGATGTTGCGGACCTGATCGGTCAGGTTGCTGGCCATGACGTTGACGTTGTCGGTCAGGTCACGCCAGGTGCCCGCCACGCCCGGGACCTCGGCCTGGCCGCCGAGACGGCCTTCGGTGGCGATCTCGCGGGCCACTCTGGTGACCTCGGTCGCGAACCGGGAAAGCTGCTTGATCAGGCCGTTCAGCGTCTTCGCGACCTCGGCGAACTGGCCCTGCAGCGGACGTCCGCCGACTTCCAGCGGCATCGGCTCCGAAAGATCGCCCTCGGCGACCGCGCCGAGTACCCGGTTGAGCTCGGCCGTGGGCCTGCTCACGTCTTCGATCAGGCCGTTGACCACGGCGACCGCGGTCGCCCAGCCGCCGGGACCGATCTCGGCCGCGACGCGTTCGGTCAGTCTGCCTTCCTTGCCGACGGCCTCGCGCACGCGCAGCAGTTCGGTGACGAGCCGCTGGTTGCGTTCGGCGATGTCGTTGAAGGCGCCCGCGAGCTGGGCCGCGAGCCCGTCGCCGTGTGCCACGAACCGCCGCCGGAAGTTGCCGTCCCCGAGGTCGCGGGCCGCCGAGAGCAGGCGTTCCAGGGTCGCTTCGTCCACCTGGGCGCCACCACCTTTCACGGGGGTCCGGTCCCTTTGGGAGTGCTGTGTCATCTGTGTCGACCCTCTCCACCACGCATGCCAAGCCATGGTCGTCGCATCAGCGTGCCATGATTCGACCTACACTTCGAGCCAGTCCGCCCGCTCACACTGCGCTACCCGCCAGGCAGGAGGAGGTCCGGGAATGGTGTCACGGCCGGCCCCGGCCTCGACGTCGCTCCCCTCGGAGTCGTCGGCAGGTACGAGTGAGGGCGCGCTCCCCGAATCCGGGAGGTTCTGGCGCGCGCTGCTCGAAGACGTCCGTGACGCGGTGCTCGTGCAGGACGTGGACGGCGCGCTGCGCTGGTCCAACCCCGCGGCAAGGGAACTGTTCGGCGGCGGACGCCCGGTACTGACCGCCGAGGGTCCCGACGTCGGCCACGTCGAGCACACGGGCCGCCGGTTCCCCGCGCGGATCCGCCCGCTGCCCGGTGGCTGGCACGCCTGGACGGTGACCTCCGAGGTCGCGGCCGACGGGCCCCGCGTGGACGGTTTCCTCGCCGCCTCGGCACCCCGCCTCGCCTCCGCGCGGGGACGGCACGGGACGGCGAAGGTGATCGCCGAGGTCGCCGCCGCCGAACTCGCCGACTGTGTGTTCGTCCTGCTGCCCACCACCCGCGGCCGCTGGGAGTGGTGGAGCTGCGACCACCGCACCCACCACGGGCACGGCCGCATCCGGCGCGTCCCGGCCCAGCTGGCGCCGGTGCTCGCCGACACGTTCGCCTCCACGGCGGGCCCCGAGGCCAGGGCCGTCCCGGAGGAAGAGGTGGCGACGCTGCCCGCGGTCGTCGCGGAACGGCTCGCCGGCCACGCGTCGGTCGTCGTGGTCTCGCTCGGGCTCGACGGCGGTGCCGGCGTCACCGGCGCCGTCATGCTGGGCAGGCGCGGCGCGCCCGCGTTCGGCGACGACCACCCCCGCGCGGTCACCGAGTTCGTCCGTGCGGCCGGGACGGCCCTGGCGAACGCGCACCGCTACGCCCGCCAGGAAGAGGCCACCCGCGGCCTGGAGACGACCCTGCGCCCGACGCCGCCGCCCGAGGTGCCCGGCGTCAAATTCGACGTCTGGTACGAGCCGTCCAGCGGACTGCTCGACGTCGGCGGGGACTTCTACGACGTCCTGCCGCGCGAGGACGGCGGCGCGATGTTCGTCCTCGGCGACGTCTGCGGCAAGGGCGCCGAAGCGGCCGCGCTCACCGGCCGCGTCCGGCAGACCCTGGCCGCGCTCAACCTCGTCGAGCACGACAACACGACGTTGCTGAGCCTGCTCAACTCCCTGCTCATCACCGGCGGCAGCGGCCGGTTCGCGACGCTGGTGCTCGGTTCGGTGCTGGACGGCGAAGGCGGTCTCGGCGTCACGTTGGCCTCCGGCGGGCATCCCGCGCCGCTGATCGTGCGCCGCCGCGGCGGGGTCGACGAGATCACCCTGCCCGGCACGCTGGTCGGGATCTCCCCCCAGGCGCGGTTCGCCGAGACGGCGATCCGGCTCGGCGAGGGCGACGTCTGCCTGCTCTACACCGACGGGATCACCGAGGCGCGCCATCACGAGCGGACCTCGGACCTGTTCGGGGACGAGCGGCTGCGTGAACTGCTGACCGGCTGCCGGGGACTGTCCGGCCGCGAGATCGTCGGCCGCGTCCGCACGGCGGTGCGGGACTGGCTCGGCAGCGGCACCCACGACGACATCGCCGTCCTCGCCATCGAAGCCTCACGACCCGCCCAGTAGCCGCACCACCGCCCGCTCGACGATCTTCCGTGCCTCGTTCGGATCGGTGGTCTTCCCCGCCCGCCGTACCGCGCGCTCGATGGTCCGGCCGCCGGCGTGGGCCTCGATCACCCGAGGGTCCACATAGGACCGTTTCGCGACGGCGGGGGTGTTGCCGAGGCCTTCGGCGACTTCGGTCATCACGGCCTTCTCGACGCGTTTCGACTCCCGCTTGCTCGACGGCTTTTCCGTGTCGGCGAAAGCGGCCGCGGCGAGCACGGTGGCGTTCCAGGTCCGCAGGTCCTTGGCGGTGAAGCCGTCGCCCACGAGTTCCTTGAGCCGCTCGTTGATGTCGTCAGCGTGTACCTCGCGCCATCCCCGGCCGTCGCGGAAGGCGAGGAGACGCGCCTCCCCGCCCCGTGCGCGCCGGAGTGCCCGGATCAGCCGGACGAGGGATTCGTCGCGCAGCCGGACCTTCCGCTGGATCCCACCTTTCGCGGGGTAGTCGCAGAGCAGGCAGCCGTCGCTGACGGAGACGTGCTCGCACAGCAACGTCGCGACGCCGTGTGTCCCGTTCTCGTCGGCGTAGCTCTCCCCGCCGGTCCGGAAGACGCCGAGGTCGAGCATGCGCAACGCCCCGGCCAGCACCCGTTCGCGGGTGAGCCCGCGGGAATCGAGGTCGGCCTGGACGGCTTCGCGGAGCCGAGGCAGCCGCCGGGCCAGCGCGAGGACCCGTTCGTGCTTCTCCTCGTCCCGCGACCGCCGCCAGTCCGGGTGGTAGAGGTACTGACGCCGACCGGCGTCGTCCACGCCGACGGCCTGGATGTGCGCGTTTTCGTGCGGGGAGATCCATACCCGCCGCCACGCGGGCGGAATCGCCAGCCGGTTGATCCGCTCGATCGTGTCCTCGTCCTTCACCGGCGCACCGTCCGACGCGAGGTAGCCGAAGCCGCGACCTCTGCGCCGTCTCCGAATGCCGGGGGACCCCAGGTCCGCTCGCCGAAGTCGCATGCCGGGTGGATACCCGGAGTGACCGGAGTTCATACCCCGTGATTCGGCGGTCCTGGTCCGGGGTAGTCACCGGACGAAAGCGGACCCAAGGAGGGAACCCCATGACGACAGCACTGAACGGCCGCCGAGTGGCCATCCTGGCGGCGGACGGCGTCGAGCAGGTCGAACTGGTCGAGCCGCGCGACGCGGTCACCGGGGCCGGAGCGACGGCCGAGGTCGTCTCGCTGGAGCCGGGCGAGATCCAGGCGATGAACGGCGACATCGACAAGGCGGACAAGTTCACCGTGGACCGGGTGGTCAAGGACGTCACTGTGGACGACTTCGACGCGCTCGTGCTGCCCGGCGGCACGATGAACCCGGACAACCTGCGCGCCGACGCGGACGCCGTCCGGTTCGTCCGCGACTTCGTGAACAGCGGCAAACCGGTCGGGGTCATCTGCCACGGACCGTGGACGCTGGTGGAGGCGGACGTCGTCCGCGGCCGCACACTCACCTCGTATCCGAGCGTGCGCACCGACATCCGCAACGCCGGCGGCACCGTCGTCGACCAGGAGGTCGTCAACGACAACGGCCTCATCTCCAGCCGCAACCCCGACGACCTGCCCGCGTTCTGCGCCGCGATCGTGGCCGAATTCGCGAAATGACACCCGGCTGTCGCGAAATCGAGTGGCGCCCGTCACACTCTTGGAGGACTCTGGTGGCAGAGGAGGAGCCATCATGACCGTGCATTCCCGACGCTACGGCCGCTGGTGCCGGGAGCATTTCGACACTCAGCCGGAGTCCGGCCGGGGCAAGTCGGCCGAGCAGTCCGCCACCACCACCGCGACCGTCACCGACGCCCGGGCCGAGCAGGCCCAGGCGGGTGACGTCCCGCAGGGGGAGCCGGGTTCGCTCAACTGAGCGTTCGCCGGTACCAGACCCGTTTCGGGCCCGGCATGCCGATCCGCGTGATCAGGTCGGTCACCACGCCACCGATGATCAGCCACAGCAACGCGGCGAGCCCGTCGTTGAGCAGCGTGCGGAGTTTCGCGCCGTCCGGGGTGAACAGGTTGCGCAGGCCGAGCGAGACCCCGCGCGACCACTGATCGATCAGCTGAGCGAACCCGTTGCCAGCGTTGGCTTCCCCGAACACGAGCAGGATGTGCACCACCAGCACCAGCGCGAACACCGAGCACACCGCGCGGATGAGGGCGTTGACGATCCGCACGGTCCGGATCCGCCGAGGGGTGCGCTCGACGATCTCCTCCTGCGGCTCACGCGGGTCGTTGATGTAGCTCATCGCCATCTCCGATCATCATCCACAGTGGACCCAACGGCTGGGCTGAAGCTCAACCGGGGTCCTGGGTCTTCGTCTTGCCACTGGTCTTCGTCTTGGTCTTGGAATGGCTGGGCTTGTCCCGGGCACTGGATCCGCCGCCTGCCGGGGGCGAGTCGCTCGGCATCGACGTGACACCGACGCTTTCGACGGTGCCGGGCGGGTTCCGGGGGACCGGTACGCCCTCGGTCACCACCACGGTGCCGTTGGGTGCCTTGCCCACCCGGGGGGGCGCCTCGACGGCCTCGGTGGACGACTGCCCCTGGCCCGCCACCGGACCGGAGGACCCGGTCGCCGAGGGCGGGAACAGCCCGTCCGGCTGCACCGGCGGCGCGACGCCGGTCTGGTTGATCGCCAGCAGCACGCCGATGGTGATCGCGGCGGCGGGAGCGCTGATGGCGGCGACCACCGCGGCCCGTTTGCGGCCACCGGGGCTGAGGTAGGCCACCGCGGTCCCGGTCGAGTCCTCCAGCAGGATCCGCACGATCGCCGCGGCCGTCGGGCGCTGCGACGGCTTCCGTGCGGTCATCCCGCGTAGCAGGGTCGTCATCGTGGCGGACAGTCCGGTCGGGATCCTCGGCTGCCGGTGCAGCCGCCCGACCGCGGCTTCCACCGGCGTCCCGGTGTATTCCCGTTCGCCGGAAAGGCATTCGAGCAGGACCAGCCCGAGCGCGTAGACGTCGGCGGGCGGCCCGACGTCCTCACCGCGCACCTGTTCGGGAGCCATGTACGCCGCCGTGCCGACGACGCCGCCGGTTTCGGTCACCCTGGTCGCGTCGAAGGCGTGCGCGACACCGAAATCGCCGATCAGCGGCCCCTCGCCCGACATCAGGATGTTCGCCGGTTTGAGGTCCCGGTGGGTGATGCCGTGGGCGTGGACATGCGCGAGCGCGTCGGCGAGCCGGGCGGCCAGATCGACGACCGCGTCCTGGGACAGCGGGCCGGATCGCAGGCGCTGGGCCAGATTCGGGCCGTCGACCAGACGCATCGTGAGGTAGGTGTAGCCGTCGTCGGAGCCCGCGTCGTACAGCGGGACCAGCCCGGGGTGGCGGACCACGCTGAGCGTCTGGATCTCCTGATCGCGGCGGCGCTCGTCGCGGGCCATCGTGTCGGCGTGGAACAGCTTCAGCGCGACCTCGCGCTTTTCCAGCAGGTCGCAGGCGCGGAACACCCGCGCGGTCGCGCCGCGGCCGAGCAGATCGCCCACCTCGTAACGGCCCGCGAGCTTGCGCGGCAGGTGATCCGCGTCGTGGACGTTCAGGCTGAACCGTCGCTGTGTGGTCCCGGCATCTTCGTCCTCACCGTCAGCGCGCGCACCCGCGTCGTCCATCGGTGCTACCTCCGTCTCACCGGCCGAACGCCGTATACCCGGTCGGGCCCCGGGCGAAACAAGTGTGCGAGCGTACCCGACGTGATCGGCGCGTTCACCCGGATCGCCTGGCAACCCCGGAAGGGGCCGCGCGTCCCGTGAGCATGAAGCCGATCCGGTGGGCCGCGCTCACCGTCGCCGCGTTGACCGCCCTCGTCGTTCCCGCCGCCCCCGCCGCCGCCGAATCGTTGGTACCGAAGGATTTCGCGCCCGCCTCGACGAGCTGGACCGGGCCGGAGCGCGGATTCGTCCTCGGGTTCGCCCCGTGCGGCAAACCGCGTCCGTGCGCGTCGCTGCTGTCCACGACCGACGGGGGGAAGCGGTGGCGGCAGGTCGGCACGCCGCCGATCTCGTTGCCGGACAACCACAACCAGGTCAGACTCACGGTGATCGACGAGCGTGACGTCTTCCTTTCCGACGGCACCCGGCTGCTCGCCAGCCGCGACGGCGGCCGCCGGTGGTCCCGCCTCCGGCTCGCCGGTGTCCGGGAGCCCTTCTCTGTTTCGAAAATCACCGAATCAGGAGCCCGGGTCTTCGCGATGGTCACCGGTTTCGGCACGCCTTCGACGACGACGTTGTACGCCGGGTTCGCCGGCACGCGGATTCTCTTACCGGTACCGGGCTTCACCGTCACCGGTGCGACGACGTACGGCGACGTCGCCACGAGTGGCGGGGTCCAGGTCTCGATGGGGGCGGACCACCGCGTCCAGAGGTATTGGACGTCGTCCGACGGCCTGACCTTCGAGAACGCGCCGCCACCGTGCCCGGCGGACACCTCGGCTTCGTTGAGCGGACTCCGTCGTGGACACGTGCTGGCACTGTGCAGCGGGGGGCCGGGTTCACCGCAACCGGGGGCGACCCTCCGGCGGCTGTGGCGGGCGCCGAAGCTCGGTGGACGGTTCACCGGAACGGCCCAGGCGCCGACCGCCGGGATCAACCAGGGTTTCAGCGCCGCTTCGCCCCTCGCGGCGACCGTGGCGGCGGAGGGCGGCGGCACCGGGTTCCTGCACAGCACCGCCGACGGCGGCGCGACCTGGACGACCACGGTCCTCAGCGGACGCGGCGTTTGTCTCAACGACCTGGACTTCCCCGCCGAACGCGTCGGAGTGGTGGTGGACGGCCTGCCCGACGCGGACGGCGGATCGGCCGTCTACCGCACCACCGACGGCGGAGTCACCTGGAGTGAACTCGCCTTCGCGGGCCGCGACGGGGCTCGCACGAATGATCACCGCAGGTAGGCAAGGCCCTTGGGGAGGTTCACTTTGCTATACGGCATGTCGTAACCTGAGTACTGTCCGTCGATGTCGAGGGAGCCGTGGACCGCGTTCACCGCAGTCCGCACGCGGCTGAAGGGTGGAATGTGTCCATGGCTTCGGACGAGGTCAGGTCTGTGTCGAGACGCCCGCAACCGCTCGACTACAGCAAGCCCAATCTCGCCCGGATGAAGGACGCCCTCCTCGGAGGACATGATCACTACGAGGTCGACAGGCTGGCCGTCGAGGCCTTCCTCACGGTCGCCCCCGACGGCGCCGCGGTGGCCAAGGAGTTCCGGTCCTGGGCGAGCCGGGTGGTCCGGTTCCTCGCCGGCAGCCGTGGGGTCGGCCAGTTCCTCGACCTGGGCTCCGGCATGCCCTACACCGAGAACACGCACCAGACGGCGCAGCGATACAACCCCGACGCGCTGGTCGTCTACGTCGATGAAGACCCGGTGGTCCAAGCACACGGACTGGCGTTGCTGGAAGACCACCTCGTGCACGTCAGCGGCGCGGATCTGCGCGATCCCGAGAAGACACTGAGCGATCCGGTGGTCGCGGAGCATCTCGAACTCGACCAACCGGTCGCGGTACTCCTCAACGCGGTGCTGCACCACATCGAAGACCTCGACGAGGCGCGGGCCATCGTCCGCGGCTATGTCGACGCGCTCGTCCCCGGGTCGTATTTGCTGCTCACGCACTACTACACCGACGGGGAGGGGCCGCGCGGCGCGTTCGCGCGGAAGCTCGACGGCCTGATGGCCGGTATCGGTCACCCCACGGTGCACCGCAGCCGCGAGGAGATCGAGTCGCTGTTCGACGGCCTGGAGATCCTCGCCCCCGGCCTCGTCCACCTGCACGAATGGTGGCCGGAAGGCCCGAGGATGGCGCCGTTGACCACCCTGAACTACCTGAGCCTCGGCGGGGTCGGCCTGAAGCCCTAGCCCGCGGCGTCCTTCAGGGAACCGAAGAATTCCTTCAATTCGTCGTGCGCCGTACCGAAATCCTCGGTGTTGCCGGTGATCGCCAGTTCCAGCGTTTCGCCGTCGGTGAGTTCCATCGTCAGGTAGGCGGTGAGCTTCCGGCGGGGGAAACCACCCGCGACGATGTCCGCGAACGGGATCCGCCGCGCGCCCGGCTCGACGCGCAGGTCGTCGAGCCCGCGTTCCCGCAGTTTCCGGATCCGCTTGCGGTCCGACACCCCGCGCGCCCCGATCAGCCCGGCGACGCCGCGGCGGAGCAGCACCGAACGCGCCATCGGCAGCAGGACCAGTTCGCTGTCGCAGACGATCAGGTCGTAGAGCTTCCCCTTGGCCTTCAGCGCGGTGAACAGCCCGAGCATCCGGTCCTCGGCGGGATCCGGCGGCGGTCCGGGCTCCTGTTTGCAGAAGTAGGTGGCCGGCACGTTCAGCAGTTGCAGGTTGTGGACCAGTTCGTCGACGGCGCGCGGGCTCGCCACGGCGGGGCCGACCAGGTCGACGACGTCGAACGGATCGCCGTCACTGAGGCACAGTTCCCAGCCGCCGCCCCAGTTCAGCCGGTGCGCGGCGACACCGTGGTCGATCAGGGCGGCGGTGACGGTGTCGGCGAACAACTCGGCGAGCAGTGCGCGGCCCTCCTCGCGGGACGGGGCCCGCAGGGGTTTGGCGAGCGCGTCGGCGTCGCCGTCCCGCAGCACCCGCACGACCTCGCCGATCGTGCCGCGCGGCGCCAGCCTGCTTTCGAGCCCGGCCGCGGTCAGCAGTTTCGCGCCCTCCGCCACCGATGCCCGCCCGGCCCGTTTGACGACCTCGTCCCAGTCCGCGCGCGGCCCGACGTCGCGGATCAGCACATCCAGTTCGGCTTCGGGGACGTCGACCTTCGGGGCGCCCAGCAGCGACCAGCCCGGCCGCGCGTCCGGCTTCACCGGGTTGTCCGGGACAGCGGCCAGTGCGGCGATCCGCCGCTTCGTGGGCGGGTGGCTGTCGAACTTGGACAGCTCTTCGTCGTCGAGGAGGTCTTCGGTGTACTCGGTGATCCAGTCGCGCTGGACCGGATGGTTGAGATAGGAGCGGAAGCCCAGCAGGACGGCGGGAGTGCGTCTCGCTGTCACGCCGAGCGAGACGTAGCGCTCGGAGTAGTCCTTCCACAGCGGGGCCAGCGTCGCGACCTTCCGCAGCGCCGCGGCAGCCGTCCGGCTGCCCGCCGCGAGCACGGACGCCTCGTCGGCCTGCAGTTCCTGCCGCCGGTTCGCCGACCGTGCGACCAGCAGGTACAGCTTCGAGTACGCGGACAGCAGGGCCCTGGCGGGTCCGCCGTCGAGCCGGTCGACGGTGAAGGCCAGCGTCTGGGTGCCGCGGTAGGTCAGCGCCAGCAGCCGGGTGTGGCCGCCGCTGTAGTGGCCGAGTTCGTGCGCGAGCACCGACCGCAGTTCGCTCACACTCATCGCCGCCAGCAACGGCAGCCCGATCAGCATCGTGCGGCGGCCCGGCCGCAACCCCAGGAACCGGGCGTCCTCGCTGACCGCGGCGTTGATCTCGCCGATCAGCACGATCTCGTCCGGCGGCCTTGTCTTCACCTGCTCGGCGAGGTCGTCGATCATCTCCCACAGCGCCGGATGGGCGTCGCGGCCGAGCCGCGGTCCCTCGATCGGCGGACGGCGTGCCCGCAGCGCGCTGACCAGTCCGAAGCCGAGCGCGACCATCATCGCGAGCCCGGCGAGCATGACGTAGGTGCCTGTCCTGCCCGGGATCCGCAGACCCGCGACCACACTCGCGACCCCGATCGCGACGACCACCAACGGGAACGCCACCAGCAGAAGTGTCGCGAGGACGGCGCGTCCTCGGGCCTGCATCGTCCGGTTACCTCTTTTCGCACAGGAGCCCTCTGTGCGGCCGAATAGTAACCGGCTACACAGAGGGCCCGTGCGGGAACGAAGCGCTACGCCCGCAACGTGGGAAGGGTCCCGCTACGCCGCGTTGAAGGTGTCCGGGTCCGGTCCGGTGCGCAAACCCCGCTCCAGGGCGGACAGCGAGGCGACGTCCTCCTCCGACAGCGTGAAGCCGAAGACGTCGAGGTTTTCCTTGATGCGCGACGGTGTCACGGACTTAGGGATCACGATGTTGCCCAGCTGCAGATGCCAGCGCAGCACGACCTGCGCGGGCGTGCGGCCGTGCTTCGAGGCCAGCGTCTTCACCGCTTCCTCGCCGAGCAGGTCGCCGCCCTTGGCGAGCGGGCTCCACGCCTCGGTCGCGATGCCGTGCTTCGCGTCGAACGCGCGCACCTCGGCCTGCGTCAGGTACGGGTGCACCTCGACCTGGTTCACCGCCGGGACGACGGAACCGGCGTCGAGGAGCCGTTCGAGGTGGGCAGGCTGGAAGTTGGACACGCCGATCGCGCGCACCCGGCCGTCGGCGTAGAGCTTCTCGAAGGCCTTCCACGTGTCCCGGTAGAGGTCGCGCTCCGGCGTCGGCCAGTGGATGAGGTAGAGGTCCAGCTGTTCCAGGCCGAGTTTCGCCAGGCTGGCGTCGAACGCCTTGAGGGTCGCGTCGTAGCCCTGTTCGCTGTTCCACAGCTTGGTGGTGATGAACAGCTCGTCGCGGGCGATGCCGGACTCGGCGAGTGCCTTGCCCACACCGGCTTCGTTGCCGTAGATGGTGGCGGTGTCGATGCTGCGGTACCCGGCGTCGAGTGCGGTTTCGACCGCCGCGGTCGTCTCGTCGTCCGGAACCTGGAAGACGCCGAACCCGAGCTGCGGCATCTCCACCCCGTTGGTGAGCTTGACGGTGGGAATGTCGGTCACTGGCTTTCCTTTCGTAAGTACTTGCGGGTCAGGCGGCGGGGGCCGGTTCGGCGCGACGGGCCTTCCGTCGCCCGTGGTCGAGCATGCCTGAGATGACCGCGACCAGCAGTCCGGCGAGCGCCAGCCCGGCACCGATCCAGTTGGGCGCCGTGTAGCCGAGACCGGCGTCGATGGCCTGGCCGCCGAGCCACGCGCCCGCGGCGTTGCCGAGGTTGAACGCGGCGATGTTGGCGGCCGAGGCCAGCGCCGGCGCACCCTCGGCCTTGTCCATGACGCGGGCCTGAAGCGGTGCGACGGTGGCGAAACCGGCGGCGCCGAAGACCGCGATGGTGATCGCGGCGGGAAGCTGCGCGTGCGCGGTGAAGACGAACACGACCAGCACGGCCGCGAGCGCGGCGAGGATGACGTACAGGCTGGGCATGAGCGACCGGTCCGCCGCCCTGCCGCCCAGCAGGTTGCCGACGAACAGGCCGGCGCCGAACAGCACGAGCAGCCAGGTCACCGCGCCGGAGGAGAACCCGGCGACCTCGGTCATCATCGGGGCGATGTAGGTGAACGACGCGAACACCCCGGCGAACCCGAGCGCGGTCATCGCCAGCGCGAGCCACACCTGCGGACGCCGGAACACGGCGAGCTCACTGCGCAGTCCCGCGCTCCGCGTCGTCGCCTGGGCGGGGACCAGGGTGAGGATCCCGACGAGGCCGATCACGCCCAGGACGCTGACCGCCCAGAACGTCGAGCGCCAGCCGAGTGCCTGGCCCAGCGCGGTCCCGGCGGGGACGCCGAGCACGTTGGCCACGGTGAGCCCGGTGAACATCATTGCGATGGCACTGGCCTGCTTGTTCGGCGCGACCAGCGAGGCGGCGACCACCGAGCCGACGCCGAAGAACGCGCCGTGCGAAAGCGCGGCGACCACCCGGCCGGTCATCAACAGGCCGTACGTCGTGGCCAGCGCGGAGACGACGTTCCCGGCGATGAAGAGGACCATCAGGCCGACCAGGACCGTCTTGCGCGGCACCCGCGACGCGAGCGCCGTCAGCACCGGGGCGCCGACCACGACACCGAGCGCGTAGCCGGAGATCAGCAGCCCGGCGGAGGGTATCGAGACGCCGAAATCGCCCGCGACCTCGGGCAGCAGCCCCATGATCACGAACTCCGTCGTGCCGATCCCGAAGGCGCTGATCGCCAGTGCGAGCAGAGCGGCAGGCATGAGAGGTCACTTCTTCCCGTAGAGTGGTGGTAACTGGCGTTCGCAACTACGGGCGTCTGAAATAGTTGCACGCGCCGTCTATTGCACACGCTTGATGATGCACGACGCAACGAAGCTCGGGCAACCGGGGAAGAGGTGAACCGTGTCACTTGCCGACGACGCCGTGGAGGCACGCGCGCAGGGCTGGCGGACGCTCGCCGCGCTGCACGCGCGGATCGAGGACGCGCTGGAGCGCGCGCTGGCGCGGGAGCACGAGCTGTCCGTCAGCGAGTACACCGTGCTGGACGTACTCGGCCGCCAGGACGGCTTCCACCTGCGGATGAACCAGCTGTCGAACGCCGTCGTGCTCAGCCAGTCGGCGACGACGCGGCTGGTCTCGCGGCTGGAGGACCGGGGACTGCTGCAGCGGTACCTGTGCCCGGACGACCGGCGGGGGATCTACACCGAGGTCACGGCGACGGGACGGGAATTGCTCGCGGCCGCGCGCCCGACGCACGACGCCGTCCTGACCGAGGCCCTGTCCGCCGCCGAGGAACTCCCCGAACTCGCCCCCCTGGTCGCCGCCCTCGGAAAACTCACCTTCGCCCGCCCCTGACCTCCCGCGTTCGGTCCTCTGAACGCGGTAGTTGCGCACGCATGCACCGCATCCAGAGGACTAAACGCGGCCGGGCTGGCAGGGTGAAGGGCGTGGACGATCTTTTGATGCGCCGGGTCCGGGTCGGCTTGGCGGGTTCCCTGTCGGACGTGCTGATCCAGGGCAACCGGATCGCGGCCATCGAGGGGCCGGGGCAGGCGGGTGAGGCGTCGGAGATCCTGGACGGGCACGGCGGGACGTTGCTGCCCGGCCTCGTCGACGCGCACGCGCACACCGCGCAGTGGTCGGCCGCGCGCCGCCGCATCCCGCTGGGAAAGGCGACCTCCGCCACGCACGCCGTCGAGCTCGTGCTCGCCCACCTGCTGGCGAATCCGGCGCCGCCGGGCGATCTCGTCCTCGGCGCGGGGTTCCGCGACGGGCTCTGGCCGGACGCGCCGCACAAGGACCTGCTGCAGGAGGCCCTGCCCGGTCATCCGGTCGCGTTGTTCAGCGCCGACCTCCACACACTGTGGCTCAGCCCGGCCGCGCTGAAACTCATCGGCCGCGAGCACCCGACCGGCGTACTGCTGGAGAACGACTGCATGAGCGCGACGGCCGAGCTGCCCGTCGCCCCCGTCGACACCCTCGACGGCTGGGTCGCCGACGCCCTCGACGCCGCGGCCGCGCGTGGCGTCACCAAGATCGTCGACTACGAGTACGCCGACACCGTCACCGACTGGCGGCGACGGCTGACGCGGAAACCCTTGCCGGTCCGCGTTTCCTGTGTGATCGCGAAGTACCTGCTCGACACCGCCGTCGAACGCGGCCACCGCACCGGCGACGTCCTCGAAGACACCGGTGGGCTGCTCACGGTCGGCCCGTTCAAGCTGTTCGTCGACGGTTCGCTCAACACCCGCACCGCCTACTGCGTCGGGCAGTACGCCGGAACCGAGTCCAACGGCCTCCTCGAACTGCCGCCCGAGGAGTTGAAACCGTTGATGCGCAAGGCTTCCGAGTACGGCCTCGTGCCCGCGGTGCACGCGATCGGCGACCACGCCAACAAGATCGCGCTCGACGCCTTCGCCGACGTCGGCTGTCCGGGCCGGATCGAGCACGCGCAGCTGCTCCGCGCCGAGGACGTCGCGCGGTTCGCCGACCTGGGTGTCGTCGCGAGTGTCCAGCCGGCGCACCAGCCCGACGACCGGGACGTCGCCGACCGCCATTGGCACGGCTGGACCGACCGGGCTTTCCCGTATGGCACCCTGCATCGCGCCGGGGTGAGACTGGAGTTCGGCTCGGACGCGCCGGTCGCGCCGCTCGACCCGTGGGACGGCATCGCGTCCGCGATCAGCCGCACCGACGACGACCGGCCGCCGTGGCATCCCGAACAGGCCATGCCGCTGGAGGCCGCGCTCGCGGCGGCGTCCGGCGGAAGGACTTCGGTGGCCGTCGGGGATGTCGCTGATCTGGTCGTCACCGCGGTGGACCCGGTACGGCTGTCCCCGGCCGGGCTGCGTGACATCCCGATCACCGCCACCGTGCTGAACGGACGGATCACCTACTCGTCTTGAGTCCTTCCCTTCCGCGGGTGCAACACCCTAATGGGAGGGCATGGACCACCGCCTGCTCGACCGGCTCCGGGACCTTCGCGGCTCACTCGGCGCCGATCTCCCCTACATCACCCGGATGGTCGAGGAGGACACGCCGCGTGCCGACGTCCTGCGTGATCTCGGGGAACGGCTGTCCGACCTCGGCGCGGCCCTGCTCCGCCGCGCGGAAGACGTCAACGCCGACGTGCTCGCGAAGCTGCCCGACGACGGCTGGCTGCCCGAAGCCGGAGCGTGTCACCGGGCACTGGGGGTGGCGCACAACGTCGGCCCGCGGCCCCTGCGCTGCGGACGCGTGTATCTCGCGGTGTGCGGAGCGGTGTGCTTTCCCTTCTACGGCAGGGACCTTTCCGGCCGGACGGCGCGGCACGAGCACTGCCGCCGCTGCCGGGACCGCCTGTTCCGGTGACGCCGGCTGCGCCCGGCAGCCGGGTGGGGCAGGCTGAGGTGATCGCGGAAGGGAGTGCCATGACCACCGAGAAGCTGTTCCGGGTCGCCATCGCCCTGAAGGGGCTCGACGGCGCGGTGCAGCTGGTGGGCGGCCTCGTCCTGATGATCGTCCCGGCTTCGGTGGTCACCGGGTTCGCGCACGCGGTGGTCACCCGCGACCTGCTCGGCGATCCGGCGGGGGCGCTGGCCCGGCACCTCGAGCTCGCCGCGGGTCACTTCGTCGAGGGACGGACGTTCGCCGTCGTGTACCTCGTCGCGCACGGGCTCATCAAACTCGGGCTGGTCTGGGCGCTGGCCCGCAAGGTGCGGCGCGCCTACCCCGTCGCCGCCGTGGTGCTCTCGGCGTTCGTCGTCTACGAGATCATCCGGGCGATCCACACGCACTCGATCGCGCTGCCGTTCTTCGCCGCCCTCGACATCGTGATCGTCGTGCTGGTGCTTCGCGAGTACCGGCAGCTGAAACGGGATCGCGCCGCGGCCTGACCGCCCGGTTCAGGCCGCGACGCGAAACTTCTGCGTGGTGAGATCCGCTCCCGGCGGATCCACCACGATCGCGGTGGCGTTGTCGGTGCCACCGAGTGAGATCGCCGTCCGTACCAGTTCCGCCGCCGCCCTGTCCGGCATCCCGAGGATGTCGAGCATGGTCTGCCCGCCGAGCGTCTTGTGCACGCCGTCGCTGGTGAGCAGGAGCCCACCGGTAGTGATGCCCGCCGTGCCGATCTGGTGCTCGCCCGCGGTGCGGACGCTGGTGGTGACGACGTGCTCCATCCGCGGTGTCACGGGTTGATCGTGGTCGCGGAAGTACTGCGCGAGAGTGTGGTCCTTGGTCACCTGCCGGACGGTGTATCCGTCCCAAGCGTACGCCCGGGCGTCCCCGACCCACGCGACGCCATAGCCGGAGTGGGTCCGGACGGCCACGACGAGCACGCAGTCGCCGGTCCCGCCGAGGCCGAGTACAGCACGCTGAGCTGCTAGAACAGCCGCGATCGGGCCCTGCTCGACCGGCGTCCGGGCGGCCGCCGAAGCCGCCGTCCGTGCCGCGCGCGCCGCGCTCGGATGATCGCCGACCCCGTCCGCCAGCGCGAACACGATCCCCGCGCCGCCCTCCGCCGCGTACGCCCCGACGGCGTCCGCGTTGTGCGTGCGTGGCCCCTGTGCGCTCGCCGTGTGCCAGTGTGGAAGCTCCATGGCCTTCTCCTCACCCTGGTGATTCGTTCCCTGCTTCCAGGATCCGCTCGGTTCCTGTGCGCGGGCTGAGGGTTCGGTGTCAGGCGACTGCCGGACCGCCTGGCGTGGCCGCGTGCGACCCCAGGCGCCTCCCCCGGGCCGTGAAGGCCTCCTTCCCTACCCTGAAAGTAGGGAAGGAGGCCTTCACGGCCCACCGCGTCCGGGTCACCGCCCCAGCCGGAAATCGCCCCTCGTGATCTCCGCCGACCGACCGGCCGCGGCCTGGCACTTCCGCTGGACCTGCTCCCGCGATCCGAACGCGATGACGTCCTTCGTCCCGTTGTCCCGCACGGTCAGGCTGATCGGGTCGCCAGGCCCCGCGCCCGTGAAGTCCCCGGCGTCGGTCACGACCCCGGTCACCGTTGCGGTCGCGCCGTCGACCCGGACACAGTCGACCCGCGCGACCAGCCAGCCGATCTCGCCGGACACGTGGTGCGCCATCCAGACCACGCCTTCCCCGGTGCGGCCGTTTCCCTCGGCGTGGATCGTGAATTCGAAGGTCGTCAGCGGATCCCGGGTGTCGAGTTCGGCCCGGCCCGTGATCGAGGACGACCGCGGGTGCGCCGCGGCGGCCGCGGTTCCGGAGAGGGTGATCGCGGCCACCGACAGACTGACGAGGATCTTCCTGGTTTTGGTCATACAGTGAGCATCGCGGGACCGGGACGGCGGGAGATCCCTCTGTGGAGGGGATGCCGTCCTCCGGGCGGGTGAGTCATCGCAGGCGCGTGCTCAACGTCCGCAGCCAGCTTTCGGCCATCGCGGGTTCACCCTGCAGGGACCGCACCAGCAGGTCCCGCGCCGCCCTCGACCGGCCCGCTTCCACGATCGCCACCGCTTCGGCCAGCGCCGCCAGCCGCCGGTCCGCATGGTCCGGCCCGCGCCCGTTCTCCTCCGACCAGCGTGGCCGGGGGAAGGACGACGCCAATTTCGTCTGAGCGTCCCCGAAGTAGTGCCAGACCGGCCAAGCGAGGGAGATGTTCCGGACGGCGTTCGCGGGCAGCTCGGCGGGCCAGCCGGCCTGCTGCTGCCAGCGCCACGCCGACGGCGACGTGTCTTCGCGGATGGTGATGCCGAGGAACCGGAGCCGCCCGCGGATGACGTTCCACGCCTCTCGCTCGTCGTCGATCCACTCGCGCACCAGTCCGAAAAGGCCGGTGAACGTCTGTCCTGTGTAGACGAGGTCGACGAACACCTTCGGCCGTCCGCGGGCCAGGTCGTACGGGCTGAGCCCGGCCGAGGCGAGATAGGCGCGCAGCCGTCCGACGTCGGACCCCGACAGCCCGTCGTCACTTCCCGCGAACGACAACGGAAGCTGGTGGATCCGTTCCCGCCAAGGTGTTCCGCTCAGCAGGTCGTACACGCTGTCCGCCGACCGTCCCACGAAGTACAGGTCCGCGTCACCGGCGCGGGCGATCACCTTCGCGGCGCCTTCGATCAGCTCGTCCAGGAACCACAGCGACGGTTTTTCGGCGCGCTCCAGTAGTGTCCCGAGCTGGTCGGGGCGCACGAGATCCCAGCGGTACGGCCGATGCATGCCGCCCAGGATTCCCGTGCGCCCCGACATTTGTCGACGCATTAAAGCAGGCTGTACACCGTCTGTCCGCCGACCGTGGTCGCGGTGAAGTTCGCCGCGACCCATGCGGAGATGTCGTCCGGGCCGCCGCCGCGGCCACCCTCGACGTAGTAGGCGATGTCGCCGTTCGCCACGTACTGCTGGAATTCCGCCAGCGTCGGCGCCGGGTCCCGGCCGCTCCAGCCGCCGATGCCGATGACCGCTTTCCCGCTCGCGAGTTCCAAATTCGCCGCCGACTGCGAACTCGACGTCGCCGCCGCCCATTTCGTCGTGGTCGCGGCGAGCGCGGTCCCGAGTTCGGCGGACGCCTCCTCTTCCATCCCCCTGCCGCCACCCATGCCCCGCTCGCCGCTCGTGGCGGGCCCGGACGTCGGGATCGAGCCGGAATGCGCCCGAGCCGCGGTTCCCACGGCGTAGGCGGTGGTCCCGAGGCCGACCGTGAGCACGGCCACCGTCGCGACGACGGCGACGAGTCCGCGCAGCGGCGGGACACCCACCAGCACGACGGTCGCGGTGACCAGCCCGAGCCCGGCGACGATCCAGCGCAGCGCGGGCAGCCAGTCGGCGTTCCGGTCCAGCAGGATGAACGCCCAGACCGCGCCGGCCGCGATCATCAGCGAGAGGAACACCCGTGGCCCGGGATACGCCCGGCCCCGCCACAGCGAGGTACCGGAGATTGCCGCCACGGCCGCGATCGACGGTGCCAGCGCGACGGCGTAATAGGGGTGCACGATGCCGCTCATGTGGCTGAACACCAGCGCGGTGACGAGCATCCAGACGATCAGCGCGGCGCGGGTCTTGTCGGTGCGCGCGGCCCGCCGGGTGAACCACAGGCCGGCGACCAGCCCGATCAGCGCCGGGGGCAGCAGCCACGACACCTCGCCGCCGAAGCTGGCGCCGAACATCCGGGTCAGGCCGCTCTCGCCGCCGAAGTCGACGTTCCCGCCGCCGCCACCCATCCCCCCGCCTTCACCGAAGATCCGGCCGAGACCGTTGTAGCCGAGCGCGAGTTCGAGCAGGCTGTCGTCGGTCGAGCCGCCGATGTACGGCCGCGAGCCCGGCGGCCACAGGTCCACCAGTGCGATGAACCAGCCCGCGGAGACGACCACCGCGACGACCGCGCCGAGCAGGTGGAGCAAACGTTTGCGCAAGGGTGTCGGCGCCGCGACCAGGTACGCGAGACCGAACGCGGGCAGCACCAGGAACGCCTGCATCATCTTCGTCAGGAAGCCGAATCCGATGGCGGCTCCGGCGAAGGCCAGCCAGCGCGGACTCGCCTTCTCGATCGCGCGGACGGTGCAGTAGGCGCCGACGATCAGCAGCAGGGTCAGCAGCGCGTCCGGGTTGTCGAACTTGAACATGAGCGCCGCGACCGGCGTCAGGGCCAGCCCCGCCCCGGCGAACAGACCGGCGGCCGCCCCGGACGTCCGCTTCACCGCGAGGTACAGCAGGCCGACCGAAGCGACGCCCATCAGCGCCTGCGGGGCCAGCACGGTGAAGCTGGAGAAGCCGAAGAGCCGGGCGAACGCCGTGGTGACCCAGAGCGCGGCCGGGGGCTTGTCGACGGTCAGCACGTTCCCAGCGTCGAGGGAGCCGAAAAGCCACGCCTTTTAGTCCTGCGTCCCGGATTGGACCGCGGCCGCGTAGAAGGAGTTGCCGTAGCCGGACGCGGTCAGGTTCCAGAAGTACAGCAACGCGGTGGCAGCGAGCAGCCCGAAGACGGTGGGGCGGACCCAGCGCCCCCGTGGCTTTTCGGCGTTTTCCTTGACCGGACCGGGTTCCGCCCGGGAAGCGAGTGTGGTGGTCATGGTTCAGCTCTCCCTCTCGGAGGCGGGCTGACGGCGGGACCGGAAGACCCGGCCGCGCAGCAGCAGGAAACGCAGCACGGTGGCCGCGAGGTTCGCGAGCACGAGCGCGGTGATCTGGAGGGGCAGTCCCGGCGCCGTCATCGCGTGCACCCAGGCCAGCGCGCCACTGGTGAGCGCGAGCCCGAGGCCGACCACGATGAGGCCCTGGAACTGGTGCGGTCCGGCGCCCTCGCGGCCGCGAATGCCGAAGGTCAGCCGCCGGTTGAGCGCGGTGTTGCCGACCGCGGTCACCAGCAGCAGGAAGAGCACGAGGTAGGCGACGGTGCTGGCGACGCCGACGGTGGCGAACCGCACCAGCTGCCGGACGAGACTCGGCGTCAACCCCGGCGTCCGCACCTGGATCGGCGCGCGGCCGAGTGGTTCGCGCAGGCCGCTCATCGGGATCTCACCGGTGAAGGTCGCCCTGGGCAGCCGCGCGATGCCCTTGAGGTCGGCGGTCGCGGTGGCGACGATGTTCACCGACGAGTCCGGGTCGTCGACCCAGTCGACCGGGACCTCGTGGATCCGCAGCCCCGTCTTCTGCGCCAGCACCAGCAGCTCGGTGTCGAAGAACCAGCCGGTGTCCTGGACGTTGGGGGAGCAGCCGCTCGGCGACGTCGGCGCGGATCGCCTTCGAACCGCACTGCGCGTCGCTGAACCTCGCCGCGAGCGTGCCGCGCAGGATCAGGTCGTAGCAGCGGGAAACGAACTCCCGCTTCGGCCCGCGCACCACCCGCGCGCCGCGGGCGAGCCTGCTGCCGATGGCCGGGTCGGAGTGCCCGGAGAGCAAGGGCGCGACGAGCGGGCCGAGCGCGGCCAGATCGGTCGAGAGGTCGACGTCCATGTAGGCCAGCACCGGTGCGTCCGATGTGGACCACACGGCGCGAAGCACGCGACCGCGGCCTTTCTCGTCGAGATGACGGACCTCGACGTCGTCGAACTCGCGGCCGAGCCGTTCGGCGGCGCGCAGGGTGCCGTCGGTGCTCGCGTTGTCGGCGATCGTGATCCGGAACGGGTACGGGAATTGCTCCACCAGGTGATCGCGCAGACGGTGGATGCACGGTTCGAGATCGGTTTCCTCGTTGTAGACCGGGATGACGACGTCGAGGACCGGGGTACCGGCGGGGCGGCGGCCGGTTTCGGCGCCGGGGGCGATGGCGGCTGTCATCTCTTCACTCTCGGTCGTCGCGCTGAGGCCGCCTTGTGTCCCGCCTGTGCCGTCGCTGTGTTCCGGCACGGGGTTCACCGGCTCAGGTCGTAGACGGAGACGTCGTCCACTGTGGACGGTGAGCAAGTCTCCTCGACCCAGGCGGCGATCCGTTCGGCGGCGTCGCTCCCGGTCTTGCCACGCATCATCATGCCGCTGCCGAGGAAGTAGTGGATCTGTCCTTTCGGACGTATTCCTGGAACCGTTCCAGTGTGGGTGCGGGATCCGTGCGCCCGGAACCGGCGGTGATCGGACGGCCGGTCCGCCGTCTCGGCGGTGTCTTCGGTGTCCGCGTCGCGGGAGGCGAGGAGGGTCATGGCCTCAGGGTCGGGTGCCGACCTGGGGCGTGGTTGTGCCGAAGCTGTGCACCCGCTGTGCGGATCCGGGCACCGGCAGGCGTACCGCGAACTCGGTGCGGCCGGGACGGCTGTGTACTTCGATCGTGCCGTGGTGCGCCACCACGATCGCCGACGCGATCGCCATCCCGAGCCCGGTGCTGCCCGCGCTCCGGGACCGCGAGGAGTCCCCGCGCGCGAAGCGTTCGAACACACTCGGCAGGAGTTCCGGGGCGATGCCGGGACCGTCGTCGGTGACGGTCACCACCGCCGTCCCGTCGAGCGAGCGGCTCAGCACGGTGACCACGGTGGTACCCGGCGGGGTGTGCGTGCGCGCGTTGGACAGCAGGTTCGCCAGCACCTGGTGCAGGCGCTGGACGTCGCCGCGGACGAGCAGCGGCCCGTCCGGCAGCCGTAGTTCCCAGCGATGCCCCGGCGCGGCGACGTGCGCGTCGCCGACGGCGTCCGCGGTCAGCCGGGCCAGGTCGGCTTCGCCCGCTTCGAGCGGTCGTCCCGCGTCGAGTCTCGCCAGCAGCAGGAGATCCTCGACGAGCGTCGTCATGCGGGCGGCCTCGGACTCGATGCGGGACAGCGAACGCGCGACTCGCGGCGGCACCAGCGCGCTGCCGCGACCGGCGAGTTCGGCGTACCCGCGGATCGCCGCGAGCGGCGTGCGGAGTTCGTGGCTCGCGTCCGCGACGAACCGGCGGACGCGGGTCTCGCTGGCGTGGCGTGCTTCCAGCGCTTGCGCGATATGGCCGAGCATGAGGTTCAGCGTCGAGCCGACCTGGCCGACCTCGGTGCGCGGATCGGTGTCGATCTCCGGCACCCGTACCGAGAGCGCGACCTGGCCGCGGTCGAGCCGCATCGCCGACACCCGGCCCGCCGTCGCCGCGACGCGGTCCAGCGGCCGCAGCGTCCGGCGGACCGCGAACGCGCCGAGGAAGCCCGCGCCGACGACACCCGCGGCCGCGACCCCGAACAGGATCCAGCCGACCGTCGTCAGCGTGTCCCGTACCGGCCCCAGCGGGAGCCCGGTGACGACGATCCCGCCGGGAATCGAGACGGCCTGCACGCGGTAGTCGCCGAGTCCCGTGAGCGACAGGGTCGTCGGCGGCCGGTCGGCGGGCAGGGACAGCAGCCCGTTCTCCTGGCCGGAGGTGAGACCTCGGGGGAGTCCCTGCACCGAAAGGACTCCGGCGTAGAGCACCCTGTCGCCGGCGAACCGCACACTCAAGGTCCCCGACGCCTGGCCCGGCGCGTTGAGCGGATTCGGCCCCGGGCCGTGCTGGTCGACCGGCGGCCGGTTCGCGTAATCCCGCGCCCGGGCCGACGCCGCCGAGAGCTGACCGTCGATCTGGTCCACGAGGAACGACCGCAGCGCGATCTCCCCGGCGACGCCGATCACCAGGCAGACGAAGGTCAGCAGCAGCACCATCGAGCCGGTGAGCTTGGTGCGCAGGGAAAGCCGCCCGGGCCGGGTCCACCGGCGCGGGCCGGTGGTCGGGACCGAACCGGAGGCCATGACACCGAGCGTGCGCCCCGGTCGTATGCGCGCGGTGTGTCCCGGCTGTGCGCCCGCTGTGGGCGGGGGTCACAGGGTGATCTGACGGCGGGCACAGGTCCGGCACAGGGGCGGTGCGGACATGGGCGGCGGCGGGTGGTCGTGAGTGGTAAGTGACGGCTGACGTTGTGGTAGAAGATCGGCTGCTCCCACTGGCGGGCCACGGCGAAGTCGAGCTTGCCGTCACCGTCGGCGTCGCCGGTGGCGATACCGCGGGT
>JAEBEO010000039.1:0-33388 GCA_049998115.1 Amycolatopsis sp. cmx-4-19 | reverse complement strand
GCAACCCCATCGCCTGGACACTCTCGGCGACCTTGCGCGGCTCGGTCGTGTCCAGCTCGGCCGGTTTGCCCGTGTCGATCTGACAGAAATCACACCGCCGCGTGCACTGATCCCCACCGATCAAGAACGTCGCCTCACGGTCCTCCCAGCATTCGTAGATATTGGGACAACCCGCCTCCTCACACACAGTGTGCAAGCCCTCACGCTTGACCAGACCCTTGAGCTCGGTGAACTCCGGACCCATCCGCGCGCGCGTCTTGATCCACGAAGGCTTCTTCTCGATCGGAGTCTGGGAATTCCGGATCTCGAGCCGCAACAGCTTGCGGCCATCTGGGGCAGCACTCACACCGTCACCCTACGCCCGCCGTAGTGGTGGTCGTCGCTCACGCGGGGTCGGGGGTGACACCCGTCAACTTGGTGGTCACGTCCCACACCGCGGCACCGAGCGATGCGCTCGTCGCGGCGGGCAGGGGCCGCACTTTGACCGGCGCCCCGCGCAGACCGCCGAGGCCGTGCGGTCCGATGTAGTCGCCGCCCGCGACCTCGGGGGAGGTCGCCGCGAACAACTGCGGGAGCGTGCCCTGCCGGGCGTTCTGCGCGATGAAGATCTCGCCGACCCGGTTGCCCGCGCCGACGAGCGCGCGCACCACCGGGGTGCGGTAGGAGCGGGCCATCCCCGCACCGAGGCCGGTCCACGTGTAGCCGGGGTGGGCGGCCACGCTGATGACGTCCTCCCCCGCGGCACGCAGCCGTCGGTCGAGTTCGAGGGCGAACACCTGGTTGGCGAGTTTCGACTGGCCGTACGCGGCGGCCGGGTTGTACGCGCGGCGCTCGAAGTTCGGGTCCGCGACGTCGATGCGCGCGCCTGTCGCCGCGACGCTGGACAGGGTCACGACCCTGGCGCCCGAACCGTTGCGCAACGACGGCATGAGCAGCCACGTCAGCACCGCGTGCCCGAGGTGGTTCGTGCCGAACTGGGTCTCGAAGCCGTCCTTGGTGTGACCGCGCGGCGTCGCCATCACACCGGCGTTGTTGACCAGGAGGTCGAGTTTCCCCTCGGCCAGTTCGTGGACCTTCTTGACCGCTTCGCGCACCGAGTCGAGGTCGGCGAGATCGAGCCGGACGAGTTCGGGTGCGGGCCCGGTCGCGGCGGCGCCGACCTGCTCCCGCGCCTTGGCCCCGCGCTCGGGCGACCGGCAGCCGAGCAGCACCCGGGCCCCCTTGCCCGCGAGCACCTCGGCGGTCCGCAGTCCCAGCCCCGAGTTCGCCCCCGTGACGAACGCGGTCCGGCCGGTCTGATCCGGGATGTCGGCCTCGGTCCAGCGCGTGTGAGCAGCCATGCCGGTCACCTAACTACATCGGCGGTAGGGCCGCCATGCCGGACTACGCGCTCGGCGCGAGCAACCGGAGCAGGTGACCCATCGGGCTGCGGCGGCGGGCGGGCTTGGCCTGGCGGCCGTGCCGGAGCAGGGTGACGAACGCGCTGCCGACCTTCGTGATCTCGGCGGTGGGCTCGTTCCCGTCGGCCAGCCCGGCCGTGAGCGCGAGGGTGCGCAGTTCGGCTTCGTGGGACGGGACCAGCTCAGGGCACCGATCGACCGCGGCGTCGAGAACGGCGCGAAGGGTCTCGTGCTCGGCGGTGGCGCGGTTCCAGGCGCGGGTGACGGCGTCGACGCGGTCGAGCGCGAGGTCGTGATCGGCGTAGTCCGGATCGGTCATCTCGGTGCGAAGGCGACCGGCCAGTACCTGGTTCCACTTGTACTGAAGCGCGACCAGGAGCTCGGCTTCGGACGCGAAGTACCGGGTGGCCCCCGGGATCTCTCCGAGTTCGAGCGGATCGGACGGGTGGTGACCCGCCTGGCGCAGTGCGGCTTCGAGGATGTCGCGCCGCTGGTAGAAGTCGTTCCAGCTCATGATGTGGGCTCCCCTCCGTGACCCGGTTCATACCGCAGGTTTGCGGCATACTCCCGGTACGGGCCTGACAGGAGTCAACATACCATGAGTATGGAGCGGGGCCGACGGCGTAAAGTTGTGAAGGTGGCGACAATGAGGTCAAGGCGGCTGGACTATTCCGAGTCCACCCGGTCGGCACTCGTCGAGAGTGCCGTGGAGCTGTTCACCAAACGCGGGTACGCCGGCACGTCTCTCGACGAGATCGCCAAACGGGCCAGGGTGACGAAGGGCGCGCTCTACCACCATTTCAGTGGGAAGCAGGCGTTGTTCGAGGCCGCCTTCGACACGGTCGAGAGCCAGGTGTTCGACAGGCTCGAAAAGATCATGAACGGCCCGGCCTCGCCGTGGGAGCGGGCGCTCGCCGGGCTGCGCGGATTCCTGCAGAGCTGCCTCGACCCGGCATACCAGCGCATCGCGATCCACGAGGCGCCGGTGGTGATGGGCTGGGAACGCTGGCGCGAGGCGGAGGAAAGGTGCAGTTTCGGCCTGGTCCGCACCGGCATCCAGTCGCTCATCGAGGTCGGCGAGGTCGACGACGTCCCGGTGGACGTCACCGCCCGCCTGCTGTTCGGCGCGCTGTCCAGCGCGGCCATCGAGATCGCGAGCTCTCCGGAGCCGAAGAAGGTCAGCGCCCAGGTCGAGGAGGTCCTGGTGCGGCTGCTCGTCGGATTCCGCCGCATTCCGCCGGCCGAGCACGGGAAAGCGAGCTGACCGCACCGTATATAGGGTGGCGGCGTGGACCTCAGGATCTTTACCGAGCCCCAGCAAGGGGCCAGTTACGACGACCTGCTCCGGGTGGCCAAGGCCACCGAGGACGCGGGCTACGACGCCTTCTTCCGCAGTGACCACTATCTGAAGATGGGCTCGGCCACCGGGCTGCCCGGTCCGACCGACGCGTGGATCACCCTCGCGGGTCTCGCCCGCGAGACCAGCCGGGTGAGGCTGGGCACCCTGGTCACCGCCGCTACCTTCCGGCACCCGTCGGTGCTGGCGATCTCGGTCGCGCAGGTCGACCAGATGTCCGGCGGCCGGATCGAACTCGGCCTCGGTTCGGGCTGGTACGACGACGAGCACACCGCGTACGGCCTCGACCTGCCGCCGCTCAAGGAGCGTTTCGACCGCTACGCCGAGCAGCTCGCGGTGGTCACCGGCCTGTGGGAGACGCCGGAAGGCGAGACGTTCTCCTTCGACGGTGAGCACTACAAGCTCGACGGCTCGCCTGGCCTGCCGAAGCCCGCTCAGCGGCCCCGGCCGCCGGTGATCATCGGCGGTGGCGGCAAGAAACGGACCCCGGCGCTCGCCGCGCGGTACGCCGACGAGTTCAACCTGCCGTTCGTGCCGCCGGAATTCGCCGTCGAGCAGTTCGGCCGCGTCGACGACGCCGCCCGGGAGATCGGCCGCGACCCCCAGGAGATCCTCCGGTCGGTCGCGTTGGTCGTGGCCGTGGGCCGTGACGACGCCGAGGTCGCGAAGCGCGCCGCGGTGATCGGCCGGGACGTGGCGGAGCTGAAGGAGAACGGCCTGGCGGGGACGCCGTCGGAGGTCGTCGAGAAGATCGGGCAGTGGCGGGAAAAGACCGGGATCACCCGGCTCTACCTGCAGCTGCTGGACCTCTCGGATCTGGACCAGGTCGAGCTGATCGCGTCCGACGTCGCTTCCCAGCTGGACTGATCGGAATGCCGTGAAGGCCTCCTTCCCTACCTTGAGAGTAGGGAAGGAGGCCTTCACGGATTTCTAGACGTATTCGACGGTGACGCTGGCGATGGAGCCGCCGGGGGTGAACGAGATGCCCGAAGGCCTGCCGTTGGTGGCCGGGTAGCCCTCTTCCCGGTGGCAGTTCGGACGGCAGTACTGGACGACGACCTTGTAGGTCCCCTCCGGACAGAAGCCCGCGGCCCAGGTCGAGCCGTTGGTCTCGGTCCAGCAGCTCGGCGGTGGCGACGCCGAAGCCGTGCCGGGCAGGGACATCAGCCCGCCCGCGGCGGCCGCGACCGCCAGTACGCGCGCGAATGTGCGCATGATTCCTCCCAGTGGGACCGCGGCGTTTCCGCGGCCCTGCTGGAATCCTGGCACAAAAGCTAGTTCTGCAAAGCGAAAGTGACACCAGGTGCCGCAGGTGCCTCGGGACGCGGCAGCCAGCGCTCGTCGCTCACCGGGAGGTCGCCCTCCAGCGCCGCGAGCACCGCCTCGCGCGCCATCGGCAGCACCGAGGCCACGGTGACCTGGCGGTCGAGTTCGTACGAGAGCGACGTGACGCCCGCGTCCCGGATGCCGCACGGGACGATCTTGTCGAAGGCACCCAGATCGGGGTCGCAGTTCAGTTCGAAGCCGTGCATCGTCACGCCCCGCTGCACGCGGATGCCGATCGCGGCGATCTTGCGCTCGACGCCCCGGTCGTCGGCCGGGATCCAGACGCCGCTGCGGCCCTCGACCCGGCCGGTGTGCACGCCGAGCTGGTCGCAGACGGTGATCAAAGCCTCTTCGAGACGCCGGACGTAGTGCACGACGTCGATCGGGTCGGCGAGTTTGACGATCGGGTAGCCGACCAGCTGGCCGGGGCCGTGCCAGGTGATCTTCCCGCCGCGGTCGACGTCGATCACCCGGGTGCCGTCGGTCGGCCGGTCCTCGGCTTCGGTGCGCTTGCCCGCCGTGTACACCGACGGGTGTTCCAGCAGCAGCATGGTGTCGGGGCCGTCGCCGTCGGCCCGGGCGGTCACGTGTCGGCGCTGGAGTTCCCAGGCTTCGGTGTAGTCGATCGTCCCGATCTCACGGACGTCGACGGGCTCGGTGGCGGCACGGCATGACGTGGTCGAAGAGCTCACCCCAGCGACACTACGCCGGGTCTCTCGGCAGGGGCAGCAGGCCCAGCCCGGCCGCCGCGATCAGGCCGGTACCGCCCACGGCCAGCACCGATCCGGCGGTGTCGGTCAGCCAATGGACACCCAGCACGATGCGGCAGAGCGCGCCGACGACCGTCGCGGCGACGGCGATCGTGATGGCCACGCGCACCCGAGGGGGACGGGTCCACGCGCACAGCAGGACGGCGACGAAACCGGTGCAGGCGACGGCGACGACATGCCCGCTCGGGTAGCTCAGATCGGGGAAGTCACGAGGCCGTTCGCGGTAGAACAACGGTTTGGCGATCAAACTGGTCAGACGGCACAACACCAGGACGACAGCCAGTTTGACGCACAGCGCGGTCAGCTCCCGGCGGCGCCAGGCGAGCACCACCAGCGC
Source organism: Amycolatopsis sp. cmx-4-19 (assembly GCA_049998115.1). Taxonomy (GTDB): domain Bacteria; phylum Actinomycetota; class Actinomycetes; order Mycobacteriales; family Pseudonocardiaceae; genus Amycolatopsis. The sequence goes on along the minus strand of JAEBEO010000039.1, from coordinate 28,198 downwards.
GGCGCCGAGCGCGAACGGCAGTACCGGGCCGAGGACGTTCGTGATCAGATCGGCGACCTGCCCGGCAGGCCGGGTGTACTGCCCGCGAAAGGCGTCCGCGAGGGCGACGTCCACCGGCGGCGGCCGATCGCCGACCAGCAGGCCGAGGACGACGAAGCCGATCAGCAGCAGGGTTCCGGCGAGGGTGTACAGGCCGCGTCGCAAGGTCATGTCGCGGCGGCCAGCGCGTCCTCGAGGGTGGGGTGGCGGAACTCGTAGCCCGCCTCTTCCAACGCTCTGGGCATCGCCCGCTGCCCGAACAACGCCATCTCTTCGGCGGCCTGGCCGAGAGCGATCTTCATGGCGAAACCCGGCACCTGCCACAACGCCGGGCGGTGCACGGCCCGGCCCAGTGCCTTCGTGAACGCCGTGTTCGTCGCGGGCTGCGGTCCGGAGAGGTTCACCGGACCAGACAGGGATTCGTTCTCCAGCGCGAAAACGATCGCGCCGACCTCGTCGTCGAGCGAGATCCACGGCATGTACTGCTTGCCGTCGCCGAGTTTCCCGCCGAGCCCGAGGCGGAACAGCGGGCGCAGGACGTCGAGAAGCCCACCCTTGCGGGCGAGTACCAGCCCGGTGCGGATCCGCACGACCCGGGCGCCTGCGGTGGCCGCCGCGCCGGTGGCGCCTTCCCAAGCGGTGCAGAGCTCGGCGAGGAAACCGCGGCCGACCGGGCTCGCTTCATCCACAAGGGACGGTCCGGGATCACCGTAGTAGCCGACCGCGGACGCGTTCACCAGCATCGGGACCCCGTGTTCGGCGACCGCTTCGGCGAGCACCTCGGTCGGCTCGACCCGGCTGTCGAGCAGGACTTGCTTGCGGGCCGCGCTCCAGCGTCCCGGCAGCAGCGGCGCGCCGGCGAGGTTCACCACGGCGTCGACACCGTCGAGCGCGCCGTCGGTGATTTCCCCGGCAGGGGGATCCCATCGGCGTTCGTCGGCAGCCCGTTCTTCACGGCGCACGAGCCGGACCACCTCGTGTCCGGACTCGCGAAGCCGCTTCGTCAGGGAGGTGCCGATCAGTCCACTCGCGCCCGCGATCAGAACTCGCATGATCCGATCGTGGCCTATCCGCGAGCCGGTCGCACAGTCAGGTTCGCAGTCACCCGGCGACGTCGGACGCGGCGGTGAGCAGCACCAGCACCGGGATCGTCGCGGCGGGACGGAGGCGACGGCTCGGCCAGTGTCCGCACGAGGGCCTGGGCAGGGCCGCGAGCACCTCGACCCAGGGAGAAGGCCCCCGTCCCGTGGAACGGGGCGGGGGCCTTCGGGGCTGCTGGAGGATCAGAGACCGAGCTCGTCCTCGAAGTTGCCCTCTTCCAGACGCTGCTTGATCGTCGTGACGAAACGGCCCGCGTCGGCCCCGTCCACCAGACGGTGGTCGTAGGTCAGCGGCAGGAACGCCATCGACCGGACGGCGATGGTGTCGTTGCCGTCGGCGTCCGCGATCACGACCGGGCGCTTCACGACCGCGCCGGTACCGAGCATGCCGGACTGCGGCTGCACGATGATCGGCGTGTCGAACAGGGCGCCGTTGGAGCCGATGTTCGTGATCGTGAAGGTGCCGCCCGAAAGCTCGTCCGGCTTGATCTGACCCGCCCGCGCGCGACCGGCCAGATCGGCGATGCGGTGCGCGAGACCGGCGAGGCTGAGCTCACCCGCGTCGTGGACGACCACCGACAGCAGACCCTTTTCGGTGTCCACCGCGATCCCCAGGTGCACCGCACCGTGGTAGGTGATCTCCTTCGTGTCCTCGTTGTAGGACGCGTTGACGTTCGGGTGCTGCTTGAGCGCCTCGACGGTGGCCTTCGCGAAGAACGGCAGGAACGTCAGGTTGACGCCCTCGCGCTCCTTGAAGGCCGCCTTCGCCCGCGTGCGGAGCTTGGCGATCTTCGTGACGTCCACCTCGTGGACCTGCGTGAGCTGCGCGGAGAGCTGCAGCGACTCGCGGGTCTTCGTGGCGGTGATCTGACGGATCCGGCTGGCCTTCTGCACGGTTCCGCGCAGGGCCGCGAGCTCCGGCGAAACCGCGGCCTTGCGCGGAGCGGCCGGAGCCGACGACGCGGCCGGGGCGGCGGCGGGCTGGGCGGCGGGGGCCGGGGCGGCCTGCTTCTGCTTGGCCTCCGCGGCCGCGAGCACGTCCTGCTTGCGGATGCGGCCACCGACACCGCTGCCGGTCAGCGCCGACAGGTCGATGCCGTGCTCCGAAGCGAGCTTGCGGACCAGCGGCGTCACGTACGGCGCGTTGTCCGAACCGTTGTCGCTGCTCGCGGCGGGCTTCGGCGCCTCGGCCTGCTTCGGCTGCTCGGCGGGCTTCGGCGCGGGAGCGGCCTCGGCCTTGGGCTCGGGCTTCGGTTCCGGCTTGGGTTCCGGCTTGGGTTCCGGCTTCGGTTCCGGCTTGGCCTCCTGCTGGGGGGCCTCGGCCTTCGGCGCCGGGGCGGACCCGGCCGCGCCGATCACCGCGAGGACACCGCCGACCTCGACGGTCTCGTCCTCGCCGGCGCGGATCTCCAGCACGGTGCCGGCGACCGGGGACGGGACCTCGGTGTCGACCTTGTCCGTGGAGATCTCGAGCAGCGGCTCGTCGACCTCGACGCTCTCGCCGACCTGCTTGAGCCACCGGGTGACGGTGCCTTCGGTGACGCTCTCGCCCAGTTCGGGCAGCTTCACCTCGGTGCCTTCGCCGTCCGGAGCGGGCGCGGTGTCCGGCTGGGACGGCGCGGAGGCCTGCTCCTGCGCGGGCTCCGGCTCGGACTCGGGTTCGGGTTCCGGCTGCGCTTCCTCGGCGGCCGGTTCGGCGGGACCGGAGGACTCCGGGACACCGCCGGTGCCGTCGTCGATCACCGCGAGCTCGCCGCCGACCTCGACGGTCTCGTCCTCCTGCGCGCTGATCTTCACGACCTTGCCGGCCACCGGGGACGGGACCTCGGTGTCGACCTTGTCCGTGGAGATCTCGAGCAACGGCTCGTCGACCTCGACGGTGTCGCCCTCCTGCTTCAACCACCGGGTGACGGTGCCCTCGGTGACGCTCTCACCGAGCTCCGGCAACGTGACGGAGTAGGCCATCGTTCGCTGACTCCCTTGATATGTCTTGCTTGGTCTTCTGGTTCTTCGACGGTGAGACGTCAGCTGTGCACGTGCAGCGGCTTGCCCGCCAGGGCGAGGAACGCTTCACCGAGGGCCTCGGTCTGGGTGGGGTGCGCGTGGATGAGCGGGGCCACGTCCTCGGGGAACGCCTCCCAGCTGTAGATCAGCTGCGCTTCGCCGATCAGCTCGCCGACGCGGTCGCCGACCATGTGCACACCCACGACCGGCCCTTCCGGGGCCTTGATCAGCTTGACCCCACCGGAGGTCTTGAGGATCTGGCTCTTGCCGTTGCCGCCGAGGTCGTAGGTGAAGGTGGTGACGTCGGAGCCGTACTTCTCCTTCGCCTGGGACTCGGTGAGACCGACCGACGCGACCTCGGGGTGCGAGTAGGTGACGCGCGGGATGCCGCTCTCGTCGATCACGCGCGGCTCCTGGCCCGCGATCTCCTCGGCGACGAAGATGCCCTGCTGGAACCCGCGGTGCGCGAGCTGCAGACCCGGGACGATGTCGCCGACGGCGTAGACGTTCGGCAGGTTGGTGCGCAGGCGGTCGTCGGTGAGGACGAAGCCCCGCTCCATCTTGACCCCGGCCTCCTCGTACCCGTGGCCCGCCGAGTTCGGGCCGCGGCCCACGGCGACCAGCAGCAGGTCGGCTTCCAGCGTCTCGCCCGACTCCAGCGACACGCTGACGCCGTTGTCGTCCTGCTTGGCGCCGGTGAACCGGACGCCGGTCTTGAAGGCGATCTTGCGACGGCGGAAAGCGCGTTCGAGCTGCTTGGACGCGAACTCGTCCTCGTTCGGGACCAGACGGGGCAGCGCCTCCACGATGGTGACGTCGACGCCGAAGGACGCCCACACGGACGCGAATTCGACACCGATGACACCACCGCCGAGGACGATGACCTTCTTCGGGATGTAGTCCAGCGAAAGGGCCTGCTCGCTCGCGATGACGCGGCCGCCCAGCTCCAGGCCCGGCAGCGTCTTCGAGTACGAACCGGTGGCGAGGATGACGTTCTTGCCGGTGTGGCGGGTGCCGTCGACCTCGACGCCTGCGCCGCCGACGAACGTTCCGGTGCCCTCGACGAGGTTCACCTTGTGCGCCTTGGCCAGGCCCTGCAGGCCCTTGTACAGGCGGGAGACGATCCCGTCCTTGTACTTGTTGACCCCGGCGATGTCGATGCCTTCCAGCACGGCCTTGACGCCGAAGGTCTCGGCGTCGCGGGTCTCGTCGGCGACCTCCGCCGCGTGCAGGAGGGCCTTGGTCGGGATGCAGCCTCGGTGGAGGCACGTCCCGCCAAGCTTGTCCTTTTCGATCAGGGTGACGGAAAGGCCCAGCTCGGCCGCGCGGAACGCGGCGGCGTAGCCGCCCGATCCGCCACCCAGGATCACAAGGTCGGCGGAGGTGTCGGTCACTTCAATAACTCCTCGGCAAGCGGTAGGGGTGGTGCTCTGGCGCCGCTTCGCGCGGTATACGCGCGCGCGGACACTTGCCATCTTGTCACTACGCGCGGCGGGCCTGCGACCTAGCCGGGTATGCGACGGCGAGCACACGCCCGGGCCGGGATAATGGACATCGGACGCGAGTGGGAAGTGAGGTGGTCGGAATGGGTCTGTTCGACTCGCTGCGCCGGCGCTCTAAAGGTGGGCAAAAGCCCGGTACGCTGCGGAAAGCCTCTTCAAACGACTTCAAGCACCTGGAAGAGTGGGCCGCGACGCGGACCGGTGTCGAGGCGTATGTGGAGCCCAAGACCAACGTCACCGAGACCACAGTGGTCCTCATCGCCCACGACGGTGAATGGACGCGGCGACGGGTGGAGAGCCTGGACGCGGCGCGGCAGTTCGGTCACAAACGGTCGATCCCCGTGTACGAGGTGGCGCGGGTCGGCTATCCGAAGCGGATGCGGGAGTACACCGAGCGGAAGAAGCGCGGCGAAGCCTGACCCTGCCTCAGGCGGACTGGGCCAGAAGCAGCAGGTGCCGTTCCAGCAGCGCGCGGAACGTCGGATGGACCGTGGTGCCCAGGGCGGGGTCGATCTCGACCGTCCGCCACCGCGCGCCGGCGGCGGTCAGCAGCACCACGGCCGGCTCGGAGAGCACGACGACCGAGCCTTCCGCGCGCAGTTCCGCCGTCCCGAGCAGACGCGGGAAGACGACGTCGGCGGGCAGCCCGTCACAGGTCAGCAGGAACTCCCGGTAGTCGGCGGGCAGCCGGAGCCCGAGGCGTTCTTCGGCCGCGTCGACGTTCCGGGCCGTCGCCGCCGGGGGCGCGCCGCCGCCCCCGCGCAGCCGGAGGATGCCCGCGACCAGCTCGCGCCAGGACCCGGTGTCCGGCGGGTAGCGCTCGTACAGCGCCGAGACCAGTGACCCGGCGCACAGCCCCGGCCAGTCGCCGAGCCCGAGCGGATCGGCGGCCGCGGCCAGGCGTGGCGCGAGCCGCCGCGACGCGGCGAGCACGGCGACGTCCGGGCGTGCCTGCCGCGACGCGATCTCCGCCCAGGCGTCGAGGTCGCCGCGTGCGACAGCCTCGCGTAACCGATCGGGCCGGGACGGCCCGAGATGCGAGACGGCCTCACCGAACGGGGAGCCGGAGAGGAGACCGTCGAGATCGGACACGCGCCGGGCGAGATACGCGTCGTGGGCGCGCTCCTCGGCGTCGAGGTCGAGCGGGGTGAGCGCCGCGGCCCAGTCCGGCCGGCTGCCTTGAGCTTCGAAGAGCATCGCCCACGCGCGGGCCTGCACGGCGCCGGTGACGAGCACGGTGACGGGACGTTCGGTGAGCGCGTGCCAATGCGTGATCAGCCTGTCGGCTTCCCTCATGGCCCCGGACGCGGCGAACAGCAGAGCCGCGTGCCCGATCCGGTCGTCGAGCGTCGCTTCGTCACCGCTGAGCACGTCCCTGATCGCGCCTTCGAGATACGCGTCCCTGTCCACGGGACCGACCTTGCCACAACGGGGTTCGCACTGCCCGCTGCCTCATGGGGCAGTTCATCGGGCCATGCGTTGACTGCTGATCCATTCGGCCGCCACGCTTGATCCCGGATTCGGCGGCCCAGGGAGGGTTTGCATGGGTGACTCCACCAGATACCGGAAACTCGCGGGCGGAATGCAGATCGAAGCGCGACGCGGAATTCGCGTCGCCGGGTCGGGCAGCCTGGGCTGTATCGCGGAGACCTTGGACACCGGGCAAAAGGTGTTGTTGTCCAACGCGCATGTGATCGGCGATTTCGCACTCGGCTCGGAGATCACCGTCGGCCAGCCGACGATGTCCTCCTGCTGCGACACTTTCTCCTATCCGGTCGGCAAGGTGCTGCGTACGACGGACCCGAAAGCCGATTTCGACTGCGACGCGGCGATAGCCGTGATCGAGGGAATCGAAGCGGTCCCGCAGGTGCTCGAAATCGGGGCCGTCATGGGTTGTCGGGAAATCGACAAGAGTCAGGCGTCGCAGCAGATCCCGGTGCAGATGCGTGGCGCGGCGACCGGCCAGGTGACCAAGGGGAGGATCTACGCTTGGATCACCGAACCCAGACGGATGGACTATCCGTCGAAGGGCGGGCATTTCTTCTACCGCGACGGGACCAACCAGTTCGAAATCTTCGGAGACGAGGGGTCACGTCCTTTCGCGCAGGGCGGTGATTCGGGCTCCGTCATCCTCGATATGGATCGCAAAGTGGTCGGGCTTCTGCACGGGGTCATCGGGGACCGCGCTTATGCGGCACCGATCAGCTACGTGCTGAAGCGGATGAACATCAGGATTCTGTCCGGCGCGGGCGAAGTCCCCATCGAACCGGCGTCGACGCTCGCGCTGACCCTGGCGGCCGACGCGCGGACCGCGCGGTTGTTCGACTCTTCCGCCGGGCGTGCCGCGGTGGCCGTGTTCGAAAAACATTTCGACGAGGTCCGCTCCCTGGTTCGCGAGAACCTCAGGGTCGCGGCGGTCTGGCGGCGGAACGGCGGGCCGGAAATGGTGCAGGCGCTGGTGGATTCGGCGACTGACCTCGGCCGGACGCTTCCGGCCGAGGTGGGCGGGAAACCGTTCGGGGATACCGTCCGGGCCGTCCTCCGGATCCTCGAAGAGCACGGGTCCTCCACTCTCCGCGCCGACATCGGTAAGTACGGCGAGTTCCTCGCGGCGAGTGGCGGGCACACCCTGGCGCACCTCCTGCGGCGTTTCGCGGGCGAGTCCTGAGATGGCCGACTCGGCGGGAACCCTGGAGCAACTGGCTCTCCGGCTCGGCCGCGCCGTCGGGCAGCTGGCGATCGCCCTCGACGACGCCCATGTGCTGGAAACTTTCGCCGCGCTCGGCGTCCGGTTCCCTGCCGCGTTCCTGACCGAGCCGAACATCTCCCCGGCCAGAGCGACGGCCATCGGCGCGGCGAAAGCGCTGGACGGCGCCACCACCGAACTGGAAAAGGCGATCGAGGCGCGGAATCCGGTGGCGATCGTCGTCGCCGGAACGGCACTGCTCGCCGCCGTCGAGGGTGCTTTCTTCGCGTTGGACGCCTTCGGCACACGGCTTCGTCAACACGGCGCCGGGTTGCCCGGTATCGGGCAACCGCAGCTGGACGAACTGGTGTCCGGGCTGCGACGCAAGCTGCTCGACCGGATCGTCGCCGCGGCGATCGACCGCGTGTCACCCGGGCTCTCCGCGACGACCCTGCTCGCCGGGCTGGTCGACCGGATCGCGCACCCCGGCGATCCGGCGAACCCGGCCAAGCCCGGATACGAAGAGGTCCGTCTCCACGTCGATCGCCTCCTCGCGTTCCTGACGGATCCTGTCGGGCAACTGCGGTCACGCTACGGCTGGGGCGATCCGGCGTCGGACGGCCTCGCGCTGCTGAACGGGTTGCGCGACGCGCTCGCCCTGCTGGGACTCCCGGCGCTGGTCACCACGGAGGCTGTTTCCGCGGCACCGCGACTCAGGTCGCTGGGCTTCGAGATCGTCCCGGTCCAAGGCGGCATCGACATCCTGCTGCCCGATGCCTTGTCTTACCACGAGGACAGCACGATCCCGCTCCGCACTCCGGGCTGGACGATCCGGATCGAGACCGGGTGGGCTTCCGCGGCAGGCACGGTCATCGGGGTGCGGTCACCGTTCACGATCACCGGCGCGGCGGGCGGACGGGCGCGGATCGTGCTCACCGGAGCGCCTCCGGGGCCGATGGTCCTGATCGGACAGACCAGCGGGAGCAGACTCGAGATCGCGGGTGTCGAACTCTCCGCCGTCGTCGACTTCGACGCCGCGGGTGCTGTCCCGGAGGTGGGCGGGAAGCTCATCGGCGGGAAGCTCGTCATCGACACCTCACGGGCCGATGGGTTCATCGCGAAGATCCTCGCCGGTTTCCGGGTGGAGGCCGGTTTCGGCGCGGCGTTCCGGTTCGACGCCGAGCACGGGCTCCATTTCGCGGGGACCGGGGGACTGGAGATCGCGCTCCCGGTGCATCTCCGGCTCGGGCCCACGGAGATCAAGGCGCTGCACCTCGCCGCGGGGCTCGCGGGTGGCGCGGTCCCGATGGCGCTTTCGGCGGACTTCACCGCGAAGCTCGGTCCGATCGAAGCTACCGTGGGAGAGGTCGGGCTCGCGGTGGATCTGTCCTTTCCGGACGGTGGTGGCAACGTCGGGCCCGCCCAGCTCGATTTCGGGTTCAAGCCGCCCAAGGGGGTCGGGCTCTCGGTCGACGCCGGTATCGTCTCCGGCGGCGGGTATCTCCACTTCGACCCGGATCGCGGCGAGTACGCGGGCGCGCTGGAGCTGGAGTTCGCCGGGCTGGTCGAACTCAAGGCGATCGGGCTGATCACCACGCGGATGCCGGACGGGTCGGACGGGTTCTCGCTGCTGATCGTGATCGCCACCGAGTTCGGCGGCGGGGGTGTCCAGCTCGGGTTCGGGTTCACTTTGCTCGGTGTCGGCGGGGTGCTCGGGCTCAACCGGCGGATGGATTTCGCCGCACTGCTCGACGGTGTGGTCGGCGGGGGCATCGAATCGGTGATGTTCCCCAAGGACGTCATCGCGAACGCGCCGCGGCTCATCAGCGACCTCCGGCGCTTCTTCCCGCCGGAGGAGGGCCGCTTCCTCCTCGGCCCGATGGCGAAGATCGGCTGGGGGACACCGGCGCTGGTCACCGTGTCGCTCGGGGTGATCGTGGAGATCCCGCCGGGCGACATCGCGGTCCTCGGGGTGCTGAAATGCGTGTTGCCCAGCGAGGACGTCGCCCTGCTGAAGCTGCAGGTCAACTTCATCGGCGCGCTCGAAGTCGACAAATCGAGACTCTGGTTCTACGCCCAGCTCTTCGACTCGCGCATCCTGACGATGACCATCGAGGGCGGCATGGGGCTGCTCGTCGACTGGAGCGACAACCCGGACTTCGTGCTCAGCGTCGGCGGTTTCCACCCGTCGTTCAAACCGCCGCCGTTGCCGTTCCCCGTGCCGCCGAGGCTGTCGATCGACATCCTCAACTCGCTGGGGCGGCTGATCCGGGTCTCCGGCTATTTCGCGGTCACCAGCAACACCGCGCAGTTCGGCGCCAAGGCCGAACTCCGGCTGGGGTTCGGCGGATTCGGGATCGAGGGGCATCTCGCCTTCGACGCGCTGTTCCGGTTCTCCCCGTTCTCTTTCGTCATCCAGATCTCGGCCGGTGTCTCGCTGAAGGCGTTCGGGGTCGGTGTCTTCGGCATCGATCTCGACTTCCAGCTGGAGGGCCCGTCGCCGTGGCGGGCGCACGGCCGCGGCTCGATCTCCTTGCTGTTCTTCGAGATCTCGGCGGACTTCGACATCTCCTGGGGTGAGGAGCGCGACACCGCCCTGCCCCCGGTCGAGGTGCTCGGCCTGCTGGAGAACGAGGTCCGCAAGATCGAGGGCTGGCGGACCCGGTTGCCCGCGGGCGGGGTCAACCCGTTGGTGACGTTGCGGCAACTGCCGGGGACCGACGACCTCGTGCTCCATCCGCTGGGTTCGCTGTTCATCCATCAGCGCGCGATCCCGCTCGACGTCCGGATCGACCGGGTCGGCGCGCAGCGGCCGAGCGACGGCAAGCGGTTCAAGATCGAACCGATGCCGCACAAGGGCCTGGAGCGGGTGTCGAGTACCGGTGACAAGTTCGCGATGGGGCAGTTCCAGGACTCCGACGACGCCGCGAAGCTTTCCCGCGCGGCGTACGAGGAGCAGAACGCGGGGCTGGAACTGACCGCCGAAAAGGGGGCCATCGCGTCACCGCGCGTGGTGCGCCGCAGCGCACGCTACGAACTGTACATAGTGGACAATGAACAGCCGGAGACCGTCACCACCCTGGGCATGCGCCGCCGCCGGGCCGGGATGGCGATGAGGGTCCCGGCCAAGCCGAAGCTGTACAGCGCGCCGCCGGCCGTGTTCGGCACGCTGCTCGACGGCAGCAGTACCGCGCGTTCGTCGTTGTCCCAGCACGAAACCCGCTTGCGGCAACCGTTCGCGCCGTCGGAGACGGTGCGGGTCACCGGTGACACCTTCATCGTCGCGTACCGCCGCAACAACGTGCAGGCCTTCCCGCCCGCGAAAACGGGGTCGACCACGGCGAGCTTCCGGAGCGAGGCGAGTGCGGCCGACGCGATGGCGGGCTGGATCGCCGCCGAGCCGAGCCTCGCCGGGCAGGTGCATCTCCTTCGCCGCACGGAAGGTGCGGGTGGCGCCGTGGCCGAACCCGGCACCTGGTCGAACCTGGACGTGCCGTCACCGGTCTCGGCGACCGGCGCGGTCCGCCTGGTGAGCGGCAAGGTGCTCATCGCGGGCGGCGCCGACGCCTACGGGAAGCCGGTGGCGACGACGTCGCTGTTCGACCCGGTGGCGGTCGGCTGGGAGACCGGTGCGGGGTCGTTGAAGACCGCGCGGCGGCGGCACGGGACGGCCAGGCTCGCCGACGGCCGGGTCGTCGCGTCCGGTGGGTTCGACGCCGGTGGTGTGCCGCTGTCCTCGGCGGAGGTGTTCGACCCGGTCGCGAAGTCCTGGCAGGACACGGGAACCCTGAACACGGCCCGCGGTGGGCACACCGCGACGCCGATCGGCACCCGGTTGCTCGTCGTGGGAGGCACCTCCGATCGGGGCGCCGCGCTGGCTTCGGCGGAGTCGCTGGACCCGCGGACGCTCCAGTGGACGCCGGCCGCGGCGATGACCGACGCCCGCACGGGACATCAAGCCGTCGTCCTCACCGACGAGAAGACCAAGAAGGTGACCGGCGTACTGGTCATCGGGGGCGCGACGACCACCGGCGAGGGTGAGCGCGCGCTGGCCACCTGCGAGATCTACGACCTGGCGACGGGAACCTGGCTTCCGGCAGGCTCGCTCGCCGTGCCCCGCAAGGGACATTCGGCGGCGATGCTGCCCGACGGGAGGGTACTGGTCACCGGGGGAGACGCCGTCGGAGAGCTTCCGTATCGCCCGGGAAGCCTTGCCTCGGCGGAGATCTTCGACCCGGTGAGTACTACCTGGGCCCCGGCCGGTGAGCTGCCCGGAGGCGGGCGGAGCGGCCATCGCTGCGTGGCCACGCCGGTCGGCGCCGTCGTCGCCGGTGGGGTCGGCCGTCCACGAGCGACAGCCGGTTTCCGGTCCACAGTGGCCTTCAATCCCGATTCCGGTACCTGGAGCGAGACCGGTGCGCTCGCCGGTGGCCGCTGGGACTTCCCGGCGGTGGCACTGGCCGACGGCCGGGTGTTCGCCGTCGCGGGACTCGCCCGCGCGGGTGCCGGCGCGCCGGGGCCCGCGCCTGCCGAACTCGACGGCAAAGCCGAGATCTACCTGCCATGAAAGGGATCGCCCCATGACCAGTGTGCTCGCGGCCGACCCGACCGCTCCCCCGTATGCCGTGGCCGTGACGTGGGCCGGGCAGCACGACGCCGCCGTGCTGTTGGAGGGCGGCAAGAAGGCGCTCCTCGCCGGAGGCGCGGACGACTCTTCCGCCAGTGTCGAGCACAGCGCCATCTTCGACTTCGATACCGGGAAGTGGTCGGATCCCCTCCCGCTCGGTACCGCACGGCAGTTGCACGCGCTGACCCCGCTCGCGGGCGGCAAGGCACTGATCACCGGCGGGATCAGTGCGGCGAGCGGGCCCGCGCTGACCACGGCCGAGTTGTACGACCCGGCCGAGGGCAAATGGCTGCCGGTCGAGAAGCCGATGAAGACGGGCCGGTGGGGACACAGCGCCGTGGCGCTGTCGAACGGCAAGGTCCTGGTCGCGGGCGGCAGCACGCTCCGGCCAGGGGGCAGGGCGATGGCGCTGCGTTCCGCCGAGCTGTTCGATCCCGTCACGAAGACCTGGGAGACGGCGGGGGACACGACCGACGCGCGGACCGGGCATGTCGCGGTGGTCTTGAGTGGCGGCGAGAAGGTGCTGGTCTGCGGAGGCAGCGTGCCGGTCGGCACGGCCGACGACCCGGCCCTCGCGTTCTGCGAGATCTACGACTCGACGGCCGCGGCGGGCACCAATCCCTGGACGCCCGCGGCCACCATGCGTTTTCCCCGGAGCGGGCATACCGCGACGGCCTTGTCCGACACCACCGTGCTCGTCACCGGCGGGAAGGCGCCGGGGGTGACGGCCGAGGGCGCGTTCGACCCCTTCGCCCGCAACACCGCCGAGATCTTCGAACTCACCGGGACGACCGGGACCTGGGAGGACGCCAAACCGATGCCGGGTGGCCGCGCCTTCCATCGCGCGGTCGGCGTAAGCGACGGGCGGGTCGTGGTGACCGGCGGTGCCGACGACGTCACGAACGAAGCGGGCTACCGCAGCGTCCTGCGGTACGAGGCGGGCGAGTGGAAGCCGGTGGTGCCGGGGCTGGCCGAGGGACGCTGGGGTTTCGCCGCCGTGGCTTCCGGGTCCACCGTGCTCGTCGCCGGTGGCACGGCCAGGACCGGCCTCGCCGCCCCGGCGCGGAAAGCCGAGCTGACGAACACGGCCGAAAAGTTCGGGAGCGGTTCGTGAGCGCGAACGCCTACTCCTTCCTGCCCTGGTTGCGGACCGGGCTGACCACCCGGATCCAGGGTGACGTCGCCGGGCCGCGCGCGACGATCCCGGTCGAGCTGAGACTGACCGGGGACGCGCTCAAGGACGGTCCCGTGCCGTACCGGGAACTCACCCAGCCGGTGCAGCTGTACGGCCCCGGTGACGTGGTCGGCGTCGATCCGCGCGCCATCTCCCGGATGGAACCGAAGCCGGGCATCCCCAACTTCGAACCGAACTACCTGGCGCACATCGAGTTCTACGACGAGGACTTCCTCTGGCGCTACAGTCCGGCGAAACCGGACGACACGACGAAACGGCTGGCTCCCTGGCTCGCGCTGATCGTCCTTTCCTCGGGCGGGGAAACGGGGGAGGCGGAGTTCGAAGACGGTGTCCGGCCGGACAAACCCCTGCCGTTCGTCGAAGTGACGAACCCGCGGGCGCTGCAGCCGCCCGGCGAACTCGGTGCGTGGGCGCACGTCCAGGTCAACGGGGAACTCGGCGAGCGCCTCGCGCTCGGAGAACCGGCCGAAATGAACGCCGCGCTGGACAGGCTGAGCCGGGTGTTGCGTGAATCGCCCGACAGCGCCTGTTCGCGGCTGCTCTGTCCCCGGCATCTGAAGCCTGCCACGACATATCACGCTTTTCTGGTGCCCGCCTTCGAAGCCGGCCGCCTGGCCGGACTGGGCGAGCAGGTGCCCAAGGATCTCAAGGCGACCGTCCCGAGCTGGGGGACCGGCTCCGGCCGGGTCCTTCTGCCGTACTACCACCGCTGGTCGTTCACCACGAGCACGGTCGGCGACTTCGAATACCTGGTCCGGCTGCTCAAGCCGTACGAGGCGGACGATCCGGTCGGCAGGCGTCCCATGGACGCGCATCGCCAGGTGTACAACCTGCCGCCGTTGACCACGCCGACCGACCCGCAAGGCGTCCTCAAACTCGGTGGCGCCCTCCAGCTGCCCCGTACCGACGGCCATCCCGACGCATTCGAGAACTGGGACGGTTACCTGACCGAACAGGCGTCGCCCTATCCGAACCACTGGCAGCGGGCGTTGGCGAGTTTCGTCAACCTGGCACAGGCTTACCGGCAGAAACCGCCGGCCGCCGCGAACGCCGAAGCCGCCGAGACGGCCGGGGTCGCCGCGGTGGCGGGCGTGACCGATCCGGTGATCACCCCGCCGCTGTACGGATGCTGGCCGTCGCTGACCCGGACCCTGCTGACCGAGGACGGGCAGCCGCTGCCGGTCGACCAGCAGCGCAACTGGGTGCACCGGCTCAACCTCGATCCGCGCTACCGGGTCGCCGCGCAGTTCGGGACCAAGGTCGTCCAGGCGCGGCAAGAAGAACTCATGGCCTCCGCGTGGAGCCAGCTCGGCGACATCCAGCGGGCCAACGCGCTCATCCGGGCCGGACAGCTGGCGCGTCAGCTCGGGAACAGCTTGCGGGGCAAGCACCTCGCCCCGACCGCGCCCCCGCGCCCGTCCGCCGCGACGGCCGCCGACCAGCCGGTTTCGGGACGGGCGCTGACCTTGACGGCGCCGGTGCACGGACGCGTGGTCGAACGGCGTGCCTCGGCGAGCGCGCGGGCCGCCGCGGCGGACGAGCCGGAACTGTTCGCCGTCGGGTACAAAGTGGACAGGAGCCGGGTCGCCGCCGCGCCGATGTCCGCGCCGATGCGCCGGATCACCCGGCCGGGTTCGCGGCTGAGGAAGCGGCTGTTGCCGGTGAGCGCTCGATTCGACCTGCTGGTGGACCGGATCGACCGTGGAGACGTCAGCGCCGCCCGGACCAAGGGTGCGCCACCGGTCACGGTCGCCTCGTTCGGCGTCGACCATTCCCTCGCGGCGATGGGGGAGCCGGAAGACGACGACGAGGCCGTGCGATACCGGTCCGCGCTGCGCACGCTGGACGACGGCCTCGCCGAGGCGTCCGCCGCCGCGGAGCCCGTCGACGACCGGCTCGGCGTGATCGAAGCCATCGACGACATGCTCGACGGCCTACGAGCGGAGAAGACCCTGTTGCAGAGCCTCGCGGATTCGATGAACCTGCCGGAGCGGCTGCGGATCGCGGTGGGCGATCTGATCGAGATCCAGGCGTACCCGGTGTTCGACATGCCGATGTACGAAGAGCTGGCGAAGTTCTCCGCCGAGACGTTCGTGCCCAATATCGGCCTGCTGCCGGAGAACTCGATCACCCTGCTGGAGAACAACCGGCACTTCATCGAGTCCTACCTGATCGGGCTCAACCACGAAATGGCGAGAGAGCTGCTTTGGCGCGAGTTCCCGACCGATCAGCGGGGGACGCCGTTCCGGCAGTTCTGGGATCCGCGGCCGGTGCCGCTGAAGCCGGGTGAAACCCGGGAGGCGTGGCGGGAACGGCTGTACGACATCCTGCCGCTGCACCGCTGGGGCAAGACCGCGAAACTCGGTGAGAACAACCATCGGCGGCCACCCGGGGAGAAACAGCCCAAGGATCTCGTCCTGGTGATCCGCGGCGAACTGCTCAAGAAATATCCGAATGTGGCGATCTACGCGCATAAGGCCACCTGGCCGCTGAACAAGGACGGGACGCAGAACAAGACCGGTGAGCGCACCATCCTGCCCATTCCGGCGAACGTCCCGCTCACCGACGACATGGTGCGGCTGCCGAGCTACGAGGCCAAGATCTCGCCGGACGTCCACCTGCTCGGTTTCCCGTTGGGCGAGGAAGAAGCCCGGACCGGCGGCGCGGATGGGCTCGGCTGGTTCTTCGTGCTCAAGGAACGCCCCGGCGATCCCCGGTTCGGGCTCGACGAGCCGCCGCGGGGAGCCCTGCCCAGGGTCGAGGTGTGGAACGACGTCACTTGGGGCCACCTCGATCCCGGGACGCCGGCATCCGGGTTCATCCGGTTCGACCGAGGCGTTGAAGTCGGCCTCGCCGACTTCAACGGCGGCGACGACGACGAGGAGAAGCAGCGGCAGCGCGACGACGACGTGAACATCACCGGATGGGCGCCCGACGTCAGTGCCGCCGACGTCGCCTACATCCTTTTCCAGGCACCGGTTCTGGTGGCCGTACACGCACAGGAGATGGTGCGGGATGCCCGACCTGAAGCTTGACTTCCCGGTGTTGCTGGGGCCGGTCCGGGTGGAGACCCGGTACGTCGGCGACGAACTGCTCATCCGGGTGTTCCCCGACGAGTGGTCGATCGACAAGTTCGAATCGCGTCCGACCCGCGCCGAACTCGCCGCGCTGGACGCCTACTGGACCACGCTCTGGGCCGCCGGCGGCTCGCCGCTCGCGGAACGGGTCGCGTTCGAACAGCTCTCCGCCCGCATCGCCGCGGGACGGGCGGGGTGGCTGCTGCAGAAGTACAAACCCGCCAACCCCGGAGACCGGCCGACCCAGGTCGCCGCCGGGACCACGGTGCTGGTCGTGGTCACCCCACAGCCCGTCGCGCAAGCGGACCGACAGCCGACCGTGACCTACTGGACTTCGGTCTGGAAAGCGCACGGAGACCGCGAAAAGCTGCAGGACGCCGAAATCGCGTTGCTCGCCGCCGTGGGCGCGAGCCGGGCGAAGGCGATCCGTGCGGTCCGGCCGTCCGGATTGGACAGTGCGGCGTCGAGTACGGGCATCCCGGTGGCGGTGGCGTTCATGGTGCTCACGCCATTGCCCGCGGGAGAGATCGCGGAGGAGTCTTGGACGACCTCCGCGAAAGCGAATCTGTTACCGGACAAGTTCACCGCCTTCGGTTATGTCGGCGACACGCGGATCTTCGCCAAGAGCGGCGCACCGGTCAAAGCCGATCTCGCGGTCAGCCCCGATCCTGCCGAGCCCAGGGAGAAACAGCTCGAAATCACCGAAAAGACCGGGGCACTGAGGGTTCCGGACGCCTTGAAGTGGCTCACCGAGTTCAAAGCGGCCGAAGACGTCGGGATGGGCATCCGCGTCACGGTGGGGGCCACGTTCGACACCCTCGATCGGCTCGTCGTACTGGGTCTCCGTGAGGGCGCGACCCCGCAGAAGTCGGCCGAAGACTGGGGCAAGCTGCTCACCGATCAGATCCGCACCCCGGCCGGATTCGGATTCGTGCCCCAAGGGACGCCGACGAACAACTCGGACCAGGCGGCCGCGGGCCAGGACCCTCGGGCCGAAGCCGAATCGAAGCTCGCCACGGCTTCCGGATTCGCGGCAACCGCGACGGAGTGGTGGAAGAAGACCGACGGCGAGTGGTTCGCCGAACTGCTCGGTCTCGACCCGGCCGTGCTGGCCGGGGTGGCGAACGCCCAGGGCGGGGACCGCTGGGAAGCCCGGGCGGCGCATACCGCGTTGTGGCCGGCGACCTGGGGCTACTACCTCCCCGCGTTGCTCAACGGGGTGCTGACCGAGCAGCAGATCGCGCAGACACGGCGGTTCTTCCTGGAGCACGTGTCCGGCCGCGGGCCGCTGCCCGCGGTGAAGATCGGCAGGCAGCCGTACGGAATCCTGCCGACGACGGTGTTCTCCAAGCTCGCCTTCCCGCCGACAGCGCCGCACCGCACGGCGCTGAACAACGTGCTGGAGGAAGCATCGCGCGACTGGCACGCCGCGCTCCCGAAGGTCCAGTACCTCGACTCGACCACAGGGGACCCGCACCAGAGGTTGCTGGACATCCTCGCGCTGCATCCGACTTCAGCCGAGTACCACCAGCGGTTCGCCAGGAGCGCCGAAGAGCTGGCCGACCGGGCACCGGGGCTCGCCGAGCGGCTGGAGACCGTGCTGAGCGCGCCGATCCGGGAAGTACTCGCCCGGTTCGGGCACCGGGCCGTCGATCCGGACTCCGAACCCGACCTGCTGCGGCGCGTGTTCGAGGAGCAGGCCCAGCCGGTACCGGCGCCGGTCGTCGACGACCGTGAACTGTCCGAAGTGGACCCGATCCGCGACTACGCGCCCGAAGGCAACTATCTGGCTTGGCTGGCCCACTACGGCAAGGCCGATCTGGACAAGGTGCGCCGAGAAGTGGGGTTCGACGACACTGTGCCGCCGTCCGCGCTGCTGTACCTGCTGGCGCGGCACGCCGTGCTGCTCGGCGCCGCCGAGGCCGCCCGGAGGCTCGCTCTGAGCACGCCCGGTGCCGAGGTGCCGGACGTGCGCGACGCGCCGTTCATCCACATCGAGGTCTCCGACCGACCCAGCGAAAGCCGGTATCGCAAGCTCTATTCCACCGATCCGGCCATCGACCCCGACCGGCTGGTGCACGAGCATCTCCGCACCGTGCTCGACACGAGCCCCGCCGCCGCGGACCTGTCCGAGCAGATCGAGGCGCTGCGCCTGCTCGCGAAGCTACCGACGGCGCGGCTGGAGCGGGTCTTCGCCGAACACCTCGACTGCGCCACCTACCGGCTCGACGCCTGGCGCCTCGGGCTGGTCAACGAGCGGCTGGCGGAACTGCGCCGCGATCCCGCCGGTGGCCAGCCGAAACGCGGTCTCCATCTCGGTGCGTACGGCAGGCTGGAGAAGATCGAGCGAGCCGGGACCCCGGCGACGGAACGGCTCCCCGAGGGGCTGCCCGCCGTCTTCGGTACCGATCCGTTGCCCCACGACGACAAGAACGGCGGCTACATCCACGCGCCGTCGCCCGCCCAAGCGCGCACGGCCGCGGTACTGCGGGCGGGTTTCCTCGCCAACGGCAAGCAGCGTGCGGACAGCACGTTCGCCGTGAACCTCAGCTCCGCCAGGGTACGGGTCGCACTGTCCCTTTTGGACGGCATGCGGCAGGGACAGGCACCGGGAGCGCTGCTCGGCTACCGGTTCGAACGCGGGCTGCATGATCGCAGGGTCGGGCTCGACGAGGTCATCGCCGGTTTCCGGTTCCATTTCCCCTTGCGGGCGAACAGGATCGCGGAGTCGGTTCCGGATCCGGCGCGGGGCCCGGGACTGCCGACGAGCGTCGAGCAGGTCGAAGCACGCAACGTCATCGACGGGCTCGCCTTCCTGCGTCACGTGGACAAGCTGGAGAAGCGAGAGCGGGTGTACCCGTTCAAGCTCACCGGGCTCCCGAAGATCATCGACCCCGGCAAGCTCGACGACATCGACAAAGAGATCGACGCCCTGCGTGACGCGCAGGACGCCTTGGCGGATCTCATCGTCGCCGAAGGCACGCATCAGGTGCTTCAGGGCAACATCGAACGCGCGTCGGCTACGCTGGACTCCTACGCGAAAGGCGGGGTCCTGCCCGAGCCCGCAGTGGTCGAGACCCCGCGTGGCGGGACCACCCTCACCCACCGGCTGGGCCTGCAGTTCGTCCCTGGGCTCGGACCCGATCACGGTGCGCCGTTGCTGGGCCGGAACAATCCCCGGGCCAGGGCGGAACCGGCGGTCAACGACTGGCTGACCGACGTGCTGCCCGATCCGGGCGCGGTGGCCGCGTCGGTCACCTGGCTCGATCACAAGAAAAAGACGCACGTCCACGTGGTGACCCAGGCGGAGGCCGGGCTGCAGGCGATCGACCTGCTGTGGGCGGTGCCGCCGGCGCGTGCGGCGGAGTCGACCGGCCTGGACGACCGGATCCTCGGCGTGGTCATCGAAGAGGCCCGCCCGCGACCGGACGCCAAACTCGAAATCCAGTACACGGAACGGGTTTCCGGGAAGGCGAGCTTCTTCGAGTTGTCACCGCTGATCGGTGCCCTGCGTTCCCTGCTGACGACGGCCAGGCCACTGCGGCCGACCGATCTGGTCCCCGCGGCCGGTGCCGCACGGGTCGAGCGCGCGGCCGACGACGCCGTCTCGCTCTCCCGGGAACGTCCCGCCGCCGTTCTGGAGTCCCTGAACCGCCTCGGCGAGGAGGTCACGGAATTCCTTACCGATCTCGGTGCGCTCGGCCCGGCGGAAGTCGTCGAGCACATCGACGATTTCCTTGCCCGCTACGCGAAACTGGCCAAAGCCGCGGGCGACTTCGGACTGGGGATCAGCGGCTGGGGAGAACTGTCGCTGTGGCGGGGCGGTGTGTTCGCCCGCGTCCTTGGTGCCGTCGCCGAGGTGGCCGCGAGGATGGACCGTGCGCTGAAGGCCGCGGACGTGCTGTTCCTCCGGTACGAGAAGCTTCCATCGTCCACATCGGAGGCGGAGCGGTTCAGGCTGCTGGAGGAGATCGAACGGTTGCTGGTGATGAAGCCGGAACCGCGCGAAACGTCGGTGTCCCGGATGCGGGCGCGGATACGTTCGGCCCGCACGACGTTCGAAATCCGCCTCGGCCGGTTGACCGGGATCGCCGGGACGACCGAGCCGACACTGAGCGGCCTGCTCGCCGACGCGGCACGCGAACTGCCGCTGACCGACATCGATCCGGCCGGTCTCGACCTCAAACCGTTCGAAGACCAGGTCGTCGCCTACGGTGCGGAACTGCTGGCGCGGGCGGGAAGGCTCAAAGCCGACCTCATCGGTGACGCCGACGCGCACAAGGACGGACGGCGACAGGCCGCGGAAAAGCTCCTGGTGCGCTACGACCGGGTGCCTGCCGGGCCGGAGCGGGTCGCCGCCGGGATCGACGTCCTCAAGGCGCTGCTCGGGGAAGACGTCCTGGTGGTCCCGGAGTTCACGCCGTCGGAAGAGCTGCTCGACCAATGGCGCGACGCGCGCAACGACAGCGACGCCCTCGTCGAGCACCTGACCGACGATCGGCCGGGAAGACCCGACCGTGACTTCCCGGTGGACGACTGGCTGCACGGGATGGCCAGGGTGCGGGAAAAGCCGCGGCTGTGGGAGAAGACGGTGCACCTCGCCGGCGCGCTGCTCGAACCCGGCGGCTTGCTCGGCACCGGGGTCGGGGGCTGGCAGGAGCCACGGCTGACGCCCGTCCAGCTGCCCTATGCCGAGGACGACCATTGGCTGGCCATGGAATTCTTCGATCCGGCGAAGGTGGGCGATCAGCTGGTCGAGGACCGGTTGCTCTACACCGCGCACTACGCGACTTCGCTGAACGGTGACGACCAGTGCGGGCTGCTGCTCGACGAATGGACCGAGGTGGTCCCCGCCGAACGCGAGACGACGGGGATCGCGCTGCACTACGACGGTCCGGACGCCGAACCGCCGCAGTCGATGCTGCTCGTCGTCCCGCCGGTACTGGAACCGGACGGGAACTGGACCACGGATCTGCTCCTCGAGACGATCGAGGAGACCTTCGACCTGGCGAAGTCCCGGGCTGTGGAACCCGACCACCTCGAAGGCACCGCGCTCGGGCAGTTCCTCCCGGCGACGATGATGGCGGCGGTCCGGGACCAGGTCACGATCAGCACCGACCTCGCCGTCGCCACCCTGCGCTGGAAGGCCGCACGATGACCGAAACCCCGTCCTTCGCCGAAGAACTCGCCGCCCGCGGCACCCCCGCAGTCGGGGTGTGGAACCGGCTGGAAGGCCGCCCCCGCACCGCCGGTTTCGACCGGGCCCTGCGGGCGGAGGTCCGGGATCCGCTGTGGATGCTCACCAGGCAGTGGCAGCTGGGGGAGTTCCGGGGGACGGACGCGGGCAGCCCGGTCACCGTGACCTACGCGGTGTCGCCGTCGCGGCCCTCCCGGTTCCAGCCGCCTGCCGGACCGCCTCAGGACCTGAGTGCCGACCGTCCACTCGAGACGGTCGCGGAACGGCGGCGTCCGCGGCTGACGTTCGGTACTCCCGGGGCCGAGAAGATCGGATTCGACCTGAGGCTGGCGATCGGCCGTCACTGGTTCAAGCTGATGGCCGCCGATCGGCCCCTCTTGGACAATCTCCTCGGGTTCAAAAGTGCCTACATCAAGCAATATCCCATCGCGCTGCCCGATCCGGGGAATCCCGACGACGTCGCGAAGCTGGCGCATCCCGAGGTCTGGTCGATGATGCAGACGGTCGCCGGGCGCCAAATGGACGGATACCTGTTCTATCTGCACCTCAAGGGCGGTGGGCACGCCGAGGACGGCACCGGTCTGCTCGGGCAGTTGCAGAGCGACCGGATCCGCAAGCTGGGGGCACGGCTGGTCAGGTGGTACGAGAGACTGATCGACCGGCCCGTCGCGGAACCGACGGACTCGACCTGGGATCCCGGCCGGTTCGAGCACCGGTTCTCGGTCGCCGCCGGCGTCAAGGGCGGGGGTGAGAAGAAACTCTTCGCCGGGGAATACCCGGGCGGGACGCTGGAGTGGCACGCCTTCTCGGTCGATTCGGAGAATCCGGTCGGCGGGACGAAACCACCGGAGCCGACGCTGACCCGGACCGTGTTCCCCGCGCCGGTCCGCTATTCCGGGATGCCACTGGCACGCTGGTGGGCGCAAGAAGACGGGAAGACCAACTTCGCCGCCGTCCGGCCCGACAGCACCGACCTCGCGCGGCTGGTCTTCCTGGAGTTCGCGCTCGTCTTCTCCAACGACTGGTACCAGGTGCCGTGCGACCTGCCTGCCGGCACGCTCGCCAAGATCGAGGGGCTGGTCGTCACGGACGTCTTCGGGCAGAAGCAGTGGATCACCCCGGCGGGCCGGGGACGGGACGAGGACTGGCGCCGGTGGTCGATGTTCACGTTGGACGTCGTCGGTAAGGGTGACGTTCAGGCCGACACCGATCTGCTGCTCCCGCCGAGTGTGCCGAAGGTGGCCGAAGGTCCCGCGCTGGAGGAGGTCCTGCTGATCCGCGACGAGACCGCCAACATGGTCTGGGGTATCGAGCAGACCATCACGACGCCGGTCGGGGAACCGCGGCGGGGAAGCGAGGCGGCCGCTGAGGTCGTCGCGTTCCGTCGGCGACTGCACGACGCCGTCGCGGCGGCGGCCGGGGAGGATCCGCCGCGGGCGCCGATCTCGTACGTCGCGATGAACAGCGTGCCGGAGCATTGGATCCCGTTCATCCCGGTGCACGCCCCCGGCGACAACCGCGAGATCCGGTTGCAGCGCGCGGCGATGCCGAACGTCGTGGACCAGCGGCCGGTACGACCGCGGACGACCTTGCTGCGGCCGGGCCTCGACGATCTCCCGGCCGGCCAGGAGCCGCGGTACTACGTGAACGAGGAGGAGGTGCCCCGCGCGGGCACGCGGCTCTCGGTCGCCTACAACCGGACCCGCTGGCGCGACGGCCGCGTCGCCGTCTGGCTCGGCGCGCGGCGCGGTGCCGGGCGGGGCGAGGGCTCCAGCGGGCTGGCCTTCGACCTCCTGAAGGACACGCCGCTGCCTCCGGCCTCGTGAAGCTTCAGGTCCGTGAAGGGCCCCTTGCCTACTCTCAAGGTAGGGAAGGGGCCCTTCACGGACTACGTGATCGTCACCCGTAGCCCCAGTGACACCACCGGCGCAGCAGTCGCGACGGCGGCGGTGGCGTGGTGGGGCACCACTCACGAGTCCCTTGGGGCTCCCGCGGGTCAGCCGTTGGCGGCGATGTCCGCCAGGACCGCGGCGATGGTGCGGACCGGGACGCCGGTGCCGCCCTTGCCGGTGTAGCCCCACGCCCCGCCGGTGTTGAACGACGGGCCCGCGATGTCGATGTGCGCCCAGGGGAGGCCGTCGGCGACGAACTCGCGCAGGAAGATGCCCGCGGCGAGCATGCCGCCCCAGCGGTGCCCGGTGACGTTGGCCAGGTCGGCGAGGCGCGAGTCGAGGTCGGCGCGCAGTTCCTCCGGCAGCGGCATGGCCCAGCCGCCCTCACCGGTCGCCTGCGCGATACCGGCGACGCGGTCGCGGAACTCGTCCGAGCCCATGACACCCGCGGTGCGGTTGCCCAGCGCGACGACCTGGGCGCCGGTCAGCGTCGAGGTCTCGATCAGGTAGTCGGGGTTCTCCTCGCCCGCCCGCACGATCGCGTCGGCCAGCACGAGACGGCCTTCGGCGTCGGTGTTGAGCACCTCGACGGTCTTGCCGCCGTACATGCTGAGCACGTCGCCCGGCCGGTACGAGGTGGCCGAGGGCAGGTTCTCCGCCAGCGGGATGTGCGCGACGACCTCGAGCGGGTACTTCAGCTTCGCGGCCAGCACCACGGAGGCGAGCACGGCGGCCGCGCCCGACATGTCCGAGGTCATGTGGTCCATGTTCGCGGCGGGCTTGATCGAGATGCCGCCCGAGTCGAAGGTGATGCCCTTGCCGACCAGCGCGACCTTCTTCGACGCCTTCGCCGGCTTGTAGGCGAGACGCAGCAGGCGCGGCTGGCGCGACGAACCGCCGCCGACGCCGAGGATGCCGCCGAAGCCCTTGCGCTTGAGCGCCTTCTCGTCGAGGACCTCGAATTCGAGGTCGTTCGCCTCGGCGAGGGTCTTCGCGCGGTCGGCGAAGGAGGCCGGGAACAGGTCGTTCGGCGGGGTGTTGATCAGGTCGCGGGCGATGATGACCGACTCCGCGATCAGGGTGGCGGCCTTCAGCGTCGCCTTGTGGTCCTTCGCGGTGCCCTCTTCGGGGCTCACGAAGTCGACCTTGGCGACCGGGCCGTCGCCCTTCTCGGAGCGGTACGCGGTGAAGGAGTACGCGCCGAGCGCGGTGCCCTCCACGGCGGCCTGCAGGTCGATCGCCGACAGCGTCACGAACGCGCGGTCGGTGCCGCTCAGCGCCCGCGCGGCCGCACCGGCGCCCCGGCGGACCTGCTCGGCGGTGACGCCGTTCTCCCCGGCCTTGCCGAGGCCGACGGCCAGCACGACACCGGCGGACAGCTTGCCCAGTGTCGGGACCTTGACGACCTCGTCGGCCTTGCCGGACGCGCCCAGCGTGCCGAGGACCTCGGCGAGCTTGCCGTCGAAGGCGGTGTCGGCAACGGAGGAACCGGCGGCGAGCGCCAGGCCGTCCTCGCCCTCACACGTGCCGATGACGACGACGTCGGCGCGCGTCTTGGCCAGCGCCGCTTCGGCGTTCTCGGTCAGGGCAAGCTTCGGCACGGTCACTTCTGGCTCCTCGCGCGTTCGCGGTGGTACCGGGCGTCCGCCCGGTTGGATCGTGAGCCATGCTAATGACAGTCGGACCTGGGGTAACAGTGGGGCCGACGGGGTCACTCGGTGTACCGGAAGGGAGACGGCGTGCGGCTGGCTGGCGGGCTGCTCATCGCACTCGCGGCGGGCACCTCCGGAGCGGACTCTTGGGTGCTGCTCGCCGTCGTGGTCGCGGCCGCGCTCGCCGTCGCGGCGGAGGCGTCGCTGCCGCCGCCGGGGGACACCCGGCCCGAGCGGATCGCGGGCTCCGTTTCACGGCTGGGGCTGGTCCTGGTCTTCGCGACGACGTTCGGGCACTACCTCTTCCCGTCCGCGCCGGGCGTCGCCGCCGCGGTGTTCGCCGTCGTGGTGACGGTCGCCGATCTCGCCGGGGTCCGCCTCGGCGACCACGCCGCCCGCTGGGTCGCCGGTCTCCTGCTGGCCGGGGCCGCGTCCCTGGTCGCGATCTGCGTCGCCGTCCCGCCGCCGGCGCGGTTCATCGCGCCCGGCCCGCCGTCCGTTCCCGGCCTCGGCCTCGCCGTCCTGGTCCTGCTGCCGTTCCTGCCGCCGCGCCGTCCGGGCGCCGGGCGCGCCGCCGCGGTCGGCCTGGTGGCCGTGGTGATCACCGGGGTCGCCCTCTACCAGCTGGGACCGGTCCGGCTGGGACTCTCCGCGACGTCGTTCCGGGAACTCCTCGCCGCGGCCGACGCGGTCTCGCTGCTGCCGGTGCTTTCGGTGCTGGTCGCGGTGGCGACCGTGCCCGCGGCGGTGGACGCCTTCACCGAGGGCAGGACGCGCCTGTCCCCGGAACGTCCGAAGGCGACACTCGCTTGTGGACTGATCGTGGCCGTCGCCGCGGCCTTCGCTGGGCCGGTCGTGGCCCTCGGGCTCGCGGGAGTGGGAACGGTCGCCGAACTGGTTCTGCGGGTCCGCGCCCGTGGGTACCGTGCAAGGCGTGCGTGATCCCCTCTGGACCCCGGGTGACACGGTCGTCGAGCGGTTCCTGCGACCGGACGGCTCGATCGGCCAGCACCACCCGCTGCGTGTCATCGCCGACGACGGCGAGGTGCTGCTCGGCTGGCTCCCCGCCGGCACACCGATCATCGGCAGCAGGCTCGCCGACGGGCGGCTCTTCCGCGAAGCACCGCTCGGGGAGCGGTTCCGGGTGCCGAGGGTGCGGGTGCCCGACCTCTGGCGCGACACCTCGACGCTGCGCCGCGTCGCCGACCACGAATGGTCGTCGGTCTGGTGGTTCTTCGACGCCGCCGGGCACTTCCTGAACTGGTACGTCAACCTCGAGGTCCCGATGGGGCGCACGCCGTCCGGGCCCGACCGGATCGACGGCATCCTCGACGTCGCCGTCGAACCCGGCGGACGCTGGCACTGGAAGGACGAGGACGAGGCCGAGGAGGCCGTCCTCGCGGGCCGCATCACCACCGGGCAGCTGGGGCGGCTGCGGGCCGAGGGCGAGCGGATCGGGGCGCTGGCGGACGCCGGCCGGTTCCCCTTCGACGGGACCTGGACCGACTTCCGGCCGGGGCCGGACTGGCCCGCGCCCGCTTTGCCCGCCGGGCTGCTTTAGCCCGCGACGAGGAGCAGCAGCAGCGCCAGCGCGACGTTGATCACCGCGAGGATCACCACCGCCTTGGTGGACAGCGCGCGCGGGAACACCCTGCCGTGGACGTGGCGCCACCAGAAGATGCCGAAGACGCCGCCGACCAGGCCGAGGAACGCGCCGAAGCCGCTGTCCAGCAGGGCCCAGCCGTCCATCATCAGCAGGCCGGTGCCGAAGGTCAGCAGTACCGCCGTCGCGAACGTCTTGATGTCGGCCCCCGCACCGGGGGCGGCCGGCTGCGCCGGGCTTGCGGGCTGCATCTGGTTGTACGTCACGACGTCATCCTAGGGGCGCGAGCCCTCCCGCGTTCGTCGCGACGGACAGATCGCGAGCGGGAAAGACATGCGGACGTCCGACTAACGTGGGTCCGACCAAGCGTTATCGTCTAAGCATGACGACCTCGACGCAGTTCACCCACCTCCCGCACCCGAGCCCCGCGAGCCCGGAACGCGTCGCGGACGTATTGGCCGCACCCGGTTTCGGGCTCTACTTCACCGACCACATGGTGACCGTGAAATGGAGCGCCGAGCAGGGCTGGCACGACGCGACCGTCGGGCCGTACGCGCCGTTCTCGCTCGACCCGGCGACCTCCGTCCTGCACTACGGACAGGCGATCTTCGAAGGCCTCAAAGCGTACCGTCAACCGGACGGCACCATCGCCGCGTTCCGGCCCGACGCCAACGCGATCCGCTTCCGGAACTCGGCCGAGCGGCTCGCCATGCCGCAGCTGCCGGTGGAGGTCTTCCTCGACTCGATCCGCGAGCTGATCGCCGTCGACGACCGCTGGATCCCGACGAAGCAGGGCGAGTCGCTGTACCTGCGGCCGTTCATGATCTCGACCGAAGCCGGGCTCGGCGTCAACCGGCCCGCGAACGAGTACCTCTACGCGCTGATCGGCTCGCCCGCCGGTTCGTACTTCTCGGGCGGGGTGAAGCCGGTGAGCGTCTGGCTGTCGACCGAGTACGTGCGCGCCGTGCCCGGCGGCACCGGCGAGGCGAAATGCGCCGGCAACTACGCCGCGTCGTTCGTCGCGCAGGCCCAGGCCGTCGAGAAGGGCTGTGACCAGGTCGTGTGGCTCGACGCCGTCGAGCGGCGCTGGATCGAGGAGATGGGCGGGATGAACCTGTTCTTCGTCTTCGGCTCCGGTGCCGAGGCCCGCGTCGTGACCCCGGAACTGACCGGCTCGCTGCTGCCGGGGGTGACCCGCAAGTCGCTCCTGGAGCTGGCGAAGTCCTTCGGGCACCAGGTCGAGGAGCGCCGCATCTCCACCGACGAGTGGGAGAAGGCGGCGGCGTCCGGCGAGCTGACCGAGGTGTTCGCCTGCGGGACCGCGGCGGTCATCACGCCGGTCGGGCACGTGAAGCACGCCGGCGGGGAGTTCTCCGTCGCCGGTGGGCAGCCGGGTGAGCTGACGATGAAGCTGCGCGGCGCGCTGACCGGCATCCAGGAGGGCACGCGGCCCGCCCCGGAAGGCTGGATGTACCCGCTGGGCTGACGTCTCGCTTGGTCCGTGAAGGCCTCCTTGAGGGACTCTGGGTCCCTCAAGGAGGCCTAATGGGTTGTGTTCGAGCCGGGTTTGGCAGGCTTGGATGTGGTGGCTGCTGGCGGGTGAGCACTCGTGAGGCCTGGGTTT
>JAEBEO010000038.1:0-34573 GCA_049998115.1 Amycolatopsis sp. cmx-4-19 | reverse complement strand
AGCCTGACAGCGCCGATGGTACTGCAACCGAAGGGTTGTGGGAGAGTAGGACACCGCCGGACTAACATTAACAAGGTCCAGGCCCCGGTCGAGAACCCACAGTTCTCCCGGGACCTGGACCTTTTTTTCGTATTCCCTCCGAACGCCGGAACCCGGCCAGTCCGTGAAGGCCTCCTTCCCTACCCTCAAAGTAGGGAAGGAGGCCTTCACGGACACCGCAATAGCCACCCAGCCACCCCGGCCACCCACGGCGACCGCCATCAGCCCGACCCGCAGCACCGATGTCCCGAAGGCCTCCCTTGAGACAATGAACATCCCAAGAGAGGCCTTCGAGACACCACCGGAACGAGATAACGCCCAGGACAGCGGACAGCCCTCGGCCCCAGCACGTCGTGAGCGGCGACTGACACTGCCCGGCAGGCGCCAGAAAGCCGTCTCGGGTCCAGCGACCGGAGGGCCCGAGGCCGGCGCGCAAGTAGAGGACTAAACGCGGGACGGGGCGGGGCGGCGCAGGTGATAGATGTCCATGATCCAGCCCCTCCGGTCCCGTGCCGCGGTGCGGACGGTGCGGATCTCCGCGGCGAGGTCGGCGGTGAGCGGGCCGGAGAGCAGGAGCTCGTCGGGAGTGCCGAGGTAGGCGCCCCAATAGATCTCCAGGCCCGTGTCCACGAACCGCGTGAACGTGCACCCCGCGTCCAGCATCACGAACACGTCGTCGACATCGGGGGAGGGCCAGCCCGTCTCCAGGCGACGGCCGGTCGTGATCAGCACCGGCCGTCCGATCTGGTTCATCGTGGTCCGGTGCCGGGACGTCAGCGCGGCCACGCTGCTCACCCCCGGAACGACCTCGTATTCGAACTCGACATTCCCCCGCTCCAGTACGGCGTCCAGCAGTGTCAGGGTCGAGTCGTACAAGGCCGGATCGCCCCACACCAGGAACGCGCCCCGCTCATCGGGACCCAGCGAGCGGATCATGTTCTCGTAGACGTCGGTGCGGAGACGGTGCCAGTCGGCGACGGCCTTCCGGTAATCGAGCGGAGTGCGGTCGCGTTCGGGGTCCGGTTCCCGTACGACGCGGTAGCCGGGCTGTTCGACGAAGCGGTCGAGGATCTCCTGGCGCAGGCCCACGAGGTCCTGCTTTTCCGAGCCCTTGTCGAGGACGAAGAAGACATCGGTCTCGTTGAGCCGCCGGATGGCCTGGACGGTCAGGTGGTCCGGGTCGCCGGCGCCGATGCCGATGGCGGAGATCTTCCTCATCCCCGCAGTGTGCCCGCCCCCGTCGTGCACACCCCTACCCCCATGGGGTATAAAAGAGGTGATCGCTTCGTCTGTCCTGTAGAGGAGT
This sequence comes from Amycolatopsis sp. cmx-4-19, assembly GCA_049998115.1. Taxonomy (GTDB): domain Bacteria; phylum Actinomycetota; class Actinomycetes; order Mycobacteriales; family Pseudonocardiaceae; genus Amycolatopsis. Next base: position 33,228 of record JAEBEO010000038.1, on the reverse strand, counting down.
TCGTACCGATGGCCGAAACCACCTACATCGTCAAGGGCATGTCCTGCGGGCACTGCGCCTCTTCGGTCACCGAGGAGGTCAGCGGGATCTCTGGCGTCAGCGCCGTGAACGTGGACGTCGCCAGCGGCAAGGTCACCGTCACCAGCGAGTCCGCCCTCGACGTCCAGGCCGTGGACGCGGCCGTCACCGAGGCCGGTTACCAGCTCGTCTCGTGAGTACCCCCGTCAAGGTGTCGGCGTTCGCCGCGGCTCTGGTCGCGGTGTTCGCCGTCGCCTGGACGATCGGGTCGGCGGTCGGGCCTCTCGACGACGAGAAGCCGCCTCCGCCGTCCCCGACGAGCGTGCACGAAGGACATCACGAGGGGCACCCGGGAGGGACACCGTGAGCGTCGAGACTTCCCAGCGTGTCGAGCTGATCATCGGCGGGATGACCTGCGCCTCCTGTGCCGCGCGGGTCGAGCGCAAGTTGAACAAGGTCGACGGTGTCTCCGCCACGGTCAACTACGCCACCGAGAAGGCGCAGGTCGACTTCCCGGACGCGCTCTCCGTCGACGACCTCGTCGGCGTCGTCGAGTCCGCCGGCTACACGGCCCAGCCGCCGAAGCCGGACGAAGTCCAGACTGACGACACCGGCGCGCTCCGGCTGCGCCTTCTGGTCTCGGCCGTGCTCGCGGTGCCGGTGATCGTGCTGGCGATGGTCCCGGCCTGGCAGTTCACCTACTGGCAGTGGGTTTCACTGGCGCTGGCCACACCCGTCGTCACCTGGGGCGCGTGGCCGTTCCACCGCGCGACCTGGACGAACCTCCGGCACGGTGCCGCCACCATGGACACCCTCATCTCGCTCGGCGTCGCGGCCGCCGCGCTCTGGTCCCTGTACGCGCTGCTGTTCGGCACCGCCGGGGTGCCGGGGATGCGGCACGGCTTCGAGTGGACGACGGAACGCGGCTCCGGCGCGGGCAACCTCTACCTGGAGGTGGCCGCCGGAGTGACGACGTTCCTCCTGGCGGGCCGCTACTTCGAGGCCCGGTCCAAGCGCCGGTCCGGCGTCGCCCTGCGCGCGCTGCTCGAACTCGGGGCGAAGGACGTCGCCGTTCTCGAAGACGGCACCGAGCGCCGCGTCCCGATCGGCGAACTGAAGACCGGCGACGAGTTCGTCGTGCGGCCGGGGGAGAAGATCGCCACGGATGGCGTCGTGATCGACGGCGGGTCCGCGGTCGACCTCGGCATGCTGACGGGTGAGGCCGTTCCGGTCGAGGTGACCATCGGTGACGCCCTGGTCGGCGGGACGGTCAACGCGGGCGGCAGGCTCGTCGTCCGTGCCACCCGGATCGGTGCCGACACCCAGCTGGCGCAGATGGCCCGGCTGGTCGAGGACGCGCAGACCGGCAAGGCCCAGGTCCAGCGGCTCGCGGACCGGGTGTCGGCCGTGTTCGTCCCGGTGGTGATCGCGCTCGCGGTCGGCACGCTCGGCTTCTGGCTCGGCGCCGGCGGCGGGGCGGACGCCGCCTTCACCGCCGCCGTCGCGGTCCTGATCATCGCCTGCCCGTGCGCGCTGGGCCTGGCCACGCCGACGGCGTTGCTGGTCGGCACCGGTCGCGGCGCGCAGCTGGGCATCCTCATCAAGGGTCCCGAAGTACTCGAATCCACCCGGAAGGTCGACACCGTCGTCCTGGACAAGACCGGCACGGTGACCGCCGGGAAGATGAGCCTCACCGAACTGCACGGCGACGACGAGGTGCTCCGGCTGGCCGCGGCCGTCGAGCACGCGTCCGAGCATCCCATCGCCCGCGCGATCGCCGGGGCCGCCGAGGAGCGGCTGGGAACACCGCCGCCGGTCGAAGGGTTCCGCAACGTCGAGGGGCTGGGAGTCGTCGGCGAGGTCGAGGGCAAGACGGTCCTGGCCGGGCGCACCGCGCTCCTGGACCAACACGGCATCACCCTCGGCGACGAGCTGGCCCAGGTCAAGGCCGCGGCCGAGGAACGCGGAGCGACGGCCGTCGTGGTCGGCTGGGACGGCGAGGCGCGTGGCGTGCTCGTCGTCGCGGACACGGTCAAGCCGACCTCGACGCGGGCCGTCAGGGAACTGCGGGCGCTCGGGCTCCACCCCGTACTGCTGACGGGTGACAACGAGGGTTCCGCGAAGGCGATCGCCACCGAGGTGGGGATCGACGAGGTCGTCGCCGAGGTGCTGCCCGCCGACAAGGTCGACGTCGTCAAACGCCTGCAGGCCGAAGGCCGTGTGGTCGCCATGGTCGGGGACGGCGTCAACGACGCGGCCGCGCTCGCGCAGGCCGACCTCGGCCTGTCGATGGGCACCGGGACGGACGCCGCGATCGAGGCCGGTGACCTGACGCTGGTGCGCGGCGACCTGCGTGCGGCCGTCGACGCCATCCGGCTTTCGCGCCGGACGCTCGGCATCATCAAGGGCAACTTGTTCTGGGCGTTCGCCTACAACGTCGCCGCGTTGCCGTTGGCCGCACTGGGCCTGCTCAACCCCATGATCGCCGGTGCCGCGATGGCGTTCTCCTCGGTTTTCGTGGTCTCCAACAGCCTGCGGCTGCGCGGCTTCCGCGGCGCGACCTGAATCAGGAACGGACGAGCCGCGCGATCGCGTCGGAGGCTTCCCGGACCTTGAGGTCGGCTTCCTCACCGCCCGCGGCGGCGGCCTGGACCACGCAGGTGGCGAGGTGCTCGTCCAGGAGTTCGAGGGAGAACGACTGCAGCGCCTTCGTGGCCGCGGACACCTGGGTCAGGATGTCGATGCAGTACTTGTCCTCTTCCACCATCCGCTGCAAACCGCGGATCTGTCCCTCGATCCGGCGCAGGCGCTTGAGGTAGGCCTCTCGCTCGCTGCCGTAGCCCGTCATCGCCGCACCCGTTCTGTCGTCGTTCTCTGCCGCCACCGACTATACCCTCCCCACGTATCCACGCCGGACGGCCGGAAAAGATCGGTGCCAGGATGTCGAAGACGATCCGGGGGCTCCGACCAGTACGTGAGTGGCCGGGTACCGGCCGGACGACCAGGAGGAACACCGATGAAGTACATGATCATGATCACGATGAACCCCACCGCTTGGGACGCACTCCCCGAGGAGGAGCGCAACGAGGTGATGGGCAGGATCGACCCTTTCATGAAGAAGCTGACCGAGAGCGGCGAGCTGCTCGGGACGCAGGCGCTGGGGGAGCCGAAGGAAAGCACGGTGGTCCGGGTGCGTGACGGCGTCCCCGTCGTCACCGACGGGCCGTTCGCGGAGTCGAAGGAGTACCTCGCGGGCTTCTACCTTGTCGAATGCGACAGCAAGGAGCGCGCCATCGAAATCGCCGGGCAGGTCCCGGACGCGCATGTCAACGCGATGGAGATCCGGCCGGTGGTCTTTTCGTCCGGGGACGACGCCTAGGTGGCGGCCGCTTCGGTGCCGGCGCGGGCCTCTGGCCTGCTCCGGCGCTGAACGGGGACTTCCGGTTCCGGTTCGTCGGTGACCGCCAGGACCGTTCCGGCCTCCGTGAGCAGTTCGCGGGCGCCGACCAGCTGTTTCAGCACGTCGTCACGCAGGCGGAGGGCCACATCGGCCTCCTGCCGTGCCTCGGTGACCAGGCGTTCACCCTCTTCGGCGGCGTCGTCGAGCAGTTTCCGGGCTCTTGCCTGCGCGGCTTCGTCCCGCACGGCGAGCGCGCGCAGGGCCTCGGCCCGGCGCAGGGTCATCGCGCGTTCGAAGTCTTCGGTGATCTGCTCGCGTTCCGCTGCGGCCTTGGCGGCCTCTTCGGTGGCGCGTGCGATGATGTCGCTCGCCTCTTCGCGGGTGAGTTCGAGCATGCGGCGCGACCGCTCCTGCAACGCGTCCGGGGCGATCGGCACCCGGCTGATCCGATCGACGCTTTCCTTCAGTTCGCGGGTTTCCTCTTCCGCGGCGGTGAGTCTGGCGGCGAGTTCTTCCCCGCGACGGATCGCCTCGTCGCGTTCGGCGGCCACCCGCCTCAGTTCGGCTTCCACCTCGCGAACGAATTCCCGGACCTGAACGCGGTTGAATCCACGCCACGCCAGATCGAAGCCGGGCATCTCCATTACTCACCTCCACAGTGGTCGATCCGTCACCAGTGGGCGGTTTTTCGTTACCACACGGGCTTTTCTACGACCAGTCTGCCTGAAGCCGCAACGAGATGCGGCACGGGTGGGTGATCTCTGCGCCGAACGGTAGGCGCAAGCGGTGAGAAGGGTGAACCTCGAAGCGGTGGGACAATGGATGACCATCGCTTTACCCCTACTGGAGGTGGCCGCGTGACGAGCAGCCGAATTCGGGTCCCTGGCTGGAATACGGCGACCGCGGCCGACGGGTATCGGCAGGTCAGAGAGAACATCACGATCTTGCTCACCGATCTCCCCGGTGCCGACGGCAAGATCGTCCCCTCATGTCCACAATGGACAGTCCGGGACCTGCTCGCGCATCTGGCGGAGATCTGCGACCGGGTGATCACCCGCTTCGGCGGCGAACCGTGCCCGGTTCCGGAGACGGCGTCGGTCACCGAACTGCTCCGGCTCTGGAACGAGCGCGGCCCCGAGGCCGACAGCTTGCTCGCCGCCGACGGCGAGGGGAGGAGCCGGGGCGACATCATGGTGATGGACGCCTTCACCCACGAACTGGATCTCCGGTACACACTCGGCGAGCCACTGCCCGAGGCGCATCCGGCCTGGCTGCGGGGGTTCGAAGTGCTCGTCAGCGGTCTCGGCACCTCGCTGACCAGCCATGGGCTGCCCGGGATGCGGATCGAGACCGAAGGCGCGACCTGGATCGCCGGTACCGAACCGGTCGCCGCCGTGCTCACCGGCCCGCCCGCGGCCCTCTACCGGTCACTCGCCGGGCGCCGGAGCCCGGCTCAGATCACCGCCTTGGACTGGCTGGGTGATCCCGAGCCGTGGCTCCGGGCCTTCACCTGGGGGCCGTTCGTCCCACCGGAGGAAGCGACCGAGGGCTGAGCTCAGCCGGTCGGGGACATCGAGGACAGCATCGCGGCCAGCCCGAGCACGACGGCGACGATCAGCACCTCGACCCCGACGCTGACCCGCAGCCGCCGCAGGTCGGCGGTCACCACGCCGGTGCCGCCGCGGCCGGAGAAGCCGCGGCGCACGGCGTTGCGGCTCAGGTTCGCCACCACCAGCAGTGCGGCGAAGCCGGTCAGTTTCAGCAGGAAGACGATGCCGTACGCCGACGACCAGAGCGCTTCCACCGACGGGACGAGCCGGAAGCCCAGGTAGGCGCCGCTGACCACCATGACCACCATCGAGGTGGTGGCGATCGGGTGGAACCGCGCCAGCGCCGGTTCGGCCTCCGTCGCCGGGATCCGGCCACGCAGGAGTACGGCCAGCTGGATCAGGCCACCGCCCCAGACGGCCATCGCGCCGAAATGCGCCAGGTCGGCGCTGACCGAGAGGAACATGATCCTGTCGGCCACCGCGTGCCCGGTCGCGGAGAAGCTCAGCATCACGATGAACCCGGCGGCCATGCCGAGGTTCTCGTAGCGCGACCGCAGCCTGTCCGGCAGGTCGGCGGCCAGCAGCTTCCGTGCGATCACGGCGAGCGCGACGATCGCGGCCAGGCGCAGGAGCAAAAGCTTCCCGTACGCCACCCGCAGTGTCGCCTCGATCAGGTCGGCGTCGAAGACTGCGCCCGGCCCGCGGCCCGCGACGTAGGGACCTTGCAGCAGGAATCCGGCGACAGCGGTGACACCGGAGAGCCACAGACCGGCGGTGATCAGCTTCCGCGCCGCCGGGTCGGTCCGTCCGCCGGGGCGGCAGACCAGCAGGAAGACCAGCCCGCCGAGCAGTGCGACGCCGCCGAACGAGCCCCAGCGGAAGGTGGTGAAGAGCGCGTCGGTGACCGGATCCGTGCCGGTCGACGCGGACACCGCGCCCGCCGACGTGATCAGCGGGCCGGTACCGACGACGAACGCGATCGTGCCGCGCACCGGATGCGAGTCGGTCGAGACGAAGGCGTACTCGACGAGGTAACTGCCGTCGGGAAGGTCGGGTTCCAGCTTGACGGCGACTTCTTCGGCGACCTCGCCGGGCTGGAACACCGGACCGGTGACGACGTTCGTGCCTTGCTGGTCGACGACCTTGATGGAGTTCGGCTGGATGCCGATGTTCTCCGACAGCGTCACCGAGACCTGGGCGGGCGCCGAAGTGAGCCGGGCACCGTCGGCCGGGTTCGAGGAGAGCAGTTCGACGTGGGCCGAGGCCGGGGCCGCGGCGAGTACCGCGACCCCGAGCCAGGCCGCCACGAGGGCGAGGAGCGCGAAGAGTCTCCTGGTCACGACGCCGTGGTCGCCAGCTCACGCCGGCTTTCGGGCGAGCACGTGCAGCCGGTCAGCGCCTGCTCGGCCGCGGACGCCTTCCGGTGCACGATCATCGCGATGATCATCGGGATGGTGACGATCGTGTTGTAGAACAGGTGCAGCTCCACGCGCGGGATGAACAGCTGGATGATGCTGCTCGGCGCGGTACCGCCGCCGAGCCGCCAGCCGGTCTGCGCCTGGAGCAGCAGGAGCAGGTGTTCGATGTGGTGCCAGAACTGCAGGCCGAGCGCGAGGTTCCACCACTGCCGCGAGCGGCCGGCGAAACCCTTCCGCAGGGCGAACAGGGCGATCAGCATGACGATGGCGTAGCCGTAGTGCAGCCATTCGGAGCTGATCAGTTTGGGGAAGGGGATGCCCAGCACGCCGCGGGCGTCCGGGGTCTTCCAGCCGAGGACGTAGATCTGGAACGCCTGCACGAGGTGCTCCGCCCAGTGGGCCACGACGACCACCGCGAAGACGGCTAGCGCCGCGCGGTGGTACTTCCCGTTGAGCGAAGCGAGCAGGCCGGGGCGTGGCGAATCGAGTGCGGCCATGAAGGGGCTCCCAGGGTGAAAAGACCGACCGGTGACGGATACCGACGATATCCCGCGTACCGGCGGTTTCCGTTACTCCGGATTGCTGACTTGTACTGCGGAATTACGCCGTTCGGCCGGTTGTAACCACGAATGGGCTAGCAAAATGTGCAGAAGGTCACGAAATGGAGCGGCCAGTGGTTAGCGAACGACGATTCCCTGTGCCGCTTTCGGCGCAGCGGGGATGTGGAAGAGCTCGGTGAACAGGTCCAGGTATTCCGTGGCGCCTTCGAGCCGCACCTTGCCGGTCCGCAGCGCGTCGGCCGCGGAGAGCTCGCCGCTCAGCAGGTCCGTGATGAACGGGCCGAGCGGTTCGATCACCGCGTCGGCACCCGGATGCGCGCCGTCCGCGACCTTGAGCGCGCCGTCCTCGACGATCGCGTGCAGGACCATGCCACCGGGATAGTGCAGTTCGTAGGTGGCGTGGACGCCCTTGGCCTTCTCGCTCTGGAAAGTCGTGTACAGCGAGAGTATCGCCGCGTCCAGGGTGAAGACGTCCTCGGGCGAGGGCCGTCCGAGCGACCGCGCGCCCCAGAGGCCCAGGTCGAGCACGATCTGGTCGAGCTCGCCGCCGTACTCGGTGAGCTCGTAGACCACCGCCGCGTCGAGCTGGGGGAGCAGGCGGCGGCGGAGCACGCCGGACTGCTCGAGCTCGTTGAGCCGGGCGGACAACGTGCTCGCCGGGATCCGCGGCAGGCCCGCCTGCAGTTCGGTGAAGCGCTTCGGGCCGAGGACGAGGTCACGGACGATGAGCAGTGACCAGCGCTCGCCGATGATCTCCAGTGCGCGGGCGAGCCCGCAGAACTGTCCGTAGGTACGACTGGTCATCCGCCGATCCTTTCGTTCCCGTGCCGGAAGTGCCGTTGGCCGTTCACGCGGGTTCACCCTCGGAAAGCAGGTCGTGATGCAGGATCTGCAGTTCGTCGCAGGGTTCCACGCCCAGTTCGTTGTTGAGCCTCGTCCGCACCTGGCGGTAGGTCGCGAGCGCGTCGGATCGGCGTCCGCTGCGGCCGAGCACGCGGATCAGCTGGCCGTGCAGTGCCTCGTCGAGCGGGTTCGCCGTCACCAGTGAGCGCAGTTCGCCAATCAGTTCGTGCCGCATCCCGGCCGCGATGTCCGCCTCGATGCGCAGGTGCAGGGTGCTGCGCCGCTGTTCGACGAGGTCGACGGCGTACGCCGACAGCACCGGTCCACAGTGGACGTTCGCGAGCGGCGGCCCGGACCACAGGTCGAGTGCCGCCCGGAAGGACTGTGCCGCTTCGGCGTGCTGCCCCCGCAGCTGCAGCTCCCGGCCCCGCTTCTGCAGCGCCTGGAACTCGAAGACGTCCACCTGCGAGGGGGCGATGCGGAAGACGTACCCAGGCGGTTTCGTCGCCAGCATGGTCTCGCCGTACGGGGCGAGGTCGTTCTCGTCGATGCACCGGCGCAGCTGGTAGACGTAGGTGTGCATGGTGGTGCGGACGCTGCGTGGCGGGTCGTTCGCCCACAGCTCCTGGACGATCGTGTCGATGTGCACGATCTTGCCCGGGCTCATCACCAGCATCGCGAGCACCTGAAGCAGCTTCGGTGTCGTCGGCGCGTAGTCGATCCCGTCCCGCAGGAGCTCGAGCGGCCCGAGCAGGGTGAAACGGACGGGGCTTGCGGAAAGGGCCGGATCCGTGTTGGGTGCCGAGCCGTGGTGCGTGTCCGATACTCGTGATCCGGGGTACATCGCAAGCGCCCTCCAGCTCGATACGCATCGTGTCCTGTTTCCCAGTACGACGACAGTGACAGAGGGGCACGGTGAGGGGCCAGTGACTCGTCCACCAGACGTCGCGTGCGTGCGTCCCGGGAAAACATGGGTTTTTCATAGTCGACCCGTGAATCGCGCACTGGCCGGTACACGTCCGCGCGCAGCAGGATTCGGGGACCGCACCGACCTACGGGGGGTTCCCATGCGCGAGGCAGTGTCGAACGGGTCCGGCTCGATCAGCGGTGGTCTGGGGTTCAAACGGCATCTGCGTGCGGAGATCAGCGAGGGCAACGGCGCCTATCTGTTCTCGGAACAGGGGGTCATCGCGATGCGCGGCGCGCAGGTCGCCTCGGTGGCGGCGCTGCTCGACGGTACCCGGGACCTCGACGGACTGCTGTCCGCCTGTCCGGAGGGGATGAGCGCGGAGCAGGTGACCGGTGTGCTGGCCCGGCTGGTCGAGGCGGGGCTGGTCACCGTGCGTGTGCCGGACGAACTCAGCGTCGACGAGCGTGCGCTGGCGTACTGGGACGCGTGCGGTCTCGACGCGTCCATCGTGGCGTCCCGGCAGAAGCCGGCGACGGCGAGCCTGACCGCGATCGGCCGCGGCGTCGACACCTCGCAGGTGGCGAACGCGCTCATCGCCAGCGGTATCGAGGTCGTCGACACGGCCGAGGAACTGGCCATCGTGCTGTGCGACGACTATCTCGACCCGCGGCTGGCCGAGATCGACGCCGAGCACCGGCGCACCGGACGGCCGTGGCTGCTGGCGCGGCCGTCGGGCTCGCAGGTGTGGATCGGCCCGATCATGCAGCCCGGACGGTCCGGCTGCTGGAACTGCCTGACCAACCGGCTGTGGGGGCACCGGCACGCGGAGGCGTGTGTGCAGGAGGTGCTCGGGCACGACGGCCCGGCCTCTTTCCCGATGCCCGCCGTGCCGCCGCTGACCGCGGCCGCGTCGCATCTGATCTCCCTCGAAGCGTCGAAATGGCTTGCCGGGCACCGGTATCCGGGTCAGCACTGCGTGTGGATCCTCGACACCCTCGATTTGCAGGGGCGGCTGCACGAACTCCGTCGGCGCCCGCAGTGCCCGGACTGCGGTGACGAGGGGATCGTCGCGGCGCGGACGGCCGAACCGGTCGTCCTCGAGGAGGCCAAGAAGGCGACGTCGGGCGGCGGCGGGCACCGCACACTCACCCCGGTCGAGGTCCTCGACCGCTACGGCCACCTGGTCAGCCCCGTCACCGGGATCATCAAGGAGATCGCGCGCGACCCGAGGGCACCGGCGTTCGTGAACGCCTACCGTTCCGGGCTCAACGTCGCGCGCCGCGTGCGCGGTGAGGCCGGACTGCAGGCCGGGCTGCGCGGGGACAACGGCGGTAAAGGCGCGAGCCCGATCGACGCCGAGGTCGGCGCGCTGTGCGAGGCCATCGAACGGTTTTCCGCGAACTACCAAGGCGACGAACTCCGGATCCGCGACACGTTCCGCACGCTCGGCGACGACGCCGTCCACCCGAACTCGTGCATGCTCTTCGACGAGCGCCAGTACGCCACCCGGGACGAGTGGAACGTCAAACACGCGATCTTCCAGCACGTTCCCGAGCGGTTCGACGAGAAGGCCGCCGTCGACTGGACGCCGTTGTGGTCGCTGTCCAAACAGCGCCGCAAGCTCATGCCGACGGCGTACCTGTACTACGGCGTGCCGCTGGAATGCGGGATCACCGGGATACGCGCCGACTCCAACGGCTGCGCGGCGGGCAGCAGCCTCGAAGACGCGATCCTGCAAGGACTTCTCGAACTCGTCGAACGCGACGCCGTCGCGATGTGGTGGTACAACCGGCTTCCGGTCCCCGGCGTCGACATCGCCTCGTTCGATGATCCGTGGGCCGAGGAAATGGTCGGCCAGTACGCGCGGTCGGGCCGCGAACTGTGGGTCCTCGACCTGACCGCGGACCTCGGCATCCCGGTGATGGTCGCGCTGTCCAGGAGTATCGCCGGGCCGCGAGAGAACGTCATGATGGGGTTCGGCGCCCACCTGGATCCCAGGACGGCGCTGCGGAGGGCGGTCAGCGAGCTCAACCAGATGATCCCGGCGGTGCTCGCGAACGACGTCGAACTCGACGATCCCGATGCGGCGCAGTGGCTCCGGCACGCTACGGTCGCCAACCAGCCGTATCTGCTGCCGGCGCCCGGGCGGTCGGCGAAACGAGCCGCGGACTTCAAGTTCGTCCGGCGGCCCGATGTACGGGACGACGTGGAATCTTTGGTACGCAAGCTTTCCGCGCTGGGGATGGAGACGCTGGTGCTGGATCAGACCAGGCCCGACATCGACCTTCCGGTGGTCCGGGTGGTCGTTCCGGGGTTGCGGCCCTTCTGGAGCCGCTTCGCCCCCGGACGGCTCTTCGACGTCCCCGTGCGGCTGGGCAGGCTCGCCGAACCGACTCCCTACGATCGGCTGAACCCCTTCCCCATGTTCTTGTAGATTCCGGCTGGAGCAACAGTTGAGGACTGATCCCCCCGGCGGTGTGGCCGAGACGATCCCCCTGTGGTCGCTCACCGACGACAGCCTTGTCGAAATCGGTGAGGACGGCTCACTGGTGGTCGTCACGCGCTGGGGGGAGTACGACTTCGACCACGCGGAGCCGCTGGTCCGGGAATCGTTGCGGCGGATGGCCTTGGGGCCGATCTCCCTGGCGAACGTGACGTCCTCGTGGGAGCCCGTCGAGCGGGAGCCCGACCTCGAAGGCGAGCTGAGCTGGACGGCCGACGGTGCCGACGCGTTGCGCCAGGCACTCAAGGAACTCGGCGGTTCCGTGGTGCGCTCGCTCGGCCTCGCCGACGGGCGGGGACCGCTGCTTTCGGTGATCCCGGTGGCACTCGCCCCGGTCTTCGCGCCGGAGCGGATCCCGGCCACGCGCGCGATCCGGTTGTCCCGCTTCTGTTCCCTGCGTTCCGACGCCTACGGGATGGGGCTGGAGTCGCCGTCCGCGCGCTACCGTGTCGTGCTGTACCAGCCGTGGGCGGTGCATGTCGCGGCGACGCTGGCGACGGCGAAGTCGGTGGGGGAGATCGCCTCCACGACGGGGATCGACACCACCGTCGTCGGCGCGATCGTTTCGTACCTCGTCGCGGCGGGCGTCGTCCAGCCTGCCGGGGAGCACGGCCGGTTCGCCGAGGACGACGACCCCGAACTGGGCCTGTGGTCCCCGGACGAACTGCTGTTCCACACCACGAGCCGGACCTGGCGGCCCGGTGGTCCGGCCGATCTGCCCGGACTGGGGAATCCGCCGGTGGTCAAGGTCGCCACCGGGGAAGGACCGGTCTACACGTTGTACCGGCCGGATCTGGCCGCTCGTGCCGAGACCGACCCGACGCTGACGGCGTTGCTGGAGAACGACCACACCTGTCCCGAGTTCACCGAGGGCGTGCTGTCCGCCGAGCAGATCGGCGAGTTCCTGTTCCGCGGTGCGCGGATCCGCTCGATCGGGCCCGCGCGGTTTCCCAGCGGACAGGGCCCCGACGCGCCGCGTCACAACGCTTCGCAGCGACCGTACTTCAGCGTCGCCTGCCTGTACGAACTCGAGCTGTACGTCTCGGTCAACCGCTGCTCGGGGCTGGACCGCGGGATCTACCACTACGACCCGCTCGACCACCGGTTGCTCCTGGTCAACGACGACGAGGCCGACCTCGCCGCGATGCTCGACATGGCGATGATCGGCGGCGGCAACCACAGGCGGCCCTCGGCGTTGATCACGGTGACCGCGCGGATGCCGAGGATGGCGTCGGTGCTCGGCGGCGGCGCGTACGCCACGACGCTGGCGCACGTCGGCGCGCTGCAGCAGACGCTCTACCTGGTCGCCCGTGCGATGGGACTGGCCGCGCACGCCGTCCCGGTCGACGCCGGCGACCGCGTCGACCGCGCCCTCAAACTCGACTGGCCCGCCGAGGTGGGCGTGGGGGAGTGCGTGCTCGACCTGCCCGCTTGAGCGCTTACCGCTGGGGGCCTGCGCAGGTGTTGTGCCCACACTCGACGCTCACCTGCCCCGCCGAAAGTCCGTGAAGGCCTCCTTGAGGGACTCTGGGTCCCTCAAGGAGGCCTTCACGGACTTGTCCCGCGGTGGATGGGCCTGGCGTCAGTTGTCGATCGCGGGCCCTGGACCGGGGGCGGGCACAGCGTGGGGCGGGCACAGCGCGGGGCGGGCAACACCGGGGCCGGCACCCGCGTGGGGCGGGACAGCACAATGTCGATCTCGGTTCACTTTCATTTTCCGCCATCACCGCCCCGTCTGGTTACCTTGTGCGTCCAGGGAGCTGCGGGATCAGGGGTGGCCATGCGAAGCGGGAACCAGGCCGGGCTTTCACGCCGGATCGTGGGCGCCGTCTTCTTCGGCACCGCGATCCTGATGTCGATCCGGCCGCTGGCCGAAGCGGCGCACTGGCCGGACGCGCTGGGCGGCGCGCTCTGGGCGGCCGCGGTGGTCGCCGTCCAGCTGCTCTTCCTGTACCGGCCGGTGCCGGCGGGCCTCAAAGGAGTGCCGCATCTGCTCGCCCAGGCGGCGCTGACCTACGCACCGCTGCTGTGGTTCGGGCCGGCGTGGGTGATGTTCAGCGGGTTTTTCGCGGGCAACCTGCTGCTGAGCCTGCGCCGGATCCCGGCCGTGGCCGCGGGGGGCGCGGTCGCCACCCTGTCCGGGCTGATCGCCGCCTACGCCAACGCGTTCGTCGCGGACCCGGCCACCGTAGCGGTGCCGACGGCGGTGCTCGCGACGCTCGTCGTCGGGCTGGTCGTCCGCGCGCTGACCGAGGCGGCCCGCTGGGCCGACGACCGGACCGAACTCGCCCGGTGGGCGGTCACCGAGGAACGGCTGCGGTTCTCCCGGGACACGCACGACCTGCTCGGGCTCAGTCTTTCGGCGATCACGCTGAAGAGCGAACTGACCAACCGGCTCATCGTCGACCAGCCCCAGCGGGCGCAGGAGGAGCTGGCGGAAATCCTCGTCATGTCCCGGAAAGCGCTCGCCGACGTCCGTTCGGTGGCCGCCGGCTACCGGGAACTGTCCCTTGCCGAGGAATGCCGGATCGCCGGGGCGGTGCTGCGTGCGGCCGACATCGCCGTCCGGCTGGACTGCGACCCGGTCGCGCTCGCCTGCCCGGCCGGGACGACCCTGGCGACCGTGCTGCGCGAGGGCGTCACCAACGTCCTCCGGCACAGTGCGGCGACCCGGTGCGAGATCACCGTGCGTGTGCGGGACGGGGCGATCCTGCTGGACCTGGTGAACGACGGCGTCCCCGCGCAGGCCGCCTCGGCATCCGGTTGCGGTATCGGCAATCTCGCCTACCGGGTCGGGATCCACGGCGGCGATCTGCAAGCGGGCGTTCATCTCGACGGGACGCATCGGCTGACCGCTCGAGTCCCGCTGGAGACGCCGGAACGCGCCGCCGGCTGACCGCCCGGCGATCGCGCAGCCCAGGATAACGCCTGGGTAGGGCCTACCTCGATCGTGTGTCGAGTGCGCTGAAATCGGTGACGCGTTTGCTGACGAGCAGAGGAAAAGCGACAGCGAATCCGAGGTTGGTCTGATGCAGCTACGAACAGTCGCCACGGCGGCGAACGAGAAAGGCGCCATCGAAACCGGTCGGCTCCCCGAGCCGGCGTCTCCTTTGCAACCTGCGGTGCTGCAGGCCATCTCAGCGATGCACGCGAGGTACTTCGATCCGATCACGCTGGGCGACCTGGCGTCCGAAGTCTTCGTCAGCCCCTTCCACTTCTCGCGGATCTTCACCAAGGCCACCGGGGTGACCCCCGGCCGGTACCTGACCGCGATCAGGCTCTTCGAAGCCAAACGGCTCCTCCTGACGACATCGCTGACGGTGTCGGACATCGTGTGCAGCGTCGGCTACAGCAGTGTCGGCACCTTCACCAGCCGCTTCACCCGTGCGGTCGGGATGACCCCGACCCAGTACCGCGATCCCGAGGTCGGCGAACTGCTCGTCGCGCTGGCCCCGCATTTCCAGCGGCTGCCGTCGCTGGAGTCCCTGCACGGCGCCGGGATGGGCTGTGCGTCCTTGCACGCCGGCACCGGCACGATCAGCGTGCGCGTCGAGACCCCGCGCGGGGCAGGCCCGGCGAGTGTCCTCATCGGACTGTTCGCCGAGTCGATCCCGCAGTGCGGCCCGGTCGCGTTCGGCGGCAGGGCGAACGTCCTTTCGGCGGACATCGAGATCCAGAACGTCCCCGAAGGCAAGTGGACCGTCATCGCGGTCGCCGAACACGCCGCCGGGACCGCCGCGTCGACGTTCTCCATGGGCACCCTGCCCGGCCGCGTCGACATCGCCCGCTACGGCCGGGTCCACCTGCGGATGCCGATGCGCAGCCCGCAGCCGACCGACGCGCCGATGGCGATCACCCTCGCCGGCGGCCCGACATCGACCGGCAACCGCATGACCCTGCCCGCTCCCGAGTATCTGCGCGCGGCGGCCTGACCGCGGTCTATTCCCCGGTTCTCCCGGTTACGCAAACCGGGAGAACCGCGGGCGCAACCGTGGAGTAGCTGCCTTATCGGCGAACATGTGAGCCTTGAAGCAGTCCGCAAAATTCAAATCCACCCGTTAGGGGGAGAGTGCGTTGGGCAATGGTTGGCGCACGTTAAGACGTCGCATGATCACACCGGACGTCTCCGAGACGTCGCTGGACAAACGAGGCTTCCACAAGAAGAGCCCAGCCGCTCAAGAATTGCTGGAGACAGTAGGTGAGAAGTTCCTTCTCGGTTACGCGCACGCGGTAGAAGCGCGTACCACCGAACAGGCCGAAGAATGGCTCGAACGTATTCCGGTCAAATACCGCGGCTTCGCCTACGAAGGCGCGGGAATGGGTTACGGAATGCTCGACGGCCTTCCCGGAGGTGGCCGCGGGCATATCGCGGACTTCCTCGACGGCCCGGCCGTGAAGCACGACTACATCATCTACGTCGGTGTCGGCTGGGCGATGGCGCGGCTGCCGCGCTTCCGCTGGCCGTCCGCCGAGGAGTTCGACCCGCTGCTGCGCTGGCTGGTGCTCGACGGGTACGGCTTCCACCAGGCCTACTTCAAGACCGCCAAGTACATCGACGGTCAGTTCCAGGACAAGGACTTCACCTGGCCCGCCGGCAACAACGGTTACTCGTTGCGGGCGATCGACCAGGGCATCGGCCGGGCGCTGTGGTTCATCTGCGGCACCGACGTCGATCTGGTCACCGAAGCGATCGCGCGATTCCCGAAGCAGCGTCACGGAGATCTCTACGCGGGGGTCGGCTTGGCCTCGACCTACGCGTGCGGTGTCACCTCCGACGAACTGCTGAAGCTCGCCGAGTTCGCCGGTGAGTATCGCGGAAACCTGGCGCAGGGCAGCGCTTTCGCCGCCGAGGCCCGGATCCGCGCCGGACTGCTGATCCCCGAGACCGAGGTCGCCACCCAGGCGATCTGCGGGCTGCCGGCCGAGCGCGCCGCGGCCATCACCCAGGAAGTTCGCCCCGTCAGATCGGACATTGTGGTCGACGGTGAGCTCCCGTCTTTCGAGATCTGGCGACAGCGCATCGCCGCCGAGGTACTCACTTCTGGAGGTGCAGGTAAATGACCGCGACCTTGGGCTGGCTCCGCAAGCAGCTTGCGGGCATCGTGGCGCTGTTGCTGATGGCGGGACTGTTCGTGGTGGCGCAGCTGCCCACGGTCTCGACCGCCGAGGCGGACACCATGGCCTCGAAGTACGCGTTCGAGCCCCTGACGATCGCCCTGCCGGAGGCGGCGAAGAGCCAGTCGATCCGGACCGTGAACAAGGAGTACGAGCACATCCGTGCCTGGATCTCCTCGGTCGGTGCCGCGATCGCGGTCAACGACCTCGACGGCGACAAGCTCGCGAACGACCTGTGCTTCGTGGACCCGCGCAGTGACCAGGTGGTCGTCACCCCGACCCCGGGGATCGGCGGCGACCGGTACAAGCCGTTCGCACTCGACGCCGCGCCGCTGCCCATGGGCAAGTACATCGCGCCGATGGGCTGCGTGCCGGGCGACTTCAACGAGGACGGCCGGGTCGACCTGCTGGCCTACTACTGGGGCCGTACGCCGATCGTGTTCCTCGCGGACCCGTCCGCGACCGGCCTCGCTGCGAAGTCCTACGTGCCGGTGGAACTGGTGCCGGGCAACAACGTCAAGAACGGCGAGTACGCAGGCCAGCTGTGGAACACCAACGCCGCGACCGTCGGTGACTTCGACGGCGACGGCCACCAGGACATCTTCATCGGCAACTACTTCCCCGACAGCGCGGTGCTCGACGACCGCGTCGAGGGCGGGGTCGAGATGAACAAGTCGATGTCGCACGCCGACAACGCGGGTGGCAAGTACATCTTCCGCTTCACCGGCGCCTCCACCCAGGCAGGCAAGCCTTCGGTCAGCTTCCAGTGCGACGACCAGGCCATCCCGGCCGACGCCCGCGGCGGCTGGTCGCTGGCGGCCAGCGCCACCGACGTCGACGGCGACAACCTGCCGGAGCTCTACATCGGCAACGACTTCGGTCACGACCGCCTGCTGTACAACAAGTCCACGGCGGGCAAGACCTCCTTCGCCGAGGTGAAGGGCATCCGTGGCGCCACCGAGCCGAAGTCCAAGGTGGTCGGCAACGACTCCTTCAAGGGCATGGGCGTCGACTTCGGCGACCTGGACCACGACGGTCTCTACGACATGTACGTCAGCAACATCACCACGTCGTGGGGCATCGAGGAAAGCCACTTCCAGTTCATGAACACCGCCAAGGACACCGCGGACCTGCGTGGCCGTCTGCAGGGCGGCGAGGCACCGTGGGTGGACCGCAGCGCACAGGCGGGCACCGCGTGGTCCGGCTGGGGCTGGGACGTCAAGATCGCCGACTACAACAACAGCGGCGAATCGGTGATCACCCAGGCGACCGGCTTCGTCAAGGGCGACGTCAACCGCTGGCCGCAGCTGCAGGAATTGGCGACGTCCAACGACGAACTGCTGAAGCACCCCTACTTCTGGCCGAACATGCGCGCCGGTGACGACGTCGGTGGCGACCACACCCTGCACTTCTGGGCCAAGAGCTCCGACGGCCGCTACACCGACCTGGCCCCGCGCCTCGGTCTCGCGGTCCCGGTGCCCACCCGCGGTATCGCCACCGGCGACGCCGACGGTGACGGCAAGCTCGACTTCGCCGTGGCCCGCCAGTGGGAGCAGCCGATCTTCTACCACAACGTCAGCCAGGACACCGGTTCCTACCTGAACCTGAAGCTGTTCCAGGACAAGGCTGCGGCAGACGGTCCGCTGAAGGCGGCGGGCACCGCGGCGATCGGCGCCGAGGTCACCGTCATCACCCCCGACGGCAAGAAGTACATCGACCGCGTCGACGGCGGCAGCGGCCACTCCGGCAAGCGCAGCCACGAGGTCCAGATCGGCCTCGGCAAAGTCACCGGGCCGGTGAAGGTGTGCGTGCAGTGGCGCGACCTGACCGGGCAGATCCGCATGCAGGAGATCCAGCTGGCCCCGGGTAGCCACAAGCTGCAGCTCGGCTCCCAGGTGAAGGAGAAATGACCGTCATGGCTGAGCAGACACTCACCGCACCGAAGAGCAACAAGACGATCACGGCCCTTCGCCGGTTCGCGATCTCGATCTCGATCTTCAACATCATCGGCTACACCGTGCTCGGTTTCGAGCAGCCGTGGGTCTATCCGTTCATCGCCCTCGGCACCGCCTACACCACGGAAATCCTGCTGGAGATCCTCGGCGCCCGGGTCCAGGGACGTGACGTCCGCTTCCGTGGCAACGGTTTCAAGGGCCTGGTGGAGTTCCTGTTCCCGGCGCACATCACCGGGCTCGCGCTCAACATGCTGACCTACGTCAACGACCAGGTCCTCGTGATGATCTTCGGCGTCGTGGTCGCCGTCGGCGCCAAGTGGGTCCTCCAGGCCCCGGTGCGCGGACGGCTCCGCCACTACATGAACCCGTCGAACTTCGGCATCACGATCATCCTGCTGCTGTTCCCCTGGGCGAGCATCGCCCCGCCCTACCACTTCACCGAGAAGGTCGACTCGTGGGTCGGCTGGCTGATCGTCGGCATCATCATGATCTCGGGCACCGTGCTCAACGCGATGCTGACCCAGCGGATGTGGCTGATCGGCGCCTGGCTGATCACGTTCGCGCTGCAGGCGATCATCCGCGGTCTGGTGTTCGACACCGCCATCCCCGGCGCGCTCGGGATGATGACCGGTGTGGCGTTCGTGCTCTACACGAACTACATGGTCACCGACCCCGGCACGACACCGTCGAAACCCGCGTCGCAGGTGCTCTTCGGTTCGGGCGTGGCGCTGGCCTACGGGTTCTTCATGATCGTCCACGTGGCGTACGGACTCTTCCTCGCCACCGCGCTGGTCTGCCTGATCCGCGGGATGTTCCTGTGGGGCCTGCACTTCTCCAAGAAGGCCACCGAGAAGTGGGAGGCCGAGCAGGCGAAGTCGGCCGAGATCACCACCCTGCCGAAGCCGGCCGAGAAGCCGGAGACGGAAACCGGGGCCGTGGCGGCATGACCTCCGGTGCGGAAACCACCCGGGGGGCGCGTCTCGCGCCCCCCGGGCCGCCGCGCAGAGCGACTTTCGGTCTGTTGAAGAAGCTTTTCACCGACCGGCTGGCGCTCATGTCGGACTCGGCGGAGGCACACGGGGACGTCGTCCGGATCGCCATCGGTCCGAAGACGATGTACCTCGTCAACCACCCCGATCTGGCCAAACACGTGCTCGCGGACAACGCGGCCAACTACCACAAGGGAATCGGCCTCCAGGAGGCCAGGCGGGCACTCGGCGACGGGCTGCTCACCAGTGACGGCGACGTCTGGAAGAAGCAGCGCCGCACGATCCAGCCGGTGTTCCAGCCGAAGCGGATCGCGCGGCAGGCGTCCGTGGTCGCGAACGAGGTCGAAGGTCTCGTGAAACGGTTGCGGGACACGACCGGGCCGGTCGAGATCCTGCACGAGATGACCGGGCTGACCCTCGGTGTGCTCGGCAAGACCCTGCTCGACGCGGACCTCGGCGGGTTCTCCTCGCTGGGACATTCGTTCGAGGCCGTGCAGGACCAGGCGATGTTCGAAGCGGTGACGCTGAGCATGGTCCCGCAGTGGGCTCCGCTGAAGAAGCAACGGCGGTTCCGCGAATCCCGGGACGACCTCCGCCGCATCGCCGAAGAACTCGTCGAGCAGCGGTTCTCGAACCCGATCGAGCACGGGGAAGACGTCCTGTCCCGGCTCATCGCGACCGACGGGACCCGCGAGCAGATGCGGGACGAGCTGATCACCCTGCTGCTGGCCGGGCACGAGACGACGGCGAGCACCCTGGGCTGGGCGTTCCACCTGCTCGACGAACATCCCGAGATCGCGGCGAAACTGCGTGCCGAGGCGGACGGGGTACTGGGCGACCAGCTGCCCACGGCCGACGACCTGCACCGGTTGCCCTACACCTCAAGGGTCGTCGAAGAGGTCATGCGGCTGTACCCGCCGGTGTGGCTGCTGCCGAGGGTGGCGCAGGCCGACGACGAGATCGGCGGCTACCACATCCCGGCGGGGTCCGACGTCGTCGTCGTGCCCTACACGCTCCATCGGCATCCGGCGTTCTGGCCGGACGCCGAGAAGTTCGACCCGGACCGGTTCGATCCGGACCGGTTGAGCGGACGGCCCCGGTACGCCTACATCCCGTTCGGCGCCGGGCCGCGGTTCTGCATCGGCAACAGCCTCGGCGTGATGGAGGCCGTTTTCGTGCTGACGATGGTCCTGCGGGACCTCGAGCTCAGGAAACTGCCGGGCTACGACGTGGTTCCCGAGGCGATGCTCTCGCTGCGGGTCCGCGGCGGGCTGCCGATGACCGTGCACAGCAGGAACAGGAGGTAGCTTCCGTGGAACCGGACGAACAGGCCAAGGTGATGACACTGGAGGCCTACGCGGACACGATCATCCCCGGGGAGAAGCGGTTCCCCGGCGACCACGCGATCGCCGGCGCCTCTCCGGGGCCGGGCGCGGTCGTGGCAGGCGCGCTCGAACTGCTGCACACCGAGGCGACCGGGGTGACCGTCGGGCTGCCGTATCTGGCGCAGTCGCTCAACGACCACGCGAAGGTCTACGCCAAGGAACACGACCTCGACCTAGACGAGGGGCTGCCCCCGTTCGTCGCGCTGTCCTTCGCGGACCGGACGCGGCTCGTGCGGTCGCTGACCGCGCCGGGGCATCCGGAGAAGGACGGCTGGGTCAGCCTCGCCTTGTTCTGCAACATGTCCTTCGACAGCGCGGCGCACAAGCACACCGCCGAAGCCATCGCCGAGGGCCACCCGGGCCTGCTGGCGATGGGCTACACCGCGCCGGACGAGGACGGCCTGTGGCGGTTCCCGAAGTTCTCCTATCGCCGCGAACTGGCGAAACACCACCCTGACACCACGCCTTCCGGGAGCCCCGCATGAGTGCCTACGACAAGACCGACGTCGTCATCGTCGGCAGCGGGTTCGGTGGCTCGATCCCCGCCTACCACCTGGCCGCGGGCGGTGCGAAGGTCACCGTGCTGGAACGCGGGCCGTGGCTGGAGACGCAGGAGTTCGAGCACGACTACCTGCTCGGCTCGTCCTACACCCGGGCGTTCGACTTCGTCGTCGGCGACGGGATGAGCGTGCTGGGCGGCAACTGCGTCGGCGGCGGCAGCGTGGTGTACTTCGCCGCGATGCCCCGCGCGCCGAAGTTCGTCTTCGAGCGCCACGGCAGCATCGGCCGCCGCATGTGGCCTTCGGTGCTCACGCGCGACGCGCTGGAGCCTTGGTACGACCGGGTCTCCGAATCACTGCCGGTGTCCAAACAGGACTGGAACGACGTCTCGTACGCCGGTGGCCTGTGGGCGGCGTTCTGCGACCATTCCGGCCGTACCGCCAACCCGGCGCCGGTCGCGGTGGACAACGACCGGTGTGTCAACTGCAACTTCATGATGGCGGGCTGCCGGTTCGACGCGAAACGCTCGCTGCTGACCAACTACCTGCCCGCCGCGCTCGCGCACGGCGCGCAGATCCGGCCGCTGCACGAGGTCCAGCGGATCGAACGGATCGACGACGGCGACTACCGCGTGCACTTCACCATCGTCGACGACACGGACTACCGCGTGCAGTCGAGCAGCGGGACGATCGACGCGAAGGTCGTCATCATCGCCGCCGGTGCCGGTGCGACGCCGGTGATCCTGCAGCGTTCGGAGGCGGCGCTCGGCACCATGCCGCACGCCGTCGGCCGGTACTTCTCGGGTAACGGTGAGCGGCTCAACACCGCGATCATCAACGAGGAGCGGGTCCGCGAGGTGCTCGGACTGTCCCGTGAGGACGGCAAGGTCTACGAGGCCAACCACATCGGCAAGGGCCCGACCGTGGCGAACTGGGACAAGCTCGACGGCTCGCTGCCCGAGTACGAGCGGTACTCGCTGGAGCAGCTGTACTTCCCGCCCGGGCTCGGCACGATCCTCGCGCAGGTGCCGGACGGTGACGAGCCGCGCTGGTTCGGGGCGCAGAAGAAGGAGATCCTCAAGCAGTGGGCCTCCTGGCTCACCATCTTCCTGATGACCGAGGACGACAACGAGGGCGTCTTCGGCGCGCCGCCGCCCACCGGCAACGCCTACCGCATCTCGCAGCAGATGCTCGGCCGCGGCCCGCTGAAGTACGACCCGACGCCGAACACCCTGCACGGCTGGTCGCTGGCCGACGCGGAATGCAAGGAGATCCTGGAGAAGGACGGGCTCGCGAAGGTGGCGCCGTGGACCAACGACGTCGTCGGCGCGTACACCGTGCACCCGCTGGCGTCCTGCCGGATCGGTGACGACCCGGCGACCTCGGCACTGCACCCGAACCACGAACTCCGCGACCACCCCGGGATCTTCGTGACCGACAGTGCCTCCGTACCGGGTGCGCTGACGGTGAACCCGGCGATGACGATCGCGGCGCTGGCCGAGCGTTCGGTGCCCGGGATCGTGCGGGCGCTGCAGGCACGCGGCGTCGACGTCTCCTACGGTGCCCCGGCTCCGGACGGCTCCCTCACCGGGCGGCGGGGGGTCAGCCGTCTTCCCGTGGTGGCCGGCTAACCAGCAGGCTGTCCGTGAAGGCCTCCTTCCCTACTTTGAGGGTAGGGAAGGAGGCCTTCACGGACTTCGATGGGAGGTCATGATGACCCCGAAACTCGTGAAACTCGCGCTGCGGCGGGCGTTGCGCGAGACCCGGTACGTCCGGCCGGTTTCCTTCGGCCGGTCGTCCGGGCCGGTGCGCGACGTCTACCGCCAGCTCGAACGGGACTTCGGCATGCTGGCCCCGCCGGTCGCGCTGCATTCGCCGTCACCGCCGGTCCTCGCGGCGAGCTGGCTGATGCTGCGCGAGTCGCTGGCGGCGTCGGGGGAGACGGGCCGGGCAGACCGGGAGATCGTCGCTTCCCTGGTGTCGCAGGCGAATTCGTGCCCCTACTGTGTCGAGGTCCACGGGATGGCGCTGGGTTCGCTCGGCCGTTCCTCGGTGGCTTCGGCCATCGCGGCCGGCGGTCCGGTGGCGGATCCGCTGTCCGGGCCGTTGCCGGCGGCGGCTCGGTCCGAGCTGACCGCGGTCGCGTTCACGTTCCACTACCTGAACCGGGTGGTGAGCGTGTTCCTCGGGCCGTCGCCGTTACCTCCGTCCGTGCCGGATTCCGCGCGTTCCCGGGCGAAGGCCGTGCTGGGGCGCTTCCTCAAACCGGTCTCGGGGGTTTCGCCGGGGTTGTCGTTGGATTTCCTGCCACCCAGTGCGGATTCCGTGGCCTGGGCGGCGGGGAATCCGGTCGTCGAAGACGCCTTCGCGCGTGCCTCGTCGGCTTTCGCTTCGCTGAGGATTTCTCCTGCCGTGCGGGAGGTCGTCCTCCGAGAACTGTCCACTTGGGACGGAACGCCGCCGGGTCTGAGCCGGTCCTGGGTGGATGTCACCGACGATCCCGCCGCTCGACTGGCCCTGGTCGTCGCGAAGGCGGCTTATCAGGTGGACGACGCTTTGGTCGCCGCCGCGGGCCTGGCCGATCGGGACCTGATCGAGCTGGTGGGGTGGGCGAGTTTCGTTGCCGCGCAACGCTGTGTGGCCCTGGAAACCCACGCGGGCAAGTGACCTCTCGCCGCGTGGCCGTCGGTCCGTGAAGGTCTCCTTGAGGGACCCAGAGTCCCTCAAGGAGGCCTTCACGGACTCCGGGGTCGTCGCGAGCAGGTGGCGGCGGGAGCACGAAAGGTCCGGAGAACAGGGCGGACGCCGGATTCGTTGGTCAGCCTTCAACAACATGAGAGAAGACTCCGCGACCTGCCCCGGTTCATGCTTGACGGGACTGCAGATGCGGACGGCGCCCGAGTTTCTGGGGACAGAGTCCCGGCGCCGGAGCCGGATTCCATGACTTGAGTGGTTGAGAGCTAGGGGAGTGCGGTGGCATGAGCGTTGAGCGGATTTCGATTGTCGGTATCGGTCTCCGATACCCGGACGCCGGTTCCCCGGATGAACTGTGGGAGAACGTCCTCGCCGGCCGCCGGGCATTCCGGAGACTGCCCGACGAGCGGATGAACCGCGAGGACTACTACTCGCCCGACCCCAAGGCGCCGGATCGTTTCTATGCCCAGAAGGCCGCGGTCCTGCGGGACTACGAGTTCGACCGGATCAAGTACAAGGTCGCGGGCAGTACCTTCCGTTCGACCGACACCACGCATTGGCTCGCGCTCGACGTCGCCGCACAGGCGCTGGCGGACGCGGGATTCCCGGAAGGGGAGGGCCTGCCGAGGCCCGCGACCGGCGTGGTCATCGGCAACAGCCTGACGGGTGAGTTCTCGCGTGCCAACATCATGCGGCTGCGCTGGCCGTACGTCCGCCGCACGGTCGCGGCGGCGCTCGCCGAGCGCGGCTGGGCGGAGGGTGACACCGCCGAGTTCCTCCACGACCTCGAGGCGCAGTACAAGGCGCCGTTCCCCGAGATCGACGAGGACTCCCTCGCGGGCGGGCTGGCGAACACGATCGCCGGCCGGGTCTGCAACTTCTTCGACTTCGGCGGCGGCGGTTTCACCGTCGACGGTGCCTGCTCCTCGTCGCTGCTTTCCGTGGTCACCGCGGCGAACGCGCTCTGCGAGGGCGATCTCGACGTCGCCATAGCGGGTGGTGTCGACTTGTCGATCGACCCGTTCGAGGTGATCGGCTTCGCCAAGACCGGCGCGCTCGCCAAGCGGGAGATGAAGGTCTACGACGCCGACTCCAACGGCTTCTGGCCCGGCGAGGGGTCCGGCATGCTCGTGCTGATGCGCGAGGAGGACGCGATCGCGCAGGGCAAGCGGATCTACGCCTCCATCGGCGGCTGGGGTGTCTCCTCCGACGGCAAGGGCGGCATCACGCGGCCCGAGGCCTCGGGTCACCGCCTGGCGCTCAAACGTGCCTACGACAAGGCCGGGTACGGCGTCGAGACCGTCTCCTACTTCGAGGGGCACGGCACCGGGACCGCGCTGGGTGACGCCACCGAGATCGAGGCGCTCTCCACCGCCCGCCGCGACGCCGACCCGCTCGCCGACCGCGCCGCCCTGAGCACCATCAAGGGCAACATCGGGCACACCAAGGCCGCGGCCGGTGTCGCCGGGCTGATCAAGGCGACGCTGGCGGTCTACCACCAGGTCATCCCGCCCGCGACCGGCCATTTCGAGCCGCACGAGTCGCTGCTCGGCGACTCCGCGCGGATGTACGTCCCGGCGGAGGCCGGGCTGTGGCCGTCGGACCACCCGGTCCGCGCCGGTGTCTCCGCGATGGGTTTCGGCGGGATCAACTCCCACGTCACCGTCACCGAGGCCCCGGGTGCCGCACGGCGCAAGGAGATCGACGAGAAGACCCGTTCGCTGGTCTCCGGTCGTCAGGACAGCGAACTGCTGCTCCTCGACGCCGACGACGCCGCCTCCCTGCGTGGTCGGGTGACCGCGTTGCTGGAGGTCGTGCCGAAGCTTTCGCTGGCGGAGCTGGCCGACCTCGCCGGCACGCTTTCCGCGGAGCTGTCCGGGAAACCGGTCCGCGCCGCGGTCGTCGCGACCAACCCGGAAGACGCCGAGCGCAAGTTCGCGAAGCTGCTCGACCTCTTGGGTGAGGGCGAGCCGGAAGTCTTCTCCGCCGGGGAAGGCATCTTCGCCGGCTCGCGCTCCAAGGGGCCGAAGATCGGGTTCCTGTTCCCCGGCCAGGGTTCCGGGCAGGGCACGGTCGGCGCGGTGCGCAAACGCTTCGCCCACGCCGACGACATCTACCGCGCCGCGGGACTCTCGACCGGCGCCGACCAGGTCGCCACCGACGTCGCCCAGCCGCGGATCGTCACCGGCTCGCTGGCCGGGCTTCGCGTCCTGAAGAGCCTCGGCATCGAGGCGCAGACGGCCGCCGGGCACAGCCTCGGCGAGCTCACCGCCCTGCACTGGGGTGGCGCGCTCACCGAACGCGACGTCCTGAAACTGGCCAAGATCCGCGGCAAGGTGATGGCCACCGCCAGCGACGGAAACGGTGCCATGGCGGGGATCGCCGTCGCACCGGGGATCGCCGAACGACTCGCCGAGGGCGAAGAGATCGTCATCGCGGGGTACAACGCGCCCGAGCAGACCGTCCTTTCCGGACCGTCGGAGGCGATCGACCGGGTCGTCGCCCGTGCCCGTGCGGACGGCTTCACCGCCACCCGCATCAACGTGTCGCACGCGTTCCACTCGCCCGCGGTCGTCCCGGCCGCCGAGGCGATGACCGAGGAACTCACGGCGTTCGACTTCGCGCGGCTCGACAGGCCCGTCGTGTCCACGGTGACCGGTGACGTCCTGCACGCCGCCGAGGACCTGCGCGACCTGCTGCGCGACCAGGTGGTCCTGCCGGTGCGCTTCCGTGAGGCGGCCGCGAAGGTCGCCGAGCGCAGTGACCTGGTGATCGAGGTCGGCCCCGGCCGCGTCCTCACCGGTCTGTTCGGCGAGATCGCGCCAGGCACCCCGGTGCTGGCGATCGACACCGACAGCCCGACGCTGGCCGCGGTGCTGAAGGTGGCCGCCGCCGCGTTCGCTTTCGGTGCCCCGCTGGAGACGTCGGCGCTGTTCGCCGGCCGCGTCGTGCGGCCGCTGCCGGTCGACGGCGTGTTCAACTTCCTGGCGAGCCCGTGCGAGGCCGCGCCGTCGATCGGTGCGGAACTGGCTCGTGACCGCGTCGAGGAGCCCGCCGAGGCGTCGGCGGGGGAGGCGTCCGAAAGCGGTGGCAGCAGCACGCTCGACCTGTTGCGCAAGCTCGCTTCCGAGCGGGTCGAACTGCCGCTGGAAGCCGTCACCGCCGACACCCATCCGCTCGACGACCTGCACCTCTCGTCGATCACCGTCGGCCAGCTGGTCAACGACGTCACCCGCGCGCTGGGCCGCCCGGCGCTGGAGGGCATGCCGAACTTCGCGACGGTCTGCCTCGGCGAACTCGCCGAGATGATCGACGAACTCGCGCAGACGGCGAAACCGTCCGACAGCAACCAGGCCGAGGTCACCGGTGTCGGACCGTGGGTCCGGCCGTTCGCGGTGGAGTACGTCGTCGCGCCGAGGCCCGCGCCCGACCTGACCCCCGGCCTTTCGACGGCCGAGTGGACTTCGTTCGCCTCCGAGGGTCACCCCTTGGCGGAGCCGCTGCGCGCGGCGCTCGCCACGGCGGGTGTCGGCGACGGTGTCGTCCTCTGCCTGAACGAGGACAGCGACGCCGGTGACGCCGGGCTGTTCCTGGAGGCGGCCCGCGCGGTGCTGGCCGCGCCCAACGGCACACGGTTCGTCGTGGTGCAGCACGGTCTCGGCGCTTCCGGCCTGGCGAAGACGCTGCGCCTGGAGGACCCGTCGGCCCGCACCACGATCGTCGATCTGGCCGACGTCAACCCGGTCGACCCCGAATCCATCGGCGCCGCGGTGTCCACCGTGGTCACCGAAGTCGCGGCGACGAACGACTTCAGCGAAGTCCGTTACGACACCGCCGGTGTCCGCACGGTGCCGAAGCTCGCCGCTCTCGCGCCTTCCGAGGCGGAGGGGACTCCGCTGGGCACGGAGGACGTCCTGCTCGTCACCGGTGGCGGCAAGGGCATCACCGCGGAGAGCGCTTTGGCACTGGCCAAGGACTCGGGTGCGAAACTGGCGCTGCTGGGCCGGAGCGACCCGGCCGACGACGCCGAACTCGCGGAGAACCTCGGCCGCATGAAGGCCGCGGGCATCGACTACCGCTACGAACGTGCCGACGTCACCGCCGCCCAGCAGGTGGCGGACGCCATCGGCCGGATCCAGGCCGCGTTCGGCCCGGTCACCGCGGTCCTGCACGGCGCGGGCCGCAACGAGCCCGCGGCGCTGTTCTCCTTGACCGAGGAGGCCTTCCGCAAGACGCTGGCGCCGAAGATCGGGGGCCTCAACGCCGTCCTCGACGCCGTCGACAAGGACAAGATCAAGCTGCTGGTCACCTTCGGCAGCATCATCGGACGGGCGGGCCTGCGCGGTGAGGCGCACTACGCCACCGCCAACGACTGGATGACCGAACTGACCGTGCGGTTCGGCCGCGAGCACCCCCAAGCGCGGGCGATCGCACTCGAATGGTCGGTCTGGTCCGGGACCGGGATGGGCGAGAAGCTCGGTGTCGTCAGCGCTTTGATGCGCGACGGCATCACCCCCATCCCGACCGAGGAGGGCATCGAGATCCTCCGCCAGGTCGTCGGCGACCCGGCCGCCCCGTCGGTACTGGTCGTCTGCGGCCGTACCGCGGGGCTGGCCACCCTGCCGGTGGAGAAGCGCGAACTGCCGCTGACCCGCTTCGTGGACCGGGCGGTCGTGCACTACCCGGGTGTCGAGCTGATCACCGAGGCCGACCTGTCCGCGGGCAGCGACCCGTACCTGGCCGACCACCTGCTCGACGGTCAGCTGCTGTTCCCGGCGGTGATCGGGATGGAGGCGATGACCCAGGTCGCCAAGGCCACCCTGGCCGTGGAAAGCCTGCCGGCGCCGGTGTTCTCGGACGTGGAGTTCCTGCGCCCGATCATCGTCTCGCCGGGCGGGTCGACCACGATCCGGCTCGCCGCGCTGGCCAGGGACGCCGAAACGGTGGACGTGGTGCTGCGCAGCGGCGAAACCGGCTTCAGCGCCGACCACTTCCGCGCCCGGCTGCGCTTCAGCCGTCCGGACCCGCTCGGCGAGACGGTCGTCCGCGACGTCGCGCTGCCGCCGGTCCCGGTCGACCCGACGACCGAGCTGTACGGCACGGTCCTGTTCCAGGGCAAGCGGTTCCAGCGGGTCACCGGCTACCGGCGGGCCAGCGCGCGGCATGCGGTCGCGGAGATCGCGACCGGCGCCGAGGTCGACTGGTTCGCGCCGTTCCTCCCGCAGGAACAGCTACTGGCCGACCCGGGCACCCGTGACGCGATGATGCACGCGATCCAGTGCTGTGTCCCGGACGCGACCCTGCTGCCGCAAGGGATCGAGCGGCTGTACCTCGCCGAACGGGGTGCGCAGGACCAGGACTTCGTGCTCCTCGACGCCCGCGAACGTTCGCAGGACGGCGACAGCTACGTCTACGACCTCGACGTCCGCAATCCGGACGGGACGCTCGTGGAGCGGTGGGAAGGGCTGAAGCTGCGCGCGGTCCGCAAGCGCGACGGTGAGGGACCGTGGGTCCCGTCGATGCTCGGGTCCTATTTGGAGCGTTCCGCCGAACGGCTGCTCGGTTCGTCCCGCGCGATCGTCGTCGAACCGGACCCGGTGGGCGTTCCCGTCGAGACCACGGCGGAACGGCGGGCGCAGACGGCGCTCGCGGCGGGCCGCGCCGTCGACGCCCCGCTGGAGATCCGCTACCGCCCGGACGGGAAACCGGAGGCCGACGGGGTCGAGGTGAGCGCGTCGCACAGCGCCGACCTCACCCTGGCGATCGCCGGCACCGGCCGGATCGCCTGCGACGTCGAGACGGCGATCGAGCGGACGGCGGGGGACTGGGCCGGGTTGCTCGGCGAGGACCTGCTTTCGGTCGGCGAACTGCTCGCCGCCGACGCCCGCGAGCCGCTTTCGGTCGCGCACACCCGGGTCTGGAGCGCACTGGAATGCGTGCGCAAGACCGGCGACATGACACAGGCACTCACCGTGCACCGCGTCGACCCGGACGGCTGGGCGGTGCTTTCCCATGGCAGTGCCCGCATCGCGACCTGGGCGACGACCGTCAACGACCGGACCGATCCCGTCGTCTTCGCGGTGCTCCAGGGAGAGGAAGACTGACATGGCCGACTACTACGAGATCCTCCATACGGTCGGGTTCGAAGAGACCAACCTGGTGGGCAACGTCTACTACGTGAACTACGTGCGCTGGCAGGGCCGGTGCCGCGAGATGTTCCTGAAGGACAAGGCCCCGGCGGTGCTCGAGGAGGTCCGTCACGACCTCAAGCTGTTCACCCTCAAGGTGGATTGCGAGTTCTACGCGGAGATCACCGCGTTCGACGAGCTGTCCATCCGGCTGCGGTTGGAAGAGCTGACCCAGACCCAGATCCAGTTCACCTTCGACTACGTCCACCTGACCGACGAGGGGGAGCGGCTGGTCGCGCGCGGACGGCAGCGCATCGCCTGCATGCGCGGCCCGAACACGGCGACGGTGCCCAGCCGGGTGCCCGAGCAGCTGCGTGAGGCGCTGGCCCCGTACACGGTCAACGGCAAGGGAGAATGACGTGGGCACTGCTGAGCCTGCTGTCGGGTCTACGCCACCGGAGCCGCCCCGGCCCGTGCTGAAACGGCTGCCGACGCCCGCGACGCGGCGACGGCTGTCCGCCCAGGCCGGGCTGCGGGAGGTGATGGGCCAGTTCGCCACCGGGGTCACCGTGCTGACCGCCGGCGGCGAACGGGCCCACGGGATGACCGCCAACGCCGTCACCTCCGTGTCGCTGGAACCGCCGATGGTGCTGTGCTGCGTCTCCCGGGCGGCCCGGATGCACGAAGCGATCGTGACGGCCGGCTCGTACGCGGTCACGGTGCTGGCTTCGGAGCAGAAGGACCTGGCGAAGTACTTCGCGGACTGGCGCCGTCCGGCCGGGCTCGCGCAGTTCGACTCGGTGGACTGGACGGCGGGGCCGCAGACCGGCGCCCCGCTGCTCGACGGCGCGCTGGCGTGGCTGGAATGCGAACTGGCCGAGGTCTACGAAGGCGGCGACCACTCGATCTTCCTGGGCAAGGTGGTCGCCTCCAGCCGCGGTACCGCGCAGGACTCGCTGGTCTTCTACGGCGGCGGCTACCACCAGATCGACGGCCGCGTCCGCGCATCAGCCTGAGAGGAAGGGGAACGATCATGAGCAACGAATCCGCCACCGTCCGGTCGGACGAGACACCGGCCCCGGTGCACTCGCTCGACCGGCCGCCGGTGGTGACCACGATGCCTCGGCTCGGGCGGGGGGTGTGCTGGCGCGACATCGTGCGCGAGATCGAACACGACGAACTCGAGCGTGAGGCCCGGATGAAGGAGGCGGCGTGACGCTGCAGGGCGACCCGGGCGCCCAGCGCACGGAGGAGTCCGAGGTGGTGCCGCTGCCGGAAGACCGGCTGCGGCGCCCCCGGCTCCCGAGGGCCACCGACGGGCGGGTGATCCCGCTCGCCCGCGGCGCCGAACCGGTGCATCCGCCCGAACCGACGATGCCGTTGCTGCGCACCCAGCGCGACGAACTGCGCGAGCACATCGTCGACGGGCGGCTCGACGGCGTCCGGCGGCAGCACTCGCTCGGCAAGCACACCGCGCGCGAACGGCTGGAGCTGTTGCTGGACCCGGATTCCTTCACCGAGGTCGAGTTGTACCGGCGGCATCAGGCGAGCGGGCTCGGGCTGGCGGAGAACCGGCCTTACACCGATGGCGTCATCGCCGGCTCCGGCACGATCGACGGACGGCGTGTTTTCGTCTACGCGCAGGACTTCACCGTCTTCGGCGGGTCGCTCGGCGAGGCGCACGCGGCGAAGATCCACAAGGTGATGGACCTGGCGATCTCCACCGGTTCACCGCTGATCGGGCTCAACGACAGCGGCGGTGCGCGGATCCAGGAAGGCGTCATGGCGCTCAACGGCTACGGCGGTATCTTCCGCCGCCAGGTCGAGGCGTCCGGCGTCATCCCGCAGATCAGCGTGGTGCTGGGGCCGTGCGCGGGCGGGGCGGCGTATTCGCCCGCGCTCGCGGACTTCGTCTTCATGGTGCGCGACACCGCCCGCATGTACCTGACCGGGCCGGACGTCGTCGAAACCGTGACGGGGGAACGCGTCAGCCACGACGAACTCGGCGGCGCGGACGTGCACGGCGCGTCGTCCGGCGTGGCGACCGTGGTGCACGACGACGAGGAGAGCTGCCTCGCCGACGTCCGCTACCTGGTCTCGCTGCTGCCGTCGAACTACCTGGACCCCACCCCGCGTGAACCGTCGCAGGACGCGGCACGCGACCGGCGGCCGCGTTTCGCCGAACTCGTCCCCGTGGAGCCGAACAAGCCCTACGACATGCGGGACGTGTTCGCGGAACTGGCCGACGACGGCGAGTTCTTCGAACTGCACGAGCGGTGGGCGCGGAACGTGCTGTGCGCGCTCGCTCGGATCGACGGACGTGTGGTCGGCCTGGTCGGCAACCAGCCGGTGGTGTTCGCCGGCGTGCTCGACGGCCCGGCGTCGCAGAAGGCGGCGCGCTTCGTGCGGTTCTGCGACGCCTTCGGCATCCCGCTGGTGACGCTCGTGGACGTCCCCGGCTTCCTGCCCGGCGTCGACCAGGAGCACTCCGGCATCATCCGGCACGGCGCCCAGCTGCTGCACGCCTACTGCGAGGCGACCGTGCCGCGGATCCAGGTCATCCTGCGCAAGGCCTACGGCGGCGCGTACATCGTGATGGACTCGCGGTCCATCGGGACCGACCTGTCGCTGGCGTGGCCGACCAACCAGATCGCCGTGATGGGCGCCGAGGGCGCGGTCAACGTGCTGTTCCGCAAGGACCTCGCCGCCGCTTCCGACCCGGACGCGCTGCGCGCCCACCTGGTCGCGGAGTACACCGAGGAGTTCATGAACCCGCAGTACGCGGCCGAACGGGGGCTCGTCGACGACATCATCGACCCGGCGGACACCCGCTCCGCCGTCGCCAGGGCACTGGACATGCTGCAGGACAAGCGGAAGGTGGCGCCCCAGCGCAAGCACGGCAACCACCCGATCTGAACGGGGAATCCCCATGTCACCGTCCGAAAAGGACAGTGTGCCGGTCTTCCGGGTCCTGCGGGGGGACCCGGAAGACGCCGACCTGGCGGCGCTCGTCGCCGTCTTCGGCGCGCTCGCGTCCGCGGTGCCCCCGGCCGCCGCGCCCGCGCGGTCGGCTTGGTCGCCCCAGTCCCCGGCGACCTGGCGCACTTCGACCCTGCCCTGACCCCGGTGTCTTGTCCGTGAAGGCCTCCTTGAGGGACCCAGGGTCCCTCAAGGAGGCCTAATGGGTTGTGTTCGAGCCGGGTTTGGCAGGCTTGGATGTGGTGGCTGCTGGCGGGTGAGCACTCGTGAGGCCTGGGTTT
>JAEBEO010000037.1:0-42905 GCA_049998115.1 Amycolatopsis sp. cmx-4-19 | reverse complement strand
CCGCCGCGACCACCCGCTGCCGCAAATCCTGCTGCGACGCCTGGGAAAGCCGCCGCGCATCCGTCACCCGAACCCTCGCCACCATCACACCATAATGACACATTTGCCTTACGGGTCAATAACCCTCTTTACCACTCACGACCCCCTCGCCTGTGCAACGCACGTGTCCACGCGTGCAACGCCGGTTCCCCCGGCGCGCACAGGCGGTCAAGCTCGTCCCATGAGCAAGCTGACCCCCGAGCAGATCGCCCGGCACGCCTACGACGCCGGGTTTCGCGGCGACGGGCTCACCACGGCGGTGGCGGTCGCGCTCGCCGAGTCCGGCGGCGACACCCGTGCCCACAACGCCACCCCGCCCGACAACTCCTACGGGCTGTGGCAGATCAACATGCTGGGCGGCATGGGGCCGGAACGGCGCAGGCAGTTCGGCCTGGACTCGAACGCCGAACTGTTCGACGCCACCACCAACGCCGAGGCCGCCAACAAGATCTCGAACGACGGCAAGTCGTGGACCCCGTGGTCGACTTACACGAACGGCGCCTACCGGCGTCATCTGCCCGAGGCACGCAAGGCGGCCGCGGCCGTGCGGAAGCATCCCGGCCAGCACCCTTCCGGCGGCAGCGCCGGCTTCGGGCGGATCCGCGTCGACAGGGACACCCTGAACGGCTTCGTGCGGCGCACCCGCCGGGTCGGCGACGCGCTCACCTCCGCCTCGGGCAACCAGGTCAAGGACGTCCGGTCGATCGCCGACGACAGCTTCGGCAAGATCGGCAAGGAATCCGGGTTCGCCGACGCGCTCGGCCACTTCGGCACCGCCCTGCAGGCCCAGGTCAAGGCCGTCGGCACCGCCGCCGACAGGCTCGCGGACGCCGCCGCCAAGGCCGGGAAGGCCTACCACGACCGTGATTCCTCGGCCGCCGCGCGCCTGGACCGGCTCGCCTGAAAGCGTTGGAGACTTCGATGGACACCCTCGCCACCGCCCGGCAGTTCGCCGCGGACATCCTGGCCCACCGCAACAAGCTCGCGGGCAAGGCCGAGGACGCCGCCCGCGTCCAGTTCGCCCTGCACCAGGTCTCGACGACCCTGCACGACCAGCACGACGCGCACAAGAAGGAGACCGACGTCGTCCTGAGCCATTGGGACGGCAAGGCGTCGGAGGAGTTCGAGCACACCACCATGCGGTTCCGCAAGGACATCCGCACCACGGCCGACGCGAGTACCGATGCCGAACGCGTCGTCGCGCGCGTTATGTCCACTGTGGACGGCGGGCACACCGCGGTCCAGCGGCTCGCCGACGAGTACATCGGCAAAGCCAAGAAACTCCTCGACGACGCCGTCGGCGTGGGCTCACGGGCCGCGATGGTCACCGCGATCGCCGCTGCCGCCGATCTCGCGCCGCGCTACACGAAGCAGTCCGCCGCGACCCTGCGGAAGGTGAACGGTGAACTCACCGACGCCGCGAAACGGCTGCGGGCGCTGAGTAAGGAACTCCGGCACGACGGCGTCGCGGATCGTCAGGTCATGGACAGGCCGGACTCCCCCGGCCACGGCAAGCCGGGCGCGACGAGCCCGAGCAAAGCGACCCCTCGCGGGCAGAAAGTCGTTTCCGCGGCACGCAAGGAACTCGGCACCCGGGAGAACCCGCCCGGCAGCAACCGGAATCCGTACGGCCCCACGGCGCCGTGGTGTGCCTCGTTCGCCACCGCCATGTGGCGCGAGGCCGGGGTGAAGATCCCGATCCTGCCCTTCACCGGCGACGTCTACCGCTGGGGACAGCAGCATGACAAGGCGTACGGCAAGAACTCGCTGAAGCAGGCCAAGCCGGGTGACGTGCTGCTGTTCGGCACCGGGCCGCAGAGCCCGTCGACGAGCACCCACATCGGGATCGTGGAGAAGGTGGAAGGCGACAAGGTGACGATGATCGAGGGCAACTCGGGCGATTCCGTGTGCCGCAACACGCATACGCTCTCCAGCGCCACCTTTTACGGCGGGGTGCGCCCATGACCACCGGAAGCGCGCGGGACCGGGTGATCACGGTCGAGGTCGAAGCCGGTGGGGCACTGCGGGATCTGCGGATCGAGGACGGTGCCCTGCGGCTCGACCCTCAGGAACTCGCGAAGCGGATCCTCGGTCTCGTGGACCGGGCGACGGCGCAGGCGAACCGACGGCTCGAACTGGACGACGCGGACTCCCTCGGGCTCGGGACGAGCGCGGAACTGGCCGAAGCGGTCGAAGAGACCACACCGGCCACCTGGCGGGTGCAGTGATCGACGAACGCAGTGTCGAGCAGCTGCTCGAAGACGCGGAAGCCCCGGACACCGACTACCGCGGGCGACTGGCCGCTGTCACCGGTGAAGCGAGCAGCAACGGCGTCACCGTGACGGTCGACCTGTACGGGAAGCCGGTCGGGCTGCGGTTCGACCGGGCCGCGCTGACCTCGCGGGCGAGTGACCTTTCCGCGCTCGTGCTGCGGCTGGCCGCGGCGGCCACCGTCATCGCGCTCGACGCCGGAGAGTCCGTTGTGGACGGTATCGCCTTGCCCGGACGGCGCTCCCCGTCATGAGACGTCGTCGATCATCGGGCCGAGCCGCTCGGCGAGCCAGCCCGCGTCGGCCGGGGTGACCATCACCCACGGCTCACCGCCGACGTTCTCGTGGGTGACGGCGTAGCGGCCGGCCTCGGTGTCGAACCAGCTCAGCACCGGGCTCCGGCCGCGGGCGCCGGTGACCGCGAGCTGCCCGGCCCCGTACCGGGCCGACGTCACCATCGTCGCCAAGGGCCGCACGCTCCGCCCGGTGATCCCGGCTTCGGCCAACGCACGCTCGAAACCGTCGTAACCCGCTTTCGCGAAGCCGCCCATGGCCGCCGAGAAAGCGGCTCGCGGCAAGCGGATCTGGTCACCCGGGCCGGGAACGCCGTCGCCGAGCATCCGGCCGATGGTGACGAGCAGCTCGTTCGCGCTCAGTGGTTCGAGGACGAGGTCCTTCTCGTCGAGCACCGCGAGTACGCCGTGGGCGCCCCGGACGGCCGCGAGCAGCCGCCACGGTTGTCCGCCGAGCACGAGCGCGTCCACCGACAGCGCGGGTGAGCCCAAAAGGACGAACAGGTCCTCGATCGCCGGGTCGACGTCCTCCCCGTCGACGAACCCCGCCTCGGCGAGGCTCGCGAAGACCCGCTCGCCCAGTTCGTCCCGTTCGTCCATGGTTTCGCCGTGCGAAGCCACTTCGAGCGGATAAGGCAGCTCACCGGTCCCGAGATCCGCCCACAGCAGGTCGAATTCCAGATGTGACAGGACGATGCCCGTCGAACTCCCCGAACGCCGTGCCATGACCTTTCCTCCCCTGGTGCCGCCACCCCGGCGGGCACGATACCTATCGAACGAGTGAAGATGGACGCGAAAACCCGACGAATCCGCGAACGGTGCCCATGACCGAACCCGAAGTCGCGACCGGACAGCTGATCGTCCGTGCCTCCGGCGCCGCGGCCGCGCGTGCGGCCATCCTCGGCGACCGGAAGACCGGCCCGGACGGCATCCAGCTCCTGATGCGGTGCACGGTCCCCCGCGCTGTCGCCGAGGAGGGCGCGAAGCTCGGCTTCGCGGGCTGCGTCCTGCACGTCCTGCCGGTCGGCGGGCACGACGGCGACACACCGGGCAGGCGCGGTGTCGTCATGCTGACGCTGCCGTCGGCGGAACTCTCGTTGTCCTTCGGCGAGTTGCGCCCGCTGATGTTCCGCCCCGTCGACGTCGAGGCGCCGTTGCGTGCGTTGTTCTCCAGCGCGATCGCCCATGTCCTGGCGGTCAGCCCGTCGCTCGATCCGCACGGTCTCGCCCACCACCTGCGCGGGCTCGCGGAACTGGTGCTGCGCAGTGTGCTGCGGGTCGAACTCGACCGCGCCGACGCGCTCGCGACCCGCCGACGCGAGGCCGTCCGGTACATCCGAGCTCATCTCGCCGATCCTTCGTTGAGCGCGGATCAGGTGGCCGAGGCGCTGTACATCTCGCGGCGGCGGCTCTACCAGCTGTTCGACGACGGGCAGGGGATCTCCGAACGGATCAAGGGGCTGCGGGTCGAGCGGGCGAAAGCCCTGCTGGCGGATCCGGCGAAGGCCGCGCGGGGGATCGCCGAGATCGCCAGGGACTGCGGTTTCGCCAGCGCGGCGCATTTCTCCCGCACGTTCCGGAAGGCCGTCGGGGCAACACCCCGTGAGTTCAGGGAACGCGCGCTGGCGCACTGAGATCCACCCCCGCGACCAGCGCGCCCGCGAGCGCGGCGACGTCCAGCCAGCCGCGGCCGCCGGGTGAGTGCAGGGTGAACACCGCGACCCTCGGCCGTTCCGGGTCGAGCACGACGGCCTGGAGTTGCGCGCCCGGCCCGTCCACGGCGATCCGCTCGACGATCACCACCGGATAGCCGAGTGCCGTCGTCGCCGTGCTGACCTCGCGGATCCCCGGCGTGGTGTCGGCCGCGAACCAGCTCAGCCCGGCCGCGGCCTCGACGGTCAACGGCCGCTCGACCGGGACCGACCCGGCGAGCAGCAACGCCGGGTCGGCGTCACGGTGTTCGGCGATCGCCAGCAATCCCGCGTGGTGCTCGTGGGCGCGTTCGGCGGCCTGGACGGCCGCGGCCTCCAGCCCGAGATCGCGTTCGGCGTCGGGACCGCGGAGCCGGATGAGCAGCGCGTGCAGTTCGGCCGTCGTGCGTTCGACCGACGCCAGGGAGACCGGGGTGATTCCCGGGACCGCGACGAGTTTCACCGGCCGCCCAGGGAAACGGCCGCCGCGAAAGCGCCGACGGCGCCGGAAGGCGGCGTGACGGCGGAACCAGGGGCGCGGGCCAGCGAGGCCGCGAGTTCCTTGCCCAGTAAGGAGAAACGTGCCATTTCGCTGGTGACTTCGGAGAAGAGCCCGGTACCGTCCGGCGCTTCGCCCAAGGCCGCGCCGGGTTCGCCGAGCGCCCTCAGCCGGTCTTCGACCCGCGACGCTTCGGCACGGTGACCCGACTCCAGCGTCCGGGCCTGGTCCAGCACACGGTCGAGCTCCCGCTGCGCGTCTTCGTGGCGAGCCTTCGCCGCCATGAGGTCGGCCTGTGCGCCGGCCGCGGCCGTACCGGTGGCGAACTGGACGGCCGTTTCCGCCCTCTCGACGGCGTCCGCCGCGTCGGTGAGCGCCCGCCGCAGGGTCGTGGCCCGCCGGTCGAGCTGCTCGGCTCGCCGCGCCCCGGCCACGAGGGCGCCCGCCCACGCGGTGAGGACCTCCACGGTGGCACGCAGCACGGCGGGCGCGGGTTCGAGCGCCGTCCTCGCCGCGGCCGCGCGGGCGGCGACGGTCGCGGCGGCGTCGCCCTCCCACGCACGCGGTACTTCGATCCGGGTGGCCGCCGCCGCGTCGAGTTTCGCGGCCGCGAGGGAACACCGCCGGGCGATCTCCTTGACGACGTCGGCGTCACCCGGGACGGGATCGAAGCCGAGCCCCCGGTAGCCGGTCGTCACGAGCCTCCGTCCGCGCGCTTCAGTGTCCAGACGGCGTCGTCGTCGGTGTCTTCGTACGATTTCGCCGCGGTGAAGATCCCTTTCGCGGCGCCGTCGATTTCCGCGTGCGTGGCGACGAGGGAATCCGTCCAGGGACGGATCAGGGCATCGAGTGCCGTCGCGATTCCGGGTGGCCCCAGATCGCCCACGGCAAGGCCTTCGGTCACCCGGGCGGCGTCGATCACGTCTGCGGCGACGTCTTCGAGCCGCCGCGCGAGTACCCGTAACTGCTCGGGTTCGGCCCGGTAGCCGCTCATTCGCCGAACACCGGCGGATAGGCGGGCGGAAGATCGTCGAGGAGGTCGTACCCGCTGCCGTAGCGGTCGCGGTGTTCCTTGTCCTCTTCCCGCTGGGCGCCGGCCGGCGGCGGATACATGCCGAACCCGGCTCCCCCGGCACCACCCCGGGCGCCCTGGCCGAACCCGCCGGCGGCCGGGGCGGAGGCGCCACCGAAACCACCCACGAAACCGGCGCCGGTCCCCCGGCCACCCCTGGCGGTGTCTTCGACGGACAGGGTTCCGCCGGGCAGGGACGAGCCGGGTCCGTATCCCGCGCCTTGTCCCGGCCCGCCGACGCCGGTCGTCCCCCCGGACGGGAGGTCCCCGACTCCGGCCGAGGCCGCGTACGTGCTCTCGTCGGGGTTCACGACGTCAGGCCCGGAAACGACCGGCGGCGACACCGGGACCGGCCGGGGCGGGACCGGCGTGGGCCGGACCGGGTCGACCGGGACCGGGTCGACCGGTGGCATGACGGGCGGCGGCGACGCGGGCGGCGCCTGGATGTCGGCCGCTTTCGGCGGGGCCTCGAACATCGGCGGCAGCCGGTGCCGGACACCTTGGCTGGCCGCTTCGTACTGTTCCATGACCCGGACGGCCTCGGCCTTGGCCCGGTCCGCCTCCCGTTTGCTCGGAAGCTTGTCGTCGAGGAGCGCGTCCATCATGTACGCGCCGTTGGGACCGTCGAGCGCCTTCACCGCGTAGCCCTCCCGGAACCAGCGCTCGGCGTAGTAATGCACCGGCTCCGGTATTCTCCGGCTCGCTTCGGCGATCGCCGAGGTGTACTCCTCGAGGCCGGCGCCGACCTGCCAAGAGGTCTGGCTTGCCGCACTGGCCCAGGTGGTGAGCCGGTGCGCGGACTCGGCCGCCTGCGCCGAAGACGGACCGTGCCAGGACAGCAGCAGCTTCTGCACGATGGCGCGGATCTCGGCGGTCGTCGTGTCGACGTCCCCGGCCAGCCGCTTCCAGCGATGCGCCTGCTCGCCCAGCTTCGGCGGCTCGGCGGATTTGAGCATGTCCCACAGCTGGCGGTGCTCGTAGCACTCCCAGTTGATCTTCCCGAGCGCGTCTTCCTTCAGGTTGGCCTTGCGGCGGCGGACCACCTTCCGCTGTCTGGCCTGCGCCCTGGCGCTCAGCGGGTGTTTGTCGGTGTAGTACTCACCGCTCATCGGTCCCCCTCGCCACGGTGTCGACGGCGGACGCGTTCGCCTCGTCGGTGCGGCCGTACTGCTCGGCGACGAGACCGATGGCGGTACGGAACGCGGCCAGCTCGGCCAGATACGACTGGAGCGCGACCTGTACTCCGCCTTCCTCCGCGCCGCCTCGGCGGGCGAACGACCGGCGCATCGGCACGGACACGGGTCCTTTGCCGTCGGCAGGCGGTGTCCCGAGCGCACGGGCTTCCGCCAGCTGCTCTTCCAGCACCCGTTGACGGTCGTCCAGATCCTTCACCGCTTTCGCGATCTCCGCGTAGTCCAGTTCGACGCGGTCCGCGCCGTCGGCGACGATGGCCGCGGCACCCTCGCCCGCCGGCTTCCCCGCCTCGTCGGTTTTGCCGACGGGCCCGGACGGCCGCCGCTGCTCGCGTAGCTCCTCGCGAATCCGCTCGGCCTCCGCCTTGCCGTGCACCTTGACCATGCCGCGCGCTCCCTCTCGTCACCGACGGGGTCATCTTCGTCGGTGGGGCGCGCCAAGACCAGTGCCGGGTACACACCGGGACACGAACCCTGCACAGCCGGTCAACCGGCGGACCGGAGGGGGCTAGCGGGACCGCCTTGCCGTCAGATAATCTGTCGTCCCGACGATCTGAAACCGAGATGACCTACGGCGTCAACCCGGGGAAGACGTTTCCTTTTCCAGAGGTGGAGGTCCTGTGGTGGTCGAAAAAGCCGAGCCGGGCGGCCGTTCGCGGCAGCTCGCGCTCGTCGTCCTGTGCCTGGCATCGCTGATGGTGGTGCTCGACGGAACGATCGTGGTCGTCGCCTTGCCGTCCATCCAGTCCGATCTCGGCTTCGCCCCGACGAGCCTGGCCTGGGTGGTGAACGCCTATCTCGTGCCCTTCGGCGGCTTGCTGCTGTTCTCGGGCAGGCTGGGCGACCTGATCGGCAGGCGACGGGTGTTCGTGATCGGGCTGTGCGTCTTCACCGTCGCGTCGCTGCTGTGCGGCTTGGCGGGCAACCAGACGATGCTCATCATCTTCCGGTTCATCCAGGGCGCGGGTGGCGCGCTCGCGTCCTCGGTCGTGCTCAGCATGATCGTCACGCTGTTCCCCGAACAGCGTGAGCAGGGCAAAGCACTCGGGCTCTTCAGCTTCGTGCAGGCGGGCGGCGCGTCCATCGGCATGATCCTGGGCGGCGTGCTCACCCAGGGCCTCAGCTGGAACTGGACCCTGCTGGTCAACGTCCCGATCGGCATCGTCGTCGTCGTGGCGACCTTCGCGCTCATCGAGCGGGACACCGGCGCGGGCCTGCGGGCAGGCGTCGACGCGATCGGCGCCGTCCTCGTGACGGCGGGCGCGATGCTGCTGGTCTATGTCATCGTCGACACCGGATCGCCCACCAGGCGCTGGGCGCTCCTCGTACTCGCGTTGCTCCTGCTGGGTGGTTTCCTTCTCCGCCAAGCCAAGGCGGCGACCCCGCTGCTGCCCTTGGCCCTGTTCCGGTCCCGTCCGGTGACCGGCGGGAACATCGTCATGGTCCTCATGGTGGCGGGCATGATGGGCTTCCAGTTCCTCACCGCCCTGTACCTCCAACAGGTTCTCGACCTCGACGCGCTCACCACCGGCTTCGCCTTCCTGCCGACCCCGGTCGCGAACGCCGTCGTCGCGCTCTGGCTCGGGCCGAAGCTCATTGGTCGCTTCGGCATCCGCCCGGTCCTCGCCGGCGGTCTCGTCGTCGTGGCGGCGGGGCTGGCACTGCTGACCCAGGTCCCGGTGGACGGCGACTACTTCGTCCACGTGCTCCCGGCACTCCTGCTCGCCGGGATCGGGAT
Organism: Amycolatopsis sp. cmx-4-19; assembly: GCA_049998115.1. GTDB lineage: Bacteria > Actinomycetota > Actinomycetes > Mycobacteriales > Pseudonocardiaceae > Amycolatopsis. The sequence goes on along the minus strand of JAEBEO010000037.1, from coordinate 34,110 downwards.
GGGCGCCGCGGTTCCCGCCGTCATCGGTTCCGCCATGTCCGCCGGATCGCCGGAGCACACCGGTGTCGCCTCGGGCCTGGTGAACACCACGCTGCAGATCGGCGCCGCGATGGGCACCGCCGCCCTCGCCACCGTCGCCGCCTCCCGTACCAGTTCACTGGTCGAAAGCGGTACGGAACCGAAGGAAGCGGCGGCGTCCGGTTTCCAGTTCGCGTATCTGGGCAGCACCGTCCTCGTGGTGCTGGCCATTCTCGCCGCGCTCGTCCTGGTGCCGATGCGGCTCGGTTCGGATCAACGCGAACCGCAGCCGGAACCCGCCTGACCCGTACTCGGGGCGCCGAAGTGACCGCGAAGGGGCAACCCCCAGGCCCCGCGGCTGCTCCGGCGCCCCTGCCCGGCCGATCCTCAGCCTGCCGAGAAACAGGGATTGACCATCGCGTATGCCATGTCCGACCGGCCCGAGATGCCCAATTTCCGGTACACACTCGACAAATGCTGCTCGACCGTCCGCACCGTGAGGTTCGCGTGTTCGGCGATCTCCTTGTTGCTCAGCCCCGCACGGGCGAGGCTGCCGATCAGCGCTTCCCGTTCCGTGAGCACCGAAGTGGCGAGGTCACCGTTCAGTCTGCCCAGCGCGATCCGCGAACGCTCCGACCACACCGGGCTTTCGCAGCCGTCGGCGAGCCGCAACGCGGTCGTCAGCATCTTCCGGGCGTCCTCGAAGTCGAGCCGCCGCCAGTGATACAGGCCGAGGTCGAAGCACACCCGGATACGTTCGCTCTGCGTCGTTCCCTGGAAGATCGCCACGACGGACTCACGGAGGTACTGCGCGCTGTGTTCGTCACACCGGGCGAGGCCCAGTGCGTTCAACGCGGCTCCCAGCGTCCAGGGCGTTCCCCACGAGCGGGCGTACACCAAGTCGTCCTGAGCGAGCGAGAGCGCCAGATCGCACCGCTGCAAGGCGGAAGCGCACAGTGCCGCGCGCGAACGCCAGGGCACGACCGCCGGATTGAACACCGACCAGGTGTTCAGTTCCCGGCCGCAGGCGATGAAGTTCTCGAGCCCCTGCTCGAACCGGCCTGCCGCGAACTCGACCGCTCCGCGGGCCGCCAGGATCAACGGCCGGTCCCGGCCTTCCTTGATGGAACCCAGCATTCCGTGCGCGTGCAGCAGGTCGGTGGCACTCGCGACGTCACCCAGTTCCGCGAAGACCTCGACGAGCCAGATCGCGGCGACCTCGCCGCTTCCCGAAGGCACCTTCACCAGCTCGGCCAGGACGGACCGCGCTTCACGAAGTTTCCCCGACAGCGCGTACATTCTGCCCCGGACCAGGTCGAGCAGGTGACGGCGATCAGGAGACCGCGCCCACTGGCCGAGCGCGGCGGCCGTGGCGCATTCCCGTTCGGCGAGCGTGAATTCGTCGGCGTGGAGCAAGGTCATCACCCCGCACCAGAACGTCAGGACGTCCTCGTACCCGGACTCCTCCAGCGCCCGCAGCACCAACGCCACGGCCTGCCGCCGGTCCGTTCCGCGATTCGTCAGCAACATCGCTTCGACGACGTGCCGTCGCGCGTCCGCCACCGCGCCGCTCGTCTCTTCCCCCGCGGCGATTCCCAGCGCGGCACACCCCGGCAGGTACACCAGATCCGGCAGCACGCCACCTCTCAGCACACCCCCGGCCTCGGCCGCCTGTTCGAGCACCTCGCGGACGACGGCGTCCGCGTCCGCCCAGCGGGCGGTCCGGGCCAGTTCGGCACGACGCCGGCCGGCGTCCGCGACATAGCGTCCGTCCATGATGAAGCGATCCCCTCTGTCGCAACGATTCCGCCGGGCGAACCACAGCTCGCGGAATGACACCAAGAGGTTTCGCGACGCTGCGAAGGGCATCCGCGTCGATAGTGACAGGATGGCCGAACGAGCCGCAAGCGACGAAGGCACGGTGTCGTGTTCGCGAGCGGTCCGGAGAGCTCGCTTCAGCCGAACCAGAGACACATTTCCGCGGAGGACGGCAGATCGCGCCTGCTGGCGACCCCGAGTTTGCGATAGATGGAGGAAAGGTGGAACTCGACCGTCCTCCTCGCCAGCGAAAGGCGTTTGGCGATCTCGGTGTTGCGGTAGCCGACCGTGGCCAGCTTCAGGACCTCGACCTCTTGGCGCGTCAGCTTTTGTGGTTCGACCACGAGTTCCAGTGCGGCCCTGGCCTGGTCCTCCCAGTATCTGTTGCCGCATTCACGGGCGATCGCGATCGCCCGGTTCAGTTGCTTGCGGGAGCCACCGAGGTCGTTGCGGTCACGCAGGATGGTCCCGTGAATGGTCAGCGCGCAGGGAAGTTCGACCCAGGCGTGGGCCAGTTCGAGAAGGCTGATCGCCTCGTCCGCCCAGCCGTCGGCACGACGGCCGCCATCGATCGCCGCCGCGACGTACAACGCCCTGCCGACAGCACTCGGCGCGCCCCAGCGCCTCGCCCGCGTCAGCTCGGCCTGGGCCAGGTCCTTCGCCGTTTCGTTCTGGTTCAACGAAATCGCGGCGAGCGCGGATTGGGGTCGCCAAGGCACCATGGCAGGATTGGCGATTTTCGTGCTGTCCAGCTCCGCACCGCACGCGGCGTACTCGGCGATGCCGTCGAGAGGACGGCCGACGGCGACAGCGACCGCGCCGCGTGCGGCGAGCAGATCGGCCCGACCGGGCAGCCCCTGCGGCACCTGGTCGGCGAAACCGTTCTCGGCCAGCACATCCAGCGCGTTTCCCGTCCTGCCGACGATGACCAGCGTCTGCACGAGCCAGGCGACGGCCGTGGCCTTCAAGGAGTCCGGCGCACCGTCCGCGAGCACCTCCTGGCAGTGCGCCAGCGCACCCCGCGAATCGCCTGCCACCGAACAGATCCGGGCCCGCAGCAGGGAAAGCATCTTCCTGGCGACCGGACGATCCGACCAGTACGATGCGGCGGCGAGTCTCGCGCAGTGCCCGTCGGCACGGACCAGGTCGTCCGCGCAGATTTCCGTGATCAAAGCGGACCAGACGCAGCTCAAGTGCTCTCCGCACGTCTCGTCGGCCAGCGCGCATTCCGCCAGCCGGACCGCGGTGGCACGGTGGGTCCCCGCGACGGTCAGCCGGAGCGCCTGCATCGCGAAACAAGAGTCGTCGACGGCATGCGCGCACTGCCCCCCGTGCGAGCATTCCTCGGCCGGGTCGAACAACCGCTCCGGAACCGGCAGCGAACCCCTGCTCGCGGTAACCCGATCGCCTACCCGGAAACGTCTGGCGATAAAGGAATGCCCGAGCAACAACGGGTCCGGCGAGCGCCGGACCCGGTCGGGAAGCCGCTGCTCCCAGGATTCGAGAACACGGTCATCCCGAACGGTTTTCACCGCTGTCAGCGGATCATCCTGGCCGACCTTCATCAACACAGTCCCCCAACCGGTTCTCGACCATCCGTCGCGCGATGCCGATTTCGACGCGAAGAAACCCCTTGACAAGAACCAATTTCGCGCTCCCCAACGAGTTCAGGACCACGTTACCGTAACCGCTTCGAGGTGTCCAACAGTCGTCGGTGACCGAAATTCACCCACGAACGCTTGTAACACAAGGGAAAAGCCGAATTCTTACCGTCACGCCGACATCCCGCCGTCGATCGTGAGCGCCGCGCCGGTGATGAACTTCGTTTCGTCACCGAGCAGAAAGGCCACGAACGCCGCCACTTCCTCGGGATCGCCGACCCGCCCGACGGGCGTATGCGCCGCGGCGTCCGCGACGATCGCCTCCCGGCCGGTCACGCCGGTCGTCGAGCAGAGAGCGGGAGTGTCGACCGGCCCCGTCACCAGCGCGTTGACCCGCACGCCCTGCCCGGCGAACTCGAGCGCGGCGGCTCTCGTCAGTCCGACGACGCCGTGTTTCGCCGCCACGTAAGCGGATGCCCCCACCGATCCGCGCACCCCGAGCAGCGACGCGTTGTTGACGATCGCGCCGCCGCCGCCCGCCACCATCGCCGGGATCTGGTATTTCAGACCGAAGAACACGCTGGTGAGGTTGACCTCGATACCCCGTCGCCACGACGCGGTATCGAGATCCGGCACCAGGCCGTCGGTGGTCAGGGCGCCCGCGTTGTTGAAGACGCAGTCGATCCGCCCGGACGCGCGCAAGGCGTTCTCCACCAAGGTCTCCGCGTCGCTTTCGACGGTGACGTCGGTGGGCACGAAGGTCGCGTTCCCCCCTTTTCCTTCGATGACCGAAACGGTCTCCCGGCCGGCTTTTTCGTTGCGCCCGGCCAGAATCACGTGAGCACCGTCAGCGGCCGCCCGCAGCGACAGCGCTTTCCCCATCCCGGACGTCGCTCCGGTCACGATGACGGTCTTCCCGATCAGGTTTCCGGTACCCGACATGCGCTTGTCTCCTTCGGCGCGTCAGCGCGCCGAAGGAGACCTTCCGCCGTGCGCGCGGTCTGCCGCCGACACTACCGGGGATATGGGCGGCTCTGATCGTCTGTTCCCCGAGTGCCAGCGAAGATCACTCGGTCGGTGCACCGCGCCGATCAGAAATACGTTGTGTTGGGTTCCTGGTCGCACAAATGCCTGCCGTAGAGCTCGATGTTCGTCTGAGGGTTGAAGAATCCGTGCAGGAGCATCGCGTGGACGTCTCGGTGGATACGGACGATCGGCACCTTCCGGTAGATCGAGGAACCACCGCTCGCCGAGGCCAGGATCTCCACGGCCTGCTTGCACAACTGCCCGACCCGCCCGATCTGGACCCGTGCGGTGATCCGTTCCGCCTGGCTCCACGGTTCGGCGTCGCGGGTCTTCTCCGACATCCGGTCCGCGAACTGCCTCGCCCGGGTCGACGCCTCCTCGATCAGCATCGCCGCCTCCCCCACCTGCAGATGGGTGACCGACGCCGCCGCCTGGCTCTGGTAGTCGGTGTAGCTGATCGGGCGGCCGGGCAGCCGTTCCAGGAAGCTCGCGAGCGCGTACTCGGCCGAGCCCAGCAGCACGCCGACCATCGCGACCGTCGCGGTGACCGGGATCGGCACCTGGTACAGCCCTTTGGCGGAGTTCGTCTTCGACTGGCACGGGTTCGCCATGAACTCCCCGGCGTCGAGGATGTGCTTGTCCGGAACGAAGACGTCCTTCGCGACCGTGGTGACGCTGCCGGTGCCCTCCAGCCCGACCGTGTCCCAGTCGTCGCGCAGTTCGAGCGCCTCGACCGGGAGCAGGGCGAAGACGCCGCCTTCGCCGTCCGGTCCGGAGGTCTTCGCCGCGCTGAGCTTCCAATGGCTGTGCCGCACGCCGCTGGTGAACGCCCACTCGCCGCTGACCCGGTAGCCGCCGGGGACCCGGGTCGCGGTGCCGGTCGGGGCGCCGCCACCGCACACCCGGACGTTCGGCCGCGCGAACACCTCCGCCAGCACCTCGTCCGGCCAGAGCGCGGTCATCCAGTTCTGCAGTGAATAGACGGCCACGACGAAGGCCGCCGAGGTGTCCCCCTTGGCCAGCTCCGCGTGCACGTCGACGAGTGTCCGCGCGTCGGATTCGAACCCGCCGTACTCGGCGGGCACCTGCATCCGGAAGATGCCTGCCTCCTCCAGTGCCCCGATCACGTCGTCGGGCATCGTCCCGTGCTCGTCGATCCAGAGCGATCGTTCCCGCAGCAGCGGGACGATCTTCGCGGCCCGCTCGACGAGTTCCTGCCGGTCGGGCACCACGGTTTCCGTCATCGTTCACCTCTCGTCGGCTCTGCTGCTGTGGTCGGTGTTCCCGGAAGGAGGGCGGCCGCTTCGCCCAGCAGTTCCGTCTGTTCGTGCCAATCGCCGGAGAACGGCACCCCGATCACGCGCGACGCGCCGGCCTCGGCCAGCGACGCGAGGAACTCCGCCGCGTCGTCCGCGGTGCCGCGCAGGATCGTGGCGTGCGCCTCGGCTTCGGTGAGGCCGTGCGCGGCGAGGATCCGGACCTGGGTGTCGACGTCTTCGGCCGTGGGCTTCCCCAGCGCGAGACCGACGGTGATGACGACCTCGGGAACGGGGACGCCCGCCGAGGCCGCTTCTTCGGCGATCGCGGGGACCTGGGCGAAGACCTTCGCCGGCGCGTCGATCGCGGCCATCCAGGTGCCACCGTGGCGGAGACACCGCCGGATCGCGGCCGCCCGGCCACCGAACAACAGGGGCGGCATCGGCGCGGCGGGCGCCAGCTGCACCGTTCCCCCGCCGACGACGCACGGCTTGCCGTGTACGAGGTCCGGAAGCAGCGCCAGCGCCTCGTCGGTGCGTTTCCCCCGCTCGCGGTGGTCGATACCGACCGCGCGGAAGCCGTCCCAGCCGTGTTTCTCGTCGCCCACGCCGATTCCCAGCAGCACCCGGTTCCCGGAAAGCCGCTGCAGGGTCGCGATCTGCTTGGCCGCCCACGCCACCGGCCGCTGGCTGAGCACCATCACGGCGAAGCCGAGGCGGATCCGTTCCGTCGCCGCGGCAACCGTCGACAGCACCAGGGTGCTGTCCGGCATCGACGCCAGATCCGAGATCAACTGGTCACCGGTCCACAACGACTCGAGGCCCGCCGACTCGGCGTGGCGCGCGTCCGCCGCGAGGACGTGTCCCAGCCGCTCTTCGTCCTTCCCGTAACCCAGCGCTATTCCGACATCGAGGTGATGCGCCATGGGTCTCCTTCCTTGGCCGTACGGAGGTCCGCGGGCGGGCCGAACCAGCGCCCCAACGCGGACTCGAGGGTGGTGGGACTGTCCGGTACCCAGGCGACGTAGCCGTCCGGGCGGACGAGGAGGGCATGCGGGATGGTGGCCGTCCCGGGCGACACCGCCACCTCGACGCGATCCGCCCAGTTCGACGCCGCCGCCGCGAGGGACTCGCCGTCGCCCGCCAGGAGCAGCAGCCCCTTGCCACCCCTCAGCAGGGCCGGGACGGCGGATCCGCTCCCGAGCAACTCCGGGGGAAGCCGCCTTCCCACCAGGGGCGACAGGCCGTCACCGAACTCGTAGCGCAGGCCGGTCCCGCTGATCGTCCCGGCCAGTTCGGCCCGCACGTCCGGCTGCCCGATCAGCCTGCCGAACACCGCCCGCAGCGGCTCGATCTCCGGCCCGCCGAAGAGCAGTTCCGCCTGCGCGGAGATCCCGGACAGGGTCTGCGCGCCGACGGCGTGCCGTTCGTCGTGATAGCTGTCGAGCAGGGCAGCCGAATGCCTGCCGCCGACGACCGCGGCGAGTTTCCAGCCGAGGTTGACCGCGTCCTGGATCCCGAGGTTGAGTGCCTGCCCGCCGATCGGCATCTGCCGGTGCGCCGCGTCCCCGGCGAACAGCACCCGGCCGTCCCGGTAGCGCGCCACCTGCCGGGTGGTGTCGTCGAAGGCGTTCATCCACAACGGCTCGCCGCCGGAGATGTCCTCACCGGTGACCCGGTGCCACGCCTTGGCCAGCTCCTCGAAGGCGGGCTCGCCCGTCCGCGGCACCGGCGCGCCGCCGGACTCGTGGACCATCACGCGGGTGACACCGTCCGGACGGCGCGCCGCGACCGCGAGCCCGCGTGGCAGCCGCTCGAACCTCCGGTCGGGGACGGTGATCCCGGCGACGTCGCCGCGCAGCAACTCCCGCCCGGCGTCCCGGCCGGGGAACGGCACGCCGCTCAGCCGCCGGACGGTGCTGTGCTCGCCGTCGCAGCCGACGACGTACTCGGCGACGACGGTGAGCGGGCCCCGCGGACCGTGTGCCTCGACGACCACCTCGTCGCCGGTGTCCACGAGACCGTCGACGGCGTACCCGCGCCGGATGTCCGCCCCGAGCGCGCGGGCCCGCTCCTCCAGCACGGCCGCCGTGCGGGCCTGGAGCACCTTCCACTGCCCGGGGAACGGGCCGGGGAGGGTGAGATCCATCTTGATCCCGCCGAAGTGCCCGACGGCGTCGCGCGGCGGGGTGCCGAGCGACTCCAGGAGGCCGCGGCTGTCGAAGATCTCCATCGTCCTGGCGTGCAGGGTCGACGCGCGGGATTCGGTGCTGGGCTCGGTCAGCGTCTCCAGGACCACGACCCCGGCGCCGCCCAGGCGCAGTTCCCCGGCGAGCATCAGCCCGACCGGTCCCGCGCCCACCACGACGACCCTGGCCCGCTCCCCCGGCTTCACCTGCCCGGTTCCGCGTGGGCCTTGGCGTATCCCAGGGTCGCCGTGCTGTTGGTGCTGAGCGCCGTTTGGACCTGCTTCTTCACCGTGTCGATCTCGACGCCTTCGGCGATCTTGTCCGGGTTGAGCACCACGGTGTGCTGCGAGGTGGCGATCACGCCGTCGCCGTTCTCCCGGAACGTCCAGTAGCCGGTGTGCAGCGCCAGCAACGCCGGGAGGGTCACCTGCTTGTAGGCGATCTTGTCCGGGGCGAGGCAGACCCGGTACGACTTCGTGGTGTGGGTGTTCCCGTCCTTGGTCCGGGTCTCCATCTCCAAGGTCTGCAACCCGGGCGTCGGCTCGTCGAGCTTGACCGACGCGACATGCGGCAGCCGTTCCTCCCAGCGATCCGCCTCGTTCACGAAGTCGTAGACGTCCTTCACGGAACCGTCGACGCGGACGCTGTCCTCGAAGGAGAACGTGAGCTCCTCCGCCTTGGCCGCCGCCTCCAGATTGGCCTTCAGCGCGCTCAGCTCGCTGCGGGAGTTGGTGTCGACGGCCTTGGCGATCCGGGCGAGGTCGGCGGGATCGTCATCGATGACCCGGTAGTCGTGGAGGAGCCGGATCCGGCATTCCGTCGCGCCCCGCGGTTCGATCACCCACGCGCCGCCCATCGAGGCGATCGGCGCCGGGGAGACCTCCTGCCGGAAGTCGATCCGCCGGGCGGCCGGATCGAGTTCGCGGCGCGAGGTCCAGTTCCGGACGTCGCCGTTGGCGGTGGCCCAGATCCGGATCCGCTCCGTGCGTTCCCCGCGCTCGACGTATTCGACATGGATCGTGGGCGGGAAGATCCGCGGCCAATTCTCCACTTCGGCGATCAGCCGGTAGACCGCGTCCGCCGAGGCGGCGACGGTGATCTCGTGTTCGACTTCGCTCGGGCCGGCACCGGCCATGGTGATCGTCCTTTCCGTCGGTGTTTCGGTGACCATGGTCAGAAGTTGCCCAGCCCGCCGCAGACGTTGAGTGCCTGCGCGGTGATGGACGCGGCGAGATCGGAGGCGAGGTAGCCGACCAGCCCGGCGACCTCTTCGGGGGTCGAGTACCGGCCCAGCGGGATCTTCGCGACGAACTTGTCGAGGATCGCCTGCTCGGTGGTGTCGAAGGCAGCGGCGTAGCGCTCGCGGACCCCTTGTGCCATCGGGGTTTCCACGTAGCCGGGGCAGACGGCGTTGACGGTGATGCCGGTGGGGGCGAGCTCGTTGCCGAGCGCCTTGGTGAAGCCGACGACCCCGTGTTTGGACGCCGAGTACGGCGCTCCCAGCACGACCCCCTGTTTCCCCGCCGTGGAAGCGATGTTGACGATGCGCCCGCGCTCCTTGGACCGCATGCCACCGGTCGTGAGCACCGCGCGGGTCATCCGGAACACGCTGTTGAGGTTGGTGTCGACGACGTCTTCCCAGAGTTCGTCGGCGATGTCCGCGGTCACCCCGCCACCGGCCCGCCCGGCGTTGTTGACCAGGACGTCGACCGAACCGTACCGGGTGACGGCCGCCTGCACGAAGGACTCGACGTCGGGGCGTGAGCGGACGTCGAGGGTGGTGCCGTCCGCGTCGTACCCGTCCTCCTGAAGGGATTTCACCGTCGCCGTCACGTTCTCCGCCGTCCTGGCGCCGATGAAGACCCGGTGCCCCTGTTCGGCGAGCTGTCGCGCGACGGCGAGCCCGATCCCGCTGGTGGCTCCGGTGACCAAGGCCGTCCGGCTGTCCGCTTGCGTCATGGTTCCTCCGTGTTCGTGACCGGTGAGCCGGTCATCCGGCTTTGGCGGCGAGCAGGTGATCGTTGACGGTCTGGATCAGCGCCTTCGGGGTGTTGACGTCGGTCAGCACCGAGTCGTCGAGGTCGACGCCGAACTGCTGTCCGATGAGGACGGTCGCTTCGAGGAGTGCCAGGGATTCCAGCCCGAGTTCGTCGAACGAGATGTCCACGGTGGATTCGTCGAGGCCGCCGTCCTCGCCTGCGCCCTCGCGGAGGATGCGGGCGAGATCGTCGACGGTGAAGGTCCGGCTCATGAGTGTTCCCTTTCGGTGGCGTGGTCTGGTGCGGGCTCAGCGGGCACGGACGACGACAGCGGCGTTGAAGCCGCCGTAGCCGCGGCCGAGCACCACCGCGTGCCGGATCCGGGCCGGCCGCGGTGTTCCGGTGACCAGGTCGAGGTCGTACTCCGGGGAGCACTCGACGTTGATCGTCGGCGGGATGACACCGTCCCTCATGGACAGCAGTGCGGCCGCGACGTCCAGCGAGGCGGCACCCGCGTTGAGCCTGCCGGTCATCGTCTTCGGTGCCGTCACCGCGACCTGCCCGGCGCCGAAGACGTCGCAGATCGCCTCGGCCTCGGCCCGGTCGAGTTCGGAAACCGCCGCGGCGTCGGCGAAGACGACGTCCACCTCGGTCGGCGACACCGCCGCGTCGTCCAGCGCGAGTTCGATCGCCTTGCGCAGTCCCGGCTCGCGCCCGCTGCCCGGTTTCGGGTCCATGGTCGCCCCGTACCCCGCGAACTCGCCGTAGACCCGCGCCCCGCGTTCCCTGGCCACCGCTTCCTCTTCCAGCACGAGCAGCGCCCCGCCCTCGCCGGAGACGTGGCCGGTGGCCCCGGCGTCGAAGGGCAGGTAGGCCCGGTCCGCCGTGTCGGAGGAGGTCATCCGGTCCGCGGTCATCTGGGCGACCCAGCCCCACGGGCAGATCGCGCCGTCCACGCCGCCCGCCAGGATCAGCCTGCTGCCCCGGCGGATCTGCCGTCGTGCCTGCGCGAGCGCGTCGAGGCCGCCCGCCTGGTCGCTGACCACCACCCCGGTGAACCCGCGCATCCCGTTCCTGATGGAGATCTGGCCGGTGTTGACCGCGTAGAACCAGGCGTAGGACTGGTAAGCGCTCACCGCCTTGCTCCCCCGGCTCCACAGGTTCTCCAGCTCGCGCTGCCCGAATTCGAATCCGCCGCCGGAGCTGGCCGTGACGACGCCCGCGCTGAAGTCCGGGAGTTCGGCCGGGCGGACGTCGGCGTCTTCGAACGCCCAGTCCGCGGCCACGAGCGCGAGCTGGGTCATGTGATCGGTCTGCGGCAGGAGCCGTCTTGGCAGGTGTTCCGCCGCGTCGAAACCCGGTACCTCGCCCGCGAGCCGGACCGGATAGCCGGACGGATCGAAGCGGGTGATCCGGCCGATGCCGCTCGCACCGGCCAAAGTGGACGCCCAGTAGTCGTCGGCTCCCATGCCGTTCGGCGCGATGACCCCGATCCCGGTCACCACGGCCGTCGCGCTCACGCCACCGCCCTGTCCGGCGCGGCCAGCACGATGGCGCTCTGGAACCCGCCGAAGCCGCTGCCCACGCTGAGCACGACGTCCGTCTTCTGCTCGCGCGCGACCAGCGGGACGTAGTCGAGGTCGAGTTCGGGATCCTGGTCGTGCAGGTTCGCTGTCGGCGGCACGACGTCGTATTCGATGGCGAGCGCCGACGCCGCGATCTCGATCGAACCGATGGCACCGAGCGAATGCCCGATCATCGACTTGATCGAACTGACGGGCACCCGGTGGGCGTGCTCGCCGAGGCTGCGTTTGAACGCCGCGGTCTCGTGCCGGTCGTTCTGCTTGGTCCCGGAACCGTGCGCGTTGACGTAGTCGACGTCCGTCGGCGCCAGCTTGCCCTCGTCGAGCGCGACCTTGATCGCCTCGGCCATCTCCTCGCCGTCCGGACGGAGCCCGGTCATGTGGTAGGCGTTGGACCGCGAGGCGTAGCCGACGATCTCGGCGTAGATGTGCGCGCCGCGCCGCCGGGCGCTGCCGTACTCCTCCAGCACGAGGCCTGCCGCGCCCTCGCCGAGCACGAATCCGTTGCGGGTGCGGTCGTACGGCCGGGAAGCGTGTTCCGGATCGTCGTTGTGCACGGTGGTCGCCTTGATCGCGTCGAAGCAGGCGACGGTGATCGGGGAGATCGGGGCGTCCGTCGCACCGGTGATCACGACGTCGGCCGTGCCTTCGCGGATGAGTTCGACGGCGTGGCCGACGGCGTCGATCCCCGAGGTGCAGCCGGTGGACACCACCGTGCCGGGTCCCTGCGCGCCGGTGCTCCAGGCCACCTCGGTCGCGAACGAGCTCGGGACGAAGTAGTTGTAGAGCTCGCGAGGGGCGTAGCTGTGGTCCACCAGGTTCAGCCGCCCGTCGTCGCTGACGACGCGGTACTCGTTCTCCAGCCCGATGGTGGAGCCGACGGCGCTGCCGATGGTGACGGCGATCCGGTGCGGATCCATCGCGTCCAGGTCCAGACCGCTGTCGGAGACCGCCTCACCGGTGCTCACCACGGCGAACTGCGCGGCCCGGTCCATCCGGCGGATCTCCGCGGCGCGGAGGCCGAGCCGCTCGGGATGGAAGTCGACTTCGGCCGCGACCCGCGACCGGTACGCCGACGCGTCGAACAGCGAAAGCGCCCTGGTGGCGGTGCGCCCTTCGCTGATCAGGTTCCAGAACTCCTTGGTGCCGACCCCACCCGGCGCGACGACGCCGATCCCGGTGATGACGACCCTTCGCCTTGTCATGCGCGCTCCCAGGTGTAGAACCGGGTCGCCATCGCGTCGGACGGCGAGCGCCAGTCCGGTGCGTAGGCGTCGATGTAGGGCTTCAGATCCGCGCTGATCTGCTGGAAGAGCGGCTCGCTCTTGGCCTGCTCGATGTGCTCGCCGCTGTTCTCCTCCGCGAAGTCCTGGAGGTGGAAGTAGAGGCCGCGGTAGCTGAACAGCTGGCGGCGCAGGGTTCCCATCCGGTGCGGCATGTCGGTGGTGTCGAACCCGGCGAACAGCTTCGCCACGTCCTCGCTCGACTCCGGCCGCATCCGGGCGACGATCAGGTTGCTGTGCACGTTTCGCACTCCTCTTCCTTTTCGGGCTCAGTGGGTCAGTGGGACCGCGGTTCGCCGAACCAGCGCGTGAGCGCCGACGCGAGATCGTGATGGCTGCCCGGGGCGGCCCAGGCCACGTGCCCGTCCGGCCGGACGAGGACCGCGGTGGTGTCCTCCCCGGCGACCGGGCCGCAGGTGACGATGTCGATCCGGTCGGACCAGCCCGCCGCCCGCGCGCGGAGGACCGGGTTGTCCCGGAGATCGAGCAGGACCCCTCGGGCCTGGTGCAGCACCGCCGTCGTGTCGGTGCGCCCGTCCGGGGTCGTCAGTTCCCAGTGCGGGAGCCGCCTGCCCAGCAGCGGATGGCCGCCACCGCCGACGTCGTAACGGATCTCCAGTCCGCTGACCATCGCCGCGAGATGCGCGCGGACCTGCGGGAGTTCCGTGAGCTCGGCGAGTACCGCGCGCAGTGCCCCGGTCTCCGTGCCGTTCAGGATGAGGTGTCCTTGTGCCTCGGTGTTGACCAGGACGCGCCTGCCCACCGGATGACGCTCGTCGTGGTAGCTGTCGAGCAGGTCTTCGGGAGCCTTGCCCCGCACCACGGCGGCCAGTTTCCAGCCGAGGTTCACCGCGTCCTGGACGCTGGTGTTCATTCCCTGGCCGCCCGCCGCGAGGTGCACGTGCGCGGCGTCGCCCGCGAGCAGGATCCGGCCCCGCCGGTATTCGGTGACCTGCCGCGCGGCGTTTCCGAAGGCGTTGAACCACACGGGTTCGCCGCCGGAGATGTCGTCGCCGGTGAGCCGCCGCCAGGTGTCGGCCACCTCCGCGAAACCGAGCGGTTCGGTGCGCGGGCGGGGTGGTTTGCCGTGTTCGCTCATCACGAGCCGGGTGTCCCCGCCCGGCATCCGCGCCGCCATCACCATCCCGCCCGGGACCTGTTCCCCGATCATGCGCGGGCGCACGTCGACGCCGCGGACGTCCGCGAGGAACAGTTCGCGGGTCGAAGATTTCCCGGGGAAGTCGAAGCCGCCGAGCTTGCGCACGGTGCTCCGGCCGCCGTCGCAGCCCACCAGGTAGCGGGCGGTCAGCCGCTGTGTCCCGCCGCCGCCCCGGACGACGACCTCGACGTGGTCGGCGTGCTGACGCAGGCCGGCCACCTCCGTCCCGCGCCGTACGTCCGCGCCGAGGTCGAACGCCCACTTTTCGAGGACGGACTCGGTCTGCGACTGCGGCACGGTCTTCGCGGACCCGTGCACGCTGTCCAGCACGCCGAAGTCCAGGAAGAGCCCTGCGAAATGACCGAAGTCCCCGGTCTCCAGCGGCCCGAACCTCGGCAGCAGTCCGCGCTGGTCGAACACCTCCATGGTCCGGATCGCCAGCCCCAGCCCCCGGGACTCGCCGCTCGGCTCGGCGAGCCGTTCGAGCACGGTCACCGCGGCTCCCGCCAGCCGTAACTCGCCGGCGAGCATGAGACCCGCCGGGCCGGCACCGACGACGATCACCTCAGCATCCACTGCAGTCTCCTCACGCCAGGAAGTCGTCATCACGGACACACGGCCCCGCTGGACAACGGGCGCGTGCGATTGATCCCCAGAACACGGAATATGGGAGAACGAGGTTCGCCCCCATGCGAACGATGTCACCATCTGACTCCGAAACCGGCATCCGGTCAAGGCCGTGAGCTGTTTACTGCGGACCGACCACTAGGCGCGGTCAAACCGACCTGCGGACCGACCACTATCACCGGGTGAGCCGGATCACAGTGGATTGAGTGAATCAGGGAACCCGTGGATAAAGGAAGCTGTGCCATTGACGGCAGGGGTCGCCGGGAATCGCACGAACAGTCCACGGTGACCAGTTTGTCGCCGACTCCCCTTCCTGCCGTCGCCGCCACCCGAACAGATGGGAACTGCACCAATGGGCAACCTAGCGGGCAAGACCGCGCTCGTCACCGGATCGAGCCGCGGAATCGGACGGGCCATCGCGGTGCGACTCGGCCGCGACGGCGCATTGGTGGCCGTCCATTTCGGGGAGAACGAGGCGGCAGCCAAAGAAACTGTCGAACTGATCGAATCGGACGGCGGGAAAGCATTCAGTGTCCAAGCCGTCCTCGGTATTCCCGGCGATGCGCACGAACTCGTACAGGCATTTCAAAATGGAGCCAAAGAACGCACCGGTGAAAGCGGCATCGACATTCTCGTGAACAATGCGGGGGCGACCACGCTCGGCACCCCGCCGGAGGAGATCACCCCCGAGGAGTTCGACCACGTCTTCGCGGTCAACGCGCGGGCGCCGTTCTTCCTCGTGCAGCGTGCCCTGCCGCTGTTCCGGACCGGTGGGCGGATCATCAACATCTCGTCGGGCCTCACCCGGTTCGCGAACCCCGACCAGATCGCCTACGCGATGACGAAGGGCGCCATCGAACAGCTTTCGCTGCATTTCGCCCGGCACCTCGCACCGAGGGGCATCACGGTCAACAGCGTCGCGCCCGGCATCACGCGCAACGGCCAGCCCGTCTTCGACATTCCGGAAGCCGTCGAGCAGATGGCACAACTGTCGGCCTTCAAACAGGTCGGTGAACCGGAAGACGTCGCGAGCGTGGTGGCGTTCCTGGCCTCCGACGAGGCCCGCTGGATCACCGGCGCCTTCCTCGACGCCACTGGCGGCACCCTGCTCGGTGGCTGACCGTCCGCCGAGCCGCGATCGAACGGTGCCGAAAGGGGCCCGATGGCCACGCTGCGCTCCACTCCCGTGGACGGTCGCCGGTGGGCACTGCTGTCGGTGCTCGCCGGGACCATGCTCGTCGATTCGCTCGAGATCGTGCTGATGGGCGTCGCGCTTCCCTCGCTGCGCGACGAACTGGGGCTCCCGGTGTGGCAGGCGGGTGTGCTGCTCGCGGGATTCCCGCTCGGATTCGGCCTGACCCTGCTCCCCGGCAGATTCCTGACCTGGCGGTTCGGCAGGCGTCCGGTCTACCTGGGCGCCCTGGCCGCGTTCGGCCTCGCCGCGGGTGTGAGCGGTGTCGCGACCGACGCGGTGCTCCTGACCGGTGCCGAACTCGTCAAAGGCTGTTGTGCCGCGGTGACGGCTCCGGTCGGGATCGCCGTGATCACCACGACCTTCGCGCAGGGATCCGCGCAGAAGCGGGCGATGCTCGTGTACTCGCTGTTCGGCACCACCGGGGCGACGGCGGGGATGCTGATCTCCGGCGCGCTGAGCGCGGCGAGCTGGCGATGGGCCCTGCTGGTGCCGGTGCCGGTGATCGTCGTGCTGATCGCCATGGGACTGCGGCATCTCCCGCCGGATCCCGCCGGCGTCCCGCGCCCGCCCCGGCTCAGCCGGGCAGTGTTGGGTGCCGTCGGCGTCCGGCGGGCCGCGCTGGGCGCGGCCTGTCTCAACGGCACCTCCGTCGGGCTCTTCGTGCTCCTGAACCTCCAGCTGCAGAACGGATCCGGGTGGCCCGCCTGGCGTGCGGCGCTCGTCTGCACGCCCGCGTACCTGACCCTCGCGCTCTCGGTGCTGCTCGCGGGCAGGCTGATTCCCCGCTGGGGCACCGCGAAACCGGTCGCGGCGGGCGCCGTCTTCACCGCCGCGGGCTGCGCGCTCTACCTCGCCGATCCCGCCCCCGGCGGCGTCCTGACCACCACGGTGCTCCTCGGCTTCGGCTACCTGTGTGCGTTCGCCGCGCTCAACGCCGGGGCGTCGGCGGGCCTGGCGCCTGCCGACCGGCCGTCCGCGGGAGCCGTTCTGCAGTCGGCCGTACAGCTCGGCGCGGTGCTCACCGTGCTCCCGGCCGCCGTCCTCTCGAGCGTCTCCGCCGACATCCGGGTGGCGCTCGTCCCGATGGGTGTCGCGGCGGCGGCCGGGCTGGCCGTCGCGCTCACCGGGCTCCGCCGGGGCACCTGACCCTCCCAGACCATCGCAGAAGAGGAGTTCCATGACCGACCGTGCCGTCCGCGTCGCCCTGATCATCGGCAGCGCGCGCAAAAGCCGTTTCACCACGACCGTCGCGACCTGGTTCGGCGACCGGCTGGCCGAACGCGAGGACATCGAGGTCGACGTCGTCGATCTCGCCGACATCGCCTTGAGCGCCGGTGGTCCGAGCCATCAGCCCGACCCCGCGGACGTCGCCGCACTGGCCGGGACCGCGCCGCGACTGGCCGCCGCGGACGCGTTCGTCGTCGTCACCCCCGAGTACAACCACAGCTTTCCCGCGGTACTGAAGAACTTCATCGACTGGCACCTCACCGAGTGGAGCGCGAAGCCGGTCGGGTTCGTCTCCCACGGCGGTATGTCCGGCGGCCTGCGTGCCGTCGAGCACCTCCGCCAGGTCTTCGCCGAGCTGCACGCCGTCAGCATCCGGGAGACCGTCAGCTTCCACGGCGGGCAGGCCACCTTCGGCCCCGACGGCGTCCCGGTGGACGCCGACGGTTGCGCAGGCGCCGCCAAGCTCATGGTCGACCAGCTGTTGTGGTGGGCGCTGGCGTTGCGGGACGCGAAAGCCGTCCGCCCCTACCGCGCGGGATGACGCGCGCTTCCCCGACCGGATCACCGAACAAGGAGTGCTCATGAGCGAAGCCGTGCGGCTCGCCCACACCACCGTGGGGGAACGAGCGGAGGAGGCCGTCGGCCTCACCGACGCCATCGTCACCGACGCGGTCACGATGATCAACGCCTTCACCGTGCCCGCCGGGGAAGGGGACCTGTTCCTGACCCGGTGGAAGGACAACGTCACCGTGATGGCGGCACAGCCCGGATTCGTCCAGGCGAAGATGTACCGGGCGCTGGACGAGAACGCCGACCTCACCTTCGTCAACGTCGTCCACTGGGACAGCGGCGAAGCGCTCGCCCAGGCGCGGACGAACCCCGCGTGGCGGGCCGCGGTCCAGCGCATGATGGACGACGACGGCCTGCACATCACCGCCCGTCCGATGGTCTACGGCACGGCCCTGGTGGTCGGCCCGGGAGACCGGCCGTGACCCCGTCCCGCCCACCGGTGATGGACCGGCCCGAAGCCGTCAGCTCCCTGGTCGAGATCAGCGCCGTCGGCGCCGGTGAGACACCGGACGAACGGGCCGAGAAGATCCTCGCCGGCTGGGGCGACGACCCGTCCCCGGATCTGCTGTCCGTCGCCTGCTTCGTGAGCGACGACGACGAAGTGGTCACCACCATCAGCCAATGGCGCACGGACGGCGACGGGGAGACGCTCCACGCGGGACTCCCGGGTGAGCCCACGCGGTTGCGGTTCCGCCTGTACCGCAGCGCTCCCGTCGACCCGGGGCGCACCGCCGGGTGCTTCAACATCGTGCTCCGGGTGAGTCCCGGCCCCGAGCGGGCCAGGGAGTTCGTCGACGCGCTGCTGGCCAGGTCGTCGTCGCTCGCGGAGCTGAACCAGCCCATCACCGGCAGTTTCCACATCGGACTCGACGGGCGGTGCACGCTCCTCTACTCCGAATGGGAGACGAAGGCGGAACACGACGCCCACCGGGAAACCATGCGCCACACGATGGCCGATCTGTACGAGGGGCTTCCCGCTCCGCTGAGCGTCCGTCAGTACCGGCACTACCGGAGCCTGCACATCGCGTGACGCGCGCCGCTTCGAGTGAGGAGTCAGCCCGGCCATGACCATCTTGCCCACGACCCCGATCACCTTCCCGTTCGACGAAGAGACGGGGCTCGCGCTGAGCGAGTCCTACGCCGAGGCCAGGGACACCCCCGGCCTCGTCCGGGTCCAGATGCCCTACGGCCGTCCGGCCTGGCTGGTGACCCGCTACGCCGACGCCCGGTTCGTCCTCGGCGACCGCCGGTTCGTGCCGGCCACGGCGAATCCCGAGGACGAACCGCGGATGGCCGAGTACCACCGCAGCGGCGGCATCCTGATGACCTCGCCCGCCGATCACGCGCGGCTGCGCACCTTGGTGGCGAAGGCGTTCACCATGCGGCGGGTGGAAGGGCTCCGGCCGAGGGTGGCCGAACTGGCCCGCGGGCTGATCGCCGCGATGCGGCGCGACGACGGACCGGCGGAACTGGTCGCCGACTACGCGTTGCCGCTGCCCGTCGCGGTGATCTGCGAATTCCTCGGCGTCCCGGTGGAGGACCGCGAACGGTTCCGCGCCTGGACCGAGGCGGTGACGGCGCTGGGCGGGCTCAGTGCCGAGGAGTACGAACGGAATTTCGCCGAACTTCGCGCGTACATGGCGAGCCTCATCGAGGACCACCGTGCCACGCCGCGCGACGACCTGATGACCGCGCTCATCGAAGCCCGGGACGTCGGGGACCAGCTGAACGAACACGAACTCGTCGAGCTGTGCATCAGCATCCTGGTCGCCGGCCACGACACCAGCGTCAGCCAGATCGCCAACTTCGTCTACGTGCTGCTGACCCGGCCCGGCGCCTGGGAGCGGCTCTGCGCGAATCCGGGGTTGCTCCCGGCCGCCGTCGAGGAACTGATGCGGTTCGTCCCGCTCATCGCCACCGCGAGCTTTCCCCGGTACCCCACCGAGGACGTCGGGATCGGCGACGTACTGGTGCGCACCGGGGAACCGGTACTCGTGGCGGTCGGTGCCGCGAACCGGGACGGGCTGCGGTTCGACGGCCCGGACGACCTGGTCCTCGACCGGGAGGCCAACAGCCATCTCGGCTTCGGTCACGGCGCGCACCACTGCCTCGGCGCGGCGCTCGCGCGGCTGGAGCTGCAGGAGGCGCTCGGGGCGCTGGTGCACGAACTGCCCGGGTTGTACCTGGCAGGCGATGTCAGGTGGAAGTCGGAGATGTTGATCCGGGGCCCGGGCGCACTGCCGGTCGGCTGGTGACCCCCTGTCGTTTTCCCATTGGTGAAGGAGAAACACCGTGAGCGCAGACAGCGCCGAGCAGACCACCACCGCCTATCCGTTCAACCACGCGTGCGGGCTGGAACTGGACGACAGCTACCGTGAAGCGCAGCTCACGCCGGGGCTGACGAAGGTCCGGATGCCCTTCGGCGAATCCGCCTGGCTCATCACCCGGTACGACGACGCGCGCGCCGTGCTCGCCGATTCCCGCTTCTCCCGCGCGATGTCGCTCGATCACGACGTGCCCCGGATGTCGGAGGGCCGGAACTTCACCGGCATCCTCACCACCGACCCGCCCGACCACACCCGGCTCCGGACCCTGGTCGCGAAGGCGTTCACCATGCGCCGCGTCGAGGCGCTCCGCACCCGGGTCCGCGCGCTGGCCGAGCGGCTCGTCGACGAGATGGTGGCCGACGGCGAACCCGGCGACCTGATGCGGCGGTACGCGCTGATCATCCCGGAAGAGGTGATCTACGAGCTGCTCGGCGTCCCCCTCGCCGACCGCGACCGGTTCCGCGTCTGGAGCGACAAGGTGCTGGGCGGAGACGACCTGTCCGTCGAGGAAGCCGAGCGGACCCTGGCGGAGCTGCGGGAGTACATGCACACCTTGATCGCCGAACTGCGCGTCGCGCCGCGCGACGATCTGCTGAGCGCGCTCGTCGAGGCCCGCGACGACGGCGACCGGCTCAACGAGGAGGAACTGGTCGACCTGTGTGTCGCGATCCTCATCGCCGGCCACGAGACCACGGCCAACCAGATCGCCAATTTCTCCTACGTCCTGATGGGCATGCCGGACCAGTGGGCCCGGCTCAAGGACGACCTCGACCTGATCCCGAAGGCCGTCGAAGAGCTGGTGCGCTACGTCCCGCTCGGCCTGACGGCGCTCTTCGCGCATTACGCGACCGAAGACGTCGAAGTCAGCGGGACGCTGGTGCGGGCGGGCGAACCCGTGCTGGTCTCGCACGGCGCGGCCAACCGCGACAAGACCCAGTTCGACTCGCCGGACGAACTGCGGCTGGACCGCGAGATCAAGTCGCATCTGGGCTTCGGCCACGGCATCCACCGCTGCCTCGGCGCTCCACTGGCCCGGCTGCAGCTCCAGGAGGCCCTGCGCGCGCTGGTGGTGAAGCTGCCGGAGCTGCATCTGTCCGGCGAACCCGAGTGGAAGAAGCACAGCCTGCTGCGCGCGCCGGACCGGATGCCGGTCGGCTGGTGAAACCGGTGCCCGGTGTCCCCCGCAGCGTCGCGGGGAACACCGGGCACCGCTCACAGCGCGTCCAGCCTCCCGCCGTCCACCACGAACACCCCGCCGGTGATCCAGGCGGTGCGTTCGGACGCCAGGAACGCGACCATCTCGGCGACGTCCTCCGGTTTGCCCGGCGCCCCCAGCGGAGTCGGCCCGCCCAAGCTCGCGTACGTGGTGTCGAAATCCGTTCCGGCTTCCTGCGCGACGATGCGGGCGAGTTTGCGGGCCGCCGGGGTGTCGACGAATCCCGGCAGGATGGTGTTGACCCGCACGCCCTGGGCGCCGACAGCGTGGGAAAGTCCCTTCGCGTACGCCGACAACGCGGCCTTCGACGCGGCGAAATCGAGCATCACCGGCTGCGGTGCCCGCACCGCCAAAGCGGAGATCTCGATAATGGAACCGCGGGCCTCGGTCAGCGCGGGAAGCAATGCCCTGTCCATCCGGACCGCGGAAAGGAAATTGACTTCCAGACACCGCACCCATTCCTCGTCGGGAATGCTCATCGGCCCGTCCGGATAAATACTGGACTCGCCGACATTGTTCACCAGGATGTCTGCGCCGCCGAGCAGATCGAGTGCCGCGGTGGCCAGGTCGTCGACGCCCTGCCGGGTGCCGACGTCGGCGACGACCAGGTGAACTCCTTCTGGCATATCGGTTTTCTCGGTTCGCGCCGAGGTGGCGACCTTGGCGCCGGACGCCGCCAGCCGCGCCACGATCGCGGCACCGATACCCCGGGTCCCCCCGGTTACGACAGCACGTTTTCCGGCGAATTCATCGGACAGGGAAAGGGAAGAGTCATTCGACATACCGACAATGATTCAGCGGCACCGACGGCCTGTCAAGAATTTCCGGGTCCACAATGACACTCCATTGTGGACCCCCGAAATTCATTCCGATTCGGCAGCGAGGCTCAGATTGTGCGCGACGACGGTGCGCAGCATCTCCCGGAACCGGTCCTGATCCTCCGGGGCGAGCGGGGACAGCACCGCCGCCTCCGCGGCCAGGATCGCGGCACGGGTCTCCTCCAGCCGGGCCCGGCCCGCCTCGGTCCCCCTGATCAGCTTGTTCCGCCGATCCGACGGATCCATCGTGCGTTCGACCAGTCCGGCCGCGACCAGGTCGTCGACCAGGTACACCATCACGGTGCGGTCGATGTCCAGTTGCCTGCCCAGCTGGGCCTGGTTCCGCGCGCTCTCGTGCACGGCACCGCACAGGGCCTGGAACCCGCGCAGACCATGCGGGATACCGGCGACCGCGCGCTCCAGCACGGATCCGTGGGCACGGCACACCTGGGCGAGCAGCCAACCGAGATTGTCGTCCAGCCCCACCGGGAGCGCACCGACCGTCGAACCTGTCACCCGGCCCATGCTAGCGCATAGCCTGCCGGTTCAGATAATCTTGCCGTGAGACCATCTATCAGACAGATCGATGCGGGCGTGGTTCCCGCGAACCGGAAGGCCCCATGATGCGCGTAGAGGTGTGGTCCGATGTCGGGTGCCCGTGGTGCTACCTGGGCAAACGTCGTCTGGACAAGGCGATCGGCCAGTTCGAGCACGGCGACGACGTCGAGGTCGTGTGGCGCAGTTTCCAGCTCGCCCCGCATTACCCCCGCGACGCCGCCCGGCCGCTCTACGAGGCCCTCGTCGAGCAGATGGGCAGGCCACTCGCCGAGGTGAAATCGATGGTCGAACGGGTCAACGAGCCCGCGGCGACCGAGGGCCTGAAGTACGACTTCGACAGCGCGTACATGTGCAACACCTTCGACGCCCACCGGATCGCTCAGTTCGCGGGCGAACGCGGGCTCGGGGCACGCGCCCACGAACGGCTGCTGCACGCGCTGCTCGTCGACGGCGAGATCCTCGACGACACCGAGACCCTCGTCCGGCTGGCCGTCGAAATCGGCCTGCCCGAAGAAGAGACCCGCCAGGTCCTGGCCGGAGACGACTACGCGGAAGCCGTCCGGGAGGACGCTCGCGAGGCGAGGCAGCTGGGTGCCGGCGGCGCACCGTTCTTCGTCTTCGACCGCGCCCTCGGCATCTCGGGGGCGGAAACCGTCGACACCTTCCTCAGCGTGCTTCGCGAAGCACACGAACGATCTCAGGTCACCCGGAGCGTCTGATCCACCGCGTTCGCCGCGAGGACCTCACGGGCGACGAGGACGCCGCCGACGAACCCGACCGGCATCACGATCAGCGCGGCGAACGGGATCAGGCACAGCAGTGACACGGGAAGGCCCAGCCCGAGGGCGAGCGCGCGATGCCGGCGCAGCACCTGGCGGCGCTGCTTCAGATCCATCCCGCGCCGGTAGAACGGCACGGCCATCAGTTCCAGCGCGAGGAACCACGCCGTGACCAACGCCAGCAGGAGCGGCACGACGGTCTGCCCCACCACCGGGATGAACCCCGCGATCAGCAGCGGGATCGTGAACATCAGCGAGCGCAGGACCAGGAGCAGACCGTCCCGCAGCCCCATCACCAGCAACCGCCAGCCCGACAGGTCGACCGCTGCGGGAACGCCGCCGAGGTCGTCCTCGACCTTCTCCGCGATGTGCTCGTAGAACGGCCCGCCGACGGCGAGGGTGATCGCCGTGAACCCGATCATGGCGATGGTCAAGGCCACCGCGAACACGGCGACCCCGGCCGCCACGCGCACCGCCGTCCGCAGGCCCGTTTCCCAGTCGTCCGCGAACGGGGTGATCAGCGCGGAGAGGTCATCGACCCAGAACGCCAGCGCCACCACGCCGCCGAGCAGCAACACCGTGGTCAGCACCGCGGGTAACGCCCCGATCAGCAGCAGCTTCGGCGACCGCAGCAGGATGCCCAGGCCACGCCCGAACATCCGGAAACCCTTGACGAAATCCCGCATCGGACATTTCTACCAGTGCGGGCGTTCCGGCCTCACCGGGCCGAGGGGCGGCGTCCGTCACGGCGTGCTCTTGCCGATGCCGGGCCCGCGAACATAGGCGACTTTCACCGACGCGAACCGCCGGGCGCCGCTGCGAGGTCGATGGCGTGACGAACAGAACCGAACCCCAGGCGGACGCCCTGACGCCGACCTGGCGGGCCCGCGCCACGGTGCTGGCCGCGGCGACATTGACCAGCGTGGCCGGCGCCTTGGCCTTCCCTCGTCTGCGCAACCGGGTGAGCCCCTCCGCGATCACCACCCTCAGCGCCGCGCTCCTGGGCGCCGGCCGGCTCCTGATCGGTACGGCGGGCACTGTCGCGCAGGCCATCGGCATCGCCGACACCTTCACCTCGACCGGCGTCGCGATGGCGGCCGGGGCGGCACTCGCCGCACTCCGCGCGAACCGAAACAACCGAAAGGAAGCACGATGATCTACCACGGCAACCGCTTCACCCTTCGTCCCGACGCCTCCCCCGAGCAGATCGAGGAGGCCCTGGAGAGCCTCCGCAACCAGGGCCGCGTCATCCCGTCGGTGAAATCCTTCGTCGTCGGCCGCGACTTCGGCGGTGAGTACGAATGGGGCGCCGTCTTCGCGATCGAAGACCTCGACGGCTACTGGGAATACCTCATCCACCCCGCGCACCGGAACACCGACCGGGTCGGCCTGCCGCTGGTCGACAAGTTCGCGTCCTTCGACGTCACCGACGACCCGGACCCGGAGATGGCCGCGAAGATCGCCGAACTGCACCAGCGCCGCTACGACAACGACGCCGAACTGACCAGGCTGGTGTCCGACCTCGGCGAGTACTCCGGCAGTGCCGCACCCGGAAAGCACGGAGCCTGACCATGTCCGGCGATCACGGCAAGCTCGGCGAATCCCGCCCCTGGTCAGGAAACCGTGAAGGAACTGAGCACGGCGAGGTGGTCCGACGGCCAGCCGGTCCCGCCGCCGAAGGTGCGGCTCGCGGACGGCGTGATCGAACCGCCGCGGTAGAAGACGAAGTCGATCCGGTCCTGCGGCTCCGGCCTGCCCTGGTTGTCCTTCACCACCGGGGACCAGGTGTCGCCCGGGTCGGCGACGGGGTCGGGCCGCAGTTTCCGGTACGAGTCGGTGAAACCGCGGGCGGTGAACGCCTTGGTCGTCGGCCAGGCCACTTCGTAGCCGCAGTGCTTGGCCTTCGCTGCCGCTGTCCAGTCCTGGTGGGACGGGCTGTTCAGATCGCCGGCGACGATACCGGGGCTGCTGCCCGTCCACTCCGCGATCTGCTCGGCCTGACGACGGCGGTTCGTCTCGTCGGCGAGGATCGTGCCGATGCCGTCCTTGTCGAAGCACGCGTTGTACGGACCGTACTTCGTGTAGTCGAGATGGATGGCGTAGACCCACACTCCGGCGATCTTCGCCGTGATGGCCCGCGCGCCCGTGTCGCTCCACGACTTCCAGTCGGTGGCCTGGATCGGCAGCGCGCTGAGCACGTCGATGTCCCAGCCGGGTTCGGTGTGCTGCCAGCCCAGCGCGTCGGCGATCGCCTCGGTGGCACCGCCGCCGGTCTCGGACAACGCCACCACGTTCGCGCCCGACGCGCGGATCTGGTCGACCACCGCGCCGATCCCGCCGTGGGAACCACGCATCCAGATGTTGAAGCTCAGGACTTTGAGGTTCGTGGCGGCGGCGGCGGCCGGCGCGGCGAAGCCCGCCAACGTGAGCAGCAGGACGGCGAGGGCGCCGGCGTGGCGGCGTTGGGCGGAGGTCACGGGTTTCTGGTTTACCGGTGACGAAAGGCGAAGTCCAGCGGCCGGGGCCAGTGTTCAGCGGCAGGCCAAGCGCCGGACACCCGGGGTGGCCGTGCCGTCCTGAAGGCCCCTATCCCCCGTCCGCCATCGAGCCGCTGCCCTGCGGCCCGGTCACGATGACGCGAAGTGAGACGTCGGTCCCGAACGGGACGGCCGTCACCTGCCAGGTCTGCGGCGCCCCGACGTCGAGGGTGGTCGTGCCCCGCCGGACCAGTGCCGGGACGCGGTCGACGGCGAGGGCACGCAGGTCGAACCGCGGAACTTGGGCCTCGCTCGGTGCGAAGACCACGGTCAGCCGCCGTTCTTCGACGACCACGGTGACCACCTGCGAAACGTCCGCGCTCCGCGCCAGCGAGTCGATGGCGCGGCGCAGTTCTCCATCACCCAGCAGGGATCGGTCGACGGTGACCGTGGCAGAGCCCGACGTGGACGTGGTCACGCTCGACGACGTCGAGGACTCCGAGGTCTCCGAGGTCTCCGAGGGCTCCGATTCCGTCCGCGCCTCCGGGCCGAACAGTTCCGCGCGGTACGCCAGCAGGACGGCCGCCGCGCTGAGCAGGATGCCGAGCAGGATGAGCGCGCTGACCGCGCAGCCCTCCGGCGGCGCGGCCACCAGACTGGACTCCGGAGCGGAGTCGATGGCGGCTTCGGCCACCCTTCGCTCCCACTCCGGCGACATCCGCTCCACGACCTTCGCCTTCCACGGCAGGCCTGGCGGGTACTGGATGAGGACGACGCGGCCGGGCCGGTAGTCCGAAAGGTCGATCAGGTTGACGCCGTGGGTGATCTCCGTGCGGAAGGTCGCCGCGCCGTCGGGTGCCACGGTGAGGACGAAATCGACCGGGACGTCGCCGGTTTCGGTGCCGCCCGCCCGGACACTCTCGATCTTGGCGAGCGCGACCACCGGGACGATGGTCGCCTCCCGGGCACGGCGCGGTATCCCGGCGACGAAGAGGACGACACCGTAGACGACCGGGAGGGTCAGTGCGGCGATGATCAGCGGGGTCTTCTCGATGATGATGCCGACGATGAAGGTGGTCAGCGTCATCCCGATGACAGCCCCGGCCAGGAAGCCCCGGAAGAGGGCGACCGGCCCGAGCCGGGCGGGGGCTTGGACAGCCGTCATGAACGTAACTCCAGACTTTCGGGGCGGGCTCAGTCCGCGGGCAGCCAGTCACTCAGGGCGGGGTGACGCCGGAGCGCCACGAAGATCTTCTTGTCGTCGGCGGGTGCCGCCGGGTCGAACAGCACTTCGACGGCGGCGATCGTGGTGTCCGACGTGCGGCGAGTCGTCCAGTGCCGGACGCCGGCGGGGTCGACGAACGACACGGTGACGGTCGCGCCGACGACACGGGTTCCCGATTCGTCGCCTCCCAGGCGCAGCTTCACCTCGACGATGTGGGCGGGCACGCGCCATCCGGATGTCAGGAGCCGGTCCCTGGTCCGGACCATTTCGGTGTGTTGGCGGGAGGAACGGACGACGTACCACAGGGAGAGGAGTGTCAGGACGAGCAGGAACGTCGGCGCCCACCAGTCCGCGTAGTACAGCAGCCATCCCCAGAATCCCCACTTTTCGTCCGTGTGGAAGACCGGGTCGACCGCGACGCCGACGGCGAGCGGCGGAAGCCACTCCCGCGAGGAAGCCCAGAACCCGAAGGTACTCGCCGCGAAGATCAGCACGGCCGGGAACGCGGGTGACTTCGGCCGCCCTTGGTAGCCCCGGGTGGCAGCACCGGCCAGCGCTCCGGCGGCCATGCTGCCGAGCAGGCCGAGGGTCCCCCAGATCGCCTCGTACGGTGGATCTTCGTCCCCGCGGTCGTCGAAGACGCTGTCGACGGCCATGGTCCGGAACTGCTCGAAGATCGCTCCGAAGCCACGTCCGGTCAGGAATCCGCAGAGCAGGGCGGCGGCCGAGGCCACGACCGCGCCGACGAGCAGCCGACGGTCTCCCCGTCGGCGCTCGATGCGGTCATGCCGGGCCTTGGCCGGGTCCACTGTGTTCATCACGCTCACCTCCGTTCGACTGTTCCAGCCTCCGGCGGGCACGCCGCTACCGAACCCAGGTTTGTTTCCTAATAGGGTTAGGCAAGTCCAGAATGGACTATGGTAACGTGGCGGCCATGGCGCGAGCGGGGTTGACCACGGAACGGGTGGTCCTGGCAGGAGCGGAGATGGCCGACGAGATCGGCTTCGAGCAGGTGACCCCGACAGAGCTCGCCAAACGGTGCGGCGTCAAGACGGCGAGCCTGTACTCGCACGTGAAGAACGCCCACGAGCTGAAGACCGGGATCGCCTTGCTGGCGTTGGAGGAACTGGCCGACCTCGCTTCCTCGGCGGTGGCCGGGCTGGCGGGCAAGGACGCGCTGATCGCCTTGGCGAACGTCCACCGCGACTACGCCATGGCGCATCCGGGCCGGTTCACCGCCGCCCGGTTCCGGCTCGCCCCCGAGACCGCGGCCACCAGCGCCGGCGTGCGGCACGCGCATCTGATGCGGGCGATCCTGCGCGGCTACGACCTGGCCGAACCGCATCGGACGCATGCCGTGCGGCTGCTGGGCAGCGTCTTCAGCGGCTATGTCGGTTTGGAATCCGCCGGGGGCTTCGGCCACAGCTCGCCCGATTCCCGCGAAAGCTGGGCCGAAATCCTCGACGCGCTCGACGTCCTCCTGCGCGCTTGGCCCCGAACGAAACGACCGGAGAAATGATCACCACCCCCATCACCACCGACCTCGTCCGCGGCGCGCTGGACCTGGAGCACACCGAGCGCGGAGCACTCCCCCACCGGCTGCCCGGACGTGCCCGGCGACAGATCCCCGACGGCCGGCTGGCGATGGCGGAGTCGCAGCCTTCCGGTGTACGGCTGGCTTTCCGCACCCGCGCCACGCTCGTCGAGCTGGACGTCATCGCCACCAAACGGGTCTACGCCGGAGCGCCACCCCGGCCCGACGGCGTGTACGAACTGCTCGTCGACGGACGGCTCGCGGGGCAGGCTTCCGCGCCCGACGGCGACACGCTGACCATCGACATGGTCGCCGGGACAGCGCGTTCCCAGCCGGGTCCGGTGCGGACCCTGCGTTTCCCCGGGCTGTCCGGCGACGAGAAGACCGTCGAGATCTGGCTCCCCCACGACGAGACCACCCTGCTGGTCGCCTTGCGCACCGACGAAACCGTCCACAGTGCACAGTCCGGCGGTCGCAGGACGTGGCTGCACCACGGCAGTTCGATCAGCCATGGCTCCAACGCGGCCACGCCGACCGGGATCTGGCCGGTGCTGGCCGCGAGACTGGGCGGAGTGGAACTGGTCAACCTGGGGTTCGGCGGCGGCGCGCTGCTCGACCCGTTCACCGCGCGGGCCATGCGGGACACCCCCGCCGACCTGATCAGCGTCAAGATCGGCATCAACCTCGTCAATTCCGACGCGATGCGGGCACGGGCGTTCGGCCCGGCCGTCCACGGTTTCCTCGACACCATCAGGGAAGGACATCCGACGACACCGCTGCTGGTGGCCTCCCCCCTTCACTGCCCCATCCACGAGCGGACGCCGGGGCCGAGTTTCCCGGACACCGCCGCCCTCGCGGAGGGAAAGGTGCGGTTCGTCGCCACCGGCGACCCGGCGGAGACCGCGATGGGGAAGCTGACGCTCACCACGATCCGCGGCGAGCTCACCCGCATCGTCGAAGAGCGAGTCGACCCCCACCTGAGCTATCTCGACGGCCTCGAACTCTACGGCGAGGAGGACAACGCCGAACTGCCCCTGCCCGACGAACTCCACCCCGACGCCGCCACTCACCGCCGCATCGGGGAACGCTTCGCCCGGCTGGCGTTCGACGGCTCGTTCGCCGAAGGGTAGGGACCCCGATCCGGGCACTCGCGGCGCACGCCGGCTAGATCGACTCCGGAACCTGTTGTTTAGACCAATCGTGTGAACACGGGGGCCGTTTGCAGTGCGCGGATACCCCGGTAGGCCGAAGGTCCGGTACCTATCTTTCTTCCTGTCCAACGAAAGTCGGTATCTGCGCCCGGTGTCGTCGATCACCCTGATCGGCACCGGAACACCGGTGTCGGTCACCACGTCGTGCCCGGCCAGCCACTGTGTCCGGCGCGGCCACCCTTCGCGCCGGGCCCTCCTCGCGAAAGTGAGCCACCGGTATGCGCACACCGTCCCCGGGCCATCCTCTACTCGCTCGCTCCGCCACCACACTCGTGGCCGCGGCCGCGGTCATCGGCTTCCTCGCCCCGTCCACGGCGACCGCCACCACCATCGAGGGCTACTCCCCCACCGTGCAGCACGAAGCGGTCACCTCCCTCGCTTCGGACGCCGGAGTCAGCGAAGCCGCGGCCGTCGAGTTGCTGCGGACGCAGAAGGCCAGCGTCGAGACCGTGCAGAGTGTCACGGCCGCCCTCGGCAGCCGTGCCGCCGACGGCTACCTCGACGAGGCCGCCAAACCGGTGGTGAACGTTCTCGACCAGGCCGCCGCGGAGCAGGTCAAGGCGACCGGCGCGCAGGCGAAGGTGGTCAAGCACTCCACCGCGGCGCTGACGAGCGCGCAGGACGCCCTGCAGGCACTGCCCACGGTGACCCATACGTCGATCGGGCTCGACCCGAAGTCGAACCAGGTCGTGCTGACCGTGTCCGACGCGGCCAAGGGCACCGAAGCCCTGTTGAAGGCCGCACGGTCGCTCGGCGACCGGGTCCGCGTCGAGCGGACCTCCGGCGAGATGCACACCGCGATCTACAACGGTGAGGCCATCACCGGCGGCGGCACCCGCTGCTCGGTCGGGTTCAACACCAACAAGGGCGGCCAGAACTACATCCTCGACGCCGGCCACTGCACGCGCGCGGTCTCGCAGTGGAACGTCGGCCCGTCGCAGGGCGCCAGCTTCCCGAACAACGACTACGGCCTGATCCGCAACACCTCCGGCAGCGGCCCGGGCGCGGTCACCCTGTGGAACGGTTCGACCCAGAAGATCTCCTCCTCCGCCGCCGCGACCGTCGGGCAGCGGATCAGCAAGAGCGGCAGCACCACCCGCCTTACCTCGGGTTCGGTGCAGCGGCTGAACGTCACGGTGAACTACGCCGAAGGCTCGGTGTACGAGCTGATCCAGACCAACGCGCTGGTCAACCCCGGCGACTCGGGCGGCTGCCTGTTCTCCGGCAGTGTCGGCCTGGGCATCACCTCCGGCAAGGGCAGCGGGACCTCGTACTTCCAGCCGGTCGGCGAGGCCCTGAGCGCCTACGGCGTCACCCTCAACCCGTAAGACACCTCGAAGCCGGGCCCCGGTCAGTCCGACCGGGGCCCGGTTCCGGTGTGGAAACACGCGATGGCGTGATCGCGGAACCGCTGCGCCGCGACGGAAAGATACGTGTCCTCGCGCCACGCCACGCTGAGGACGCGGCGGCACTCCGGATCGTCGACGTCGAGCCAGGCCACGGTCGTGCCGGTGTCCGCGCGCCATCCCATCGCGGGGACGAACGCGATGCCGAGACCGGCGCCGACGAGCTGGAACAGCACCGCCGCCTCGTCGCCCTCACAGACGATATCGAGCTCCAGTCCGGCTTTCGCGAAGAGGTGTTCGGCGAGTTCGCGCTGCCAGTAGCCCGGACGGGTGGTGAGAACCGGCTCGCCTGCCAGGTCGGCGAGGCCGACACGACCGCGCCCGGCGAGTCGATGCCCTTCCGGCACGCACAGCCTGACGGGTTCGTCCAGCAGCACGCGACTGCGGATTCCCTTGCCGGACAAGGGTTGCGACGTGACGCACAGGTCGACCTCGCCGGTCCGCAGCCGCTCCGACATGCCCGCCGCCGGCGCCTGGGACAACCGCACGTCCACCCGCGGATGATCGGGGACGAAAGTGCGGACCGGCTCGGTGAGCACCAGCAGGCTCTCCGCCGCGACGGTGACGACGCCGCGTTCCAACCCGGCGGCGTCGTCCAGTTCCCGACGACCGTCGTCGAGTTCGGCCAGCGCCCGGTCGACGCGGCGGAGGAACGCGGCACCGAACCGGTTGAGCCGGATCCGGCGCCCGTGCCGGTCGAACAGTGGGACGCCGAGGTCGGCCTCCAGCCGCGCGAGGGTCCGGCTGAGCGAAGGCTGCGCGACACGCAGCTCCTCGGCGGCACGGCCGACGTGCTCGTGCCGGGCGACCGTCTGGAAGTACCGGAGCGCCAGGAGATCCACTGCTGATACCCCATCTGTTATGAACAGATAACCAATCTTGTCTTGGACAGCATAAGGCGTCTGCTCTTACGTTCTCCGACGTGAGTGAAACCGTGACTACCCCGAGCCGGAAGGCGAACGGGACGCTGGTGCTGAACCGGGTGCTCGTGAGCGCCCACGCCGTCGCGATCATCGGCCAGCCGATCTTCGCCGGCGGTTACCTGGGCGGCGACTACGACATGCTCTCGCTGCACCGGATGGGTGCCGACGCCGTGTCCTTCCTCGCCTACGCGCAGATCCTGGCGGCGCTGGCGCTGTGGCTGGTCCGCGGACCGCGCTGGCTGTTCTGGGTCAGCCTGCTCCTCGCGGCGGGCGAGACCGCGCAGTACTTCGCCGGGACGGACGGCGCGCTGGATCTCCACATCCCGCTCGGCGTCGCGCTCGTCGTCGGGACGGCGCTGGCGACCATCGCCGTCTGGCGCCCGCAGACCTGGCGGGCGAGCCGATGAGCCGTCGTCTTCCCCGGCGGACGTTCCTCGGGCTCGCCGGGGGCGGGGGTGTCCTCCTGACCACCGGGCTCGTCGCTCCCCGACTGCTCGCGCGGGGTTCGCCGGGCACCGGTGAGCTGCTGCGCAGCGGCATCCCGCTGCCCGAGCCGTTCCGGGTCCCGTTGCCGATCCCGCCGGTCCTCCGTCCTCGGAGGACGGACACCGCCGACCACTACACGATCACCCAACGGGCGGCGACGGCCGAGATCCTTCCCGGTGTACAGACGCCGATCTGGGGTTATGACGGGATCTTCCCCGGTCCGACGATCGAATCGCGGCGGGATCGGACAACGGTGATCCGCCATCGCAACGAACTTCCCGTGCCGACCGTGGTCCACCTGCACGGCGGGCACACCCCCGCCGAGTCCGACGGCTATCCGACCGACCTCGTCCTCCCGCTGTCCGGCTGGGACGCCGGGCACGCGGGGCATGGCATGGTCGACACCCGCGCCCGGGTCGCGAACGGTGAACGCGACTACGTCTTCCCGCTGCGGCAACGGGCCGCGACCCTGTGGTACCACGACCACCGCATGGATTTCACCGGTCCCGCCGTGCACCGGGGGCTCGCCGGGTTCCACCTGATCCGCGACGACGAGGAAGACGCGCTGGGGCTCCCGTCCGGTGAGCGCGAACTACCGCTGATGATCGCCGACCGCTCCTTCGACGAACACGGCACCTTCGCCTACCCCTCGCTCGACCGGACACTCCGTACCACCCCGGGAGTCGAAAGTGCTTTCGTGGAAGGCGTTTTCGGCGACGTCGTCCTCGTCAACGGCGCGCCGTGGCCGGTCCATGAGGTGGCCGCCGTCAAGTACCGGCTCCGTGTCCTCAACGGCTCCAACGCCCGCCGCTACGACCTCGCCCTGGATCCGCCGCCTCCCGGTGGCGGCGGATTCGTGCAGATCGGCAGTGACCAAGGGCTCCTCGAAGCACCGCGCGAGCACGACCACCTCCCCGTCGCGCCCGCCGAACGGTACGACGTCGTGGTCGACTTCGGCCGATATCCGGTCGGTACCGAGGTCACGCTGGTGAACCGCGTCGGGACCGGCTCGACCGCGCGGGTGATGCGGTTCGTCGTCACCCGGCGAGCGCCCGACGAAAGCCGGGTTCCCGCCAAGCTCGGTACGATCGCGCCCCTCGACCGCTCGGAAGCCACGACGATCCGCGACTTCTCGTTCCGCGCCGGCACCGTCCACGGCCGCGCGGGCTGGGTGATCGGCGGCGAACCGTTCTCGCCGGACCACATGTCGGCGAGCCCCCGGCTGGGTGACACGGAGATCTGGCGGTTCGTCGCCGACATCCACCACCCCGTGCACCTGCACCTGGTCGGCTTCCGGATCCTCTCCCGCGGCGGCCGTCCACCCGGGCCGTTCGACGGCGGGATCAAGGACACCGTCGACCTGAGCCCCGGCGAGTCGGCGGAGGTCATCGCGCGCTTCGACGGCTACCGCGGCCGCTACGTCTTCCACTGCCACAACGCCGAACACGAGGACATGGCGATGATGGCGAACTTCGAGGTGCTCTGAGCGCGCGCGGGTCGTGAGTGGTAAGTGTCGTTAGAACGACACTTACCACTCACGAGGCTGTTAGGCGAGCGCGGCCGGTAGCGTCTCGAAACCCCGCAGGATCCGGGTCTGCCGCCGCCGCGACCCGCCCACG
>JAEBEO010000036.1:0-49093 GCA_049998115.1 Amycolatopsis sp. cmx-4-19 | reverse complement strand
GCAACCCCATCGCCTGGACACTCTCGGCGACCTTGCGCGGCTCGGTCGTGTCCAGCTCGGCCGGTTTGCCCGTGTCGATCTGACAGAAATCACACCGCCGCGTGCACTGATCCCCACCGATCAAGAAGGTGGCCTCACGGTCCTCCCAGCATTCGTAGATATTGGGACAACCCGCCTCCTCACACACAGTGTGGAGGCCCTCACGCTTGACCAGACCCTTGAGCTCGGTGAACTCCGGACCCATCCGCGCGCGCGTCTTGATCCACGAAGGCTTCTTCTCGATCGGAGTCTGCGCGTTGCGGACTTCGAGCCGGAGAAGTTTGCGGCCTTCGGGAAGCGCACTCATCGGTTGAGGTCCGCGTACAACGGGTGCTTCTTCGCCAGCAGTTCGACCCGGGCGGACAGCGACTGGCTCAGCGCCTCGTCGAAGTCCGGGCGCAGCGCCTCGGCGATGATGTCGGCGACCTCGGTGAAGTCCTCCGCACCGAAGCCGCGGGTGGCCAGCGCCGGTGTGCCGATCCGCAGGCCCGAGGTGATCATCGGCGGGCGCGGGTCGAACGGGACGGCGTTGCGGTTGACCGTGATGCCGACCGAGTGCAGCCGGTCTTCGGCCTGCTGACCGTCCAAAGTCGAGTTGACCAGATCGACGAGCACCAGGTGCACATCGGTGCCGCCGGTCAGCACGCGGACGCCCGCTTCGGCGCAGTCCGTGCGCGAGAGGCGGTCGGCCAGGATCTTCGCGCCTTCGAGGACACGTTGCTGGCGCTCGCGGAACTCCTCGCTCGCGGCGACCTTCAGCGCGACGGCCTTGGCGGCGATGACGTGCTCCAGCGGGCCGCCCTGCTGACCGGGGAACACCGCCGAGTTGATCTTCTTGGCGAGGTCCTGGCGGCACAGGATGATGCCGCCGCGCGGGCCGCCGAGGGTCTTGTGCGTGGTCGTGGTGACGATGTCCGCGTAGGGCACCGGGCTCGGGTGCAGCCCGGCGGCGACGAGACCGGCGAAGTGCGCCATGTCGACCATGACCTTCGCGCCGACCTCGTCGGCGATGCGGCGGAACTCGGCGAAGTCGAGCTGACGCGGGTACGCCGACCAGCCGGCGATGATCAGCTTCGGCTTGTGCTCCTTGGCGAGGCGCTCGATCTCCTCGACGTCGACGATCCCGGTCTCCTTGTCGACGTGGTACGCGACGACGTTGTAGAGCTTGCCGGAAAAGTTGATCTTCATCCCATGGGTCAGGTGCCCGCCGTGGGCGAGGTCGAGACCGAGGATGGTGTCGCCGGGGTTCAGCACGGCGACCATGGCGGCGGCGTTGGCCTGCGCGCCCGAATGCGGCTGGACGTTGGCGTGCTCGGCGCCGAACAGGGCCTTCGCGCGGTCGATCGCCAGCTGCTCGATGACGTCGACGTGCTCGCAACCGCCGTAGTAGCGGCGGCCGGGGTAACCCTCGGCGTACTTGTTGGTCAGCACCGAACCCTGCGCTTCGAGCACGCCCACCGGGGCGAAGTTCTCCGACGCGATCATTTCCAGGGTCGACTGCTGGCGGTCGAGTTCGGCGGCGACGGCCGCGGCGACCTCGGGGTCGACGTCGGACAGGCCCGCGTTGAACACGGAAGCGTTGGTCATGGGATCAGCTCTCCTGGGTGAGCACGGCGTAGGCCTGGGCGTCGAGCAGGGCGGGCACGTCGCCGGACAGACGCACCTTCAGGAGCCATCCTTCGGCGTACGGGTCCGAGTTGATCAGCTCGGGGGTGTCCGTTGTGGCCTCGTTCACCTCGACGACCTCGCCGTCCACGGGCGCGTACAGCTCGCTGACCGACTTGGTCGACTCGACCTCGCCGAACACCTCGCCGGCGGTGACGGTGTCGCCGACCGAGGGAAGCTGGACGAACACGATGTCACCGAGCGACTCGGCGGCGAAGGCGGTGATGCCCACGGTGGCGACGCCGTCGACGACGTTCAGCCACTCGTGTTCCTTCGTGTACTTCAGGTCCTGGGGGATGCTCATGGTTGCGAAAGGGCCTTTCAGGCGCGGGAGTAGAAGGGCAGGGCGACGACCTCGACGGGCTCGATACGGCCCCGGATGTCGACGGAAAGCTCGGTGCCGGGCTCGGCGTGCTCACGGTCCACGTACGCCATGGCGATCGGGTAGCCCAGCGTCGGCGACAGGGCACCGCTGGTGACCTCGCCGATCTCCGTCTCGCCCGACAGGACGGTGTAGCCGTGACGCGGCGCGCGACGACCGGCGCCCTTGAGCCCGACGCGCACCCGGGGGACATCCTTCTCGGACAGTTCCTCGAGTGCGGCCTTGCCGACGAAGTCGCCCGGCTTCTCGAATTTGACGACGCGGCCGAGACCTGCCTCGAACGGGCTCAGCTGGAGGCTGAGTTCGTTGCCGTACAACGGCATTCCCGCTTCGAGACGCAGCGTGTCGCGGCAGGCGAGACCCGCCGGGAGCAGGCCGTGCGGCTCGCCGGCCTCGGTGAGGATGCGCCAGACGGCGGGCGCCTCACCCGCCGGGACGTACAGTTCGAAGCCGTCTTCGCCGGTGTAACCGGTGCGGGCCAGCAGGACGTCGTGACCCTTCACGACGGCCGGGACGCTCGCGTAGTACTTGAGCGCGCCGAGGTCGGCGTCGGTGACGGCGCCGAGGATCTCGACGGCCTTCGGGCCCTGGACGGCGATCAGCGCGACGTCCTCGGACTTGTCGTTCACGACCGCGTCGAACCCGGAGACCCGCTCGGCCAGCGCTTCGGCGACGACGGAGGCGTTGCCCGCGTTGGCCACGACCAGGAACTTCTCGTCCTCGAGGCGGTAGACGACCAGGTCGTCCAGCACGCCACCGTCGGCGTCGCAGACCATCGTGTAGCGTGCCCGGCCCGGCTTGACGCCGGACAGGTTGCCGACCAGCGCGAAGTCGAGGGTGTCGGCGGCCTGCGGGCCCGTCACCTCGATCTCGGCCATATGGGAGAGGTCGAACAGGCCGGCGGTCTCGCGGACGGCCTTGTGCTCCGCCAGTTCGCTGGAATAGCGGATCGGCATCGACCAGCCCGCGAAGTCGGTGAACAGCGCACCCAGTCCTTTGTGGACTCCGTGCAGGGACGTCTCTTTCGACATCAAGTGCCTCAGTTCTCGTAGGCGTTGAGCGGCGGGCAGGAGCAGACGAGGTTACGGTCCCCGCGCGCACCGTCGATGCGACGCACCGGGGGCCAGTACTTGGCCTTGCGGTTCACCCCGGCGGGGTACACCGCCAGTTCGCGGTCATACGGCAGGTCCCAGTCGCCGACCAGGGTTTCCGCCGTGTGGGGTGCGTTGCGCAGCGGGCTGTTGTCCGCGGTCCAGCGGCCCTGCGCGACGGCGTCGATCTCGCCGCGGATGGCGATCATCGCCTCGATGAAGCGGTCGATCTCGCCGAGGTCCTCGGATTCGGTCGGCTCGACCATCAGCGTCCCCGCCACCGGGAACGACATGGTCGGGGCGTGGAAGCCGTAGTCGATCAGGCGCTTCGCGACGTCGTCGACAGTGACGCCGGTCTCCTTCGTGAGCCCGCGCAGGTCGAGGATGCACTCGTGCGCGACCAGGCCGTCCTGGCCGGTGTAGAGCACCGGGTAGTGCTGGTTGAGGCGCTTGGCAACGTAGTTCGCGGCGAGGACGGCGACCTGCGTCGCGGCGGTGAGCCCGACGGCGCCCATCATCCGGACGTAGGCCCAGGAGATCGGCAGGATCGACGCCGAGCCGAACGGGGCGGCGCTGATCGGGCCGACACCGGTCGAGGGACCGGCCTTCTCCAGCAGCGGGTGGTTCGGCAGGTACGGCGCGAGATGCGCGCGCACCGCGACCGGGCCGACGCCGGGACCGCCGCCACCGTGCGGGATGCAGAAGGTCTTGTGCAGGTTCAGGTGCGAGACGTCGCCGCCGAACTCACCCGGCTTCGCCAGGCCCAGCAGGGCGTTGAGGTTCGCGCCGTCGACGTAGACCTGGCCGCCCGCGTCGTGGACGATCTTGGCCAGTTCGTCGATGCCGTGCTCGTACACGCCGTGCGTGGACGGGTAGGTGACCATGATCGCCGACAGCGTGTCGCGGTTGGCCTCGACCTTGGCGCGCAGGTCTTCGAGGTCGACGTTGCCTTCGTCGGTGCACTTGACCACGACGACGCGCATCCCGGCCATGACCGCGGAAGCGGCGTTCGTGCCGTGCGCGGACGACGGGATCAGGCAGACCTCGCGCTCGGCCTGGCCGTTCGCGTGGTGGTACGCGCGGATGGCGAGCAGACCGGCGAGTTCGCCCTGGCTGCCCGCGTTGGGCTGCAGCGACACCTTGTCGTAGCCGGTGACCTCGGCCAGCCAGGTCGAAAGCTGCTCGACCAGGACGTGGTAGCCCTCGGCCTGCTCGGCGGGCGCGAACGGGTGGATCCCCGCGAACTCGCGCCAGCTGATCGGCTCCATCTCGGTGGTGGCGTTGAGCTTCATCGTGCAGGAGCCGAGCGGGATCATGCCGCGGTCGAGCGCGTAGTCCAGATCGGACAGGCTGCGCAGGTAGCGCAGCATCGCGGTCTCGGAGCGGTGCGAGTGGAAGACCTCGTGGGTGAGGTACTCGCTCTCGCGGTCCAAGCCGGTGGGCAGCGCCTGCGCCTGCGCGGCGGGCGCGTCGACACCGAAGGCGTTGAGCACCTTGGCGATGATCGCGGGCGTGGTGACCTCGTCGACGGCGATGCGGACATGGTCGGCGTCGACCGGGCCGAGGTTGATCCCGTTCTCGCGGGCCACGGCGACGACCGCTTCGGCCTGGCCGGGCATGCGGGCGAGGACGGTGTCGAAGAAGCCCTCGTGGACGACCTCGACCCCGCCGGCGCGCAGCGCTCCGGCCAGACCGGCGGCGAGTTCGTGGACACGGGTCGCGATGCGCTTGAGGCCGTCCGGACCGTGGTAGACCGCGTACATCGCGGCGAGCACGGCGGGCAGGACCTGCGCGGTACAGATGTTGGAGGTCGCCTTCTCGCGGCGGATGTGCTGCTCACGGGTCTGCAGCGCGAGCCGGTAGGCGGGGTTGCCGTCGGCGTCGACGGAGACACCGACGAGGCGGCCCGGCAGCGACCGCTCGAGCCCGGCGCGGACGGCCATGTACCCGGCGTGCGGGCCGCCGTAGCCGAGCGGGACACCGAAACGCTGGGTGGAGCCGGCGGCGATGTCCGCGCCGAACTCGCCCGGCGCGGTGACCAGCGTGAGGGCGAGCAGGTCGGCGGCGACGGTGTACAGCGCGCCTGCGGCCTTCGCGGTCTCGGAGATGGCGGAGTAGAAGCCCGCGCCGCGCAGCACGCCGGAAGCACCCGGGTACTGGACGACGACGCCGAAGAACTCCTCCGGCAGGCCGGTGAGCAGGTCCCGGACCTCGACCTCGACGCCCATCGCCTCGGCGCGGGTGCGCACGACCGCGATGGTCTGCGGCAGGCACTCGGCGTCGAGGACGACCTTGTTCGACTTCGCCTTCGACACGCGGCGCATCAGCATGACGGCCTCGGCGACGGCGGTGGACTCGTCGAGCAGGGAGGCGTTCGCGGTGGCGAGTCCGGCCAGCTCGGAGACCATGGTCTGGAAGTTGAGGAGGGCTTCGAGACGGCCCTGCGAGATCTCCGGCTGATACGGCGTGTACGCCGTGTACCAGGCCGGGTTCTCCAGCACGTTGCGGCGGATGACCGCCGGGGTGACCGTGTCGTGGAAGCCGAGGCCGATCATCTGCGTCATCGGCTTGTTGAGGGCGGCGAGCGCGCGAAGCTCGGCGATGGCGTCCTCTTCGGACGCGGCGGGCGGGAGTTCGAGGTCACGGGTGACCCGGATCGCGGACGGGACGGCGGCCTGCACCAGGGCGTCGAGGCTGCCGTAGCCGACCTCGGCGAGCATCTTGGCCTGCTCGGACTCCGAGGGGCCGATGTGCCGGTCGTCGAAGGACGTACTGGTCAAGGGAGCTCCTTGGGTCAGGCGCCGGATAGACCGGTGCGCTGGGAACTCCCCCTCTGTCATGGCACCTGAGAGTTTCACCGCCTGTGAAGGCGGCTTTCACCTTGGGTGAGGCGCTCTTGCGCGCCTGCTTTCCAGAGTGGCCTCGCGGAAGCGGTAGTGGGTACCTGAGAGATTCCGGGGAGTTTGCTCCTTCGGTGCCCCACCACGTTCGTGGGGGCTCTCCCGCTCCAGCTCAACGGCCCTGTCTGTAGTTGTGCGCACACCGTACCTGCCGCGTTCGGCACGCGTCTACTTCTGGCCGAGCACGTCACTTCGTCCCGGCCGCCCGGACACGCAGGGTGGCCGGGCAGGCACGTCCGTGAAGGCCTCCTTGAGGGACCTGGAGTCCCTCAAGGAAGCCTTCACGGACAGCGCGGGGGCATCAGAGAGGTGTGACGTAGGCCCCCGAGATGCCGCCGTCCACCAGGAACTGCGAAGCCGTGATGAACGAAGCGTCGTCGCTCGCGAGGAAGGCGACCGCGCCCGCGATCTCCTCCGGTTCGGCGAACCGCCCGACCGGTACGTGCACGAGCCGCCGCGCGGCCCGCTCGGGGTCCTTCGCGAACAGTTCCTTCAGCAGCGGGGTGTTCACCGGCCCCGGGCACAGCGCGTTGACCCGGATGTTCTCCCGCGCGAACTGCACGCCCAGTTCCCGGCTCATCGCCAGCACCCCGCCCTTGGACGCGGTGTAGGAGATCTGCGACGTCGCCGCGCCCATCACCGCGACGAACGACGCCGTGTTGATGATCGAGCCCTTGCCCTGCCGCCGCATCTGCGGCAACACGGCCTTGCAGCACAGGTACACCGAGGTCAGGTTGACCTTCTGTACCCTCTCCCACGCGTCGATGCCGGTGGTCAGGATCGAGTCGTCCTCGGGCGGGGAGATGCCGGCGTTGTTGAACGCGA
Organism: Amycolatopsis sp. cmx-4-19; assembly: GCA_049998115.1. Taxonomy (GTDB): domain Bacteria; phylum Actinomycetota; class Actinomycetes; order Mycobacteriales; family Pseudonocardiaceae; genus Amycolatopsis. The sequence continues at coordinate 42,191 of JAEBEO010000036.1, read as the reverse complement.
CGTCCACCGCGCCGAAAGTGTCCACGGTGGTCTGGAACAGGGCCTCGACCTGGTCGGCGTCGGTGACGTCGGCTTGGACGAACAGGCCGCCGACCTCCCCGGCCGCGGCCTCCCCCGCTTCGGCCGAGATGTCGCCGATGACGACCTTCGCGCCTTCGCTCGCCAGGCGTCGCGCGGTCGCGAGACCGATGCCACTGCTACCACCGGTGATGACCGCGACGCGGCCTTCGAAACGCTGAACCATTATTCCTCCGTGCTGATGAACAAGTTCTTGGTCTCGGTGAAGGCATCGACGGCGTCCGGGCCGAGTTCGCGGCCGAGCCCGGACTGCTTGAAGCCGCCGAACGGCGTCCAGTACCGGACGGACGAATGCGAGTTCACCGACAGGTTCCCGGCTTCGACACCGCGTGCGACGCGGAAGGCGCGGCCGACGTCACGGGTCCAGATCGAGCCGGACAGGCCGTACTCGGTGTGGTTGGCCATGGTCACCGCGTCCGCCTCCTCGGCGAACGGGAGCACGGCGACGACCGGGCCGAAGATCTCGTCGGAGGCCAGCGGATGCCGCAGATCCGGCGGGGTGACGACGGTCGGCGCGAACCAGTGGCCGGGTCCGGCGGGCGCGCTGCCCCGGAACGCCACCGGCGTGCTTTCGTCCACATAGGACGACACTTTCGCGTGGTGAACGGCCGAGATCAGCGGCCCCATCTCGGTCGCTTCCAGCCGGGGATCCCCGACGACGACGTCGCGCACGGCGGGTTCCAGCAACTCCATGAACCGGTCGTACACCCTCGCCTGGACCAGGATGAGCGACCGCGCGCAGCAGTCCTGGCCGGCGTTGTCGAACACGCCGTACGGTGCCGTGGCCGCGGCCTTTTCCAGATCGGCGTCGGCGAACACGATGTTCGCGTTCTTGCCGCCCAGTTCCAGCGTCACCCGTTTCACCTGCGCGGCGCAGCCTGCCATGATCTGCTTGCCGACCTCGGTGGACCCGGTGAACACCACCTTCCGCACCGCCGGGTGGTCGACGAACCGTTGCCCCACCACGGATCCCTTGCCGGGGAGCACCTGGAAGACGTCCTCGGGGATCCCGGCCTCGCGGGCGAGTTCGCCGAGGCGGATCGCGGTCAACGGGGTGAGTTCGGCGGGTTTGAGCACGACGGTGTTCCCCGCGGCGAGCGCGGGCGCGAAACCCCAGCCCGCGATCGGCATGGGGAAGTTCCACGGGACGATCACGCCGACCACGCCGAGTGGCTCGTGGAACGTCATGTTCACGCCACCGGGCACCGGGATCTGTGTGCCGTTCAACCGTTCGGGCGATGCGGAGTAGTAGGTCAGCACGTCGCGGACGTTGCCCGCTTCCCAGCGCGCGTTGCCGATCGTGTGCCCGGAGTTGGCGACCTCCAGCCCGGCGAGGTTCTCGATGTCGGCGTCGACGGCGTCGGCGAACCGGCGCAGCAGCCGTGCCCGGTCGCCGGGAGACACCGCGCGCCAGGCCGGGTACGCCGCCTGGGCGCGGACGATCGCCGCGTCGGTCTCCTCGGCCGAGGTCGGCGCGACCGACCGCACCACTTCTTCGGTGGCGGGGTTGATCACCTCGAACGTGGTCATGAATGCTCCTTCGCGGCTCGCACCAGGGCTTCGAAAAGCCTTGTGTCCTCAGGATTCTGTTCGGGATGCCATTGGATGCCGAGCACGAAGTCGTCGCCTGGCAGCTCGGCCGCTTCGATGGTCCCGTCGGCGGCCCAGCCGACCGGGACCAACCCGTCACCGAGCTTGTCGATGGCTTGGTGGTGGTAACACGGCACCTTGGCCTCGGTGCCGAGGATCGACGCGGTCCGGCTGCCCTCGGCGAGGTTCACGGTAGTGGTGCCGAAGGTCGCGGGTGCGGGCTGGTGATCCCTGCTGTCCAAAGTCTCCGGGAGGTGCTGGGCGAGCGTGCCGCCCAGGGCGACATTGAGCACCTGCAACCCCCGGCACACCCCCAAAACCGGTTTGCGCGCCGCCAAAGCGGACTCGAGCAGGCCGAACTCGAAGGCGTCCCGGTTCGGCCGGGTGTAGGTCGTCGCGTGCTGCTCCTGGCCATAGCGGGCCGGTTCGATGTCGGCGCCACCGGCCAGCACGAGACCGTCCACGGCGGACACCAGCCGGTCGTGCGCCTCGCTCACCGGCGGCAGCAGGACCGGCACCCCGCCCGCCGCGACGATGCCGTCCACGTAGACGCGGTGCAGCAACGCCGCTTCGGTCTCCCACACCAGGAATTTCGCGGGCTCCAAATAGGACGTCAGGCCGATCAAGACCTCAGAGCCGTTCGAAGCCACGGATCCTCTCCCAGTCGGTGACAGCGGCGTCGTACGCGGCGTTCTCGACCTTCGCCGCGTTCAGATAGTGGTCGACGACCTCGTCCCCGAACGCGGACCTGGCGAGTTGGCTCCGCTCGAGCAGTGCCGCGGCCTCCCGCAGCGTCGTCGGCACGGTCGGCTTGTCGGAGCCGTAGGCGTTGCCCTGGAACTCCGGCTCCAGCTCGAGTTCGTTCTCGATCCCGTGCAACCCGGAGGCGATCAGCGCGGCGACCGCGAGGTACGGGTTCACGTCGCCACCCGGGACCCGGTTCTCGGTGCGCAGCGATTCGCCGTGCCCGACGACGCGGAGCGCGCACGTACGGTTGTCGGTACCCCACGCGACCGCCGTCGGCGCGAAGCTGCCGGGGACGAAACGCTTGTAGGAGTTGATGTTCGGCGCGAGGAAGTAGGTGAGCTCGCGCAGCCCGGCGAGCTGACCGGCGAGGAAGTGCTCCATCATCGGGGAGAACCCGCCGGGACCGCCGCCTGCCAGCACGGCCTCGCCGGAGGTGGAGCGCAGGCTGATGTGGATGTGACAGGAGTTGCCCTCGCGTTCGTCGTACTTCGCCATGAACGTGAGGCTCTTGCCCTCCTGCGCGGCGATCTCCTTGGAACCGGTCTTGTAGATACTGTGGTTGTCGCAGGTGGTCAGCGCGTCGGCGTAGCGGAACGCGATCTCGTGCTGGCCGGGATTGCACTCGCCCTTGGCCGACTCGACGTACAGCCCGGCGCCGCCCATGTCGTTGCGGATCCGGCGCAGCAGGGGCTCGATCCGCGAAGTACCGAGCATCGAATAGTCGACGTTGTACTGGTTGGCCGGGCGCAGACCCTGGTACCGCTTGTCCCAGGCCGATTCGAAGGTGTCGTCGAAGACGATGAACTCCAGTTCGGTGCCGACGTGGGCGGCGAGACCGAGCGCGGCCAGCCGGTCGAGCTGCCCGCGCAGGATCTGGCGGGGCGACGGCGCGACGGCGCCGCCCTGCACCCGTTCGAGGTCGGCGAGGACGAGCGCGGTGCCCTCCTGCCACGGGAGCAGGCGCAGCGTGTCGAAGTCCGGGCGCAGGACGAAGTCGCCGTAGCCGGTCTCCCACGACGACATCTCGTAGCCGTCGACCGTGTTCATGTCGACGTCGACGGCGAGCAGGTAGTTGCACGCTTCGGTGGCGTGCGGGACGACCTCGGCGAGGAAGTATTCGGCGGCGCAGCGTTTGCCCTGCAGCCTGCCCTGCATGTCGGTGATGGCCACCAGCACCGTGTCGACGGTGCCGTCCTCGACGAGTTCCCGGAGCCGATCCAGTGTGAGCATGCCGCGCCTGTTCGCCATCAGCCTCACCTAAAGGTTCGAAAGCGGTACCTTTGCGGCTTCTTCCTACCCGGTCACGCCCAACCGGTCAACTCGACCAATGGTCTAGTTCGTTATCCATTGCGAACTGTAGTTGATCCCTGGGCGGATTGTCTGCGATGCCCGGCTGAGAAGATGCTGTGAATCCCGCCGGACCGGGAGGAGATCCGTACCTCGGGAACGTTGTACGGATCAAGAGAGGTGAGAAGGAATGACACAGGCATTCACGCAGCAGTCCACGTTCACCGAGCCTCAGGGAAGGGCTCAGCTTCCGACGCTGCCCAGCGGGTGGCCGATCGGCTCGTACGAGTCGTACTCCGAGGCGCAGCGTGCGGTCGACCACCTCGCGGGGACGGACTTCCCGATCACCGACGTGACCATCGTCGGGGTCGAGCCGATGCTGGTCGAGCGGATCGCCGGGCGGATGGGCTGGAGCAAGGTGCTGACCAGTTCGGCGCTGTCCGGTGCGATGTTCGGTATGTTCCTCGGCCTCGTGCTGAGCCTGCTGAACCCGGGCGCCGGGCTGGTGCCGATCCTCGTCGGCCTCGTCGGCGGTGTCGGGTTCAACCTGCTCTTCGGCGCGCTGGGGTACGCGGCTTCGAAGAACAAGCGCGGGTTCATCTCGCAGAGCCAGCTGGTCGCCCGGCGCTACGACGTCCTGGCCCAGCCGCGCAATGCCGAGAAGGGCCGTGCCCTGCTGGCCGACCTGGCCGCCAGGAGCGCGTTCCTCCACTGACCCTGACCGAGCACGGAAGGCCCCCTTCGCAGCGAAGGGGGCCTTCCCGCACTTCGAGGTCAGGGGCGACCATGTCGAACCAGATGAAGTTCTCGATCATCTGCCGCGTGGTGCCGATGTGCTGCGGCCCGGCGAGTTCCCACCGCTCGACGAACCGGAAGCTGGCACTCCGACCGGGTGGCCAGGTAGCCCGGCGCCTTGTGGTCACCGGCCCGGCGGTGCTCACGTTCCCGACCGACGTCGTCCAGCCCGCGTCCCGCGCCGGCTTGGTCGCGATGGTCCACGCCGTCTGCAGGTTGGCGAGGCTCGTCCCGCCGTGGTACTTCGCGTCGAAGCCGGTCCGTAGTAGGCGTTGCCGTCGTTCTCCAGTCCGGCGCGGGACTGGTCGACATCGCTGACCGCGTTCGCAGCCGTGGACGGCCTTTTTGCGCGGCGTGAGGACTTCCACTCCGGTCAGCACCCGGAAAGCACACCACCGGGATGTCGGGGCACATTTCAGCCGGTCGGCTTCTCGGTACGCGACGCTGGGAAAGGGGTGGGGACGCCCCCGACGACCGCCCCCACCCCGGCCACCTAGCGCGTCGGCTGGGTGGAGTCGGACGGCGGCGGCGCGGCGGAGGAAGGCAGTGCCTGCGTCGTGGCGGACGGCGTCACGGGCGAACCCTTCGGGATCGCCGCGCTGAACGGGACGTCGGTCTTTTCCTGGCAATAGGCGCGGTTGCCGTTGTAGCCGTTGAGATTCCCGTCGTTGTCCTGCACGCCGCGTTCGAGCCGCGGCCGCGGATAACGGTTGTCGTCGCCGGCCTTCCGCTTCTCGCCGGTGCTCTTCTCGCAGGCGTAGCGGGCCGTGCTCAGCGGACGGCCGTGCTCGTCGTAGAGGAAGACCTCGGTCAGCGGTTTGCCCTCGCCGTCGAACGCGTAGATGTTCTCCACGTCGTTGCTGCCGTACCGCAACTCCGGGTTTCCGTAGTTGTCGGAGTAGCTCGGCGCGTAACCGTTGTACGAACCACCGCCGTAGGACCGATTCGTGATCAGGTCGACCGCCGCTCCGGCACCGCCGAGCATGCTGCCGATGACGAACGCCGAGACCGGCACGGCCAGCCACAGCAGCCGCCGGTCGCTCTTCACCTTCGGCCCCGCCCAGATCACCGCGGCGGCCGCGATGATCAGCAGGGGGAGCAATATCACGGCTTCGGTGTCACGCCGGACCAGCAGCAGGCCGAAGAAGATCATCACCGCCGCACACAGCACCCACCAGGCGGGTTTGAGCGTGCGGAGATACGAGAGTCCCTTGCCGTCCTTGACGGTCTGGAACGACTTCGCGGTCTCGCGGAACTTGACGACCTCGGGCAGTTCCGCGATCGGGCCGACGCCGCGGCGGATCACGTAGGCGACGCTGATCGCGAACACGGGTGCCACGAAAAGCAGGCCCGCCAACGGTTCCACCCGCACCCACACCGCGGCCGCGAAGCCGAACAGCGCGAACCCGCCCACGGCAAACACCAGTCCCCAGAACGCGAACCGCGCCCCGCCGACTCCCGTCTTCGCCTTCAGCAAGGCGGTCTTGCCGCCGTCGGCGGCTTCTGCCGGACGCGGCGGGTAACCGCCGGAGGCCCGCAGTTCGGCGGCGTAACTCTCCGGGCTGCCCAGTCGCTCGATCAGCGCGTCGACCTTGGCGTTCTCCCCCAGTTCCGCTTCCATTTCGGCGAGATGGGGCCGGACGTCCTCGAGGATTTCCTCGACTTCGCTCTCGGGCAGGTCGGCGAGCGCGCTCCTGACCCTCGCCAGATACACCCGCACGGCGGTCGGACTCTGCGTGCTCATGCTGCCTCTCCCAACAGGCTGTTCATTGTCGAAGCGAAAGTCCGCCAGGTCTGCCCCGATTCTTCGAGGCGTTGTCGACCCGGTTCGTTGAGGCTGTAGTACTTCCGGTGCGGGCCTTCTTCACTCGGCACCACGTACGACGTCAGCAGGCCCGCCTTGTACAGCCGCCGGAGCGTTCCGTACACCGAGGCGTCGCCCACTTCCTGCAACCCCGCGATCCGGAGCCTTCGGAGCACGTCGTAGCCGTACCCGTCCTCTCCGCGAAGCACCGCGAGAACGGCGAGGTCCAGTACGCCTTTGAGTAGCTGACTGATCTCCACAGTCGCGTCCCTCCCAGTCTTACGCAACAGAAGGTACCACGCATTGCACAGTAGTGCGCACGGCGGAGACGACTTGCGTCCGGCGCCGGTTCGTGGGTTACTTAGTCTAGTAATGAACCACCGCACCTGACGGTGGTCACGACGACGGGGAACGGAGGTGTCGTGCTCGACGAAGGAACACCCCTGTTCGTGCAGATCGCCGAACAGATCGCCGACGACATCGCCGAGGGAAGCCTGGCCGAGGGGGAACGCGTGCCGTCAACCAACGAACTCGCCGCCTTCTACCGGATCAATCCGGCGACGGCGGCCAAGGGCATCAACGTGCTGGCCGACGACGGCCTGCTGGAGAAACGCCGGGGCATCGGCATGTTCGTCGCCGGTGGGGCACGGGAAAAGCTGCTCACCGACCGGCGGAAACGGTTCGCCGAGCAGTACCTCGAACCGATGCTGGTCGAAGCCGGGCGCCTCGGCATCAACGACGAAACCCTGATCTCGCTCATCCGCGGGAACGGACACCAGAACGGAGGACCCGCCGCATGACGCCGACCATTTCCACGAACGGCCTGACCCGGCGCTACGGCGATCACCTCGCACTCGACGACGTCTCGGTCGACATCGAAGAAGGCAAGATCACCGGTCTGCTGGGCCGCAACGGCGCCGGCAAGAGCACCTTCCTGCGCGTCATCACCGCGCAGGAGTTCGCCAGCGGCGGCACGGTCCGCGTGTTCGGCGAGGGCCCCATGGAGAACGAGCGGGTGCTGCGGCGCCTCGTGCTCGTCCGCGAGGACCAGCAGTTCCCGGACTTCAAGGTGAAGCACGCGCTCGCCGCGGCTTCGTGGTTCTACCCGAACTGGGACGCCGAACTGGCCGACGACCTGCTCCGGGACTTCGACCTGCCGCTGAACCGCCCGATCAAGAAGCTCTCGCGTGGGATGCGCTCGGCGCTGTCGATCACGCTCGGGCTGGCGGCACGCGCGGAACTCACCCTGCTCGACGAGCCGTACGCGGGTCTCGACGCCGTCGCGCGTCAGCTGTTCTACGACCGCCTGCTCGACGACTACGCGAACCATCCGCGCACGGTGCTGCTCTCCACGCACCTGATCGACGAGGTGGCCGACCTGCTGGAGCACGTCGTGATGATCGACAAGGGCCGTGTCGTCCTCGACGCCCCGGCCGACGAGCTGCGCGGCACGGCCGCCACCGTCACCGGACCCGCCACGGCGGTGGAGACCTTCGTCGCCGGCCACCGGGTGCTGCACCGCCGCAAGCTCGGTTCGCGGGCTTCCGTCACCGTCGCCGACGCGCACGACGCGGCGGCCAAGGCGCGGGCACAGGCCCTGCACCTGAAGCTGGAACCGTTGTCACTGCAGCAATTGATGGTGCACACCTCCAACGGACAGACCGCAGAGGAGGCGTCCGCATGAACACCCTGGTCAACGTCGCGCGCTACCACCTGGTGGACCGGCTCCAATTCCTCGTCCTCCCCGTCGGCGTCACCTTCTTCGCCTTCGTGGTGAATCTTGCCATTTTCGCGACTCTGCAGGAGGACCACGAGAACTACTCCGGCGGTCTGTTCACGCTCTTCGTGTTCATGCTCGTCAGCGGGGCCGTGAGCATGACGAAGTCGCTGCCGTTCGGGCTCGCGCTCGGCGTGTCGAGGCGGTCGTACTACCTGGGCACCGTCCTGCTGGTCGCCGGGCTGTCCGCGGTGTACTCGGTGGGCATCCTCGTGCTTCAGGCGATCGAGGGGGTGACCGGTGGCTGGGGGCTCAAGCTCAACTACTTCCGGGTGCCCTGGCTGCTCGACGGGCCCTGGTACCTGACACTGCTCACGTCGTTCGTCCTGCTGACGCTGATGTTCATGTACGGCATGTGGTACGGCCTGATCTATCGGCGCGCCGCGGTGCTGGGAGTGGTCCTGTTCTCCGCCGCGCAGGTCCTGGTCCTGCTGGGCGCCTTGCTCGTGCTCACCTGGACCGACTCCTGGTCGAAGCTCGGCACCTTCTTCGGCACGCTGACCGTGGGCGGGATCACCGGGATCCTCGCGGTGCTCGTCTGCGTCGCCGCGGCCGGTGGTTTCACCACGATGCGGCGCGTCACAGTCTGACCCCGGCCGAGGGAAGTCCTTCCACACCAACGGGTCCTGTCCTGACCGTGGTCCACGTGGTGCTGTCTTCGACGCCGGCCGCGATCTTCGCCGTACTGGGGGTGGCGAAGCTTCCGCGTCAGTCGTCGGTGGTCTCCGGACCGAGCGGCTCGGTTTCTCGTTCCCGCGATCGCGGCCTAGGCCGCTTCGCGCGCCCGGGCCCGGATACGTCCGACCACAGTGGACCGCCGCCAGGCGTGGGTGACCTCGACCAGCCAAGCCGCTTCGGTGGCGATGTCGGGTTCATCGAGGTAGGTCGCCGGTACGTCGTCGGGGGCGAACCGGCGGCCCGCCTCGGAGGCGACGAGAGCGGCGGCCAGGGCGGCGGCCTCGATCGTCGCGGGGACCCGGGCTTCGGGGATCTTCGCCTTGCGGGCCTCGGCTTCCGCGACGGGCCGGACGTCCGGATCGAAGTAAGGGCGGAGCGCGAGATGACCGTCCCGGATCTCGATCACCCTGCGGTACAAGGCGAATTCGACCCCGCCGGGCATACCGGGGCCCGGGTCCAGCGCGATTCCCGGGACGGCTTCGCGCAGCGCGGTCCACAACGGCTCGATCCGGCGGTAGGTCCGGTACGTGCCGAGCAGGCGGAACGGGGTCGCCAGCGCCGGGCCCCACACGCTGAGCGTCGCGCCCGCCCCGGCGAGGCCGACACTCAGCGCCGCCAGGATCGACGAAAGCGTGTCCTCACCGGCGTCGACGGCGCCGGTGGTGGCGAGGACGTAGAGGTCGTCGACGTCCCAGAACGTCCAGCCCAGTGCGGAGACCCCGCCGCCGACGAGCAGCCACAGCCCGGTGCGAAGCGGGCCGGGATCGGCGTGGCGTGCGAAGCGGGCGAAGACGATCGAGAAGGTCAGCAGGCTGATCAGGCCGTAGACGAGGAAGAGGGCGTTGTAGGCGATGAACCAGCCGAGCCTGCCCGGCCCGGCGGCGGTCTGCTCGCCCACGCGGTAGCTGTCGGAGAGCAGGAAAAGCACGGTTTCGGCGGTCACCACGATCCAGGAAAGCACCGCGTGCCAGCCGATCCGCTTGCCCTCCCCCAGTTTCAGCGAATGCGCGAACGCGACCGCGAACGCCATCGCGCCGATCTTGAGCAGGTCGGCACCGAGGTTCAGGAGGCTGCCGATGGGTTCTTCCGCGCCGACGGCGTTCTCCATCGCCGGGGTGAGCAGCATGATCCCGCCCGCGATGCACACGCCGAAGGCGCTGAGGTACCACATCCGCCGCAGCGGCTGGGTGTGCCGGGCCTGGATCAGTTTGTAGCCGAAGCCCGCGAAAGCCACCACGCAACAGAAGTACGCGATGGTCTCGGTCATGGGGCTCGTCGCTTCCGGCTGCCGAAGAGGTCGTCGACCCTGGCCATTCCGCGCGCGAGGTCGCTTCCACTCTGGTCGGCGGGCGGCGAATCGCGCACCGCCGTCCGGGCGACACGCTGTGCGAGCAGGCTGGCGAGCAGTTCGGCCTCCTGCTCCTCGACGGCGCTGTAGCTCGTGCGGCCGAGGACACGGCGGACGAGTTCCGGCGACAGGTTCGGCATCAGCGTCTTACTGGCGGCGGCGTCGAGCGCGATACCGTCGACACCCGTGTCGGAGCCGACGTGGCCGCACAGCAGATGGCCGACCTCGTGCAGCAGGATATGCCGCCGGTGCAGGGCCGTGGTGTTGGTCGGGTAGAGGATGTAGTCCGCGCGTTCGGTGCTCATCAGCAGGCCGCACGGGCCACTGGACGGCACGTTGACCTGCATCAATTCGATCGGGCGGGCGCGTTCGGCGGCCAGTTCGCCGATGAAGGCCTCGGCGTCGAAGGGTTCGGGAAGGGTCACGCCGTCGGCGAGACTCCGGCAGCGGCGCCACAATTCCTTACGGCGGCGGTCCACTTCACGCCTCCCTCTTCGTGCCGCCCCGTCCGGATTCCCTGCGGGCGATCGCGTCGATCATGTCGCTGATGGTGTCGAGTCCGTCCGGCGAAAGCGTTACAGCGCGAAGTGCCACGTCGCGGACGCCGGCGTCGCGAAGGGCCCCGAGGAGGGCGAGTTCCTCGGCGATCTTGGCGCTCCGCTCGTCGTCGAAGAAGTACGCCGGCGAGACGCCGAAGAACTGGGCGAGCGCCTCGAGATGCCGTTTCGTGGGGTTGTCCCGCCGTCCGGTGCGCAGCTGCCAGAGATAGGTCGTCGAGAAACTCTCGCCGGTGGCCTCACGGCAGGCCTTGGCGACCTCTTCATGGCTGTACGGTTCGCGATCGGGTCTCAGCACGATCCGGAACAGCTTGTCGATCTTGTCGGCGAGCGTCGTCTCGCCGGGCTCGGTCGCGGCCACCATCCCCACTCCCTACGTGTCGTGCCCGTTCATGCTAGTTGACCCGGCGTCCACAGTCATACACGTCAGTTTTCACCTCGTGCGCGGCCGCGGCTGGCACCGCGGACACGAGAACGACGACCGGTTCATGAACGGATCGCGCCGGATCGGGGTCCCGCACCGGCCGCAGGGCAACCCTTCCTGGCCGTAAGCGTCGAGAGAACGGTCGAAGTACCCTGACTGGCCGTTGATGTTGACGTAGAGCGCGTCGAACGACGTCCCGCCCGCGACCAGGGCGGCCGCCATCACCTCGGTGGCCGCGGCGAGCACGGTCCGCCCGTGCGCGACGGTGAGTTTGCCGGTCGGGCGGGCCCAATGGAGCTTGGATCGCCACAGGGCTTCGTCGGCGTAGATGTTGCCGATACCGGAGACGAGGGTCTGGTCGAGCAGCGCGCGTTTGATCTCGGTACGCCGCGACCTCAGTGCCCGGACGGCCTGGTCGAGATCGAACCGCGGGTCCATCGGATCGCGCGCGATATGCGCGATGGTGCTCGGCAACGCCGTCCCGTCGACTCCCGTGAGGTCCGCGAGCGCGAGGCCGCCGAAGGTCCGTTGATCGACGAAGCGCAGCTCCGGCCCGTCGTCACCGAAGCGAAATCGCACCCGAAGGTGCTTCTCGTCGGGCGTGCCTTCGGGCTGGACGAGCATCTGACCGCTCATTCCGAGGTGGGCGAGCAGGGCCTGGCCGTCGGAGAGCTCCAGCCAAAGGTATTTGCCGCGGCGGCGCGCGGCGGCGATCTTGGTACCGGAAAGACGTCCGGTGAAGTCCTCCGCACCGAGTTCGTGACGACGGATCGCACGGGAATGCAGGACTTCGACCTCGGTGATCGTCCGTCCGGAGACATGCGCCTCCAGTCCGGCGCGGACCACCTCGACCTCGGGGAGTTCGGGCATAATCCCGATTCTCCCATCAGCGCGCGAGCGGTCCGACCGAACCCGTACGGCCTCGTGAGTGATTCGGGTCGCTCCAACGACCTGAATCACCCACGAGGCCCAACGGACTCAAGTGGTCTTCGGAGGCTGCTCGATGTCGAGTTCGGCCGAAAGCTGGCGCCAGGCCGTCTCGGCGGCCTTCTGCTCGGCTTCCTTCTTGGTCGTCCCCGAGCCGTAGCCGAGTTCACGTCCGCCGACGAGCACGGTGGCGGTGAACTCCTTGCGGTGATCGGGACCGGTGTCCTCGACCTTGTACTCGGGCACGCCGAGACCGGCCGACGCCGTCAGCTCCTGGAGGCTGGTCTTCCAGTCCAGGCCGGCACCGCGCAGCGGTGCCTCGGCGAGCAGCCCGTCGAACAGGTGATGCACCAGCTGACGTGCGATGTCGATGCCGTGCTGCAGGTACGCCGCACCGATGACGGCTTCGAGCCCGTCGGCGAGGATGCTCGCCTTGTCCCTGCCACCGGTGAGCTCTTCGCCCTTGCCCAGCAACAGGTGGGTGCCCAGGCCGCCTTCACCGAGGCCGCGCGCGACCCGGGCCAGCGCGTGCATGTTGACCACGCTGGCACGGAGCTTCGCGAGCTGGCCTTCGGCCATTTCGGGATGCGTGTTGTAGAGGTGGTCGGTGACGACCAGACCCAGCACCGCGTCCCCGAGGAACTCCAACCGCTCGTTGGGCGGCAACCCACCGTTCTCATAGGCATAAGAACGGTGGGTCAGCGACAGCGTCAGCAGCTCGGATTCGATGGTGATCCCGAGTGCTTCCAGCAGTGGTGCGGGGTTGGCGGGTGGTCCACCGGCCGATTTACCCCCCATGTCGTCAGCTACCCGGCTCAGGCGGGCTCGACGACCTGGCGACCGTTGTGCTGGCCGCAGGCCGGGCACGCGATGTGCTGGAGCTTGGGCTGCTTGCAGGCGCGGTTGGAGCAGGGCACCAGCTGAACCGGAGCCGCCTTCCACTGGCTGCGGCGCGCGCGGGTGTTGGATCGCGACATCTTCCGCTTCGGGACGGCCACGAGTAGATCTCCTTATGACGGTCTGCTCGCGGTCGCGAGCGAACTTGCTTCTCCGGAACGAGCTGGTGCCCGTCAGGCTTGCTTTCCGGGGCCATCGGCCTGGTCATCGCTCGTTTCGTCGCCGAAACGATCGACCAGCGCGGCCCACCGAGGGTCTATCTTCTCATGCCCGTGTCCGGGCTGGAGATCGGCCCACTTGACACCGCACTCGATGCACAGACCCTGGCAGTCCTCGGCGCACAGCGGGGCCAGCGGCAACGCCAGCACCACCGCGTCGCGGACGGTCGGCTCCAGGTCGATCCGGTCGTCCACCAGACGGGGGATCTCGTCCTCGTCGGTGGTCTCCTCGGTCGCGGAGCCGGGGTAGGCGAAGAGTTCGGTCAGTTCGACCTCGACGTCCTCGCTGATCGGGTCGAGGCATCGTGCGCAGTGCCCCGTCGCGACGGCGGACGCCGTACCGCTGACGAGGACGCCTTCGACGACGGACTCGAGTATCAGGTCGAGTTCCAGGGTGGACCCGGCGTCGATGGTGATGACGTCGGGCACACCGAGCGCGGTCTCGACGGGAATGGAGCGTTCGACGGCCTTGCTCAGGCCGGCGTGACGGCCGAGCTCACGGGTGTCGAGCACCCACGGGCTGCGGTCGTCCAGTTGCGCAGGCCTGGCCTGCGGCGCCTTGTTCTCAGACATCGGTGACCAGGGTACGCACGTACCGCCAGTGGTTTACGCCTGGTAGTCGTAGAGCGAGGTCCGGCTGTTGCCGGGCAGGTTGACCGGCGACCGCAGGTGGTTGCGCCCGGAGTCGACCGTGCGCAGCGTGGTGGCCAGCAGCTCGGAGAACTCGGCGAGCTTGCCGTCGACGTAGGCGTCGCAGTCGGTCCGCTGCTTGTCGGCCTCGACGTGCGCCTCGTCGACGATGCGCGCCGCTTCGCCGTGCGCGGCCTGGACGACCTCGGTCTGCGAGACGAGCCTGGCCTGTTCGACACGGCCGTCCTCGATGGCGCGCTCGTAGGCGTCACGGCCCGCCTGGATCATCCGCTCCGACTCGGCCCGCGAGCGGTCGGTGAGGTTCTGGAACTCGGCCTGCCCCGCCGCGACCATGCGCTCGGCCTCGCCGTGCGCGTCGCCCATCATCTGCTCGGCGCGGGCGCGGGCGTCGGCGAGGATCCGCTCGGCTTCGGCCTGCGCCTCGGCGACCGTGTTGTCCGCCTCGGTGTTGGCGGTGGAGATCGTCTCGGCCGCCTCGGTACGGGCGGTCTGGATCAGCTGATCACGCTTGTCGAGGACGTCCTGAGCGTCGTCCACCTCGCCGGGCAGCGCGTCGCGGATGTCGTCGAGCAGCTCGAGGGTGTCCCCGCGCGGTACGACACAACTGGAGGTCATCGGCACGCCGCGGGCTTCCTCCACGATGGTGACGAGCTCGTCGAGCGCCTCGAAAACCCGGTACACGGCCCACTCCCTACCTACAGCGATCCCCATTCCCTGCGATCAGTTTGCCCGCATCGCCGCCGTAAGGGGTGAAAGCACGCGGTACCGGGCGTGTCCCCGCCGGTACCGCGTGCCACCTACCGGAGGTCGAGCTCCGGATCCGTGACCACCCTGATCAGGTGATCGTCGGCCGGAGGGGGACCCGCGCCGTCCGCACCGGCGGCCACGCTGACCGACGTGCCGTCGGCCCGGTACGCGGTCGCGACGCGGGACGGCGTGACGTCGCCGGCGGGCAGCGACGGGACGATCCCGGTGACGACGACGGTGCTTCCGTCCGCCCTGGGGGTCTTGACGCAGTCCACCGGTTCCCCGCTCGTCACCCCGGGGATGTCCGCGTCGAGCCCGCGACCGGCCCTGCGGCCCGGCACGCAGCTGTCGGCTAGGGAGAAACCGAGCTTGGTGGCCTCGGTTCCGCTGATCGTGACGACCAGGAAGCGGGCGGAGCCGTCGGCGCCCCGGTAGCCGACCGTGGCGACGAGGATGTCCCAGGGGCGCACCTGATCGACCGAGCGGATCCGGAGGTCCTTCGTCCCGGCGAACACGTCCGGCAGCGTGTTCGCCAGGTGTGCGCCGATCCGCGCCTTCTGCGCCGCGAGGTCCGCCTTCGGGGCCACCGGCGGTTTCCCGGTGGCAGGCCCGGCCCGGGGGGACGGCGGGGAAGCCGGCACGGCGGGTGCGACCGCGGGACCGGAGGGAGCCACGAGCGCCACCGCGGCGGCGATCACGGCGAGGGTCACGGCCCCCGTCAGCGCGACCGCGCGCCTGCCCCGCCGTTTCCTGGCCCTCGTGGCGATCTCGTCCGGGTCGAAGCCGAGCGGCGGCTCGGCCAGTCTGATCCCGCGCAGTTCGTCTTCGAGTCCGTCCATCACGCGCTCCTCCCGGAGACAGCCTCTTCGTGCTGTCTCTGCAGGGCCGCGCGGAGGGCGTCGAGTCCCCGCGCGGCCTGGCTCCTGACCGTCCCTTCCGAACAGCGCAGCGCGACGGCGACCTCCGCGACCGGGAGATCGGCGCAATAGCGCAGCACGACGGCGGCGCGCTGTTTCGGCGGAACCTCGGCGAGGGCGCGAAGCAGTGAATCCGAGATCCCGGCGTCGCCGGGCGGTGCGGCGGGCTCGTCGGGGACGACGCCGTCGCGGTTCTCCTTGCGCCGCCACGGTCGCCGCCGCTCGTCGAGCCAGCAGCGCAACAGGATCTGCCTCGTGTAGTTGTCGACGGGCCCCTTCCGGCTGACCTTCGGCCAGACCCGGTGGAGTTTGATCAGCGCGAGCTGGACCAGGTCTTCCGCGAGATGCCAGTCGCCGCAGAGCAGGTACGCCGTCCGCCTGAGCGGTAGCGCCTTGTCCCTGGCGAACTGCCCGAAACCCGCGTCGTCCCCAGACCGCATCGTGCCTCCTCGTCCGTGTTCCGGTGTATCTCACGGACGAGGAGGCACGAGGCGTTGCACGGGAGGGATCAGGCGCCGAGGTTCACGAGCTTGAAGCTCGCGTAGCGGTCCGGGGTGTAGACGATCTCGCCGCCCTTGCCGGAGATCACGCGGTCGCTCGTGCCCACCGTGAACAGCTGGTAGTAGCCGGCGGCGCACGACGGCAGCACGCCTTCCCGGTTCTCGTAGACCGTGCCGGTCGCACCGCCGCGGGCCCCGTCCACCACGGACTTCGCCGCCGCCGACAGCGTCGAGTAGCCGACCTTCGTCAGCTTCGAGGTGTCGCCGCACTTCGGGGCCGGAGCGCCGTCGACGTCGATCACGGAGAAGGTCTTGTAGTGGTCGCCAGTGTAGAAGTACTCCCCGCCGGTCCCGGTGACGATGCGGCGCGTGCCGCGGTTCGACGAGCCGGGGGTCGGGACCGTGTACTCGTGGTAGTAGCCGGAAGCACACTTCGGGAGGATGTTCTCCCGGTTGGAGAAGACCGTCCCGTCGTTGTCCGGATACGGGTACGGGCCACCCTTCTGGATGAGGTTGTACGTCGTCGTCGCCTCGGCGGGGAGCGACGAGAGCGAGTTGTGCTTGAACCCGGCGAGATCCCCGCACGGGTTCTGCTGGACGGCGACGGGGGCCGCCGTGGCCTGCGCGGCCCCGATCCCCCCGAAGAAGGTGACTAGCAGAACGAGCAGCGCGCCGGCGATCCGCGATCGTTTGTTGGTCATTTTCGGACCGTAACCCGATCGTGTATTCGCCAGAAGGCGTCGAGGTGAACTCTTCATCGCCGCCCACCGCTGACCGACCAACGGCTTCGACCGTTCGGGTCAACCTCGCTCGGAGTACTTCTCCTTGAGCCGCTTGAACACTAACGGCGGAACCAGATGTTCGATGTCGCCCCCGAGCGCGGTGATCTCCTTGACCAGCGAGCTGGACACGAACCCGTAGGCCGGGTTGTTCGCCATCAGCAGCGTTTCGAGCCCGGTCAGTTCGCGGTTCATCTGCGCCATCTGGAGTTCGTAGTCGAAGTCGCTGACCGAGCGCAGCCCCTTCGCGACCGCGATGATGTCGTTCTCGCGGCAGTAGTCGACCAGGAGTCCCTGCCAGGAGTCGACGCGCACGTTCGGCAGCTTCGCGGTGATCTCGCGGAGGATGTCCAGCCGTTCCTCGGTGGTGAAGAGGCCCTTCTTGCTCTTGTTGACCCCCACCGCGACGACGACCTCGTCGAACAGCCTGGCCGCCCGCTCGATGATGTCGAGATGTCCATTGGTGGCCGGATCGTAGGACCCGGGACAGACCGCACGCCGCATGGCGCGGACGCTACCAAGGAGAAGGCGGCCCTGCGCGTTCATGCGTGCGGCGTCTCACACCTGATACTCGGCCCAGTAGAGCGCGGTGTCGCCGTAGCGCTTCGTCCGCGTCGGCTCGAAGCCCGGCGGCCAGTCCGGCTCGCCGTCGCGTGCGGCCCGTTCGATCACCACGAGCGCCCCGTCCGAGACCCACCGGCCCGCGGCGAGCGCGGCCATGACCTCCCCCAGGCGGGTGGAATCGACAGCGTAGGGCGGGTCCGCGAGGACGATGTCGAACGTTTCGGGCGCCGGAGCCGCCACGACGGTCTCGACCTGGCCAGCGCGGACCGTGCCGCCGAGCCCCAGCGCGGCGACGTTCCCCTTGAGCACCTCGACCGCGCGCCGGTCGAACTCGACGAACAGCGCGCCCGCCGCGCCGCGGGACAGCGCCTCCAGCCCGAGCGCGCCCGAGCCGGCGTAGAGGTCGAGGACCTGGGCCCCGTGCAGCTCACCGGCCACCTCCAGCGCGTTGAACAGGGCTTCCCGCACCCGTTCCGAGGTCGGCCTCGTGCCCTTCGGCGGCACCTTCACTCGCCTGCCGCCCGCGGTCCCCGCCACGATCCTGGTCATTGGAGCATCGTGCCTCAACGGCATCCGCCGTGACGTTCGACGGGACTTGGTGAACCCGCCGCTCACCTCGCGTAGAGTCGTCCTTCGCCCTCGTGAGGCGATAGAAGCGTTTAGGAGCGTTGCGTGTCCGAACCTCGGGTCAGACGGGCCGAGATCGCCATCGAGCAAGCCCATGTGGACAAGGTCTACACCCGGCTCGCCGAACTGCGAGCCCAGGCTGAGGCCATGCGTACCAAGGGTTACGAGATCGGCCATGGCGCGGGGCGTGAGGCGATCTTCGAGCAGGCGTCGATGCTGTTCGAGCGGGACATGATGGTGTACCACGCCAATCAGACCCTGCAGACCCTCGACGCGGAGTACGAAGGCCTGGTCTTCGGCAGGCTCGACCATCTCGACTACGACCACATCTACGTCGGCCGTCTCGGCATCCGCGACGCCGAGTTCGACAACCTCGTCACCGACTGGCGCGCACCCGCGGCGGCGGCGTTCTACCAGGCGACCGCCGAGGAGCCGATGGACGTCGTCCGGCGCCGGGTGATCCGGTGCTCCGGGCAGAACGTGCTCGACGTCGACGACGACGTCCTCATCGCCGACGCGGTCCCCGACGGGATGCAGATCGTCGGCGAGGGCGCGCTCATGGCGGCGCTCGGCCGGTCGCGTGGCGAGAAGATGCGCGACATCGTCGCGACCATCCAGAAGGAGCAGGACGAGGTCATCCGCGCCCCGTGGCGTGGTGTCACGGAGATCACCGGCGGCCCCGGCACCGGCAAGACGGCGGTCGCGCTGCACCGCGCGGCGTACCTGCTCTACCGCCACCGCCGCCAGCTCGGCGGCGCGGGTGTCCTGGTGATCGGCCCGTCCGGCGTGTTCACCAGCTACATCTCGCGGGTGCTGCCGTCGATGGGTGAGACGAACGTCGAACTGCGCGCCCTCGGCGAAGTCCTCGACGGCCTCGAAGCGACCAGGCAGGACCCGGCGCCGCTGGCGGCGATCAAGGGATCGCTGCGGATCCGTAAGGTCCTGCTGCGGGCGCTGCGCGACACCCCGCCGGACGCGCCCGAGGACATGAAGATCGTCTATCGCGGCGAGGTGCTGCGGCTGAACTCGCGTGAGCTCGACAAGGTGCGCCGCAAGGTGCACACCGCGGGCGGGCCGCCCAACCGGTCGCGGATCCGGGCGGCCGAGATGCTGCTCGACGCGCTCGCCTCGAAGGCCGAGCAGCACGCGAAGGACGACGGTCGTCAGATCGACAAGGCCGAGCTGGTCGGCGAACTCGGCGAACGCATCGAGTTCCACCGGTTCCTCGTGGTCTGGTGGCCGATCCTGTACCCGGCGCAGATCCTGCGCTGGCTCGGCACCGAGAAGCGGCTCGCCGTCGCGGCGAAGGGCCTGCTCAACCGCACCGAGATCGGCCTCCTCGCCGCCGACCTCGCCGACCGTTCACGCGGCTGGACCATCGCGGACATCGCGCTGCTCGACGAGCTGCGTGTCCTGATCGGCCCGCCGCCGAAGCGGCGCCGCGGCAGGCAGACGATCGACGTCCACCCGGAACGCGGCGGCGCCCCGACCCGGCCCGAGCACTACGACGAGTACTCGCACGTGGTCGTCGACGAGTCGCAGGACCTCTCGCCGATGCAGTGGCGGATGGTCGGGCGGCGCGGCAAGTACGCGAGCTGGACCGTCGTGGGCGACCCGGTGCAGAGCTCGTGGCCGGATCCGGCCGAGGCGGCGATGGCGCGGGACCAGGCCTTCGGGATCAAGACCACCCGGCGCCGGTTCACCCTGCGCACCAACTACCGGAACTCGGCCGAGATCTTCGATCTGGCCGCGAAGGTGGTCGCCGGGCACGCCGAGGCCGACGAGCTCCCGCGCGCCGTGCGGCAGACCGGCATCACGCCGGAGGTGCGTCCGGTCGAAGCCGCCGGGCTGGAGGCCGCGACGCAGGCCGCGGTGAAGGAGCTGATGGGCGCCGTCGAAGGCACCGTCGGCGTCATCACCGCCATGGACCGGGTGCCCGAGGTCGAGGGCTGGCTCGCCGAGCAGTCGGACGAGCGGCTCAAGGTGGTCGGCAGCCTCGACTCCAAGGGCCTCGAGTACGACGCCGTCGTCCTGGTCGAGCCGAACGACCTCATCACGGAGTCGACCACCGGACGACGGGTCCTGTACGTGGCACTGACGCGGGCGACGCAGCAGCTGACGGTCCTCGCCTCGAACCCGGACTGGATCCCGGCCGCCTGATCCCCGCCCTCGCTTCGCGGGCAGACAAGCTGAAGGGCTCCTTCAGGGCACTGGTGAATGTCCTGAAGGAGCCCTTCAGACCCCCGGTGAGTGAAACGACGTGGGGACGCATCGCACGTCCAGGGGCATTTCTAGCGCCTAATCGTTGTTCGGTGTCACGACGGTTCCACCGAACAACAACGCCGAACAACGAATCGGCGGTGGTCAAGGGCACGGGGGCCGGTAATCGAGCCCCGGCAGGCGTTGTTCCCACTCGGGCGCCGTGATCCGCGGGTGGACGGCCGCGCAGATGCGTTCGGCGGCCCGTTCGGGGCCGGTTTCCCACAACCGCACGATCCCGTCCGCGACGGCGCCCGCGAGCGTGTGCCCGTCGGGGGCGAACGCCACCGCGTAGACCCGGTCGCGGTCCTCGATCAGGCTGGCCGACTCGCGGACCGCCTCCGGATCGGAGACATCCCATAGTCGCACGGAACGGTCGTAGCTGCCGGTCGCGAACGTCTTCCCGTCGCCATTGAACGCCACCGAAACGATGTTGTCGGTATGTCCCGTGAGCAGCGCGGTCTCCCGCGGCGCCGCCGGGTCCGACACGTCCCAGATCCGCGCGGTGCGGTCGGCGCCTCCGGTGGCGGCGAGTTTGCCGTCGGGACTGTAGGCCACCGAGAACACCGTGTCGGTGTGTCCCTTCAGCACCGAAAGCTGCTTCGGCGCCTTCACCGCCGAGATGTCCCACAACCGCGCGGTGTGGTCCCAACCGCCGGTCAGCAGGGTGCGGCCGTCCGGGGCGAACGCGAGTGAATGGACGTCGTCCTCGTGCCCGGTCACCGTCGCGAGTTCGACCGGCCTGCGCACGTCGGCCACATCCCACAGCTTCACCGTGTGGCCGGTGGCGGCGGTCGCGAGCGTCCGCCCGTCGGGGCTGAACGCGACCGCGTCCACCTCGTCCTCCGGCCGGTCGAAGACACCGGTGTCGACCGGGTTCCGCGGATCGGCGACGTCGATCAGCCGCATCGTGTGGTTCCAGGCGCCGACCGCGAGCGTCCGGCCGTCCGGGCTGAACGCGAGACCGCAGACGCCTTCGCCGAAACCGGGGAGCTTGCCCAGCTCGCGCGGGTTCCGCCGGTCGCCGACGTCGGTCAGGCGCAGGACGCCGTCCTGGCTGCCGGTGACGAGCAGCTTCCCGCCGGGACTGAACACCGTCCGGCACGCCGCCTTCGACGGTCCGCTGATCGCGGGTCCCGGCAGATCCCACAGCCGGGCCGTCTGATCGTCGCTCGCGGTCGCGAGCGTCCGGCCGTCGTGGGAGAACTCCGCCCAGACGACGGCCGCGGTATGCCCGGTGAGCGCCGGTTTCTCCCGCGGGTTCTTCGGATCGGTGATGTCCCACAGCCGCGCGGCACGGTCGAAACCGGTCGAGACCAGCGTGGTCCCGTCGGGACTGAAGGCCACGGACCGCACGATGGCCTTGTGCCCGGCCGTCGTGCTCAGCGGCACCGGCGTCATCGGGTCGGCGATGGTCCACAGCCGCGACGTCTGGTCCGCGCTCGCGGTGGCGAGCGTCCGGCC
The DNA here is from genome assembly GCA_049998115.1 of Amycolatopsis sp. cmx-4-19. Classification (GTDB taxonomy): domain Bacteria; phylum Actinomycetota; class Actinomycetes; order Mycobacteriales; family Pseudonocardiaceae; genus Amycolatopsis. Next base: position 20,556 of record JAEBEO010000036.1, on the reverse strand, counting down.
GTCCGGGCTGAACGCCGCCGCGTGGACGATGCCGGTGTGCCCGGTCACCACGCCGAGCGGCCTGGCCTTCGGCGGATCGGCGACGTCCCACAGCCGGACCGTCGTGTCGGTGCCGGTCGAGGCGAGCGTCCGGCCGTCGGGACTGTACGCGAGCCCGGTGATGTTGCCGCTGTGCCCGGTGAGAGTGGCCACGAGCACGGGTTTCGCCAGGTCGCGGACGTCGAAGAGACGGACGGTGCCCGCCCCGTCGGCGGTGGCGAGCACGGCGGTCGTCGGGCTGAACGCGACCGCGTTGACCCGGCTGGGATGTCCGATCACCACTCCCTCACCGGGCCTGGCGGGATCGGCCACGTTCCACAGCCGGGCGGTCTTGTCCCAGCCCGCGGTCGCCACGGCGCCGCCGTCGGAGCTGAACGCGACCGAGTTGACGTTGTCGTTGTGCCCGGTCAGCGTGGCCAGCACGATCGGATGATGGGTGTCCTTGACGTCCCAGAGCTTGGCCGTGAAGTCCCAGCTCCCGGTCACCAGCACCCGGCCGTCGCCGCGCAGGGCGGCGGAGTTGACGCGGTTGCCGTGCCCGGTGACCCGGGTGGAGTACGGCGACCCGAACATCCCGAGCACGCTGCTGCGGGTCTCGACGCTCGGATCGACGCGGTAGGCGGCGAGCGCGAGCTGCGCGGCCAGTGCCGGGTTGGTCGCCCGCATCTCGACGGCCTGGCCGGCGAGCTTCTGCGCGAGCGCGCTGTTGCGCTGGGCGGTCGCGGTCTGCTCGGCGCGGACGGCGTACACGGTGGCGGCCGTCGCCAGCACCAGCAGCACGGCGAGGAGCGCGACCAGCTGGCGCAGACGGCGGGTGCGACGGCGCGCGATCGCCTGCTCGTGGCTCTCGATGGCCACACTCGCGTCGAGGAACCGGCGCTCACGCTGTGACAACGCGGTGTCGTGCCCGCCTGCCCACTCCCTGGCGATGGCCAGCCGTGCGCCCCGGTAGAGCCAGCCGTCGTCGCGGCCGACCGATTCCCACGCGTCGGTCGCCTCGGTGAGCTGACGGTGCACGCGCAGGCCCTCGCGGTCCGCGGCGAGCCACTCGCGCAGCCGCGGCCAGCCGCGGATCAGCGCCTCGTGCGCGATCTCGATGCCGTTGTCGTCGAGGGTGACCAGCCGCGAAGACGCCAGCCTGTCCAGCACGACGGCGACGTCCGGATCGTCGGCGTCCACTTCTTCGCGGGTGATGCGACGTTTGGTGTCTTCGGTGCCTTCGCCGAGCGCTGTCATCCGCAGGAAGATCTGGTTCGCCAGCCGCTGCTGGTGCTCGCTCAGCGCGGAGAAGGTCTGCTCGGAGGTCTGCGCGACCGACCGTTCGATCCCGCCGGTGGACTCGTACCCGGTGAGGGTGAGGGTGTTGCCGTGGCGGCGGCGCCAGGTCTCCAGCAGCGCGTGCGAGAGCAGTGGCAGCACTCCGGCCTGCCCGGTCGCGTCGGCGACCAGGCGGGAGACGAGCGCGTTCTCGACCCGGTAGCCGGCGTCGATCGCCGGCCGCGAGATGGCCTGCCGAAGCTCCTCGGTGGTCATCGGGCCGACCAGGATCTGCGCGTCCTGCATGGCCTCGACCAGTTCGGGATGCCGTGCGCAGTGGGTGTAGAAGTCGGTGCGGATGCCCAGGACGACCCTGGTCCGGCTTTGCGGTCCCGTCGTCGCGGTGACCAGCGCGGACAGGAAGGCCGCGCGTTCGCCGGCGTCCTGGCAGAGCGTGAAGACCTCTTCGAACTGGTCGACGACCAGCACGACGTCGCCTTCGCGGTCGGCGACCAGCTGACGGGCGGCCAGGCCGAGGTTGCGCGGGTGTTCGGTGAACTCGGTGAGCAGGCCGCCGGGCGCGAGCCCGAGCGCGGCGCCGAACTGGACGGCGCACTCCTGCAGCGGGCGTGAGCCGGGCGTCATCAGGAGGGTGACGGCCTCCTCGCCGACGGCGGGCAGCATCCCGGCCCGGAGCAAGGACGACTTGCCCGAACCGGAGGCGCCGAGAACCGCCAGGAAACGTTGTCCCGAAAGCCTCGTGACCAGTTTTTCGACAAGTCGTTCGCGGCCGAAGAATCGGCTCGCGTCATCCGGCCCGAATGCGGTCAAGCCGATATAAGGCGCCGATTCCCCATTGAGAGGGACAACCGGTGAATCACCGAATCCGAGGCGCGTCCGCTCGGTCACGTCGTGCCATCGGGCTTCCCACTCCGCCTCGGGCCCGTCACACGCCCGGACGTAGGCCAAGGCCACCGCCAAGCTGGGCATCTTCTTCCCGCCGGCGGCTTCGGAGAGGGTTCCCGCCGAGTAATGGGCGCGCCTGCCCAGCTCCCGGTACGTCGGATTCCCGGCTTTCTCCCGCAATCGCCGCAGATCGGCGGCGAACCCCAGCAACGGATCGTCCCCGGGATCCAAAGGTCGCTCCGGACGCGGCACCCGCGATCCTTTCTTTCCAGTGGTTTTCCCACAGCCGTTTTCGGGGCCACCGTACCCCGGCGACGGTCGAAGTCCGCCGGATACCGGCACCAGCCCGTCGGTTAATTCCGATCGCTTGACAGGTGCCCGGGATCACGGGAAGGGATCGGCGGCCCGGCGCGTTGTACCCGATCGTGACCTCTCTGCCTGACATCCCGCTGTCCGTGCTCGACCTCGCGCCCGTCGTGGCCGGGGGCGGCGTCGGTGACGCGCTGCGCAACACCCTCGACCTCGCCCGCCGGACCGAGGCGCTCGGCTATCACCGCTACTGGCTCGCCGAGCACCACAACATGCCCGGGATCGCGAGTTCCGCGACCGCCGTGATGATCGGCCAGGTCGCCGCCGCCACCGAACGCATCCGGGTCGGCTCCGGCGGGGTCATGCTGCCCAACCACGCGCCACTGGTGGTCGCCGAACAGTTCGGCACCCTGGAGGCGTTCCACCCCGGCCGGATCGACCTCGGCATCGGCCGGGCACCCGGCACCGACCAGCGCACCGCGCTGGCACTGCGCGGACCCGGCGGCCTCACCGCGGAGAACTTCCCGCAGCAGTTCGCGGAACTGCTGGCCTACTTCGAGCACTCGGACCAGCGTGCCGTCAACGCCGTGACCGCCGAAGGCAACAAGCCGCCGGTGTGGCTCCTCGGATCGAGCGGCTTCAGCGCGCGGATGGCGGGCGAACTGGGCCTGCCGTTCTCCTTCGCACACCACTTCAGCGCCGAGAACACGCTGCCCGCCGTGGCGCTCTACCGCGACGCGTTCACGCCGTCGGACATCCTGAGCGAGCCGTACGTGATGCTCGGCGTGTCCGTGGTGGCCGCCGAGACCGACGAGCGGGCGCGCTACCTGTCCGGCCCCAACGGCCTGACGTTCCTCAGCCTGCGCAAGGGCCGCCCGATCCCGCTGCCGACGCCGGAGGAGGCCGCGTCCTATCCGTACACCGACATCGAGCGGGTGTTCGTCGAGGACCGGTTCGCGAGCAGCATCATCGGTTCGCCGGAGACGGTCCTCAAGGGACTGGAGACGCTGCTGGCCGACACCGGTGCGAACGAGCTGATGATCACGACCATGGTGCACGACCAGGCGGACCGGGTCCGTTCCTACGAACTGGTGGCGGACCTGGCCCGCTGACGGGTTTCGCCCAAGCGGCGGATCGCGTCCGGTTCAGGGGGTCGTGAGTGGTAAGTCGCGTTAGAACGTCACTTACCACTCACGACCCACTGGACCGGTGCCGCTCCGGTACGCGGTCGCCTGGCAGGTGCCGCTCCGGACCGGGTCGTGCCCCGCCTCGGCACCCCCGAACACGAAAGAACCGACAAGAGCCGCGGGGTCCTTTGTCATAAAGGAACAAGAATTCACCGGTTACCAGGACGTGATGTCTTGATCACACCGAAGTTCTTGTCACCAAGCGAGCGCGTGATTAGCGTACCGACCAGTAGGAAACCGCACGGTAACACCCCGTTGACCCATTTCAACGATTCCGCTCCACCATTCGGAGCAAAGGAATTGCTCAACCTGGGGTTTATTCGCCGTGCCCGGAAAACTGGAGGGTCGGCGTGGGCGTCCGGACGAACGCACCCTCATTTCCCGGTGCGGGTGCACTCCGGGAGACCGGCAGGCTCTACTCACTCGGCCTCGATGTCGTCCGCCTGACTTTCCGGCGGCCGTTCCAGGCCCGCGAGCTGATCCAGCAGTTCTGGTTCATCGCGAGTGTGTCGATCCTGCCGACGGCGCTGGTCGCGATCCCGTTCGGCGCGGTCATCGCGCTGCACATCGGGTCGCTGACCGCGCAGATCGGCGCGCAGTCCTTCACCGGCGCGGCGAGTGTGCTGGCGATCATCCAGCAGGCCAGCCCCATCGTGACGGCGTTGCTGATCGCGGGCGCCGGCGGGTCGGCGATGTGCGCGGACCTCGGGTCCCGCACGATCCGCGAGGAGATCGACGCGATGGAGGTGCTCGGGGTCTCCCCGATCCAGCGCCTGATCGTGCCGAGGGTGCTCGCCGCGATGGGCGTCTCCGCATTCCTCAACGGAATGGTCAGTGTGGTCGGCGTCCTCGGCGGCTATTTCTTCAACGTCATCATGCAGAACGGGACACCCGGGGCGTATCTCGCCAGTTTCTCCGCGCTGGCACAACTACCCGACCTCTGGATCAGTGAGATCAAAGCGGTCATCTTCGGTTTCGTCGCGGCCATCGTCGCGTCTTATCGCGGGCTCAATCCGAAAGGCGGCCCGAAAGGCGTCGGTGACGCGGTGAACCAGTCCGTGGTCATCACGTTCCTGCTCCTGTTCCTGTTGAACCTGGTGCTGACGACGCTTTATCTGCAGCTCGTCCCGGCGAAGGGCAGCTGATGACCACGACGACCCCCACCCGCGCCACGCGGGTCCGCGAGGCCGTGGACCGCCGGTTCGGCTTCCTCGACACGCTCGGCGACCAGATCCTCTTCTTCCTCAAGGCACTCGCCTGGGTGCCGCGCGCGCTGCGCCGCTACCTCCGTGAGATCACCCGCCTGCTGGCCGAGGTCAGCTTCGGCAGCGGCGCGCTCGCGGTCATCGGCGGCACGATCGGCGTGATGATCGGGATGACCGTGTTCACCGGCACGGTCGTCGGGCTCCAGGGTTATTCCGCACTGAACCAGGTCGGCACGTCGGCCTTCGCCGGCTTCGTCTCCGCGTACTTCAACACGCGGGAGATCGCGCCGCTCGTCGCGGGACTGGCCCTGTCGGCCACCGTCGGCTGCGGGTTCACCGCGCAGCTCGGCGCGATGCGGATCTCCGAGGAGATCGACGCGCTGGAAGTGATGGGCATCCCGAGCGTCCCGTACCTGGTGACCACCCGGATCATCGCGGGCTTCCTCGCGGTCATCCCGCTGTACGCCATCGGCCTGCTGACCTCGTATCTCGCCTCGCGCCAGATCACCGTCTGGTTCTTCGGCCAGTCCGCGGGCACCTACGACCACTATTTCCTGCTGTTCCTGCCACCCGGCGACGTGCTCTGGTCGTTCGGCAAGGTGCTGGTGTTCAGCGTCGTGATCGTGCTCGCCCACTGTTACTACGGTTTCCGCGCGAGCGGCGGTCCGGCGGGCGTCGGCGTGGCCGTCGGCCGCGGGGTGCGGACCGCGATCGTGGCGGTCAGCGTGCTGGACTTCTTCCTGAGCCTCGCCATCTGGGGCGCGACCACGACGGTGCAGGTGGCCGGATGAGTCGGCGCGGGCTGCGCAAGACCGGGGTCAGGACGGCCGGGGTGCTGTTCCTCGTGGTGATGGCGGTGCTCGTGACGCTGTCGATCAAGATCTACCGCAAGGACTTCGTCACGTCGGTCCCGGTGACACTGCAGGCGGACCGGGTCGGCAACCAGTTGCGCGTGGGCGGGCAGGTCAAGGCACGCGGCGTACTGGTCGGCGAGATCCGTGACGTCCGCGCGACCCCGGCCGGCGCGGAGATCGACCTGGCCATGGAGCCCGGCATGGTCTCCCGGCTGCCGAAGGACGTCTCCGCGCTGCTCGTCCCGAAGACGCTGTTCGGCGAGCGGTACGTCCAGCTGTCCATCCCGGACGGGACGACCGCCGCGCCGCTGGCCCCCGGTGACGTCATCAGCCAGGACCGCTCGGCCAACGCGATCGAACTGGAGCGGGTCTTCGACAACCTGCTGCCGCTGCTCAAGGCGGTGCAGCCGCAGAAGCTCGCCACCACGCTCACCACCGTCGCCACCGCGCTGGAGGGCCGGGGCGACCAGATCGGCGACACCCTGGCCACCGCTGCGGACTACCTCCGGGACTTCAACCCGAACCTTCCGGCCCTGAACGACAACATCCGCGACCTCGCCACGGTTTCGCAGCTGTACGGCGACATCGCGCCGGATCTCCTCGACGCGCTGAGCGCCTCGGCGGTCACTCTCGACACCGTCCGGGAGAAGCGTGCCGAACTGGCGACCGTCTACCAGCAGGTGACGTCGTCGTCCCAGCAGATCACCACATTCCTGACCAACAACCGGGCCAACATCATCGCGCTCGCCGCCGACAGCCGGGCCCCGCTCGAAGTCGGCGCGAAGTACTCCCCGAGTTTCGCCTGCACCTTGGACGCGCTGGCCAAACTGAAGCCGCAGATGGACAAGGTGCTGGGCGCGGGGACCAAGGAACCCGGCCTGCACGCGGAGATCACCATCACCCAGCCACGCGGCAAGTACCTACCCGGCAAGGACGACCCGGTGTACAACGCCACCGGTGAACCGCGCTGCTACCCGTCGAACGGCCTGATGAGCCAAGGGATCGCGGCCACCGGCAAGGACACCGGCGCGCTTCCGCTGCTCCCCGGTACCGAGGGCGACCTCGGCCTGGCGAACTCGCCGCAGGAACGGGAACTGATCTCCACACTGGTGGCGCCGTCGATCGGCGTCCCGTCCGCCCAGGTCCCCGCGTGGGGCAGCGTGCTCGTCGGACCGCTCTACCGCGGCACGGAGGTGACCCTGCGATGAGGAACTTCGTGAGCCCGCTGATCAAGGGGCTGATCTTCGTCGTCATCACCACGCTGGCCACGGTGCTGCTGGCGGTGTCCATCACGAACACCGGCCTCGGCGACTCCAAGACCTACAGCGCGAAATTCCTCGACGCGACGTCGCTGAACGTCGGCGACGACGTCCGGATCTCGGGTGTCCGCGTCGGCCAGATCGAGGAACTCGAGATCGCCGACCACAGCCTGGCCCGCGTCAGGTTCTCGCTCGATTCGCAGCGCAGGCTGCCCGCCGACGTCAGCGCGGTGATCAAGTACCGCAACATGGTCGGCCAGCGCTACATCGCGCTCGAACGCGGCAAGGGGACCACCCGGCTCCTGGAACCCGGCGCCGAGATCCCGCTGGACCGCACGACTCCCGCACTGGACCTCACGGAACTGTTCAACGGCTTCAAACCGCTGTTCCAGGCGTTGTCGCCCAAGGACGTCAACCAGCTTTCCGGTGAGATCGTCCAGGTACTGCAGGGCGAGGGCGGCACGGTGGAAAGCCTGCTGGCCCACACGGGTTCGCTGACCACCACGCTCGCCGGCCGCGACAAGGTGATCGGCGAGGTGATCACGAACCTGGACACGGTGCTGAAGACCATCAACGGCAAGGGCGACGCGCTGTCCACCTTGGTCTCGACACTGCGCGAGCTGGTCTCCGGGCTGGCCGGTGACCGCACCGAGATCGGCGAGGCCATCTCCGGGCTGGGTGACCTCACCACCGCCACCGCGGGCCTGCTCGAACAGGGCAGGAAGCCGCTCAAGGACAGCATCGAAGGTCTCGGCCTGCTTTCGGGGCAGCTGACCACCGACACCGGCAAGGCGGACGTCGAGCAGTTCCTCACCGTGCTGCCGAAGAAGCTGAACGAACTGGGCCGGATCGCCACCTACGGATCGTGGATGAACTTCTATCTGTGCTCGGCCGTACTGCGGAGCGACCCCGCTCGCGGGGTCCCGGCGACGGCGGAGAGGTGCACGTCGTGAAGCCTTTCAAGGAACGGAATCCGATCGTCGTCGGACTCGTCGGCAGTGCCGTCGCGGCCGCGTTGCTGACCGCGACGCTCAACTACGAGAACCTCCCGCTCATCGGCTCCGGCACCACCTACCAGGCGGAGTTCTCCGAAGCGGCCGGGTTGCAGGCCGACGACGAGGTCCGGATCGCCGGGATCAAGGTCGGCGCGGTGAGCGACGTCCAGCTGGCCGACGACCACGTGGTGGTCAGTTTCCGGGTCAAGGACGCGTGGGTCGGTGACAAGACCGGCGCCGAGATCAAGATCAAAACCCTGCTGGGCCGCAAGTTCCTCTCGCTGCGCCCGACCGGCGAGGCGGTGCAGGACCCGAAGCAGGTCATCCCCCGCACCCGCACCGTGACGCCCTACGACGTCACCGAGGCGTTCAACGGGCTGGCCGACACGGCGGGCGCGATCGACACCGATCAGCTCGCCGAAAGCTTCACCACGCTCAGCGACACGTTCAAGAACTCACCCGAGCACATCCGCAAGGCACTGGACGGGCTGACGTCGCTGTCGAAGACGGTGTCCTCCCGGGACAACGAACTCGCCAGCCTCCTCTCGAACGCCCACGGCCTCACCACCACGCTCGCGGACTCGAACGAGGACTTCGCCGAACTCCTCTCGGACGGCAACCTCCTGCTGACCGAATTGGACAACCGGCGGCAGGCGATCCACGACCTGCTCACCGGCTCGCAGGACCTCGCCACACAGCTTTCGGGCCTGGTGAAGGACAACAAGGACCAGCTCGGCGGCGCCCTCGGCCAGCTCGGAGAGGTGACCGACATCCTTCAGCGGCAGAACGACAACCTCGCCAAGAGCCTCGACCTGGCCGCGCCGTACTTCCGCGTGGTGAACAACACGGTCGGCAACGGGCGCTGGGTGGACAGCTACCTGTGCGGGCTGATCGCGGAGAACCGGGATCCCTGCAGCCCGCCGATTCCCGGAGGTCGCCGGTGATCAGCAGATTCGTCACCCTCGCGCTCGTACTCGCCCTGGTCGTCGTCGGCGGCCTCTGGTGGATCTTCGCCGGCAGCGGGCTCGACCGCGTCACCGTGTACTTCCCCCGTGCGGTCGGTGTCTACAGCGGATCGGACGTGCGGGTGCTCGGCGTCCGGGTCGGCCAGGTCGAATCGGTGACCCCGCAGGGGGAACAGGTCGAGGTCGTGCTGACCGTCGACGGTTCGACGCCGATCGCGGCCGACACCAACGTCCTCGTCGTGGCGCCGAGCGTCGTGGCCGACCGGTATGTCCAGTTCACCAAGCTCACCCGCACCGGGAACCGGCTCGACGACGGCGCGGTGATCCCGGTGGAGCGCACCGGCACCCCGGTGGAACTCGACCAGCTCTACGCCAGCCTCGACACCCTCGCCAAGGCACTCGGCCCGAACGGCGCGAACGCCGACGGCGCGCTCTCGGACCTGCTGCGCACCGGCGCGAAGAACCTGCAGGGCAACGGCAAGCCGTTCAACGAATCGGTACGCAACTTCGCCGACCTCGCCAGGACGCTTTCGGGCAATTCGCAGGACCTGTTCGCCACCGTCGACGAACTGCAGCGGTTCACCTCGATGCTGGCCACCAACGACCGGAACGTCAGCGAGGTCAACAAACAGCTCGCTTCGGTGACCGGGACGCTGGCGCGGAACAAGGACGAACTCTCCCGCGCGCTCAACGGGCTCGGCGGCGCGCTCGCGGAGATCCAGAAGTTCATCCGCGACAACCGCGCGCTGATCAAGTCCAATGTGGACAAGCTCGCGGTGACCACCGGGACGCTGGTCGACAAACGCGCCGCGCTGGCGGAGACGCTCGACACGATCCCGCTGGCGGTGACGAACGTGCTCGAAGCCGTGGACCCGAAGACCGGGAAGCTGCAGGGCCGCGGTCTCCTCCTCGACTACGCCCCGCTCCCGCTGCCGGTCGCCGGTGACACCTACACCGGCCAGGGGGGACGCAGATGACCGCCAACCGGGCGATCGCCCTCGCCGCCGCTTGCTGTGTCGTGCTCGCCGGCTGTTCCACCGAGTTCAAAGGCGTCTACGACCTGCCGCTGCCCGGCGGCGCGGACATCGGCGACCATCCGTACCGGGTGACCGTGCAGTTCGCCGACGTCCTCGACCTCGTGCCGCAGGCCGCGGTCAAGGTGGGCGACGTCCCGGTCGGGCGGGTCGAGACGATCCGGCTCGGCGAGGACGGCTGGACCGCGGAGACCGTCCTGGCGGTCAACGGCGACGTCCACCTGCCCGCCAACGCGATCGCGCGGCTGCGCCAGTCCAGCCTGCTCGGCGAGAAGTTCATCGAACTCGCCCCGAGCGCGGCGAAGGCCGAAGGACGGCTCGGCGACAAGGCGGTGATCCCCGTCGCGAACACGAACCGCAACCCGGAGTTCGAGGAGATCTTCGGCGCGCTCTCCCTGCTGCTCAACGGCGGCGGGATCGGCCAGCTGCAGACCATCAACCGCGAACTGTCGAAGGTGATGGACGGCAACGAGGAGGAGATCCGTTCGTTCCTGTCCACCGTGGAGCAACTGGTGTCCAATCTGGACACGCACCGCTCGGACATCACCTCGGCGCTCGACGGGCTCAACCGGCTGTCGACGACGCTGGCGAACCGGAAGCAGCAGGTCGAGGGCGCGCTCACCGATCTCACGCCCGGTCTCCGGAGCCTGTCGGATCAGCGTGCGCAGCTGGTGTCCATGCTGCAGTCGCTGGACCAGCTCTCCGGGGTCGGCGTCGACGTGATCAAGAGGAGCCGGGACGACCTGGTCGCCGACCTGACCGCGCTCGCGCCGATCCTGAAGCGGCTCGCCGACGCCGGCGAGAGCCTGCCCCAGTCGCTGGAGATCCTGCCGACGTTCCCGTTCACCGACGCCGTCCTCGACGGGATCAAGGGCGACTACCTGAACGTCTACGCCTCGCTCATCCCCGCACCGGGTGTCGAACTCCCGCCCCCGGGCGAAGGCACCCCGCCGGGACTGCCCACGCTCCCGCTCCCGCTGCCGTCGTCCGGAGGTAGCTGATGCTCACCACACGCGTCCGGATCCAGGTCATCGCGTTCGTCATCATCGCGCTGGCGACCACGGCGTTCGTCGGGGCCGGCTACGCGGGGCTCGACCGGCTCTTCGGCGCGAGCGGGTACACCGTGAAACTCGCGCTGACCGACGGCGGCGGCCTGTTCACCAACGGCGAGGTGACCTATCGCGGTGTCGCCGTCGGCCGGGTCGGCGAACTGCGGCTCACCGCCGGTGGGATGGAAGCGGACCTGTTGATCGACGACGACGCGCCGCGGATCCCCGCGAACTCGCGGGCGGTCGTGGCGAACCGGTCCGCGGTCGGCGAGCAGTTCGTCGACCTGCAGCCGCGGACCGGCGACGGCCCGTTCCTCGCCGAGGGTTCGGTCATCCCGCGTGAGGCGACGAGCGTCCCGCTGCCGGTGCAGCACCTGCTGACCGATCTGGACTCGCTGACCGCGTCCGTGCCGACCGACGACCTGCGGACCGTGGTCGACGAACTCGACAACGCCCTGCGTGGCTCCGGCGCGAACCTCCAGGTACTGCTCGACACCACCACCGAATTCACCAAACAGGCCGCGACGCATCTCCCGCAGACGGAGAAACTGATCACCGACGGCTCGACCGTGCTGCGGACCCAGGTCGACTCGTCGCGGGCGTGGCGGCAGTTCAGCGGCAACGCCAAGGCGTTCGCGGAGCAACTGGCCAGTTCGGACGGTGACCTGCGCAAGCTGATCGCGACCGCGCCGGAAGCGGCGACCCAGCTCTCCGGGCTGCTGCGGGACAACGAGCCCGGCCTGCCGATCCTGCTGGCGAACCTGCTCACCACCTCCCACGTGTTCTCCACCCGCACCGACGGCCTGCGCCAGCTGCTGATCAACACCCCGAAGGCGGTGTCCGCGGTCGACGCGGCCATCGACGACGAGTCGGGGAAGGTCGGGCTGGTACTGACGTTCTTCGATCCGATGCCGTGCACCAAGGGGTACGAGGGCACGAAGATCCGCAGCAGCGCGGATCTCTCGGCGCTGCCGTTCAACACCGGTGCCGCGTGCACGCTCGAAAAGGGCGACCCGAGTTCGGTCCGCGGTTCGCAGAACGCGCCCAAGGGCGGCGTGCCGCCCGCCGCCGTCCCCGGCGGCTTCGGCGCCGACGGCCAGCCGACGTCCACCAGCCTCGAGGAGATGTTGTGGCTGCGCAACTGAAGATCGCGATCGCGGTACTCGCCGCGGCCTGCGCGTTCGCGGGGTGGGCCGGGTACAGCTGGTTCAGCGCGACGGGCTCCCAGGCGGTGTCCTACGGGAACTCGCGCGACGACGCGCTGAAGAACGGGCGCGAACTCGTGGCGCGGTTGACCACCCTCGACCACCACCGGATCGACCAGGGCATCGCCGACTGGCTCGCCGCGTCGACCGGTCCGCTGCGCGACCAGCTGAGCAAGACCGACGACACGACGAAGCAGACGCTGGCCAAGGACGCGACGGTGTCGACCGGCAAGGTGCTCGACGCGGCGATCAGCGAACTGGACGACCACGCGGGGACGGCGAAGATGCTGGCCTCGGTGGAGATCACCATGGCTCGCGAAGGCACCACGCCGACGACGAAGCGCAACCGGTTCGCCGCCGGGCTGACCAGGACCGGCGAAGGCTGGAAGCTCAGCGCGCTCGACCAGCTCCCGGTGGGTGCGCGATGACCGCCGCTGCCGGGACCGACGCCGACGCCGATGCCGGCGCCGAAACCGAGCCCGAGACCACGCCCGGACCCGAAACCGTCGCCGAAGAGACCACCGAAAAGACGTCCCGCCGTCCGCGGCTGCCGCTGATCCTGCTGGCGGTGGCGGCCGTGCTGGTGGCCGCGGGGGTCTGGTTCACGGTGGAGGCGAGGTCGATCTCGTCGGCGCCGTCGGCCGCCAACACCGCGCTCACCGATGTCGGCGCGACGGCCGAGGTCAACGCGGCGGTGACGGTGGCGCTCAATAAGGTCTTCTCCTATTCCTACGACCGGACCGACGTCACCGAAAAGGCGGCCGCTTCGGCACTGAGGGGCAAGGCGCTGGAGTCGTACAACCAGTTGTTCGCGCAAGTCAGGGAAAAGGCTCCGGCACAGAAACTCGTCCTGAGTACCCGCGTCTCCTCCGCAGCGGTCCAGGAACTCACCAAGGGCCGCGCGCGGCTTCTGGTATTCCTCGACCAAGCGGCGACTCGGGCCGACAACAATTCTTCGACAGCGGCCGCCGCGCAGCTTTCGGTCACCGCCGAACGCGAAGGCGACAACTGGGTCATCACCGATCTCGTCCCCCGGTGACAAACCGGTCATTCCGCATTTGGTCCGCGGTACAAAACAGGAGAGAAAACGAGGAGAATCCCATGTTCGGTCGAACGCGCCCGAAAACCGCCCGTCGCCGTCTCGGCACGGTCGTCGCGCTCACCTCCGCGATCGCGGTGGCGGGCAGCCTCGCCGCCACCCCCGCCCTCGCGGACGACCCGGTGGAGATCCCGGTGTCCTACACCGTCACCGGCAAGACCGTGGTCAAGAAGACCGGCGGGTCCCTCGACCTCGGCCCCGGCAAGCTCGATGGCGCCCTCGTCATCGACGGTGACAACGTCGGGATCCGGGGCAACCTGTCCCTGCCGCCCTCGACGGCGAACATCTCGCTGGTCTCGGGCGTCTTCAAGATCAAGGCCCGGGTGCGGATCGAGCCGACCGGCCCGGTCACCGGCACCCTGGCCAACGGCGACCTGACCACCCGTTCGCAGGCGAACATGCTGATCGACAACATCGTCGTCGGCCTGCTCTGGCCCGTCATCCCGCTCCCGACGGTGCCGAACGCCTGCAAGACGGCCACCCCGATCGACCTGACGCTGATCTCGAAGAACGTGGACCTGTTCGCGGAGACGATCCCGTCGTCGGGCGTGTTCACCATCCCGGCGTTCAAGGACTGCTTCATCAACGATCTCGCGCTGGGCGCGCTGATCTCCGGCCCGGGCAACACGATCAACCTGAACCTGAAGTCGAACCTGTCCTAGCACGTCCTCGAAGTCCGTGAAGGCCTCCTTGAGGGACCCAGGGTCCCTCAAGGAGGCCTTCACGGACGATCAGCAGAAGTACGGCGCGTTCGGGTCCACCAGGGCGACCCCGGTGCTGTCACCTGCGGAAATGGCGTAGACCGGGGCGCAGGCACCGGAGAACTTCCACCACTCGGTGGGAGGTTCGGTGCTGGTGTCGCGGCTCTCCATCTTCACGTTGCTGCCCCAGGCGAAGACGCTCCCGTCCGCCTTGAGCACGACGTTGTGGTTGAACCCGGCGTCGATGGCGACGACGCCGGACTGCGCTTCGGGCGGCACCGCCGCCTGGCCGGAACTGTTGTCGCCCCACGCGATGACGCCGCCGTTCTTCAGCGCGATACTGTGCCGGAAGCCCGCCGAGATCGCCGTCACCCCGGACGTCGCCGCCGCGGGCACGGTGATCTGGCCTTTCGCGTTGCTTCCCCAACCCACGACGTCGCCGTTCTTGATCGCCAGGCCGTGGTCACCGCCTGCCGAGATCTTCGTGACCCCGGACGAGACCGCGGCGGGAACGGCCGTCCGCGAACCCCAGCTGAGCACCCCGCCGTTCTTCAGCGCGAGGTTGAAGTAGGCGCTGGTGGAGATCGCGGTGACGCCGGAGGTCGCGGCGGCCGGGACCACGTTCTGGCCGTAGAAGCCGTTGCCCCACGCGATCACGCCGCCGTTCTTGAGCGCGAGTTCGTGTGCCCAGCCCGCGGCGATCGCGGTCACCCCCGACGTCGCGGCGGCCGGGACGGTGGCCTGGCCGTAGTTGTTGTTACCCCAGGCGATCACGCCGCCGTCCTTGAGGGCCAGATGGGTGAGCGCGCCGGCGGAAACGGCGCTCGCGCCGAGGGCCGAGGCGGGCACGTTGCCCTGCCCCTGCGCGTAGTCGTTGCTCCCCCACGGCCGCGCCTCACCGGTGGGCGCGGCGTCGGCGGTGCCGGAAAGGGAAACCGTGGCGATCATTACGGCTATCGCGCAACTCGTCACGCGCCGTGTCGTGGATCGTCGATTGACTGAAGCCATGCGCGAAATGTTAACCCGGTTCCGCCGATCGGCCCCGTCTTTGTCATCGTCGCACAAACTTCATAATCGCATTCAGCGATCACTGACAAGAAAGAACGGGTTCACCATCCACCCCGAAACATGTCGACATGAATACTTGTTACGTACATAACTCGCGGGTAACCTCGGTTTACCCCACCACCGAGATAGCCGCTCAAGTCGAGCATAAAAGATCAGAAATAATCGCCGAAAGGCGCATGGGGAAAGCTGCCCGAGACGTAAACTGGATCAAAGGAGATGACAGGTATGTCCCGTAGACTTGGCAAGGTGT
Source organism: Amycolatopsis sp. cmx-4-19 (assembly GCA_049998115.1). Classification (GTDB taxonomy): domain Bacteria; phylum Actinomycetota; class Actinomycetes; order Mycobacteriales; family Pseudonocardiaceae; genus Amycolatopsis. The sequence goes on along the minus strand of JAEBEO010000036.1, from coordinate 5,174 downwards.
CAGCAGGCGTCGCCACCAGCGCCGTCGTGTTCGGCGCGGTCGCCGTGCTCACCGCCGGCACCGCCTCGGCCCTCACCCCGTACGCCACCGGCACGGTCGCGTACATGTGCGCGTTCCCCGGCATCGGCCAGCAGCAGCTGGACGTGAAGGCCCAGTTCAACGGTCCGGCCTCGGTCGCCTCCGGCGCCACCGCCACGCCGTCGAACATCTCCGGTCTCGCGACGATCAACGCGACCATCAACGCCCTGCTCAACGCCGCCAACTACGACGGCGTCCGCGGCAAGGCCAACATGCCGATCACCATCACCAACGCCACCCCGGCCTCGGCGACGGTGACGAACCTGAACGTCCCGTCCCAGATCAACCCGTACGTGCCCGGCCCCCGGTCGTTCAACATCGTCCAGGACTCGGGCACCGGCGTTCCCACGTTCACCGCGGGTGCCCCGGGCTCGGCGACCGCCTCGCTCGGCACCACGATCAACGCGCCGCTGGAGTTCCACAAGAAGGACGGTTCCTGGACCGCCTGGAACTTCAACTGCACCGTGAAGAACACCAACCCGGCGCAGAACCGGGCGTTCAGCCCGGCGATCCCGGTCACCTGATGAACCCACCGTGCGGGGCGGGGACACCCGCCCCGCACGGTCCCATCCGCACGACACGAGAGGAACCCTTGTGGGGCAGCAGATCCGCCGGATGATCACGGTCTTCCTCGTCGTGTCCGGCACGGTTTCCCTCCTTGCCACCGGTTCCGCTTCGGCCGCCACCGTCCGTACCACCCCGGCGATCACCTATCTGTGCGGCTATCCGATGGTGGGCCAGCACCCGATCGACATCACGATGCGGTTCACCGGCCCCGACACGGTGCCCGCGGGCGGCACGTTCACCCCCACCGGCTTCGGCGGCACCCTGACCTTCCCGCCCACCCTGAACGGGGTGCTCTCCGCCGCCAACTACGACGGCTTCCGCGGCCGGGTGACCCCGCCGGTCACCGGAACGAACGTCACCCCGGCCTCGGCGACCGTGACCGAACTGAAGGTGCCGGAGCAGATCGCCCCGTACGTCCCCGGCCCGCGCACGATCGACGTCGTCCAGGACGCGGGCACCGGTGTCCCCGTCTTCACCGCGGGCACACCCGGCAGCGCGAGTGTCTTGCTCGGCGCCAAACTCGTCCTGGCCCTGGACATCCACAAGAGGGACAATTCGTGGACGCCGTGGACGTTCAACTGCACCGTGAAGTCGACCAATCCGGCCCAGGACCGGGTGTTCGGCCCGTCGCTCCCGATCACCTGACGTACCACCGCAGGACACGAGAGGAACCCGTATGACGCAGCAGGTTCGCCGGGCACTCGGGAGGTTTCCCGTTCTGGCGGGCGTCATCCTGCTCGCGGGAGTGAACGGCGCGCTGGCCTCTTCGGCCGCGACCGATCCGACGACGACGCCCGCACCGCCGCTGCAGGGCGCCGCCCCGGCGTCGCAGACCCTGGCGAACACCTGCGTCTTCCCCGATCCCGTCGGCGGACGACCGGTCACAGTGGACACCCGGGCCACCCTGCCCAAGGTCGTCCAAACCGGAAAGCCGGTGCAGCTCAAGGACCTTTCTCTCACCTTCACGATCGGGGAGGGGGCACTCGGCGACGTCGCCGAGGTCTCCGGTGGCGCGACCGTCGAACTCACCGCCACCCGCGAGGACAAGAAGACCCCGGTTCCGGTCACCCTCGCGATCCCGGCGACCAAGGTGCCCGTCACCGGCGAACTGAAGCTGGTCGCGACGGGCAAGGTGCCCGACATCGTGATGAGCGTCCCCGGCGAACTCCGGCTCTCCACCGGCGCGCCGTCGCTCGCGCTGACCGCCGCCGAGACCCCGCTCAAGCCGATCACCTGCACCCAGGTCCCCGGCCAGGACGCGACGCTGGGCAGTGTCGCACTGCTGGCGATGGGCGTCGTGAAGCCGCAGACCGGCGAACCGGGCGAGCAGAAGCCCAAGCCGGGCACGCGCGACACCAACGACGAGCCGGACCCGAACGTCATCGTCATCCCCTTGCAGCCCTTCGAGGTACAGGGCACTTCGGCGATCGCCAAACTCGGCGCGTTCGTCCGGCTGAAGCAGGCGTTCATGTTCGACGCCTTCTGGATCGTCCCCCCGGAGCCGCCGAGCAGCATCAAGGGCACGACGATCATGCCGCCGAGCAAGATCACGATCCTGGGCTTCGGCTTCGTCCCGATCACCGGCACGATGGAACTGCTGCCGCCGGACCACGAGACCGGCAACCACATCATCGACGTCAACGGCACGGTGATCTCGGAACCGGACGGTTCCTCGACGGTCACCACCCGGCTCGAGGTCTTTGGGAAACTCAGCGGTGTCACCATCAACGGCGTCGACCTCGACGTCGGCGACAACTGCCTCTCCGCCAAGCCGATCGTGCTCAACCTCCGCGGGGAGAAGTACGACATGTTCAACGGTGGTGTCCTGCGCACCGATCCGAACGCGGCGGACCCCGGCTACCGGGAGTTCACCCTGCCGCCGTTCACCGGCTGCGGCGTGAAGGAGGACCTCGACTCGCTGCTGACCGGGATGTCGTCAGGACCCGGCAACCAGGCGTGTGTCGGCGTCAGCCAGGTCTCCCTCGACGGGTCGCCGGTCCCGCCGGAACGCAAGTGCCCCAACGTGGATCCGCCGACGACACGGCGCTGACCGGCTCTTCGCCGGACGACGGGCGACGCCCGGCGGGTCACGACCCGCTGGGCGTCCACTGTGGACTCTTCCGGGGGACCGGAAGCACCTCCGGCAGCGCGTAGCCCTCTGGCGCCGGGGAAGGCGTGACGCCGGCCCGCAGCGCGAGTTCCATCTCGAACCGCGCCCCCGGGTCGCGCAGGTGTTCACCGAAAGTGGCCTGCAGCTGGCGCATGCGGTACCGCACGGTCTGCGGATGCACCTGGAGCCGCTCGGCGATGTCGACGACGTTGCCCTGGCTGTCGAGCCAGGCGCGCAGGGTTTCGAGCAGCCGTTCCTGCTGTTTCCCGGTCATCTCGGCGAGCGGGGCGAACAGGCGGTCGCGCAGCTGGCAGGTCAGCGCGGCGTCCGCGTTCACGAGCAGGGTCGCGAGGTGGTCCTCGGCCCGGATCACCCGGCGGCACGGGATGATCCCGCGTTCGGACAGGTGCAGGGCGTCACGCGCCCAGCGGAGGGAATCGGCGACGGAGTCCAGTGGACGGCACGGTCCGATCGACAGCCGGTGGTCCGGCAGCGCGGCCTGCAGGGTGGCCAGGCGGGCACCGGAGATCTCGCCGGGGACGAGCAGGCGCGGCTCGGCGCAGTCGAGTTCGGCGAGGACGTCCGAATCGACCACGTTGTGCCGCCGGGGTCTGACGGTGTCGTTGATCGGGTGCAGCACGACCGGGGTCGCGCGTTCGGGCACCGTCCAGCCGGTCAGTTGCGCGAGTTCCGCGATCGCCTTCATCGGCGCGGGCGGCGTTTCCAGCACCAGGTGCAGCAGTTTCCGGCGCCAGGTGTCCAGTGCGCCCGCCGTGCGCGCCTTCGCTTCGAGGTAGCCGTCCAGCGCGACGGACGCGAGTTCGTCCATGAACGCGAGCATGGCGTCGGCCAGTTGCGACATCACCGCGGACGAAAGCCCGCTGCGGCGGCCGACGCGCATGATGCGCCGCCACGAGACGCGCGCGCCGACGCGATAGGCCGACTGCAGGGTGTCGAGGCTACGGCCTTCCCGCATCTCGTTCTGCCCGAGCCGATGGTGGACCTCGTGGGATTGTTCCTTCGAGGCGGTGGGGTCCGCGATCTGGGCGACGAACAGCGTGATCGCGTATTCGACACCCGCCCGGATCGACTTGCCGTAGGGCCCGTCGAGCGGACGCGCGTACGCGGGGATGGTCGCCCGGATCTCGTCGACGATCTCGTTGGCGAGACTGCCCAGTTCCGGTCTCAGGATGTCGGCCAGCTTGCGCGGGAGCACCGCGGACGGCGCAGCGTGTTCGATTCCGCGCTCCAGCGACATCGCAGCTCCTTTGCTCCGCCCAGTGACCGGGCACCGCACTCTCGTAGTGGGGTGACAACGAACACATCGCGAAGCCGCCCGAAAATGTGTCACCTTCCGCAGAAGAAACCGATTTCTTGTCACCATCGTGACAAAATCACCGGGTTCCCTGGTGTTCCGATGACAAGTGCCCGGCAAACGACGTACAGCGTACGTACGAACGGCCGAAGAGCCTCATTGCTTCGCGGTGAGCAATTCACCGAGAACTGCCAGCACGGGCTCGAGGACGCGGACGTCGGTGCCCGCGCATTCGGTGATCCCGGCGCCGACGACGTCGAAGCCGCTCAGTCCGCGAAGCATCGTCACCAGCCGCTCGATCGTCAACCCGCCAGGCTCCGGACAGTTCAGTCCGCCGAACTCCCCCGGGTCGAGCACGTCGAGGTCGAGATGGACGTAAACCTTGTCCGCACCTGCCAGCCCGGCGGCGACGTCGTCGTGTGTCTCGACGACGAGCCCGCGATCGACGGCGGCCCGCTCGGCGTCGTCGAACACACGGGTCCCGGCGAGCACGACACGGCCGGGTTCGACCGGCGGGTCCGCGGCGAAATCCGGGTCGCCCTCGCCGAGCAGCGAGCGCAGCACCATGCCGTGGAACGCTCCGGACGGCGACGTCTCCGCCGTGTTGAGATCGGCGTGCGCGTCGAACCACGCGATGCCGAGACCGGGCCCGAAGCGGTAGCGCGCGACACCGATCGGGACGAGTTCGACACCACAGTCCCCGCCGATGGTCAGCACCGGGCCACCCGGCGCCTCCAGCGCGGCGAGCTGCGCCGCCCGGTTCCCGTCGACGAGGACGGCGCGGTTGGCGACGCCGTCGACCACGGGCGACGTCTCGCGGGTCTGGCGGATGTGGTGCACCGGCACGCCGAGAACGTGCCCGGCCAGCTCGGCGAGCGCGACGCAGCCTTGCGGCAACTCCGGCGCGCGCCCGGTCAGTGCGCCTTGAAACTGGGGTACGGCGTTGATCAGCACCGGACCACGTTAGCGGCGACCGCAAGTCCGTGAAGGCCTCCTTGAGGGACCCTGGGTCCCTCAAGGAGGCCTAATGGGTTGTGTTCGAGCCGGGTTTGGCAGGCTTGGATGTGGTGGCTGCTGGCGGGTGAGCACTCGTGAGGCCTGGGT
>JAEBEO010000035.1:0-49116 GCA_049998115.1 Amycolatopsis sp. cmx-4-19 | reverse complement strand
CCCCCCCCCCCACCACCCCGACCCCTCGCTACCCCGACCCCTCGCTACCCCGACCCCTCGCTACCCCGACCCCTCGCTACCCCGACCCCTCGCTACCCCGACCCCTCGCTACCCCGACCCCTCGCTACCCCGCCCCCCGCCCCCCGCCGCCTGCCCCCGCCCCCCGCCGCCTGCGCCTGCCCCTGCCCCGCCCCCCTGCCCCCTGCCCCCTGCCCCCTGCCGGACTCAAGACTCCAGGTACCGCAGCACCGCCAGCACCCGCCGGTTGTCCCCTTCGGACTGCGGAAGCGCCAGCTTCCCGAAGATGCTCGAGACGTACTTCTCCACCGAGCCCGCCGAGAGGAACAGCCCCGCGGCGATGGCCGAGTTCGACCTGCCCTCCGCCATCAACCCGAGAACCTCGCGTTCCCGCGGGGTCAGGCCGGCGAGCGCGTCCGTCTTCCGGGTGGCGCTGAAAAGTTGGCTCACCACTTCCGGGTCGAGCACGGTCTCGCCGTCGGCGACCCGGCGGAGCGCGTCGAGGAAGTCGGAGACCTCGGCGACGCGGTCCTTCAGCAGGTAGCCGACACCGCCCGCGCGGTCGGCCAGGAGTTCCGTCGCGTACTGCGTCTCGACGTACTGCGAGAACAACAGGACCGCGCATCCGGGCAGTTCCGCACGCAGGGCGATCGACGCGCGCAGGCCTTCGTCGGTGTGCGTCGGCGGCATCCGGATGTCCACAATGGACACGTCCGGCCGGTGGGCGCGCACCGCCGAGCACAGGCTGTCGCCGTCCGTCACGGCCGCGACGACCTCGTGTCCCCGAAGGTTCAGCAGTTCGACGAGTCCGGCCCGCAGGATGGCCGAATCCTCCGCGATCACGACGCGCACGCCGCCCCCAGGTTCTATTTCCGTAGTGGTATCTCCGCGCTGATCACCGTAGGCCCTCCGGGAGGACTGTCGATGCCGAGCCCGCCGTCGACGGTGGCGAGCCGTTCGGCGATCCCGGAGAGCCCGCCCCCACGCTCCAGGCGTGCCCCTCCTTCACCGCCGTCCCGCACCACGAGCCGCAACGCATGACCGAAGACACCCACGTCGACCTCGATCCCGGCCGAAGTGTGTTTGGCCGCATTGGTCAGGAGTTCGGCGACGGTGAAGTAGGCGATGGTCTCGACCGACGGCGAAGGCCTGCTCGGCAGGTCCACGGTGATCCGCGCGTCGATAGCCGAGTCGGCGGCCAAGGTGGACAGTGCGACGTCGAGGCCGGCGTCGAGCGCGGCGGGGTGGATGCCGCGCGCGAGGTCCCGCAACTCGATCAGCGCCTGTTTCGCGTTGGCGTGCGCGGCGGTGATCAGGGCGGTGACGTGGGCGACATCGGCGCCGTCGGAGGCGAGTTCGTCCTTCGCGATGCCGAGTTTCATCGCCAGTGCGACGAGCTGGGCCTGTGCGCCGTCGTGCAGGTCGCGTTCGATGCGCCGCAGCCGCCGGGTCGCGTCGTCGACGGCGGCCGCCCGGCTGCGTTCGAGGTCCCGCACGCGTTTCGACAGGTCCTCGGCGCCGAGGACGCCCCGCACCAGCAGGCGGTCGAATCCGGTCAGGCCGTGGACCACCCACGGCATCGCCAGCAGTACGGCCGACCCGGTGACGGCGAGCGGCAGGGTGAGGGGCCAGCTGTCGACGTGGAGGTCGAACGTCGGCATGGCCTCACCGTGCAGGGTGAACCAGGACAGCGGATAGGTCAGCGTGCTCACGGCGTAGACGAGCAGGGTCACGACCAGGAAGAACTCGACGAACGACAGCGGCAGCCGGATCACCAGGTAGGCGATCGACCGCCAGCCGACGGGATCGCCGATCTTGCTCTTGAACCCGTTCCACAGACCCGGCCGCGGCTCGGACCTCGACGGCGGCGTGACGGTCGTCCCGAGCAGGGCGCGGGCCAGGCCGATCTGCGCGGCGCCGATCAGCCGCGCCCCCGCCAGGACGCCGATGAGCACCGGCAGCCCGAGGGTGAGCAGGCTCAGGCCGGTCCCCAGTACCAGCCCGACGACGACGAACGCGACGAACACCAGCGTCATCGGCGCGCCGATGAGCACCCACACCAGCTCGGCCCAGTACGTACGGTTCAGCTGTGCGCCGAGGACGCGTGCCGGGAGGGCGAGGCGGGTGGTCACGGCTTCAGCCTGCCGTGGGGCACCCACCCGCGCCCATCCAGGTTTCCCTAGTCTTCGCGGTTCTCGTCCGCCTGCGCCCGCTGGGACGCCTCGCGCATCTCGATGACGTCCGTCAGCCAATCGCCGGTCTCGCGGGCGATGTCGCGGATCGCACCGGTGATGATCGTCGCGATGTTGCCGATATGGGTGGCCGCCGACTCGGTGACCTCTTGGACCACGTCTTTGGTGCTTTCGAACTGACCGACCATGTCAGACACCTTAAGCCGCTCGGAGGGTCTTGTCGCTTTCCACGGTAACGGCAGCGCGGGGCTCCCCGTTCCACGGCATGGCGAGTTTCACGATCTTCTTCGCCACCGAGAACAGCTGCTTGTGCAGCGGTCCGGTGTTGTACGGCAGGCCGTACTTCTCGCAGATCGCCCGCACCTCGCCCGCGATCTCCGGATAGCGGCGCGCCGGGATGTCCGGGAACAGGTGGTGCTCGATCTGGTGCGAGAGGTTCCCGGTCATGATGTGGAAGAGCTTGCCGCCGCTGATGTTCGCCGAGCCGAGGATCTGCCGCAGGTACCACTGGCCCCGCGACTCGTTCTCGGTCTCCTCCTCGGTGAAGCTCTCGACGTCGGCGGGGAAGTGCCCGCAGAAGATGATCGAGAACGACCACAGGTTGCGGGTCAGGTTCGCCGTCGCGTTGCCGAGGAAGGTCAGCGGCGCGAGCGGACCGGTCAGCAGCGGGAAGAGCACGTAGTCCTTGCCGACCTGGCGACCGGCCTTCTTGATCATCTTCAGGCCGACCTCCTTGTTGTCCGACCAGGCGCGCTCGCCCTTGACGACGCGGTCGAATTCGAGGTCGTGCAGCATGACGCCCCACTGGAAGAACAGCGCGAGCAGCGTCGCGTACACCGGGTTGCCGAGGTAGTACGGATGCCATTTCTGCGCCGGGTCCAGCCGGAGGACACCGTAACCGATGTCGCGGTCCTTGTCGAGGATGTTGGTGTAGGTGTGGTGCATGTAGTTGTGCGAATGACGCCAGTTCTCGGCGGGCGCGACGTTGTCCCACTCGAATTTCTGGGAGCTCAGCGCCGGGTCGCGCGTCCAGTCGTACTGGCCGTGCATGACGTTGTGGCCGATCTCCATGTTGTCGAGGATCTTCGCGACCGAAAGGGCGGCGACGCCGGCGACCCACGCGGGCGGGAAGAACCCGGCGAAAAGCAGCCCGCGGCCGGCGACCTCGAGCGCGCGCTGCGTCTTGATGACGTTGTGGATGTAGTCGACGTCCACCTGGCCGAGGTCGGCGACGATCCGCTGCCGGATCTCGTCCAGCTCGCGGCCGAACTCCTCGACCTGGGCGGGGGTGAGCTTGTCCTGCAAGCCGGTCATGGGGCAGGTCCTTTCTAAGCGTTGATCTCGACGTCCCCGACCGGGACGGAGATGCAGAGCTGGATCTCTTCGTTCTCTTCGCTGGAGGTCTCGCCGGTCTTGGCGTTCCGCACACAGCCCGACGTCTTGACCTGCGTGCAGGAGAAGCAGATGCCCATCCGGCAGCCGTGTTCCGGGCGCAGTCCCGCGTCCTCGGCCTGTTCCAGCAACGGCTTCCCGGAGTTCTCGAATTCGCGCCCGCTGCGCGCGAACCGGACCTGGCCTTCGGCGTTCCCGGTGTCGAAGGTGAGCGCGGGCGGGGTGAACTCCTCGGTGTGCAGATGTGCACCCAGGCCGTCGGCGTCGAACGCCTCGCGGACGGAATCCATCAGCGGCTTGGGACCGCACAGGAAGGTCTCGGCTTCGGGATACCAGGGCGCCGCCTCCGCGAGGTGCTCCTTGGTGAAGAACCCGTGCAGGTCGCCGCCGCTTTTCGCGTGGGTGAACGCGTGTACCACCCGGAGACCGGGGAGGCGGCGGGCGAGGTCGCCGAGTTCGGCGCGGTAGAGCGTGTCCTCGGCGGTGTCGGAGTAGTGGAGGAAGACGACGTCGCCCTCGTGCTTCTCGTCCGCCAGCGTGCGCAGCATCGACAGGACGGGGGTGATCCCGCTCCCGCCGCTGAGCAGCAGGATCCGCCGCGGCCTCGGCGAAGGCAGGGTGAACTCACCGTCCGGAGTGGACAGTCCGAGTACGGAACCGGGGGTGACGGTGCGGTTCAGGTGGCGCGAGACCAGGCCCCGCGGATCGGCCTTGATGGTCAGTTCCAGTGATCCGTCGTGCTCCGAACCCGCCGGTGAGTAGCAGCGGGTCCGGCGGACGCCGTCGATCTCGACGGTCACCCGCACGTACTGTCCGGCGACGAAACCCCGCCAGGCCCGGCTCGGCTTGATCGTCAGGGTGACCGTGTCGGATGTCTGCCGCCGGACGCCAGTGACCAGGCCGCGGATCTCGCGGCGGACCAGCATCGGGTCGACGAGTTCGAGGTAGCGGTCCATTCCGTGGGGCGTGAGCAGGGCCTCGGCCAGCGAAGCCAGCCGCCTGGCCCTGCGTGGTACCAGTGCCGTCATCACTTTCTCCCAAGTTCAGTGAACGCTTGTACACTGAACAGTGAAGTGGCGATGGTCGCGCTCGTCAACGCGAGAGGACGGCGATGTGACGTGGGTGATAGTGCGGAGGCGATTACGCTGTCCGTCGTGACAACGGAGCCCGTTTCCCGGCAGGAGCGCAAGCAGCGCACGCGCCAGGCGCTGCTGGACGCCGCACTGGACCTGGTGGCGGAACGAGGGTTCTCCGGGCTGAGTCTGCGAGAGGTGGCGAAGCAGGCCGGGATCGTCCCGACGGCCTTCTATCGCCATTTCGCGTCGATGGACGAGCTGGGCGTCGCATTGGTCGAGGAGTCGATGCGTACTTTGCGCACGATGATCCGCTCCGCGCGCACGAGGCCCGCGGCGTACAACGACATGATCCGGATGTCCGTGCGCATCCTGCGCGAGCACGTGCGCGCGCACGAGGACCACTTCCGCTTCCTGACGCGCGAGCGCTACGGCGGCACCGGGCCGGTCCGGCAGGCGATCGGTTTCGAACTCAAGCTGTTCGTCAGCGAACTCGCCGTGGATCTCGTCCGGTTCGACAATCTCCGCGCATGGGCGACCGAGGATCTCCATCTGCTGGCCGACCTGATCGTGACGACCATGCTCACGACGGTGCTGGAATTGCTCGAAGCGCCTTCGCGTGACGACGAGATCGTCCGCACCGCCGAACGGCGGCTGCGGTTGATCTTTCTGGGGGTGCCGAACTGGCGCAGCGTTCCGTGATGCGGAAAACCGTTGCTCCGTAAGTGTCATAAGGGGGTCCCCAAAGGACGGCGACCGTCCTATGGGGACCCCCTGTGACGTCGTCCACCTGGATCGTCGGCTGGATCGATCGTGATGAGCGAGGTCACGGAAAGATGCCGTCCGGATACGTTCAGCCAGGAAAGTTGTCGGTCGGACGTGGTAGACAGTGCGGGTTCGTGTGGTCCTCTCCAGCGAGGAGGTCGCCTGTGGCGGCAGAAAACGAGCAGCTCACGGTCGGTGTTGTCCGGGAGACCGGACAAGGTGAACGCCGCGTCGCGCTGGTACCGAAGCTCATCGAGCGCGTCTCAGGACGCGGACTGCGGGTGGTGGTCGAGCCCGGCGCGGGCGCCGGCGCGCTGCTCGCCGACGAGACCTTCGAGCAGGCGGGCGCGGTGCTCGGCGACGCGTGGGATGCCGACATCGTGGTGAAGGTGGCGCCGCCGAGCGCGGCCGAAGTCGCGAAGCTCAAAACGGGCACGATCCTCATCGGCTTCCTGAATCCCCGGGCCGATCCGGACGGGATAGCGGCACTCGAAGCGGCGGGCCTCCGTGCCTTCGCCGTCGAAGCGATCCCCCGGATCTCCCGCGCGCAGGCCATGGACGCGCTGTCGTCCCAAAGCAGTGTCGCGGGGTATCGCGCGGTCCTGCTGGCCGCGGAGAAACTCACCCGCTTCTTCCCGATGCTCACCACGGCGGCGGGCACGGTGCCGCCGGCGAAGGTGCTCGTGCTCGGCGCGGGTGTCGCCGGGTTGCAGGCCTTGGCCACGGCGAAACGGCTCGGCGCGCAGACCACCGGGTACGACGTCCGGCCGGAGGTCGGCGAGCAGGTCAAGTCGATCGGCGCGAAATTCCTCGATCTCGGCATCGAGGCGGTCGGCGAAGGCGGGTACGCCCGCGAGCTGACCGAAGAGGAAAGGGCCGAGCAGCAACGCAGGCTCACCGAGGCGATCACGAGGTACGACGTCGTGATCACCACCGCGCTCGTCCCCGGCCGCAAGGCGCCGACCCTCGTCACCGCCGACGCGGTGAAGGGGATGCCCGCCGGTGGTGTCGTGGTCGACCTCGCCGGTGAATCCGGCGGCAACTGCGAACTGACGAAACCGGGCGAGGAGGTCGTCGAGTACGACGTCACCATCTGCTCGCCGCTCAACCTCGCCGCGGAGATGCCCGCGCATTCCAGTGAGCTGTACGCGCGCAACGTCACAGAACTGCTGGAACTGCTCGTCGACAAGGAAGGCAAGCTGGCGCTCGACTTCTCCGACGAGATCGTCGCCGGTGCCTGTGTGGCCGGGGCGCCCGCCGCGGGAAACGAAGGGGGCGAGTGATGCTCGTAGGCAGCTTGGCGATCCTCGTACTCGCCGGATTCGTGGGCTTCACCGTCATTTCGAAGGTGCCCAACACCCTGCACACCCCGCTGATGTCGGGGACCAACGCCATCCACGGCATCGTCCTGCTGGGCGGGCTGATCGTGCTCGGCCTCGGGGTGGACGGCGTACTGAACAAGATCCTGCTGGTGATCGCGATCGCCTTCGGCACGATCAACGTGGTCGGCGGTTTCCTCGTCACCGACCGGATGCTCTCGATGTTCAAGGCGAAGAAGCCGGAAGACGGTGGTGACCAGTGACGACCTTCATCGCCGTCCTCTACATCATTTCCTTCGCACTGTTCATCTACGGACTGATGGGCCTGACCGGTCCGCGCACCGCGGTGCGCGGCAACTGGATCGCCGCGGTCGGCATGGGCATCGCGGTGATCGCGACATTGCTGACGCCCGGCATGGGCAACTGGCTCCTGATCGCCCTCGGCGTCGCGATCGGCGTCGTGGTCGGCGTGCCGTCCGCGCGCAAGGTCAAGATGACCGCGATGCCGCAGATGGTGGCGCTGTTCAACGGCGTCGGCGGCGGCGCGGTCGCGCTGATCGCCTGGGTCGAGTTCCGCACCACCGAGGGCTACGCGCACGAGCCGTCGTACGTCGCGATCGCGTCGCTCTTCGCCGCGATCGTCGGTTCGGTGTCCTTCTGGGGTTCCAACATCGCGTTCGGGAAACTGCAGGAACTCATCTCCGGCCGTCCGATCACGCTGGGCAAACCGCAGCAGCCGCTCAACGCGGTGGTGCTGATCGCCGCGGTCGTCTTCGCGGTCGTCATCGCCACCGGCGGCGACGCCGAACTGCTGATGGTCGGCCTGCTGGTCGCGGCGGGCGTGCTCGGCGTGGTGGTCGTGCTGCCGATCGGCGGCGCGGACATGCCGGTCGTCATCTCGTTGCTGAACGCGCTCACCGGGTTGTCGGCAGCGGCCATGGGGCTCGCGCTCGACAACACCGCGCTGATCGTGGCGGGCATGATCGTCGGCGCGTCGGGTTCGATCCTGACGAACCTGATGGCGAAGGCGATGAACCGGTCGATCCCGGCCATCGTCGCCGGCGGGTTCGGCGGCGGCACGGCGGTGGTGAGCGGGAAGTCCGGTGAGGTCCGGCCGGTCCGCAGCACGAGCGCGTCCGACACCGCGATCCAGATGGCGTACGCGAACAAGGTCGTGGTCGTCCCGGGTTACGGCATGGCCGTCGCGCAGGCGCAGCACGTGGTCCGCGAGATGGCGAAGCTGCTGGAGGCCAAGGGGATCACCGTCGAGTACGCGATCCACCCGGTCGCCGGCCGGATGCCGGGGCATATGAACGTGCTCCTCGCCGAGGCCGACGTCCCGTACGAGCAGCTCAAGGAAATGGACGAGATCAACTCCGAGTTCGCCCAGACCGACGTCGCGCTGGTGATCGGCGCGAACGACGTCACGAACCCGGCCGCGGAGACCGATCCCGGCTCGCCCATCTACGGGATGCCCATCCTCAAGGTGAATCACAGCCGGTCGGTGATCGTGCTCAAACGCTCGATGAGCTCGGGCTTCGCGGGCATCGACAACGAGCTCTTCTACGATGCGAAGACCAGCATGCTCTTCGGCGACGCCAAATCGTCGGTGGGCGAGATCGTGGAGGAACTCAAAGCACTGTGACCGGCCCCTCGGAAGTCGTCGCCGCGTTCGACGACCCGGCCGACAACCTCGCGTTCGACGAAGCCCTCCTGCGTGCCGCACCGGAAGCGCCGGTCCTGTGGATCTGGCGCAACACCGCCTGTGTGGTCGTCGGCCGGGGGCAGAGGATCGAACGCGAGGTCAAGGCCGACGTCTGTGCGAGCGACGGCGTTCCGGTGCTGCGCCGGGCCAGCGGCGGCGGGACGGTGTTCCACGATCCCGGCAACCTCAACATCACCCTCGTCCTGCCGGGACTCGGCCTGTCCGCGAAAGACGTCAAGCCGCTCGAAGCGCTCGGTGAACTGATGACCGCGACGGTGGCCGAACTCGGGCTGCCGTCGCGGCTCGGTGATCGAGGACTGTTCGTCGGTGACTCGAAGCTGTGCGGTTTCGCCGTGTTCCGAACGAGAACGGGCTTGCTCGCGCATTCGACTTTGCTCGTTTCGACCGCGGCGGAGCGGGTCGGCCGGTACCTCGCCGCGGCGCCCGCGGATCCCCGTCCGCTCGACTCGCACCGCAGCCAGGTCGCGTCGCTCGCCGATCACGGCCTGCGGAAAGGTGTCGCCGACGTCACGGCGGCGGTCCGCGAGGCGGCGGCAGCGCAACTGGGTGAACTCACGACGCGGAAGCCGTCGGCCCGGGAGCGGGAGTGGCACCGCTCACTCCAGCACTCGCGGTACCACTACGCGCAATGGCACTCCGAAGGTTCCCAGCGCAAAGAGTCGTGAGTGGTAAAGGTGGTTAGAACGGTCCTTGCCACTCACGACAAAGGGGCCCCATTCGCTTGATCACGCGAATGGGGCCCCTTTGTCGTATTGCTACTTTTCCTTGGCCGAGAAAGTGACGACGGGCACCTTGCGGGCGGCGCGGGTGGTCTTCTTCGGCTCGGCCGCCTTCTTCGCCGGGGTCTTGGCGGCGGCCTTCGGGGCCGTCTTGGCGGCCGTCGTCTTGGCGGCGGTGGTCTTGGCCGCGGTCTTCGGGGCGGCCGCCGTCTTCGGGGCTGCCTTGGCCGGGGTCTTCGCCGCCGCAGCGGCCTTCGCGCGGCCCGCCGGGGCCTTCGCCGCGGTGGTCTTCGCGGCCGTCCCGCGAGCCGACTTCGCTTTGGCCGCAGTGGCTTTCGCCGTGGTCTTCGGCTCCGCCCCGGGGGCGGCGACCTTCGCGGCGGCGGTCTTGGCAGCCGCGGGCTTGCGTCCGGCGACCCCCTTCGCGGCGGGCTTGCGACCCGGTTTCGCGGCCGTCTTCGCCTCCGCCTTGGCCGCGGTCGCCGCGGTCTTCGGCGTCGACTTCGCCACGCGCGCGCCCTTCGGACGCTGCACGACCCGCGGGCGGAGTTTCCGTCCGCCGATCCGGCGGCCGTTCTCCACAAAGGCACGCAGGGTTTCCCGGAGTGCCGCGGCATTGTCGGCCGAAAGGTCGATGTCGTAGGCGATTCCGTCCAAGCCGAAAGCGACCGTTTCTTCGGCCGCCTCGCCGGTCAGATCATCCAGCAAATGCACAGCAGTGTTCCTGGCCATGAAAAACCTCCCGCGCTCGATCGTTCCACTGCGCGACCGGCACGGCGAAACCTGAACCCGCGGCTGATGACTCACGCAGCGACACGAGGATAGCGGCAGGTTGCGCGAAGCTGCGCGGTGGTGTGCGCTGAATGCATGTCAGCACAGACTTTTGACGTGATCGTGATCGGAGGCGGCCCCGTCGGCGAGGTCGCCGCCGAACGGGCCGCGCGCGGGGGACTCCACGTCGCCCTCGTCGAACACGAACGCTTCGGCGGCGAATGTTCTTACTGGGCCTGCATTCCGAGCAAGGCGCTGCTGAGGCCGGGACTCCTCCTCGCCGCCGCCAAACGGGTGCCGGGTGTCCCGGTCGGCGACGCCGTCGACCCCGCGAAGGTGTTCGCGCGCCGGGACTGGTTCACCGGCAAGGGAGACGACACCGGACAGTTCGAGTGGGCGAAGGGGGCCGGGATCGCCCCGATCCGCGGGCACGGCCGGATCACCGGTGAGCGGGAGGTCACGGTCGACGCCGGTGACGTGCTGACCGCGCGGCACGCGGTGATCGTCGCCACCGGCAGCGTCCCGCGGACGCCGTCGATCGCCGGACTGGACACCGTTTCCGTGTGGGGCTCGCGCGAGGCGACGTCGGCCGAAGCCGTTCCGCGCCGGCTCGGCGTCCTCGGTGGCGGTGTCGTCGGCGTCGAAATGGCGCAGGCCTACGCCACGCTCGGGGCCGAGGTCCACCTGATCATCTCGGGTGACCGTCCGCTGCCGCGACTCCCGGACTTCGTCGGGGACGCCGTCATCGCGGGTCTCCGCGAAACCGGGGTCACCGTGCACACCGGCTCCGGTGTCGAGTCCGTGTCCGCTTTGGACAGTGGTAAGGAACTGGCGTTGAAGGGCGGTGAGCGGTTGGTCGTCGACGAACTGCTCGTCGCCACCGGCCGCCGCCCGGCGACCGACGGGCTCGGCGTCGAGACGCTGGGGCTCGAAGCAGGCGCGGCGCTGACGACCGACGACAACGGCCGCGTGTCCGCTGTGGACGGTGACTGGTTGTTCGCCGTCGGGGACGTCACCGGCCGCGCGCCGCTGACCCATCAGGGCAAGTACGCCGCCCGTGCCACCGGCGACTCGGTCGCCGCGCAGGCCGCGGGGAAGCCGGTCGACGGCGCGGCGTGGAGCGCGCACAGCGCCACCGCCGACCACTCCGCCATCCCGCAGGTCGTCTTCACCGACCCGGAGGTCGCCTCGGTCGGGCTCGCGGACGCGGAAGAGGGCAAACCGCACCGCGTCGTCGACATCGACATCGCGGTCGCCGGTTCGTCGCTGCACGCGGACGGCTACGCGGGCAAGGCGCGGATCGTCGTCGACACCGAACGCGGCGTCCTCGTCGGCGCGACCTTCGTCGGGCAGGACGTGGCCGAACTGCTGCACGCGGCGACGATCGCGATCGTGGGGGAGGTCCCGCTGTCGCGGCTGTGGCACGCGGTGCCGTCGTTCCCGACGATCAGCGAGGTGTGGCTGCGCCTTCTGGAGGCCTACGGCCTCTAGCCGTTGACCGGGAGTTCCAGGGCGGCCTTCGCGCCCCGGACCAGGCCGGGATCGTCCGGAGTGGACGGTCCCGGCACCCAGACGGCCTGCACCAGCCGGACCGAGTTCCCGTCCTGGCCGCTCCGATAGGCCGCGCCTTCGAACACCGGGACGTCGCCCTGCCACTGGCCGGTCTCGGTGGCGACGTCGAGGATGCCGCCACCGCCGGGGGTGTCGGCGGCCGCCTTGAACGCGGCCGCCTGTTCGGCGTTCGGCAAGTCCACGACGGCGATCGTCACCGCGGCGGCCCGGCCGTCGATGGAACTGGCGAAGCTGGCCCGTTTCACCGCGGAGCAACTCGTCTGCTGGAGGACGGCCTGGACGTCGCCGTACGCGTGCGACGCGCATTTCTGGTCCGCGGCCGAAGCCCGCGAGGTGAACTGGATGTTCTCCACGGCGCTGCTGCTGGGCGGGGGAGAACTGGTCGCCGGCGTCGGCGGTGGCGGGGTCTGCGTGGACGCGGTGTCGTCCCCGCCCGAGGCGACGGAGATCGCCGCGACCAGCAGCACGATCAGCAGGCCGATCGCGGCGAGCGGGAGCCACTTCACCGTCTTGGACTGGTGTGGCCGCTTCGGCGCGGACTCGGCGGGAGCGGAAGCCGGTGCCGCCGGGGAAGCCGCTGCCGCTGCGGGGGCCGGTGGCGGGGTCTGCCGGACCGGGGCGGCGGGCTGCTGAACGGGCGCCGCCGCTTGAACGGGCTCGGCGGGCGGGGTGGCCGCTTTCGCCCGTCTCGGGGGCTTGCCCGGATGCTGCACCGGAACCGTCGGGGCGATGGCGACGAGCGGATTCTCGCGGACGACGGTCGGCTCGTTGTCGGAGTAGGCGCTGAACCCCTCCCCGAGCAACATCTCCTCGGGCATCGGCGGCGCGTCCGGGGCGAGCGCGGCGATCAGTTCCCGCGCCTGCTGGACCGAGCGGGGCTGGGACGCGGTGGCCAGCGAGACGGTCGCGGCGAGCATCGTCGTCGCCGTCGGGTAGAGCACGCGGACCGGACCGGCGAGGTCCGACGGCGGCTGGTCGACGGTCTCCACATACGGGCCGACGGCGATGATCGTGCCGATCGGCCCGGCGCCGGGGGCGACGTCCGCGATCCTGTGCGTGCACGCGGCGGAGAGCGAGAGCGCGTCGGTGGCCGGGTTGATCGAGGTGTCGCCGTGGACCAGCGGCCACCCGTCGGCCTTCCACGGCCCGCCGAGCGGGGCTTCGAGCTTCAGCGCCGGATCCGGCAGGTCGACGCCGATGACGATCAGGACACCCTTGGGCATGACGACCACCGCCTCGACGGGTCGTCCTTCGACCGGGCTGGCGCCGACGAGGGCGACCCCGCCGACGACGGTGCTGCCCCGGCCGAGTGAAGCCAGCGCGGCGCGGACGTCCTCGGCCACCCGGGACGGCTGCTGAGCGAGGCGAACGAGTCGCACCGGACCCCTCCCCATCTCGTCGGTCTCGCTGCACAAAGTAGCGCCTCCGAACGGAGCAGCGGGAAGACACGTCGCAGGTGACCGGGTTGACCTTCACGGATGACCCCCTGTGCCGAGTGCCCGTGAAGGTCCCCTTCACTGCGCTCAGCCGAGGGAAGGGGGCCTCTCACGCGCGTGTGCGGAGTCCCGATCAGGTGCGACTTGTGGTGTTCATGTGGCCAAACGGCACGGTTGGGGTGCACAATGTGCTCACGCGTACCGGGAGGCGGCACGAGCCACCTGACCAGCGCAGCTCGCGAGGTCGTAGGGGAAGACGCCCCTCGTCGAGTAGCGGAGGTCAGCAGTGAGCACCCGTGGCAACACCCGTGGCGTGGTGTACGTCCACTCGTCGCCGTCTGCGGTCTGTCCGCACGTCGAGTGGGCAATTTCGGGCACCCTGGGTGCCCGTGTCGAGTTGAAGTGGACGGCCCAACCGGCCAGTCCGGGACAACTCCGCGCCGAATGCGGTTGGCGCGCGCCTTCGGGCACCGGCGGAAAGCTGGCGTCCGCGTTGAAGGCGTGGCCGATGATCCGGTTCGAAGTCACCGAAGAGCCCAGCGCCGGGGTCGACGGAGAACGGTTCTGCTTCGCCCCAGGCCTCGGCCTGTGGCACGGCCGGACCAGCGCCAACGGCGACATCGTCGTGGGCGAAGACCAGCTGCGCGCGCTCGTGAGCAAGGTTCGCGCCGGAGAGTCCTTGGCACACAAGCTCGACGAGCTCCTCGCCGCCACTTGGGACGAGGCGCTCGAGCCGTACCGGCACGCCGGTGACGGCGCCCCGGTCACCTGGCTGCACCAGGTCGGGTAGAGGGCGTGAGCACGGAAGAGGCGGGCGGCTAACCTTTCAGGGTGACCGCCCAGCCTCGCCCCTCCGTCCGTCAGCGGTGGCTGATCCCCGTCCTCGTGGTGGTGATCTCCCTGACCGTCGGCATCGGGCTGCTGGCGCGTGATCTCTACCGCCGTCCCGAGGCCCCGACCGCCGAGCCGATCGTCAGCGACTCGCCGACGTCCGTCGCCCCGGAAGAGCAGCCAGGCTCGCCCGCCGTCGAGATCACGCCGGACGTCTTCGCGCATCCGCAGTACCAGAGCGTGCGGCAGGTACTGCAGGGCTATTTCGATTCCATCAACGGCCGCGACTATACGAAGTGGACATCGGTGGTCAGCCGGGAACGCGCCAAGACGAAGACGGCGACGGAGTGGAAGAAGGACTATCAGTCCACACGGGACGGCAGCATCCTCGTCTACCGCATCGAGCCGGGTGCGCCGAGCACGCTCCGGGTCCTCGTCGCGTTCACCAGCACCCAGGACGTCGACGACGCGCCCGTGTACCTGCCGGAGGCCTGCATCCGCTGGCGGCTGGTGCTGCCGCTGCGGCTGGAGAGCGGTTCGTGGCGGGTCGACACCACCGACGGCGGCACCAACCCCGAGCACGAACGGTGTTGACCCTCCTTCCGCGGGGGTGACATGGTCCCCCAGGCTGACGCACGGGGAACCCCGGTCGGAATAGAGTCTGCCGCATGGCAATTGATCAGCCGGCCTTGCTGACCGACGCCTCGAGGGGGCTCACCAGCGAAGAGGTCGCCCAGCGTGTCGCCGCGGGCCAGACCAACACGGTCTCGACGAAGAGCAGCCGGACCACCGGCGAGATCATCCGCGCGAACGTGTTCACCCGGATCAACGCGATCTACGGTGTGCTGTTCGTCCTCATCCTGTCGACGGGGTACTTCATCGACGGGCTGTTCGGCGGACTGATCATCGTCAACAGCGCGGTCGGCATCATCCAGGAACTCCGGGCGAAACGGACACTGGAACGGCTCGCGATCGTCGGGCAGGCGAAGCCGACCGTCCGCCGGGACGGGCAGAGCGCCGAGATCGCACCCGAAGACGTCGTGCTCGGCGACCTCGTCGAACTGGGGCCCGGCGACAAGATCGTCGTCGACGGCCCCGCGCTGACGGCCGAAGCACTGGAGGTCGACGAGTCGCTGCTGACCGGGGAATCCGATCCGGTGGTCAAGCAGCCCGGCGACAAGGTGCTTTCCGGCAGCTTCGTGGTCGCGGGCAGCGGCACCTACCGCGCGGACGTCATCGGCGACCATTCGTACGCCGCGAAACTGGCCGCGGAGGCCAGCAAGTTCACCCTGGTGAAGTCGGAACTGCGGCAGGGCATCGACAAGATCCTCAAGTTCATCACGTATCTGCTCGTCCCGGCGGGTGCGCTGACCATCTACAACCAGCTCGCGGGCGACCAGGCGTGGCCGGACGCGTTGCGCGGCATGGTCGCGGCGCTCGTGCCGATGGTGCCCGAAGGCCTGGTGCTGATGACCAGCGTCGCGCTGGCCGTCGGCGTCATCCGGCTGGGCAAGCGACAGTGCCTGGTGCAGGAACTCCCGGCGATCGAGGGCCTCGCCCGCGTCGACGTGGTGTGCGCGGACAAGACCGGCACGCTCACCGAGAACGCGATGAGGCTTGCCGAGGTCCGGGAAATCACCCCGGGTCACCCGGTGGACGACGTGCTGGCCGCGCTCGCCGCCGCCGACCCCCGGCCGAACGCGAGCCTGCAGGCGATCGCGGAGGAGCATTCGGCCAATCCGGGCTGGACGATCTCCACGACGATGCCGT
Source organism: Amycolatopsis sp. cmx-4-19 (assembly GCA_049998115.1). Classification (GTDB taxonomy): domain Bacteria; phylum Actinomycetota; class Actinomycetes; order Mycobacteriales; family Pseudonocardiaceae; genus Amycolatopsis. The sequence goes on along the minus strand of JAEBEO010000035.1, from coordinate 33,532 downwards.
TCTCCTCGGCCCGTAAATGGAGTGGCGCCTCGTTCAACGGCAACGGCGACTGGGTGCTCGGCGCGGCCGACGTCCTCCTGCCGGAAGGGGAACACCGGGCGGAGGCCGAGAAGATCGGCTCGCGCGGACTGCGTGTCCTGCTGCTGGGCCGGGCCGAGCGGGCCGTCGACGCGGCCGAGGGGCCCGGCGACATCGAACCGGTGGCGCTCGTGGTGCTGGAGCAGAAGGTCCGTCCCGACGCGAAGGACACCTTGGACTTCTTCGCGCACCAGGACGTCGCGGTCAAGGTCATCTCCGGTGACAACGCCATCTCCGTCGGCGCCGTCGCGGCCACCCTCGACCTGCCGGGCGCGGACAAACCGGTCGACGCCCGGAAGCTGCCGGACGACGCCGAAAAGCTGGCCGACACCGTCGAGGATCGCGCCGTCTTCGGCCGCGTGACGCCGTTGCAGAAACGCGCGATGGTGGGTGCCCTGCAGTCGAAGGGACACACGGTCGCGATGACCGGCGACGGCGTCAACGACGTCCTCGCGCTGAAGGACGCGGACATCGGCGTCGCCATGGGGGCGGGCAGCCCGGCCACCCGCGCGGTCGCGCAGATCGTGCTGCTCGACGACAAGTTCGCCACCCTGCCGCATGTCGTCGCCGAGGGACGTCGGGTGATCGGCAACATCGAGCGCGTCTCGAACCTGTTCCTCACCAAGACGGTCTACTCGGTGCTGCTGGCGCTGATGGTCGGCATCGCGCAGGTGCCGTTCCCGTTCCTGCCGAGGCACATCACGATCACCGCGTGGTTCACCATCGGCCTGCCCGCTTTCGTGCTCTCGCTGGCGCCGAACAACGAACGCGCCCGCAGCGGCTTCGTCGGCCGCGTGATGCGGATGGCCGTCCCCGCCGGCCTCGTCATCGCGGCGGCGACGTTCGTCAGCTACCTGCTGGTGTACAAGGGCTCCGGGCAGACCGAAGTCGACAAGATCCAGGCGGGCACGACGGCGCTGATCACCTTGATCACGATCGCGCTGTGGGTGCTCGGGATCGTCGCGCGGCCGTACAGGGTGTGGAAGATCCTGCTGATCGGCGGGATGGTCGTGCTGACGCTCGCGCTGTTCCTGATCCCGTTCACGCAGAAGTTCTTCGCGCTGGACCCGAGTGTGGGCGCGTACACCCTTTCGGCGTTCGCCTGTGCCGGGGTGGGGATCGTGCTGGTCGAGGCGGCCTGGTGGATCGGGCGCCATCTGGTGAAACGCTCCGAAGCCTGACAAGCCCACCCGTCGTGGAAGTCCGTGAAGGCTTCCTTGAGGGACCCAGGGTCCCTCAAGGAGGCCTTCACGGACCCGCCACTGTCAGGCGAACGGCGTGAACAGCAGCGCCGTGTTGTGCCCGCCGAAGCCGAACGAGTTGCTGATCGCCGCGCCCAGTTCGACCTTGCGGGCCTCACCGGCCACCACGTCGAGCTGCACTTTCGGATCCAGGTCCTCGAGGTTCAGGGTCGCCGGGACGAGGCCGTGGTAGATCGCCAGGATCGTGGCGATGCCCTCGACCGCGCCCGCGCCGCCGACCAGGTGGCCGAGCGCGCCCTTGGGCGCGGTCACCACGGTGTGGTCGCCCACGGCCTTGCGGATCGCCGCGGCCTCGCCGACGTCGCCGACGACCGTGGAGGTCGCGTGCGCGTTGACGTGGCCGATGTCGGACGGGGAGACCCCGGCCATTTTCATCGCCGCGCGCATGGCGGCGATCTGGCCGATGCCCTCGGGGTGGTTGCCCGTGATGTGGTACGCGTCCGAGGTGATCCCGAACCCGCTCAGCCGGGCGTAGATCCGCGCGTTGCGGGCCCTGGCGCGGTCGGCCCGCTCCAAGATCACGACGCCGGAGCCCTCGCCGAGCACGAAACCGTCGCGGTTCGCGTCGAACGGCCTGGAGGCCTTCGTGGGCTCGTCGTTGCGCGTGGACACCGTCCTCGCCTGGGCGAACCCGGCGAGGGTGATCGGGTGGATGCACGCCTCGGCGCCACCGGCGACCACGACGTCGGCCCGGCCGGACCGGATCATCTCGTACCCGGCGGCGATGCCTTCCGCTCCCGACGCGCACGCCGAAGCGGGCGAGTGCACGCCGGCGCGGGCCTTCAGGTCGATGCCGACGTGCGCGGCCGGACCGTTCGGCATCAGCATCGGCACGGTCAGCGGGGACACCTTGCGGAGGCCATGCTTGTGCAGGAGGTCGTTCTGCGAGATCAGGGTGACCGGACCGCCGACACCGGTGCCGATGGTCACCCCCAGGCGCTCGGGGTCCACATCCTGATGCTCATCGGTCGGCTGCTCGAAGCCCGCGTCCGCCCAAGCCTGACGCGCGGCGATGAGCGCCACCTGCTCGCACCGGTCCAGGCGGCGTGCCTGGACGCGGGGGAGGACCTCGGACGGGTCCACGGCGAGCGTGGCACCGATCTTCACCGGCAGGTCGAGTTCGTCGACCCAGTCGGCTTCGAGTCGGCGGATGCCGCTTCCACCGGCGAGCAGGCCGTCCCAAGTGGACGTGACGTCCCCGCCGAGCGGAGTGGTGGCACCCAGCCCGGTGATCACGACGTCGATGTTGCTCATTGGAGTCTCCCCAAGGTCGGCGCCATCAAGTACTGGTGACTTACTTGGAGTTGGCGGACACGTAGTTCACCGCGTCGCCAACGGTCTTCAGGTTCGCCAGCTCGTCGTCCGGGATCTTGACGCCGAACTTGTCCTCGGCCTGGACAGCGATCTCCACCATGGACAGCGAGTCGATGTCGAGGTCGTCCACGAAGGACTTCTCGGCGGTCACGTCGTCCTGCGCCACACCGGCGACCTCTTCGACGATCTCGGCGAGGCCGGCGAGGATCTCTGCGTTGTCTGCCACTGGTTGTTCCCTTCTCGGTGATGCTTTCGGCTGCCTCGCGGACACGGTGCCCGCGGGGGAAGTATTCATCACGGGCAGATGAAGGCCTGGCCCGCGTAGGAGAGTCCGGCACCGAAGCCGACGGCGAGCACGACGTCGCCCCGCTTCGCGGTTCCCGCCTTGCGCATGTGGTCCAGCGCGAGGGGGATGGACGCGGACGAGGTGTTGCCCGAGTACCTGATGTCGTCGGCCACGACCATGTCCTCGCGGGCGCCTTTGGCGCGCAGCTTCTTGGCGATGGCTTCGACGATGCGCAGGTTGGCCTGGTGCGGGATCAGGACGTCCACATCGGACGGTTCGAGCCCGGCGAGTTCCAGTGCCGTCATGGCGATCGGGGCGATCTGCGTGGTCGCCCAGCGGAAGACCGACTGGCCCTCCTGGTAGATCCACTTCTGGTCGCGCATGTAGATCAGGTCGACGTGCTCGCCGGCACTGCCCCAGGCGACCGGGCCGATCTGCGCGGTGTCGGCCGCGCCGACCACCGCCGCGCCCGCGCCGTCGGCGAAGATGATCGCGTTCGCGCGGTCGACCGGGTCGACGTGGTCGGTGAGCTTCTCGGCGCCGATGACGAGCGCCGTCTTCGTGCTGCCCGCCCGGATCAGGTCCGAGGCGACACCGAGGCCGTAGCAGAACCCGGCGCAGGCGGCGTTGAGGTCGAAGGCGGCCGGGTGCGTGATCCCGATCCGGTCGGCGACCTGGGCGGCCGCGTTCGGGATCTGCGTGGGCATCGTGCAGTTCGGCAGGATGACCGTGTCCACTTCGGACGGATCCACGCCGGCGTCGGCGAGTGCCGCGGTGCCCGCCTTGACCGCCATGTCGACCAGCGACTCGTCCTTCTCGGCGAACCGGCGCTCGACGATGCCGACCCGCTCGCGGATCCACTGGTCGTTGGTGTCCATGGTCTGCGAGAGATCGTCGTTGGTCACGATCTTCGCGGGCTGGAAGCTCCCGACACCGAGGATGCGGGTCCCGGCGGCCCCCCGCGCCTGCCGCAAAGTGGATCGGTCGGTCACGAAGCGTCCTCCTGCCCCTGAAGCTTCGCCAGCTCGGCGGGCGTCTTCAGCGCGATGGTCGTGGTCACGGTTGCCTTGAGCTGCCGCTTGACCAGTCCGGTCAGCGTGCCCGCCGGCGGCAGTTCGAGTGTCGAGGTGACACCCGAGGAAACCAGACCGTCCATCGTCAGGTCCCAGCGCACCGGGCTGGTGACCTGGGCGACCAGCCGGTCGAGGTACTCGGCCCCGCTGGTGACGACCTGGCCGTCGGCGTTCGACAGCAGCGGACGCGTCGGGTCCGCCGGGGTGATCTTCGCAGCGTGGGCTCCGAGCGCTTCCCGCGCGGGTGCCATGTATGCCGTGTGGAACGCGCCCGCGACCTTGAGGGCCCGGACCTTGGTGCCTTCGAGCGGCTCGGCCACGATCTTCGCGATGGCGTCGGCGGCGCCGGAGGCGACGATCTGGCCCGCGCCGTTGCGGTTCGCGGCGGTGAGGCCGTGGCCTTCGAGCCAGGCGACGATCCGCTCCGGGTCGCCCAGCATGACGGCGGCCATGCTGGTGGGCTCCAGCGCGCAGGCCTTCGCCATCTCCGCGCCGCGGACGGCGGCCAGCGCGACGGCGTCCTCGGGGCTCAGCACCCCGGCGATGGCGGCGGCGGCCAGTTCACCGACGGAGTGCCCGGCGACCGGCGCGTCCTCGGCGACCGGCGCCTCGCGCTGCAGGTACTCGAACGCCAGCAGCGACAGCGCCACGATCAGCGGCTGGGTGATCGCGGTGTCCTGGATCTCTTCGGCGTCCGCTTCGGTGCCGAGGCGGACGAGATCGAGCCCGGCCCGCTCGGACCAGCCTTCGACGCGCGCGCGGGCGCCGTCGAGCTCGAGCCAAGGGGAGAGCATGCCTGGGGCTTGGGAACCCTGACCGGGGGCGAGGACTGCTGCTGTCACCCCCCAAGGGAACACTCTCGGCCACCATGGTCGTGATGCCGACGCTCACCAAGTCCGGCCTACGTAATTGTCGGAACCCTACAAAAGCGCCTTCCTGATCTCTGCGCTTAACCCAAAAGCCTTGTCGGGTTCAACCAGCTTTCCCTATGAAGTCCATCACTGCGCTGAGTTACCAACCGGTTTACCAGAGGCCGCGGGCGCGGGCCAGCCGCCCGACCGTCAGTGCCACTTTCAGCACCCACGCGTCCCGCGATTCGGCGGCGTGGCGGCCGGTGAGTTCGGCGGCCTTCCGCAGCCGGTACCGGACGGTGTTCGGATGCACGAACAGCGTCCGCGCGCAGGTCTCCAGCACGCCGCCGCTGTCGAGGTAGGTCTCCACCGTCCGCAGCAACGCCGGGCCTGCCTCCTCCAGCGGCCGGGCGATCTGCTCGACGAGCAGGCGTTCGGCCTCGGGATCACCCGACAACGCGCGTTCGGGCAGCAGGTCGATCGACCGGGCTGGCCGCGGCGCGCCGGGCCAGCCGACGACGGCGCGCAGGCCGGACAGCGCCTCCGTCGCGCTGTGATGGGCTTCGGCCAGCGTGGGCATCGTCGGACCCGCGACGACGGGGCCTTCCGCGAACGCGACGGACAGCTTCGTGAGGATCTCGCGGTCCTTCGGGGTCCCCTCCGTCGGTCCGGCGACGACCACGACCAGGCGGGAGCCCTGCACCGAGAGCAGCACCGGGCGCCCGACCCGGGCCGCGCGGCTGCGGACCTCGAACACGACCGCCGGCGGATCGTCCGAGGACGGCGTGCCGACCAGCGCGGTGGCGGGCGCGGCCGGGTCCCAGCCGAGCGCGGCCGCACGGGAGAGCACGGCCTCCTCGGCGTCCCCGCGGACGATGCCGTCGACGACCAGGGCTTCCAGCCTCGCGTCCCAGGCGCCGCGCGCCTCGGCGGCGGCCGCGTAGGAGTTGGCGGCGGCGAACGCGATCTCCCTGCCGTAACGCAGGATCCCCTCGATCAGCGCGGCCCGCTCGCCTTCGTTCGCGGCGAAGTCCGGCAGCTGCTCTTCGAACACCTCGATCGCCAGCCGGACCATCCCGACCGCCTGCCGCAGGCTCACCCAGCGCGAAAGCTCGGCGGGTGCCTCGCGGAAGGCCTCGGTGGTGAGGGAGAGCGCTTCCTTCGAATCGCGGAGCCAGTCCACGAAGCCGGCGGCCCCCGCCTGCGTGATCAGCAGGACGCTCGCGCGCTGGTCGGCGGGGAGGCGGGCGAACCAGCTCAGCCGCTGTTCCATCACCGCGATGCTCGCGCTCGCGAGCCGCCCGGAAGCGTGCTCGAGTCGCCGGAGGGTTTTGGCGGACAGCCCGTGGTGCTTGGGCACCCGCCGCCCGGAAGTCGCATCAGCCATGGTCCGCCGATCCTAGTCCGGCGGGCCGAGGGGGCCGTCGTCCTGCGGTCCTTCGGCGCTCATGTCCGAAGTGGACAGAGATCGCACGGTACCCGGCGATGAATTGTGAAAGGTGTTTGCTTTAAAACTCGAGGCCGCCCGGCGCTTGCGTTTTACGCCGCGCCGAGCGGCCTCGTCTCCCCGGTCCCCACCGGTAGGACAAGTATGGGACTTGTCGATCTTTTCCCGCTAGCTCACTCACTCGATCGTGGGTCGCCGAGTTTCCGGAGCGGAGTCGGTGATCAACGATCCCTCGCAAGCCGCGCCGGGATCGGCCGGTGGCGCAGAGGAGGGGGTTCGCCGTGGACGAGCAGCTGAAAGACGGTCTGGGACAAGGAGGAACCTCCGTGCCGAGACTGGTGGGATTCCTCGTCATCCTGCTCATCGGCTGATTGATCGCGAAGGCTGTCAAAGGCGTTGGGACTGGTTCTGTCGAAGACCGGTTTCGGCAAGCTCGTCGAGAAGACCGGACCGACCGGGACGCTGAAACAAGCGAATGTGGACACGGGCGAGATTTTCCGTCGAACTTGTGTACTACTTCATTCTCCTGATCGCGCTGCAGCTCGCGTTCGGCGTATTCGAGGAGAGCGATCGGTGAGCGCGTTGGTGCACGGCGCGCTCGGCCCGGTCGGCCGGACGGCTGCTCGGCACCGCCGCCTGCCGGCTGATCATGGCGTTCGGCAGCATCGCCGCGCTCGGGCAGGTCGACGTCGCGACGGCGCTGACGGGGCCGGTCCTGATCGTCGTGCCCGCCACCATCGGCGGCGTGATCGTGGCCGGCTTCGGCGGCGGCCTGATCAAGCCGGCGCAGGACCGCCGGCAGGACCGGCTGGAGTCCGGAAATGACAAACAAGAGGTCCGTTCGGAGCCGCCTACTTCGCCCGTGGGCATCGGTCGCGTAGATTCCTGAGCATCCCGCGGGCCCGGTGATCGAGGAAGGCACCGGGCCCGTGCGGACCTGAAGGGGCTCGCCACCGCGTTTCGTGCGGTGAAGAGCCCCTTCTTCACGTCTCGGTCGGTCCTGGGTCGGGTTGGTCGTGAGTGGCAAGTGACGTTCTAACGTCACTTGCCACTCACGACCAACCCGGGTCCCGCTACTCCGCTTCAGTGTCTCTCAAGCCGTTCCCCTGTTCCGCAGCTCACACTCGCTAGGGAATGGCATCACCCCGGAGCATGTTGGAGCGGTAGACGGAGAGGGGTGCGGACGTGGACTTCCTGTTGCACAACGGTGTCACGGTGCTCGGCCAGTGGATCTCCTTCGCCGAGCTGGCGGGGCAGGTCTTCGCGCTGGCCGTGGTCTTCCTGGCGCAACGCCGCACGCTGTGGACCTGGCCGGTCCAGGTCGGCGCCACCGTGCTGCTGTTCTCCGTCTACCTCTCCGCGCATCTCGGGGGGCTCGCCACCAGGCAGGTCGCGATCCTCGCCATCTCGATCTACGGCTGGTGGGCCTGGTCCCGCCGCAGCGACCCGGTCTACGGCGTCGTCGTCCGCAAGGGCAGGCTCTCCGAGCGCCTGGCGATGCTGGGCGCGTTCGCGATCGGCACCACCGCGATGGCCCTGGTCCTCGACGCGCTGAACGCCTCGTGGGCGCCATGGCCGGACGCCGCGATCTTCGTCGGCACGCTGGTCGCCTTCGCCGCCCAAGGCGCGGGTCTGGTCGAGTTCTGGCTGGTGTGGCTGGTCGTCGACGCGATCGGCGTACCGCTTCAGCTGTCTTCGGGCCTCTACTTCTCGGCCGCGGTCTACATCGTGTTCGCCGGTCTGGTCGTGCACGGCTGGTGGAGCTGGAACCGGACCGCGAAGCAGGTCCAGAACGCTCCCACGGCCGGCCTCAGCAGCGGTTAGTCCTCTAGAGGCGGTACTTGCGCGTGCATGGACCGCAACCAGAGGACTAAACGCGGCGGAGAGGGTCAGCGCATGGTCGCGTGCGAGGGCTTCAGGTCGGCGAGGGTGCGGACGCCCAGCAGCTGCATGGTGCGGACGATCTCGGCGCGCAGGATGTCCACGCACCGCTGGACGCCGCGCTCGCCCCCGGCCATCAGGCCGTAGAGGAACGCGCGCCCGACGAGCACCGCGTCGGCGCCGCGAGCGAGCGCGGCCACGATGTCGCCGCCCGAGAGGATGCCGGTGTCGACCCACACCTCGGCGTTGCCCTGGATCTCGTCGAGTACCGCCGGCAGCAGCTCGATCGGCGTCGGCGCGCGGTCGAGCTGACGTCCGCCGTGGTTGGACAGCAGCACCGCGTCGGCGCCGTGCTCGACCACGTCACGCGCGTCGTCGACGTTCTGGATGCCCTTGATCACGAGCTTCCCCGGCCAGGTCTGCCGGACCCAGTCGAGGTCGTCGAAGTTCAGTGTCGGGTCGAAGAGCTTGTTGAGCAGTTCGGCGACAGTGCCGTCGAAGTGGCTCAAGGACGCGAAGGTCAGCGGCTCGGTGGTGAGCAGGTTGAACCACCACGCCGGATGCAGAGCGCCGTCGACGAACGTCTTCAGCGTGAGCGCGGGCGGGATGGTCAGCCCGTTGCGGACGTCGCGCAGCCGCGCGCCCGCGACCGGGGTGTCCACCGTGAGCATGAGCGTGTCGAATCCGGCGGCCCAGGCGCGATTCATCAGATCTTCACCCGCCTTGTGGTCGCGCCAGACGTAGAGCTGGAACCACTTGCGGGCTTCCGGCGCGGCCGCCGCGAGATCCTCGATCGAGGTCGTCGCCATCGTCGACAGCCCCATCGGGACGCCGTTGCGCTGGGCGACGCGGCCCACCGCGGCCTCGCCCTCGTGGTTCATCATCCGCGTGAACCCGGTCGGCGCGAACGCGAACGGCAGTGCCGAACGCTTGCCGAGGATCTCCTTGCCGGTGTCCACATCGGACACGCCGCGCAGGACGTTCGGGTGGAATTCCACGCTGCGAAAGGCCTGCCGGGCGCGGCGGAGGCTGTCCTCCAGCTCCGCGGCGCCGTCGGTGTAGTCGAACGCCGCCCGAGGGGTCCGCTTGCGGGCGATCATCCGCAGGTCCGCGATCGTGTGCGCGCTCGCCAGCCGTCGTTCGGTCGGGTTGAGCACGATCGGCTTCGGCCGCAGGATCTGCTTCAGCTCACTCGGCTTCGGCAGTCGACGCTTCGTCACACTCGCTCACCCTTCCCGCTCACCCACAAACATCCGATGTCTCAGCCTAGCCCGACCGACGCCCGACGCACTGAAGGGGCCTTTCCTGGCGAAATTCCGCCAGGAAAGGCCCCTTCGGCTCACTAGCTAGGCGCTGCCGGAGTCCGACAGCTGCGGACCCGCGGCCGCGACGTCGTCGAGGCGGTACTTGCGTGCCGCCTCGGCCACCTTCGCCTGCTCGACCTCGCCGCGCTTGGCGAGCGCGCTCAGCGTGCCGACCACGATCGACTGCGCGTCGACCAGGAACTTCCGCCGGGCGGCCGGGCGGGTGTCGGAGAACCCGAACCCGTCGGTGCCCAGCGTCAGCATGTCGTTCGGCACCCACGGGCGGATGAGGTCCGGTACCGCGCGCATCCAGTCCGACACCGCGACGACCGGCCCGTTCGCGCCGGACAGCTTCTGTGTGACGTACGGCACACGCGGCGTTTCGCCCGGGTTGAGGAGGTTGTCGTGGTCGATCTCGACGGCTTCGCGCCGCAGTTCGGTCCACGACGTGGCCGACCACACGGCCGCGCGTACGCCCCACTCCTCGGCGAGCATCTGCTGCGCCCGGAGCGCGTCCGGCATGGTCACGCCGGACACCAGGATCTGCGCCTCCGGACCGTCGCCCGAGGGGGCGTCGGCGTAGCGGTACAGACCCTTGAGCAGGCCGTCGACGTCGAGGTTCTCCGGCTCGGCGGGCTGCTGGTAGGGCTCGTTGTAGATCGTCATGTAGTAGAAGATGTTCTCGCCGTTGCCGTCCGGCCCGGTCTCGCCGTACATCCGGCGGAGGCCGTCCCGCACGATGTGGGCGATCTCGAACGACCACGCCGCGTCGTAGGCCACGACGGCCGGGTTGGTCGCCGCCAGCAGCAGCGAGTGCCCGTCGGCGTGCTGCAGGCCCTCACCGGTCAGCGTGGTGCGGCCGGCGGTGGCGCCCAGCACGAACCCGCGGGCCATCTGGTCCGCGGCCGCGTAGAGGCCGTCACCGGTCCGCTGGAACCCGAACATCGAGTAGAAGATGTAGATCGGGATCATCGGCTCGCCGTGCGTGGCGTACGAGGTGCCGACGGCGGTGAACGACGCGGTGGAACCCGCCTCGTTGATGCCCTCGTGCAGGATGACGCCCTTTTCGGACTCCTTGTAGGCCAGCATCAGGCTCGCGTCGACCGACGTGTACGTCTGGCCGTGCGGGTTGTAGATCTTGGCCGTCGGGAACATCGAGTCGAGGCCGAAGGTGCGCGCCTCGTCCGGGATGATCGGCACGATCCGCTTGCCGATCTCGGAGTCCTTCGCCAGCTCGCGGACGAGCCGGACGAACGCCATCGTGGTGGCGACCTCCTGCTTGCCGGAGCCCTTGCGGATGCCTTCGTAGACCTTGTCGCCGGGCAGCACGAGCGCCTTGGACGCCTTGGGGCGACGCTCCGGCAGGAACCCGCCGAGCGCCTTGCGGCGGCCGATCATGTACTCGATCTCCGCCGAGTCCTTGCCGGGGTGGTAGTACGGCGGCAGCTTCGGGTCGCGCTCGAGTTCCTCGTCGGTGATCGGGATGCGCTGGGCGTCCCGGAACAGCTTGAGGTCGTCGAGGGTGAGCTTCTTCATCTGGTGCGTGGCGTTGCGGCCCTCGAAGGACGGCCCGAGGCCGTAACCCTTGATGGTGTGGGCCAGGATCACCGTCGGCTGGCCGTGGTGCTCCAGCGACGACTTGTAGGCCGCGTAGACCTTGCGGTAGTCGTGCCCGCCGCGCTTGAGGTTCCAGACGTCGGCGTCGGTGAGATCCTTGACCAGCTCCTTGGTCCGCGGGTCGCGGCCGAAGAAGTGCTCGCGGACGAAGGCGCCGTCGTTGGCCTTGTAGGTCTGGAAGTCGCCGTCCGGGGTGGTGTTCATCAGGTTGACCAGGGCGCCGTCGCGGTCCGCGTGCAGCAGCGAGTCCCACTCGCGGCCCCAGATGACCTTGATGACGTTCCAGCCGGCGCCGCGGAAGTACGACTCCAGCTCCTGGATGATCTTGCCGTTGCCGCGCACCGGGCCGTCGAGCCGCTGCAGGTTGCAGTTGATCACGAAGGTCAGGTTGTCGAGGCCCTCGCCCGCGGCCACGTGGATGAGGCCGCGCGATTCCGGCTCGTCCATCTCGCCGTCGCCGAGGAACGCCCAGACGTGCTGGTCGCCGGTGTCCTTGATGCCGCGATCACGCAGGTAGCGGTTGAAGCGCGCCTGGTAGATCGCGTTCATCGGGCCGAGGCCCATGGACACGGTCGGGTTCTCCCAGAACTCCGGCATCAGCCGCGGGTGCGGGTACGACGGCAGGCCGCCACCCGCGCCCGCGTGCGAGAACTCCTGGCGGAACCCGTCCAGCTGGTTCTCGCTCAGGCGGCCCTCGAGGAACGCGCGGGCATAGATGCCCGGGGACGCGTGCCCCTGGATGAAGATCTGGTCGCCGCCGCTGGAGTGGTCCTTGCCGCGGAAGAAGTGGTTGAAGCCCACCTCGTACAGCGCCGCGGACGAGCCGTAGGTCGAGATGTGCCCGCCGACGCCGACGCCGGGACGCTGCGCCCGGTGCACCATGATCGCGGCGTTCCACCGGATGTAGGCGCGGTAGCGGCGCTCGATCTCCTCGTCACCGGGGAACCAGGGTTCGTTCTCCGTGGGGATCGTGTTGACGTAGTCGGTCGACGTCAGCGCGGGGACGCCGACGTGACGTTCCCTGGCCCGCTCGAGGATGCGCAGCATCAGGTACCGGGCGCGCTGCTGACCACCCCTGGCCAGCGCCTCGTCGAAGGAGTCCAGCCATTCGGCCGTCTCTTCCGGGTCGATGTCGGGCAGGTGCGCCGCCAATCCGTCACGGATGACACGGACGCGTGCCGGGGTCTCCTTGCCGGAGGCGCCGTCGTTCTGCGGGGCCAAGGGGTCTCCTTGCGAAAGGTGGTAGCTGGTTCTGCTCGTACGCGGGCGTGTTCGCCTTCCATCGTCGTACTCCGGTTCCGTAATCGTCACCGCTACTGATCGGTAACGTCGGCGGACCCGGTTGCGACACGCCTCGCACGCGGCTGTATCCGCGCGCGCGTTTTCTCTCCCACCCTAAAGCAGGGGGTTTCGGGACGGCCAAGTGCGCCTGAATTGACCACGCGCGGGTGGTCCGAATGCCCGTACGCTGCGACACGAGTTGTTCAAGATCCGGTGTGGACGGTTGCGCGCAGCGCCTTACCAGTGTTCGCTAACGGGCATCGTGTACCCGAGTGTGGTGCCCGCGCGGTCGATCCGGCCGAGGCGACACCACGCTCCGTCGTAGTTGGAGGAGTGACAGCAGTGGTCGCCGCGGGAGACGCTGATCAGAGCAGCGTCGCCGAAAGGCTTGGGATCAAGCCGGACATGGTGGTCCAGGAGATCGGCTGGGACGAGGACGTCGACGACGATCTTCGTGCGGCGATCGAGGAGCAGATCGGCGGCGACATCCTCGACGAGGACGCCGACGAGGTCATCGACGTGGTGCTGCTGTGGTGGCGCGAGGACGACGGTGATCTCGGCGACACGCTGATCGAGGTCCGGACCCCCCTGAACGAGAACGGTGTGATCTGGGTACTGACCCCGAAGACGGGACAGCCAGGGCACGTCGAGCCGAGCGAGATCGCCGAAGCGGTGCCGCAGGTGGGGTTGGCGCAGACGGCCAACATCAACGCGGGCCCCAAATGGGCGGGTACCCGGCTGGTGTCGCCGAAGTCGTCGAAGACCAAGCGGTGACCTCGGGAGCCGCGCGAGCGACACGATAGGGTTGTCGTCGCAGGCCCCTGTTCGCTCTTTGAGAGGAAACCGCCGGTATGGCCGTCGAGGTCGGATCGCAAGCCCCGGACTTCACGCTCAACGATTACAACAAGCAGGCCGTGAAGCTGTCGTCGTTCAAGGGCGAGAAGCCGGTGCTGCTGGTGTTCTACCCGTTCGCGTTCAGCGGTATCTGCACGGGCGAGCTGTGCCAGCTTCGCGACGAGTTCGCGGACTACGACGGCCAGGGCGTCCAGGTGATCGGTGTGTCGGTGGACACCCCGTTCTCGCTCAAGGCGTGGGCCGAGCAGGAGGGCTACCAGTTCCCGCTGCTTTCGGACTTCTGGCCGCACGGCGAGGTCGCGAAGGCTTACGGCGTCTTCAACGAGGCGGCGGGCCTGGCCACCCGCGGCACTTTCCTCATCGACAAGAACGGTGTCGTGCAGTTCGCCGAGATCAACCAGCCCGGCGAGGCGCGCGACCAGCAGGCGTGGAAGAAGGCCGTGGCCTCACTGGCCTGAGTCTTCACCGGTGGCGCCCCCGGGGCGTCACCTTCCGGGCGCATAGCTCAGCGGGAGAGCACTCGGTTTACACCCGAGCGGTCGTAGGTTCGATCCCTACTGCGCCCACCAGGTACCGGCGGCCCCGCCTGCCCTGCCCGCGAGGACGGGGCAGGCGGAGCGGCGGTCAGCGGGTGGTGAAACCGGCGTCGATGTTCGGTTCGTAGCCGGCGGCGTACTTCGTGAAGGGTTCGGTCTTCAAGAGGTCGGTCCCGGTGAAGTCGTTGTTCCGGTACCACTCCGTCCAGTAGTCACCGACGCGGTATCGGGTGGCCGTGAGTCCGCTGACGCCCGGGGTTTCCATCGTGAAGGTGCCCGAAGGCAGGTCTTCGAAGTAGTACGCGCCGTCCACGGTCGTCGCGGTACGCGAGAGGGGCCCTTCGTGGTCGGGTTGCGCCTTCAGTGTGAAAGTGGCCTCGCGGAGCACGTCCTCGGCGGTCCGGAGGCCGTCGCCGTCGACGTCGTTCCATGCGCGCCCCTGCAACCGGATGCCCTTGTGGCCGAACACCTCCGATCCGCCACGTTCGGTGAGGACGCGTTCGTGGGTGTTCCACCCCGTCGTCGTGTGGTAGCCGTCGTCCACGGCGTGCACCTGGTAGGTGCCCAGTGGCAGGTTCTCCAGCTCGTACTCGCCGTCCGCGCCGGTGAAAGTGACGAAGTCGGTGTTCGTGCTCTCGTGGTGGGCGATGATCTTCGCGCCTTCCCGCCCCGGCTCGTTCCCGTCCAGCCAACTGCCGTTGCCGTTGCGGTCCCACCAGACGAATCCGGTGATCGTGCCCACCGGTTCGGTGGCCGAGGCCGTGCCCGTCGCGGCCAGGGCACTCGCCAGGCTCAGCGCGGTGAGCAGGAGGGCGGACAGCTTTTTGCGCATCTTCGAACTCCCCAGTTCAGTGGACGGCGCTTCGGAGCGCGGTCCAGTTCCCTGAAGCTAGCGAAGACCACTGACAGTTCGGTCACTGTCGGGTGGCAGCGACACGTGAAGGCCCCCTTCACTCGACCGAATCGAGCGAAGGGGGCCTTCACGTACCCCCACCCTGTGGAACACGTTTTCGGTTTCGGCGGTCTGGTCTGCCCCCTCGGCAGGCCAGACCGCCGGTGCGCCGCGCCGCGGGTGGCGAACTTTCGGCTGCACAAGACAGGAGACGATCGGGGCTGCCCAGATACATCAAGATCGGGGGCCAAAGGAGTGATGTCGCCGTCGCGCGACGATCACGGACCGCGACTGAGGCCGTGTCCTGTGAGTCCGCGAACACGACTTGCAGGACACGGCCTAAACGCGGACCAGGCGGTTCGCGAGGGTCGACATCGTGTAGGTGCCGATGCCCATGACCACTTCCAGGGCGTTTCGTGTCGTGTATCCGTGCCCGAGGAAGGCCTGAAGGGTCTCGTCGTCCACGGCGCCGGTGGTTTCGAGCACCGCCAGCGTGAACTGCCGGATGGCTTCCAGGCGCTCGTCCGGCAAAGGCTCCTCCGAGCGCAGTGCCGTGACGACGCCGTCGTCCGCGTGCAGGCCCTTCAGTTTGCCGGTGTGCATCTCGACACAGACCTGGCAGCCGTTGCGCGTCGCCACGGTCATCACGACCGTCTCGCGTGCGATCGGGTCGAGCGTCGTGCGTTCGAAGCTCGCGCTCAGCTTCAGGAAGCCGTCGAGCAGTTCCGGTGACGACGCCAGCCGGGCGACGGCGGCGGGGAGGTGGCCCAGGTGCCGGATGGTCGCCTCCATCGAACGGCGTGCGGCCGGGGGAGCGGTTTCGAGGGTGTGGTCGGGAAACATGGACGCTCCTCTAAGGTAGACAACATGGTTGACGAAAAGGTAAACCAGGTTGTCGAACAAGGCAAGCGAGTTCCCGAGCCGCCCGGTTTCGAGCTGCCCCTCCTGTTGTTCGCGGGATTCCGCATGATCATCGACCGGCTGCACGCCGAGCTGGCCGCGCAGGGGCATCCCGACGTCCGCCCCGCGTACGGCTTCGCGATGCAGGCGATCGGCCGCGACGGCGCGACGGCGAGCGAGATCGGACGGCGGCTCGGGGTCACGAAGCAGGCGGCGGGCAAGACGGTCGACAAACTGGAACGGCTCGGCTACGTCGAACGCGGCGACGACCCGGCCGACGCGCGGCGCAAGGTCGTGCGGCCGACCGCGCGCGGGCTCGACTCGCTCGGCCGGTCCGCGGCGATCTTCGAGAAGCTGCGCGAGGACTGGGTCGGCGCGCTGGGTGCCGAAAGGGTCCGCGCGCTCGAAACCGACCTGCGCGCGATGGCGCCGTCCGAGGGCTTCCGGCTCGACGTCGCCGGTTGGTTCGGCGCCTAGGAAGTCAGATCCATCCGCCGGTCACGCAGGGACACCCGCCCCGCCGCGGCGAGATACGCGACGTCCCCGACGGTGACGGACTCCCCGGAGCACGGCGGTAATCTTGGAGCGTCCCGGTCTCGCCGGCGGGCAGTTCTTCGCCGTCCTCCCCGAGGATCTCGACCCGCGCCGGTCATGCCAGCTTCTCGACCTCTCCGACGAGGAGCGCGATCTCGTCCTCGGTGGTGAAGTAGTGCACCGAGGCCCGGACCATCGGCGGCAGTCCGCGTGCGGTGAAGTCGAACTGGGCGGACGTGGCGTGCGCGACGCTCGTGTTGATCTTCGCCGCCGTCAGGTGCCGCTTCACGTCTTCCGACGGCGTCTTCGCGACGCTGAACGTGACGATCCCGCACTGCCGCGCGCCCTGGTCGTGGACACGGACGCCGGGGATCCCCCGCAGCGCGTCGCGCAGTTTCACGGCGAGCTCGGCGACGCGGGCCTCGATGGCGGGCATACCCCATTCGAGGGCGTAGTCGATCGCCACGCCCAGGCCGTGCAGCGCCGCGTGATCACGTTCCCAGACCTCGAACATCTTGGCCGTCGGGTCGACTTCGTAGCTCTCCGGCGCGGTCCAGGACGCCGAGTGGAGGTCGAGCATGGCGGGCTCGACCTGCTCGCGCAGCCGCGGGTGCACGTAGAGGAACCCGGTGCCGCGCGGCCCGCGCAGGTACTTGCGGCCGGTCACGCTGAGCGCGTCGCAGTTCAGGCGCGCGACGTCGAGGTCGATCTGGCCGGCGCTCTGGCAGGCGTCCAGCAGGAACGGGATCCCGGCGTCGCGCGCGACCGCGCCGATCTCCTCGGCCGGGTTCACCAGCCCGCCCTGGGTCGGCACGTGGGAGACGGCGATCAGCTTGACGCCGCCGTCGATCCGGCGCTCGAGGTCTTCGACGTCGAGCTGACCGGTCTCGTCGTCCTCGACCACCTCGACGACGGCGCCGGTGCGCTTCGCGGTCTGAAGGAAGGGGATGACGTTGCTCGCGTATTCGGATCTCGACGTCAGGATCTTGTCGCCCGCGGTGAACGGCAGCGCGTAGAAGACCGCCTGCCACGACCTGGTCGCGTTGTCGGTCAGGGCGATGTCGTCGGGCTCGGCGCCGATGAGCCGCGCGGCCGAGGCGTACACGGCGTGGTGCTGTTCGAGGGTGGCCGCGGCCTGCTCGTATCCCCCGATCAGGGCTTCCGCGCGCAGGTAGCCGACGACGGCGTCGGTCACCCGTGCGGGGGGCAGCGACGATCCGGCGTTGTTGAGGTGGACCACTTCCGCGCAGCCCGGGGTCTCGGAACGGGCGCGTTCGACATCCAAAGCCTGAATACGCGTCATGTCTAACTGAATACAGTACGACTGAACTGCATGCAATACTGTCCGCATGACGAGGAACCTGCTCCGGCGCGACCTCGCCGACGAGATCACCGCGCGGGTGCTCGACGGCCGGATCGCGGCGGACAGCCGGATCAACGAAGTGCACCTCGCCCGCGAACTCGGCGTCAGCCGGACACCGGTGCGCGAGGCCCTGATCGGGCTGGCCGATCGCGGTCTGCTGACCTCGGCACCGGGCCGCGGTTTCCTCGTGCCGCCGTTCGACCCCGACGAGGCGCGACGGCTGTACCCGCTCGTCGCGGAACTCGAAGCGCTCGCCCTGCGCTGGAGTTCCCCGCAGGATCTCGCCGGGCTCACCGGCGGCCTGGACCGGATCGCCGCCGAGATGACCGCGGAGCTCGAGCGGCAGGGTGATCTGTCCGCCTTGGACGATCGCTGGCACTCGATGCTGCTCTCGCGCTGCACGAATCCGCATCTGCTGCGCCTCATCGAACAGACCAAACCGCTGCTCAAACGCTATGACACGTGTTATTTCGGGGGCACGGAGCGCTCGATGGAGAGTATCGACGAACACCTGCGGATCGCCGACGCGATCCGCGTCTCCGACCTCGCGACGGCAGCTGAGCTGCTCGTGCGGAACTGGGTGAAAACGTTGTCATATCTGGAAAACCTGGGGTGAAACGATGTTCGTGACGGCACATCTGAGCGACAACCATCTCGACGGCGGGGAGCGGGCGGACGAACGCACCGCCCGCGTCATGCGGTACCTGGGGAACCTGGCGGCCCCGGTCGACGCGATCCTGGTGACCGGCGACATCGCCGACCACGGCACGATCGAGGAGTATCGGCGCGCGGCCGAACTGTTCAAGACCGACGTCCCGCTGTTCCCGTGCCCCGGCAACCACGACAAACGCGGCCCGTTCCGCGAGGGACTGCTCGACCAGGCGCCGAGCGACGCCCCGGTCGACGAGGTGTACACCGTCGGGGACGTGACCTTCGTGATGGCCGACACGAGCGTCCCCGGCGAGCCCGACGGGCTGCTCGGCGACGAGAGCGTCACCTGGCTCGACGGCGTCCTCGCCGACGGCGACGGCCCGGCTTTCGTGTGCTTCCACTACCCGCCTGCCGAACTCGGCCTGCCGCTGGTGGACGGGATGCGCCAGCGAGGTGAGGACAGACTGGCGGAGGTGCTCTCGCGTCATCCGCGCGTGGTGGGCCTGTTGTGCGGGCACGTCCACGCCTCGGCGTCGACGACCTTCGCGGGCCTGCCGCTGCGGTCGGCGCCCTCGGTCGGGTCGAGCATCCTGTTCCCGTGGGAGGACGGCGGTCTGCGGCCGTGGGCCGACGGCGGCCCGATCGACTACGACCTGCCGCCTTCGCTGCTGTTCCACGTGCTGCACGACGACGGCAGGCTGACCACGCACCAGCGTGTGGTGCCCTAGCCCGTGTCCTGTAAGTCGTGTTCGCGGTCTTCGCGCCCAGGCGGCCCCTGACGGCACGGGCGGATACGCCCGGGTACAACCCGGTACGAGGACGATCCGCCCGCACCGCAAGGAACCACCTGGATCACGAAGCCCATCGAACGGACTCGCAGGACACGGCCTAGCCCGAAAACACCGGCAGCGTGATCCGGGACGGGTGCGCGGGGTCGTGGAAGATCTCGAACCGCGCGGGTTTCCCGTCCACCGCGCTGAAAACCGGTTCACCGGTGCCGTGGTTGCGGGCGAAGCGGGGGAACGCCCCGCCCGCGACCTGCAGCCGCAGCCGGTGCCCGCGCCGGAACCGGTACGCCGTGGGGTCGAGGTGGACCTCGGCGGCCACCACACCGTCCACAGCGGACTCGGGACTGCCGGGGCGCAGGCGGAGGATGCCGTCGGTGACGTTGCGGGAGATGCCGCGTCCGTCCACCTCGCACAGCCGGACGAAGACGTCGCCGTGACCGAGATCCGTGCGCACGTGCACCAGCGCGGAGATCTCGCCGATGAGGTCGAGATCGTGCTTCAGCCTGTCGCCGGTGAAGAGCAGCACGTCCCGGCGCACTTCGACCTCTTTGTTGTCACGCTGCTTCCGCACACCCGAAAGCAGCGGACCGCCGACGGACGGCGTCGGATCGGCCGGGTCGAAGGTGAACGTGCCCGGTTTCGACTCCGCCGGCCCGGCGGTGGAAAGCGCGGCGGGACGCAGGAAATACGGGGTGGGGTCGGATTCCGGCGGCCAGCTCTCGAAGTCCAGCCACCGCCCGGCGCCCTGGAGGTACAGGCGCACGGGTGCCTGCCTCAGCTGCGCGCGGTCGCCGAGCAGCCGCGCGGACAGGAACCCGATCTGGTCGCTCACCAGGGTCTTCAGGCTGGCCGGTTCGCCGTGCGCCCACGGTCCGACGGTGATCCGGGGCTCGCGCCCGGCCGCGGCGAGTTCCTTGAAGTCGCGCAGCTGCGCGGAGATGAACGAGTCGTACCAGCCGGTCACCATGCTCACCGGCGTCGTCAGACCGTCGACCTTCGCGCTGTGGTCCGACGGGGCCCAGAAGTCGTCGCCGGGCTCGGCGTGCCCGGCGACGTCCTGGAGGAACCTCACCTGCTTGCCGATGGCCGCGACGTCCGCTCCGGACACGGGCAGATGCGCCATCGCCGCGCGGGTCTTCTTGGTCCGCCACGGATTCGGCACGCCGGCGAAACGGCCTTCCTGCCGTCCGATCAGCGACGACCACGAGACCAGGTTGTCGACCGCGAGGATCCCGCCCGGGTAGAAGGTCGAGACGAACTCGGACGCGGTTATGGCGAGGCACAGCGCTTCGAGCGGCTCGTCGACGTACGGCGCGACAGCCCACTGCGTATGCCCGAGATAGCTCGCGCCCGCCATCGCGACCCGGCCGTCGCACCACGGCTGCTCGCGCAGCCACGCGACGGTGGCGAGGCCGTCCTCCTTCTCCAGGTGGAACGGCCGGAACTCGCCGCCGGAGCCGAAGGTGCCGCGGGTGCTCTGGAGGACCGTCTGCAGCCCGTGCCGCGCGAACGTCTCGCCGAAGATCTTGCCCATCAGTCCTTTGCGGCCGTACGGCGTGCGGATCAGCACCACCGGCCTCGGCTCGTCGCCCGGTGCGGCGTAGCGATCGGCCAGCAGCCGGACGCCGTCGGGCATGGGGACGGGAATCCCCTTGGTCGCCGAGGGAGCGGGGCCTTCGGCCGGGGGGAGGCCGAGGAATCGATCGAGGAGTCGGTCGAGCACGCCTGAGCCGCCTTTCGTGCGGACGATCACCTTCCGTTTCCGACCGTACCCGCGTCGCCCCGCACCCGCCGGAAAGGAAAGCGTCCTTCATCGCGAGATCCGCGATGAAGGACGCTTTCACGGCGCGGGGCAGACCGCCCGGTACCGCCCCGCTGGTCCGGTCACCGGAGGCGCGCGAGCGTCTCCGGTTTCAGCAGCTTCGCCAGCTCCTCCGCGGGAAGAAGGCCCTTCTCGACGACGAGTTCCGCCACCCCGCGCCCGGTCTCCAGCGCCTCCTTGGCGATCTCGGTCGCCGCCGCGTACCCGATGCTCGGGTTCAGCGCGGTCACCAGCCCGATCGAGTTCTCCACGTACCCCCGCATGACGGCGGCGTTGGCGGTGATCCCGGAGACGCACCGCTCCGCCAGCACGACACAGGCCGATCGGAGATGCGTGATGCTCTCCGAAAGCGAATGCAGGATCAACGGTTCGAACGCGTTGAGCTGCAGTTGTCCCGCCTCGGCCGCCATCGTCACGGCGACGTCGTTGCCGATGACCTCGAACGCGACCTGGTTGACCACCTCGGGGATCACCGGGTTGATCTTGCCCGGCATGATCGACGACCGGCCTGCACGGCGGCAGGTTGATCTCGTCGAGTCCGGCCCTCGGACCGGACGAAAGCAGCCGGAGGTCGTTGCAGCTCTTCGACAGCTTCACCGCGATCCGTTTCAGCACACCGGAAAGGTGCACGAACGCGCCGCAGTCCTGTGTCGCCTCGACGAGGTCGGCGGCGGTCTCGACGGGCAGTCCGGTGATCTCGCGCAGATGCGCGCAGGCGGCCTCGGCGTACCCGGGCGCGGCGTTGAGGCCGGTGCCGATCGCGGTCGCGCCGAGATTGATCTCGTGCAGGAGTGTCACCGCTTCGGTGAGCCGCTGCCGGTCTTCGCCGAGCATGACCGCGTACGTGCCGAATTCCTGCCCCAGCGTCATCGGGACGGCGTCCTGCAGCTGGGTCCGGCCCATCTTCAGCAGGTCGTGGAACTCGACGGCCTTGGCGGCGAACGCCTGCTCCAGCACGACCATCGCCTCGGCCAGCTCGCGGACGGCGATGATCGTCGCGACGTTGACCGCGCTCGGGTACGCGTCGTTGGTCGACTGCCCGAGGTTCACGTGCTCGTTCGGGTGCACGCGGGCGTAGTCGCCCTTCTCGTGCCCGAGCAGTTCGAGCGCGCGGTTCGCGATCACCTCGTTGGCGTTCATGTTCGTCGAGGTGCCCGCGCCGCCCTGGATGACGTCGACGACGAACTCGTCGTGCAGCGCGCCTTCCCGGATCTCCCGGCACGCGCGGCAGATCGCGTCGGCGACGTCCGGGCTCAGCAGCCCGAGGCCGGCGTTGGCGCGGGCGGCCGCCTCCTTGACCGAGGCGAGTGCCTCGATCAGATGCGGGTACGCGGAGATCGCGGTGCCGGTGATGGGGAAGTTCTCCTTGGCACGCGGTGTGCACGCCCCAGTAGGCGTCGGCCGGGACTTCCTTGTCGCCCAGCAGGTCGTGTTCCACGCGGTACGTCACCAGGCTCCTCAGGCTGCCAGCTGGATTTCGGCGAGCCCGCCCGTCACGCGCAGGCCGGGGGTCGGTTCCAGGACGTTCCGGTCGACACCGCACAGCGCGAGCGCGGCGGCGAGCACCGGCCGCCGCGCGCGGTCGCCGCCGTCGGCGATCTTGAGCGCGATCGCCGTGCCGTCCGGCAGCGCGGCGACCTGGACGGCCTCGAAACCGTCCTTGGCGATCAGCCCGGGCACCGCGCGCATCAGCGCGGTGACGTCGCGGCGGGTACCGGCGACCAGTTCCGGATGCTTCCGGATCCCCTCGGCCACCAGGCCTTCCGGGGTTCCCGGCGCGGCAGCGGCGATCTTGCCGACGGCCGTGGCGAGCCCGCGCAGCGAGACCGCGAACAGGGGAGCGCCGCAGCCGTCGACGGCGACCTTCGGGATCCGCTGTCCCGTCAGGTCCTCGACGGAGTCGGCGATCGCGCGCTGCAGGGGGTGTCCCGCGTCCAGGTAGTCCTCTGTGGACCATCCGTGCAGACGGCAGGTGGCGAGCATCGCCGCGTGCTTGCCGGAGCAGTTGTGCGCCAGTCTCGAAGCCGTCCGCCCCGAAGCCACCCAGGCGTCGCGCTCGACCGGGTCGAACGGCAGATCCTCCGGTGTCCGCAGGTCGTCGGCGGTGAGCCCGGCGCCGTCCAGCGTCCGGCGTACTTCGGCCAGATGGATGTCCTCACCCGAATGGCTGGCCGCGCCGACGGCGAACCCGGCGGGGCCCAGCTCGACGCCGAGTCGCGCCATTGCGGTGGCCTGCAAGGGTTTCGCCGCCGAACGCGGGTAGAACGCCGCCTCGGCGTCGCCCGCGGCGAACAGCACGCGGCCGTCCGGCGCGAGCACCACGGCCGAACCGTGGTGCACCCCCTCGACCATTCCGTCGCGGAAAAGGTGCACCAGCGGTTCGTGCGCGGGGACGCGGATCTCGGGGGTCACAGCTTCGTCTTTTCGAAGACGTCCATGTTGATCCGCTTGCGGACCCCGAACCAGCCCGCCACCAGCGCCAGCCCGATCACCGGCAGGCAGTACAGGGTGATCCGGCCGACCTCGTCGAAGCCCATCAGCACGATCACTGCGGCGAGGAAGACCAGCGTCGCGATCTCGGTGTAGGGCGAGAACGGCAGCCGGTACGACGGGCGTTCGACCTCGCCGAGCTTGGCCTTGCGCACGAACAACAGATGCGAGAGCACGATGATCGCCCAGGTGCCGAGGATGCCGACGGCCGCGAAGTTCAGCACGATCTCGAAGGCCTGGCTCGGCACGACGGCGTTCAGGCCGACCCCGACCACGCAGACCGCGGAGGTGAGCAGGATCCCGCCGTAGGGCACGTGGTTCTTGTTCATCACGCCGGTGAACTTCGGCGCGGACCCGGCCAGCGACATCGAGCGCAGGATGCGGCCGGTCGAGTACAGCCCCGAGTTCAGGCTGGACAGCGCCGCGGTCAGCACCACCAGGTTCATCACGTTGCCCGCCTGGGGTACCCCGACGTGCGAGAGCACGGTGACGAACGGGCTCTCGGTCTTCGAGTACGAGCTCCACGGCATCAGCATCGCCAGCAGGACCACCGAGCCGACGTAGAAGATCCCGATCCGCCACATGATCGAGTTGATCGCCTTCGGCATGATCTTGCGCGGGTTCTCGGTCTCCCCGGCGGCGACGCCGACCAGTTCCACCGAGGCGTAGGCGAACACGACACCCTGGACGATCAGCACCATCGGCAGCACGCCGGCGGGGAAGAAGCCGCCGTTGTCGGAGATCAGCGAGAAGCCGGGCACCTGGCCGTCGATCGGCTGCTGGGTGACCAGCAGCCAGATCCCGATCCCCATGAAGGTCACCAGCGCGGCGACCTTGATGATGGCGAACCAGAACTCCATCTCGCCGAACAGCTTCACCGAGACCATGTTCAGCGCCAGCACCACCGCGAGCGCGATGAGCGCCAGCACCCACTGCGGGATCGGCGTGAAGAAGGACCAGAAATGCGCGTACAGCGCGATCGCGGTGATGTCCGCGATACCGGTCGTCGACCAGTTCAGGAAGTGCATCCAGCCCGCGACGAAAGCGCCCTTCTCGCCCATGAACTCCCGGGCGTAGGAAACGAAGGCGCCGGAGGAGGGGCGATAAAGGATGAGTTCGCCGAGCGAGCGCACCACGAAGAACGCGAAGAGGCCACAGACCGCGTACACGATCGCCAGCGCCGGGCCCGCCTGCGTGAGCCGCCCGCCCGCGCCGAGGAACAGGCCGGTGCCGATGGCGCCGCCGATCGCGATCATGTTGACGTGGCGGGGCTTCAGCGCCTTGTCGTAGCCGGCGTCACCGGCGTCGGCGGGCACCGGCGTTGACTGGTCGTCCGCGCTGAGGGTCTGTTCGGTCACGATGTCAGTCGTCCTTGTTCTGGTGCGTCGTGTGGCCCGGCCGCACGATGGTGGTGAGCGCGTCCTCGACGTGTTCGAGATGGGCTGTCATCGCCGCGACGGCGTCCGCTTCGGAACCGGCGGCGATGGCGGTGACGATCTCACGGTGCTCGGTGTTCGAGCGGGTCCGACGGCCACCCAATTGGTTGAGAAATGCCGACTGGCGCGCCAATGCGTCCCGGATCTCCTCGATGACCTTGCCGAACACCGGGTTGCCCGAGGACTGGGCGATGGTGATGTGGAACAGCGAGTCCAGCGCCACCCACGCGGTGTTGTCGGTTTCGACGTCCATCCGCTCGACGAGGTGACCGAGCAGGTCGAGGTCGTCGGTGCTGCGGCGAAGGGCCGCGTATCCCGCGACGGGGATCTCGACATGACGCCGGACCTCGACCAGGTCACGGGCCGAGTAGGTCCCGAAGGTGGGGTTCTCGACCGGCCCGGTGGCGGTCACGAAGGTGCCCTTGCCCGTCTTGGACACGGTGAGCCCGAGCGCCTGCAGCCCCCGCAGGGCCTCGCGGACGACCGAACGGCTGACTTCGAACTCCTTGCCGAGCGCCGACTCCGACGGCAGCTTCGTGCCGACGGGGTGTTCACCACGCTCGATGGCGTTGCGGAGGTGGGCCAGTACGGCCTCCATCGCGCTGATACGCCGTGGACCACCGTGTCCGGCTGTCTGGCTGTCAGACAGGTTCATGAGACGAGATCGTGCGTTCGGCCCCCCGCTTTGTCAAGCGATCGGCCGGGGGTTCAGAGCCAGGCTGCGAGGCCGGTGCCGAGGGGATGACCGTTCGGGAACCGGAAGCCTTGCTGGCCGCTCCGCAGGCGCGGAGCCCCGTGATGACACCGGATTCCCGCGTCGAGGTGGCCAGTGTCACAACGTCCGGCCCTGGGTGCTTCTCGAACGCAGGTCCGTGAAGGCCTCCTTACCTACCCTGAAGGTAGTGAAGGAGGCCTTCACGGACCGCGGTGCCGTCAAACCCGCTGGAGCGCCACCACCGGGAACGGGCGGCTCGTCTTCGACTGGTGCTCGGCCAGCCGCGGGAACGTCTTCGCCTGCTTCGCGAACAGACGGTCCCTGGCCGCCCCGGTGATCTCCGCCGCGTGGGCGGTGAAGGCCTCTCCGTCCGCTTCGACGTCGACGGACGGCTCCGCGATCAGGTTGCGATACCAGTCCGGGTGGCCCGGAGCACCCCCGTTGGCGGCGAAGACGATGTAGCGGTCGTCGTCGGCGAGGAACAGCATCGGCGTCACATGCCGTCGTCCCGTACGGGCGCCGGTTGTGGTGAGCAGCAGCGTCGGGAGGCCGTCTCCTCGGCGGCCGTTCGCGCGGAACTCCGCGATCACACGTTCGTTCATGGCCTGCAGGTCGAGCATCAACTCTCCGGGCGTTCGGTGATCTTGGCGGCTGGTGAGTCTGCCCATCCGCGCCCAGGTCGGCAAACCTTTTTGGATCATGGCCGCTCACGGCCTCGCGGAAACTGTCAGCACCTTCCGACACCAGCGCTCCGCCCCGGAGCCGTCGGACGCCTCCGGGGCGGAGGCGCAGCCGGAGGCGTCGTGAGTCGGACGACGAGGAAATCGAGTGTCCGATCGAGGAGTTCGGCGGCCAGGGGTTCGATCCGAAGTGGTTCGACACCCGGCCGGGGTGAGCCTCGCTGCCCCGTTCGGGTGGCGGCGGCCACGGCGAGGCTGCTGGATTTGATCTTCCCCGAAGAGCAGACTCGGCAGCGCTCGGCCCGGCCGGGTGCCGGAAATCCCCGACACATAAGGTGGGAGGACCGGCCCGCGTCACGCAGCCAGGGACCCGTCTGCCTAGGGGAGGTTTTCGCTGGTGTCGAACGATTCCTTCGTCCACCTGCATGTGCACACCGAGTATTCGATGCTCGACGGTGCGGCGAAGATCGCCCCCTTGTTCAAGGAGGCGGCGCGGCTGGGCATGCCCGCGGTCGGGATGACCGACCACGGCAACATGTACGGCGCGGACGAGTTCTACCAGCAAGCGGTCAAGCACGAGCTCAAGCCGATCATCGGCATCGAGGCCTACGTCGCTCCGGAGAGCCGCTTCCACAAGAAGCCGGTCTTCTGGGGACAGTCGAACCAGCGTGGCGCCGACGAGCTCGGTGAGGGCGGCGACGTCTCCGGCGCCGGTGCGTACACCCACATGACGATGCTCGCCGCGAACGCGACCGGGCTGCGCAACCTGTTCAAACTCTCCTCGCTCGCGAGTATGCAGGGCTACTACCGCAAGCCCCGCATGGACCGCGAGCTGATCTCGGAGAACCACGAAGGCATCATCGCGACCACCGGCTGCCCCTCGGGTGAGGTGCAGACGCGGCTCCGGCTGGGGCAGCGCACCGAAGCGATCCAGGCCGCGTCGGACTACAAGGACATCTTCGGCGGCGAGAACTTCTTCCTCGAACTGATGGACCACGGCCTGCCGATCGAGCGGTCGGTCCGCGAGGGCCTGCTCGAGATCGGCAAGCTGCTCGACCTCCGGCCGCTGGCCACGAACGACTCGCACTACGTCACCAAGGACCAGGCCGACACCCACTCCGCGCTGCTGTGCGTGCAGGCGGGCAAGACGCTGAACGACCCGAACCGGTTCAAGTTCGACGGTGACGGCTACTACCTGAAGTCGGCCGCCGACATGCGGGAGTACTGGGACAAGGAGGTCCCCGGCGCCGCCGACTCGACGCTGCTGATCGCCGAGCGTGTCGAGTCCTACAAAGACGTCTACACGCACAAGGACCGGCTGCCGTTCTTCGAGGTCCCCGACGGGTACGACCAGGGCACCTGGCTGCGGGAAGAGGTCGCGCGCGGCCTCAAGTGGCGCTACCCGGAAGGCGTGCCGGACGAGTACTACGACGAGCGCATCGAGATCGAGCTCGACGTCATCATCGGGAAGGGCTTCCCCGCCTACTTCCTCATCGTCGCCGACCTCATCAACTACGCCCGCAAGGTCGGCATCCGCGTCGGCCCCGGCCGTGGTTCCGCCGCCGGTTCGCTGGTCGCGTACGTCCTCGGTATCACCAACCTGGACCCGATCCCGCAGAAGCTGCTGTTCGAGCGGTTCCTGAACCCCGAGCGCGTGTCCATGCCCGATATCGACATCGACTTCGACGACCGCCGTCGCGGCGAGATGATCCGGTACGCCACCGACAAGTACGGCGTCGACAAGGTCGCCCAGGTCATCACCTTCGGCACCATCAAGACCAAGGCGGCGATCAAGGACTCCGCCCGCGTCCACTTCGGCCAGCCCGGTTACGCGATCGCGGACCGGATCTCGAAGGCGCTGCCGCCGCCGATCATGGCGAAGGACATCCCGCTCTCGGGCATCGTCGACTCGAAGCACGAGCGCTACGGCGAAGCGGCCGAAGTCCGCACGCTCGTCGAGACCGACGAAGAGTGCAAGACGATCTTCGAAACCGCCCGCGGTCTCGAAGGGCTGATCCGCAACGCCGGCGTCCACGCCTGCGCGGTCATCATGTCCTGCGATCCGCTGACCGACGCGATCCCGCTGTGGCAGCGCGACGACGGCTCGATCATCACCGGCTGGGACTACCCGTCGTGCGAGAACATCGGCCTGCTCAAGATGGACTTCCTCGGCCTGCGGAACCTCACCGTCATCGGTGACGCGATCGACAACATCAAGACCAACCGCGGGGTCGACATCGACCTCGACACCCTCGGCGTCGAAGACCCCGAGACGTACAAGCTGCTCTCCCGCGGTGACACGCTCGGCGTGTTCCAGCTGGACGGCGGGCCCATGCGTGACCTGCTGCGCCGCATGCAGCCGACGGTCTTCGACGACATCGTGGCGGTGGGCGCGCTGTACCGCCCCGGCCCGATGGGCATGAACGCGCACAACGACTACGCCGACCGCAAGAACAACCGGCAAAAGGTCAAACCGATCCACCCCGAGCTCGAAGAGCCCCTGAAGGAGATCCTGGCCGACACCTACGGCCTGATCGTCTATCAGGAGCAGATCATGCACATCGGCCAGAAGGTGGCCGGGTACTCGATGGGCCGCGCGGACGTGCTCCGCCGGGCGATGGGCAAGAAGAAGCAGGAAGTCCTCGAGAAGGAGTTCGTCGGCTTCGAAGAGGGCATGAAGTCGAGCGAGCTGCTTCCCGGCGGTTTCTCGTCCGAGGCGATCAAAGCGCTCTGGGACACGATCCTCCCGTTCGCCGGCTACGCGTTCAACAAGAGTCACGCGGCCGCGTACGGCCTGATCTCCTACTGGACCGCGTACCTCAAGGCGAACTTCACGCCGGAGTACATGGCCGCCCTGCTCACGTCGGTCGGTGACAACAAGGACAAGTCCGCGGTCTACCTGTCGGAATGCCGCCGCCTCGGTATCAAGGTGCTCCCGCCGGACGTCAACGAATCGGCGCTGAGGTTCGCGGCCGTCGGGGAGGACATCCGCTTCGGCATGGGTGCCGTCCGCAACGTCGGCGCGAACGTCGTCGAGTCGATCATCAAGACCCGCGCGGAGAAGGGGAAGTACTCCTCCTTCACCGACTTCCTCGACAAATCCGAACTGGTGGCGTGCAACAAGCGGGTCATCGAATCGCTGATCAAGGCGGGCGGGTTCGACTCGCTCGGCAACTCCCGGCTCTCGATGATCCAGGTGCACGAGGACGCGGTCGAGGCCGTGGTCCCGCTCAAGCGCCAGGAGGCCATGGGCCAGTTCGATCTCTTCGGTTTCGGCGGGGACGACGAAGGGGAGGCCGCCGTGTCCTCTTCGCCGCTCGCGCACCTGAAGTTCGGCGAGGAGGAGTACCCGCGCAAGCAGCTCCTGGCCTACGAGCGGGAGATGCTCGGCCTGTACGTCTCGGCGCATCCGCTGGACGGCGCCGAACGCATCCTGCGCAAACACGCGCCGAGGCCGATCGCCGCGATCCTCGCCGACCCGCCGAAGGAAGGCGAGCTGATCATCTCCGGGCTGATCACCTCGCTGGAACGCCGGGTCAACAAGAAGGGCGAGCCCTGGGCGATCTGCACCGTGGAGGACATGGACGCCTCCCTCGAGGTCCTGTACTTCCCGAAGTCCTACGCGATGTTCTCCGCCGACCTCATCGAGGACAACGCGGTCCTGGTCAAGGGCCGGGTGAACTGGCGCGAGGACAAGATGTCCATCTTCGGCGGCGGACTGGTGCCGCTCGACCTGTCCGAGGTCGGCAACGGCGACGAAGACCTGCCGCTCGTCCTCCTGGCCGCGGCGGACAAGATCGACCAGTCGGTGGTCAGCGAGCTGAAGCAGACCCTGCTGGCGCACAAGGGCGAGACCCCGGTGCACCTGAAGCTGGTCGGCAAGAACCAGACGGTTTTCGCGCTCTACGACTATCCGGTCAAGGTGACGTCGATGCTGATCGGTGAGCTCAAGGGCATCCCCGGGATCGCCGCAAGTACCTGATGAGCACCTACGAACCCGATCCTCGGCGCTGGAAGGCGCTCGCCGTCTCCCTCGCCGCCGGGTTCATGGGGCTGCTCGACGTCAGCATCGTCAACACGGCACTGCCGTCGATCCAGAAGGATCTCGGCGCGTCGAGCGGCGGGATCCAGTGGGTCGTCTCCGGCTACGCGCTGGCCTTCGGGCTGGTGCTGGTGTCCGGCGGCAGGCTGGGTGACGCGCTCGGCCGCCGCCGCATGTTCCTCTTCGCCCTCGCCGCGTTCGTGCTGACCAGCGCGTTCGCCGGGGCGGCGCCGAACGAGACGACGCTGATCATCGCGCGCCTCCTGCAGGGTTTCGCCTCGGGCATGATGACCCCGCAGAACAGCGGGATGATCCAGGACCTGTTCCGCGGCGCGGAACGAGGCCGCGCGTTCGGCATGTTCGGCGCCACCGTCGGGATCTCGACCGCGATCGGACCGGTGCTCGGCGGCGTGATCCTCGCCGTGTTCGGTGACCCGGAAGGCTGGCGCTGGGTCTTCTACGTGAACGTCCCCATCGGGATCCTCGCTTTCACGCTGGCGCTGAGATGGCTGCCGAAGGCCGAAAGACCGGCGAGAAGCCTGCGGGGCGAGATCGACTTCGTCGGCATCATGCTGCTGGGTGTCACGGTGCTCGGCGTGCTGCTCCCGTTGATCGAATCCGAACAGGGCGGGCTCGGCAGCCTGTGGTGGCTGTTCGTGATCGCGGTCCTCTTCGGGTTCGCCTTCGTGCGCTGGGAACGCTCGATGGTGCGGCGCGGTCGTCCGCCGTTGCTGGACACGCGCCTGTTCACCGGTACCCCGGGTTACGCCTCGGGTGCCGCGGTCGGCGCGCTGTACTTCTGCGGGTTCACCGGTATGTGGCTGGTCTTCGCCATCTTCTTCCAGCAGGGTCTGGGATACACGCCGCTGATGTCCGGGCTCGCCGTCACCCCGTTCGCGATCGGCTCCGCCGTGTCCGCGGCCGTCGCGGGGCGGCTGGTGCCGAAGTGGGGCCGCAAGCTCACCGTCACCGGGCTGGTCATGGTGATCGCCGGGATGGTCACCGTCGCCGTTCTCGCGGGGAATGCCCCCGGGCCGTCGGCGGGCTGGTGGTTCGCACTGCCGCTGCTCGTGGCCGGTGTCGGCGGCGGGATGGTCATCTCGCCCAACACCACGCTGACCCTGGAATGCGTGCCGACGTCGATGGCCGGGGTGGCCGGGGGCGCGTTGCAGACCGGGCAGCGGATCGGGACCGCGATCGGCACGGTCGTGCTCGCGTCGATCTTCCACGCGGTGCTGGGCGGGAACGGCGGCTACTCGTCGGCGCTGACCGCGGCGATGCTGTGCGCCGCCGGACTGACGTGCTCGGCGCTCTTACTCGCGGTGATCGAGCTCCGGACGCGCCGGAACCGGCGTTTGCTCACTGAGCGAGAGGAAGCCGCCCCGGCGTCCGCCGACGGTCAACGCGGCTGAGCGACGAGCGCGCGCCGGTGACTACGGTCGGCGAGACCGGATGCTCCATCCGAGTGACTGAAGTCGTCAGACCCTGGTGCTACTCAGAGCAACCGGGTAGACCTTACGGAGCCTTCACTGCGGTGACTTGGCTACCGACAGTGGTATTTCTGTCGATCGATCGGGGATGGATCGATCGGCGGGAGCGATCGTGTGAGTCCGGAGTTTTCAGGGATGGACACCCGCGGTCACGAGCCGGTGGACGGCCGTCGGCGTCCGCGGGGGACCGTTCGGCGGTAGCCGGCTCACCACCACTGACAGCCGAGTCCCGGTGAGGCATTCGCGCGGGTGGGTCCGTGCGGGGTCGCCTGGGGAGGTGCACCCGGCCCGGACCCACCCGCCGCGCGTCCTCCGAGTGTGTGAACCGCTTCCGGCTGCGAAGATCTTCGCAGTTCGAGAATGCGAGGAGCACCGATGGCGGAGAGTTCTGTGCGGCGGAGCCGCCTGCGGGTCTGGTACCGGCCGATGACGATGCGGAATTCCGGCGAGGGACACCGGGTCGCGACCCCGCTGGAGCTGCTGTTCGACCTGTGTTTCGTGGTCGCCGTCGCGCAGGCCGCGGCCGGTCTGCACCACGCGATCGCCGAAAACCACATCGGGCACGGGGTGCTCAGCTTCGCGATGGTGTTCTTCGCGATCTGGTGGGGCTGGCTGAACTTCAGCTGGTTCGCTTCCTCGTTCGACACCGACGACGTCCTGTACCGGCTGGTCACGCTGGTGCAGATCGCCGGCGGGCTGACCGTGGCGGCCGGCGTCTCTTCGGCCTTCGACGGCGATTTCACGATCATGGTGATCGGCTACGTCCTGATGCGGCTCGCGATGGTCACGCAGTGGCTGCGGGTCGCACGGACCGATCCCTCGTGCCGCCCGGCCGCGCTGCGCTACGCGGTGGGTGTCACGATCGTCCAGATCCTGTGGATCGTGCGCCTCGGCCTGCCGGAGTCCCTGGCCCTGCCGTCGTTCTTCCTGTTCGTCGTCGCCGAACTCGCGGTCCCGCTCATCGCCGAACGCCGACGCCCCACGGGCTGGCACCCGCACCACATCGCCGAGCGCTACGGCCTGTTCACGATCATCGTGCTGGGTGAATCCATCCTCGGCGCGACCACGGCGGTCAAGGAGGGGCTCGACGAGGGGGAGCACGCCGGCAGCCTGATCTCCCTCGCCGCCGCGGGGCTCGTGCTGCTCTTCTCGCTGTGGTGGCTGTACTTCGACCAGCCTGGACACGTCCGGCTGGAGCGGGCGAAGAACCTGTTCACCGTCGCGAGCTGGGGCTACGGGCACTACCTGATCTTCGCCTCGGCGGCCGCGCTCGGCGCCGGGCTCGAGGTCGCGGTCGACCACGACACCCACACCGGGCACGTCGCCTCGTTGCCCGCCGCCATGGCGACGACCGTGCCCGTCGCGATCTACCTGCTGAGTGTCTGGCTGATGCACATCGGACCCACCAACGAATGCCGTCCGATCGCGATCGGCTTCCCGGTGACCGCGGTGCTCGTCCTCGCCGCGTCCTTCACGCCCGCGCCCATCCATGTCACCGCTCTGCTCGCCGCCGCGCTCGTCGTGCTGACGGTCGTCGCCACGCACGGGGAGCCGGTTCCGGGCGAGACCCCGGTCGCGAGCTAGATCGACGCAGGTCAGAGCCTCGGCGCAAAAAAAGGGACCCCCCTGCGAAAGCCGTTTTCGGGCCGTGTAATGTTCTCTTCGTCGCCAGGGAAACCGAGCGGCCGCCGGGAACACGAACCAAGCTCCCACCAGTTGGTGGTAGAGTGGGTGGTCCCGAACCGGAGAGGTAACCAGACCCCGCTGAAACGGCAGTTTCGAGCAGGTGTAGGGTGAGCTCCGAACAAAAGCCAAGAAATGACTGCTTCGGATAAGGCCGCGTGGTGTGGTGCGATTCGGGGTGTGTTGCTTGAGAACTCAACAGTGTGCTAGTGAACTAAGCCAGTAGAGCTTATGTATTGAGAACCTCGTTTGAGGTTCCTT
>JAEBEO010000034.1:0-50894 GCA_049998115.1 Amycolatopsis sp. cmx-4-19 | reverse complement strand
CAACGCCGCCTCGAGGACCGTCTTGGTCAGCTGCTTGAGCAGCCCGCCCGGGCCGGTCAGGGCCAGCCCCCGGGCCTGAGCCTGCGCGACCATCGAGGCCGCCAGCTCCTCCTGCGCCGACCGCGGCTTCGCCGCCTTCTTCTTACCCGTCGATCGTGAAGTCACAACATCCAGTGTCATCACACACCGTGCCCATCCCGCCGAGCCCACGCCCGGCGTGTCGGGCCGGAAACACCGTTACTGGGACAGTCCCGGTCCTCTGGCAGGCGACGGCACCGTCACCTACACCGTCAACGGCCAGACCAAGACCATCCAGGTGGCGGGCACCCCGAACTCCTACCAGCTCCTGTCCACAAAGGACAACGAGGCGGGCGCCGTCGACGTCACCGTCGGCAAGGGTGCGCAGGCGTTCTCGTTCACCTTCGGCTGAGCACAAAGGAAAGAAGAACCATGACCATGAACCCCGTCACCACCGCCACTTTCCCCGCCGACGTCCTCGAACACGACGGGCCGGTCCTCGTCGACTTCTGGGCACCCTGGTGCGGCCCCTGCAAGTCCCTCGCCCCCGCCCTCACCGAGATCGCGGAGGAGAACAGCGACAAGATCACCGTCGTCAAGGTCGACATCGACGACAACCCCGAGA
Organism: Amycolatopsis sp. cmx-4-19; assembly: GCA_049998115.1. Classification (GTDB taxonomy): domain Bacteria; phylum Actinomycetota; class Actinomycetes; order Mycobacteriales; family Pseudonocardiaceae; genus Amycolatopsis. The sequence goes on along the minus strand of JAEBEO010000034.1, from coordinate 50,251 downwards.
TCGCCGGCGACTACAGGATCATGTCGGTACCCACCATGATCCTGTTCGTCGACGGCGAACCCGCCACCACCATCAACGGCGCCACCTCCAAGGCGAGGATCCTCGGCAAACTCGCACCCTGGCTCTAGCCTGATGCTGAGGATCCATTTCACCGGTGAGGACCTCTCCCTGCTCGCGGTTTCCGACGTCGCGGAACCGATGTGGGAGGTGCTCGCCAGCCTTTACCGGCTGCGCCGGCCGGAAGGGGAACCCTTTTTCGGACGCTGGCGCAAGACGACCATCGGCACCCTCGACTCCGACGGTGTACGGCTGATGAGCGCGGTCCCGCCGCACGGCTACTGCCCGGATTTCCTGACACCGGAACAACCGGCGGCGTCCATTGAGGACAGTGTGGACGCTTTGCGCGCCACACCCCTACCGGTGCTGCGTGAGGAAATCGCCGAGCTCGCGCGGCAGGGCACGGTCCCCCGCTGGTTGCGACTGATCAACGACGGCGGCTCCCAAGAGCTGCACGCCCTCGGGGAAGCCGTGACCGGGTACTTCGGAAAGCATCTGGCCCCGGACTGGCCCGCCATCTCCGACGCGGTCGCGCGGGAAGCCGCACGGTGCCGCTCGCTCGCCGAGCGGGGAGGTCCGCATCTGCTGCTGTCGGCCCTGCATCCCGATGTCCGGTGGCGGCCGCCGGTTCTCGAAGTCCGCTTCGGCTGTGAGCAGGACCTGCATTTGGCGGGTCGCGGTTTGCGGCTGGTGCCTGTCTACTTCGGCCACGGTACGCCGACGACGTACCGGGATCCGGCACGTTCACCAGTCCTGGTCTACTCGATCGACCACCTGCCGATGCTGAGCCTCGACGCCGAACCGGCGAGTTCGCTGGAAGCCTTGCTGGGACCCACCCGGGCCCGCGTGCTGGTAACGGTCGCGAGCGGCGCCGGCAACACCAGCGAGGTCGCCAGGCGGATCGGGATCTCGGCCGCCTCGGCGAGCCAGCACCTGACCGTGCTGCGCGAGAGCGGGCTGATCGACACGACCCGGCGAGGCCGCGCACGGCATCATGAAATCACCGCGCTGGGCGGCGCGACGATCCGCGCCGGGTGAAAGGCTCCGGTGCCCGGCACGACGGCCGGGCACCGGACCGGCGCGACCTAGCGGGTCGCGACGCCGTACTGACTTCCGACGATCTTGCCGTTGCCCAGGCAGCCGACGGCGGAGTACGTGTTGCCGTAGTTCCGCCACGGGCCGAGCCGGACACCGGACGCGTTGTCGCACTGGATCGCGGCCGCGAACTGCGACCCCGGTCCGCTCGAACAGCGAGCGGCGATCGAGTTGTGATTGGCCGAGACATCGATGACGCACGAAGGCGCCGCCGACGTCGATGCCGCCGACGCGGGAGCGCCCGCCGTCAGGACACATCCGATCGTGGCCGCACCCACCAGCAACACCTTGACAGCTTTCGACATGGTCAATTCTTCCTTCGCTTCAGAAGAGCCCCAAATGACCGGACGGAGGCGGAAGGAGTCCTGCCCCCGGTGATCCGCGGCTCCCGCTCGGGGGCCGTGATGATCACGAAGTCCAACCTGCCAGTGCGCGAGGCAGCGCGACAGATGGACGGCAGATGATTTACCCGAGCCCGAATCATCAGAAAAACCGGCTGTTTCAGCCTTCCGGGGACTTGAACGAAAGCGGACACCCTTCCTCGAGCACGCTGACACCGCCACCGTCACCCGCCGGTCCAGTGGGTGCCGATGACAGGAGTCGCTTCGTCGCGCTGCCGGGAGTGCGGGGTGGCGGCAACTGCATATCGCCGCTATGCCGGCGAGGGTATCGCGCGCCAGCGGACGTTTCCCGCCCCAACGCCGCGATTGAAGGAGACTCATACCAACTTCGTCGGCCGGCGTGCGGAGGCCGAGCAGCGGGGCCGACTCGGTCGAGCGCAGGCCGACCACCTCAGCGGGTGTCCCCGAGGGACAGCCGCCCCGGAATCGGCGGCTATCGTGCAGTCGTGACAGGTTCGGGACAACGGCCGCTGCTCTTCCTCGACGTCGACGGGCCCCTCATCCCGTTCGGCGCTCGGTCAGGGCAGTACCCGACATATCCCTCCGACCTGGACCCACATGCCACTGGCTCGAACCCCCTTCTGGCCAGGGTCGATCCCGCGCATGGGCCTCGGCTGGCCGCGTTGCCCTGCGGTCTGGTTTGGGCCACGACCTGGGCCGCCGAGGCGAACGAGTGCCTGTCCCCGCGACTGGGCCTTCCGCAGTTGCCAGTGGTCGACTGGCCGGAGCCTGCCGATTTCGAGGAGCAGGACGAGCGAAACGGACTGCATTGGAAGACCCGCGCCCTCGTCGACTGGGCGGCGGGACTCCCTTCGCCTGGGTCGACGACGAGATCACCGACACCGACCGGGAATGGGTGCGGGCTCACCACCTGACATCTGCGCTACTGCACCGCGTCGACCCCCGGCGTGGCCTCGCCGACACCGATTACACCGTCCTTGCCGAATGGCTGCGGAACGCAAGTGGATGCCACGATCAGGCTTGAGTTGCCCGACATTTCGGCCACGCCTGCATCCGTGCCCCAGCCTCCGCCTCGATCCCCGAGCCCGGCGTCGCCGCCGTCAAGGCTGTCTCGCCAAGAGAACGCCCTCAACGCGGCATGAGAGTGCATTCGCTCCGGCTTGAGATCTCAGTCGGTCATAGCCTGCTGATCGCCGGCCCGGTCGCGCCCGCCCGGCAAAGGCTCTTCGATCCCGGCGAGATCGAAACGAGCGGCGGACTGGTTCTGGGACACCTGCCACGCCGGACGATCATGGTTCCGGACCGCGGTCGAGCCGCACCTCGGCCACGCGAACACGCATGTCGGCGTGATCGGTCCGACTTGAGGTACGCGTAGGTGCGTGACGCTACCGTTCCGATGTCCCGTCGCATACGAATGCCTCGTGTTCTTCTCACGAACCGGCTCCGAGCCCGTGGATCCAGAGCTGCGGCGGTCCCCAGAATCCGGAGCCGGATGACGTGTCGACGTACCAATCTCCACCGGAGGCGAAGAAGGTCACCTCGTCGGCCATGCCGTCGCCGTTGACATCGGCCAAGAACTGGTCCGTGGAACCGCCGCCCTGACCGTAGCCCCAGTAGGTCGGCTGCCAGAAGCCCGATCCTGACGAGGTCCCGGCCTGCCAGGTGCCCGTGATGTAGAAGTAGGCGATATCGGCCCGATGGTCACCGCTGATGTCGCCGGCAATCTGGTTGGTGCTGTTCATGCCGTGCCCTGCCGACCACTGCCCCGGATAGCCGAAGCTGCTGCCACTCGACAAGCCCACAAACCAGTTGCCGGACGAGGCGAAATAGACCGCGGCGTCCGCCCTCCCGTCGCTGTTGAAGTCACCGACCAGTTGCTGACTGCTGCCGTGGCCGTGGCCTTGGATCCACCGCGTGGGCGGCCAGAACCCACTTCCCGAGGAGGTCGAGACGTACCAGTCGCCGGTATTGGCGTCAAAGGTGACGAGGTCGGCCATGCCGTCGCCATTGACGTCCGACAGGAACTGCTTGCTGGTACCTACTGCCTGGCCTTCGGCCCATCGTGTTGGCGACCAGAAACCGCTACCGGATGACAGCGAGGCGTACCAGTTTCCGGCAGTGGCGAAGAACGACATCAGGTCGGCCATGCCGTCGCCGTTGACGTCAGCCAGGAAGTACCTGCTCGCGCCGACCGAGTGGCCGGAGCTCCATTGACCGGGGTTTCCGAAGCCTGAGCCAGTGGAGAGGCCGACGAACGCCACCCCGCTGTCGCGGTACATCACGACGGCGTCGGCCCTGTGGTCACCGTTGACGTCTCCCACTAAGCGGGTGCCGACATACGCGATGTCGCGCACGTGGATGTACCGGAACATCGACGCCGCGACCCGGCGCTCGTTGTAACTGCCGTGGTAATTGTAGTTGTACTCTTCGATCGTGACCGTGCCGTCGCCGTTCACCGCCTCGACCCAGGCGACGTGACCGGACGATTCGGCGATTGCCCCGACCCCCGGAGTGCCGTTCACGGCGTACCCGTGCGCCGAGAACCAGGAGCCCCATGTGCCGGCATTGCCGATTGCCCTCGGCATCTCGAATCCGTTGCGTGCGTGCAGCCGCCATGCGACGAAGCTGGTGCACTCACGGTTGTAGTAGCCCCACGAGTCTACTGCCGAGTCCTGGGCCGCGTTGCGCCACTGCACCGGATAATCGTCCGTACCCGCTCTGGCCATCGGCGCGAGAACCAACCCTGCAAGCAAGGCGATGGCCATGGCAATCAGCAGCCGTCTTCGAACCACGACATCCTCCAGTCCACGGAGACCCGACCAAGCAAAGTCGCTCGCAGGACGTCACGACGCACACTGCTCGCCCTAAACCAGCCAATCGGCGTAGCGGGCGCCCAGACCAGCGGCATATGAGTATGTGGGAGTCGGTGGCCGAACCAGGTGTCCAGCCCGCGCCGTCGTACTACGCGCTACTCGGCACGACCCACGCCAGATAGAGCTCGCCCACGTGGGTCATCCCTTGAGCCAGTCGATGGCGATGGCGATGAGTGCGGCGTTGAAGAAGAAGCTGACGACGCTGTGGGCGATGACGCGGCGCCGCATCGGCCGGGTGGTGACGGTGACGTCGGAGACCGCGAAGGACGTCCCGATCGTGATGGCGAAGTAGAGGAACTCGGTGAACTGCGGCACCGGGCACTCCGGGAAGTCCAGTCCCCGGTCCGCGGCGTACTCCCGCGCGTAGATCTGCGCGAACGCCGAATGCAACAGCAACCAGGACAACAGGATCGTCACCGCGGCGACCGCCTGGGCGGCCTGGCTGCTCTCGTCCTCGCCGCGGTTCGCGATCACCATGAGACCACCGGCCAGTCCGGAGCAACTGATCACCAGGGCGAAAAGCTGCATATACCAGCGTGGACCTGTCAGCGTGCGCAGATCCTCGGGGTTGTGGGCGGGCAGTTCACGGCGCATCTCCAGCCAGCCCGCGACCAGGTACCCGAGCGCGACCAAATCCCACGCCAGCAACGGGACGAGCGACTCCCGGTCCCGGAGGAACATCACCAGCCAGACCACACCGAGGACGGCAAGGACCAGTTCGAGCAGCAACATCAGCTTCCGCGTCACGCCGTCATCGTCTCCCGGCACGGTACCGAGGGCGAACGCACGGGGAACGTCCCGAGGGATTCAGCATCGGCGGCGGAAGCGGTCCGAGATCCGGTCAAGCGCCCACGCGGCCTTCAAAGAAGGTGCGCTGAGCGCGACCGAGTGCAGGTGTGGCGGCCACGGCCGCCACACCGCGCGCAGGTCGTCGTGCGGTTCGTCACCGGCCGGCCGGTCGGCCAGCAGAGTGGCGAAACCGGGATCCTCCACGGCCGCGAGCGCTGGATCTCCGACTCGCCTGTCACGGGCTTCATCGTCACCTCGCCCGCACCGGCGACCCGCGGGCGCGGTCCAGCACGGACGCATGATCGCGGCGGTTCGCACATTCCGTGGCACCACGATCAGTCTCATCGCCGGAGGAAAGCGCGTTCCCCGCTGAACGCGGGCCGACCCCCGCTTACCGTTCCCCGGCCGCGGGGGCGCGCCCTGGAGCCGGGGTGGTCAGGGTGTTCACGATGGTGTCGGTGTAGTCGCTCGTGATCGGCTCGCCGGTCACCAGCAGCCGGTACCACAGCGGGGCGACCAGCATGTCGTCGTAGAGCGCGGGGTCGCCGGCGGCCAGCTGCCCGGCTTCCTGGGCCTTGACGAGCCGGGCCCGGTTGCCCGCGGCCAGTGCGGCGTGGACCTTGCCCTGGATCATGACGGCGAGTTCGGTGTCGAGCTGGGCCGAGCCGATCACGCCCGAGAGGATTCGGCCGTGCCGTTCGTCGGCGAAGACCTCGGCGAGGCTGCGCAGCCATGTGCGCAGATCGGCGTCGATGTCACCGGTGTCGGGGTAGAGGAAGAAGTGCTCGCCCAGCCGGTCCATCAGTGCGTCCAGAAACAGTGCCCCCTTCGACGGCCACCAGCGGTAGACCGTCGGTTTACCCACTTTCGCCCGCGTGGCGACCGCCTCCATGGTCACCGCGGCGTAGCTGCGCTCGGCACAGAGGTCGACGGCGGCTTGCAGGATCTCGTCCCGCGAGCGCGCGGTCCGGCCGGTGGATGGGGTGCTCACCGCGATCACTCTACCCAACTACAAAACGTTCTGTTACGTTCTGTGACAACGTAACGTTACGTAACGTTTTGGGAGGCGGGTGCCTATGCCCCGCCTCCCGCACGTCAAGGAATCCCCGTCACTTTTCCCGGAAAGAGCAAAGCAATGCGCAAGTCCTATTACGCGGCACATATCTACATGATCCTCGGCGTGGTTTCCGGCTTGTACTACCGGGAGTTCACCAAGCTCAACGAGTTCGACGGGCGAACCCAGCTCGCCCTCGTCCACACGCACCTGCTCGCGCTGGGCATGCTGGGCTTCCTCATCGTCCTGGCACTCGACAAGCTGTTCCAGCTTTCCGGGACCAGACTGTTCACCTTCTTCTTCTGGTTCTACAACGCGGGAATCGCCGTCTCGGCCGCCATGATGTTCGTCCACGGCACCCAGACGGTCCTCGGCCTCTCCGTGCCCACGGCCGTCTCCTTGACCGCGGGGCTCGGCCACATCCTGCTCACGGTCGGGCTGATCCTGCTGTTCGTCCTCCTCGGCAAACGCCTCAAGAAGACCGTCCAGCCCGCGGCGTGAGCACGGCGGCCCCGTCAGTGGCGGATGGCGAGATAGACCCGGGCGGCGACGTCCTGGGCGGCCTGGTTGAAGGCGTGGACCTGGGGTGCGTTGTTGGTGCGCAGCCAGGTCGGCGCCCAGTCCAGGGGCGGGGCGTCGCTGATCGGGAGATAGACGACGCCGGGCCGCGCGTAGAACCGTGACACCTGCGCGCCCATCACGAAAGCGCCTTCCCCTGCGTCGATCAGCGCCAAGGCTTCCTGGAGTGTTTCGAAGCGCGGTCCCGGTTCGATCGGGTCGCCGCCGGGCGTGTGGTCCGGCGTGCGATCCGCGCGCCAGTAAGCCGGGAACGCTTCGGCCACTTGCAGCATTTTGACCGCGGCGAGGTCCTCCAGCGAAATGGTGTCGCGGCGGGCGAGCGGGTGCCGGGCGGGCACCCCCAGCACCCGCGTCTCGGAGAACAGGACCTCGCCGGTGACCATGTCGGGTTCGTCGTGCGGCAGGCTCACGACCAGCAGGTCGGTATCGCCCGCGCGTAGCCGCTGAAGGCCGTCGACGATCTGCACTTCCCTCGGCTGGGCGCGCCAGCCGGGGTGACGCCGGTCGAACAGCTGGGCCGCCTGGACCATGAGCTGTCCCGCGGCGGCACCGAGAAAGCCGACCCGCAGCACACCATGGACGCCGCGCGCGGCGTCGGTCGCCTTCCGGAGCCCTGCCTCGATCAGGTCGCAAGCGGGGCGCAGATCGTCGTACAACCGTTGCCCCGCCTCGGTGAGGGCGACATGGCGGCTGTTGCGTTCGAACAACGGCGTCCCGATCTGGCGTTCGAGCTTCTTGATCGTCTGGCTGATCCGCGCGGTGGTCACGTGCAGGCGGTCGGCGGTGCGGCCGAAGTGCAACTCCTCTCCCAGCGTCAAGAACGCTTCCAGTTCAAGCCGTTCCAGCACTTGCGCCTCCGGACGTTAACCCCACCTTAATGACTGTTGCACTATGTCACCTTGTTGGCGGATCAAGCCCCCTAAAGACTGAATGAGTCAGCATCACTCGGTGTCATCGACTCTCACTCAAGGACTCTCTGTGGGCAAGATCGTTTCGCTCGTCTACGTGTCACTGGACGGGGTGATGGAAAAGCCGACCTGGACCGGACCGTATTTCAGCGCCGAGCACGCCAAGTTCGCCTACGGCCAGTTGTTCTCCAGCGACGCACTGCTGCTGGGCCGCGTCACTTACGAGGGCATGGCCGCCGCCTGGCCGCATATGGAGGAGTCCGACGGCGACTTCGCCGTCCGGATGAACACCCTTCCCAAATACGTCGTGTCGACCACCCTGGAAACCGCGGCATGGACCAACACCACCGTCGTGCGGGGCGATCTGGCCGCCGAGATCTTCGAGCTGAAGGCTCGCTACACCGGCGACATCCTCATCTACGCCAGCGGAATCCTGGTGAACTCCCTGATCGAGCTCGGTCTTCTCGACGAACTGAAACTCTGGTTGCATCCCGTGATCGTCGGAAGCGGCAAACGGCTGTTCCCCGCGGGCATCGATTCGACCTCGTGGCGTCTCGCGACGACGGCGGCCTTCAGCTCCGGAACGATGATCCTGGACTACCGGCCCACCGGCCGCGAGTGAACCCTTCCCCCGTTTTCACTTCCTGGCAGACGTTTTCGCCGTCCCAGGCCTCCCTTCATCGAGACAAGGACTCTTCACCATGCGTGCCATCGGCCAGGATTCGTTCGGCGGTCCGGACGTGCTGAAGATCATCGAGGTACCGCGCCCGGTGCCCGGCCCCGCCGAGGTGCTGGTGCGGGTGCGTGCCGCCGGGGTCAACCCGACCGATTGGTGGCACCGGTCCACCGGTGGGCTGGCGGGCGACGTCCCGATCCGGCTGGGCTGGGACGTCTCCGGGGTGGTCGAGGCCGTCGGGCCGGGGGTGACCCTGTTCCGGCCCGGCGACGAGGTCTTCGGCGTACCGCGCCAGCCCGCTCCGGCGGGGACCTACGCCGAGTACGTGACCTCCCCGGCGCGGCACCTCGCCGCCACACCGGCCGGACTTTCCCCGGTGGAGGCCGCCGCGCTCCCCCTGGCCGCGCTCACCGCGTGGCAAGCCCTGGTCGACACGGCCGGCATCGGGGAAGGCAGCCGCGTGCTGATCCACGCCGCGGCGGGCGGCGTCGGGCATCTGGCCGTCCAGATCGCCAAGTCGCGCGGCGCCCAGGTCTTCGGCACCGCTCGCACCGCCAACCACGACTTTGTGAAAAGCCTCGGTGCCGACGAGGTCATCGACTACACCCGAACCGATTTCACCGCCGTCGCCCGCTCCATGGACGTCGTGCTCGACACCATCGGCGGCGACTACGGACCCCGCTCCCTGCGGACCTTGGGCCCGGGTGGCGTCGTCGTCTCGCTCGCCTCGCCCGCCGAGGCGAAGCTGGCGGACGAGGCCCGGTCTCTCGGACTCCGTTCCGTCTTCATGATCACCGAAGCCGACCAGTCGGGGATGCGGGAGATCGCCGCTCTCGCGGGAGCCGGGCGGCTGCGGGTCCGCGTCGACACCGTCTTGCCGTTGGCGCAGGCAGCCAAGGCCCACGAAATCGGCGAAGCGGGCCATACCGCCGGAAAGATCGTCCTCACCGTCCCCGCCTGACCCTTGTCTTCTCATGAAAGCAGACCCATGCGATTGTTCCTTTCCTCCTGGAAACTCGGGGACGCCCCCGAACTTCTGGACGGCCTCGTCGGCGACGTCCGGACCGCGGCCGTCATCGGCAACGCGCTGGACGCCCTCCCCGGCACGGCGAGACGGCAGGCCACCGGTCGTGAAGTCGCGCTGCTTCGAGAGCGCGGCTACTCGGTGTCCGAAGTGGACCTACGTGATCATTTCGTTGACTCGCAGGGACTCGCGGAGCACTTGTCCGGTTTCGGGGTCATCTGGGTCCACGGCGGCAACCCGTTCGTCCTGCGGCTGGCGATGGCCCTCAGCGGCGCCGACGTGATCCTGCCCGACCTGCTGCGGCGCGACGCCGTCGTCTATGCGGGCTGGAGCGCGGGCGCGTGCGTCCTGTCGCCAAGTCTGCACGGCCTCGAACTCGTCGACGACCCCGCGGACACCGTCACCGCCTACGGCAGGCAGGCGATCCGGGAAGGGCTCGGTCTCTTGGACTACGCCTTCGTCCCCCACTACCGCTCGCCGATCCCCGAGAGCGAGCCCATCGAGCGCGTCGTCGAGCGCTATGACCGTGAAGGAGTTCCGTACCGCACCTTCCGCGACGGCGAGGTCACCATCGTCGACCGGCCGTCGACTCCCGCGAACCGCTGACACCCCAACGAAAGAGAGAACCATGAACGCCGTACGACTCCCCGTCGACAAGCTGGCACCGCACATCAACCGCGCGCTCAACTCGCTCGACGCGGCCTCCCGCAAGGTCAGCCTGGAGCCCGCGTTGCTGGAACTGGTGCGGGCGCGCGCTTCCCAGCTCAACGGCTGCGCCTACTGCGTCGACATGCACACCAAGGACGCGCGTACCGGTGGTGAGACCGAGCAGCGGCTCTACGCACTGCCGGTGTGGCGCGAGACGCCGTTCTTCACCGACCGTGAACGGGCGGCACTCGAGCTGACCGAGGCGGCGACCCGGCTCGCCGACGGCCCCGTCACCGACGAGGTGTTCGGCCGGGCGGCCGCCGAGTTCACCGAGATCGAGCTCGCCGAGCTGATCTGGACCATCACCGTGATCAACGCCTGGAACCGGCTCGGCGCCACCGCCCGGCCCTGGCCGCTGGACTGACGGCCGCCGCTTCTCCCTTTACCCCAGCCCTACGCGCGAACGCGCCTACCTGATCGGAAACATCACATGCGCGTCTTCATCACCGGGACAACCGGCTACATCGGGGGTTCGGTCGCCGATCTGCTCCTGCGCTCAGGACATCGGGTCGACGGTCTCGTCCGTAGCGAGGACAAGGCTCGCGAACTGGAGCGGCGCGGCATCAACCCCGTCATCGGTACGCTCGACGACGCCGCACTGCTGACCGCGCACGCCCGCGAGGCCGACGCCGTCGTCAACGCTGCCAGCAGCGATCATCGGGGTGCCGTCGAGGCGCTCGTCGAAGGACTGGCAGGCACCGGCCGTCCGTTGGTGCACACCAGCGGGTCCACCGTCGTCAGCACCGATTCGCGCGGCGCCGTCGCCGACGAGGTGTACACGGAGGAGGTCATCGCCCCCGGCTCAGGCTGGAGACCCATCGAGAAGAAGGCCGCCCGTGTCGCACTCGACCGGTTCGTCCTGGCCGCGGCGAGCCGCGAGGTGCGCTCGGTGGTGTTGTGCAATTCCCTCATCTACGGGCACGGCCGGGGCATGTCCCGCGACAGTCTGCAGGTCCCCGTCCTCGCCAGGCAGGCGCGCGAAAGCGGGGTCGCCCGCTATGTCGGGGAAGGCCGCAACATCTGGTCGACCGTGCACATCGACGACCTGACCGACCTCTACCTCCGCGCGCTCACCGACGCCCCGGCCGGATCGTTCTACTTCGTCGAAAACGGCGAAGCGTCGTTCCGGGACATCGCCGCCGCGATCGCGCGGAAGTTCGGCCTCGGTCCCGCCGAGGCGTGGGACACCGACGCCGCCGTCGCCCACTGGGGAGAAGAACTCACCTTGTACGTTCTCGCCTCCAACAGCCGGATCCGGGGCACCGCCTCCGCCGGACTCGGCTGGCGTCCGGCGCACGCCTCCGTCTTGGACTGGGTCCGGGACGATCTCGACTGACCCTGTCGCGGCCGGGCGCCGGCAACCTCGAGGGTCAGCCGGACCGACGTCCGCTCATCGGCATGAGCGGACGTCGGGCGTCTTCGACCAGCGGAACCAGCAGGGTCTCAAGGCGTGTGAAGTGCAGACCATTTATGACCTGCGAATTCTGAAGTGTCTGGACGATGTCGTCCAAGATCAGTTTCAGTCGGGCGTCATCGCCTCGTCACTGTGAGGAGAGTTGAGCGATGGGGTCATGTTGATGGTGTCCGACCTTGGGGTTTGCGCTTGCCTTGGGGGAATTCATCAAGATCAATCTCTGGCCGCAGGCAGAACCGGTCCTAGGACGAGCCCTCGGTGCGCCCCATCTCGAGACTGGGCAACCGGTCAGCGCATAACCCTGTCTACAACAGGCCTTCGATGCCTGCGTAGTTGGGCACTGCGGCTCTCCTTCTTGACCACCGTCAGGACAGTGATTGTCTTTACCAGTATCTCCGGCCTTGTCACGTTAAGCTGGCCGCCCGCGATCTGGAGGTACCGCCGGTGGAGAGAACTCGGAGCGCCGCCCACTGCCGCACGCGGGCGGAAGAGGTCCAGGACCTCCATGCGATCAGCCACCTCGCGCCGGAGCCGATCGGGCCGCCGAACGGCTTCCCGGTGGTCGTCAAGGACAACATCCACGTCGCGGGCCTGCCGAACACGGCGGGAACCCCGGCATTGGCGCATCACGTGCCGCGTGAGCACGCGGGTGTGGTCCGCCGCCTGCTCGACGCGGGCGCCACCGTCATCGGCAAGGCCGCCATGCACGAACTCGCGTTCGGCATCACCTGCGACACGACTCCGCTGGGTCCGGTGCGCAACGCCCTCGACCCGTCCCGCTTCGCCGGGGGCAGCAGCGGCGGAACCGCCGTCGCCGTCGCGGCGGGCATCGTCCCGGCGGGCCTGGGCACCGACACCGGGGGTTCGGTACGCGTGCCCGCCGCGCTCAACGGGGTCTGCGGGTTCCGGCCCACGACGGGCCGCTACCCGTCCGACGGCATCACGCCGTTGAGCAGCACCCGGGACACGGTGGGACCAATCGCCCGCACGGTCGCCGATCTCGCGTTCCTCGACGCCGCCCTCGCGGCGGAGGGAGCGGAACCCCTGCGCGAACTCCCGCCGATCCGGCTGGGCGTGCCGCACGGCTTCCTGACCGGCGACCTGGCCGGCGACGTCGAAGAACTGTGGACGGCCGCACTGGTCCGCCTGCGCGCGGCCGGGGTCACCCTGGTGCCGGTCGACGACACGCCTCTCGCCGAACTCGTCACCGATCAGGGCATGCCGCTGGTCGTCCACGAAGCCGGCCTCGGGCTACGGGCGTACCTCGCCGAGTACACGCCCGACGTTTCCTTCGACCGGCTCGTCGACGAAGTCGCCGCGGCCGACGTCCGGGCGATCTTCGCCGAGTCGGTCGTGCCGGGCGTCGAGCCGGCTGTCTACGAGGCCGCCCTCGCCAACCGCTCGGCCTTACGCCGCGCCTACGCGAAGATCTTCGGCGAGACGGGCATCGACGCACTGGGATTCCCCACCACACCGGCGACGGCCCAGGACTTCTCCGCCGTCGAAAAGTTCTTCCACCGCGGGCGCGCGGTCCCGACCTTTCCGACCTTCATCCGAAACTGCCAGCCCGGGAGCATCGCGGGTGTTCCCGGCCTGACCGTACCGATGGGACACGGCACCGGCGGCCTGCCCGCCGGGCTGGCGCTCGACGGCGCCGTCGGCGATGACCGGAAACTGTTGGCGGCTGGTGCATTCGTCGAACGCGTCCTGACGGGCTAGGCCTCGCTCAGTACGTGGAACTCAAGACCGTCACCGTGCCGACCGTGAAGGCGCGATAGTCGCCTTCACGGCGGCGCGGGCCGGACCCCCAGAACCGGCCCGCGCCCGATGTCGCGGCAATCCCCCTGCGGTCGCCGCGGTGCCCCGGGCCCCGGATGTCCTGCTTCCGCGCTCACCTGACCATGGTCGCGCCGGGACCGGTCCCCGCGCATGGGTGCCGGGACCCCATATTCCGGTGCCGCCAAACCGCGCGAGCACGATCGTCACTCTCCGGGCATCTTCGTGCGTGCGCTGAATGTGGGGGTCCGGCCCCCATGTGCGCGCCGTCACGCCCTGACAGCATGAACGACGTGACGCTCCCAGTACCGGCGACGTCCCTGCCGCTGGAGTGGTGGGTGCACGGCCAGACCCCGCGCGAACGGAAAGCGGACAAGCCCGCATGGGCGGACTTCGCCGAACACGCTGTCATCACGCCCCTGCCGGGGCGCCCCCCAGTCGGTGACTGGCGTGTCGAGTTCGCCGGGGTCTTCAGGTCGTTCGTCGACGCGGCCTGCCGCGAAGCCGTCCCGGAAGACCTGACAGGCGCCGACGTCGAAGCGCTCCGCACCGGATTCGCGGCCCAGCTCGACCAGCATCTGCTGCAACTCTCGGTGCGCACGCTCGTCCTCGAACTCCACCGTGCCCGCAAGGCGGACGTCCTTCACGGCGAAACACCCGAAGAGCGCTTCGCCGACTTCGTGCGGCAGCAGTCCACGCCCGCCGGCCTCGTCCGGTTGTTCGCCGAATACCCGGTTCTCGCGCGGATCGTCGCCAAGACCTGTCTCAACGCCGCCGAGGCGCACGCCGAAATGCTCGCCCGCTTCACCGAGGACGCCCCCGCGTTGCCCTGTTCGGTCGTGGACGGCGAACTCGGCACGCTCGTCGAGGTGGCCGGCGGCATCGGCGATTCCCACGCGCGGGGCCGTTCGGTCAGGCTGCTGCGGTTCTCCGGCGGCGCCCAGGTGATCTACAAGCCACGCCCGTTGATCCTGCACGAGCGCTTCACCGACATCGTCGAACTGCTCAACAAGCGGCTGCCCGGACTCGAACTGCGGACCGCCGACGCCCTGCCGCGCGACGGGTACGGCTGGCTCCGGTTCGTCGAGCACCGCCCGTGCGCCGACATCGCCGACGTCGACCGCTTCTATCGCCGCCAAGGCATTCTGCTGGCCCTGCTGCACGCACTCGACGCCACCGACGTCCACTACGAGAACATCATCGCCGGCGGCGACCAGCCGGTGCTGATCGACATCGAGACGCTCTTCCAGCCGTCGCCCGCCACTCCGCGGGACGCCGACCCCGCGGCCGCGATGCTGGCCCGGTCGGTCCAGCGCACCCTGCTGCTCCCCCAGTTGTTCGCCGGAGAGCACGACGCCGTCGACATCTCCGGGCTCGCCGGCCGCGGCGGCAGGCTGCCCACCGACCGGGTCGACTGGGCCGACGCCGGCACCGACCGGATGCGGCTGGTCAGGGTGCCCGGCGAACTCGCGGGCGGGAACAACCTCCCGCGTCTCGACGGCCGTGACGTCGCCCCGGCCGAGCACAGCGCGGCCCTGCTGGCCGGCTTCCGGCTCGGCTACGACGCGATCTCCGGCGCGCGGGACGAACTCGCCGAGCACCTCCGCCGGTGCGCCCGGGACCCCATCCGGGTGCTCGTCCGGCCGACGAACTTCTACTTCCGGCTGCTCGACGAGACCACGCATCCGGACCTCCTCCGCGACGCCGCCGACCGCGACCGCGCCTTCGACCTGCTCGAAGAGGACTCCGCGGGCGAGGAGAAGCTGCTGCGGCTCGTACCGCACGAGCGGGCCGACCTCTGGGAAGGCGACGTCCCGATGTTCACGTCGAACCCCGGTTCGACGTCCCTGCAGGATTCACGCGGCGACAGCGTCGAAGGCGTGGTGGACCGGCCTTCGCTGGACACCGTCCTGACCAAGGTCGCCGAGATGGACCCCCTCGACCAGCGCGACCAGGAATGGCTGATCTCGGCCACCCTCGCCATCAGCACCGCCACCACCGGCCACGACGGCGGCGGTGAGATCGCGGAGACGGCGGTCCCGAACCAGGCACCCGATCCGGAACGGCTGCTGGTCACCGCCTGCGGGATCGCCGACCACATCGTCGCCAACGCCTTCTCCGACGAGCGCCGATCCAACTGGCTCGGGATCGAACTCGTCGACGACCGGTACTGGACCGTGCTGCCGATGGGCGCCGGGCTCGGGGAGGGCTACTGCGGAGTCGCGCTGTTCCTCGCCCAGCTCGCCGAGCTGACCGGGATCGCGCGCTACCGCGACCTGGCCGCGTACGCCATCACGCCACTGCCCGGTCTCTTCGCCACCCTCCGTGCCGACCGCGAACTCGCCGCCACCGCGGGCTGCGGCGGGCTCCTGGGCCTGGGCGGTGTCGCGTACACGATCGCCCGGCTCAGCACCCTGGTCGGACTTCCCGCCGGAGACCTCATCGAGCAGGCCGTCGACCTGATGCCCGAAGCCACCGCCGCGACACCGATTGGGTTCACGACCGGACTCGCGGGCGGCGTCGCCTCGATGCGCTCGGTGTATGTCCAAACAGGACTGGAGAAGGCGCTGGCACGGGCCGATCGCTACACCGGACAGCTGCTCGACCGCGAGCGTCCACAAGGGACGGACTTCGCGCACGGTTCGTCGGGGACGGACTGGGTCCTGCGGGCGCACGACCGGACCGGCGAAGAACTGCCCGGAAAGGCGGACGATCGGGCGGAAAGCACCGTCGGTTGGTGCTCCGGTCTCGCGGGCGCCGCGCTCGGACAGGCCGCGCACCTGCCCGATCCCGGCTACGCCTTGCGCCTCGACCGCACCGTGAGACGCTTGTCCGAGGGGGCGCCCTTGAAGGACCTCAGCCTGTGCCACGGCGAAACCGGTGTCATCGAGGTGTTGTGCGTGCTGGCCGAGAACGGGCACACTGGCGCCGCCGCCGCGGTACGGCGCCGCACCGGGCACCTGCTCGCCGCCATCGACCAACGTGGCGCGCGCTGCGGAACCCCCGGCGCGGTTCCCGCACCCGGGTTCCTGAGCGGTTTGGCCGGCATCGGCTACAGCCTGCTGCGGCTGGGCTTCGGCGACCGGGTCCCGTCCGCGCTGCTGCTCCGCCCCGACCGTCCGCATCCCGCGGCCACCGTTGCCCCACCGCCGAACCGAGTATGAGGAGATAGCCCGAATGTACGAACGAGACCAGTCCGCCACCGAAGACGCGCTCGGCGCCGTGAACCTGCCCCGTGCCCTCGAGGTCGGCTCGCGCAACCACGCGCTGGCGGGTGGCAAGCCGCGGCTGAGCGCCAACCCGCTCGCCACCCTGTCCGGCGACCCCTACTCGCCGTCCGTGGTCAGCGTCCTGTCCGGCGGCTGGATCTGAGAAAGGCTCACGAAGACGGGTTCCCGACACCCGTCTTCGTGATCAACTCTTCGCCATAGCGGGGAATTCGCTCGCTATAGTTTCGGCGGTGGGAATCCGTTCGTCGCGGGTGATCGGCCGCGACGCCGAACTGGCCGAGCTCTCCGGAGCTCTCGATCGCGCCATCGCCGGCCGCGGCGGCGCGCTCTTCCTCGTGGGCGAAGGCGGAATCGGCAAATCCCGGCTCGCCATCGAAGCGGCGTCGCGAGCCGTCGCCGCGGACATCCCGGTCCTGCAGGGCAGGGCCAGTTCGATCGGTCCGCTGGTCCCTTTCCGGCCGCTGACGCAAGCCCTGCTTTCACACTTCCGTGGCGGCGGACCGCCGCGAGCCGCCGAGCTCGACCCGTTCGTCCCCGTACTCGCGCAGCTCATCCCCGACTGGTCCCAAGGCGACCGCCCCCGGGAATCCGGGTCGCTGATGGTGCTCGCCGAGGCCGTGTTCCGGCTCTTGGCCGTCACCAGCCGCGAGCGCGGCGCGCTCCTGGTCCTCGACGACCTCCAGGACGCCGACGCCGAAACGCTGTTCATCCTCGAATACCTCGTCGACAACCTCTCCGCCGCGCACACCCTGCTCGTCGGCACGCTGCGCAACGAACCGTCCGACGCGCTGCGCCTGGCGACCTCCGGCGCGCAGCGGATGAGCTGCGCCGTCCTCGAACTCGACCGGCTCGGTCTCGCCGACACCCGGCGGCTCGCCGCGGCCTGCCTGGAGACCGAACCGGAAAGCCTGCCCGCGCCCGCGGCGGAGCTGTTGTGGCGCAACAGCGCGGGCCTGCCGTTCATCGTCGAGGAACTCCTCCACGGCATCGTGAACGACGGCCTGATGGTCGAAGGCCGCGACGGCTGGCGGGTGATCGGCGAATTGCGCGCCCGTGTCCCGGCCGCGCTCGTCACGAGTATCGGCACCCGGATGGAGCAACTCGGCGAGCAGGCGAACGACCTGCTGTCGGTCGCCGCGATCATCGGCCGCCGCTTCCCGCTTTCGGTGGTACAGACGGTCACCGGGATGAACGACCGGACCCTGCACAACCATCTGACCGCCGCGGTCTCGGCGAACCTGGTGACCACGGACGAGACGACGCCGGGCTGGTACGCCTTCCGTCATCCGCTGACCGCGGAAGCGCTGCTGGAGCGCCAGGCCCCGGCACGCAAGGCGGCACTCGCGCGCCAGGCCGCGGACGCCGTCGAAAAGCTCTATCCCGGGCTGCCGGGCGACCTGTGCGCGCTGGGCGCGTCGCTGCGGCTGACCGCGCTGGACGAGCAGGCCGCGGGACGGCTGTTCGCCGAGACCGGCCGTCGCGCGCTCGACGCCGGTGCCGCGGACTCCGCGGTCACGATGCTCACCAAGGCCGTCGATCTGCTCGCCGGCGCCGACGCGGGCGAGCGGGCCGCAGTGCTCGAGACCCTGCTGTACGCGCTGGGACAGACCGGCCAGTTCGACCGCGCCGTCGAACTCTCCGCCGGATTCGGCCAGATCGGGACACTCGAACGCGCGGCGAAACTGCACACCCAGCTGGCCTGGGCCGCCTACATCGCCGGACGGCACGACGAATGCCTCGGCCAGATCGAACGGGCCCGCGCTCCCCTGGGTTCGGCGATCTCCCCCGCGCAGAAGGCCGCGCTGGATGCCGTCGAAGCGAACCTCTGGCTCGACGTCCCCGGCCGGACCGGCACGGCGGAACGGCTCGCGCGGCAGGCGTGGAAGGTGGCCGAGGAGACCGAACAGCCGTTCGTCGTGTGCCAGGCGCTGCAGGTGCTCGGCATGCTGGCGCTGTCGCGGGACCTCACCGAATCCGAGCACTACATGCAGCTCGCGCGCCGGACCGCCGAGGACAATCACCTGCACCATCTCCGCACGCAGGCGCTGGTCCGGCTCGGCGGGCATCGGGTGCTCATGAACGGCGACGAACAGACCCTGCTGCTCGCCCGCGCCGACGCCCAGCGGACCGGGTCGATCACCCTGCACTGCGCGGTCGACTCCGTACGCACCATGCACGCGATCCTGCGCTGCGAGTTCGACACCGCGCACGCGCTGCTGGAGGAGAACCTCGCCGTGCTCGGCAGGCTCCGGCTGACAGCGTTGCTCCAGTACGCGCAGATGACCAGGGCGATGTCGGCCGGGCACCGGGCCGACCGCCCGGCGATGGAGCGCGCGCTGGAGGACTTCCGGGAGATCGGCGGCGAGAACGCACAGGAGATGGTGCTGAGCATCGGGCTCGCGCGGGTCTTCTGCTCGCTCCTGGAGGAGGACTTCGAGCGGGCGCGCCGGGAACTCGGACAGGTCACCGAACTGGAGGAGCGGCAGCCGAGCCGGTTCCACCTGGCGGGCCAGCACGGGCTCCGGACGCTCGTGGACACCCTCGGCGGCGCGGCCTGCCCGGAGGCCGAATCCGCGGTGAGCGGGATGCGATGGAACCGTCAGTTCGTGGAACTCGCGCACGCCGTCGAACACGGCAGGCGAGGTGACACGGCGGAAGCCGACCGGGCGGTGACCGCCGCGCTGGAGACGTCGGCGCCCTATCCCCTGGCCCGGCACCTCGGGCTCCGCCTGATCGCCGAACCGGCCGCCGCCGACGGCTGGGGCGATCCGGCAGGCTGGCTCACCGAGGCCGAAGAGTACTTCCACGGGCGCGACATCCAGGCCGTCGCCGGTGCCTGCCGAAGCCTGCTCCGCAAGCTCGGCGCGCCCGTCCGGCAACGGCGGGCCGGTGTCGACCGGGTGCCCGGCGACCTGCGCGCGGCCGGTGTCACCGTGCGCGAATACGAGGTCCTCGTGCTGCTCGCCGAGCGGATGGGGAACAAGGACATCGGGCAGCGGCTGCACATCTCGCCCAGGACGGTCGAGAAGCACGTCGCGAGCCTGATCACCAAAACCGGCCTCACCGACCGCTCCGCCCTCGCCGAACGCGCCGCCGGGCCGCGGCCTGGCATGCTGTGATCCATGAGCGACCTCATCGTGTACGGCGCAAGCTGGTGCCCCGACGTGAAACGCAGCCGTGCCCTCCTCGACGCCAAGGGTGTCGACTACGACTACTTCGACGTCGAGGCCGATTCCGGCGCCGAGGAGAAGGTGCGGGCCCTGCAGGACGGGGAACGGCGGATCCCGACCCTCGTCTGGGCGGACGGCACCCATCTGGTCGAGCCGAGCGACGACGAGCTCACCGCGCATCTGAGCCGATGACCCTCCCCGACGTCCCGGTCGGCACGAGGGTCGTCGTGCGGTACCGGATCGAAGGGGGCTTCACCGACGCGCTCGGCTACCTGCGATCGCGTGACGAGGCGGAATGCACCGTGGAGACCAAACGCGGCCTGTCGACGATCCGGTTGGCGGACATCGTGCTGGCGAAGCCGGTGCCCCCGCCGCCGACACGACGTTCCGCCTCGTGAGCGGTAAGTCCCAGGGCCGAACCGGGCCTCCGGTACCTACTGCGCCACGCAGGCCTTCACCACCTTCAGGATCACGCTGGCGGTTGCGGGCGGCTCAGCCGAGCGGCTTGTCCAGCACTGCCTTCACATGGCTGAAGGTGTCGATCGAGTAGCGCCCGTGGTAGCGGCCCATCCCGCTCTCCCCCACCCCGCCGAACGGCAGGTCGGGTGCGGCGAGGTGGATGATCGCCGCCCCGAACACCAGCCCGCCCGACGACGTCTCGGTCTCGATCCGGCGCTTGGTCTCCTCCGACTCGGTGAAGGCGTACAGCGCCAGCGGCTTGTCACGTTCGTTGACGAACGCCAGTGCCGCGTCGACGTCGGGGACCTCGATGATCGGCAGGATCGGGCCGAAGATCTCGTCCTTCATGATCGGCGCGTCCGGTGAGACGCCGGTGAGCACGGTGGGCGCGATGTACTTCTCGTCGCGGTCGCTGTCGCCGCCGACGGCCGTGGTCCCGTTGTCCAGCAAAGCCGCGAGCCGGTCGTAGTGCCGGGTCGAGATGATGCGGCCGTAGGAGTCGCTGGTGGCCGGATCCTCGCCGAACATCCCCGTGACCGACTCGGCGAGACGCTCCACGAGTTCCGGACCGGTGCCGCCGATCGCGAGGACGTAGTCGGGGGCGACGCAGGTCTGGCCGGCGTTGGCGAACTTGCCGTAGGCGAGCCGCTGCGCGGTCACCGCGAGATCCGCGCCCGGCTCGACGATCGCCGGGCTCTTCCCACCCAGCTCCAGCGTGACCGGGGTGAGGTGTTTCGCCGCCGCGGTCATGACGATCCGGCCGACCGTGCCGTTACCGGTGTAGAAGATGGTGTCGAACTTCTGCTCCAGCAACGCCGTCGTCTCCGGGATCGCGCCCTCGACGACCCGCACGCCTTCGACGTAGTTCGGCAGGTGCTCGGCGATCGCCGCGGACGTGTTCGGGGACAGCTCACTCGGCTTCACGACCGCACAGTTGCCCGCCGCGAGCGCGCCGACCAGCGGCGCGAGCACCAGCTGCAGCGGGTAGTTCCACGGTCCGATGATCAACGCGACGCCCAGCGGCTCATGGACGACGCGGCCGTTCCCCGGCCGCAGCGGCTGCGGGATGTCGGCGGGTGCCGGGTCGAGCCAGGTTTCGAGGTTCTCCAGTGTGTGGTCGATCTCGTTGTGCACGAGCGCGATTTCCGCGCGCTTCGCCTCGACGGCGTTCTTTCGCAGGTCGGCGTAGAGGGCCTTGAGAAAGACGTCGGCTTGCTCGGACAGGAGCGTGCGCAACCCCATGAGCTGCGTCCGCCGCCAGGCCACCGGCTTCGTGACACCGGTGCGGAACTGGTTTCGCAACTCGTCGACGAGGGCGGGCACATCGCTGGTGATCATGGGCCCGAGCCTAATCACGCCCACCGAATCTGGCGCGTCGTGGCGCGACGTATAGGCCGTTATACGGTTTGGTCCCGAGTCCGTGAAGGCCTCCTTCCCTACGCTTAAGGTAGGGAAGGAGGCCTTCACGGAACGCGGGTGGCGACGCTTACGGGTAGCTGACGAGGTTGCTCGGGGTGGTCCCCGGTGGCGTCATCGCCCCCGCGTCGTTGATCACGTGGGTGATCGTCCCCTTGTAGTTCAGCGAGACCGTCACCAAGTCGTGGAACCGGACGCCGGAGCGGTTCGGCACCTCGAACGCGTGATACAGGTTCACCGCCGGGTTGTCGTTGAAGAAGCAGTAGCTGCCCAGTCCCCAGGCCTCGTGGGTGGTCACGGTGTCCCCCACCTTGTAGGCGGCGTACCCGTTGAGCCCGCTGGGACTCTTCCAGCCCGCCTGGTTCGGGACGTCGTAAGGGATCTCGTTCTGGAAGAAGATCGTCCGGCCGTTCTGGCCGTTCCAGATCACCTGGTACTTCTGGTAATGCTCGACGAACAGACCGGTCGCGAGCACGTTGTCGCCGTTGACGACCACGCCCGTGTCACCGGTGTTGATCGTCCAGCCGTAGGTACCGGCGTTGCCGTGGTCGGCTCGCCAGGCCCAGATGTGGTCGATGATCGTGTCGCGGCTGTTGACGATCAGGCTGTTCGTCGCTTTCCCCGCGATCTGGCCGCCGATCCGGAAGAAGACGTCCTGCAACGTCGTCGGGTTGGCGGCGTGGTTCGCCGTCGAACCCGCCGGGCCGACGGTCAGCAGCGCCTGCGAGTTCGTCGTGCCGGCGTCGAACAGCAGACCCTTGAGCCGCACCCCGTCCACGTCCGCGACCCGCATCGCGTCGACGCCGTTGTCGGGCACCAGCGTCGGGTAGCCGATGCCGAGGACGACGGTGTTCGCCTTCGTCACGTTCAGCGTCTGGTTCAGGTGGTAGACGCCGGGTGTGAAGAACAGGTTGCAGCCCTGGGAAAGCGCCGTGTTGATCGAGGACGCGGTGTCCCCCGCCTTGACGACGTGGAACTGGCTCATCGGCAGCGACGTGCCCGGCGTGCCGCCGTTGGCCCAGCTCGGCCCGGAAGCGTTGGTCCGCAGGGAAGGCTGGAACACCCGGTACTTGCCGGAGCCGTCGAGGTAGAGATAAGGGACGTCGCGCGAGACCGGCGTGGTGCCGAGCGTCGTCTCCGGCGGGGTCGGGAAGGTATTCGCCGGAGCCCCGTTCGTCCCGGAGAACACCATGTTCCAGACGCCGCCCTCCCAGCTGCCGTAGCCGGAGTCACGGGTGTACCACTGCTGCTGCGAGATCGACGCGGTCTTGCCGGACACCTTGCTGTCGGCCGTGTAGCCACCGCTGGCGAAGCCATAGCTGGCCGGGAACAGGTCGAGCCCGCCGCGGATGTCCATCCGCCGGAACGGCGCGGCCTGCGCGACGGCCCAGCGGGTCGCACCGCTGCTCGGGACAATGGCGAGGTTCTCCGTCGAGCGCCAGAAGTTCTGCAGCGCCACACCCTTGTCCGACTCGTTGAAGGCGTCGACGGTCACGTCACCGTTGATGACGACGTCCCCCGGGTTCCGCCCGAGACCGGCGACGGAGGTGTAGTAACCGACGTCGTCGTGGATCCCGCTGTACACACCGGGCTTGAACAGGTGCGCGTACCGGCGTTCGGTGAACTGCGCGGTCAGGGTGTCCTTCTGCTGGTTGAAGTCCGCGTCCAGCCTGGCCTGGATCGACTGCGCCGACATACCGGGGTCGAAGATCCGCACGTCGGGGCCGAAGTCCGGGATGTCGGGCTGGACCGGACAGGTCGCCTGCGTCGAACCGATCGTGTAGCTCGCGGACGCGACCGGCGAGTTCGACGAGCCGGACTTCAGCGCGATGGCGGAAACCGTCGAGGACGACGAGACCGTGATCGGCCCGGAGTACACAGCGGACGACGCGGTCGGCGTGGAACCGTCCACCGTGTACCGGATGGTCGCACCCGCGGTCGCGCTCGACAGCGTCACCAGGCGGGCACTCGGATAGCTTCCGCCGGGCGGATCGAACGCCGGCGCGGCGACCGTCGTGCCGCCGCCGTGCGTATAGCCGAAATGCGGGGTGTCGTACTGCGGCCCGCTCTTCTCGTAGGTGAACCAGTAGTCGAGGACCGTCCCGGCGCCGAGCGAGCCGACGGTGTGCCGCCAGGTGCCACCGCTGTTGGCCATCCGGACGTTCTGCTGCCCCTGCCCGGGCACGCCGGTGTAGTGGATGTCGACGTAGAGCGCGGCCGTCGCCGGGGTGAAGGAGATCTGTGCCTGCGTCGCGCTCGAGGACGTGGCGCTCTGGCTGTAGTCGACAGCGGCGGCGGTGGCCCCGCCGAGCCCTGCCACGATCAGGAGGGCGGAGAGGCCGAGGGCAAGCACGCCGCGGACCCCTTTCCGCCGTTGGGGCTGCACAAGGATCCGGTTCACGACGTGACACCTCCGACGCTGGAAATCCACGGGCGAAGCAATTCGTTGCGCGCCACAACAAAGTAACCGTCCGCGCGATATGTCCAGATCACGCTTCGGTAACAGTGGTGGTCCAAACCAACGAAGGCGACCGTCCGGACGCCCGGGTGCCGCCAAGTGGCCTCTTCAGGCATCGGGAACGACGTACAGGGTCGAGGCTTCCCCACCGTGCATGGCGCTCAGACTGGTCCGGCAGGCCTGGAGCACTTCACGGTTCGCGACCGTATCCGGCGGGACACCGCATCCGTCGCAGTAGAGCTCGACAGATCCCGGCGCGGTCTCGTCGATGTCGACCTCCACCGTGCGATCACACCGGCGGCACCACCGGTGCCCGGTGACGACCAGGACGTGCATCGGATCGGTGATGCACTGGTGCACCCAGCATCGGTGCACATAGCAGGTGGTCCGGACATGCGCGCTCAGCCCGTGTTCCTCGGCCACGTCTTCGGCGGCGAGGATCGCGGCCAGCCTCCGGTCGGCGATCCCGCCGTACCGGGGCTCCGGGTCCGTGCCCGCGGGGGAGACCAGCCGCAGCCGGGCTCGCGAGGGGGGCGAAGTACGTAGCACCATGGGGGTCTCGACCTTTCGGCGTCCACGGGAAGTCATATCAGGTTCCTCCCGTTCCCGTTGAAGCGACCCTCCTGCGCACACACCCGAGCGGCGTTACGCTTTGAAATCACGGATATCGCCCTGGGGTTCACGTCAGGGGGTAATGGCCATGACAGATCCTGAAACCACCGGACACCGTCCCGGTACTCGGGAACGGGTGGAAAACCGCGATGTCGAAGCGCTGGAAACACAGACCAAGGCGCTGCGCGCGGTCGACTACCGCTACGGCGGCGGAATCTGCCGCGACGCCGTCTTGGCACGCATCCGGCGTGGCCATCGGATGCTCGGAATGCCGATCTCCGAACGCATGCGGGCCAGGTTGTTCTCCGCCGTCGCGGATTTGCACAACCTCGCCGGGTGGGCCTGTTTCGACAGTGGGCAGGTCGGCGCGGCCCATCGTCATCTCGCGCTGGCGCTGGGCCTGGCCGTCGACGGCGATGACGACGAATTGGCCGCGAACATCCATTACCGCAGGGGCCGGGTACATCTGCATCACGGTGCCCCCGACGAGGCCTTGACCCAATTCAGGCTCGGCAGGCTGGCGGCGAAACGGTCGGGCTCGAAACTGGCTTCCAGCATCTTGAGCGCGAATCAGGGCTGGGCGCACGCCAAGAAAGGCGAGGGGAACCTGGCCGTCGGACTGCTCGATCGAGCCGGTGAGGAATTCGCCGAAAAGGGTGAAGCGAAACCACCCGATTGGGCGAGGTTTTTCACCGGCGTCGACGTTTCCGCGATGGCAGGCTCGGTGCATACGGATCTCGCACTGCGGCACGGCGGCCGGCATATCGGCCTCGCCATCTCGGCACTGACCGAGGCCGTCGAGAGCTATGGCCCGGAAATGCGGCGCAGCCGGTCACTTTGCCTCATCATGCTGGCGACCGGGCATCTCCTCGACCATGACGGTGAGCGAGCGCTCGCCGTCGGGATCGAGGCGCTCGAAACCGCCGGGACACTCGAATCGGCCCGTACGAGGGACCGGCTGCGCCCACTCCAAGAGGAAGTCGCGAAGCACCTCGATGATCCCGATTGCCGCGCTTTGTCCGAAGCGGTCGTCCAGTTCACGGGGGCGTCCGGCACCTGAAAAGACTCCGTTTGTACGGACCTTGTATTCGCGCTGATCATGCTGGCCGGACAAACTTCGGTTTCGTCCAGGAGGCACGAATTGTTGACCAAAGTAGCCGTGTTCGCGACTGCGGGCGCGCTCTCTTTCGGCGTCGCCGCACCGGCCAGCGCCGAACCGACCGCGACCGCGTTGCCCGCGGCAAGTATGGAAGCGGTGCTCAAGGCCGCGCAGATCGATCCGCGCCGGGCCGACAGCGCCCTGACGCCGGGCGCCAAGGACAGCGTGCTGCTCGTCGAGCAGGCGCTGGCCGCGAAGGGGTTGCTGGACCAGCAGTACGTCGACGGTCACTTCGGGACGTCGTCGATCACCGCGTACTCCAGTTACCAGAAGTCGCTGGGGTACACCGGGCTCGACGCGTCCGGGCTGCCGGGCAGGACCTCGCTCGAGAAGCTGGGCGCCGACCGGTACACCGTCACCGCGGCGGTCGCCGCGGGTAGCCGACTGACCTACCACGGCGAGACGATGAACAGCCGGACCAAGGCGATGCTGGTGAAGGCCGAGGGGCTGCTCGGCAGGCAGCTCACCATCACACAGGGCTCGTACAACCCCGGCGGCGTCGGTGCTTCGGCCGGGACGCACGACGGTGGCGGCGCGCTTGACATCGGCGTCGAGGGCATGTCTTCGGCGACGAGGACCGACGTCGCGAAGAAGCTGCGCCAGGTGGGCTTCGCGGCTTGGGTCCGGACTCCGGCCCAGGGTTTCGCCTACCACATCCACGCGATCGCCCTGTCCGATCCGGACCTGTCGTCCGGTGCGCAGCACCAGGCGGGCGACTACTACCTCGGCTACAACGGCCTCGCCGGCCGCGGTTCGGACGACGGCCCCGCGGTCTCGCCGAAACTCACCTGGGAGGAGTACCAGCGGGCGTGACCCGCTGTCCGTGAAGGCCTCCTTCCCTACCCTGACAGTAGGGAAGGAGGCCTTCACGGCACGCCGGTGACCGCAACTAGAGGACTAAACGCGCCAGGGCATGATCGTCGCGAAGGTGGCCTTCAGGCGCCACGGGAACCCCCGGTAGGCTGCGGCGCGACGGCGAAACCAGCGGGAAGGGAACTGCGCGTGGAGGCTCAACCGGTCGGTCAGTGGCTCGACGAGCTGGCATCGAAGGCCTCGACGCCCGGTGGTGGCGCGGCGGCCGCGATGAACGCCGCGGTGGGCGCCGCCCTGGTCTCCATGGTCTGCAACCTGACGATCGGCAAGCCGAAGTACGCCGAGCACGAGGCGACCATGACCGAGGCACTCGCCAAGGCCGAAGACCTCCGCCGGCGCGCGCTCGGCCTCGCCGCCGACGACGCCGCCGCCTTCGACGCGGTGGTCGCCGCGTACAAGCTCCCCAAGGCGACCGACGAGGAGAAGCAGGCCCGCTCGGCCGCGATCCAGGCCGCCCTGGTCGGCGCCGCCGACGTCCCCCTGCGCACCGCGGCCCTCGCGGCCGAGGTCATCGATGTCGCCGCCTCGATCCTCGAAGGCGCCAACACCAACGTCATCTCCGACATCGCCGTCGCGGCCTCCTCCGCCAAGTCGGCGCTCGAATCGGGTGTCGTCAACGTCGAGGTCAATCTCGCGTCGATGTCCGACGAGCAGCTCCGCAAGGAGACCGAGGCCCGCCTCGCCGAGTACACCCCCGCCGCCGGGCGCGCCGACGCCCTCGTCGCCCAGGTCCGCGAAAGGATCGCCCGATGACGCTGATCGACGGGCGCGCGATCGCCGCCGCCATCACCGCCGAGGTCACCGAGACCGCCGCCAAGCTGCGTGCGTCGGGCATCGCCCCGACCCTGGCCGTGCTGGTGCCGACTGATGACGACGCCACCGCCTGGTACGTGCGCTCGATCGAGCGCGCCGCGAAGAAGGTCGGCGTCGACTGCCGCGTGGTCCAGCTGGAGAAGCCGACCGGCGAGGACGTCACCCGCGAACTCGACAAGCTGTCGGCGGACACGTCGGTGCACGGCATCATCTGCCAGACCCCGTTGCCCGAGGGCGTCACACTCGACGACGTCGGCGCGCACATCGACCCGCGCAAGGACGTCGACGGCGCCAACCCGGTCAGCCTCGGGCGCCTCACCGCGGGTCTGCCGACCTACGCGCCCGCCACCGCCGCCGCCGTGCTGGAGATCCTGAAGCGCGAGCAGGTCGCCCTTTCCGGCGCCCAGGTCGCCGTCGTGGGCCGCTCCACCGTGGTCGGCAAGCCCGCCGCGTTGCTGCTGCTCGGGGAAAACGCGACGGTGACCGTGTGCCACTCGCGCACCAAGGACCTCGCCGCGGTCACCAAGACCGCGGACGTGCTGGTCGTCGCCGTCGGCCGCGCGCATTTCGTCGGCGCGGACCACGTCAAGCCCGGCGCCGTGGTGATCGACGTCGGCACCAACCCGACGCCGGAAGGCGGGCTCGTCGGCGACGTCGATCAGACCGCCGTCGAGGGCATCGCGGGTTCGATCACGCCGGTCCCCGGCGGCGTCGGCCCGGTCACCACCTCGCTGCTGCTGCGGCACACGGTCACGGCCGCGCAGGCCTGATCCCGGAGCCGACGACGGCCGTCACCGTCTTCCGCACCTGTTCCGCGTCCGGCGCGGCACCGGTGCGGTCGGCGAACAACAAATGCGTGGCGCCGATGAGGGTGGCGGCGAGTGTGTCGACGTCGGCGTCGGCGGCCAGCCTGCCGAGGTCGCGTTCGGCCGCGAGGTAGCCGCCGATCACCACCGCGGCCTGGGTCAGCACCGGGACACCGGCAGGCCATTCCCGGCGCAGCCGGGCGCGAAGGCCGTCGCGGAAGATCACGAGCGGGACGATGGCGACCGCGACCGACTCGAACACGGCGGTCAGGGCTTCGGCCAGGTTCTGGACGAGGACGCCGGTCCCCGCGGTCTCCGTCAGTGCCGCCGCCGTGGCGTCCAGCTTCTCGACGCGGTCCAGCACGAACTCCGCGAGGAACGCGTCGAAGTCCTCGAAATGCCGGTGCAGCACGCCTTTCGCGCAGTCCGCCTCCGTGGTGACCGCACGGCTGGTGAGCGCGCTCGGCCCGTCACGGAGCAGGACCCGCTCGGCGGAGTCGAACAGCTGTGCGCGGACTTCGCGCAGGGCCACCCCGGTCGGCATACGGCTCCCTTGCGTTGACGAGTGGGCAAGTGCCCACTTATGGTGGGCGCATGCCCACTCTACCGTCGGGGCGTGAGCCTCACCGCTATCGACAGGCCGCGGAATCCTTCGGCGTGGACGTCGAACGCTACGACCGGACCAGGCCGGCCTATCCCCCGGGACTCATCGACCACCTCGTCACGGCCGCTCCCGGACGCGACACCCTCGACGTCGGCGTCGGCACCGGGATCGAAGCCCGCCAGTTCCGCGAGGCTGGCTGCCGGGTGCTGGGTGTCGAGCCGGATCCCCGCATGGCCGAGTTCGCCCGCGCCGGCGGGATCGACGTCGAAATCGCGTCCTTCGAGGACTGGGAGCCCGCCGGACGCCGGTTCGACCTGCTCGTGTCCGGGCAGGCCTGGCACTGGGTGGATCCGGTCGCGGGCGCGGCCAAAGCCGCGGCGGTACTGCGACCGGGTGCCTCTGGGCCGCGTTCTGGCATGTGCCCGAACCACCCGAAGCGGTCACGGATGTCTTGGCGGACGCGTACCGGCGGCTCGTACCCGATGCGCCGATCGAACTCAAGAACGTGCCGAAACAGTCCGCCGACCCCTACGGCCCGCTCATCGCCAAAGCAGCCGACGGCTTCCGCGAGGCGGGCGGCTTCGCCGAGCCGGAACGAAGCCGCCACGACTGGGAACGGGTGTACACCCGGGACGAATGGCTGGACCAGATTCCGACCTTCGGCTCGCTCACCTGGGTCGAACCCGCTGTGCGGCAAGAAATCCTCACCGAGGTCGGCATGGCGATCGACGGGCTCGGCGGCCGGTTCACCGTGCGCTACGCCACCGTCGCGATCACCGCGATCCGCGACTGAGTTGCCGGTGACGGGAGCCGCGCCGCTCCCGCCACCGGCATCCGTCAGGGCTTCACCGGGATGTTCGTCAGCCCGTTCACCGCCCGCGACACCGTGTTGGACGCGTAGACGACGTTGGGCCGTTCCGAGCACTTCGACACCGACGTGATCTTGATGGCGTACTGGCCGACGCCGCCGAGATCGGACTTGTTGTTCCGCCACACGTTCCCGCAGCCGTTCGGGAACGACGGCGTGGTGCCGGGATTGTGTGTCTCGTAACCGTTCACGAATGTCCCCGGCGAGGCGAACGTCCCGATGTTGTCCTCGATGACGTAGCCGGTTCCCTTGGCGTCCACCCACGAATCGGCCGAGTTCTCCCCCGAAACCCCTTGTCCGTCGAAGGTATTGCCGCGGATGACGCCGTCGGCGGTGCCCTCCTTGATGTCGATGCTCTCCGCCGCCACAGCCGGTCCGATGTGGTTGTGCAGCACCTGGATCCGGTCACTTCGGTCGACACCACCGGAGTTCCCGTGGCACGCCCAGTTCGAGTTCGCCGACCCGAGGTAGACACCCTCGCCGTACCCGGCCTGCACGAGGCCGGTGTGGCTGATCGTCGAATCGCGGAGGACGCTGTCGGCCGAGGAGCGGCGGAAGTGGACGCCCTCCTCGTCTATCCGGTGCACGTGGACCCCGTCGAGCACGGTGTGGTGCGAGTTGTCCGCGACGATCCCCTTCTTCGACTCCTGCACGGTGAAACCCTTGAGGTGCCAGAAAGGCGCGCCGTACAGCCAGAACCCGTACCCGGAATGCCAGCCCGCCGTCGGCACCGGGCACGAGGGCGCGTCACCCGACGGGCCGTCGTTGATCAGGATCGCGGTGGGCGGGCCGGTCACCGTGATCGGCGCGTTCGCCGTCCCGGGTTTCGTGGCCACGAAGGAACCCCGATAGGTCCCGGCGGCCAGCCGGATGGTCCGCCCTGGGCTCGCGGCGGCCAGCGCGGCCTGGAGTTCCACCGCGGTGTCCACGTCGACGACGTCACCCGGCGGGACACTGGTCGTGGTGGACGTCGGCGGCTTGCTGGTCGTGGTCGGCGTGGTCGTGGTGGACGTCGGCGCCCCTCCCCCGCACGGGCTTCCGTTGACCGTGCATCCGCTCGGCACGCCGAGACCGCTGGTGTTGAAGCCGAAGTTCGCCGTGCCACCGGGTGTGATCGTGCCGTTGAAGTCCGCGTTGGAGAACTGGTAATGCTGCCCGGTCCTGGTCAGGACCGAACTCCACGAGCTCGTGATCGTCGTCCCGGCGGGGAGATCGAACTCGATCGTCCACTGTGCGCTGTTCGCGTCGCCGGAGTTGGCGACTGTGTACTTGCCGCCGTAGCCGCTGTCCCACACCGAACCCTGGCCGAACGTCGCGGCCAGGCTCGGCGCGGCGGCCTCGGCGGTGACGACGGCACCGAAGAGCCCCGCCGCCGACACCGTGGCCGCGATCGCCGCGAGCAGTCGTTTCCTCGTCATTCCGTGCCTCCGCACTTCGTTCCGGCGATCGTGCAGGCGGCCGGGAGCCCCTGTCCTGCGGCGTTGAAGCCGAAGGTCGCCGAGCCGCCGGGTTTGACGTTCCCGTTGTGCGTCGCGTTCCCGAATTTGTAGTGCTGGCCGGTCCTGCTCGGCACGGAGCTCCACGAACTGCTCACCGTCGTCCCTGCGGGCAGGTCGAACTCGACCGTCCACGAGGTCACCGCGGCCGGGCAGGTGTTGGTGACGGTGAACCCGCCGCCGTAACCACTGTCCCAGACCGACTTGCGCGCGAAGGTCGCGTTCAGGCACGCCCCCGGGTCCGGCGGCGTCGTCGTGGTGCTCGTCGTCGAGGTGGGCGTGGTGGTCCGGCTCGTCGACGAGGACGGCGGAGTCCCGTCGACGGACTTCAGGAACAGCGACGGCGCGGCGTCGGTCTTGGTCGCGTCCACCCCGTGGCCGCCGGTGTAGTCCCGTTGCTCGTTCTTGGCCCAGTCGGCGATCGGGATGTCTCCGATGTCGAGGTGCTTGTAAGCCGTGCCGTCCCAGCCGAAGACGTAGACGCGGTGACGGTCGGCGTAGAAGTCGTTATACAGACCGCTCTCTGTCGCCTGCTTGGTCATGGCGTTGTTGAAGAACACGTTGCGGTAGCCGGAAGCACCCGACCATTTGACGGCCTTCTTGCCCGCGCCCCACCAGATCGGGAACCAGTTCGAGTCGTCCGGCCCGCCGCCGCCCTCCTCGCCGCAATTGGCCCGGCAGTTCCCGGAGCGGTGCGCGTACGGGACCTTGACCGTGTTGAGCTCGAACAGGTTGTTGCGCTCCCAGCCGCCGTGCAGGTTCAGGTCGGAGTCGAACGAGTTGCCGATCACCACGTTGCCCGACGCGGACCACTGGAAGGTGAAGTGCCGCAACAGGATCGAGGTGTTCCCGGCGTAGAGCGAGTCCCAGACGCGGGAGCCGCGGAAGTACCCGTTGCCACCCTTGCCCTTGTTCCAGGAACCGGTGAGTTCGTTGTCGACGATCTGGAGGTTCTTGGCCTCTTCCGTGACGATCGGATGCGACCCGGTCATCTCCGCGCGGATGCCGCGGACCCAGGAGTTCGCCGCCCCTTCGAACACGATGCCGTGCATCTCGGCGGCGGGTGCCATGTTGCCGTAGTTGTTGTTCGCCTCGGCCGGGTTAAGGCCGGGCATGTCCTGGGTGAACCCGAGGTTCTCGAAACCGACACCGAGAACCGGGTCGACCAGCGGCGCGGCCTTGGAGTCGTAGGTGGCGCCGTCGATCGGGGCCGAACCGTCCGAGGTGGACGTGACCGGGACGTCGTACTCCAGCGGTTTGTCGAGGGTGATGGTGCGCGTGGAGGTGTCCAGTGCCGTGATCGTGAAGATCTGCTGGCGCATGTGCATGTTCAGCAACGGGAACGTGGTCGGCGTCGCCTGCTGCTGCTCGTAGAACTTCTGCGAATTGGCCGCACGGATGTTGACCAGGTTGCCCGCCGCGAGCGAGCTCAGGGCGCCACTGTTCGCGAGGTGGACGACCCGGTCCCCCATCCTCGCGGCGAAGGCGGTGTCACCGGCCTTCCCGCGCAGCTTCACCCCGGCCTTCCAGTGGACGTTGACCGTGCCCTCGAAGATGTCCTTGCGGTTGGCGGGAGCCGAAGCGTAGTCGCTCGCGTAGGACGCGTGCACTCCCCTGGACTGGACGCGGAACAGGCCGCGGCCCGGCCACAGCCAGCCGCCCTTGCCCGCACCCGAGGTCATCCCGTCCTCGTCCCAGTCGGAGCCGTCCGGCGTGAGGGCGTCGTAGAGGGTGTTCGCGTCGGGCTTGTAGACGAACTTCGTCGCGTCCTTGCCGGTGCCGCGCAGGATCAGGTAGTCGGCGTCGACGTGGATTTCGTGCGTGACATCGAACCGGCCCGCGGGGAAGGTGATCGTGCTGAGCTTGGTGTAGCTCGCCGAGGGTGAACACGCGTTCTTGATCCCGTCGATCGCCGCCTGGATGCCGTTCGAGTCGTCGGCGCCGTCGTCGGGTTCGACGTTGTACTGGCTCGCCAGCTCGGCCGCGGTGACCTGGCAGGCGGCGCTCGGATTCACTTCCCCGGAGCCGGGCAGCGCGGCGCCACCCCGATAGCCGGCCTTGGACCAGTCGTAGAGTCCCGCGACCGGCGCGCGGCGGTTGGCCGTGCCGACATCGAGGCCGGTCAGCGCACCCGGACCCGGTGCCGCGTCCGCCGCTCCGGGTGGCAGCTGCAGGAGTGCGGCGGTGGCGACCACGGCGGCGACCGCCGGGAGGACGGCACGACGAAGAGGACTTTTTCGGGACACCCGAAACCTCCGTGACGGACTGACGGAAGGTGTTGCGGCGTGTACACCCGGACCCCGTCTTTATAGTTCACGTCCCTGTCGCCCGTCAACGGATGTGAATCCTGTCCATATATGTGAACGGACCCGACAGGCTTGCGATCGGGTCAGCCCTCGCCCGTGCGGAAGCGGTCCAGCACCCGGCGCTCCCGCTTGGTCGGCCGCCCCGCGCCTCGCTCGCGCCGGGCCACCGGCACGGCGGACTCCGGTGGCGGCGCGGGCGTCCGGTCGAGGAAACAGGTCGCCGCGTCGGCGGCACCGACGCGTTTCTGGATCACCCGCGTCACTTCCAGGATCCGCGTGGTGTCGTTGACCCTGGCGCGCACCTCGTCGCCGGCCACGACCGTGGTCGCGGGCTTGGCGGGTTTCCCGTTCACGCGGACATGGCCGCCACGGCACGCGGCGGCCGCGTCCGGCCGCGTCTTGGTCAGCCGGACGGCCCACAGCCAACGATCAACCCGAGTCGACTCCACAGCCGTACATAGTGGCCCATCCGCGGCCACGATGCCCACCTACCCGGCCGGAGTCCGGAGAAAAGAATCCCCACCATTCTTGCCACCCGTCCGGGTGATAGGTATAACTTGTTCTAAATATCTCAACGGTGAGGAAGATCACATGAGCGACGAACTCATGCAGAGTAGTGCTTCCAAGCGATTATCCCGTCGCGTTTTCATCGCAGGAACTGGTTCTATCTTAGGTGCCGCGGCACTCGGCGGGACAGCATTCGCCTCGCCGGGGAACAGCCCCGCCCCGAAGGGCTCGATCGCGGACGCGACACAGATCCCGGCGCTCGTCATCGGGTCCGGTTACGGGGGCTGCGTCGCGGCGCTACGGCTCGCCGAAGCGGGCGTCGACGTCCAGCTCGTCGAGCTCGGGAAGGCCTGGGACACGCCGGGAACGGACGGCAAGATCTTCGCCAACACCACCACCCCGGACTACCGTTCGTTCTGGCTGAGGACCAGGACCAGGCAACCACTGAGCAACTTCCTCGGCTTCCCCATCGACAAGGACGTCCCTCGCCACACCGGCATCCTCGACGCCGAGGAGTTCAGCGGGATCACCGTCTACCAGGGCCGCGGTGTCGGCGGCGGCTCGCTGGTCAACGGCGGGATGGCGGTCACGCCCCGACGCGAGAACTTCGGTGCCGTACTCCCCACCGTCAACGCCGACGAGATGTACGGCGTCTACTACCCGCGTGCCAACGCGGGCCTCGGCGTCGCCACCATCGACCAGGACTGGTTCGAGACCGCCGAGTGCTACCAGTACGCCCGCGTCGGCCGGAAACACGCGCAGCGGTCGGGTTTCCCGTTCCTGTTCGTCCCGGACGTCTACGACTGGGACTACATGAAGAAGGAGCAGGCGGGCACCGTCCCGAAGTCCGCGCTGGCGGGCGAGATCCTCTACGGCAACAACGCGGGCAAGAAGTCGTTGCAGCAGACGTATCTTCCGCGTATCCGGGCCACCGGACGGGTGACGATCTCTCCGTTGCACCGAGTCACGTCGGTCACGCCGGCGTCCGGGGGCGGGTACACCGTCGTGATGGAACAACTCGACACGAGCGGCGCGGTGACGGCGACGAAATCCGTGACGGCGGCCAAGGTCTTCTTCGCCGCGGGCAGTGT
This sequence comes from Amycolatopsis sp. cmx-4-19, assembly GCA_049998115.1. Taxonomy (GTDB): domain Bacteria; phylum Actinomycetota; class Actinomycetes; order Mycobacteriales; family Pseudonocardiaceae; genus Amycolatopsis. Next base: position 15,068 of record JAEBEO010000034.1, on the reverse strand, counting down.
CGGCACGAGCAAACTGCTGGTCAAGCTCAAGGCCACCGGCGCGCTGCCCGACCTCGGCAACGAGGTCGGGAAGGGCTGGGGCGACAACGGGAACGTCATGTGCGGCCGGGCCAACCACCTGTGGGACGCCACCGGCGCACTGCAGTCGTCCATCCCCACCGCCGGTATCGACAACTGGGCGGCGGGCGGCGCGTTCGCCGAAGTCGCGCCACTGCCGACCGGGATCGAGACCTTCGCGTCGTTCTACCTGTCGATCACCAAGAACCCCAACCGGGGGTCGTTCTCCTGGAATGCGGCCGCGAACAAGGTCGACCTCGACTGGCAGACGGCCTGGAAACAACCGTCGATCACCATGGCCAAGACGATCTTCGACAAGATCAACTCGAAGGAGGGGACGATCTACCGGACCGACCTCTTCGGCGTGCACAAGATCTGGGGGGATCATCTCACCTACCACCCGCTCGGTGGCGCGGTGCTGGGAAAGGCGACCGACAATTACGGACGGCTCAACGGATACCCGGGGCTTTACGTGATCGACGGTTCGCTGATTCCGGGTAATACGTCGGTGAACCCGTTCGTCACCATCACCGCGCTGGCGGAACGGAACATCGAAAAGATCGTCGCCACCGATTTGTGACGACGATCAGCATGAAGGGCCGGGGCACGTGCCCCGGCCCTTTCTCATATCTTCGGCAGCACGCAGACCGTGTCGATCCCCAAAACGTGGTTGAGCCGTCCGAAGGCGAGCCAGGAACCGATGCTCATGCTCAGTTCCACGATTTCCCGCTGGCTGTAGTGCTCGCCCATCCGTTTCCAGAAGTCGTCGTCGATGTCGTGGTGGTCGATCGCGTAGCGTTCGGCGTACTCGGCGGCGAGCCGGGTCCGCTCGTCGAACGCCTCGGTCGTCCGCCACTCCGTCACCGCCTCGGCGAACCCCTCCTCGACCTTCTCGCCGTCGCGATCGGTCCGCCAGTCCAGGCAGAAGACACAGCCGTTGATCTGCGCGATCCGCAGTCGTGCCGCCTCGAACTCGCGGAGGCCGAGCGTCGTGTGCGAGTAGACCGCCAGGGAAAGTCTCGACGCCGCGACACCGATGCCGGGCACCATCTCGCCCCAGACATAGCCGATCGGATCCTTGCCCTCGGGGATGTCGATGTTCAACGCGCGCTCCTTCCGAGCTTGCCGGTGGCCGGTCGCAACGGGACGTCGAGGGCGTCGTAGAGCCCGGGTTCGGCGTCCACCAGCCAGTCGATGGCGCCGACCAGCCTGCCGACCGCGGTCGCGTTGCCGCCCGCCGACCGGTTTTCGCCCTCGTCCGTGGCCTCGACGGAGACCTCGATCCTCGGACGGCCTTCGATGATCACCTTGTGCGCCCCGTCGCCACTGGGCGGCGACGGCCAGTGCGGCGCGCACGACGCGTGGATGCGGGTGACGTGCTCGATGACGATGCGGGGTTCGCCGTCCACGATGCCCTGCACCTCGAACCGGACCGCACCCTGCGTACCCGCCTCGAACTCGCCCATCGTCCGCGTGGTCACGGTTTCGTCGAGCGGGCGTCGGTCCAGTGTCTCGCGGATCTCGTCGAGTTCGACGCCGAGACCGCGGGCGATCAGCCGCACCTGCCCGCCCCAGACCATCGTCGGGACCGACGGGGCCAGCATCGGCGGCTGGTAGTCCATCTGCTGCCCCATGCCGACCAGGTAGCGGACGGAATCCGGTTGGTCGTAGGTGGAGTAGTCGAAGATCTCCTGGCAGCGGACCGCGTCCACGGTGGTGCCCAGCCCGCTGATCAGGAGCGGCAGGATGTCGTTGCCCCAGCCGGGATCGACGCCGGAGACGAAGAGGGAACCACCGCCCTCGGCGATCGCGGTGAGCACCGGCTCCCGTAGTTCTTCGGGCGCGTTGCGCTGGTCGTACAGTGCGTAGAGCGCCGGTGTCACCACCACCGCCCCCGCCCGGATCGCGCGGACGATGTCGGCCAGCGCGTCGGCGGGCCGGATGTCGCCGGACGCCGCGTACACCACCGCCCGCGGACCCGCCGCCAGAATCGCTTCGACGTCATCGGTCGCCGCCACACCCAGTTCACCGTCGACACCCGCGAGCGTGGCCGCGTCGCGGCCGACCTTCGCGGGGTCGTGCACGAGCACACCGGCGAGTCCCAGCGCCGGATGCGCCTCGACGGCCCGGATGGAAGCGCGGCCGATGTTGCCTGTACCCCAGACAACTGTGGGAATCATGAAGTCGAGGTTAACGCATTCGAAGACTGGGTCCCAGTCCCGAAACAATCACGGAAACCGCAGGTCAAACCGCATTACTCGGCTTTATTCAAGTGAGCAACAAAAGCGTTCCGGTACGCGGAACAGAAACCCTTCGTCCCGACCTGGGTCGCGCGGTCCGTGAAGGCCTCCTTGAGGGACCCAGGGTCCCTCAAGGAGGCCTTCACGGACCAACGGGCGGGGCGAAGTCGGTTGAGGGTCGCCGACAGTGCTGTGTATCGTGTCCCCTTGTGACGAGCCCTGAGTCCGACAGAACGGAGCCGCCGGTCATCCGGCGGCGAGTCGTCGTGTCCGGCCGTTAGGCATCGGCCCTTCTCTCGCTTCCGGTGACCGGAGCGCTCTTCCGTGCGCCCGGCCGGGTTCTCCCTTGTCCCAGCGCACGGCTCCTCCTGCTCACCTTTCGCTTGGGAGTCGTCCGTTGCCCCTGTTCGTCTACGTCCTCGGCCTTGCCGTCTTCGCGCAAGGCACCTCCGAATTCATGGCGTCCGGTCTCGTGCCGGGTATCGCCGGTGGCCTGTCGGTTCCCGTCGGCGCGGCCGCCGCGCTGACCTCCGCCTACGCCGTCGGCATGATCGTCGGCGCACCTGCCATGGCCGTGCTGAGCGCGCGGTGGCCACGCCGCCGGGCACTGGCCGGATTCCTGACCGCGTTCGTGGTGGTGCACGTGATCGGCGCTCTCACGACGAGTTTCCCGGTGCTGTTCGGCACCCGGATCGTCGCGGCCGTCGTCAACGCCAGGTTCCTCGCGGTCGCCATGCTTGTCGCGATCTCTTTGGCGGGGCCCGGAAAGCAGGCGCGGGCGACCGCGATCCTGCTGGCGGGCGTAACCCTGTCGTGTCTCGCGGGTGTGCCGGTCGGGGCGGTGCTCGGCGACCTCGCCGGCTGGCGTTCGGCCTTCTGGGCGGTGGCCGCGTTGTGCCTGCCCGCACTGGTGCTGGTGTTCCGGTCGGCGCCCGCCGACGCCGCCGAACCCGGCGAGATCTCGATCAAGCGGGAGACGCGTGAACTGAAGGATCGCTCCGTGCGGAAGGCGATGATCCTCGCGGCGATGGTCAACGGCGCGACCTTCGCGACGTTCGCCTTTCTCGCGGTCATCGCGACGGACGTCGCGCGACTGCCCGGCGGTGCGGTCTCCGGACTGCTGGCGGCGTTCGGCGTAGGCGCGTTCATCGGGGTCACGGTGGCAGGCCGTACCGGTGACGGCGAACTCCGGCGCGGGCTGGTCGTCGCGTTGTGCGCCCTGCCAGCCGGCTGGGCGGTTCTGGCGGTGACCAGCGCGCATCCGGTCGCCCTGTTCGCCGTGACGGCCATCCAAGGTGGACTGTCGTTCGGGTGCGGGTCGGCGCTCGTGGCCCGGGTCATGCACGTGGCACCCGGTGCTCCGACGCTCGGCGGTTCGTTCGCCACCGTCGCGCTCAACGCGGGTGCGTTCCTGGGACCGGTGCTCGCCGGTTTCGTCACCGAAGCGACGGACGAATACCGTTACGCCATCTGGATCAGCGCGGCGATCGCCGTCCTCGCGCTTCCGCTGGTCCGCCGGGTGAGGGTGCCCAGTCGCTCCTGAGCCTCGCGTGCACGTGGACGTCGTGCCATCCGTCCGTGTGCAACATCGAAGATCGCAAGGTGCCTTCGAGGCCGTATCCGGCCTTGTCCGCGACACGGCAGGAGGCGGCGTTCGCGGTGGAATGCAGCAGGGACAGCCGGTGCAGCCCGGCGGTTCCGAACGTCCACCGCGTCAACGCCGCCACCGCGCCGGACGCGATCCCCGCACCCCTGGCGGAAGGGAGGACCCAATAGGACAGCTGTGCTGAAGCCTCGAAGAGCGAGATGGTGCGGAGGCCGACCTGCCCGACCGCCCGGTCGTCACGGGCGTCGACCACCGCCCAGCTCGCGTCCGTCTCGTCCGCCCAGCGCCGGTCCCAGCCCGCGATCCAGGTGTGTGCCTCGCCTTCGCCGTCGATGCGGCGGACGTGCCAGCGCTGGATCTCCGGACAACCGAAGGCCGCTTCGACGGCCTCGGCGTCGTGGGCGCACCAAGGGCGGAGCACGAACCTGTCGTCGACGATCAGGCACGGCTGACCGGCGTCCCGAAAGACGCCGGCGGGCAGGACGGGTTCGATGAGCAGGGGCACGCGCTCATCATGGCGCACCGGCTAGCTGGGTAACATCGGCCCGACCATGGAGATGATCACTGTTCCCCCGGGCGAAGTGACACTTTCGGATCGGCGGACCGAGCGGAGCTGGACGATCGGCGTCCAGTCCTTCCTGCTCGCCCCGGTGCCGGTCACCGCGGACGAGACGAGCCGGCTGCCCGCCGTCGACGTCTCCTGGCTGGACGCCCTCCGGATCTGCAACGAGCATTCCGCGCGTGCGGGACTGGACCCGGCTTACCGACTGGATTCCCTGCTCTGGGACCGGTCCGCGAACGGTTACCGGCTGCCCTCCGAGGCGGAATGGGAGCACGCCTGCCGCGCGGGAACGACCGGCCCCCGCTACGGCAGGCTGGACGAGATCGCCTGGTACCGCGAGAACTCGGCGGAGTCACCGCACCCCGTCGGGGAAAAGCGGCCGAACGCCTGGGGCCTCCACGACATGCTGGGCAACGTCTGGGAATGGTGCTGGGACGTCTACGACGCCGAGGTGTACGGCGAGTACCGGGTCCTGCGGGGTGGCGGCTGGTTCGACGAGCACTGGAGCTGCCGGGCGTCGGTGCGGCGTCGCAGCCACCCGACGTTCCGCCTCGACGACGTCGGTTTCCGCCTCGCCCGCACGCTGTGACCCCGGCGGCAGGCCGCGACGATCACACGATTGAATGACGGCACGGACACCCGCCGGGTGTCGGACACTGGAGGCCATCGTGACCGGAACCGCACCCCGTGACGTCGAACGGGTCTACTCCACCGCCGACGTCGTCGCGAAACTGCGCCGTCTCGCCGACGCGCTCGAGTCGGAGACCTCGTTCCGCATCCAGATCGCCGGGGAACGCTTCCGCGTCCCCGCCCGCGCGCAGTTCTCGATCGAGCACGAACGGGGCGACGGCGAGGAAGAGGTCGAGTTCCAGCTGAAGTGGACGATCGAGGAGTCGGACGACTCCGAGACCGACGACGACGAGACGGTCGTCTGATCGCGGTCCACAAAGGACTTCTCCGGGCGGCACCGCGCCGGTCTCTCGAGGAGCAGCGCAAACGTGGCGGGTCGCTCGCCTGAGTGTCGGCTTGGCGTCACCGCCACTCACGACCCCCCGTACCGGCACGGGCAGGCGTTGCGAAAGCCACTTTCGCAACCTTCACCGTTGCGAAAGTGGCTTTCGCACCACGCCCCCGCCCAAGGCTCAACCCCCGCCAAGAACACGGGTGCCCTACTCGGTGTTCCTGGCGACCAGTTCCATCCAGAAGCCGGGCGCGTACTTGGCGATCTTCGAGAACTCCATCTTGCCCGCCGGGCAAGCGCGCTTCGACGTGTCGACGATGCCGTTGTCCCAGTGCACGATCGCCCAGACGCAGCGGCCGTCCTTCATGTGGTCGGTCACCCAGATCTCCAGGTAGTCGCCACATTCGCGGTACCAGATCGAGCCGGCGGTGTCGTCGCGGTGGTCGCGGACGTCGGTGCTCCGCTGAGGGCAGGTGCCGACAGCGTCGGCGGGGTTCGGCCTGCCGACGCTGACCTGCAGGTCGGGCTCGTAGGTGAGGATCGTCCACGGCCACACCCCGGCGACGCCGGTCGCGATCAGCACGCCCGCCAGCGCTCCGGCGAGGAACAGCAGCAGCCGGTGCCCGATGCCGGTACGACGGGGAGCCGCGGCGGGCCGCCGCACGGGATCGCCGAAAGCGAGTTCCACGACGGCGCCGTCTGCCGCGGGTGGGGTTGTCGACCGGGCCAGGACGCCTTGCAGACCCTTCACCGTTTCTTCGGATTGTCCCAAGCCGAGAAGAATGGCGCGCAACTCGCTTTGCGTCGGCGGTTCACGCCTGCCGTTCTCGATTTCCGAAATTCGTTCACGCCTGATCCTGAGCCCGTGTTTCGCCGCGCGTCCGGCGACGTTGTCCTGGGTGAGGCGCCGTTCGTCCCGGAGCCGTTTGATCAGCGCGCCGAGCTCTTCGACACCGGCGATGTCGCCGGATTCGCCGCTCCGGGCTTCCATCGCGCTCCCCTGTCCCTCAGCGCTGTGCGACCGTGCGGAGGTAGATTAGCGACACCCTCGGCGGCGGCCGTTCTCGGGCGTGTCTTCGCTGGTCGGCGGCGTGTTCGCTGTCGCGACAAAATTCCCCGACGTCGCGACGGCGGGACATTCCACGATCTTTCCTCATCCGGCGAAACAAATGAGGAAGGAACTCCTGTGAAACACGATCTCACCGGCGCGGCGTGGTTCAAGAGCAGTCGCTGCGGGGGCGGCCCGACCTGTGTGGAGGTCGCCTTCCTGGAAACGGGGGTCGGCGTCCGGGACGCCAAGGATCCCGGACCCGCCTTCGTCGTCGCTCCCGGGAACTGGTCGGCTTTCGTCCGCCATTGGTCCGCGACACCGGACGGTCAGGAATGCGACTCCGCCGCGTCGTGAATCAATTCCACCGATTCCGCGGGTGTCAGCGCCAGCGACTCGACGCGTTCGAACACCGTGACGTACTGCGCCACGCGGCCGGGTTCCTGGGTCAGCCGCCCTTCGGTCAGGTCGTCGGTGTAGACGATCTTCGGATCGTCGGGCAACGGGAAGCCGAGGATGATGAACCCACCGGCCTGGGCCGGGTGCATCCCGGTGGACGACGGCAGGACCCGCACGGACACCCGCGGGTCTTTCGCCGCTTCCGCCAGGTACCGCAGCTGCGCGGCCATCAGTCCCGGCTCGGGTGCCGGGCGGCGCAACGCCGTTTCGTCGACGACGACCGACAGGCGCGGCGGGTTCTCGCGGCGAAGGAGGCCTTGACGGTCCATCCGCAGCCCGACCCGGCGCTCGGCGATCTCGGGTGTCGAACCGGCGGCGAGGGACAAGGCGAGCGCGTACTCCCGGGTCTGCAGCAGGCCCGGGATCCACTGCGGCTGGTACTCGCGGATCTCACCCGCCTCCTCCTCGTAGCCGAGGTAGAGGTTGTAGCCCTCGTAGATGACGCCGTCGAACTCCAGCCGCTTGCCGCGCTGTCGCGACACCGACAGCATGGCCGCCCGCCGGGCGCCGGTCACCTGGTAGAAGTCCAGCAGTTCACGCAGGTCCAGCGGCCGCACCGCGACCTGACCGGTCTCGATCCGGCTGATCTTCGCGGACGAGCACTCCAGGCGCCCGGCGGCCTCGTCGAGCGTCCTGCCCGCTTTCTCCCGGAGCTGCCGGAGCTCGCCACCGAACCGGCGACGATCCTCCACCGCGTCAGACACCACTGCCACCGAATCTCCGATCCACGCAAAAAATACGTACTGCAACTCTTGCACTACCCATGGCGGGCCGCTACCCTCCGTGCATACTGCAATTCTTGCATGAGGGGGCTCGTGCCGTGGACAAAATGATCGAAGAGAGCGTCCCGGAAGTGGTGGAAAATGTCCTGGGCAGACGGCTGCTCTATGCCGTCTTCTGGCTGACCACGGCGATCCTCGCCTTCTGGTTCCTGAGCACCGGGCTCGTCTACGGCGCCTTCGTGATCGGCGCTCCGCTGGTCCTTCTCCTGACGACCCGGTTCTTCGGGCTGGGCAAGGTCTCGACCACGCTGATGGTGGTCGCCGGGCTGGCGGCGCTGGTACCGGCGTTCTTCCTCGGGAAGTACAAGGCCGTCGAGGACGGCCACACCGGACTCGTCCTCGTCGGCTTTCTCGTATTCCTGGTCTGGGGTGCCGCCTACCCCGCGGTGCTCGACAAGTTCGACGAGCGCTTCCACCTTTCGCTGTACCCGGCGGAATTTCGGCCGCGCAAGCTCCGGGGCGAGGACCGCGACGGATTCGCGATGCTCCGCGTGCTCCTGGTCAAGGCCACCATCGCCACACTCACCATGCTCGTCGCCGACGCCTCGATCGTGGCGGGTGTCTGTGTGCTCGCACTGCTGCTCCGCACGCGTTGGTCCGCGGCGGTCGCGGGACTGGCCTGTCTGCTCGAAACATTCGTCGAAATCGAAGGACTGCACGTGCTCGTCAAATTCGAACCGCTCACGATCCCGGCCGGCGTGCTCGGGGCGGCGCTGTGGTGGGACGCGGTCAGGAACCCGTTGTGGGACAGGCGAACCCAGCCGGGAGCGGGACAGTGATCCAGCCTCCGGGAAGTGTCTTCCCCCCGCCCCGTCCGTCGCCGACGTCGGCCCGCCGCTGGGGCGCGCGGTGGATCGACTGGCTGGTGCCGTGGCTGGTCACCGCGCCACTCTGGTTCCTGACCGCCGAGAAGATCCAGGCAGAGGCGGGCAAACACGGCTTCACCTTGGCGGGCAAGGGACTCTTCAAGGCCGCGTTCGGTGAATGGGGTGCGCTCGGGGACACCGCCGGCGACGAAGTGGGCGATCTCTGGGGCGACGTCGTCCAGCTGATCGCGCTGACGCTGGCGGCACAGGTCCTGCTGATCATGGTCTACGAAGTGATTCTCCTCCGTTCCTGGGGACGCACCTTGGGCAAGGCGGCCTTCGCCCTCACCGTGCGCCGTGCCGACGGCGGCAAGCTGAACTTCGGTCAGGTGTGCGCCCGGACCGCGCTCACCGTGCTCGTCCCCGGGCTCGGCTGGGTTCTGCTGGTCGCGGCGGTACTCCAGCTGAGCTTGCTGCTCGCGCTGGCCGGGATCACGCTTCTGATCTTCTCGGCGGTGGAATGCGGCCTGGTGCGGACGTCGCCCGACGGCAAGACGTGCTGGCACGACCGGCGGACCGGTTCGGTCGTGGTCCCCAGGACCTGGACCGAACAGCTGCGGCAGATGCGCGACGGCGGGATGACGCTCGCCCGCACCGCGTGGCAGGCGCCGCCGGTCCAGCAGCTCTCGCAGCAGGCCCAGGTCTCCTTCCAACAGGCGCGTGAACGAGGCCGTCAGGCGATGTCGCGCGACAACGGACAGCACCGGGGTGGGTGATCAGGCCGCTTCGAGGACGAAGAACAGGAAGCTCGGTGCGGTCGCGAGCAGGGGGAAGTCCTCGGGGAACAGCTCGCGGGCGGCGGGCACCGGCTGGGGTTCGCTGATGACGGAGATCCGGAAAGCGGCCGCGGTGAAGGCGTCGGTCATGGCGTGCAGCGGCCGGTTCCAGAAACTCATCCGGGCAGTCTGGCCGCGCAGGGTGAATTCGAAGGTCGAGTTGTAGATCCCGAAGTAGTCGGGCCTGCGCCCGGCCAACCGCTCGATGCAGTAGTCGGCCGTGGGGTGGTTGACCGAGGCGATGAGCCTGCCGCCGGTCTTCAGCACACGACGCATCTCGGTGAGCGTCGGTCCCCAATCCTCGAGGTAGTGCAGCACCAGGGACGCGATGACGTCGTCGAACGTGTCGTCGGAGAAGGGCAGCGGGTCGGCGAGGTCGGCGACCCGCAGGTCCGCGTCGGCACCGAGCCGTCGCCGGGCGTGCTCCAGCATCCCGGCGCTGGCGTCGACACCGCTCACGACGGCGCCCCGCTCGCGCAAGGCCTCGAAAAGCGGGCCCGAGCCACAGCCGGCGTCGAGGATCCGCCTACCGGTCACCTCCCCGGCGAGGTCCAGGGTCGCGGGGCGTTCGTAGTACGCGTTGTTGAGACTCGTCTCGTTCTCGGCCGTGTAGGCCTCGGCAAAACTGTCGTAGGCGCTCGTGGGAACCGCAGTCATGTGATCGATCCTGGCACAACCGGCGTACCGAGCGTTCAGACGATTCCGCCGTTGGCACGGAGGACCTGCCCGTTGACCCAGCGAGCAGGCCCGGCGAGGAACGAGACGACCTCGGCGATGTCGCGCGGCGTCCCGAGCCGCTGGAGCGGCGGCTGGGCGGCCATGCTCGCGATGGTCTCCTCGTCCTTGCCGTCGAGGAACAACGCCGTGGCCGTCGGGCCGGGAGCGACCGCGTTCACGGTGATGTCACGGCCTCGCAGTTCCCGGGCGAGGACTAGCGTGATCGCCTCGACGGCGCCCTTGGTGGCGGCGTAGGCGGCGTATCCCGGCAGGGCCAGTCCGAGCACCGAGGTGGAGAAGTTGATGATCGCGCCGCCGTCGCGGACCCGGCGGGCGGCCTGCTGGTCGACGACGAAGGTCCCGCGGATGTTGGTGCGGTGCATTCGATCCAGCCGGTCGAGGTCCAGCTCGGCCACCGGTGCGAGATACATCGTCCCGGCGGCGTGGACCACGACGTCGACACCGCCGAAGGTCTTTTCCGCAGTGTCGAAGACAGTCGCGACGGTGTTCTCGTCGGCGACGTCGGCCTGGGCGGCGATCGCCCGACCACCCTTGGCGGTGATCGTGTCGACCGCGGCCCGCGCTTCGTCCTTGTTGCCGCCGTACACGACCACGACCGCGAAGCCGTCGGACGCCAGCCGCTCGGCGCTCTCACGGCCGATACCCCGTGACCCGCCGGTGACGATCGCTACGCGTGTCATGGTGTGCTCCCATCGAGTGTTGCCATCGATAACACCTTCAAGGTATCAACGATATCGAACCAGTGCTACCTAGATGGTGTTATCGTTGATTCGTGACGTTGACGACGAAAGACCGCTTGGTCCGCGCCGCCGCCGGCCTGCTGGTGGAAGGTGGCCGCGACGCGCTCTCCACGCGCGCGATCAGCGCTGCGGCCGGTGTCCAAGCACCCACGCTCTACCGCCTCTTCGGCGACAAGGACGGACTGCTCGACGCCGTGGCCACGTACGGCTTCGAGAGCTATCTCGCCGGGAAGCACGCACTCGGGGAAAGCGGCGATCCGGTCGAGGACTTGCGGCGCGGCTGGGATCTGCACCTCGACTTCGGTCTGTCCCAGCCCGCCTTCTACCTGCTCATGTACGGCGAGCCCCGGGTCCGGGAAGCACGCAAGGAGGCGGACGCGATGCTCCGCCGCGTCGTCGAGCGCATCGCCGAAGCCGGACGCCTGCGCGTCCCGGTGGAACGGGCCGCACAACTGGTGCACGCGACCGGGATGGGCGTGATCCTGTCGCTCATCGCGAGCCCGGCCGAGCAGCGCGACCCGGACCTGATCGCAGCCGCTCGCGAACACGTGATCGCCGCCATCACCACGGATTCCGCTGACGACGGCGCCTCGGACATCCCCCATCGCGCGATCGCGCTCAAGGCCGCGCTGAAGAAGGAGCCGGTGGACACGCTGTCCCCGGCCGAGCACGCGCTGCTGGCCGAATGGCTCGACCGGGTCGCGCGCTGATCGCTCAGCCGACCGCCCGCGCGGCCGCGACCGCCTGCCCGGCGTAAGACCGTCCGAAAAGGACGGTATGCACGAGGAGCGGGAACAGCTGATGCGCCGGGACCCGCTCGGTCCAGCCGTCGGCCAGCGGCTCGACCTCCCGGTAGGCCGCCAGTACGCGGTCGAGCAGCGGGCAGCCGAACAACCGCAGCATCGCCAGATCGGTCTCCCGGTGGCCGCCGTGCGCGGCGGGGTCGATCAGCCAGGCGTCGACGGCGTCCCACAAAACGTTGCCGTTCCACAAATCTCCATGCAGCCGCGCGGGCGGTTCCGCCGGTCCGGCCACGTCGGGAAGACGCTCACAGGCCCGCTCGACGACAGCGGCTTCGGCACCGTCCAGGGTGCCCGCGTCGACGGCGCCGCGCAGGTAGGGCAAGACCCGGTGTTCGGCGTACCACCGCGGCCAGCGCTCCCCCGTCGTGTTGTCCATCGGGGCGAGGCCGATCCACGCTTCGGCGGGCCCACCGGGCGGCGCAGCGCCGAACGCGGGTGCCCCCGACGCGTGCAACACCGCCAGTCCCCGGCCCAGCCGTTCCGCCGCGTGGTGCGTCGGACGCCCGCCGCCGACCAGTTCGGTGACCAGCCAGTCGCCGTCCTCGCCACGGACCTGGGGCACCCGCACCGCCCCGGCCGCACCCAGCCAGCGCAGTCCCGCTGCCTCGGCGGCCGTCGCGTTCCGGGCGTGCCCCCGTTTGACGACGACGGTGTCCCCGCTGTCCAGCACGACTTCGGTCACCGCGTCCGACAGGCCTCGCTGCCCGGCGACGGCACGTCCGGTGATCCTCGTGGCCGCCTCGGCAGGCGTCGAAACCTGGGTCATGCCCCGCAACCTACCTCCGCTGATCGGGTGAACGCTCGTTGTCTAGAGTGATCGCCGGGGACAATCCACGTGTTCGAAATCGAGGGGAGATCGGTCGTGCCCACACGCCCGAGAGTTCGTCATGCCGTCTTCGCCGTCCTGCTCGGCGCCGCGCTGGCCGGATGCACGACGCCGGACGCGACCGGCCAGGTCAAGGCCGCCGGCAGGACGACGTCCGGGGAGGCGCCGTCCAGCGCGCCCACGAGCACCGAAAAGCCGTACCTCACCACCACGCCCACGCTGGAAGTCAGCGACCAGACGGTCCAGCCCGGCACGAAACTGAAGTTCGGCGAGCAAGCGGTCATCCCTTTCTACAGCTACTACGCGAAGGGTGTCGTCGGCCTGACGGTCACCGTGGAATCGGTCAAAGCGCCCGATGCCGATATCGACGAACTGCCGCTCAAGGAAGAGGACAAGGCCAAACTCCGCGGCAAGGACTTCTTCTTCGTCCGCGAGAAGCTGACGAACGTCGACGGGATCAACCTCGCCGAGGTGACCACGCCGGTCCTGACCGCGACGACCAAGAGCGGCGGTTTCCCCGGCACCCTGCTGGGCATGGGGAAACACGACGTCACAGGCTGCGAGGACCAGTCGTTCGCGCCGAAGGACTTCGCGGCCAAGGGCGCGGTCTTCGAGGGGTGCCGCCTGTACTTCGGTGTCGCGTCGGACCCGATCACCTCGCTGGCGTACACGGAAAAGCCCTACGAGCGCGCCGCCTCACGCGCCGTGACCTGGCGGAACAAATAGCCCGGCAGGCTTACCGACCTCGGTCGGGGTGCAGCCGGTCAGCGCCCGGAAATCGCGGGTGAGGTGCGCTTGGTCGCTGTAACCGCCCAGGTACGCGATCTCCGACCACGACTGGGACGACGCCCGGTTCAGCAGCGCCATGGTGCGGTTGAGCCGGGCTATCCGCCCGACCGTCTTGGGATTCAGCCCGATCTGGTCGCGGAACCGGACCTTGAGGTGCTGGCGGCTCCAGCCGACCTCCTCCGCGAGCGCGTCGATGCGGACCGGGGACGCCAAAAGGCGATCCCAAGCGTACCGGACGGGCGCGGCGAGTTCCGGACCGCGGGCCAGTTTCGTCACGAGGTACTCGTCCAGCAGGCGGAAACGCCCCGGCCAGTCCGGGGTTTCCGCGAGTCTTTCGAGCAGAGAGCCGACACGGAGCGGCTCCAAGCCGTCGATCACCGAGTTCGTCAATTCCCGCAACGGGATCCCGAACAACGCGTACGCGCCGAGCGGAGTCAGCGCGACGACGACGCCGCGCGACGCCCCGGACTGTTCCAGTGCCAGCGGCCGGTCCCGCAGGCCCAGTGCCGGTGAATCCGGGACCATGCCCTCGTCATACGTTCGACGGACCGGCGCTTCGAGGTCGATCACCCAGGTGAGCACCGACAACGGCGTGACCTGCCAGGAAACCGGTCCGATGTCGGGCAGGTCGTGCGCGACGTAGCTCAGGACATGAGCGGCGAGGGCGGGATGGGGCAGCCGGAGGACTCGCTCACCGGGAGAGCGGGCGATGTCCCGCCGCGGCACCACGATGCTCCACCCGCCCATTCCGTCAGCTTACTTTCGTTCAAGACGCGAAGCCGGGCTCTCCGTAACGTCCTTTTCCCGAGAGAAAGGACGTTCATCCATGCCAGGTGTCGGGGGATTCAAGAATCCGGCGGCCGAGGAGCGGTATTTCGCCGTTTACGACCGCGCGATGGCCGACTGCCCGAAGCCGGACGCGGTCCACGACGTCGAGACGCGTCACGGCTCGACGCGGGTCTACCGCTTCGGCCAGGGCGACGGTCCGCCGATCGTGCTGCTGCCCGCACTCATGGCGACGTCGGCCTGCTACGCGGCGCTGATCCCCGCGCTGGCCGAACACCATCCGGTCTACGCGATCGACACCCTGGGGGAAGCGGGCCGCAGCGTGCAGACGGTGCCGTTCAAGGATATTCGTGAACGCGCCGTCGCACTCGACGACGTCTTAGCGAGCTTGGCTCTCACTTCGGTGCATCTCGTGGGCGGTTCGACCGGTGGCTGGCACGCCGTCAACCAGGCGATCCACGCGCCGGGCAGGCTCGCTTCCCTCGGTCTGCTGGACGCGACGACGGTGTCCGCGCCGTTCTCCCGCAAGGTGCTGTGGTGGGGCGCCTTCGCCGCGGTGTTCGACAGCGACCGGTTTTGGCGCGGTTTCCTGAAGTGGTCCGCGGGCAAGGACATCATGGACGACGCCGCACCACGGCTGGTCCTGGCCGGGATCCGGAGGTACCGGGCACGAGTGCCGTTCCAGGTACTCCCGGACGACCACGCACTCCGGTCCGTCAAGGTGCCTGTGCTCGCCCTGTTCGGCGCGCGCAGCGTCGTCCACGATTCGGCCGCGGCAGCCGCGGGGCTCAAGAGTCTCGTCCCCCACGCCGACGTCGAAGTCCTGCCCGACGCCGGCCACTACCTCTACCTCCGGCCGGAGGATCGCGACCTGATCATCGACCGTGTCCTCCGGTGGGTCGCTTAGGAATCCTAACAGAATGAGTGGTTCTTGAGTCGTCGCCAGCAGATGATGGCGCAGCCGAGGGTGAGGAAGGCTTCGTGGATGTCGTCGCGGACCTCCCATCGGATGCGCAGGCGGCGGAACCA
>JAEBEO010000033.1:0-63756 GCA_049998115.1 Amycolatopsis sp. cmx-4-19 | reverse complement strand
CCGTTCGCCACTAATCCACCCGAAGGCTTCATCGTTCGACTTGCATGTGTTAAGCACGCCGCCAGCGTTCGTCCTGAGCCAGGATCAAACTCTCCAACAATGTCTTCGAATTCAATCGAGGCAAATTTAATGCACTCAAAGGAACCTCAAACGAGGTTCTCAATACATAAGCTCTACTGGCTTAGTTCACTAGCACACTGTTGAGTTCTCAAGCAACACGCTTTGTTTCAAAGCGATATTCACAAGCTTTTGGTCGAGCATGCCGAATCCTACGAGTTACTCGTAGGGGGTCGGCGGCCGCTCGTGGGCCGACGCTGAACGTTACCTGGTCCGGTTCGCGGTGTCAACCCGCTCGGCCCGTGTTCCTGACCTGGGGCTTTCGGCCCCGGTGGCCCGGTGTTCTTGGCGACGAAGAGAAGATTACATGCCCCGGAACCCCCCGAAAACAGGGGGGTCACTTAACGACATCGCCGCAGGTCAGCCTGGGTACACCGTCCTCATCCGACGGTCTTCAGGTAGCGAGGCGGTTTGCGGGCGGGGACGACGCGTTCGAAGTCGGCCGCGTAGGCGAGCATCCGGGCGTCCGTCCACTCCCCCGCCATGAACGAGATCCCGACCGGGAGCTCACCGACGAAACCGGCCGGCACGGTGACGGCCGGGTATCCCGAGACCGCGGCGGGCGTCGAGGACGGGATCACGTCGTTGTCACCGGTCTTGCAGTCGGTCTTCCAGGCGGGCGGGTTCGTGGGGGCGGCGATCGCGTCGAGCCGGTACTCGGCGAGCGTCTCGTCGATGGAGCGTTTCGCGAGGTCGGTCAGTTCGCGGCGCTTGGCCAGGTAGCCGGGATCGGTCGGGCCGGGCGCGGCGAGTGCCTGCTCGAAAAGTTCCTGACCGGCGAAGCAGGTCTGCTCCAGCGGGTCGGACTTGTTGTAGGCGATCAGCGCGGCGAGGTCTCGCGGTCCCCGGGGGCGCGTCGCCAGGTAGCGATCGATGTCGCGGTGGAACTCGGTCAGTAGCGCCGGGAACTCCAGTTCCCCGAGCCGTGCCTGGTAGGGCGGGGTGACCTCGACGACCTCGGCACCGGCCTTGACCAGCGAGTTCTTGGTTCGTAGGACGACGGCGTCGACTTCCGGGCCGAGCACCGGCAGGCGCCAGAGCCCGATACGAGCGCCCTTCAGCACGCCGGGCCGCAGGTGGGCGGCGTAGTCGGTCGGCTGGTTCGGCGGGTACTTGCCGGTGGCCGGGTCTGCCGGATCGCGTCCCTGCAGAGCGGAGAGGGTGAGCGCGACGTCGACGACGTGCCTGGCCATCGGGCCGGCGGTGTCCTGTTCGGCCGAGATCGGCACCACGCCGGTGCGGCTCACCAGGCCCAGGCTCGGTTTGTGCCCCACGGTCGAGGTCATCCCGGCCGGGCAGACGATCGAGCCGTCGGTCTCGCTGCCGATCGCGACCTGGGCCAGTGACGCCGCGACACCTGCGGCCGATCCGGCGGATGACCCACAAGGATTGCGATCGAGTACGTACGGGTTGTTCGTCTGCCCGCCGACGCCGGACCACCCGGAAGTGGGTTTGGCGGCGCGGAAGTTCGCCCATTCGGACAGGTTCGCCTTGCCGAGGAGCACCGCACCCGCGTCACGCAGACGGCGGATCAGGGTCGCGTCCTGCGCGGGCTTGCCGAGAAGAGCCCGGGAGCCGGCGGTCGTCTGCATCGAGCGGGTGCCGACGTTGTCCTTCACCAGGATCGGGATGCCGTCGAGCGGTCCGCGCGACTTACCCGCGCGACGTCGGAAGTCACTCTCCGCGGCCTGGGCGATCGCGGCCGGATTGACCGCGATGACCGCGTTCACTTTGCGGTCGACCTGGTGGATCCGAGCGAGGTAAGCAGCGGTCAGACCCACCGCGGTCAGCCGTCCGGAGGACATGCGCGCCTGGAGCGCGGGGATGTCGGCGGAGTCGAGATCGAACGACTTTCCGGTGGCGGATGCCGCTGGTGCGGCACACACCGTGATGGTCACGGCGACCAGTGTCGTCAGGATTCGGAACACCGGTCGCCGCATCATCAGGTCTCCTTCTAGAGCACCGGAAGCAGGGTCCGCAGTTCGTACGGGGTCACCGCACTGCGGTAGTTATCCCATTCAACACGTTTGTTGCGCAGGAAGAAGTCGTAAACGTGCTCCCCGAGCGCTTCGGGCAGAAGTTCCGATTTCTCCATCTCGGACAGGGCCTCGCCGAGGTTCTGCGGGAGCTGGGCGTACCCGGCCGCGCGGCGTTCGGCGTCGGACAGCTGCCAGATGTTGTCCTCGGCGGGCGGAGGCAGCTCGTAGCCCTTCTCGATGCCCTTGAGACCGGCGGCCAGGATGACCGAGTAAGCCAGATAGGGATTGCAGGCCGAGTCGAGCGTGCGAATCTCCACACGGCGTGACGACGCCTTGCCCGGGGAGTACATCGGGACCCTGACCAGCGCGGAGCGGTTGGCCCGGCCCCACGAGACGGTGGTCGGGGCCTCGCTGCCACTGATCAGCCGTTTGTAGGAGTTCACCCACTGGTTGGTGACCGCCGAGATCTCCTTCGCGTGATGCAACAACCCCGCCACGAAAGCTTTACCGGTCGCCGACAGCTCGTACGGGTCCTCGGCGTCGTAGAAGGCGTTGCGGTCACCTTCGAACAGGCTCACATGGGTATGCATCCCCGAGCCCGGTTGGTTGGTGAACGGCTTCGGCATGAACGTCGCGCGGACACCCTGGGTGAGCGCGACCTCCTTGACGACGTAACGGAAGGTCATCACGTTGTCGGCCATGGTCAGCGCGTCGGCGTACCTGAGGTCGATCTCCTGCTGACCCGGCGCGCCCTCGTGATGGCTGAACTCGACCGAGATCCCCATCGCTTCGAGCGTCTCGATGGCATGACGGCGGAAGTGCGTCGCGGTCGCGTGACTGGCCTGGTCGAAGTACCCACCGTTGTCCGCGGGCTCGGGCTCGCTGCCGTCGTCCGGGAGGTTCTCGAGCAGGAAGAACTCGATTTCGGGGTGGACGTAGCAGGTGAAGCCCGCTTCGGCCGCCTTCGAGAGCTGCCTGCGCAGGACGTGCCGGGGGTCCGCCCAGGACGGGGATCCGTCCGGCATCGCGATGTCGCAGAACATGCGCGCCGAATACGGTCCGCCGTCCGGGGTCTCCCAAGGCAGCACCTGGAACGTCGCCGGGTCGGGTTTGGCGACCATGTCCGATTCGTAGACGCGCGCGAAGCCTTCGATGGCCGATCCATCGAAGCCGATCCCCTCGGTGAAAGCGCCCTCGAGCTCGGCGGGCGCCACCGCGACGGACTTGAGAAACCCCAGCACGTCGGTGAACCAGAGCCTGACGAAACGGATGTCGCGCTCTTCCAAGGTACGGAGCACGAACTCCTGCTGGCGATCCATGGGCGCACCCTAACGAGAACGTGTTAACGACATGTTTCGCGACGCGCCGTTCGACCGGAAGTGGTGGATCACCCCACCGGCACCGGCTCGGGTTTGGCCGCCTTCGTGATCGACAGCGAGGCGACCGAAGCGATCACGGCGAGACCCGCGGCGATGTACCAGGCGAGCGCGTAGCTGCCGGAGGCGTCACGGATCGCTCCGGCGCCGAAGGCCGCGAGACCGGCGCCGAACTGGTGACTCGCGAAGACCCAGCCGAAGACGATCGGGCCGGCGGAACCGAACTGGCGGACGCAAAGCGCGACCGTGGGCGGAACCGTGGCCACCCAATCGAGGCCGTAGAAGATGATGAACGCCCACATGCTCGGTTCCACCGATCCGCTCAACAGCTGCGGGAGCAGGGCGAGCGAAACACCGCGAAGGGCGTAGTAAACGCCGAGAAGGATGCGCGGATCCACCCGGTCGGTGAGCCAGCCGGAAGCGATCGTGCCGATCACGTCGAAGATCCCGACCAGGGCGAGCAAACCGGCAGCGGTGGTCTGTGGCATTCCGTGGTCATGCGCCGCAGGGACGAAGTGGGTGCTGACCAGGCCGTTCGTCGTGGCGCCGCAGATCGCGAAACCGGCGGCGAGCAGCCAGAACGTCCTGGTGCGCGCGGCCGTGCCGAGGACCGAGAGCGCGCGACGGGCGGAACCACCGGTACGAGCGGGCGGGGCGACTTCGCCGGGCTCGGCGCCGTACGCGGTCGTTCCGACGTCGGATGGGTGATCGCGGACCACGAGGAGGACGACGGGAACGACGGCCAGCGCGGCGATCGCGATGACGAGCGACGCCGTTCGCCAGCCCGAGTCGATCGCGAGGTTCGCGACGATCGGCAGGAAGATCAGCTGGCCGGTGGCGCCCGCCGCGGTGAGGACGCCGGTGACGGTGCCGCGACTGCGGACGAACCAGCGGGCGGCGACGGTCGCGGCGAAGCTCATCGCCATCGAGCCGGTCCCGATGCCGACCAGGACACCCCAGCAGAGGACGAGCTGCCAGCTCGCGCTCATGAAGACCGTGCCGCCGGCGCCGATCGCGACCACGAACAACGCCGTTGAGACAACCTTGCGCATACCGAAGCGCTCCATCAGGGCGGCGGCGAAGGGCGAGAAGAGGCCGTAGAGCACGAGGTTCACGGAGACGGCCGACGCGATCGTCGCGCGCGACCAGCCGAACTCGTCGTGGAGCGGGTCGATGAGCACGCCGGGGGCCGCGCGGAAACCGGCGGCGGCGAGGAGCGCGACGAAGGCGGCGGCCGCGACGAACCACGCGCGGTGGAGCCGGGGCGTACGGGTTTCAAGTTCCACGGGGAAAGCGTCATCGACGGCGGCTTCCGGCGGAAGCGGCTGGAAGGACACCGTGCGAAAGAATCGGGCCAAGGCCATAGGCTCTGGTCATGCGCTGCCGTCACCTCCTTCCGGCGCTGCTGCTCACGATCGGGCTCATCGGCGGCTGCGCGGGATCACCCCCGTTGCCCTCCGCACCGGAACTCGTGAGCGCGGCGGCCGACTCCCTTGTCTCGATGCGCAGCGTGCGGTTCACGCTCGGGGTGAACGGCGTCGTCAGCGGGCTGCCCGTGCGCGGGCTCGATGGCGAAATCAGTCTCGACGGGGGCGCGGTCGGCAATGCCGATCTGCAGGATGACTTCGAGCGGGTGAAGGTCAAGTACCGGCTGTCCGGTTCGGGGATCACGCTCAGTGGGCCCGGGGTGGAGCGGGTGGTTCCGGCTTCGGCGCCCTACACGCCTCAGGCGATGCTGGGGGCCGACGGCGGGCTTCGGCGGCTGCTGCTCGGGGCGACCGAGCTGCGCGGCGAGCGGTGGGAGCGGGTGCAGGACACCGACTCGATCCGGATCGGCGCGAAGGTGCCCGCCGCGGTGATCGGCGGGATCGTGCCGGAGATCCGGTCGGACGTGGTCGTGAAGCTGTGGATTTCGAAGGCGGAGCCGCGGCGGCTGATGCGGGTGTGGGTGCAGGTGCCGCCGACGAAGCCGGAGGAGTTCGCGGTGATGCTGGAACTGGCGTTGACCAGGCATGACGCGGTGGTCGTCGGGGACGGGCGATAGCAAAGGTCCCCTGCTGTCCCGGCGAGGCGAAAGGCCTGGTCAGCCGCCTCGGCGGGAGCAAAGGTCCCTTGCTCCCCCGGCTAGGTGCAGCGGGTGCCGGGGGTGGGGAGTTCGCCGTCGATCAGGTAGGCGAAGCCCGCCTTGTCGACGCACTCGTTGCCGTCCAGGAAGACGGTGTGCTGCGCGCCCTCGTAGGTGAGCAAAGCTCCCTTGAGGTCTCGGGCGAGGTTCACGCCGGACTGGTACGGGGTCGCCGGATCGTTCGTGGTCGAGATGATCAGTGGCCGCGGCAGGCCTTCGATGTCCGGTTTGTGGACTTCCGAGGTCGCGGGCGCCGGCCAGACCGAGCAGATGTCCAGTTCGCTCAGGTCCGGAGTGCCCCCGGCGAGGAACGGCGCGCCCTGGAACATCCGTTCGTGGGCGCCGTCGATCACCCGCCGGTCGGTGATCCGGGTGCTGTCGACGCAACGCACCGCGAAGTACACGTCGAGGATTCCCGTGTACCGGCCGTCCGGCTCGCGGCCGTAATAGCTGTCGGCGAGCGCGATCAGGGTCTTTCCGCTGCCGCGCTCGAGTTCGGCGAACCCGTCGTTGAGGAACCTCCACGCGTCCTGCGAGTACAACGCGGCGCTGGTCCCCGTGATGGCGTCCTCGAACGACAGGTGGCGATTCCCGGCGGGCACCGGTTTGACGATCAGTGGCTGGACCAGGTCCTGGAACGCTTTCGTCATCCCGTCCGCCTGCTTGCCGAGCGCGCAGTCCTGACGGGCGGCGCACCACTTGCCGAACTCGGCGAACGTGTTCTGGAAGCCTGCCATCTGCGTGACCAGCGATTCGGCGGTGTCGAGTTCGGGATCGACGGCACCGTCCAGTACCAGCGCTCGTACCTTGTCCGGATAGGCCTCGGCATAGGCCGTCCCGATCTGTGTGCCGTAGGAAAAGCCCAGGTAGGTGAGCTTTTCGTCGCCGAGAGCCGAACGCAGGACGTCGAGATCGCGGACGACATCCCTGGTCCCGATGTTGGCGAGCATCTCCTGGCCGTGCTTTGTGCGCTCGGCGCACTTCGCGCTGTACGCCTTCGCGTCGGCAAGTTGCTTCGCGACGCCTGCGGAGGTCTGATCGCTCTCCGAGTCTTCCGCCCGGTCCGCGTCGCGTTCGGCGTCGGTGAGGCAGACGAGCTTCGGTTCGCTGGCCCCGACGCCACGAGGGTCGAAGCCGACGATGTCGAATCGCGCGGCCAGCGTCGCCGAGGCCCGGGACTTGGCGATCCGTGCCGCCGCCGCGACACCCGAGCCGCCGGGTCCACCGGGATTGACCACGAGCGAACCGATGCGTTGGCCTGCCTTCTTCGCCTTGTGACGGAGTACGCCGATCGTGATCGTCTCGCCGTCCGGCTTCAGGTAGTCGAGCGGCACCGTGAGCTTCGCGCAATCGAACGCCTTGTCCGCGAAGCCGGTACACGCGCCCCACGACAGCTTCTGGGCAGTGAACTTCTCGAGTGCCTTCGGATCCGGGGTCGGCGACGCCGAGGTCGTCGGCACCGGGGCAGGCGCCGACGGCGCGGGCTGTGGCTGCTGCGTAGTGCACGAAGCGACCAGCAGGGCGACGGCGAGCACGGCCGGGACGCGGCGAAGGCTCATCTCGCGATCTTCGCAGCGTCTCCGGCCGCTTACGCGCGTTCGCGCCGAACTCGTTACTTGGCCGCGCAGCGCGCGCCCTCGGCCGGGATGGCGCCGTCGACCAGGTATTTGATGCCGATCTGGTCGACGCACGGGACGCCTTGCAGGAACACCGTGTGCTGGTTCCCCTCGAAGGTGAGCAAAGCTCCCTTGATCGCTTTCGCCAGGTTGACACCCGCTTGATAGGGCGTCGCCGGATCGTTGGTCGTCGAGATGACCAGCGTCTTCGGTAGGCCCTCGACGTTGGGCTGATGCGGTTCCGAGGTGTTCGGCACCGGCCAGAACGCGCAGGAGTCGCGTGCCGCACCGTCCGGCTTGCCGTCGTCGAGGAACGGCGCGGCCTGCGCGTACCGCTTCTGGGCGTCCAGGATCTTCGCCGGATCGGTGACCCGCGGGTCGTCGACACACCGGATCGCGGCGAACGCGTCCTGCGTCGTCCCGTAGCGGCCGTCGGCGCCACGCTCGTTGTAGAGGTCGGCGAGTTCTTCGAGGCCGTCGCCGCGCTGGCGCTTCAGTTCGTTGAGCGCGGTGTTCAGCCGCTCCCAGAGATCTTCCTGGTAGAGGGCCTGGATGACGCCGGTGGTCGCGTCCTCGTACGACAATTTCCGGCCGTCGCCGACCGGCACCGGGAAATCGATCAGTGGCCGCACCAGGTCCTGGAACGCCTTCGTCACGCCCGCGGCGTCGCGCCCGAGGGCGCAGTCCTCCCGCGCGGCGCACCAAGTGGAGAACTCCCCGAACGCCTTGCCGAAGCCCTGCCCCTGCGCGACCAGCGACTCCACCGCGTCCTGCTCCGGGTCGACCGCCCCGTCGAGCACCAGCGCGCGGACGTTCGTCGGGAACGCCTCGGCGTAGGCCGATCCGATCCGGGTTCCGTACGAGTAGCCGAGGTAGCTCAGCTTCGGGTCACCGAGAACCGAACGCAGGACGTCCATGTCCTTGACGACCTCACGGGTGCCCACGTTCGAGAGCATCGCGGCGCCGTGTTCGGTCCGTTCGGCGCACTTGGCTGCGAAGTCTTGAGACTCGGTCTCCTGCTTTTTCACCCCGTCGGGTGATCCGTCCGTCTCGCTGTCGTCCACGCGGTCCGCGTCGCGTTCCGCGTCGGTCAGGCAGCGGATCTGGGGCTCGCTCGCGCCGATGCCACGCGGGTCGAAACCGACCATGTCGAAGCGTTTGCCCAGCTCGTTGGTCGCGGTCCGGGAGGCCAGACCGGCCGCGGCCTGCATCCCGGAGGCGCCGGGACCGCCGGGGTTGACCACGAGCGAGCCAATCCTTTCGTCGGTTTTCAGCGCCTTCCGGCGCAGCAGGCCGAGCGTGATGGAGTCGCCTTCGGGCTTCGCGTAGTCGAGCGGGACGGTCAGCCGGGCGCACTGTGCGTCCTTCACTCGAAACGCTGCTTTTGCGTCATCGGATGTCGCGTAGGGTGCACAGTCGGCCCAGGTCAGACTCTGTCCGTAGTACTTCTCGAATCCTGCGGGCACCTGCCCGGTCGGAGCGTGCGACTCGGTCACCGGTGCCGGCGGCTGAGTTCTACCCTCTCCCGACGAGCACGCCGCGAGTGTGACGGCGAGCAGGCCGGACAGCGAGATCGCGACGAATCGGCGGGCACGGGACCTGGCGCTGACATGAGTGGACACGGTTGGATCGTGCCATCGGCCGTGGAACTCGGCCGCACCACCACTGCGTTGGTGGTACGGGTGCGGACGGCATGAGGAACAGACGGGAGCACAGGGGTGGCAGCACTGATCAGCCGGGTGGGCAAGAAGCTGCGCCGGATCATCCAGCGGCCGGGCAGCGTCGAGCTGACCCGCTACGAAGCGCTGCTGCCGGCCATCGAGAAGCTCGAGCCCGAGTTGGAAAAGCTTTCCGACGAGGAGCTGACAGAGCGGGCCGGCAAGCTTCGCGACGCCACGTCCTTCGGCAACGACCAGCTGATCGAGGTGTGCGCGCTCGGCCGTGAAGCCGCGCGGCGCGCACTCGGTGAGCGAGCCTTCGACGTTCAGCTGCTGGGCACGATGGGCCTGCTCAGCGGGCATATCGTGCAGATGGAGACCGGTGAGGGCAAGACGCTGGCCGGTGCGCTGGCGGGCGCGGGGTACGCCCTGCGCGGCAAGCACGTCCACGTCGTCACGGTGAACGACTACCTCGCCCGCCGTGACGCGGAGTGGATGGGCCCGATCTACGACCTGCTCGGCGTGTCCGTCGGCTGGATCGAACCGGCCCACTCCCGCGACGAGCGCCGCGAGGCGTATGCGAAGGAAGTCACGTACGGCGCCGTCAGCGAGATCGGCTTCGACGTGCTTCGCGACCGCCTGGTGACGCGTGAGGAGGACCTGGTCCAGCGCGCGCCCGAGGTGGCGATCGTCGACGAGGCGGACTCCGTCCTGGTCGACGAGGCCCGCGTACCGCTGGTGATGGCCGGATCGATCGACCACACCGACGCCGACGAAGAGGTCGCGAACATCGTCCGGCGGCTGCGGCTCGGGCTGCATTACGAGACCGACGCCGACGGCCGCAACGCCTGGTTGACCAAGGCGGGTGCTTCGGTGGTCGAGAAAGCTCTCGGCGACGACATCAACCTTTACGACGACACCGGTTCGGACCGGCTGCCCGCGGTGAACGTCGCGCTGCACGCGCACGCGCTGCTCACCCGCGACGTCGACTACCTCGTCCGCGACGGCAAGGTGCAGCTGATCAACGCCGCGCGCGGCCGCGTCGCCGAACTGCAGCGCTGGCCGGACGGCCTCCAAGCCGCCGTCGAGGCGAAGGAACAGGTCAAGGCGACCGACCGGGGCGAGATCCTCGACTCGATCACCGTGCAGGCGCTGCTGGCGCGTTACCCCGAGGTCGCGGGCATGACCGGTACCGCGGTCGCGGTCGCCGAACAGCTGCGCGAGTTCTACAAGCTCGAGGTCGCGGTCATCCCGCCGAACACGCCGAACGTCCGCGAAGACCAGGAAGACCGGATCTTCGGGTCGCCGTCGCAGAAACTGCGCGCGATCGAGGAGGAGATCCGGCGGGTGCACGAGTCCGGGCGGCCGATCCTCGTCGGCACCCAGGACGTCGCCGAGTCCGAGGAACTGGCCGAGAAGCTGGCGAAGGCCGAGCTCGAATGCGTTGTGCTGAACGCGCGCAACGACGCCGAAGAAGCGGAGATCATCGCCGACGCCGGCAAGAAGGGCGCTGTCACCGTTTCGACCCAGATGGCCGGTCGCGGTACCGACATCCGGCTCGGCGGCAAGGACGGCGACGGGCGCGACGAGGTCGTCGAGCTGGGCGGGCTGCATGTGATCGGCACCGCCCGCTACCCGTCGAGCAGGCTGGACGGACAGCTGCGCGGCCGGTCCGGGCGGCAGGGTGACCCGGGCAGTGCGGTGTTCTTCGCCAGCCTGAACGACGAACTCGTGCTGTCGAACGCGCCGGACGTGCCCGAGGGCATCAGTTCCGACGTGGGCAGCGGCGAGGTCACCGACCCGGCGGCGCTGCGGCAGATCAACCACGCGCAGCGCGTGGCCGAGGGTGTCGACCTCGAGATCCACCGGAACACCTGGCGCTACACCCGACTGATCGAGCGGCAGCGCGGCGAGCTGCTCGAACACCGGGACAAGGTGCTGCGAACGGCGCACGCGGCGGAGGTGCTGGAGAAGGCGCATCCGGAGAAGTTCAAGGAGCTCTCGGAGAAGGTCGACGACGAGGCTCGGGTCGAACAGCTGAGCCGGGAGGTGCTGCTGTTCCACATCGACCAGCTGTGGTCGGACCACCTGGCGTTCCTGACCGACGTGCGGGAGAGCATCCACCTGCGAGCGCTGGCGCGGGAAACGCCGATCGACGAATTCCACCGCGCGGCGATCCCCGAGTTTCACAAGATCATCCCGGAGGCGGCCGAGCGCTCGGCGAAGACGCTCGAGGAAGCCGAGATCACCGATGACGGAATCGATCTCGGCGACGCGGGGGTGCGGCGGGCGAACACGACGTGGACCTACCTGGTGCACGACAACCCGTTCGACTCCGATTTCGAGCAGACCATCAAGAAGGTGCGGAGCATGATCAAGCGGAAGTAGCCGCTCGGTCCGGTCGCGGTAGCGGGGGACCTTTGCTATCACTCTCTTCGGGAGAGTGACAGCAAAGGTCCCTTGCTCTCTTTTCAGGCAAAAGTGCAGGTCAGCGGCCGGACGGTAGTAAAGGTCCCTTGCTCCCCCGGTGCCGGACCGGACCCAGGTGGGCGATTCGGCACATCCGCTCGTCCCCGCGGCCGCCGGTGGGTGAGAATGTCGGCATGCCGCAACTGCGCATCGCACTGGCCCAGGTCAACACCACCGTCGGGGACCTCGAGGGCAACGCCCGGCTCACCGTCGAGTGGACCCGCAAGGCCGCCGAAGCAGGCGCCCACATCGTGGTCTTCCCGGAGATGTCCCTCACCGGATACCCCGTCGAGGACCTTTCCCTGCGCCCCACCTTCGCCTCCGCCTCGAAGCAGATGGTCGAAGAGCTCGCCCGCCGTCTCGACGACGCCGGGTGCGGCGAGGTGCTCGCCTACATCGGGTACCTCGACCTCGACGAGACCGGTCCGCGCGACGCGGCGGCAGCGCTGTACCGCGGCGAAGTGGTCGCCCGCCAGTTCAAGCACCACCTGCCCAACTACGGCGTCTTCGACGAGCACCGCTGGTTCAAGCCGGGCCACGACCTCGAGGTCGTCCGCTTCCACGGCGTCGACGTCGGCATGGTGATCTGCGAGGACGTTTGGCAGGACGGCGGCCCGATCTCCGCGCTGGGCAAGGCCGGGGTGGACCTCGTGGTGGCGCCCAACGCTTCGCCGTACGAACGCGCGAAGGACGATATCCGGCTCCCCCTGATCGCGCGCCGCGCTGCCGAGGCCGGGGCGCCGCTGGTGTACACGAACCAGGTCGGCGGCCAGGACGACCTGGTGTTCGACGGCGACTCGATCGTGGTCGGCGCGGACGGGCGGTTGCTGGCACGCGCGCCGCAGTTCGTCGAACACCTGCTCGTCGTCGACACGGACCTCGCCGCGGGCGGCCACGCCGCCGAGGGCGAGTTCGAAGGTCTTCGGGTCAAGCGCCGCGTGCTCGGCGAAGACCCGGTCCCGGCCTACGAGCCGAGCACCGAGTCGGCGATCAGCGAGCCGCTGTCGGACGAGGCCGAGGTGTGGCACGCGCTCGTCGTCGGGCTGCGCGACTACGTGCACAAGAACGGCTTCTCGTCGGTGACGTTCGGGTTCTCGGGTGGCATCGACTCGGCGGTCGTGGCCGCGCTGGCCGCGGACGCGCTGGGCGGCGACAACGTCTACGGCGTCTCGATGCCTTCGGAGTACTCATCGGAGCACTCGAAGGGCGACGCCGAAGACCTCGCCCGCCGGATCGGCGCGCACTACCGCGTCGAGCCGATCGCCGACATGGTCAAGGTCTACGTGGAGCAGCTTCAGCTGACCGGACTCGCCGAGGAGAACATCCAGGCGCGCGTCCGCGGCATGCTGCTGATGGCACTGTCCAATCAGGACGGTCACCTGGTGCTCGCCACCGGCAACAAGACCGAACTGGCCGTCGGCTATTCGACGATCTACGGCGACGCCGTCGGTGCCTTCGCGCCGATCAAGGACCTGTTCAAGACGCACGTCTGGCACTTGGCGAAATGGCGCAACGCCGAGGCGGAGAAGAACGGCGAGACCCCGCCCATCCCGGAGAACTCGATCACCAAGCCGCCGTCGGCCGAACTGCGGCCGGGGCAGCTGGACAGCGACTCGCTGCCCGACTACGTGATGCTCGACGACATCCTCGACGACTACATCGAGGGCGACCGCGGCTACGTCGACCTGGTCGACGCGGGCTTCGAGCCCGAGACCATCGACCGTGTGGTGCGCATGGTCGACAAGGCCGAGTACAAGCGCCGCCAGTACCCGCCGGGCACCAAGATCACGTTCAAGGCGTTCGGGCGGGACCGGCGGTTGCCGATGACCAACGGCTGGCGCGAAGGAACGGTCGTCGCGTCAGCTCAGCGCGACCTGATTCCCCGCTGAGTTCTGGAGCACGGCCACCAGGCCGGGTTTCGCGTCACGCCGGACGAGCATGTCCATCCCGAGCGCGCGTACCGCGGACTCCACCGCGGCCGGTTCGGGGTGGACACCGGTGACCAGGCGCAACGGGATCGACGGGAGGCTCCGCGTCGTCGGATGCGGGGTGCTCCCCCAGTCGATGAGGAACGGCGCGAGCCCGTCCAGGCCGCCGGCGCCGGTGAGACGCCAGGTCAGCAGTTCGCCGTCGTCGGTGGCGCGCGACATCTCGAACGCCTCCCCCGGGTCATAACCTGCGTCGCGTGCTTCGGTGATCACCTGGTCGATGCCTTCCACTCGCGCGGCCCAGGTGACCAGCGCGGGCGCGGTCAGTTCGTCGATGCCGAACGGGCGCGGCCCGGTGTGCTCCGGTTGCTCCGGGTCGGGCCCGACCACCTCGAGATAGGCGCCGGCTCCGAGGTCGGCCAGGTAGTTGGCCGTGCCACGCCCGACATGCCTTCCGCCGCTCACAGGCGTGACACCGGTCAGCTCGGCGACGCGCGCGACGGCCTCTTCGAGATCCGGCCCGGCGTAGACGAGGTGATCAAGCACGAGGTCGCTCATGTCCATAGTCCTATCGCAGCCGCGGGGACCGCTGCACCGGGGCATGACGAAAAGCAGCGAAGCCGAAACTGTCGGACCGGTCTCGTACCCTGGAAACCATGACGGCAACGGGCTACGCCGTGTTCGGCACCGCGATCGGCGACTGCGGCATCGCGTGGAACGAACGCGGGGTCGTCGCGGTCCAGCTTCCCGAGGGAAGCGAGGAGAAGACGAGGACGCGGCTCACCGCGCGGCTGCCAGGGGCGGTGGAGGCCACGCCGACCGATGAGGTCCAGCGGGCGATCGACGGCGTCGTCACGCTGATGGACGGCGAGCGCACGGACCTCACCGGCGTCGAGCTCGACTACGAGGGTGTGCCGGAGTTCCATCACCGGGTCTACGAGTTCATCCGCTCGATACCCGCGGGCAAGACGCTGACCTACGGCGCTATCGCGAACATCCTCGGCATGCCCGGCGGTGCGCAGGCCGTGGGGCAGGCGATGGGGCGCAACCCGTTCCCGATCATCGTGCCGTGTCACCGC
This sequence comes from Amycolatopsis sp. cmx-4-19, assembly GCA_049998115.1. Classification (GTDB taxonomy): domain Bacteria; phylum Actinomycetota; class Actinomycetes; order Mycobacteriales; family Pseudonocardiaceae; genus Amycolatopsis. The sequence goes on along the minus strand of JAEBEO010000033.1, from coordinate 49,409 downwards.
GTGCTCGCCGCGGGCGGGAAGGACGGCGGGTTCTCCGCGCGGGGCGGGGTCGCCACCAAGCGCCGGATGCTGGTCATCGAAGGCGCTATGGCGGACGAACCGACGTTGTTCTAGGAATTCCCGGCCGGTGACCAGGGCTTGAGCCACGGCGTCTCCGGCCAGCCCTCGGCGGCGGCCATCAGCGGCATGGCCGTCGCGCCGTCGACATGTTCACGGATGATGTCGGCATGCCCGGCGTGCCGCGCGGTCTCTTCGATGAGGTGGAACAGCACCCAGCGGACCGACCACGCGTCGACGTCCTTCGGGTACCACGGCACCCCCTGCGGCACCGGGACCGGCTGGCCGAGGTCCGCGATGCCGGTGATGACGTCGGTGGTGCGGCGGGCTACCTCGTCGTAGCGCGCGAGGAGCCCTTCGACGGTCTCGCCCTCAGCCATCACGTAGTCGGCCTGGTAGTCCTTCATCGCTTCTTCCATCGGCTTCGAGGGCTTCTGGAGGACGATGTCGATCCAACCGCTTTCCACGCTGGCGGTGTGCTTGACCAGGCCGCCGACGCTCAGTGAGCTTTTGGTCGGGACGGCTCTGGCCTGGTCTTCGGTGAGTCCGTGTGCGGCGATGCGCAGGACGTGGCGCTGCTGTTCGAGGAAGGCGAGGAGGCCTTCGCGTTCGTCAGCGATCGGGGGGACGTTTCCAGCCATGATGGCTCCTTCCATCGGGAAGGGGATCATGGCATCCCGCGCCGGTTTCCCGAGGCGATTCCGCGAGTTCGGCCCGGGAAGGGAGCAAGGGACCTTTGCTGTCACTTTCCGGGAGAGAGTGATAGCAAAGGTCCCTTGCTCCTCACGTGAGGTGGGTCAGGAGGCGGCGTCCAGCTTCACCCGCTGCTCCTCGGTGAGCGTGATGTCGACGGCTTCGAGGCTCTCGTTCAGCTGGGCCACCGAAGACGCGCCGACCAGCGGGATGATCGGGAACTCGCCGCCGATCAGCCACGCGAGCACGACCTGGTTCAGCGTCGCGTCGATCTCCTTCGCGACCTCGCGCAGCGCGGCGAGGCGGTTCGGGGTGCCGGGGTGGTCGTAGTCGAACTCCAGCGGCTTGTCCTCGCGGACGTACGCGCCGGCGAGCAGCGGCGAGTAGGCGACGAGCCAGAGTCCGGGGTTGTCCGTGAGGTAGGTGAGCAGTTCACCGGAGACGAACCCGTTCGCGCCTTCCGGCGAGCGCCGGGCCGGTCGGTCGGTGCGCGGGCGGAGGTAGGTGTGCTGGTACTGCAGCACGTCGTAGCCCGGCAGGTCCTTCGCGGCCGCGTGGGCGCGGCTGCGCTCCACCTTCCACGCGAAGTGGTTGCACACGCCCAGCAGCCCGACCGAACCGTCGGCGACGACCTGCGCGAAACCCTCGACGGTCTCTTCGAGCGGCACCGACCGGTCTTCGACGTGCGCGTAGAGCAAGTCGAGCTTGTCGACGCCGAGGTTCTCCCGGCTGCGGTCGACGGCTTCCTTGATCGCCTTCGGGGAAAGGCCTTCGATGTTCTCGAACTTGCCGGTGTCGGCGAAGCTCATGCCCGCCGCCTTCGCCCGCGCGCCCATCTTGGTGGCGATGGTGACCTCACCGCCGATACCGCGGTCGGCGCGCCAGCGGCCGAGCAGTGCTTCGCTCTCCCCGCCCTGTGTGCCGTTGTGCCAGAAGGCGTAGTTGTTCGCGGTGTCGACGAACGAACCGCCCGCCTCGACGAACCGGTCGAGGATCGCGAACGACGTCTCCTCGTCGACGCCGGTGCCGAACGGCATCGCACCCAGCGCCAGCGCGCTCACTTCGCGCCGCGAATCCGGGTTCAGGCCGATCGTGCGAAATTTCATGGGTCCCATCACTTCCTGCGGTCACGGTTGGCGAGCGATCAGGTGCTCACACAACGCTATCGGAACGGATCGCGTTCTGGATCAGATTCATCACGGCTTCCCCGGAATCGACCACGTACATATGCGCGCCGGGGAGTTCGACCGCGTCGAATCCGGCGGTGGTGAACGCCGCCCACTCCCGGATGTCCTCCGCGGCAACCAGTTCGTCGCCGGTGCCGCGCAGTGCCGTGATCGGCACGGAAAGGGGCTCGGTGGTGCTGGGGACGTAGTTCTCGTGCATCGTCACGTCCGCGCGCAACGCCGGGAGCAGCAGTTCCCGCAGGTCCGGGTGATACAGCGCCTGATCGACGTGTCCGGAGAGAACCTGCACCTGGGCGAGGAAAGCGTCGTCGTCCTCGCGCACGGACGCGCGGATCCCGTGCGGCCGTTCCGTGCTCGGACCGGGTGACCCGCTGACGAACACGTGGCGCACACGCGGCAGCCGGTGCGCGAGTTCGTAGGCGAGTACGGCGCCGACGCTGTGCCCGAACAGCACCACGTCCGTCGGCTCACCCAAGTCGTCGACGAACGCGTCGACGGCTTCGTGCACCGAGCGATAAGGCTCGACGTCGATCAGCCGTTCCCTGCCGGGCAACCGCATCGGCACGACTTCGAGACCATCGGCGGCGAAAGCCGACCAAGGGTGGAAGAAAGCCGCGCCACTGCCACCGAAAGGCAAACACACCAGCCGAGTCATCGGGGCAGCTTTCGGTCGTACCGGATCGGCAGCCGTTCGAGCCCGCGGCTGGCCGAGTTGTCGAAGCGCCACGGCAGGTCCTCCGGCGCCACGGCCAGGCTCAGGCCGGGCAGCCGCCGCAACAGCGTGGTGAACGCGACCGCGCCTTCGATCCGGGAAAGCGGCGCACCAGGACAGAAGTGCACGTTGACGCCGAAGGAAAGGTGCCGGTTCGGTTTGCGCGTGATGTCGAGCTTTTCCGGATCCTCGAACACCTCGGGGTCGTGGTTGGCCGAGTTGATCAGCAGGTGGACGACGCTCTCCTTGCCGATCCGCTGCCCGCACAGCTCCAGATCCTCGGCCGCGAACCGTTGCGGCGCACGGTAAACCGGCCCCTCGAAGCGCAGGAACTCCTCGATCGCGGTGGCCACGAGATCCGGTTCGCTCTTCAGCATCTCGAACTGGTCGGGATGCCGCAGCAGTGCCTGCATGCCGTTCCCGACGAGGTTCGCGGTCGTCTTGTGGCCCGCGATGATCAGCAGGATCAGGGTGGAGACGATCTCCTCGTCGCTGTACGCCTCGTCGGCGTCGGCCGTCTCGAGAATGACGCTGACCAGGTCCTCACGCAGATCGGCGCGGCGCGAGGCCATCAGGTCCAGCAGGTACTTCTCGACGTCGTCGCTGACCTGCTTGAGCCGCCGGTTGCCTTCCTCGTCGAGGTAAGGCGCGTTGCTGAGCACCATGCCCCAGTCGTGCAGCAGCGGCCAGTCCTCGATGCGGACGCCGAGGAATTCGCAGATCACCCGCATCGGCAGCTGCAGCGCGAAGTCGTTGTAGAGATCGGCGACGCCTTCGTCGGGCAACGCGTCGATCAGGTCGTCGGTGATCTCCTGGATCCGCGGCCGCAGTTCGTTCATCCGGCGCGGCACGAAGGCGTTGCCGACCAGCTTGCGCAGGCGGGTGTGCTTCGGCGGGTCCGCGGTGAGCATGTTCTTGATCAGGATCGGGCTGCTCTGTTCGAGCGCCTCACGGAACCAGCCGGGCGCGTGGTCGACGCTCTTCGACAGCCGCCGGTCGGCGAAACCCTTGCTCACCGTTTCGTAGTCGGCGACGACGTAGGCCTCGGAGTTCGGCGGGTACTCGATCTGCCGTACCGGGCAGGTGCCCCGCACCTCGGCGTACCCCTCATACGGGTTCGGGCCGGGGTGGGTGCAGAACTCGGCGGGAAGGGGCTCCGGGGAGACAGCGGTCTGTTCAGGGGTGTCCAGGCTCATTTTCCATCCTCCGAAGTCGTTTGCTTGGCGAGCTCTTCAGGGGCGGGCAGCGTGCGGATCCGCTTGCTGAGGGTCGGCAGCGCGAACAGCGTCCCGGCGACGGCCATGAAGACGAAGACCCAGGTCGGACCGGCGAGGTCGAAGATCGCGCCGACGGCGAAAATGCCGATCGGCTGCGCGATCATGCCGACGAACATCACCGCGCCGATGACCCGGCCCTGCAGGTTGTCCGGGACCAGTGCGGCGATGTAGCCGTAGATCAGTGCCCCGACGACACCGGCACGCAGGAAGATGCAGCCGACGATGATGCCGAGCGGCAGCGTGCCGGGCACGAAGGTCAGCAGGACCGCCGCGACCGGGCCGATCCAGATGGCGTAGGCCATGATCACCGGCGGCCGCACGTACTTCAGCACGATGCCGGCGAGCAGCGCGCCGGTCAGGCCGCCACCGCCCGCGATGGCGAGCGTCGTGCCGATCAGGGCTTCCGACGCGCCCCGGTCCTGTGCGGTGGCGATCAGCGCGAGGAACATCCCGGAGTGGTTGAAGGCCATGTTCGAGCCCATCGCCCACAGCACCAGGGTCAGGATGATCGGCTGCTTCACGATGAACTTGAAGCCGTCGAGCATGCGGCCCTGGGGCGCGGCCTTGGTTTCGACGGTCCTGGGTGCCTGCGTCGGTTTCTTGACCAGCAACAGGATGATCGCGGACACCAGGAACGAGAGCGCGGCGGCGAAGAACGGCAGTGCCCTGGCGAGGGCGAACAGCGCGCCGCCGGCGGGTGGGCCCGCGACGGTGGCGCCGAAGAACCGGATCTGGTTCTGCGCGGTCGCCTGGGTCAGCTGCGAGGCGGGCACGAGCTGTTTGATCGCCGCCATTCCCGCCGGGTTGGACACGCCGAGACAGGTCGCGGACAGGATCACGATGGCGAAGGTGAACCCGATGTTGACGCCGCCGTTCAGTACCAGCATGGCGAACAACGCCAACAGCACCAGCCGCGCCAGGTCGCAGACGATCATGATCAGCTTGCGGTTGAAGCGGTCGGTCAGGCTGCCGCCGGGCAGCGACATCACCCCGGCCACCACCAGTTGCACCGCGCCGACGGCACCGGCGTAGGTCGCCGATCCGGTCGTCGCCAGGATCAGCAGGGGGTACGCGATCTCCGCCGCTTCCTTGCCGAAGGCGGCGAAGAACTGGCTGATCCACATGGCCTGGAAATCACGGTTGCGGAAGAGCGGCTTCTCCCGGACCGGGGGTTCCGGCGCCGCCGTGACGGTGGGTTGACTCGTCGCTGTGGATTCAGCCGACATGATCCATCCTCTCGGCGCCCGCGAGAGCGCCGTCCAGTTCGCGGGCAAGGGCGCCCACATGGGGTTGCGTGAGCAGTGACCAGTGATCGCCTGGGGTGGTGAGCACCCGCACTCCGCCGCCGTACAGCGGGGCGAGACGGGCGCGGAGCCGGGCGGCCCCCCGCCGGTCCGAACCCGCCCGGAACACCAAGGCCCTGGCGGGGACGAAAGGAGGCCGGTAGGGCACCAGCGCGCGTGCCTTGCCCAGCAATTGCGTGCGCAGTGCCGGATTACGCCGCACCTCCCGGCCGATCGCGCCGAACCCGAAGGCCGCGTCGACGAGGGTCCGCCCGTGGCTCAACAGGAAATCGGGGTCGACGGCCATCGGCAGATCGCGGCGTCCCTGCACGAAACCGTCGAGTCCGACCACCGTGTCGACGACCTCGCCGCGGCGGGTCAGCTGACGCGCGACCTCGTGCGCCAGCACGGCGCCGAACGACCAGCCGCCGAGGACGTATGGTCCGGCCGGTTGCGTTCGCAGCACCGCGTCGACGTAGTGAGCGGCGATCGCGTCGATGCCTTTTTCCTCGGTGGAAACGATTTCGAGTCCGTGGACCGGCCGTGCTCCCACCAGTTCTCCGGCCAGGGCACGATAGCTGAGCGCACTGCCCGCGGAATCGGCGATGAGCAGCAAGGGCCTGCCGGGTCCGTCCTCGTGGAAGGTCACGACGTCGACCGGGTGCCGCGGCCCGGGAGCCGCGGTCCTTTCCGCCACCAGCCGCGACAACCGGCCGAAGGTGGGCTCCTGGTCGAACTCGGCCACCGGCACCGAAACGCCGGTCCGCTCGCGGATCTTCGACATCAGGTTCACCGCCATCAGCGACTCGCCGCCGAAAGCGTAGAAGTCGTCGGCGGCGTCCACTGACGGGACACCGAGTGCCACGCACCACAGTTGCTCCACTGTGGACCCGGAAAGTCTCTCCACAGTGGACTTGACCGGAGTTCGGCGCGCCACGACGAATTCCGGTTCCTCGTCACTGAACGGATAAGTCGGCAAAGAGCAGGTGACTGGCTGCTCATCGGGCTTCTCCAGCAATTCGGCGACGGCGTCCGTGCCCAGCTCCCAGAGTGAACCGAGTGCGCGCAGGACACCGCGCTCGCCGTCCTCGGCCCGGCCGAGGAGTGGCACGGTCACGTGTCCGGCCTTCCAGCCGGCGTGGCGGCGGAGCGTGGCGAGCATGGACGTACCGGGCCCCAGTTCGAGGAAGGTGTCGCAGTCGGATTCGAGGAGGGTGCCCGCACAGTCCTCCAACAGCACCGGACTGCGGAGCTGCCCCGCCCAGTAATCGGGTCCGCGCAGCGCTTCCGGATCCGACCAGGAGCCGGAAGTGTTGGACACCAGCCGGGTTCGCGGAGCCGAGTTCGGCTTGGCGGCCACCGCCCCGGCGAGTTCGTCGGCGGCGGGATTCATCAGCGTGCTGTGGAAGGCACGCGGGATGTCGAGGATCCGGACGTCGAGACCGGCCAGGACGTCGCCGTCGAGCAGCCGGGTCATCGTCGCTTCCGGACCCGAGACGACGACGCGACCCGGACCGCGCACGGCCAGCGAGAGTTCGCCGAAACCCTTGTCCGTCAAACGATTCGCGATGTCATCCGCGCTCACGCCGACGGCGGCCATCCGGCCGGGCCGGGTGGCGAGCATGGCCGAAGCCCGCAGGTGGACCAGATCCACCGCGTCCGGCAGGGTCCAGAGCCCGGCCAGCGTGGCGGGCGCGTACTCGCCGATGCTGTTGCCGAGCATCGCGACCGGCCGGATCCCGAGGTCCAGGAGTTGCCTGCCCAACGCGTAGCCGAGTGCGAACAGCCCGACCTGGTGGGGCACGAGCCGAGAGAACCAGGCGGGGTCGGCGTCCTCGGTGACGATCGGCGAGAGGTCGAGCCCGTGCCGATCCCGGACGAGATCCCGGACCTCGTCGAAGGCGTCCCGGAAACCGGGAAGCAGCCGGTGCGCGGCCGCTCCCGCGGGATGGGTCAGCAGACCGTGTCCCGGGAAGACGAACGCGACCTTGTCGAGGGTGCCCGGTACGGACGCCCCCGGCGCCGCGAGCAATGTGGCGGCTTCGGCGGTGTCCTCCGCGACGACGGTCTGCCGATGCTGGTAGACCCGGCGGGACGCCAGTGTCGCGGTGACTTCGGACAGGTGCAGGTCAGACGTCGTGCGCAAGTGCTCGGCCAGGTTCGCGCGCATCCGGCCGAGGGCTTCCGGCGCGGCGGCGGACAGCGTCAGCACGCGCCGCCCGCCCCGGGCGGGCGGCGCTGTCCGGGTCGGCGCCTCTTCGAGGATGACGTGCGCGTTGGTACCGCCGACGCCGAACGAGCTGACCCCGGCGAGCCTGCCGTCCCGTCCGGTCCACGGCTCGGTGCCGGTGCTCACCACGAACGGCGTGGAGTCCAGCTCCAGCAACGGATTCGGCCGGCTGAAATGCACCGACGGCACGAGCTCCCGGTGCCGCAGCATCAGCACGGCCTTGATCAGGCCCGCCACCCCCGCCGCCGAACCGGTGTGCCCGATGTTGCTCTTGACCGCGCCGAGACGGCACCAGCCGGTGTCGTCGGTGTCCGCCTGGAAGACGTCGGTGAGCGCCTGGACCTCGATCGGATCGCCGATCCGGGTACCGGTTCCGTGTGCTTCCACGTAGCCGATGTCGCGCGGGTCGACCCCGGCCAGCTGCTGCGCGTAGCGGATGAGTTCGCCCTGTCCCTCGACCGACGGGGCGGTGTAGCCCATCTTCTCCGCGCCGTCGTTGTTGATCGCCGACCCGCGGATCACCGCGAGGACACGGTCGCCGTCACGCCGCGCGTCGGCCAGCCGTTTGAGCACGACCACGCCGACGCCCTCGCTGGGGACGGTGCCCCCGGCCTGTTCGTCGAAGGTGCGGCAATGCCCGTCCGGGGACAGGATCCCGCCGGGTTCGTAGAGGTAGCCACGTTCGCCGTTGCCGATGACCGCGACCCCGCCGGCGAGCGCGACGTCGCATTCGTCGCCGCGCAGGCTCGCCGCCGCCATGTGCACCGCCGTCAGCGAGGTCGAACACGCCGTCTGCACGGTGACCGCCGGGCCGCGGAGGCCGAGTTTGTAGGCCACCCGCGTCGCCAGGAAATCGGGTCCCAGCCCGATGTAGCGGGCGAGTTCGCCGAGTTCGCCGTCCGGCTCGGCGGTCACCTGGTCGGCTCCGCCGTACACGCCGATCCAGCCGGGGAACCGGGTCGGGTCGATGGCGGCGTCGTCGAGCGCGGCCACGACGCATTCCAGGAACACCCGCTGCTGCGGATCGATGCTCGCCGCCTCGGCGCGGCTGTACCCGAAGTAGGTCCAGTCGAAGCCGCGGGTGCCGGTCAACAGCCCCATCGCGGGGACGAATTCGGGCCGCCGCAGCAGTTCCGGGTCGCCGCCACCGGCGAGGACCTCGTCCGTGCCCAGGCGGCTGATGCCCTCGGCTCCCCCTCGCAGCAACGACCAGAACCGGCCGAGGTCCGGCGCACCCGGATACCGGCACGCCATCCCGACGACGGCGATCGGCTCTTGTTTCGCGGTGGTCATGACGTGCTCGCCAGCAGTTTGCCCAGGCCTTCCGGCGTCGGGTCACGCAGGAAGTCGCGGACCTTGAGGATCGCCCCGGTGCGCTCCTTGGCCAGTGTCACCAGCCGGATGGCCGCCATCGAGTTCCCGCCGACGGTGAAGAAGTCGGTCCGCGCGGTGATCTCCTCCGCCGGTTCACCGATCGCTTCGGTGAACATCGCGAGCGCCGGGCCGAGGTCGTCCTCCGGTTTCGAGGCCGCGGTCGCCGGGGCGGCCACCGCGGCCAGTGCGCGTCGGTCGACCTTTCCGTTACTCGTCACCGGAATCCGCTCCACCAGCGCCCACAGCGTCGGGACCATGTACGTCGGCAACCGTCCGGACAGGGCGTCGCGCAGCTCCGCGGTGCCGAAGGCCTCGCCTTCGACCGGGACGACGGCGGCCATCAACCGCTTCTCCGCGCTATCGCCGTCGGTGACCGCGACGACGGCGTCCTGCACGCGTGGATCCGCGGTGAGGGCGTCGCTGATCGCGGACAGTTCGACGCGGTAGCCGCGCAGTTTGACCTGGTCGTCGCGCCTGCCGAAGTACCGGATCCGGCCCCTCGTGTCGACGCGCACCAGATCCCCGGTGCGGTACAGGCGTTCCGGGACGTCCGGGGAGAACTCGCCGAACGCGCGGGCCGTCTCCGTCTCGTCGTCGAGGTAGCCGTCGGCGAGGCCGAGGCCGCTGGTGTACAGCTCGCCGACCGCGCCCGGCGGCACGATCCGGTGCCGCGCGTCCAGTACGTACACCCGGGTTCCGGGCAACGGCGTGCCGATCGGCAGCGGACCGTCGACGTCGTCCGGATCGGTCACCGAATACGTCGTGGTGAAGGTGGTGTTCTCGGTCGGCCCGTAACCGTTGGTGATGACCAGGCCGGGATGCCGCCGCAGCACCCTGGCGACGTGTTCGTGCGGCACGACGTCGCCGCCGGTGAGCAGCTGCCGCAGCCCGGCGAACGCGTCGCCCGCGAATTCCTCGACCAGCCGGAACAACCCGGCGGTGAGCCAGGCGACGGTGACTTCGTTGTCCAGCAGGAATTCGCCGAGTTCGGTGGGTGTCGGCAGGCCCGCCGGGTAGACCTCCAGCGTGGCGCCGGTCAGCAACGCGCCCCAAAGCTCCAAAGTGGACGCGTCGAAGGCGAGCGGGGACAGTCGCAGCACCCGCTCCTCCGGGCCGAGCCGGACGTAATCCGCCTCGTGCACCAGCCGGACGATGGCGCGGTGTGGAACGCGAACACCCTTCGGCTGCCCGGTCGAGCCGGAGGTGAAGGCGACGTAAGCGAGCCGCGTCGTGTCCGGATCCACCGGCGGTTCGACGGCTTCCCGCACGTCCCAGGACTGATCCCAGGCGGCCACCACGGGAATCCCGAGCGCGCGAAGGTGTTCCGCCGACGCCTCGAATACGAGCGCGGCGGCGGGAGCGGCGGACTTGACGATCTTGTCGGAGTGCTCGGCGGGGACGTGGAGATCGACGCCGACGTAGGCGGCACCCGCCCAGACGATGCCCAGCACCGCGACGGCTTCGGCCACCGACCGGTCCAGGCCGACGAGCACGCGGTCGCCGGGAAGGACACCGGCTTCGCGCAGCAGTCCCGCCTGATGCGAGGCCGCGGCGGCGAGTTCGCGGTAGCTCAACTGGACCTCGTCCTCGCGGACGGCGATCGCGTCCGGGGTCCGGCGGACCGCCTCGCGGAAGAGCGCGTCGATCGACGTGGCCGGGAAATCCTGGCGGGTCCGGTTGAGCTCGTCGAGCACCGCACGCCGCTCCGGTGACAGGCAGCGGATCTCTTCGATCGCGACGTCACCGGCTGCGGCCAGCTGGTCCGCCGCGGCGAGGAAGTCGGCGATGAACCCTTCGGCGTCGGCGGGGCCGAACACCGCGGACGCGTATTCGAGGTGACCGCCGAGCGACGGCTCGGCCCTGCCGATCAGCAGGGAGAGATCGAACTGCGCGCCGCCACCGTGACCTTCTTCGATCCGCAGGGCCGCGGACGAGGTCTCGATCCGTTGTGGGACAAGCTGATCGTGCATCCCGAACGACACCTGGACCAGCGGGTGACAGCCGAGTGTGCGTTCGATCCCGAGCCGCGTGACCAGTTCTTCGAAGGGCAGGTCGCCCGCGTCGATGCTCTGCCCGAGCGACTGGTGCACCGAACGCAGGTACGTCGCCACGGCGGCGTCCTCGGCGATGTCGATCCGGACCGGGACCAGATTCCCGGCGACCGCGACGAGTTCCTCGAGTTCGGTGCTCCCGCGGCCGGTCAGCGGGACCCCCACCAGCAGATGGCGGGTACCGGTCCATCGGCTCAAGGTCAGGCCGAAAGCGCCCAGCAGGAAGGCGAACGGCGTGATGCCCAGTGCCTTGGCGCGTTCGACGACCGCCGCGCCGGCGGGCACGCCGAAGTCGATCGGCGCCCGCGCACCCGCGGCGTCCTGGATCGGGGGGCGCTGCCGGTCGGACGGGAGTTCCAGCACCGACGGCACGCCGTCGAGGTGCTTCGTCCAGAATTCGGCCTGCCGGTCCCATTCCCCGGTGACGCGTGATTCCTCTTGACGGCGCAGGAGAACCCGGGGAGAGACACCGGGCTCCCCTGCGGTCTCGGGTCCGCCGTCGGCCAGCGTTTCGTAGCGGGCGAACAGTTCGTTCAGCAGCAATCCGACCGACCAGCCGTCGAGCACCATATGGTGCGCCACCAGCACGACGGCCTGGCCGCCGTCACCGCCTTCGACCCGCAGGAACCGGTACGCCGGGGCCTCCGCCAGGTCGAACGGGCGCCGTCCGTGCCGGGCCGCGAGAGACCGGACGCGCTCGTCGAACTCGCTCGCTTCGCCTTCCCAGGTGTGCACCTCGACGGACGGGGTGTACGGCTCCAGCACCTCGGGGACGACGTCGCCGGTGTCGCCGCGGTAGACCGTGCGCAACCCCGGGTGCCTCGCCACGGTCTGGGAAACCGCGCGGTCGAACAACTCCGGCACCAGCGTCCCGTTCTCCACGAAACAGGTGAAGACCAGGTTGTACGGCGATCCGCCGGTGACGCGCTCGATCAGCCACATCCCGCGCTGGGCACGGGAAACCGATTCGGCGAGCGGCCCTCCCCCGGCGACCGGCTTCTCGAGCGGCACGGCGTCGGCGAAGACGTCGGCGACCGGGGCGTCACCCAGCAACGCGGCCACGGGGAGCCGCAGGCCGAGCTTTTCCTGCGTGATCGCGGCGAGCCGCAGTGCACGCAGCGAATCCCCGCCGAGGCCGACGAAACTGGTGGTGGCGAACGCGTCGGCCTCGATGTCCTGGCCGAGGACGGCACTGGCGTACTCGTTGAACGACATGGCTCTCTCCGGTCGGGACGAGGGGCTGGCGGTGCGGAGGGTCAGGCCTGCGGTTCGACCGCGCGCCGTTCGCGGACGGAACCGAGCAGCCGCTCGCGGCTCCCGCGCGCACCACCCGCCTGCTTCTTCTCCGCGTTGACCAGCAGATCGGCGTGGCCGCGGACGGTGCCGGCACGGAACAGGTCGACCGTCTTCACCATCCGTCCGGACACCTCGCGCAGCTTCTCCACCAGCACCACGAGGCGCAGTGAATCGCCGCCGGCGTCGAAGAAGCTGACGTCGTCGCCGAACTCCTTGTTGTCGAGCACCTCGCTCCAGACACCGCGGACGAGGTCGAGGCGCACGGCCGGGTCTTCGAGGTCGAGGGTTTCGGTGACGGGCTTGAGCACGGTTTCCTCCGGGGATCGGGCGAGATCCGCGACACCGTGTCGCAGATCGAGAAGCAGGCCGTCGATCGTTTCGTCGGTGAAGAGATCGGCGGGGTAGTCGAGGGTGAGCTCCAGGCGGGATCCGTCCGCGACGTGCACGAACAGCGCGAGATCCCACTTGCTGTACTGGGGTTCCAGTGGGGTGAACCGGCCGACGACGCCGGGCGCGAGGTCGAACGGGGCGGGGACTTCGGCGAGGTTCACCAGCACCGGGGTCAGCGGCAGCCTGCCCACGTCACGTTCGTCGTCCAGTTCGGCGGCGAGCGCGTCCAGCGGGACGTCGGCGTCGATGAACGTCTCCATGCCGGAATTCCGCGCCTCACGCAGGAGTTCGCGCCATGTCGTCGTCTCGTCGAGGCGGATCCGCAGGACGAGGGTGGACATGAACATCCCGACGACGCCGGTGGAAACGGGGTCGTCGCGACCGGGCCAGACCACCGAGAACAGGAAGTCGCGCTGAGTGCCGCGCCTCGCGAGGGTCGCGGCGAGCAAGGCGACGCCGGTCATGAACGCGGTGCAGCCGGCTTCCGCGGACGCCGCCAGGATCCGCGCGGTGACCTGTTCGTCGAAAGCGGTGCGGGCGTCGGCGCCGAGCATGGACAGGTCGGCGTCCGGACGGCGGTCGTAGGGCAGGTCGACCGTGGTCGGCGCACCCCGCAGGCGTTCGACGGCGTCCGCGATCCGGGGCGCCAGTTCGCTTTCCGGGACCGGCACCTGGACAAGGGCGGGATGCACGGGTTCGGGCAGCACGACCTCTTCGCCGGACAGCGCGCCGCGGTAAAACCGGCCGATCTCGTCGAGCAGCAGTTTCCTCGACGTGGCATCGAAAACGATGTGGTGCACGGTCAGGACGAACAGCGTGGTCTCCGGGCCGACGCGAATGAGCTCCGCTCGCGCCGGGGGTTCGTCGCCGAGGTCGAAGGGCGTGTAGCAGAGCACTTCGACGAGCCGGTTCAGCTCGTCAGCGGTCCAGTCCTCCGCGACGGCGTCGAGGAAGCCGGCCTCCGCGGGCTCACCATCGGTCCGGTACTCGACCCGGCGATGCGTGGTTTCGAGCCGGAATCGCGAACGCAGCGCGGGATGCCGGGCCAGCGCCCGGCTGACGGCGGCCGCCAGTACGAGGTGGTCGATCGGCCCGGTGAACTCGATGACCGACGGGATCAGGTACGTCGGACGCAGCCGGTCGATCCGGTCGACGATCCAGATGCCCTGCTGGGTGGGCGTGGCGACATGCCAGACACTGGCCGATTCAGATGGCATTCTTCTGCCGCTTCCCCCGGTCGGTGAACAGCCTGAATGGAAAGAATAAATGCACAGCGAAAACGCGAAACGCCATTAACGCGGTGGCTGAATTCCCCAGAAATCGAACCCCCATTTGCCATCAAGACGCTACGAGGGCACCGCCGCGACTGTCAACTCGTCCATTCGTGGACTTCTCACCTCTGAACTACGAAAGCAGTGATTCGGACACCCTTGACACTGCTCGAACAGGCGTGCTTGACTCGGCCGACATCTGGGGTTGAACAACACGGCTACCGAGAATGGCCGTGGATGTGTTGCGCTGTCAGGGAAGCCGCACAAAGAAGTCCGGTATCCCCCAGCTGAGCGAGAGGGACGGCGACTACCGCCGTTTCTTGTATTCATTGGTCCATTGGCCGTAGTGGCGACTGGGGTGTTCGGCGTATGCCACCGCTGTGCCATTCGGGTGCGAGTAGATCATCGCGGTCCGCCGCGAAATGAAGGGAACGCGCGCATGACGGTCCAGGACGCCACCAGGGGTTGTCCGGTGCATTTCGGCGGCACCGACCTCGTCGACCCTTTCCTGTACGCGGACGGCGACGCGCATTCGATATGGCGCGAACTGCGCGAACAGGACGGGCTGACCTGGCACCAGGTCGACGCCGAGCGTGGCTTCTGGTCGGTCGTGAAGTTCGCCGACACCGACTTCGTCATGCGCACCACGGAACTCTTCACCTCCGAACGCGGCACCATGCTCGAACTGCTGGGCATGGACGATCCGGCAGGCGGCAAGCAACTCGTGGTCACCGACCCGCCGCGGCATACGATCATGCAGGCGCGGCTGAAGAAGGCGCTCGCTGTCCGCGCGGTGGACAAGCAGCGCGAGATGGTCCGGGAACTGGTGCTGGACCTGATCACCCCGCTCGGTGATGGCGGTGTCTTCGATTTCGCGCAGGCCATGATGACCATGCCGATGGCGGTCACCGGGCGGATGATCGGACTGCCCGAAGAGGACTGGCCGTGGCTGACGAAGCTCACCAGTGCCTGCGTGGCCGCCGACGATCCGGAGTTCCAGATCGCGGACGGCAAGGACGCGACCCTCGCCAACGCGCACCGGGAACTGTTCGTCTACTTCCAGGATCTGGTCTCCTACCGGCGGGACCACCTCAGCGACGACCTGCTCAGCGTGCTGATCTCGACCGAGTTCGAGGGCAGGCACATGTCACCGAGCGAGATCGTGGCCAACTGCTACAGCCTCCTGCTCGGCGCGAACGTCACGACGCCGCACGCACCGAACTTCGTCTTCGCGGAATTCATCGAGACCGGCGTGCTCGAAGACTGGACGCGGCACCCGGAGACCGGGCAGACCGCCGTCGAAGAGGCCCTTCGCTGGTCTTCGCCGGTCAATCACATGCTGCGGTACGCCACCGAGGACGTCGTCCTGCGCGACACGAAGATCTCCGCCGGCGACGCGGTCGTGGTCTGGCTCGGTTCGGCCAACCGCGACGAGGAGCAGTTCCCGAACGCGGACACCTTCGACATCCGGCGCAAGCCGAACAAGCACCTCGCGTTCGGCATCGGGCCGCACTACTGCGTCGGGCACAGCGTGGCGCGGATGAGCATCCGGATCCTGTTCGAGGAACTGCTGAGCCGGTTCCGCGATTTCGCCCCGGCCGGGAAGCCGGAGCGGATCACGTCGAACTTCGTGTCCGGGTACAAGCGGGTGCCGATCACCGCCACCCGGCGATAGCAAAGGTCCCTTGCTCTCTTTCCGCAGGTCAGAGAGCCCGAGGAGAGCAAAGGTCCCTTGCTACCCCTGCGGCCGGACGAAGGGGAACAGCACCGTCTGCCGGATCGAAGCGCCGGTCAGCATCATCAGCAGCCGGTCGACGCCGATGCCGAGCCCGCCGGTCGGGGGCATGCCGTGTTCGAGCGCGAGCAGGAAGTCCTCGTCCAGTTCCATCGCCTCGACGTCCCCGCTCGCCGCGCGCAGTGACTGGGTCTCCAGCCGCCGCCGCTGTTCGAGCGGGTCGGTCAGTTCGGTGTAGGCCGTGCCGACCTCGGAGCCGAACGCGATCAGGTCCCACCGTTCGGCCAGCCGCGGATCCACGCGGTGCTGCCGGGTCAGCGGCGACACGTCGGTCGGGTAGTCGGTGTAGAAGGTCGGCAACACCGTCGAGCCCTCGACGAGGTGCTCGTGCGCCTTCAGCACGAGGTCGCCGTGCCCGGCCTCCTCGTTCACCGGCACCCCGGCGGCCCGGCACAGCCGCCGGAGTTCCTCGACCGATGTCCCCGCGTCGATCTTCGCCCCGAGCGCTTCGGAAACGGCTTCGTGCACCGGGATCACCGGCCAGTCACCGGAGATGTCGTACTCGACGACCTTCCCGTCCGGCCCGGGTCGCCGCACGACTTGCGCGCCGTACGCGGCCTCCGCGGCGTGCTGCAGGAGTTCGCGCGTCAGCGTCCTCATCGTGTTGTAGTCGGCATACGCCTGATATGCCTCCAACATGGTGAATTCAGGGTTGTGCGTCGCGTCGACACCTTCGTTGCGGAAGTTCCGGTTCAGCTCGAAAACCCGCTCGATCCCGGCCACGCACAGCCGCTTCAGGTACAGCTCGGGCGCGATCCGCAGGTACATCCGCATGTCGTAGGCGTTGATGTGGGTCACGAACGGGCGCGCGTTGGCGCCACCGTGCACGGTCTGCAGCATCGGCGTCTCGACTTCGAGGTAGTCGCCCTGGTGCAGCCGTTCCCGCACCGCCCGCACCACGGTCGATCGCATCCGCAGCATCGCCGTCGAATCCGGGTTCACCGCGAGGTCGAGGTAGCGCTTCCGCACCCGCGTCTCCGGGTCGGTGAGTCCCTTTCGCTTGTCCGGCAACGGATGCAGACTCTTCGCCGTGACCGTCCACTCGTCGACGAGAACGGAGAGCTCGCCGCGCCGCGACGTCACGACCTGTCCGCTCACGCCCACGTGGTCGCCGAGGTCGACGCCGCGCCGCCAGCCACCGAGATCGAGCACGGAGGCGTCGAGCATCAGCTGGATCTCGCCGCTGAAGTCCTTGACCCGGGCGAAACAGAGCCCACCGAGGTTCCGCATCGCGAGCACGCGGCCCGCGATCCGGACGCGGTGACCGGTGTGGCTGTCCGGGTTCAGGTCACCGAACTTCGCGACGACCTCGCCGAGCAGATCCTCGCGCGCGAAGCCGACCGGGTAGGGGTCGATTCCGGCTTCCCGCAAGCGATCCAGCTTCGCCATCCGGACGCGGACCTGATCCGGACGCCGCACCTGCTTCGGTGCGGGAGTGGCCGCGTTCGCGTCGATGCGGTGGACTTCGGCGACGAATTCGTCGGTGACCGTCTCCAGTTTCAGCGCCCGCCCGGACCGGCCGGTCGGGACGAAGCCTTCGAGCGCGCCGGCGACGATGCCGACCCGCGGCAGCCGCCGGGCCGAGGAGTAGCAAAGGAATCGCGGTTCCCAATCGGGCCCGTATTTGGCGTTGGACCGGTAGAGCGATTCCAGCTGGAAGAACCGCGACGCCATGCTGAGGACGCCGCGCCACGCGCGCAGCACCGGCCCGGCGCCGATCCGCTCGCCCTCGGAGAAGACGGCACGGAACATCGCGAAGTTCAGCGAGATCCGCTGGGCACCCAAATGCGAACTCGCCGCCACGACCTCGGCGACCATGTATTCGTTGAGCCCGTTTTCGGCGTCGCGGTCGCGCCGCATCAGATCCAGTGAAAGGCCTCGGCGGCCCCAGGGGACGAACGACAGCATGCCGCGAAGCTCGCCCTGGGCGTCGTACGCCTCCACCATCACGCTGCGGCCGTCGCTCGGGTCGCCGAGCCTGCCGAGCGCCATCGAGAACCCGCGTTCGGTCTCCGCGCCACGCCATTGCTGCGCCTGCAGCAGCAGCCGTACCATCTCGTCGGTCGGGATTTCGCTGTGACGCCGGACCTTTGTGGTGTATCCGGCCCGTTCGATCCGTTTGACCGCTTGCCGGATCGAGCGGCGTTCCGGTCCGGCGAGACTGAAATCGCGGACATCGAGGACTGCTTCGTCCCCGATCTCCAGCGCACGCAGCCCCGCGTCCGCGTACACCTTCGCGCCACGTTCACTCGCGCCGAGGACGCCGGGTGTCCAGCCGTAGGTGCGTGCTTCGTTGAGCCACGCGCGGACCGCGTCGGGCCAGGCGTCGGGATCGCCGATGGGATCGGCGCTCGCGACGCTGGTGCCCGCGAGCACGCGGTAGGCCACGGCGGCGCGGCCGTTCGGCGAGAAGACGACACTCTTCTCGCGCCGGGTGGCGAAATAGCCCAAAGAGTCGTCTTCGCCGTGTTCGGCGAGAAGGCGGCGTACGCGCAGTTCTTCCTCGTCTGTCCTCAAGCGACGGCTGCGTACGCCGCGGAAGAGCGTGTACAGCGCGGCTGTGGCGACGGCGGTCGCGCTGAGGTCGAGGACGAGGTCGAGCCAGGCGGGTCCTTCGCCGATGCCGACGCGGCGCAGCTGGATGTTCTCACCGGTCGTGTGGTTGACGACCCACGCGAACCGCGCCCAGGTGTCCACGAGGCGGCCGGGGAAGGCCTCGCTGAGCCCCCATCCGACGAGGATGACCGCGGCCAGCCCGCCGAACAGCATGGTGAGGCCGTCGCGCCACGCGCTCGGCGCGAGCCGGGCCGGGAACGCGGGCCGCAGGATCCAGAGGAGCGTGATCATGCCGATCGAGATCACGTCGGCGACGGCGAGCACCCACACCTGATGCGGGATGTGCCGGACCTGCCACGGACCCAGTTTCAGCAGCTCGGGCCACCACAGCAGGGCGGCTTGGAAGGCCAGGGTCACCGCCAGCCCGCCGACCTGGAACAGCAGCAGCGTGTAGAGGGCCGCGCGTTTGCGGCGGCGGAGCGCGGCGCCGAGGACGACGAGCAGCAGGACGATCACGAGGCTCGCGTTCGTCGGGATGCTCAGCGCGGAGAAGACGACGTCGCCGGCCTTCAGTACCGGGCCCTTCACCCCACCGGCGAGGAGCAGGATCACCGAGAACACGGCCGCGAGCTGCACGAGGGTGGCGACGATGCCGCCCGCCCTCGCCTTCCACGGCGAGACACGGCTCGCTGGGTTTCCCATACTGGCCTTTCGCGGTACACACAGGTGATCTACAGCTGCTCTTACTTGACGTCACACAACGCTGTGTGGTTGTCAACGATCATCATCCTCTGGTCTCAATTTCGTCCTACGCAGGCGTGACGCTGCGTCGACACCGCGGTGTGAAGCTGGTCGCACGGTCTTGGGGGCGTCATCCGCGCGTGTCACGCTTTGACTTGTTCCAGCTCCACGACCCGGGGACCTCTTCGAGGCCTCGAGGGAAGGACGGTCGACAAGGATGTCTGCCACCGAAAAGGACACCGGCGAACTCGCCGCCCCGTATGGGACCGGCGCCGCGCCGCAAGCCGCGTCCGGGAAGAAAGTCCGGGTTCATCACCTTCGCGAGATGAAGGAGCGCGGCGAAACCTGGCCGATGCTCACCGCCTACGACATGTATACCGCCGCGTTGTTCGACGAGGTGGGCATTCCGGTGCTGCTCGTCGGGGATTCCGCGTCGAACAACGTCTTCGGCTACGACACGTCACTTCCGGTGACCGTGGAAGAACTGCTTCCCCTGGTCCGCGCGGTGACCCGCTCGACGAAGCGGGCGCTGGTCGTCGCCGACCTGCCGTTCGGCTCGTACCAGCTCTCGCCGCAGCAGGCACTGGAGACGTCGGTGCGGTTCATGAAGGAAGGCCGCGCGCACGCGGTGAAACTCGAAGGCGGGCGGAAGTTCGCGCCGCACGTCGAGGCACTGACCTCGGCCGGTGTCCCGGTGATGGGACATATCGGATTCACCCCGCAGAGTGAACATAACTTGGGCGGCTACCGGGTCCAGGGACGCGGCGAAGCAGCCGAAGCACTGCTCGCCGACGCATTGGCCCTGGAAGAGGCAGGCGCCTTCTCGGTCGTCATGGAGATGGTTCCCGCCGAAGCGGCGAAGCGGATCACACACGAACTCACCATCCCGACCGTCGGTATCGGCGCCGGGCCCGACTGCGACGCCCAGGTGCTCGTCTGGCAGGACATGGCCGGGCTCCGGCGCGGCAAGACGCCCCGATTCGTGAAGAAGTACGCAGATCTGGCGGGGGTGCTCGCAGGCGCCGCGACGGCGTTCGCCGAGGACGTCCGGCGAGGCGAATTCCCGGCCTCGGAGCACTCCTTCCACGACTGACCCGTCCCTGACCTGCAGGAAGAGAGCAAGGGACCTTTGCTATCACTTTCCCGAAGAGAGTGATAGCAAAGGTCCCTTGCTCTCTTCGGGGTGGGCCATGCGCTCAGACCCTCCTTTAGTTGTTCACATATATGAACTTCAATCATGTTCTTGACTAGCGTTCGGAAGCTGCTTTACGGTCTAGCCGTCGCCGCCACGACCGAGCTTCGATCCCTCGACGAGGAGGACCTCCGATGCGTGTTCGTGAGCGGGTTCTGGCCATCGCGGCCGGTACCGCGGTGCTGTCGATGCTGGCGGCGTACCCCGCACAGGCCGCGACAGTCCGCGTAGGCACTTCGGCGGAACTGACGTCCGCACTAGCTTCGGTCACTCCGGGCACTGTCATCGAACTCGCGGCCAACACGACCTTCGTCGGGAACTTCAAGGCGGCGAAGAGTGGCACTTCTGGCAGCCGGATCACGCTGAAGGGACCGCGAAGCGCCGTCGTCAAAGCATCGGCGGGGCGCACGCTCGAACTGACCGGCAGCTACTGGAACCTGACCGGCTTCACCATCACCGGCGGCCAGAAGGGCCTGATGGCGACCGGCGTCAAGAACACCGTCGTCGACGGCATCAAGGTCACCGCCGTCGGCCACGAAGGCATCCACTTCCAGTACACGAGCACCGACAACGTCGTGAAGAACTCCGAGGTGACCGACACCGGCCGCGAGTACGCGGGCTACGGCGAGGGCATCTACTTCGGCTCCGCGAACGGCAACTGGCCCGGCGGCACGCCCGACCGGAGCGATCGCAACAAGGCGCTCGGCAACAAGATCGGCCCGAACGTGCGGGCCGAGTCCATCGACATCAAGGAAGGGACCACCGGCGGCGAGCTGCGCGGCAACGTCTTCGACGGGACCGGGCAGAGCGGCGAGCACTTCGCCGACAGCTGGGTGGACATGAAGGGCAACAACTACGTGGTCGCGGACAACCGGGGCAGCAAGGTCTTCGTGCACAGCGCGACCTACGGCGGCTTCGAGGTCCATGTCCAGCTCGACGGCTGGGGCCGCGACAACACCTTCTCCGGCAACACCGCGGACGTGCAGTCCAGCTACGCGTACGGCTTCTATCTCGTGAAGGCTGCTACGGGGAACAAGGTCTGCGCGAGCAACAAGGTGACCGGCGCCGGGAAGGGATTCGCGAACGTGGCCGCCACGGCGGGCTGCTGACGCGACCGAAGACCGGGGGCCCGCTCAGCCCGGCGGCGGGGGCGGGCCCCCACCCTTCGGACACTCGCCGATTCGGGCAGAGTGTCGGTATGGACGATCTGTACCCGCCGATCCATGTACGCGCCGAGGGCAAGCTCGACGTCGGCGACGGGCACCGGATCTACTGCCAGGAGGCAGGGAACCCGGACGGGAAACCGGTGGTCGTCCTGCACGGAGGCCCTGGTAGCGGCATCTCCCCGATGGCCAGGCGACACTTCGACCCCGACGCCTATCGGATCATCCTGTTCGACCAGCGCGGCACCGGCAGGAGCACCCCGCACATCAGCGAGCCGGACGTCGACCTGTCGGTGAACACCCTCTGGCACCTCGTCTCGGACATGGAAAGACTGCGCGAACGGCTGAATCTCGAACAATGGCAGCTTTTCGGCGGCTCGTGGGGCGCGACCCTCGCCCTCGCCTACGCCGAGACCCATCCGAACCGCGTCACCGAGATCATCCTGCGCGGCGTGTTCACCGTCCGGCGTAGCGAACTCGACTGGATCTATGGCGGTGGCGCCGCGAATCTCTTCCCTCGCGAGTGGGAGGCCTTCCTCGCTCCGATTCCCGAAGAGCGCCGGGACGACCCGATGTCGGCCTACCGCGAGCTCGTCTACCACCCCGATCAGGTGGTCCGGGAGCGCGCCGCCATCGCCTGGAGCACCTGGGAAGGCGCGATCGTCTGCCTGCGCCCGGATCCGGCCTTCCGCAACCAGTACGCGTCGCCCGACTTCGCTGTCACCTTTGCACGGCTCGCGCTGCACTACTTCTGCCACGGCGCCTGGCTTGACGACGGGCAGCTGATCCGGGAAGCCGGGAAGCTGTCAGGGATTCCCGGCGTGATCGTGCAAGGGCGGTACGACGCGGTGTGCCCGCCGTCGACGGCTTACGAGCTGCACCGGGCTTGGCCGGACTCGAAGCTGGAAATCGCTGAAGCGGCAGGGCATGCGGTGACGGATCCAGGGATGCTTGCAGCACTTCGAGACGCTACGGACTCTTTCCGCATGCCTTAAGCACTTTCCGCTAACTCAAAACATCCTCGAGCGCCCTGCCACCTCACTCAACCACCTATTCCACTCGAGCAATATCGGAGCCACGAAGAGAAAGGGTAGGCTGCCTATCCGGAGCAGCAGACAAGACCAATGCAGACTTTTGCTGCCCAATCAAATCCAAAGCATCACCAAGAACAAGTGGACCATCGAGGATGTTAGGCGAATTGACATGGCCATAGCAGTCATGGTTCACAACCTTGACTCCCAACCCAAAGGAATGCGCGCAAACTACCACGACATCAACAACGCTACCCACTAGCTCCACGCCCATCCTCCCCCACTCCGAACAAGGCCGGTCGTGGATGTCCGACTCCTCTACCATGGCATGTGAATCCATTCCCTGCTTACCGTGGCACCATTGAACTCGTCGATCCTACCGTGCGGAATGGTCCACTCCTTACCCGGACCACCTTCATAATCATAAGCTTTACTGAATTTATCCAAATCCGAACGCGGGAGGCCGAATTTGATGTAACCATCTTCATGCGTCCCCGTATTATAGTCAGCCCATTTCTTTGCCACATCCTCGGTGCCGACATACGCGAATTTGTCGCCCGTTTTATGTCGATCCGGATTCAGGCCGTTTTTGAGTTCATCCGGCCCATTACCTCGCTGCGGCGCTCGATAGACATAGACCAGATCATCAGAATCCCCGCAGTTGTGCGTCAGGACCGGCGTTTGACCTGCGGCGACGAAGTACGTGTGGTCCGTGTCGACCGTCAGGTTGTAGACCCGCCGGGTATCCGACCAAGACCGCGTCCCCGTGACAGTCGCATCCCGGTGATCCCCGGTCTCCAGCCGATGCCCAGCCTTCAGATCGATGGCGTTCGACCATCGCTTCTCCGACTCGACCCAGAACGGGTGTTCATCCGTAGCCACCAACGACCCACGATCGGCACCAGTCGCGACACCGACCTCGACCAACGTCCGCTGACTCGCATGCGAACGGGAATCCGTCACCACCCGGACAGCGGTACGCCCCGTCGTCGGATCCTTCGCCAGGACCTTGTCCCCGACGCTGACGTCCTTGATCGGCTTACGAGACCCGTCGCCCATCACCACCAGCGTGTTCGGATCGAAGCTGTTCTTCCTCGCACAACCCGGATCTGCTCCACCAGACGACTCGTCGTGATGCTTGCCCCGCCCCTTGTTCCGCCCGGCCAAACCACCCAAGGCGGAAAGAGCGTCCTCCGGAGAGACACCCGACTGCGCGATCTCCGACACCGCCGTCACGGTCTCGGCGACGTTCTGGACGATGTTCCCGTCCCCGACCACCTGCTTCTTGAAGAAGTCGAATACCTGGCCGGAATCCTGCACATTGGCCTTGAACGACTGCACGATCCGAGCGGGCACCAGCGGCGACGACGACACCAGATCCGTGCCCTTGAAGACCGGCTTCAACGCCGCCTTCAACGTGGGGATCGGGTTCTTCTTTGCCGTTTTCTCGGCAGCGCCCCGGGCGGCGGCGGCGACGGCCTTCTTCTTCGCGAGGATCGCTGCGGCACGCCGGGCCGCAGCCGCTACGGCCGCTTTACGAGCAGCCGCGGCGGCGGCCTTACGTGCGGCCGCGGCGGCGGACGCCTTGCGAGCGGCGGACGCGGCGGCGTCACCTGCGGTTCGGCGTGCCGCGCCCGCGACGTCGTCGCCATAACGGCGACCGAGATCGATGGCGTCGTCGGCGTACCGGCCGGCCCGGCGGCTGCCGCCGATGAAGTCACCGGCCTTGCGTGCCCACTTCGCGGCTGTCGCGGCGTTGCCACCGAAAGGGATGGCGCCTGCGGCGGACCACGCGGCGTTCTCCCAGTCGCCCTCCACCGCGTAGATCGCGGCGTTGGCGAGGTCGGCGATCTCGCCGATGCCGGGGATCATGCCCGCCACGTCCAGCGCGGTGTGCACGATGCCGCCGGCCTTGTCCCACAGGTCACTGAACCAGCCGTGACCGTCGGGATCGAAGTAGTTCAGCGGCGAGCCGAGGACGTACGAGTACCGGTTCGCGCTGATGGACGGTGAGAACGGCAAGCCGATGCTGTCTCGCGAAGCGAAAGTGCCGGAACCCGGCTGGTACCACCGCGCACCCATGTTGACGTTCCCGTTGTCGGGATCCGTCCAGTCGCCCTGGAAACCGACCGCGCGCGTGGCACCGGTCGACGCGATCCGCTTGCCGTACGGGTCGTACGCCGTCGAGTCGACGACGCCGCCGGACGCGGGTGCCAGGGCTCCGACCACATCGCCGTGCCGGTGGGAAAGCGTGAGCCGGGAATCGGAACCCTGCGAGAGCGAAAGCAAGGAACCGTCGGGGCCGCGGCCGGACCGTGAGACACCGTCGCTGACCGCGTCTTGTTCCATCCCCGAGTACGAGAACTGCTGCCCGCCTCGGGTCGAGAGGCGATCGAAGTCGTCGTAGGTGTATTCGGTCGAGTCGAACTTGGTCAGCCGGTCGAAGGCGTCGAAGGAGTACTTCTCCTCCTTCCCGGACGACGTGCGCTAGCCCAGTGAACCGCGCGGTGAGTACGCGTAGGTGTAGTCGCCGTCGGCGAGGACCCGGTTCCGCTCGTCGTAGGTCGCGTTCTTGTCACCCGCCTTGACGCGGTTGCCCGAGTCGTCCCAGCCGTACTCGGTCGACTTGCCCGAGGGGTCGGTCCAGGAGTATCAGACCCCCATCCAGAAGCGGTACGCCGACGAGGCGCCTCTGCGCACTCTGGTGGGTACTCCGGTGGGGCTGGAACTCGTCGAGGGCGACGGACACTGGCAGCGGTACACGACAGGCCGGTTGTATTGGACCGAGCAGCACAACGTGAAGGCCGTCTCCGGGGAGATCCTGACCAAGTACGTCGCGATCGGCGCGCACGCGTACCTCGGGTATCCGTCCACGGACGAGCTGCCCGCCCGGAAGGACAACGGCCGCTACAACGACTTCGTGGGAACCTCGACCAGTGGTGTCGCCTCGATCTACTGGACTTCCAGCATCGGAGCCATGGCCATCTACGGCACCATTCGCGTCAAGTGGATGGAGACCGACGCCGAGAACGGACCACTCGGCTTCCCGACCACCGACGAGGTCGGCACACCGGACGGGATCGCCCGGGTCAGCCACTTCTTCAAGAACAACGCTTCGATCTACTGGACCGCGGCGACCGGCACGCACTTCTTGAGGGGCCGGATCTGGCAGAAGTGGGGTTCGCTGGGCTGGGAGACGTTCTTCGGCTACCCGACCACCGACGAGATGGCCACCCCGGACGGAGTCGGCCGGTACAACCACTTCAGCGCGAACGGCTCGATCTATTGGTCCCCGTCGACGGACGCCTTCGAGATTCACGGATCGATCCGTGACCGCTATGAGGCGCTCGGCTGGCAAGACGGGCTCGGCTACCCCATCACCGACGAGACGTGGGTGCCCGGGAACGGCGGGAAGTACAACCACTTCCGCCAGGGCGGCTTCGATCACTCGATCTACTGGCGCCAAGGCACCACCGTCGCCTGGGAGATCAAGGGGGCGATCCGCCTTCGGTGGCGGGATCTCGGCTGGGAAGGGTCCTATCTCGGCTTCCCGATCAGCGGCGAGTACAACACCCCGACCGGCAAGCGCAGTGACTTCCAGAACGGCTACATCACCTACAACGGGTCGACGGGAGCGATCGAAGACCGTCGTTACTGAGTGACTGAAGACGCCGGTGCGGCCTCGCGATCGCACCGGCGTTTCGCTTTCTACAGCCGCCCGCCCGAGGTCGTGTCGCCGGAAAGCCGTTGCGCCAGGTAGACCGGGATCGTCGAGGCGAGGATCAGCACCGCCGCCACGACGTTGACGATCGGCGCCTGATTCGGCCGGAACAGGTTGTTCAGGATCCAGATCGGCAGGGTCTCCAGCCCTGTCCCGAGCGTGAAGGTCATGACGATGATTTCGTCGAACGACAGCGCGAAAGCCAGCAGACCGCCGGCCAGCAGAGCCGACCGCAGCATCGGGAACGTCACCAGCCGGAACGTCGTGAGCCCGTCGGCGCCGAGGTCCATCGACGCCTCTTCGAGATTGCCGCCCATCCGCCGCAGGCGCGCGACGACATTGTTGAACACCACCACGATGCAGAACGTCGCGTGCGCGACGATCGCGGTGAACAGGCCGAGATCGATGCCGAGGATCGTGCGGAAGGCGTTGTTCAGCGCGATACCGGTGACACCGACCACGACGTCGGCGCCGGGGTCACCTTGTCGGTCCGCCAGGTGAGCAGGTTCGCACCCCAGCCGTGCGGCACGCCGTAGGCCACGTTGTTCACGCTGTTCCACGGGCGGTTCTTGAGGAAGTCGAAGACGTCCACGTAGTTCGGCACGAGCGCGGTGTTCGCCGGTTCGACGTCGCTGGACGCGATGAGCCGCAGCGAAGCGTCACCGGAGGCGGAGATGACGTCGTACTGTCCGGTCTTCATCAGGCTCACGGCTTCGTCGGAGGTGCCGAACGCCTTGACGTTGACCTTGCAGCCGGTCTCCTTCTCGAACCCGGTGACCCAGTCGACGGCCGGGTCGTTGGAGCCGTTCTCCGCGTAGCCCGGCCAGGCCAGCACGTTGACCTGGCCTTCCGGCTGGCCGAGCTGGGCGAGCGCGTCGAGTTTCGGCGGGGTGAAGCCCTGCCCGCCGGGCGTGGCGGTGGTCGAGCTGGATCCGGAGGTTCCGCAGGCGGCCACGAGCAGGCCGGCGCCGAGCAGCCC
Organism: Amycolatopsis sp. cmx-4-19; assembly: GCA_049998115.1. Taxonomy (GTDB): domain Bacteria; phylum Actinomycetota; class Actinomycetes; order Mycobacteriales; family Pseudonocardiaceae; genus Amycolatopsis. The sequence continues at coordinate 22,410 of JAEBEO010000033.1, read as the reverse complement.
GGCGAGCGCGAGTTTCCTGTTCTTCATTGACAACCTTTCGGTGCTGGGGAGCTACTTGAGGGGTGAGGCAGAGGTGTCGGGTCGCTGGGTGTCGGCTTCGGGGACGCGGAAACTGTGTTCGTGCCGCCAGCTCAGGCGGACGCGGCCGCCCTCGAAGTCCGGGGGCTCGGCGGTGTTCTGCCGGACCTCGGAGAGCTGGCCTCCGGCGTCGAGCGTGACCTCGTAGCGCACGGTCGCGCCCGCGTAGACGGTGTCGGTCGCACTGGTCTCACCGACCGCCACGGATTTCGAGAGATCGGCGTCGATGCGGATCTTTTCGGGGCGGATGCTGAAGACACCGGGTTTGCCGATGATGTTCTCGGCGCCGCCCCCGCTGAGCAGGTTCGAGGTGCCGACGAATCCGGCGACGAACGCCGACGCGGGCCGTTCGTAGACCTCGACCGGCGAGCCGACCTGTTCGATGCGGCCCTCGTTGAACACCGCGATGCGGTCGCTCATCGTCAGTGCCTCGTCCTGGTCGTGGGTGACGAAGATGAAGGTGATGCCGACGTCGCGCTGGATCTGCTTGAGCTCGGTCTGCATGGTGTGGCGCAGTTTCAGGTCGAGCGCGCCGAGCGGTTCGTCGAGCAGGAGCACCTTCGGCCGGTTGACCAGTGCTCTGGCGAGGGCGACGCGCTGACGCTGCCCGCCGGAGAGCTGGTCGGGTTTGCGCTCGCCGAACTCGCCGAGTCTCACCGTGTCGAGTGCTTCCCTCGCGCGCTGACGCCGCTCCGCGCGGGGGACACGTTTCACCCGAAGGCCGTACTCGACGTTCTGGCGCACGGTCATATGCGGGAGTCGGTGGTCCACACCGACGACGCGAGCGCGTATTCGACGCCGTTGGCCGCGGCGAGCGCTTCGGCTTCGGAGCCGAACCGCTGGACGGTGATGACCGGGCCGAAGACCTCCGTCTGGCTGATCTCGTCGTCCTGGCGGACACCGGAGATCACCGTCGGCGCGTAGAAGTAACCCTCGTCCCCATACGTTTTACCTCCACAGTGGACTGTCGCGTGCGAGGGAAGCCGGTCGACGAAACCGGCCACCCTTTCGAGTTGCGCGGCGTTGTTGAGCGGCCCGTAGCTGACCGACTTGTCGTCGGGTTTGCCGGTGGTGGTGGCCCGCGCCTGCCTGATGAGCGCCTCGACGAACACGTCGTGGGCCTCGCCGTCGACCAGGACGCGGGTCGCCGCGGTGCAGTCCTGGCCCGCGTTGAAGTACCCGGCGGCGGCGATGCCTTCCGCGGCCGCTTCGATGTCTGCGTCGGCGAAGACCACTACGGGCGCTTTACCGCCGAGCTCAAGGTGTACGCGCTTCACGTCCTTCGCCGCCGAAGCGGCGACTTCGATCCCCGCGCGCACGGAACCGGTGATGGACACCATCGCGGGGATCTCGTGCTCGACGAGCGCACGCCCGGTGTCGCGGTCACCGCAGATCACGTTGAGCACGCCGGGTGGCAGGAATTCGGCGCAGATCTCGGCGAAGAGCAGGGTCGACGCGGGTGTCGTGTCGGCCGGTTTGAGCACAACGGTGTTCCCCGCGGCGAGCGCGGGAGCGATCTTCCAGACCGCCATGAGGAGCGGGTAGTTCCACGGCGTAACCTGCGCGCACACGCCGATCGGTTCTCGGCGGACGAAAGAGGTATGCCCTTCCATGTACTCGCCCGCCGACCGTCCTTCCAGGACACGCGCGGCACCCGCGAAGAACCGCAACTGGTCGACGATCATCGGCAGTTCTTCGGCCGCGGTGAGCGCGATCGGCTTGCCGGTGTTCGCCGATTCGACGAGCACGAGGCCTTCGGCGCGCGCTTCGACGGCGTCGGCGATCCTCAGCAGCGCGAGCTGGCGCTGCGCGGGAGTGGTCTCTCGCCATTCTTCGAAAGCGGCGGCTGCGACCTTGAGTGTGCGGTCGACGTCCTCGGGGCCGGCGACGGAGGCGGTGCGATACGGGCGGCCGGTGACGGGATCGACGATGTCGGCGACCTCGCCCGACGCGGATCCGGTGTACTCACCGCCGATGAAGTGCTTCAACTGCTGCACGAGAGCTCCTGGCTACTGGGCCCGGGGGCGTGAGGCGATAGCAAAGGTCCCTTGCTTCCTCGCGGACGACGAGAAGGTCAAAACCTATAAGTTCATAGTTTAAATGACACGACGGTGGGGCAAGATTGGTTCCATCGGGTAGCGGTACGGGCGAAGGGCCACCATGCGTAAGGGGTTGTCGCACAGCGCGCGGTCAGCGATGTTCGCGCCACTCGACCAGGTCGGGCGGGCGGAAGCGGTCGCCGCGCGGCTGATCGACGCCATCACGCTCGGGTTGCTGGCCGACTCGGAACAGCTGCCGAGCGAAGCCGAGCTGGCCGCCCAGTTCGGCGTCTCCACCGTGACCGTTCGCGAAGCGCTGGTCGCCTTAAGGCAACAGGGCCTCGTCGAGACCCGACGCGGGCGAGGCGGCGGAAGCTTCGTGAAGACGCCGGCGAACCCTTCGGTCGCTTCGTGGCGAGAGCGGCTTCGCACGGTTTCGCTGTCCGATCTCCGCGACGTCGGCGATCACTACCTCGCCATCGCCGGTTCCGCGGCCAAGCTCGCCGCCGAGCGGAGTTCGCCCGAGGACATCGAGCGGCTCGAACTGGCCACCGAGGACATCCGCGTCGCGACCGGCACCGAGGCTTCCCGCGCCGAGCGCCAGTTCCACCTCGAAGTCGCCGCCGCCGCGCAGTCACCCCGGCTGACCAGGGAAGAAGTACAGCTGCAGAGTGAACGCGGCGGTCTGCTGTGGCTGCCGCTGGAACCCCACGGCACCCGAGAGAACGCGTACGCCGAACACCGCGCGATCACCGCCGCGATCGCGCAGGGCGACGGCGAGCTGGCCAGGAAGCTCACCGAGGAGCACATCCTCCAAGCGATAGACCGGCTGACGGAAGTGCATTTGGACCTTCTGGCCCCTTAAGCTGCGGCATCCGAGGTGAGCATCGTGAACGACACACCGTCCGCCGGTTCCGAGGTCGTCGAACAGGTATCGGCACTGGTCGAGGACGTCTTCGGCAGGCTGAAGCCGGTTCTCGACGGCACCGAGGGGCTCTTGGCCGCTTCCGGCGGCGCCACCGCGGACGACCTGACCCGGCTCCGGCCGCAGGTCTTCGACGTCCTCGGCGGTCTGGTCGTCGGCGCCGGGTTCATCAGCGCGCCGCACACACTGGCAGACCAGGAATTCGGCTTCGAATGGTGGACGGAGACCGCAGGCGACGGACCGGCCCGGCTGATCATCAGCCTCGACCCGGACAGCGACGACTTCCTCGACTACACGCGCCAATCGTGGTTCACCGTGCCGCGCGACACCGGCCGCCGCCACATCAACGGCCCGTACGTCGACTACCTCTGCACCGACGAGTACACGCTGACCTTCACCGTCCCGGTCCAGCGGGGCGGGAAGTTCGCGGGTGTCGTCGGCGCGGACATCCACGTGCGCGAGGTCGAGCGCCTGCTGCAGCCGAAACTGCGCGCGCTCGGCGGACGGGTGGCGCTGGTCAACGCGCAGGGCAGGGTGATCGTGTCGAACAACGCACGGCAGGCGACCGGTTCGCTGGTCCGCGACGTCGACGTCCCGGCGTGGTGGTCCTCCGGCGCGGAACCGGTCACGACCGAACACGCCGCCGTGCTCCGCCGATGCGGGGACTCACCGATCGCGTTGGTCAGTTCCGAGTGCTGACCTGCAGCGCGAGCCAGAATTCGGCGCGGACACCGGGGGAATCGAGGTCGCGGCCGGTCAGGTCGGCGACCTTGCGCACGCGGTTGCGCAGGGTGTGCCGGTGGACGCCGAGCCTCGCCGACGCCAGATCCCAGTGACCGTGGTGTTCGAGCCAGCAGGTCAGTGAGGCCACGAGTTCGCCTCGGCCGGTCTCGTCGTGCTGCCGCAACGGTGCCAGCAGACTGTCCGCGAACGCTTGCGCCGCCGAGGAATCGACCATCTCCAGGAACCCGCGTCCGGCGTGTTCGGAGAACCGGACGAGCTCGGCCCGCTCGGCCTTCGCCGCTTCGGCCGCCTGCTTCGCCTGACGAAGCCCGGCCGGGAAATCCACCGTGGACACCGCATCGGAAAGCCCGGCGTGCAGCCCTCCGGTGCGGGAAGCCAGCCGCGAGACCGCCTCCACGTCGCCCAGCGCGACCACGAACGCGCCGGACTCACCGAAGAACACCCTCTCGCCGGACACTTCGGCGTCGAGCGTGTCGGCGAGCGCACGACGTGCCCCGGCGGGACCGGTGACGGCCAGGACCGGCCACGGCGGTTCCGGCACACCACCCCAGAGCGTCCTCATCGTCCGCGTGGCGAGTTCGGCCTGCCCGGCGGCGAGCAGGTCGCACAGCCCTGACCGCACCTGCCGGAGCGCGGCGACATGCTCCCGGTTCTGTTCCAGCGCAAGGGAAAGCAGGGACACCGCGGTATTGACGATATGCTGCGCCGCGGCGTCGAGCGGCTCACGGGTACCGACCACGAGTACCCCGCGCGCCCGGGTGTCGAGCGTTTGCAGCACGACTTCGTCCTCCCCCAGCGCCGTCACCAGCGTGCCCGCACGCAACCGGGCGAGGTCTCCGCCCACTTCGCCGGCGAAATGCCGTGACGAAGCGGGCGATGCCTCGGTGACGGCGCCCGCGGAATCGAGCAGGAGCACCCAGCCGTCGATCAGCTTGGCCAGTTTGCGGACGACCCCGCCCGGGCCACCCTTGCCGACGGCGGTCCGGGTCAGGTCCTGCTGCCCCTTACCGGTGCGTACGAGCGAGGCGTACTCGTCGGCGGCGACGGCACGCGAGACCGCGCGGGTGATCGCGATGAACGGTGTCTTCCTCGGCACTTCGAGAACCGGGAGCCCGACCTCGGCGGCGGTGTCCACCAGGGATCTCGGGATGATCTCGTGACTGAGCCCGACCCCGAACCCGAGCCCCGCCACACCGGCGCCGACGAGCCGCCGGATGTACTCGGGCGAGTTGCCCTCGTCGAGGGCGAGACCGGTGGTCAGCAGCAGCTCGCCGCCTTCGAGGAAGGCCTGCGGATCGGTCAGTTCGGTGGGATGGACCCAGCCGATCGGACGGTCGAGCCCGGCCTCGGCGGCACGCACCCGCAGGCCGAGCGTGCGTTCGGCCGAGAGGGCGCGGAGCGTCAGTGCCATGTTGTCCAATTCTACGCCCCGATATCGACAAGATGTCGTGCTGACGCGCGCCGGTCCGGAACTCATCCTGGAGGCGAACCCGTCCCCCGCGCCCGCAGGAGTTGGCCGTGACCGTCACCACCGAAACCGCGCGCAGGCTGCGCACCGAGATCCCCGGCCCGGCCTCGCGCGCACTGCAGGAACGCCGCGCGAGCGTCGTCGCGGCGGGCGTGAGCTCGGTGCTGCCCGTCTACGTCACCTCCGCCGAGGGCGGCCTGCTCACCGACGTCGACGGCAACGTCCTGATCGACTTCGGGTCCGGTATCGCGGTGACCAACGTCGGCCACGCCGCTCCCGCCGTCGTGGACCGCGTCCGCGAGCAGGTGGGCCGATTCACGCACACGTGTTTCATGGTCACGCCGTACGAGGGATACGTCGAGGTGTGCGAAGCACTCGACAAGCTGACACCGGGCACCCACGAGAAGCGCTCCGTGCTGTTCAACTCCGGCGCCGAGGCCGTCGAGAACGCGGTGAAGATCGCCCGCGCCGCCACCGGCCGTCAGGCGGTCGTCGTCTTCGACCACGCCTACCACGGCCGCACCAACCTCACGATGGCGCTGACCGCGAAGTCCGTCCCCTACAAGCACGGTTTCGGCCCGTTCGCGCCCGAGGTCTACCGCGTGCCGGGCTCGTACCCGTACCGCGACGGGCTGTCCGGTCCCGAAGCGGCGCGCATCGCCATCGACCGCATCGAGAAGCAGATCGGCGGCGACCAGGTCGCGGCCGTCGTCCTCGAACCGGTGCAGGGTGAGGGCGGGTTCATCGAGCCCGCTCCCGGCTTCCTGCCCGCGCTTTCCCGCTGGTGCACCGAAAACGGCGTCGTGTTCGTCGCCGACGAGGTGCAGACCGGCTTCTGCCGCACCGGCGAGTGGTTCGCGTCCACGCACGAAGACGTCGTGCCCGACCTGATCGCCACCGCCAAGGGCATCGCGGGCGGCCTCCCCCTGGCGGCCGTCACCGGCCGCGCGGAACTGCTCGACGCCGTCCCGCCGGGCGGGCTCGGCGGAACCTACGGCGGTAACCCGATCGCGTGCGCCGCGGCACTCGGCTCGATCGAGGTCATGCGCCAGGAGAACCTCGCGGAGTCGGCGAAGCGCATCGAGAACGCGGTGCTGCCGCGGCTGCGCGCACTGGCCGAGGAGACCGGCGTGCTCGGCGACGTCCGCGGGCGTGGCGCGATGCTGGCCGCCGAGTTCGTCAAGCCGGGCACCACCGAACCCGACGCCGAGCTGACCAAACGCGTCGCGCGGGCCTGCCACCAGGCCGGGGTCGTCGTCCTCACCTGTGGCACCTACGGGAACGTCGTCCGCCTGCTGCCGCCGCTGTCCCTGTCCACCGAACTGCTCGACGAGGGCCTGTCCGTCCTCGAGCACGCTGTCCGCACGGAGGCCTCCAAGTGAGCACTTTTCCTTTCTGGGTAGCCGGAAAGCCGGTCACCAGCGGCGAGACCGCCGTCGTCCGCCACTCCTTCGACGGAAGTGAGGCCGGCTCGCACCACGTTCCGTCCTCTTCGGACATCGAGACCGCGGTCCAGGCCGCGCACGACGTCTCTGGCGAGTTCGCGACACTGCCCGCGCACGTGCGGGCAGGCGCGTTGGACCACGTGTCCCGAGTTCTGGGCGAGCGGTCCGAAGAGATCGCACAACTGATCACCGCCGAGTCGGGCAAGCCGCTGAAGTGGGCGCGCGGCGAGATCGGGCGCGCGGCGTCGACGTTCCGCTGGGCCGCCGAGGAGGCCCGCCGGTTCTCGGGCGACCTGCAGCGGCTCGACACCGACCCGGGCGGCACCGGGCGGCTCGCGCTGGTGCGCCGCGTGCCGAAGGGCCCGGTGCTGGGCATCACGCCGTTCAACTTCCCGCTGAACCTGGTGGCGCACAAGGTCGCGCCGTCGATCGCGGTCGGCGCGCCGATCGTGCTCAAGCCGGCGCCCGCGACGCCGCTGACCGCGCTGCTGCTCGGCGAGATCCTCGCCGAGACCGATCTGCCCGCCGGAAGCTGGTCGATTCTCCCGGTGAGCAACGAGGAATCGGCTCGGCTGGTCTCCGATCCGCGGCTGCCGGTCGTGTCGTTCACCGGTTCCGTGCCGGTCGGCTGGGGAATCCGCGACAGCGTGCCGCGCAAGCACGTCGCACTCGAACTCGGCGGCAACGCGGCCGTCCTCGTTTGTCCGGATTGGACGGATCTGGACTTCGCGGCGCAGCGGATCGCGACGTTCGCCATGTACCAGGCCGGCCAGTCGTGCATCTCGGTGCAGCGTGTGTACGCGCACGCCGACGTCTACGACGAGCTTCGCGCGAAGGTGCTGGAGCAGGTGCGGGCGCTCGGGACCGGTGACCCGCGGGCGGACGGCGTGGACGTCGGACCGCTGATCAACACCGCCGCCGCCGAGCGGGTCGAGTCGTGGGTCGCGGCCGCCGTCGACGCGGGGGGCGAACTGCTGACCGGCGGGAAGCGCGACGGCGCGACCGTCGAGCCGACGGTGCTGGCGAACGTGCCGGAGGACGCGGCGGTGATGGCCGACGAGGTCTTCGGGCCGGTCGTGTCGATCACGCGGGTGGAGTCGGTGGAGGACGGTGTGCGGCGGATCAACGACTCGCGCTTCGGGCTGCAAGCGGGCGTGTTCACGCGCGACCTGCCGACGGCGTTCGACGTCTCGGCGAAGCTGCGCGTCGGCGGTGTGCTCGTCGGCGACGTGCCGAGCTTCCGTGCCGACCAGATGCCTTACGGCGGCGTGAAGGACTCCGGCGTCGGCCGTGAAGGCCCCGCGTCGGCGATGGCCGACTTCACCGAGGAACGCGTCACCGTCCTGACCGGCCTGACCCTCTGATCCCCCTCGCGTTTAGTCCTCTAATTGCGGTGGTTCGTGGGACGAACTACCGCAACTAGAGGACTAAACGCATGAGGTGGGCGTGTGCTTCGACGAGCGAAGGGCCGTACCAGGTGAGATGGCGCCCGGAGACCAGGACGTGCTTCGCGCCGGGGAACGCTTCGGGGCCGTCGTCCGCAGTGAACTCGTAGGGCTCGTCGGGCAACACGAGCAGGTTCGCGTCTCCGGCCGCGAAGCGCTCCTGGAGTGCGTCGAGCTTCGGACGCGGGTAGCGCTCTTCGTCGTCCGCGTACGCGTTGCCGATCCCGACGCGACGCAGGACGTCGCCGCCGAAGGTGTCCCGGCCGAGCACGATCCACGGCTTCCGCCAGACCGGCACGACAGCGCGAAAGCGCTCCGGACGCGTCTCGCGCCACGCGTCTTCGGCCTCGACCAGCCAGCCCGGCTCGGAGAGGTCGTACGCCTGTGTCAGTATCCGCCGGATCGAGCCCAGCGCGGCGGGCACGGTCGCCGACGCCTCCATCACCCAGACCGGGATCCCGTCGGCGCGCAGGCGTTCCACGTCCTCAGGCCGGTTCTCTTCGGAGTTGGCCAGCACCAGATCCGGGGCGAGTTCGAGCACCTTGTCCACGTCCGGGTACTTCGAACCGCCGACCCTCGGGACGTCCAGATCGACCGGATGGGTGCAGTAGTCGGTCGCGCCCGCGAGCCTGCCCGGCGCGCTCACCTCGACGGCCTCGGTCAGCGACGGCACGAGCGAAACCACCCGCGACGCCGGTGCGCGCAACGGGACTTCCTCGCCGAGGTCGTCGTTCATGCCCGCTCGAAGGACAGTTTCCGCTTGTCGACGTCCACCGCGGTGAGCCGGACCCGGATCCGCTCGCCTTCGGGCAGCTTCTCGCCCGTGCACTTGGACATCACCGGCGGATCCTCGACCAGGATCTCGGCCTTGTTCTCGTCCGCGCGCAGCACGATCGCGCCGAACTCGCCGCCGATGTGCTCGGCCATCACCCAGACCTCGACCTGGTCGATACAGGCGCGTTCCACCTTCGCCGCCAGCGTGTCGGACGCGGTCATCAGCTCCGGCACCTCCGAAAGCGCCGCCCGCACCCACGCGGGTACTTCGCGGCCGTCGCTCACGGCGAGACAGATCTCGGTGGCGAACCGGTCGACCAGCCGCCGGATCGGCGCGGTGACATGGGCGTACGCGCCGCCGATGCCGGCGTGCGTCGTGAGGGCCGGCAGTTCGCCGTCGAACGCGGTGTACCCGGCGCCGCGCAGAAGTCTCGTCGTGTCGGCGTAAAGCGCCATGGACGCGGGCTGGCCCGGGTCGAGCGCGGCCAGGAACTCCGACACGCTCTTGCCCTCGGGCCAGTCGATGTTCAGCGCCTGGGCGGACCGGCGCAGCCATTCGACCGCTTCGGCTTCCGGCGCGGGCAACGTGCGCAGGACACCGATCTTGGCGTCGATCATGATCTGGGCCGCCGCCATCCCGGTGAGCAGCGAAATCTCGGCGTTCCACGCGTCGACGTCGTTGCGCGGCCGCTGGACCAGTGCCCAGCCGCCGTCGGGGTCGCCGCTGATCTCCTGCTCCGGCAACTGGAGTTCGACCGCGCCGCGCCGGACCGCGAGTTCGCGGCGCAGGCGGCCCAGTTCCGGCAACGCGGCGATCGAGGGATGCGGATTCCCCGCGTCGACCGAGGCCTGGACGGTCTCGTAGTCGAACTGCTCGGTGGACCGGACCAGCGCGCGGCGGACCCGGGTCGCGGTCGGTTCGCCCTGGGCGTCGACGTCGATGGTCCACAGCACGGCGGGCCGGGTCTCCCCCGGCAGCAGGCTCGCGGCGCCTTCGGACAGCACCGGCGGATGCAGCGGGACGTTCCCGTCGGGCAGGTAAAGCGTCTGCCCGCGGCGTCGCGACTCCTTGTCGAGCGCGCCACCCGGTGGGATGAACGCGGCCAGGTCGGCGATCGCGTAGTGCACACGGAACCCGCCACCCTCGGCGCGTTCGACGTAAACGGCCTGGTCGAGGTCCTTCGAACCGGGCGGATCGATGGTGACGAAGGGCAGACCGGTGGCGTCCTCGCGTTCCCCGGCCGATTCGAGCGGATCGACGACCGCCGCCTCCGCCTCGGCGAGCACGTCGGGACCGAACGTCTCCGGCAGCACGAACTCGGCTCGCAGGCGACCGAAGTCCCCTCCGGCCGTGTGTGTCCTGATCACGAGTGGAGGCACCACCCAACCCTATCCCGATCCGGAGCGGCCGATCGCCCGTTCGGGCGCGGGCCGGTCGGGTGTACGTTACTGGCCGAAATGAAAACCGATACCCTTTTCATAATGACCGGAAGGACCGTGGCGTGAAGATCGCGTTCGTCGGAAAGGGCGGCAGCGGCAAGACCACCCTGGCGTCGCTGTTCACCGCGTACCTGGCCGGCGCCGGGAAACCGGTGCTGGCGATCGACGCGGACATCAACCAGCATCTCGCCGTCGCACTCGGCGCGAGCGAGGAAGAGGCCATCGCGTGGCCGACGCTCGGGGACAACATGGGCCTGATCAAGGACTATCTGCGCGGCGACAACCCGCGGATCGCCGACGCGGCGTCGATGATCAAGACGACCCCGCCCGGCCGCGGGTCACGGCTGGTCCGGCCGTTCGAGGACAACCCGATCTTCCATGCCTGCTTCCGGAAGTTCGGCGGCGTGCGCCTCGGCGTCACCGGGCAATTCGACGAGGACGACCTCGGCGTCGCCTGTTACCACTCGAAGATCGGCGCGGCCGAACTGCTGCTGAACCACATGATCGACGACGACGGCGAGTACGTGGTCATGGACATGACCGCGGGTGCCGACGCCTTCGCCTCCGGGCTGTTCACGCGGTTCGACGTGACGTTCCTGGTGTGCGAACCGACCGTGCGCAGCGTCGGCGTGTACCGGCAGTACGCCGACTACGCGCGGGACTTCGGGGTGCGGCTGGTCGTCGTGGGCAACAAGGTGACCGAGGACGAGGACATCGAGTTCCTGCGGGACGAGGTCGGCGACGCGCTGCTGGGCTGGATGGAGAACTCGCGGCACGTCCGCGCCGCCGAACGCCGCCGCGCTCGCCCGATCGGCGAACTCGAAGCGCACAATCTCGGGACGCTGGACGCGATGCTCGCGGCCGTCGACGCGGAACAGCGCGATTGGGCTCGCTACCAGCGCCAGGGCGTCGAATTCCACCTCCGGAACGCGCGGGCCTGGGGCAACGGGCGGGCCGGGGACGACCTCTCGGCCCAGGTGGACCCGGACTTCACCCTGGGCCCGGCACTGGCCCGCCAGGACGCCTGACCTGCGGTTTCGCGCGCCAAGTCCGTGAAGGCCCTCTTGAGGGACCCTGGGTCCCTCAAGGGGGCCTTCACGGACTTGGGTGAGTCAGCGGGCGCTCAGTCGCCGTTCCACTTGGCGTCTTCGGTATCGGCCTGCCGCGTACGTTCCTTGGCGATGTCCAGTGCGCGCCTGGCCGTCGCCTCGTCCGGGTACGGGCCGAGGAGATCGACGCTCCGGCCTCGTTCCAGGTGCTCGACCTGGTTCGTCTTGGTGTTGTAGTACCAGCCCTGATCCGGGTTCGGGTCGCTCGACATACGTCTAGCGTGACACCACCCGGACGTCCTGTCATCACTTGCGGTAGCGGTAGGGGATCTCCGTCGGCTCACCGGTCGGACCGAATTCGCCGCCTTCGGGTGGGTCCAGCTTCGAGCTCTCCGGGATGTTTTCGGCAAGCTCGTCGAACCAGCCGCGATGCATCGGGATGCCGCGCGGCGGGGTGTCGGCTTCCGACGCGAGAGGGAGGTTCGGTGCCGTCCGCTGCGGCAGGGGGCCCGGGGGCGGTCCGGTGACCGGGGTGGTCGTGGGCGGTATCGCGGGCGACGGGGGTAGTGGGCTCGACACGGTTTGCGGCGGTTCCAGGCGCGAAGACAGGCCGGGCGGAGTCGACGCCGGTGGCGGAGTCACGGTGGGTGGTGCGGTCGACGGGCTCGCCGCAGAAGTCGGACTCGGCGCGGCAGGCGGAGTCACCTCGAGCGGCTGACTCGCCACAGACGACTGACTCGCCGCAGGGGGCTGAGCAGTCACTGAAGGCGGAGTCACCTCAACCGGCTGATTTGCCGCAACCGCTGAAGACGGAGTCACCTCAACCGGCTGACTTGCCACAGAGGACTGACTCGTCGCGGATGTTGCAGACGGCTGATTCGTCGCGGACGTCGCAGGCTGCTGACTCGCCCCAGCGGGCTGGCTCCCCACAGGCGGCTGGCTTCCCGAAGACGGCTGGCTCCCCACAGGCGACTGGCTCCCCACAGACGGCTGGCTTCCCGAAGACGGCGGACTCGCCGCAGAAGGCTGACTCCCTCCGAAAGACGGAGTCGTCACGAAAGGCGAAGTCGCCGCAGGTGGTCGGCTCGCCTCGGAGGGCGAAGTCGTCGCGGGCGGCTCACTCGCGACGGGCGGCGGCGCGACCGGTGTCTGCGGAGCGGCGGCCTGCGGCGGCTCGGGTTGCGGCTCGGCCTGGGGCGGCGCGGCTGACTGCGCTTCCGGTGTGGCCGGAGGCGCGCTCACCGCGGGCGGTGGTGCCTGAACGCCCTGAGGCGGAGCGGCGGAGGGCTGCGGCAGGGGCGGTTGAGCGGAAGCCCCCGCGGCGGGAACCCCCGCCACCGGCGGCGCGGGCTGCCCGGCCTGCGGCGCGACCGTCCGCCACACCGGCGCGGGTCCGATGTTCATCGGCGCCGGAGCACGCGGAGGCTGCTGTTGCTGCCGCTGCTGTTGTCCGGGTGGCGGTGCGGTCTGTGACGGCGGAGGCGCCTGACGTGGCGCGGGCTTCGGGATCGGGTCGAGGCAGGAGACGAGCACCGTGGTACTCGCCGGGTCCTCGATCTTCCGGCCGCTGCGCTCGCGGTAGATCATCTCGCCTTCGGTATCCATCTCGACCAGGTAGCCGGCCTCGGCCAGCTGTTCCTCGTCGAGGTCGATGAGCTTTTCGTAGCGCGAAGGGACGACGCGGTAGATCGGCCAGGCGAGCCGGGCGTTCTCGTGGTGGAACTGGGCCAGGAGGGCGGCCATCTGCTGCTGCCACGGCAGCGACATCCCTTCGGCGAGTGAACGCGGCAGCACGACGTAACCGGGATCGACGCCCGGCCAGCCCTGGTTCAGCTGGTCCGCCAGTGGCGTGCTGGACGCCGGCCTGGCCGCCTGCCGCGCGGGCTGCGGAGTACCGAAGAGATCACGGGGATCGACCTCCGGGCCGGCTCCCGCCGCGGGCTTGCCTCGCCTTCCGAATTTCCGTGCCACGTTCTTCATCCTCTGCCAGTGTGCGGCCGCGTGCCGGTGGACAGGCCGCCACTTCGGGTGAATCCGGTGGTCCCGCGGTCGCGAAACCACCCGTTCACCATGCTAAACGCCAGGACGGACCGCCTGCGCGACCACTTCGGCCTCGTCGAAGGAGAAATCGCGGATGTGCACCGGCACCCCGGTCTGCTGTGCCTCGACGATCTTGCCTTCGCCCAGGTACATCATCACGTGGTGGATGGTCGCCGGGTTCGACGGGACGGTGGCGAGGAACAGCAGGTCACCCGGCTGCGCCTGGCGGACCGGCAGCATCGCGCCTGCCTTGTACTGGTCCCGCGAAACACGCGGAAGGATGATCCCGGCGGACTCGTAGGCCCGCAGCATCAACCCGGAGCAGTCGTACGAATTCGGGCCGGTGGCGCCCCACACATACGGCTTGCCCTGTTCCGCGAGCGAGAACTTGATGGCCTGCGCGGCGGCCTCGCTCGGCGGCACCACGCTGCCCACGCTCGTGCCGCAGCCGACGACGTCGGTGACCTGGCCTTCCTTCTGCACGAGGATCGCGGCCATCGGCTCCCAGTCGTGGTACCGGTCGGGGAACCCGGACCGCTCCACCCGCTGGGCCGCGTCGCCGGGACGCATGTTCTCCCAGTCCGGCACGGCCAGCAGCACGTCGTAGAACTTGTTGACCTGGTACGGCGGATCGGTGACCTGAGCGACGGTGCCCCAGCCCATCGAGGGCCGCATCTGGAAGATCCCGAGCGAGTCGCGGTCACCGTGGGTCAGGTTCCGCAGCTTGGACTCGGTCATCCCGGCCTGGATCGCCACCTGCCAGGCACGCGGCGACAGCGACCGTTGCTTGCCGACCATGACGATCAGCGCGACGATCCCGAGCTGGTCCTGGTCCAGTTTCTGGATGTCGACGGTGCCGCGATCGACTTGCCCCGGCAGCGTCGGCCCGACCGACGCGTCACACGAGGTGTTGACGATGCCGCCCGCCTGCGCCTCGGTGTAGTCGGTCACCACCTTCGCGACCGTGCTCGTGGTGATCACCGCGGCGAAGACCGCGGCGATCAGCACGCCGACGAGCATCCCGATCTTCATCGGCTCAGCCCGCTTGCGTGAAGTTGGTGACCCGCCATCCCGCGTTCGTCTTGACGACGGTCACCTTGACCCTGGGACCGTCCGTCTGGACGTCGACGTCCATCGACCCCTGAACCGACGAGACGACCTGCGGGTCCCCGACGACCTTGGTCGCGGTGATGTTCGCCGGATCCACCGTGGCCAGCTTCGCCATGTACTCGACGTCGGTGCGGGGCTCCAGCCCCTTGAGCCACTGTTCGGTCGTCGTACCGTCCGGATGGTTCGCCCACGCCGTCACCCACTCCTTGGCAGCCCGGGTCCCGTCCTGATCGATCGGCGCGGACGACGGCGGCGGCGGGCTCGAGAGCCTCGGCGGCAACGTCGATGTCACGGTCACGGGCGCCGCGACGCCCGGACGCGAGGTGGTGGTCGTCGAAGTACCCGTGCCGGCGATGCTCCCCTGCCCCGGTTTTCCGACGGCCTTGGGCAGCAGGATGCCCACCGCGGTGAGCAGCACCGCGAGGATCACCAGCGTGCCGATGAGATGCCGGGGCGAGCGCAGCGGCCAGCCCCACAGCCTGCGATAGACCGCGGTGCGCCCGCGGTTGGTCCGGATCGGCACGGGTCACCGCCCCACGGCGTGGTCTGTGTCGCGGACTTCCTCGCGGACCTCCAGCCCGCGCGAAGGCCGGTACAGCACGAAAACCGGCTTACCCGCCACGACTTCGGGATCGACCCGGCGCGGACGCGGCGTCGAAGGCCCCGGCTGCACCGGAACGGTGCCCGAGTAATCCGGAGTGGTGTACCCGCCACCCGCGGAATTCATCCGCGAGGGCACGACGACCGGCTCCGGTTCGTCGCTCCAGCGCCGATCGGCGACCGGCGACGTGTCGACCCGGCGGCTCGGAATCTGGACCGGGCTCCGCCCGCCGGAGGTGAACATGGAGTCGGCCGGATTCCCCGCGTTCGGGTTGTACTGACCGAAAACCGGGACTCCCCCGCCGCCACCGGTGGGCAACGCGGGCATTCCACCGCCCCCGCCGACCGCACCCGGCCAGGGCGCGCCGGACCACGCGGCCGCGGGCCGGACCGCGCCGGACCCGTTGTCGAGCCGCTGGGAGCTGGCGAAGATCGTCGCCTCCGGCCGGAACCGGCCGCCGCCGATGGTCGCGCCCACGGGACCACGAAGGTCTCCGTCGACGACGTCGTCGGTGTCACGGACGTTCTGCCAGAAGGCGTCCTGCGGAGTCGGCTCGTTGCTCTTCTTGCGGAAGCGGGACAGGAAACCGCCGCGTGGTGAAGGCACCGCACCACCGACCATGCCCACCGACATTTCCGCCATCTGCCACAGCCGTCGCACCGGGCGCCCGATCATGAACAGCAGGACGGTGATCAGTCCGGCCACCACCATCTTCGTCAGCATCGACAGACCGTTGATCCCCAGGATCGCCTGCAGCAGCAACGCGTGCACACCCGCGAGCACCGAGAGCACCACCAGGTTGAACGCCACCGTGCCCGCCACCTTGAGCACGCGACGCAGGATCTCAGGCTGCAGCAGTGCGATCAGGCCGATCAGCGGTGCGGTCAGCGTGAGCACCCGGATCAGCACCTGGGCCAGCAGCACGGAGATCTTCGCCAGCAGCTGGAACAGCGCGTAGACGAGGCTTTGGCCGAAGGCGAGGAATCCCGCACCGGTCCGGCTGCCGTCCTCACCGGTGAAGTAGCCGGTCGCGGGGCCGAGCTTCGTCGAAATGTCCTTGTACGCGGCCTTTTTCCCGTCGACGACGGTGACATTCGCGTCGTCGCCGTTGCGGATCTGGGCCCAGGTGAAGGCCTGCGCGTCCAGCAGCGGGCGGCCGTACTGCGCGGCCTGCGGGACGTCGGGCGAACCGAACTCGCCGCGCAACCAGTTGTTGTAGACGATCTCGTTGTGCAGGGTCGTCGGCAGGATGTGCCGCAGTACCTTGTCCTCCGAGTCGTCGACGAAACCGGCTTGGATGTTCTTCGTCGTCTGCGCGATCGCGTTGTCGATCGGGTCGTAGTACCGCAGCATCGCCAGTGAGGACGCGGCCAGCCACACCCCGGCCAGCGCGTACAGCGCTCTTTTGCTGACGGCGGCGAGATCGCCGCGCCAGATGTTGCGGAACATCATGATCGACAGGATCAGCGCGACCAGCCCGAACAGCTGGGCGTAGATGTTGTTGTAGACCTTCTCCGCACCGGACTTCACCGCGTTGTCGATGGGGTTGAGCAGACCACCGTCGAGCACGGTGTAGTGCAGCGAGTTCGTCGCGGCGACGATGTTCTTGCCGAGATTGAACAGCTGGTTGCCCGCCCAGGTGTCGATCGTCGAGTCCGGCGAGGTGAGGCCTGCCATCGGGCTGCAATTGGTCTGGAAGTTCTGCCACACCAGACCCGCGTAGCTGTAGTCGATGTAGGCGCTTCCGGCTTCACCGTGTCCCTCGGCCGGGTCGATGGCGCCGACCATGCCCGACCCCGGACGCTCCGGGTTCGGCGCCTCACCGCAAGCGGCCGCCGACGCCGCCGGGGCGGTCGCCACGGCCTGCAGGCCCAGGATCAGCATGACGACGAACATCGTCGCGCGGCGGCTGGGTCTGGTCTTTCCCGGTCTCGGTCCTTCTTTGAGGCGGCGCCGCAGCGCGTGCCAGCCGGCGGCGAACGCGAGCACGAACGCCAGCGTGATCACCGTGTTCATGCGGCGTCCCTGCCGGTGCCACCCTTGCCGGCGCGCGCGTGCTGCTCACCGTTGCCACTGTGTCCGTTGTGGACGGCGCCTTGCACCTCGCCCGTCTCGGCGGCCAGCGGGTCCGGCGCGCCGAGCATCTGGTCGTCGGTGAGGCCGACCTCGAGTTCGGCCGCGAGTTCGAGGTCCTCTTCGAGCTCGAAGTCGTCTTCTTCGGGCGGCGAGGCCACGAACTGCTTCTCCGCCGGGACCGCGAGTTCGTTGCCCGGCCTGGACGGCTTGGCGTCGGGTGAGCCCGGCGTGGTGTCCATGACCCGGCGCAGGTGCTCCAGATGCGGTCCGGAGAAGTCGACGCGGATCCGCTCCACGCCGCCCGCGCCGTCACCGAAGATGAACTGCCGGGGCTCGACGTCCCGCTGGAGATCGCGGGCCGAGCCGGGACGGCGGCCCAGCGCCGCGACGACCTGCTCGTAGCCGACGCCGACCGGGACCTTCAGCAGGCGCAGCGCGTCGGCCTGGGCGTCGTCGTCGTCGAGACGGCCGACGAACACCGAGTCCAGCAACGCCACGAAACCCTGGATCTTCAGGAAGTCCGCGGGGATCTGCGACGACAGCAGCACCCGGACGTTCCACTTACGCGAGTCACGCGCGAAGCGGTTCATCAGGACGCGGCCGGTCGGGACCTCGGAGAGGAAGAACGCCTCGTCGATCCAGACGCCCTTGCGCAGTTCCTTCGGCTTCTCGTACACCGACCGCTGCGTCAGCCACGCGGCGAGGTTCAGCATCTCGACGCCGAGTGATTCCGCGTCCGTCCAGTACTCGCGCGGGACACCGTCCTTGGGCAGGGTCAGCCCCGCCATGGTCAGCACGGTCATCCGGTCGTCGCGGGTCTCGGCGTACGGGTCCGCGTCGGTCTCCGGGATGAGCAGCGCCATCCGCTCACGCATCTCGTCGAGGAAGTCCGCGACGACGACGGCGTGCTCGTGGTGCTCGCTGGAGTCGCGGCGCAGCGCGTCGATGACCTGGCCGGGATCGGCCTCGAACCGGCCGCCGACCGCGCGGACGGCACGCAGCAGCACGATCCGGGTCTGCGCCATGCGCGAGACCTCGTACGGCAGGACGCCGGTCAGGACGTCGAGCACGAGACGCCGCCGCGTGGCGCCCGCGAGGGCCTTCTCCCGCCGCCAGGAGCGCTCGGGGTCGTCCTCGTCCATGAAATGCTCGATCTGCGGCTCGGCGACCACCCGGTACGGGTTGAGGATGCCGGGCTGCGCGTTGAGCAGGTTGATGTTCCGCGCGTACGGGCGCAGCTCGGGCAGGTCGCACAGCCGCGACAGCGGGCCCGAGGGGTCGAGGATCGTCCAGTGCGCGCCCGCGCGGAGCGTCTTGTAGACGATGCCGCCGCCGAGGAACGACTTGCCGCCACCGAGTCCGGCGACCATCGCCGTCAGGCCCGAGCCGTCGCGGATCTCCTGCGCCATCCAGGGGTCCCACGCCACCGGGCGCCGGGTCGCGGTCACCGTCTCGCCGAGCAGGATGCCGCGCCGGTCGCCCACCTCGGCGGTGGCCGTCGGGACCGACGACGACGCCCACACGACCGAACCGCGGCGCATGTACGCCGCCGAGGCCAGCGGCTCACCGGGGATGAACTCCCTGGCCAGCGCGTACTGCGCCTCGGGGTGCTCGACGGCGATCTTCGGCTTGTAGAGGTCGAGCAGCTGCTGTGCCAGGCGCAGCGCGTCGCGCTCGGTCGGCCCGGACACCGCCAGCCGCCACCACGACCGCACGCGGGTGGCGAGCGCGGTGAAGCCCGACGTCATCTCGTCGTCGATCTCCAGCACCCGGCCCGCCTGGCGCGCCAGCGACTGCGGCGGCTCCAGTTCGTGCTCGTCGGTGTAGTGCTTGACCTGCGAACGCACCTTGTTCATCTGGCGCTGGAGCTCGCCGGCGACTTCTTCGGGCCGCCGGACGTAGATCCGCGCCGACACCTCGACGGCGGCGGGCAGCCGGTCCGCGTGCTGGATCCACGGGTCGTCGACCTCGGGGATCTGCAGACCGTGCATCTGGCCGACGGTGAGGACGGCGAGATGCCGTGAGACCCCGGCGTTCGAGCCGGTGCGGCCACGCACGGTGACCGTGGGCGCGTACGGCTCGGCGTGGAAGTCCGCCGCGTCGGTGAAGCTGGCGAGGTCCTCGGGCTCCCAGGCGGCGCCCGGGACGGCGGGCATGTTGCGCGGTGCGGGCAGGCCCAGCGAGCACGAGCGGTGCATCAGCCAGGACATCTCTTCGGCGTGCACCGGACGGCCTTCGAGCCCGGCGGAACCGATCACCTGGTCGAGGTGTTCGACCTCGGAGTCGAGCGCGGCCAGTTCGGCGTCGACGGCCTCCGGCAGGATCTTGCGGAGTACCGGGGCGGCACTTTCGACGGCACGGTCGATCATCCGCCGCGTCTGCACCTGGACGCCGAGATAGACCTCCTTCTCGGCCATCGAACGGCCCATCAGCTGCTGCTGCTCGCCGATGAGATAGTCGTCGAAGGACAACGCGCCCTGGACGTCCTGAGGACGTCCGACGGCGTTGTGGACGTGGGCCTCGGCCCACATGCGGATCGGGTACGGCCGGTTGGTCACGCGCAGGTGCAGCCAGCGCCCCTGGAGTTCGGCGTACTGGCCGGCGATCGCGGCGATCAGGTCGCGGCGCTGGGAGTCCGAACGGAACGACCAGCGCTGCGGAGCGAGCCGGTACCAGGCGTAGACCTCGTAACCGGTGCGTAGGAGGTGTCCGTCGATGCTTCGTGCGGCTATCGACGGGGTATAGGAAGGAATCGCCGCCTCGCCGGGCAGCCGCCTCCCCTTGCCGCCGGTGTTCTTGGGTTGCGCGGAGCGGACCTGCTGGGGCTGGCTCCAGGCCCCTTGCTGCAGGTCACGATCACGTTTTCCTCGGCTTCCGCCGCGACCGAACAACGACTACCTCCCGGCCCGGGCCGCAGGACGGCCCCGACGCGCTCGTGGTGTTCCCTGAGCTCCGGCGCCGCCGCCGTAGCCGTGGTGCTGGTACTGCCGTCTCCTGCGGTGCTTCGGCAACGGGCGCGTCGCCCGTACCCGGACGCGGGAGGCGCTGGCTGCGCCGCCCGTACCCGTGGTCCGTTCTCTTGGTGATTTGAGCTCTTTCGCCGCCATCGCGGCCACGGCACCCAGCGGGCGCTCGTGGCTGATCTTGGCCGTGATCAATCGGGTGATCACAATTGTGGCGACAAAAGCCCAGGCGGTCGAGAAGAACCCGAAGCTCCAGCCTGCCCACCGTTCGGCGGTGAGCACGAGCAGGAAGACCGGGATACCGACAAGCCACGCGACGTAGCGGGCTCTCCAGGGAAAAGTCGCTTTCGGCGGGCCGAGCCACACGGCGTCGACCCGATAAACCTCGTCATCGGTACGAATACGCAACGCGAGCCCTGCCTCAGCCCGTGAAGAGGCCGGCGATCCACTGGCCCACGTTGACTCCGGCACCACTCACCGCGAGACCGATGATCGCCAGCGCGATCACCACACCGGCGAGACGACGCATGACACCCGCGTTGTCCCCTTTGCCGCCACCCAGCCACAAGAGCAGAAGTGCGACCGCCAGCAGTACGAGCGGGATGATGTTGTCGATCAGCCAGGTACGGACGTTGCCAGTGCCGAGTTCGCCGGCGGCCAGCGTGTCGAGGGTGGTCAAGGTCATCATCGCATTACTCCCGGTGCGCGGAGAGGGGTTTCGCGCGGTTCTGGCTCGGTGGTGCTTCGGAACATCATGGCGTCACGAGGGGTAGTGGTCAAAGTGCGCTCTGTAGATGTGCTTCTGTCGACCGATCACAGAGCGAGGCACAGCACCACGACCATCCTCGGTCTCCATCATCGTTGCAAGGGTCGTCAGGTTTAACCCCGACCACCCGTATTTCGCAGTGTGCTGCCGAACTCACCCGGTTGCGCCGTCCTTGCTCACTGTGAGTGCGGGTTGGCCGACTGTGATCCAGCCGTGACAAGTGTGACATGACTCGTTCGGTGGCTTCCCGCGAGTCCGCAGTGTGAGCGCGCATTCGACAAAAATCATGAGCGCCGATCAAGTGAAAGTCACGCTTCCGTTACCCAAAGCGAAAACTTAACAGGCATTTTCACTACATAGCGTGATTACCGGCCTGTGGAGAACACATTCGCGGGAAAAGCACCGGCTTCCACGGCCTGACGGCTCAAGGGGCCGCAAAGCTCGTGAAGTCGTTGGGTCTTCTCCTCGCCCAGGTGCTCCCAAGGCCCGGTCGACGAGGCGTTGGTGGCGGCCTCGATCCGCTCGCGAAGCTCGTTCCCGGCCTCGGTGAGGCCGCCCTCGGCGTCGAGGACACCCCTCTCGCGGAGTGCGTCGGCCGCCGCGTCCCACTGCTCGTCGCTCCAGCCGCGGGACTCCTTGGCCGCGGCGGCCAGGAAACCCTTGCCGGTGGCGGTGTGGGTGACCAGGGCGTCGAGCCCGTCGAGACCGTTGAGGACGAGCGCCGCGATGTGGCCGTCGCCCCGGTGCTCGCGCAGCAGGGTGATCGCGTGCCAGAGGACGAGATGCGGCTCGCTCGGCCAGTCGAGGTCGGCGTGCCCGGCGTAGAGCGGGCGGCCACCGGCCTGGCAGCCGCCGGTCGCCTCACGGGCGAGTTCGGCGGCCTCTTCGAGTTCCTTGGAGTCGAGGGTGTCCTTGCCGAGCAGCCTGGTGAGCGTCGCGTCGACGGCTTCGAACCGGGCCTCGATGATCCGATCGGGAGTGGCCAGCGTCCACGCGCGGGGGATGTAGCGGGCGACCAGTTCGGGGTTGAAGTTGTAGAAAGTGGCGGCGACGACGCCCGGGCCGACCGCGCCCATCGGCGCCGCGCGACCGGCGAAGTAGGTCATGCGCCCCGGCCGGAGCCCGGCGTCGGTGAGCGCCGCTTCCGTCTCGGGTGCGAAGTAGGTGAGGGAATGCAGTGCATCGAACGTCCCGCGGAACCGTCCCGTGACCCGACTCGCTTCGCCCATGGGGGCACCCTACCGGCAAGTAGCCCTGGCGCGCAGCGTCCGAGGGAGCAAGGGACCTTTGCTATCACTTTCGGTCTCGCGGCCGATCGCGAGTCCGTGAAGACATCCCTGGGTTTTGTGTGTCAAGCGGCGATGGTGGTGTGGTGGGGCCAGGCGGTGTGTTCGTTGTAGGGGGTGTGGGTTGTGAGGCATCCGTGGAGGATGCCGACGAGTCGGTT
>JAEBEO010000032.1:0-77298 GCA_049998115.1 Amycolatopsis sp. cmx-4-19 | reverse complement strand
GATCCGTTCCCACAGACCATCATCGACCTCCCACGGACGCCGCTGCCCCACCCAGCCCACCCCTCACAGAAGACCACCAAGACACGACATCAAACCACACCCAAGATCATTCTGTTAGGACCCCTAAACGCGGGAGGGGGTGGCCGGAAATCTCGATCGAGTGGCCGGGCGTGTACTTCCGGGCGGGGTGGGGGCTGCGTAGGTTCGATCGGCATGGGCACTGGGTCAGCGAAAACGGGGTCAGGGAAGACGTCGGCCGTGATCGTCGGGGCGGGCTTCGGCGGGGTCGGGACGGCGATCGAGCTCAAACGCGCCGGGTTCGACGACTTCACCATCCTGGAGAGCGCCGCCGAACCGGGTGGCGTCTGGCGGGAGAACACCTATCCCGGTGCCGGCTGCGACATCCCGTCGCCGCTGTACTCGTTCTCCTACGAGCCCAATCCCGACTGGTCGCAACGATTCTCGCTGCAGCCCGACATCCACGAGTACCTCAAACGCGTGGTGCGCCGGTACGGGCTCGAACCGCATATCCGCTTCGGCACGCGAGTGACCGGCGCGTCCTTCGACGAGGAGCGCGGGCTCTGGCGCGTGGAGACCGCGGGTGGCGAGACGTACGAAGCAAACGTTTTCGTCCCGGCCGTCGGACAGCTCTCGCGGCCGGTACTGCCGGACATCCCGGGTCAGGACACCTTCAAGGGCCCCAGTTTCCACTCCGCGCGGTGGGACCACGACGTCGACCTGCGCGGCAAGAAGGTCGCCGTGATCGGCACCGGGGCGAGCGCGATCCAGTTCGTGCCCGAGGTCCAGCGCCGAGCCGCCGAACTGACGGTGTTCCAGCGCACCGCTCCGTACATCATGGCGAAGAAGGACACCCGCTACCGGCGCTGGCAGCAACGGCTGTTCCGGCGTCTCCCGGCCACGCAACTGCTCGGCAGGCTCCGGATCTTCCTCCTCGCCGAGTACGCGACCTACGCGATGACGAAACATCCCGCGCTGGCCAAGGTCTTCGAACTGCGCACGGCCCAGTTGCGGCGCCGGTACATCAAGGACCGGGCACTGCGCGAGAAACTCACGCCGGACTATCCGCTGGGCTGCAAACGGATCCTGTTCACCAACGAGTACCTGCCCGCGCTCGCGCAGCACAACGTCGCGGTGGAGACGCGCCGCATCAGCGAGATCACGCCGTCCGGCGTGCTCACCGAGGACGGCGTCGAGCACGAGGCCGACGTCCTGATCTACGGCACCGGGTTCGCGGCGACGGATTTCCTCGGTGAGCTGAAGGTGCGGGGCCTCGGCGGGCGTTCGCTGTCCGACGCCTGGACCGGTGGCGCGCGGGCGTTCCTCGGCATGACGGTGCCGGGATTCCCGAACCTGTTCTGCGTCTACGGGCCCAACACGAACCTCGGCGCGGGCTCCATCATCTACATGATCGAACGCCAGGCACGCTACATCCGTCAGGCCGTCGAGCACCTCAGCCGTCCTGAAGTGTCCTATATGGACGTTCTCCCGGAGGTGGAGGAGCGCTACGACGGGGAGATCCAGCGACGTCTCGGGCACAGCGTCTGGACGGCTTGCGCTAGCTGGTACCGGCAGGACGACGGCCGCGTGAGCACGAACTGGCCGGGCCTGGTGACCGAATACGACCGCCGCACGAAGGCACTGGACCTCGGCGACTACCGGACGGCGGGCCCCCGCGTTTAGTCCTCTAGTTGCGAAATTTCGACGTCGAACTACCGCAACTAGAGGACTGAACGCGGGGGGTGGCGGGGGCGAGGGAGGCGACGAACGCCCGGATCAGGCGGGTTTCCTCGGCCGCCCGCCACACCGGGACGACGACCATCGGCGGCAGGTCGGTGACCGGGACCAGCGTCAGGCCGGGGAACGGGTACCGATCCAGCACCGACGCGACCGTGAGGTGCGCCCCGTAACCCCGCGCCACCAGCGGGAGGACGTCCTCCGCGCCGATCGAGCGGCGGCCGACCAGATCGGTCAGGTCGTCCTCGGTGAGCCGCACCCGTCGCCCGGACGGCGTCACCGGCGGGGTCCACAGGTCGCGGGCCAGCGGGTTCAGCGCCTTTCCCGGGTCGATCACCTCGAAATCCGCGAGGTCCTCGACGCTGATCGACGTCCGCCGCGCCAGCGGATGGCCCACCGGGACGACGACGGCCCGCTGGACCTCGCGGATCACCGGTCCCACACTGAGCCCCGGCAACGCCAGCGCCTGCCCGTCGCCGCCCGGCGACCAGTGCAGTACCAGGTCGAGGTCGTCCTCGGCGAGCAGTTCGCGGCCGGTCGAGCCGGTGCCGATCCGGGTCGGGGTCAGGCTGACGCGGCAGCCGGGATTACACCGTTCGAATTCCGACGCCAGGTTCGCCGCGAAGTCGCCGCCGATACTGGCGACGTAGCCGACCCGCAGCCTGCCGCCGGTCCGGCGGGCCGCGACCCGGCATTCCGCGATCGCCGCGCCGATGCCCGCGACCCCGCCGCGGACGCCTTCCCGCAACGTTTCCCCCAGCGGGGTGAGGATGAACGCTCCCCGGTCCAGCAGCGGACCGCCGATCCGGTCCTCCACCAGGTCCACCTCGTCGGCGATCAGTCCGGCCTTGCTCAGCACCCGGTCGGCCGCCTCGGCGAACCCGCCTTCCGCGACGACGAGCAGCAGGACCGCGACGGCGCGGACGAGCGCGAGTTCGGTGGCCGTGTCCCGCACCGGCGCGGTGTCCCGGTCCGACGGCAGGTCGAGTTCGGGATCGGCACCCAGGATCAGCTGGTACAGCCGCCGCAGCCGCGGCCCCGGATCCGTGCCGAGCGAATCGGCCAGTTCCCGGCGCGTCTTCTCGTAGTGCTCCAGCGCGTCCGCTTGCCTGCCGCTGCGGTAGAGCGCGAGGATCAGTTGCGCGGCAAGCCTTTCGTCGAACGGGTTCTGCTCGGCGAGCGGCGGGAGCACGCTCAGCAGGCCGGCGTGCCTGCCCAGCCGGAGTTCGATGTCGTTGCTGTCGAGCCGTGCCGCGTGGCGTTCGGATTCGGCGACTTCGCGCATGGCGGCCAGCCACGGCGAATCGAGACCGGAAAACGCCTCCCCGCGCCAAAGTCCGAGCCCTTCGGCGAATAACGCGGCGGCCGCGAGATCGTCGCTTTCCGTGCGTGCGGCGGCGATCCGGCGGCGGAATCGCAGCAGATCGACGGATTCGGGATCGACGCGCAGCGAATACGTCCCCGGTCCGCGTTCGATCGCGCATTCGGCGGTGTCGGGCAGTGTCGCCCGCAGTCGGGACAGATAACTGCGCAAGGTTCCCGCCGAACGGTACGGCGGGCGATCACCCCAGACCCGGTACGCCAATTGGTCGAGCGAAACCGGCCTGTTGGCCTCGGCCAGCAGAACGGCCAGCACGGAGCGCTGCCTCGCATGGCCCAACTCCAGTGGAACACCACCGGAATTCGCCTCGAGCGCCCCCAGAACTCCGAATTCCACGGTCATCCGCGAATACCCCCACCAGCGGATTCAACGAATTCACATCGTTCCCCCACCTCGTGGGAAGCAGTGTAGGTCACGTGACAACGCGCCCCTGCCGACAGCGCGGTCACGCCGGGGGTGTCATGAAGGGGCTCCCGCTACGTCGCCCCCTCCGCCGAAGCGAACCCCTTCATGGCCCGGACTTCGAGGGACGCCCTCATGCGGGGGAAATGGAAAGGGGCGGGTGCCGTCGCCCGCGCGACGCCGGCACCCGCCCCGGTCTAGCGGATCGTCACGGGAGGCCGGCCAGGCCCGCGCTCACCGTGTTCGACCAGGCGTAGCCCTGCGAGGCGTCCCAGTTGATCGACCAGGTCATCGCACCCCGGATCGTCGGGTACGTCGTCGAGGGTTTGAACGAACCGCAGCCCGTGCCCTTCGCCAGGCAGTTCAGCGCGTTGACGGTGTTGCCGGGCGACTGGTAGCCACCACCCGCCGCGGAACCCGAGGCGGGCAGGCCGAGCCCGACCTGGTCCGGCCGCAGGCCGCCCTGCAACTGGATGCAGGCCAGCGAGGTGAGGAAGTCGACCGTGCCCTGCGAGTACACCTTCTGGTCGCAGCCGAGCATCGCGCCGCTGTTGTAGTACTGCATGTTGACGATCGTCAGGATGTCCTTGACGTTCAACGCCAGCTTGAAGTACTCCGCGCCGGTGCTCTGCATGTCGATGGTCTGCGGAGCCATGGTGATGACGGTGCCGCCGCCGGCGTGGATGGCCCGCAGCGCCTGCGCCATGTAGGTCGCGTTGACGCCGTTCTCCAGGTCGATGTCGACGCCGTCGAAACCGTAGCTCGCGATGAGCGACTTCATGCTGTTGGAGAAGTTGGTCGCCGCGGCCGAGGAGTCGACGCGGATCGTGCCCTTTTCGCCGCCGACCGACAGGATGACCTTCTGACCGCGTGCCTGCGCCGTCTTGATGTCGGCCTTGAACTGCGCGTCGGTGTAGCCGCCGAGCTGGGTCGACAGGCCCGGGTCGAGGGTGAAGGTGACCGCACCCGGCGTGGTCGTCGCGTCCGCGAAGGACACCGCGATGATGTTGTACTTCGTCGGGACGTCGGCGAGCTTGAGCGCCTTCGCGCCGTTGTAGAAGTTCTGCCAGTACCCGGTGATCACGTGCTTTGGCAGGTTGCCGGGGTTCGGGTTGGTCGTCGTGGTCGTCGGCGGGTTCGACGTGGTCGGCGAGGTGCTGGTGGTGGGCGACGACGTGGTCGGCGTCGTCGGGGTGGTGGTCGGCGAGCCGCCGGGACCGTCGAGGTTGACGTCGTCCGCGAAGTAGGCGGGCTGGCCGTACCAGCCGTGCAGGTAGATGTCGACGCTGGTGGTGGACGCGCCGGTGGTGAAGCTCAGCGAGAGCTGGCTCCAGTTCGCGCCGCCCTGGGTCCAGGTGTTCTTGTCACCCGTCCCGGTGCCCGTGACGCCGAGGTAGGTGTAGCTGCCCTGCACCCAGGCCGAAAGCGTGTAGGCGGTGTTGCCCTTCACCGGGACGCTCTGCGAGCAGCGGGCGTTGTCCTGTCCGGCCGGGGTCGCGCTGAGCGCTCGGGTGCCCGAGTGGACCGGCGTGGTGACCACGGAGGAAGTGCCGGAGCAAGTCCAGCCGCTCGTGGTCCCGAGTTCGAAGCCCGGGTTGGTCAGGATGTTGGCGGCCGAGGCATTGCCCGAGACCGCGAAAGTCACCCCCAGGCAGACGGCCAGTGACGACAGCAGGGCGAGGAACGCGTGTTTCGGCTTGACTTTCACAGGTGGCCTCCACGAACGGGTGACGTCGGCCACATCAAAATGGTACAGACCAATCCAACTGTCAAGGGTTCGGTTAGGGGAGGCCATACGAAAGTCGGCTCGGTGCGAGCGGCAGAATGCAGGGTCCGAGAGCACCCGAGGGCGGATTTCAGGAGCGTGGGAGTGAGCGTGCAGGGCCTGCAGACAGTCGAGCAGAAGATCGCCGAAGAACTCGGCGTGCGCGAGGGGCAGGTCAAGGCGGCCGTCGACCTGCTGGACGGCGGATCCACCGTGCCGTTCATCGCCCGGTACCGCAAAGAGGTCACCGGGATGCTGGACGACGCCCAGCTGCGCACGCTGGAGGAACGCCTCCGCTACCTGCGCGAGCTCAACGAGCGCCGGGTCGCGGTGCTGGAGTCGATCCGCGGCCAGGGCAAGCTGGACGAAGCCCTCGAAGCGTCGATCATGGCGGCGGACACGAAGTCCCGCCTCGAAGACATCTACCTGCCGTACAAGCCGAAGCGGCGCACGAAGGCGATGATCGCCCGCGAAGCCGGTCTCGAACCGCTCGCCGACGGCCTGATGAGCGACCCGGACACCGACCCGCACGCCGCGGCCGCGGTGTTCGTCGACGCCGACAAGGGCGTCGCGGACGCGCAGGCCGCGCTCGACGGCGCCCGCGCGATCCTCGTCGAACGCTTCGCCGAAGACGCCGACCTGATCGGCGAACTGCGGGAGAAGATGTGGTCGCAGGGACGGCTGGCCGCCAAGGTCCGCGACGGCAAGGCCGAGGAGGGCGCGAAGTTCTCGGACTACTTCGAGTTCTCCGAGCCGTACACGAAGCTCCCCTCTCACCGGATCCTCGCGATGCTTCGCGGCGAGAAGGAAGAGATCCTCGACCTGACGATGGAGTCGGAGGAGCCGTCCGAGGAGCCTCGCACCGGGCCGACCGACTACGAGACCCGCATCGCGCACAAGTTCGGCATCAAGAACGAGGGCCGCGCGGCCGACAAGTGGCTCGGGGACACCGTCCGCTGGGCGTGGCGCACGAAGATCCTGCTGCACCTGGGCATCGACCTGCGGATGCGGCTGCGCCAGTCGGCCGAGGACGACGCCGTCCGCGTGTTCGCCTCGAACCTGCGCGACCTGCTGCTCGCCGCCCCGGCGGGTACCCGCGCCACGATGGGCCTCGACCCGGGCTTCCGCACCGGCGTCAAGGTCGCCGTCGTCGACGCGACCGGCAAGGTCGTCGGCACCCACGTGATCTACCCGCACCAGCCCGCCAACAAATGGGACTCCTCGATCGCCGAACTCGCCGCGCTGTGCGCCCGGCACCGGGTGGACCTGATCTCGATCGGCAACGGCACCGCGTCACGCGAGACCGACAAGCTCGCCGGTGAACTGATCAAGAAGCACCCGGAACTGAAGCTGACCAAGGCCGTCGTCTCCGAGGCGGGCGCGTCGGTGTACTCGGCGTCGGCGTTCGCGTCGCAGGAGCTGCCGGGCATGGACGTGTCGCTGCGCGGCGCGGTCTCGATCGCGCGACGGCTGCAGGACCCGCTGGCGGAACTGGTGAAGATCGACCCGAAGTCCATCGGTGTCGGGCAGTACCAGCACGACCTGTCCGAGATCTCGCTGTCGCGTTCGCTCGACGCGGTGGTCGAAGACTGTGTGAACGCCGTCGGCGTGGACGTCAACACCGCGTCGGCGCCGCTGCTGACCCGCGTCTCCGGCATCACGACCGGGCTGGCGGAGAACATCGTGGCGCACCGTGACGAGAACGGCCCGTTCAAGACACGCTCCGGGCTGAAGGAGGTCGCGCGGCTCGGCCCCAAGGCGTTCGAGCAGTGCGCGGGCTTCCTCCGGATCCCGGACGGCGACGACCCGCTCGACTCGTCCTCGGTGCACCCGGAGGCGTACCCGGTGGTGCGGCGGATCCTGACCTCCACCGGTACCGACATCCGCGCGCTGATCGGCAACTCGCGGACGCTGCAGGCGCTGAAGCCGTCGGAGTTCGTCGACGACACCTTCGGGCTGCCGACGGTCACCGACATCCTCGCCGAACTCGACAAGCCGGGCCGCGACCCGCGTCCGGCGTTCAAGACCGCGACCTTCGCCGAGGGCGTCGAGAAGATCGGCGACCTCAAGCCGGGGATGCGTCTCGAGGGGGTCGTGACGAACGTGGCCGCGTTCGGCGCGTTCATCGACGTCGGCGTGCACCAGGACGGGCTCGCGCACGTCTCGGCGCTGTCGAAGAACTTCGTCAAGGACCCGCGCGAGGTCGTGAAGCCCGGCGACATCGTCAAGGTGAAGGTGCTGGAGGTCGACGTGCCGCGCAAGCGGATCTCGCTGACGCTGCGCCTGGACGACGAGCCCGGCAAGCCCGCCCGTGAGCAGGGCGGCGGCGGCGGTCGTGACCGCGGTCAGGGCGGCGGGCAGCGTCAAGGCGGGCAGCGCGGCGCCCAGAGTGGTCGCGGCGGCGGGGGCAACCGGGGTGGGAACTCCGGCGGCGGGGGCGGCTCGCTCGCGGACGCCCTCCGCAAGGCCGGTTACGGCAAGTAGGTCCCAGAAGTCCGTGAAGGCCCCCTTCCCTACTCTTAAGGTAGGGAAGGCCTCCTTCCCTACTCTCAAGGTAGGGAAGGAGGCCTTCACGGATCTTTACGGGTTCATCGCGTAGGCGCCGGAGAGGTCCCGGACGAGCAACCACACGTGGTCGAAGCGGGCCGCGTCGACGACGGGCTTGCGGATCGAGGCCAGCGCGAGTGCCTGCTGCGCCTCGGTCGAGGACGACTTCCCGTGCAGGTCGACCGCGGCGACACTGAAGTCCTGCACGAGGACGCCGAAGATCTGGTCGACGACCTCGGTCTCGATCCCGGTGATCTCCACCTGCTCCAGCACCAGCTGCCCGTAGACGACCAGCGTGAACAGCTCGGTCAGCGCCAGCCCGAAGTCGAGGTCCTGCTGCTGCGCCTCGTCCGGGGCGGCGTCGGTGAACAGCTTCACCAGCGCGTCGGCCTGCTCGGTGAACCGGGCGACGTTCGGGATCGCGGACGCCTTGGCGTAGGCCTCGCGCCAGTCGTGGAACCGCACCTTCGAAAGCCCGCGTGCGGGGCCCTGGCGGAACAGGAACTCGTCGTCGGCGGCGTCGGAACGCGTCGGCACCGGCTCGTAGGCCTGCGGCGCGAAGAGGTACGCGGGCACGAACTTCGCGATCAGCGCGAGGTTCACCGCCACCGTGCCTTCGAGTTTCGGCAGGCCGTCGATGTCGTTCTTGGCCATCGCGAGGTAGGTGTCGGCCTCGAAACCCTTGGCCGCCACCACATCCGCGACCAATCCGATGACCTTCTGCGCCTCGGTGGTCACCTTCATCTTGGTGATCGGGTTGAACAGCAGATAGCGGCGGTCTTCCGGGCCCGCCGACCGGAAGTAGTCCACGGCGCGGTCGGAGAACAGCTTCATCGCGACGAGCCGCGCGTACGCCTCGACGAATTCCCGGCGCACATGCGGGAAATCGGTGACCTTCTTGCCGTAGAGCTCCCGGTTGTGCGCGTGCGTGATCGCCTCGTACAGCGAGTGCGTCGACATCCCGATACCGCCGAAGCACAGGTTGAACTTGCCGATGTTGACCGTGTTCAGCGCGGCGGAGAACGCTTCGGCCCCGACGTGCAGGATGTCCTCTTCGGACACCGGGTAGTCGTCGAGGCGGAACTCGGCGACGTACATCTGCGACGGCACGACGTTCTTCACGACGTGATAGTTCGGGTGCTCCGAGTCCGCGTAGAAGAACACGTACTGGTCGGGACCCTCGACGCCGTCGATGCGGCCGAACACCGACACCGTGCGGGCGACGTTCCCGTTGCCGATGTAGTACTTCGACCCGTTCGCGCGGTAACCGCCCTCGCCGTCCGGGGTGAGCACGAGGTCCGACGAATAGATGTCGGCGCCGTGCTCCTTTTCGGACAGTCCGAACGCGGCGACGCCACCGGCCGCGAGCGAGTCCGCCGCGCGTTTGCGGGCGGCCTCGTTCGCGCTCTGCCACACCGGGCCGAGGCCGAGGATGGTGACCTGCCACGGGTACCAGTAGTTCAAGCCGTAGAAACCGAGGATTTCCGACAGCGCCGCGACGCGCGCGGTGTCCCAGCGCTTGTCGGGATCGCCGTCGGCGTCGGCGCCGGGAGTGAGGAACGTGGAGAACAGGCCTTCCTTGCCCGCGAACTCGATGAAGTCCGCGTAGAAGGTCCGGTCGTGGTAGTCCTCGACGAGCTTGCGCTTGCCACGCTGTTCGAACCACTCGATGGTGGCACGCAGCAGGCGACGCGTCTCCGGGTCGAACTGCCGCGGGTCGTACCCACCCGGGTTCAACAACAACGCGGTCGCCTTTTCGCTCATCAGTCACTCCTGGTCGCCGAAGTTACTACTCGGTAACCGTAGCGCGCCGCTTCGCCGTCCGGCCACCGAACTCGACCGAAGTCACCTCCCCGTGCTCGTTCCGCAGGAACCGCGCGGCGGGACGGCGGGTGTCGACGACCTTGGCCAGCACGTCCTCGCCGACGAAGACGACCTCGAACGCGGGCGGGGACGGGATGTCCTCGACGTTCACGACCAGCTGCCCCCACGGGACGCCGTCCCGATCGGTGACCTCGAAGCCGAGGTCACCGGTCTCGTAGCGGCCGACGTACTCGGCGAAGTCCGGCTTGGGCAGCGGCGGCGCACTCGGGATCGGGGGCAGGCCGACCAGGTTCTCCAGGCACCAGTCGACGAGCCGGGGGCCGAGCGCCCCGCCGCCGGCGCTGTTGGTCAGCACGGTGACCGCGAAGTCCTCCGAAGGCAGGGTGACGAACTCCGAGATCTGCAGGTTGCCGACGTTGCCGCCGTGCCGGACCAGCCGCGCGTCCCCGTGGCTCGTGCGCAGCCAGCTCAGCCCGACCTCGTCGAACGGCAGCGCCGCGGCCCGCTGCGGCGCGCGCAGGAGGTCGCGGGTCCCGGGGGTGAGCGGCGCCCTGCCCTCGGTCTCGCCGGTCAGGAAGAACCGTGCCCACTTCAGCTGGTCGGCGGCGGTGGACCAGAGGCCGCCGCTGGCGCTGTCCGCGCGGGTCAGGCCCACGGTGTGCTCGACGGCGGGCCCGGCGTCGCCCACCGTGTGGCCGACGGCGTGACGGCGGGTGAGCACCTCCCACGGGAAGTAATACGACTCGGTCATGCCGAGAGGCTCCAGCAGCCGGGTGCGGACCAGGTCCTCGAAGGGGGTCCCGGCTTCCGCCTCCACGACCCGTCCGGCCAGCTGGAACCCGGCGTTGCAGTAGGAGAACGCCTCGCCGGGCGGGAACACCTGCGGCAGGTCGCCGAACTGCCCGATGGCGAGGGCCAGCGCGTCGTCACCCCAGCCGGTGGTGAAGTCCACATCGCCGAGGAACCCGGCGGAATGGGTGAGCAGATGCCGCAGTGTGACGGTCTTCCGCGCGACCGGATCGGCCAGTCCGAGCCCGGGGAGGTACTCGACGGCAGGCTTGTCCAGGTCCAGCACGCCGTCCTCGACCAGTGCGAGCACCGCGGCGGCGGCGAAGGTCTTGCTGGTCGAGCCGATCATGAACAGGGTGCCGGGGTCCACCGGCTGTCCGGTGTCCACACTGGACACGCCGGTGGCGAAGACCGATTCCTCACCGCGGTGGGAGACGCCGACGACGGCACCGGGGACGCCTGCCTCGCGTGCCCACTCGTCGAGCAGGCCTTGGAGTTTCTGAACGCTCTTCGACACTCGCGTCACCTTTCACGCCGGGGCTGGTCCCGCCAGCGTCGCACCCGGTCAGGGCGCCGGATTCGTGGAGAACGACGAACATCGGCCGCCCGGTTCGTCGGTTCCGGCAAGCCGCGGACGGGGTGCGGGCGATATCACGTGGCACCCGAGATCACGAAGGACGTATACTGGTGGGGCGGTCCGCTCAGTTCTGCCTCGGGCCGCGTTTCGTTGTCGAAGACCACGCGCCGCGGCCCCCGAGGTCTGCGCCGGGCAGGACAACCCGTTCTCACCTTACGGAGATACCAGGGCGCCCACGCGCCCATACGCTTATGAGCACACCTACTTTCACCGAACTCGGCCTGCCCAAGACCCTCGTCGACGCACTCGCCGAGCAGGGCGTGACCAGCCCGTTCCCCATCCAGGCCGCCACGCTGCCGCATTCGCTGGCGGGCCGGGACGTCCTCGGCCGCGGCCGCACCGGCTCCGGCAAGACCTACGGCTTCGTGCTGCCCGTCCTGACCCGGCTCGCCGCCGGCCCGACGCGCCGTCGCCCCGGCAGGCCGCGTGCGCTGGTCCTGGCGCCGACCCGCGAACTCGCCACCCAGATCGAGGCCTCGTTCCTGCCGCTGGCGAAACCGCTCGGCCTCAAGGTCACCACCATCTTCGGCGGCGTCAGCCCCAACCCGCAGATCACCCGGCTGCGTGACGGCGTCGACATCGTCGTCGCCTGCCCCGGCAGGCTCGCCGATCACATGCGTTCGGGTGAGGCGAAGCTCGACCACGTCGAGATCACCGTGTTGGACGAGGCCGACCACATGGCCGACCTCGGCTTCCTGCCCGACGTCCGGCGCATCATGGCCGAGACCCCGGAACGCGGCCAGCGGCTGCTGTTCTCCGCGACCCTCGACGCGGGCGTCGACGTGCTGGTCAAGCGCTTCATGTCCGATCCGGTCACGCACAGTGTCGACTCGGCGCAGTCACCGGTCTCGACCATGACCCACCACGTGCTGCACCTGGAAGAGACCCACCGCCTGCCGGTGCTCATCGACCTGACCGCGGCGCCGGGCCGCACCCTCGTGTTCACCCGGACGAAGCACCGCGCCAAGCAGCTGACCCGCAAGCTGATGGCCTCCGGCGTCCCGGCGGTCGAACTGCACGGCAACCTCGGCCAGACCGCGCGGACCCGCAACCTGGAGGCGTTCTCCTCCGGCGCGGCGAAGACACTGGTCGCGACCGACATCGCCGCCCGCGGCATCCACGTCGACGACGTCACGCTCGTCATCCACGCCGATCCGCCGGTCGAGCACAAGGCGTACCTGCACCGATCCGGCCGGACAGCACGCGCCGGGGCGTCCGGCACCGTCGTCACGCTGATGACCGACGCGCAGGTCTCCGACGTCCGCGACCTGACCCGCAAGGCCGGTATCAAGCCGACCACCACGCAGCTCGGCCCCGGCCACCCGCTGCTGGCGAAGCTGGCTCCGGGCGAGCGCTCGTTCACCGCGTCACCGCGGCGGCCGATCGTGGACACGCGGCCGAAGAAGATCTCCGCCAGTGGCGAGGCCATCCCGGGCAAGGGCGAAGAGGACGACCGTCCGGCGAACCGGGGCGGCCGTGGTGCCCGTGCCGGTCGCGGTCGCGGCCCCTCGGCGGGCGGCCGGGGTGCTTCCGGTGGCCGTCGTGGTTCCGGCGGCTCGTCGGAAGGCCGTTCGCGTCAGCCCCGGGCCGAGGGTGACCGCCGTGGCGGCGCGCCCGCCGGCCAGGGCCGTCGTGCGGCCGACGCCACCGGGGGCCGCCGCGAAGGCGCTCCCAAGGGCGGCGGCCGGGCCCGGCGCGGGGCCGCCGAGTCGCAGCCGCGGCGCGGTGGCGGTGCCGGTGGCGCCGCCCAGTCGCAGTCTTCGCGGAACTCCTCCGGTGGGGCCCCGGCCCGCCGCGGCGGGGCCGCGGCGTTCTCGTCGGGCACCCGCGCGGGCTCCCGCCGCTCTCGCTGATTACGTCCCGCTTCGCCGTCCGATCACCGTCGGGCGGCGGAGCGGGCTTCGGCGGCCGCCCGGCGCTCCTCGAACCGGGACGCCTGGGTGTCGAGTCCCTTGAGGAACTGGTCGAGTTCGTCCCGGGCCTTCTCGCCGACCTCGCCGAGCCCTTCGAGCTCGAAGACCTTCCACTGCCGCAGCAGCGGCCAGATCACCTCGTCGTGGTGGATCCGCAGGTCGTAGATCCCCGCCTTCGCGATCAGCGCGGCCTTCCGCACGAAGCTCGGGATCACCGCACCCGGCATCTGGAACTGGACGACCTCGTCGGTGATCGCGCGCATCATAGCGTCGGGTGAAAGCTCCAGGGACGCCTTCACCAGGTTGCGGTAGAAGATCATGTGCAGGTTCTCGTCCATCGCGACCCGCGAGAGCAGCTTTTCGCACAACGGGTCCTGCGTGTACCGCCCGGTGTTGCGGTGCGAGAGCCGCGTCGCCAGCTCTTGGAACGACACGTACGCGAAGACGTTCAGCAACGGCTTGTCGCCGCTGTCGTACCCCGCCTGCATGGTCTCCATCCGCGCGCGCTCCAGCTCGACCGGATCCACCGCGCGCGTCACCAGCAGGTAGTCGCGGATGCAGATGCCGTGCCGCCCCTCCTCGGCGGTCCAGCGGTGCACCCAGGTGCCCCACGCGCCGTCGCGCCCGAAGGCCCGCTCGATCTCCCGGTGGTAGCTCGGCAGGTTGTCCTCGGTGAGGAGATTGACCTCCAGCGAGGTCCGCGCGATCGGCGAAACCCGCGACTGCTCGGGATCCCACGGTTCGCCACCGAGTTCGGCGAAGTTCTTGCCCTCGCTCCACGGCACGTACTCGTGCGGCATCCATTCCTTGGCGACCGCGAGATGCCGGTCGAGGTTCTCCTCGACCGTCCCCTCGAGTTCGAGCATCAGCCGGGTGGTTTCGGGGACCGTCATGCGTTTCGTCCTTCCGGGATAACGGAAACGCCTACCTACGACACCGTAACTTACGGTGTCGTAGGTAGGCGAGGACTACCCGCCGGGGATCGCTGAGAGCTTCGGCACCAGCTGTTCGATCGCGTACGGGATGCTCAGCACGGTGGTGAACGAGACCGCGGCCCCGACCGGCGGGTCGTCGTAGGTGAGGAACAAATCGCGTTTCTCCTGGGTGACCTTCGGCCGCCGGTACGCCGGATCCGCCCGCACCCGGCTCTCCGCGCCGTCGTCGGAGTTCAGCCACACCAGGCGATCGGCGTCGAAGAGGTCGAACCGTTCCGATTCGGGTCGCTCGTGGTGAACGCCGAGAACTTGCCCGCCTCGAAGGTGTCGGCGACGACCATCGACAGTTTCGCGAACTCGGCGTGCTTCGCCCGTACTTCGGCGAACAGCGCGTCGATGCCCGCGATGAGGTCTTCGCTCTTCTGCGGGAGTCCCAGCGCCTTGCCGATCTGCCTGGTCATCCGCTGCCACGGCGCCGCGTAGTCCTCGTAGTCCCCCGGCTGCGCGACGACCGGCGCGACCCGGACGAGCTTGTCGTACTGTTCCTTCCTCATGCCGCTGTACTGCGCGATGATCAGATCCGGCTTCAGCGCGGCGATCTTCTCGAAGTCGTACTCGTCGCGTTCGCCGACGATCTCCGGCTGCCGGCCGCCCCAGCGGGCCTGCGTCCACGGCCACTTCCCGTACGGGCGCTCCCGGAACCAGTCGACGACGCCGATCGGCCGGATCCCCAGGGCCAGCACGACGTCATGATCGGAGAGCCCGAGTGTGACGATCCGCAGCCCGCCACCAGCAGAACCATCATCAGCGCGGTCAGGATCGCCTTGACCCGCACACCCGGCCTGACCAAAGTCAGAGCGAAGCGGTCAGGCCGCGGGCACGCAGCACCGAACGCTCCAGCGGACGGAACACCAGCAACTCGATGCCGACACCCACCAGCAGGATCAGGAAGATCGCCGAGATCACGCCTTCCATGCTGTTGAACGACGAGCCCTCGTTCAGGTAGGCGCCGAGTCCCTTGCCGAGTGCCGGGGACAGCGCGATCAGCTCCGCCGCCATCAGCGAACGCCACGAGAACGCCCAGCCCTGTTTGAGCCCGGCGAGGAAACCGGGCAAGGCGGCGGGCAGCAGGATGTGCCGGGCCGACGACAGCCTGCCCGCCCCCATCACCTGGCCGACACGCGGCAGGATCGGCGGGATCTGGTCGATACCCGACACGAGGCCGTTCGCGATCGACGGCACCGAGCCCAGCAGCACGACGAAATAAATCGACGCGTCGTTCAGCCCGAACCACAGGATCGCCGCCGGCACCCAGGCCACCGACGGGAGGCTCTGCAACCCGGTCAGGAACGGCCCGACGGCCGAGCGGACCAGCCGCACCTTCGCCACCAGCAGCCCCAGCGGGGTCCCGATGACCACGCCGATCAGGAAGCCCAGCGCGGCGCGGTGCACCGAGGTCCAGACGAACTCGAAGATCTCGCCGGTGCTCGTGATGTCGACGAGTTCGTCCCACACCGCGATCGGCGCGGGCAGTATCGACTCGGACCAGAACGCGGCGGCCCACAGTGCCTGCCACAGCGCGATCAGCAGCGCCAGGAAGAGCAGCGGCGGCACGAACCCGCGCAGGAACCGCTTGCCCCGGCTCTCCCGGCGTTCGCCGGTGGGCGTGTCGAGCGAGTCGAGCCCCGCGCCGACCGCCTCGTCCGCCGCCACGGGCACCTCGGCGTCGGGGCGGTCAAGCCGCGGCATGGGTACTGATCACCTCCCGGAGGTGCCCGGTGATCTCCAGCGTCAGCTCTTCGGCTTCGGCGGCCTGGACGTCGCGCCATTCCCGCACGACCCGGCCCGGCCGCGACGAGAGCAGCACGACCCGCTGGCCCAGCCGCACGGCCTCGCGGACGTCGTGGGTCACGAACAGCACCGAAGTCCCGGTGCTGCGGTAGACGCGCAGCAGTTCGCCTTGGAGCACGTCGCGGGTGATGGCGTCGAGCGCGGCGAACGGCTCGTCCATCAGCAGCAGCGACTGTTCCTGGTCGCCGCCGACGCGCAGGGTCGCGGCCAGCGCCCTGGCCAGCGCGACCCGCTGCCGCATCCCGCCGGACAGTTCGTGCGGCCGCTTGTCCCCCGCGCCGCCGAGGCGGACGAGTTCGAGCAGTTCGGCGGCCTTCTCACGGCGTTCGGTCCGGCCGAAGCCCGCCAGCCGCAGCGGGAGTTCCACGTTGCGGGCGGCGGTCAGCCACGGCATCAGCGCGGCTTCCTGGAACATCACCGCGGGCCGGGACGTCTCCAGCGTGATCGAGCCCGCCGTCGGCCGGTCGAGCCCGGCGACCAGGTTCAGCAGGGTGCTCTTGCCGCAGCCGGACGCGCCGAGCAGGCAGACGAACTCGCCGGGGGCGACCGTGAGGTCCATGCCGTCGAGGGCCACGACGGCGCGGCCGGTCGGGCCGAACGCCTTCCGGACCCCTTCCAGGCGAACGGCGACACCGGTGGACAGGCCGGGCTCCAAGGTGGTCGTCATCGCTGATCCCCTCCGGTCACTTCGTCAGGCCGGGCGCGTCCACGCCGGGCTTGCCCTGCTCCTTGAGCACGGCGTTGAGCGGGCCGAAATCGGCGAACCCCTTGAGTTCCACCGCCGACTTCACCACGCCCGCGGTCACCGAGTCCTTCGCGAGCTGGGTGAAGGTCGAGGCGACCGGGTCGATGCCGAGTTCGATGCCCGAGAACGCGCGGTCGAGAACGGCCTCGCTCAGTGTGCTGCCCGCCAGCGCCTTCAGTTCTCCATTGACCACCGTCTTCGCCTCGGCGGGGTTGGTCTTCGCCCAGTCGATGGCGGCGAGCTCACCCTTGAGTATGGCGGTGACGGTCTCCGGGTGCTGCTGAAGGAATTCGCTGCGGACGATCACGACCGTGGTCGGGAACTTGCCTTCCGGCCACAGGGACTTCTCGTCCAGCAGGACCTTCGCGCCCGCGTCGAGCACGAGTCGCGAGGACCACGGCTCGGGCAGCCAGCCGCCGTCGAGCTCGCCCTTCTTGAAGGCGTCGAACGTCTTCGGGTTGTCGAGGTTGGTGATCTTGACGTCGGCGAGCTTCTTCTCGGCGATGAATTTCTTGAGCGCGACGTCCTGGGTGTTCGCCAGCGACGGCGTGGCGATGTTCTTGCCGGATAGCTGCTCGGACGTGGTGATCTCGGGCTTCACCACCAGCTGCGCGCCGCCGGTGACCGCGCCGGAGACGAGCTGGATGGCGCCCTTGGACTTGGTGAAGGCGTTGATCGCCGGGCCGGAGCCGATGAAGGCGATGTCGAGCGAGTTGCCGAGCAGCGCGTTGACCTCTTCGGGCCCGGCGTTGAACGTCTGCGTGGTGAGCTTCGTCGAGCCCAGCTCCTTGACGAAGAACTCCTTCTTCACCCCGATCAGCGCGGGCGCGTGCGTCACGTTCGGGAAGTACCCGACGCGCACCTCGCCCGCCGCGCCCTGGCTCTTCTGCTCCGCCGGGGCGGCGGCGTCGTCCGCACGTGAACAGCCCGCGAGCCCGCCTGCCAGGGTCAGGGCGGCAAGGGCCGCGGCCAGGATTCGCGTTCTGTGATGGGTACGCACGGCAGGATCGCCTTTCGGGGGATACAACTCAGCCTCGGGTGGTGGCCGCGAGGGTGGCATGTTCACCCGCCCACCTGCATCGCCATCCGCATGACGGGAATAATCCTGTAAAACCTTGACACCAGGCGAGACAGGTGTTCCACATGCCAGGACAGCCGTCCCATCGCCGATACCCCCGATCGGGTGCCCTCCCGGTGTAACGGTCCGAGCCGAACGGGCGAATCACGGTGAGTGGTGAACCACCCTCGTTCCGTCGCGATGGCAGGCGTCCTGACCGTCGGCATCGGGATGGGCGTCGCGGCGATGACGCTCAAGATCGCGGACGGCTCGCACACCGCGCTGGACACCACCCTGTCCACGACGACCGGCTTCCTCTTCCTGCTGGCCGGTGCCGTCGCACAGGTGCGTCGCGCGTCGAATCCCACCGGCCTGCTCATCGCACTGGCCGGGCTCGCGCTCTTCGCCGAAGACTTGCAGTTCGCCGAGGACAAGGTCACGCACACCATCGGGCTCGCCCTGACCGCCGCGTCCAGTCCGGTGATCGCGCATCTCGTGCTGGTCTTCCCGCACGGGAAGCTCCGCTCGCGCTGGGAACGCGTCCTCGTCTTCTCCGCCTACGCCGTGGTGTTCGGCTCGGCCGTCCTCGGGCTGCTGGTCAACGACGATCCCCGCAACCTCGCCGCCGTCGCGGCCTCCCCGGCGGCCGAGCAACTGGTCAAACGGCTGCTGGAACTGGTCGGCGCGGGGATCGGCGCCGGCGTCGTCGTGGTGCTGCTCTATCGCTGGCTCACCGGACGCCTCCCGCAGCGGCGGTTGCTCTCCCCCGTCGTCGCCATCGCCGTGGCGGGCGCGATCAGCTCCACCGTCGGCAGCGCGCTCGGCTCCGGGCATCCGTTCTCCGAACCGCTGCTGGACCTCTACCGGATCTCGTTCTGCCTGTGGCCGCTGGCGTTCCTGGTCGGCGTGCTGCG
Source organism: Amycolatopsis sp. cmx-4-19 (assembly GCA_049998115.1). Lineage (GTDB taxonomy): Bacteria > Actinomycetota > Actinomycetes > Mycobacteriales > Pseudonocardiaceae > Amycolatopsis. Next base: position 58,783 of record JAEBEO010000032.1, on the reverse strand, counting down.
GGCGCGGGTCGGGAACGCCGAGATGATCCGGCTCCTGCTGGAACGCGACGGCTCCGGGCTGGCCGCACTCGTACAGGACGACGAGGTGTGGAAGGACAGCCGGTCGATCGACGCACTGAACGCGGCCGCCGGACTCGTGCTGGACAACCAGCGGCTCGCCGCGGAACTCGAGGAACAGCTCGCCGAGGTGCAGGCCTCCCGAGCCCGGATCGTGGCCGCCGCCGACGACGAGCGGCGCCGGGTCGAACGGGACCTCCACGACGGCGCGCAGCAGCGGCTGGTGAGCATCGTGCTGCTGCTGCGGATGGCCGAACGCCGCCTCGGCGACGAGCTGACCCCGGCCGTCGCCACCCTTTTGACCAGCACCGTCGACGAGCTTCAGGCCACCGTCACCGAATTGCGCGAACTCGCGAGGGGGCTGCGGCCCGCGATCCTCACCGAGGCAGGCCTGATCCCCGCGGTCCGGTCGCTGCTGGACCGGACCCCGCTCGTGGTCTGCCTGTCCGCGGCCGACGTGCCCCGGGTCAGCGGCGCCGTCGAGGCGACGGCGTACTTCGTGGTCACCGAAGCGGTCACCAACGCGCTGAAACACTCGCAGGCGCGGGAGGTCCGGGTGACCATCGGGGTCGAGGACGGCGGTCTCCTCGTCGCCGTCCACGACGACGGCACCGGCAAGGCCGACCTCGGCGGCGGCTCCGGGCTGCACGGTCTGCGCGACCGTGTCCGCGCACTGGGCGGGGAACTCACCGTGCTCGGCGAGCCCGGCTCCGGCAGCACGGTGTCCGCGGTGATCCCGCTGGAGGGCTAGGCGAGGCCCGGAAGGTGTTGCGAAAGCCACTTTCGCAACGTTGAAGGTTGCGAAAGTGGCTTTCGCAACGTCCGAGGCCCGGGTCGCCTAGGCGAGCCCGCGGATCGTGCGGGACGGCGGGCGGGTCCCCTGGATGGACGCGATCATCTCCAGTACCTGCCGGGTCCGCTCCACCTCGTGCACCCGGAACACCCGCGCGCCCTCGGCCACCGCCCAGGCCGTCGCGGCGAGGGTCCCGTCGACCCGCTCCGCGACTTCCACGCCGAGCGTCTCGCCGACGAAGTCCTTGTTGGACAGTGCCATCAGCACCGGCCAGCCGGTGTCGGCCAGTTCCCGCGCGTGCCGCAGCAGCGCCAGGCTGTGCCAGGTGTTCTTGCCGAAGTCGTGGGTCGGGTCGATCAGCACGCCTTCACGCGGGACACCGAGCGCGACCACCGCCTCGGCGTGCGCCGTGGTCTCCGCGACGACGTCGGCGACGATGTCCGGATAGCGCACCCGGAACGGGCGGGTGCGCGGGACGGCGTTCCCGGTGTGCGAGCAGACGTAGCCGGTGCCGAACTCAGCCGCGACCTCCGCCAGCAGCGGGTCGGCCCCCGCCCAGGTGTCGTTGATCAGGTCCGCGCCCGCCTCGGTCGCCCGCCTGCCCACCTCGTGCCGCCAGGTGTCGACGCTGATCACCAGGTCCGGGTGCAGTTCGCGGATCCGCTCGACGAACGGGACCACCCGTCGGATCTCTTCTTCGACGTCGACCTCCGCGCCGGGCCCCGCCTTCACCCCGCCGATGTCGACGATGTCGGCCCCCTCGGCCACGGCCCGCGCGACGGCGGCGAGCGCGTCCGGGTCGGCGAAGGTCGCGCCCTTGTCGTAGAAGGAATCCGGGGTGCGATTGACGATCGCCATGACCAGGGCGCGGTCCCGGGCGACGCGGCGCCCGCGGAAGGTCAACTCGTTCACGGGTCGATCGTACGGAGACCCGGCGCGGGGGCGGGGACGTGCCGCCCACCGGGACCGTCCCGGCGACCGGGAGCCACCATTCGAGTGGCATATCTGATATATGACACCAGAGATCGGATCTCTCTTGACTCGCTTCCGAACAGCCGAGTAAACGTTGTCACACAAGGAAAGTACCGCCCCCAGAGCTGGCCGGGGTGCCGACGGACGGCGGATCGGCATCCCGGCCACCCCACTCCCCGGGTCTCCCGGCGCAGGAAGGGCCACGAATGCTCCCCGATCCTCTTCGCGCGAAACGCCTTTCCCGTCGGACGGTGCTGGCGGGCACCGCGGGCGCGCTCGGCGCGCTGGCCATCCCCGGCGTGGCAGCCGCTGCCGCACCGGTGGACTGGTCCCGCGCGGTCGTCGACTCGACGATGCGGCGCCACACCCCGGCCACCCTCGGCGGCTGGGGCTACACCCGCGGCCTGTACCTCTACGGCCAGTACCTCGTCTACCAGCGCACCGGCGACCGGCGATACCTCGACTACATCCTCGCCTGGTACGACCGGTTCGTCACCGAAACCGGGATCTCGAACGGATTCACCAACCTGGACGCGATGCGCTCCGGGCAGATGTTCCCCTTGCTGTACACCGAAACCGGGCAGGCGAAGTACAAGGTCGCGGCCGGGCAGCTGCGCGAGCGGTTCCCGTCCTACCCCCGGACGTCCGACGGCGGGATGTTCCACGCCACGAGCAAGACCGGCCAGCTGTGGGCGGACGGCGTCTACATGGCACAGCCGTTCCTCGCCTTGTACGGCAAGACTTTCGGCGATCCCGGCTACTGCTACGAAGAGTCCGCGAAGAACATCGTCGTCTACTTCGACCGGCTCAAGGAGCCGTCGAAAGGCTTGCTGTACCACGCCTACGACGAGGACGGCTCGGAATCGTGGGCGTCGGGGCCCGGGCGGCATTCGAAGTACCACTGGGCCCGCGCGATCGGCTGGCTCGGGATGGCGTCGATCGACCTTCTGGAGATCCTGCCCGAAGGCCATTCGCGGCGCCGCCGTCTCGTCGACATCGTCCGGTTCCTCGCGACCGGCTACACCCGATGGCAGGACCGGGCTTCGGGCCGCTGGTTCCAGCTCGTCGACCGCGGCGGCGACAAGGACAACTGGCTGGAGACCTCGGCTTCGGCGATGTACACGTTCCTGCTCTCGCGTGCGGTGGAACGCGGCTACGTCGGCCCGGAGTACGGACCAGTGGCCGCGAAGGGCTATTCCGGCGTCCTTTCCCAGGTTTCGGCCGGCCAAGACGGGCTCACGGACATCAAGAACATCTCCGAAGGCACGAATGTCGGAGACACGGCGTATTACTACGCGCGTCAGCGCAACACCAACGATTTCCATGGCCTCGGCGCGTTCCTCATCATGAATGAGCAACTCGCCTGCTGAGATCACCGCGTCGGCCGAAGGCCGCTTTCCCCGCTCTGACCTGGGAAAAGCGTCCTTCGGTGGGTTTTCGGGCCAAACCGGGTATTGACGGGGGGCGCTAATATCGCGTGCTGCGACGCCCAATCCCAGGAGGGACGACCGGATGCGCGAGACGCCGCCCCAGGCCTCCTATACCCGGCTCGAACTCGGTGACACCGGCACCACCCAGGTCAAAGTGGCCGTTTCCCCGCATGTTTCGCTCGTCTCGATGCTGGTCGAGGTCGTCGGCGGGTACGACCGCGGCCTGCCTGCCGCCTGGCGCCGCCAGGTGGCCTCGGCGATCCCCGAGCAGGGTTACCGCGCCGCGAGCGCGCTGACCCGCCGGGGCACCTCCGTCCAGCCGGATTTCATCGTGCCGATCAGCCCCGTACAGGACGCTTCCGCCGCGAGCCAGGCGGAAACGCTGCGCGGACTGTCGGAGACCGATGTCCTGAAAGGGCTGGAAGAGGTCTTCGGCGACCGGCTGCCCGCGCACTGGCGGCAGGCCGCCGACCACCCGAGACGGTGGGCGCCTTCCCTCGCCGACGCCTTCACCGCGGCCAGGCTGGCCACCGAGCACCTGTGGACCAAAGCCCGTCCCCTGCTCGATCGCGAGATCGAACGGATCGGCGTCGCGTCGGTCCGCGGCGGGACCGACGCGGTACTCGGCCTGCTGCGGCCGCATTTCCGGTTCCAGGGTGGCGCGCTGCTGCTGCCCGACACCGAACCGGCGCGCTATACCGCCCGCGGGCGCAAACTGATCCTCGTCCCGATGCTCGCGGGCTGTCGGTCGGCGGTGGCCAACTTCGACGAAGAGGACGCCATCTGGATCGGCTATCCCCTGCCCGGACTGGACGGCCTGCTCGACAACGGCAAGGCCGAACCCCGCCCCGGCGTCGACGGACTCGATCTGGTCGTCGGTGCCCATCGCGCGAAACTGTTGCGACACTTGCGAAGGCCCGCGCGGATGGGCGAGATCGCCAACCTGCTCTCGTGTGCCGCGAGCACCGCGACCTACCACTGCGAACAGCTCGTCTCGGCCGGGCTGATCCAGCGGCACCGCGAGGGGCAGGTCGTCCTGGTGGTCCGGACCCCGCGCGGTGACGCGCTGGTGGATCTGCTTTCCTGACTCGTGAGTGGCAAGGACGGCAGCCGTGTCGGGTCGCTCCCCCGCTTGTCGGCCCACGACCCTTGCACCGACACGGGCAGGTGTTGCAAAAGCCACTTTCGCAACCCTCGACGTTGCGAAAGTGGCTTTCGCAACACACCCACGGCTCATCCGCGACCACTCACGAGCCCCGCGCTCAAACCCTCTGCAGCCCCGGCTTTCCCGCTTCGACGACATAACTCCGGTCCGCGGCGAGGGTCACCTTCGAGAAGTCGTACTCGGTGGTGTCCGAGACGGTCATGAAGTCCGCCCGCATCTGCGCCTGCGACGCCGTCACCCGCACGTAGCCGCGCTTTCCCCGGCAGTACTTGATGTGCGGGTTGTGCGAGAGCCACGTCGACGACGGATCGGTCGCGGTGTCGCTGTTGCTCGTCACCGACGTCGTCACGAGTTCCGAGCCGAACACCGGGTCGCTGTGGTTGAAGTAGTCACGCCGCAGATCCGCCGCCCAGTGCCGGTGGACGTCGCCGGTCAGCACGATGGGGTTCGGCACCTTGCGGTCCACGATGCCCTTCGCGATCCTGTCGCGCGAAGCCTCGTAGCCCTGCCAGGAGTCGGGGCTCTCGCAGGTCGCCTTGTTGCCGTCGCCGTCCCGGGTGGCGAAGAAGACCTGCTGCCCGAGGAAGTCCCACTTCGCCGGATGCGTCTCCAGCGCCTTCAGCAGCCACGCTTCCTGTGCGGTGCCGAGGATGCTGCGCGACGTCGCCCGCATGTCGGTGCACGACGGTCCGGCCGAACCGGAGGGGTCGGGCACCTGCGCGTTGCGGTACTGGCGCGTGTCGAGCAGATGGAACCGGGCGAGATCACCCCAGCCGAACTGGCGGTACAGGCGGATCGTCGCGCCGCTGGGCTTCGCCGTGGAGCGGATCGGCATGTTCTCGTAGAACGCCTGGAATCCGGCGGCTTTGCGGGCCGCGGTCGCCGGGCTGGTGGTGGAGTTCCAGTTGTTCATCACCTCGTGGTCGTCGAAGACCACGAGCCACGGCGCCATCGCGTGCGCCTTCTGCAGGTCGGCGTCGGTCTTGTGCTGCGCGTGCCGGGCGCGGTACTGCGCCAGCGTCGTCACGTCCTCGGTGAAGGCCAGTCTGCGCGGATTGCGTTCGGCGGCGGCGCGGCCGGATTTCCGCTCGTACATGTAGTCGCCGAGGAACAGCACCAGATCCGGATCGTCGGCGACCATACCCTTGTACGAGTGGTACCAGCCCTCCTCCCAGTGCTGGCACGAAGAGAAGCAGTACTTCAGCTGATCGACGGCGGCACCCGCGGCGGGCGCGGTCCGGGTCCGGCCGACCGGCGAGAGGTAACCGCCGGTCTTGAACCGGTAGAAGTACTCGCGGCCCGGCTGCAGGCCCGCCGGTTCGAGGTGCACGCTGTGCCCGGAAGCACGGACGGCGTCCACCTGGCCCTTCTGGACGACCGACGAGAACGCCTGGTCGTTCGCGATCTCCCAGTCCACTGTGTACGCGGCGTCCGGCATGCCGCCGAAACCGTCGGGGGCGAGCGGGGCGGGCGCGAGCCGCGTCCAGAGCACGACGCTGTCCGGCAGCGGATCGCCCGAGGCGACGCCGAGCTGGAACGGGTCACGGATGGCGGGGGCGGCCGCCATCGTTCTCGCGTTCGCCCACGAAGGCAGCGTCGACGACAGTGCCGCCGTGGACACCGCCGCGGCGCCACCGAGAAGTACCGCCCGCCGATTCACCTGACCCATGAGAATTCAACCTTTCGAAGTGGGGAAGAACGGGGAGGGCCTTCACGCGGCGTAATCGGTGAGGCCGCCACTGCAGGCTTCGAGAGCGGGATTCGCGGCAGCGTCGGCGACGCAGACCTTGTAGTAGACCCACGAACCCTTCGCGACGGGCACGGCCTTGTCGACGTGCGTGCCGTTGCCACCGGACGCCCAGACGTAGAACGGACCGGCGCCGCCCTTCAGCCAGTAGGCGACCACGGCGGACTTACCGTCGGCGTCCTTGTCGTAGACCAGGAAATGAGCGTCCGATGAACGGAAGAGTCCTTCACCGGCGCAGACACCGGTGGAACATTCGGCACTGCCGGAGCCGACGCCGCAGTCGGGCGCGATCCGCTGATCCGAACCCGTGTAGACATATCCGTCGGAAATGTAACCCCCGAGTGCGGGAACGTAGTCCCACAACGTCGTCTTGCCATAGGGACCGGTGACCTCGACCCCGATCGTCTGGCAGTCGATGGTCACCGTGGCGCCGTTCGCCACCGTGCGCACCGCCGTCGAGTTCGTGCTCGGCGCGCGGCGCACATTCAGCGGGTCACCCGCGGTCTTCACGGTCCCGGTCCCCGCGGCCAGCGCGGGAGTGGCGCCGGCGACGCCCAGTGCGCCCGCCGTCGCGAGCACGAGGAAGAAACCGGCGATTCGCCGGATACTTGAACGCTTCATGGCTTCAGCGTCATCCGGCGTCGTACACGTCCCGTACAAACCGGAGTCACCGTCCGCGCATGCATGCGAATGGATCTAGCCAACCGAGGCCGGGCGGCCATACGATCGGCCGATATGGGGCTCCTGCCGTATTGGCGGTTTAGGTGACTATTCTCGGATTTCGCGTTCTCGGTCCGCTCGAAGTGACGGTGGACGGACAGGTGGTGCCGCTCGGCGGCCCCAAACCTCGCCTGCTGCTCGCCGCCCTCCTGCTCCAGCCCAACGTCGTCGTCTCCACCGAGCTGCTGATCGAGGTCCTCTGGCCCTCGTCGGCCCCCCGCTCGGCGGCGGCGAACATCCGCACCTACGTCCACTCACTCCGCAAACGCCTCGCCGACGGCGACCCCGCGCTGGGGGAACGGATCGGCAGCCGGGCGTCCGGCTACATCCTCAAGGCGAGCCCGGCGGAGATCGACCACGTCGCGTTCGGCGAACTGGCCGCCCGCGCGCAGGCCGCGCTCGGCCGCGGGGAAACCGAATCCGGACTCGACCTGCTGGATCAGGCCGAAGCGCTGTGGCGCGGGGAAGTCCTCGAAGGCCTCCCCCACGACCACGGCTGGGGCGCGACCGTCGCCCGGCTGACGGAACTGCGGCTCGCGGTCTCGGAACAACGCCTGCGGGCCAGGATCGAACTCGGCCGCACCGCCGAAGCGGTCGCCCAGCTACGCGGCCTGGTCACCGAACATCCGTTGCGCGAGGAACTGTGGCAGCAACTGATCGTCGCGCTGCGGGCCGACGGCCGCACCACCGACGCGATCGAGGCCTACGCGACGGCCGAGAGGGTGCTGGCCGACGAACTCGGCACGGAACCGGGCTCACGGCTGAAGGAACTGCGGGCCTCGCTGATCGTCACGTCCTCGGGCTCCCCGGAAACCGTCGCGCGGCCGACGGCGCCGGTTTGCCAGCTGCCGCTGGACCTGCCGGATTTCACCGGCCGCGACGTCGTGGTCGGCACCCTCGTCGACCTCTTCCGCAAACGTCGTGCGCAGGGGCAACCCGCGATCGCGGTGCTTTCGGGGGCGCCGGGGATCGGCAAGTCCTCGGTCGCGATCCGGGTCGCGCACGCGGTACGGGACGACTTCCCCGACGGCCAGTTGCACGTGGACCTCGCCGGGACGTCGTCCTCGCCCCGGGTTCCGATGACCGTGCTCGCCGAGTTGCTCCGCGCACTGGGCGTCCCGGACGCGGGACTGCCGCGTGATCTCGCCGAACGCGCGGCGCTGCTGCGATCCCGGCTGGCGGGGGCGCGGATGTGCGTCGTCCTCGACGACGCGGGCAGCGCGGCGCAGGTCCGGCCGCTCCTGCCGGGAGCGGGCTCCTGCGCGGTGCTGGTCACCAGCCGGGTGCGGCTGCCGGATCTGGCCGGGGCCACCCCGGTCGACGTCGACCTCCTGCCCGAGACCGAGGCCGCGGAGCTGCTCGAAGGCATCGTCGGCGCGGAGCGGGTCGCCGCCGAACCGGAGAGCGCGACCGCGATCCTGCGCCACTGCGGGTACCTGCCGCTGGCGATCCGGGTCGCCGGGGCGAAGCTGACGCATCGGCCGGGCTGGACGCTGCGCGTCCTCGCGGACAGGTTGCGGGACGAGAGGCGAAGACTGGACGAACTGCGTGTCGGCGATCTGGCCGTCCGGGCCAGCGTCACCCTCAGTTACGACCTTCTCCCGATGTCCGCGGCGACCGCGTTCCGCGGCCTCGGCGGGCTCGGTTCCGTCCAGTTCCCCGCCTGGGTGGTCGCGGCGCTGCTCGGCCGCACGTACGCCGACGACGTCCTGGACGTGCTGGTGGACGCCCATCTGGTCGAACTCGCGGGTTCCGACGGCACCGGCGAGCCCCGCTACCGGCTGCACGACCTGCTGCGGTGCTACGCGGTCGAACTCCGCGCGCAGGACGTCCCGGCGAAGGCGCGTGACGCCACGAAACGGGTGCTGGAGGGGTATCTCGCGCTCGCGGTCGACGCCGCGGACCGGCTGCCGATCCACTTCTTCGGGCTCTACCGGGACGACGCGGCCGCCCAGCCGGGTCTCCCGCCGGGGACCGGGCACCTGGTGGAGGATCCGGCCGCGTGGTTCACCGCCGAACGGCACACCTGCGTCGCCGCCGTCTCGCTGGCCGCCGAACTCGGCTTCGACGCGCTGGCCTGGCGGCTCGCGGCCGCGCTCGCGCCGTACTTCGACCAACGCGGGCACCAGGACGACTGGCTGCACACGCATGCCGTGGCGCTGGCCGCCGCCCGCCGGTCCGGCGAGGTCCGCGGGGAGGCGATCATCCAGCGCAACCTCGGGCAGATCCAGCTGTACCGGGACAGCTACGCCGAGGCGCTGGTCTCGTTCGAGCAGTCGCAACAGCTGTTCGACAAGATCGGCGACACGCAGGGCGCGGCGATCGCGCTGGCCGGGCTGGGCACCGTGCTGCGGATCAAGGGGGACGTCGCCGTCGCGCTGGAGCACTGCCACGCGGCGCTGGACCAGTTCTCCGCGGCGGGCGATCCGCACGGCGAGGCCGTCTCGCGGATCGCGATCGGCGCGGTGTGGCTGGCGCGGCGCAGGTTCGAGAGCGCGGAACGCTGGTTCACCGAGGCACTCGAACAGTCCGCGGCGATCGGCGACCGGCACCGGGAGGCGCACGCGCTGAAGCGGCTCGCGATGCTGCGGCAGCACCAGGGCGACCTCGCCGGGGCGCGGGAGAGTGTCGACCGGGCGATCGCGATCTTCAACGAACTCGGCGACGACCATTGCGTCGGGTACGCGAACCAGAACCTCGGCGAGCTCTATCTGCACAGCGGGGATCTGGCCCACGCGCAGCTGCTGCTGGTGAACTCCCTGAGCGTGCACCGCCGCAACGGCGACCGGCGGTCCGAGGCGGAGGTGTCGCAGATGCTCGGGGAACTGCACGAGGCACTGAGCCAGCCGGAGCGATCGCGGACGTACTCGGAGCACGCGCTGGCGTTGTGGCGCGAGCTCTCGGCGCGGTCCCAGGAATCCGCGCTCGCCTCACGGCTCCAGGAATCCGCCGAAGCCTCCTACGGCGACTCCGCGAGCGCCTGACCCCTCGCATCTAGTCCTCTAGTTGCGGTAGTTGCCCAGGGCAAGTACCGCAACTAGAGGACTAAACGCGTTTGTATCGATCGTGTACGACGTCCGGCGAAGCTCCCTTCGTAGCAACCGAGAGTGCTCGAAGGGAGACCGGAATGGTCCGGACCGTGAAGGCTCGCCGCGTGATGTCGGCCGTGCTGGCCATGGGGGCGGTCACCGCGCTGGCCGCCACCCCCGCGAACGCGGCGCCCGAAGGAACCTGGCGCGCCGACCTGTCCACTGTGGATGACGACGATGTCAACGTCCGTAGCGACAGCGGTGTGCTCAGCCTCGAAAACGCCGCCTGGCACAGAAAACCGCACTCCATCGGCAGCCAGGGTTACCTGCTGCTGCCCGAGCGGAACCTCGGCAAGCCGGTGAACCGCGTCAGCGCCCAGGTGACCGCCGACGCGCCGAAGGGCACCGCCGTCGAGGTCGACGTCCGCGGCAAGCTCAACTCCGACGACTGGACAGAGTGGACACCCACCGAGGAAGGCGCCGCCCAGCTGGCCACCTCGGTGTCCACCGTCCAGGTCCGCATCGGGCTGCGCACCGCGAACGACGGCGCGACCGCGAAGATCAGCGACGTCACGCTCAAGGGCGAACTCGGTCCGCAGGCGAACGCGATCGGCGCGGCCGCCGCCCCGCTGACCTACAAGGCTTTCGGTACCCGTGAAGGTCTCGTCGGCGGCACCACCGCCAACGGTCACGTGATCAAGTCCCGCGATCACTTCGTCGCGCTGCCCTCGGGCCGCGGCCTGGCGGCCAAGAACACCGGCAACTACACCGTGCGGATCTGCCGGACCGACAACAGCCGCTGCGAGTACGCGCCGGTGTGGGACGTCGGCCCGTGGAACACCAAGGACGACTACTGGAACCCGTCGGCCACCCGCCAGATGTGGAAGAACCTGCCGCAGGGCAAGCCCGAAGCGCAGGCCGCGTACCAAAACGGCTACAACGGCGGCAAGGACGAGTTCGGCCGCAAACCCGCCAACCCGGCGGGGATCGACCTCGCGGACGGCACCTTCTGGGACGGCCTGAAGATGTCCGACAACGGCTGGGTCAACGTCTCCTACCTGTGGACCGGCTCCGGCCCGACCGGTGTGGTCAGCACCGCCGGCGATCCGATGAACGTGCGGTCTTCGGCGAGCACCACCGCGTCGGTCAAGGGTCTCGCGGCGAACTACGCGAAGGTCAACATCGAGTGCTACGTCGAGGGCGAGACCGTCACCGGCAAGTTCGGCACCAGCAACATCTGGGACCGGATCGGCCCCGGCCACTACATCTCCGACACCTATCTGAAGACCGGATCGGATCTGCCCGTCGCACCCCGGTGCTGACGACCCCCTGATCGCGAAGGCCCGCCGCATCCCCCATTGCGTCGGGCCTTCGCCCTTTTCCGGCATCCCCTTGATCGGCGCTATTGTGAGCGTTTCCCGGCAATCCTGTTGACCACCGCCGCCGTCGCGGCCACGACGATCACCCCTGTCGCCGAAGCGGTAGCAGGAGAAGCCGACAGCACATCAAGGACTCCTCCGCCGGAGCGGTGATGGCGTGCGGCCTGCTCGGCCTGGCGAAGGTCGCGAACCGGCCGTACTACCGCGAGGCCGCCATCCGGATCCTGACCGCGTTGTGCGACACCTGCCTCACCACGAATCCACCCGTGCCGAGGCGATCGACCTTTCGAGCTGGTAGCGCCTCCCCCGCGTCGTGTGTAGCCTGGTCTGCGAAACAGATCGTCTGTTTCCATGACGATCTGCTGTCTGACTGGGGAGGACGAACAGATGTCAGGATTGAACCGACGGACAATGCTGCGCGGCGCCGGGTTGACGGTCGCCGGCCTGGCCACCGCCCAGGGACTCGGTGCGCCCTCGGCGGTGGCGGAGGAAGGCGGGGGCGAATGCGTTCCGCCACTGGGGCCGGTGACGGTCGACCCCGATGATCTGCGCTACCAGGATCTGGTCCGGCGCGGGCACAAACGCTATGTGGCGAAACCGGATTACGTCTGTGTCGTCGGCTCGACCGAACAGGTCGCGCAGGCACTCCGGGACGCGGTGCGGGCCGGGAAGAAGGTGGCGGTGCGCAGCGGCGGGCACTGCCTGTCGGATTTCGTGGACAATCCCGAGGTCCGCGCGATCATCGATCTGTCCGGGATGCGCCAGGTGTATTTCGACCGCCACCGCGGCGCTTTCGCGATCGAGGGCGGGGCACTGCTCGGCGATGACGTCTACCGGCGGTTGTTCCTCGGCTGGGGCGTGACCATCCCGGCGGGCTGGTGTCCCCGCGTCGGCGTCGGCGGCCATATCTGCGGCGGCGGTTACGGCGTGCTGTCGCGGATCCACGGGCTCACCGTCGACTATGTCGAGGCCGTCGAGGTGGTGGTGGTCGAGAAGTCCGGCGAGGTCCGCACCGTGGTGGCGACCCGCGACAAAGCCGACCCCCACCACGACCTGTGGTGGGCGCACACCGGCGGCGCGGGCGGCAATTTCGGCATCGTCACCAAGTACTGGCTGAAGACGCCGGGCGCCACCGGCACGGATCCCACCCGACTGCTGCCGAGGGCGCCCGAGTCCACCTTGGACTTCAGCGCCGAATGGCCGTCGGAGGGGATGGACGAGAAGACCTTCGCCCGCTTGATGGACAACCACAGCCGCTGGATCGAGGCGAACAGCGCCCCCGGCGCCCCCGGCAACCAGTTGTACTGCGAGCTGATCCTGCACACCCGCGACGCCGGACGGCATCTCACCCTTGGCCAGGCCTTCGGCCCGAACGCCGAAACGCTGCTCGACGACTACCTCGCCAAGCTCGGCGAAGGCGTCGGCACGCCGAAGAACCTGGTCAGGGCGCGCAAGCCGTACCTGGCGACGGCATTGGCCGGGTCGCCGGACTCGAAACCGTTCCGGTTGCGGGCCAAATCCGGCTACCTGCGAGCCGGCTTCACACCCGGTCAGGTGCGGGCGATCTACCGTCAGCTCACCGCTCCGCATGACGCGAGCCTGCTCAACGGCTCGGTCGGCCTGGCGAGCTACGGCGGCCGGATCAACGCCGTCGACCCGGCGGCCACCGCCTTCGCCACCAGGGACGCGGTGATCAAGCTGACCTACATCTCGGCCTGGGACGACCCGGCGAAGGACGCGGTCCACGACGCGTGGATCCGGGATTTCTACCGGAACGTGTACGCGGAGACCGGCGGCGTTCCCGATCCGAAGGACGGGGCCTACATCAACTATCCGGACAACGACCTGGCGGACCCGGCCATCAACACCTCCGGCGTCCCGTGGTCCACCCTGTACTACAAGGGGAACTACCCGAGGCTGCAGAAGATCAAAGCACGCTGGGATCCTCGCGACGTGTTCAACCACGCGCTGGCGATCCGGCCGCCGGCGTAGCGCCGAGAGGGACTTTCCCCGCCTCCGATGCGGGGAAAGTCCCTTGCCCTCAGTGCCCGTGGTGCGCGTGGACCTTCGCGTGCCCCAGACCGCGCCCGATCATCCACTTGTTCACCGGCACGGTCAGCACGAACGCGATGGCCAGCGCGAACACCAGCGCACCCCAGAACAGGAGGCTCCCGAGCCCGGCGTCCATGGCACCCGGCACCACCACCATGATCCCGTTGTCGACGACCTCCATGACCGCGATCGACACGGTGTCGGCGGCCAACGCCACCTTGAGCGCGGCACCGAACGCGAGACCCGACTTCAGCACGCCGCGCATCGTCAGCGCGTAACCGAAGACGAAGGCCAGCGCGATCGAAAGGACGATCGTCGCCGCGTTGTGCAGGCCGAGTGCCGTGCCGATCACCATGCCGAGGATCTCGCCGATCGCACAGCCGGTGAGGCAGTGCAGGGTCGCCGACGCCGCCATCGACCAGCTTGCTCCGTGCCGTGTCTCGTTCATGCGGGTAAATATACCCCCCACCCGTATAGATGGCGCAGTGACTCGCGTCTCGCCGGTAGCGGACCGTTACTCCGAAAGGCCGAACCGGTAATCGGGCCAGGTGGATGAACTCACTTCCGTAACCCTTTGCGCTCATCCGGTTGACCGGGGTAACCGGAGACCTTAGTTTCGCCGGAGGTCTCCACCGCGCGCAGACCGATCGGCTGGTTCAGGTAGTTCCGTGACTATGGGGTGGAGATGCGAGGGCCGACGAAGACGCTCGTTGTGGCCGCCGTGCTCGTTGTGGGCGCGGTGCTCGGGCTGACCGGCTGCGACGGCAAGGAGGCGGCGGGCACGCCTGCCAAGCCGATCCGGATCGCGTTCGTGCCGAAGGTCGCCGGCATCCCGTACTTCGAGGCGATGAACACCGGCGGGAACGCCGCGGCCAAGCAGCTCGGTGTCGAATGGACGTCGACCGGACCGGCCACGGTGGACCCCGCCGCGCAGGCTTCGATCGTGCGCGGCCTCGTCGACCAGCAGGTCGACGTGATCGCGATCGCGCCGAACGACCCCCAGGCAATGGCACCGGTGATCACCGACGCGCGGACCAAGGGCGTCCGGGTGATCACTTCGGACACCGACGCGCCAGGCACTGATCGCGAGCTCTTCGTCAACCAGGCGACCCCCGAGGGCATCGGCAGAGCGCTCACCGACGCACTGATGAAGAAGATGGGCGGCGCGGGCAAGTACGCGATCGTCTCCTGCGGTGAGTCCGCCGAGAACCTCAACGCGTGGATCGCCGTCCAGCGTTCCTATACCTCCACCCAGTATCCCCGCGCGCAGCTCGTCGAGACGGTCTACGCCGGCGAGGACAAGGACAACGCCACCGCGCTGGCCAAGGGGCTGATGACCAAGTACCCGGATCTCACCGGCCTGGTCGGCGAGTGCACGACGTCCGCGCCCGGGGTCGCCGAGGCGGTCCGCTCGCAGCAGAAGATCGGGCGCGTGTTCACCGTCGGCGTCGGGACGCCGCAGGCCATCAAGCCCTATCTGCTGGACGGTTCCGCGTCGCTTTCGGTGCTGTGGAACGTCGAATCGCTCGGCTACCTCACCGCGTGGGCGGGCAAGCAGCTCGCCGAGGGCAAGCAGCTCGGCCCGACGAACAAGGTCAACCTCGAACTCCCGGCGATCAAGTACGACGAGGCCACCAAGACCGTCCTGCTGGGTGACCCGCTGCTGATCACCCGCGAGAACGTCGACCAGTTCAAGTACTGACTCACCGGGCCCGCCGGACGGCACCCGCCGCGGCCCCGCCGCCGAGGATCAGCACCAGCGCGGTCAGGCCCCACCGGCGTTTCTCCTTCGTGCGCTTGTGCGGATCGATCTTCGCCGCGGCTTCGCGTACCCGGGTCGGCGACGCCTTGCGCGTCGGCTTCGGGACGGCGGGTGCGGGCGGGACGATCGTCTTGGGCGTGGGCGCCGGACTCGACGTCGGAGTCGGGGTGGGCGACGTCGGCGTGGGGGTCCGGCTCGGCGAAGGCGACGTCGGCGTGGGAATGGGGGCGGGGGTGGACGTCGGGGTGGGAGTGGGTGTCGGCTGGGGTGAAGGCGTCGGTGTCGGAGCGGGCGTCGGCTTGGGCGGTTCCGGTTTCGGCGGTTCGGGTTCCCGGGGCGCGGTGAGACAGCCCGCGGCGTCCGAACCCGCCAGCGGCGCGCCTGAGCGCACCTCGGTCACGCGTCCGCCGCGGTCGAGCCGGTAGAGCACGCTGCGCCCGCCGATCCGGTTCGCGGTGGCGTACAGGGAACCGTCACGGCCGAGCACCACCGAGCCGTAGATGTCGGCGGCCGGGAACCGCGAACCGTCGTCCGACGCGAAGACCTTCCCGGTCGCCGGGTCGATGGTGACCACGGCGCCTTTCCCGCGCCAGGTGGTGGAAACACCGTAGAGCAGTCCGTTGTGGTAGGCGAAGTCGTTGACGTCGTGGGCGAGGGTGATCGGCCGCAGGAACACCGTCCGGATCACCTTCAGGTACCGCACCCCCGGCGTCAGGTCCACCGTGTACAGCGTGCCGTTCCTGAGCAGGTACCAGGAATTCCCGCCGATCGCGCCCGCGGTCACCCCGGCGACCGGGCTCCACAGCGGGAGCCGGTTCCCCGCGCGCGTGATCGGCCCGAGGTCCTCGGTGTCCCCGTCGCGGTCGATCGTCACCGCGTGCGCGCCCTTGCCGAGTCCTTCGGCGACGCCGTAGACCAGGTCCCGCGTCGCCGAGTAACCCAGCGCGTTGAGCCGGTACCCGGAATCGGTCACCCGCGAGGTGGTGCCCGAACCCACGTCGATCCAGCGCAGCTTCGACTTCCCGTACGACCCGGTTTCGGCCTGCACCACCAGGCAGGACTCGGCGGCGCGCGCGGCCATCGGGGCCAGCAGCGCCGACGCGCCCACCAGCCCGGCGACGGCCACCGTCGCCGCCGCCCGCGTCACGGTCTCCACGGGATCAGGCGATCCTTGCCCGGGCCGCGGTGAACGCGTCCGGCGGGATCCGCACCCCACCGCCGAACGGGTTCTGCAGCTGGTAGATCGCGAACAACAGCAGGGTGACCGTGCCCGCCAGCGTGGAGACGACGACCAGATGCGCGGCCAGCCGGGTGCCGCCGAACAGGTTGGGCAGCAGCACCGAGATGAGGCTGCCGAGAATGAGCGCGAACCAGACGACGCCGCCGACCCTGCCGTCCTCGACGGCGCTGAGCCGATTCTGCCTCGCCTCGTAGACCTGCCAGAGCTGGGTGGTCGCCTCGGCCTTGCGTTCGCGGACCCAGTCGTCGTCCGTCGGCGCCTTGTCCACCGCCTTGCGCAACTGGTCGAGCTGGGTCCAGCCGGTGTCGGGGACGGTCTCCCCGCCGTCGGCCATCAGCGGCCATTCCTGCTGCTCGACGGTGGTCATGTACTCGGCACTCAGCTTCCGGACCTCGTCCTTGACCTCCGGGCCGAGGGAATCCGCCGCCCAGACGGCGGCGACCAGGCTGTCCGCCTCGTGATAGGAGCCTTCCCGCGCCGCGCTGGTGGAGTCGAACAGGGAGATCAGGATGAACGCCACCAGTACCGCGTGCAGCCCGCCGACGATGGTGAACACCTGGCCGGCGGCGTCGTTGTTGTCCGGCCGCCCTTCGTCCCAGCCGAACTTGCGGACGAGGTAGCCGACGAACCCCGCGACGACGGCCGCGCCGACGACCCAGGCGATGCCGGTCAGGTAAATGCCCATTCGACTCCTAACCCCGTGAAGACTGCTGAAACTAGTTCACCGTTCGGCGCGGCGAATAGCCCGGTTGAATCAATTCATACTTGCGGTGGAAAAGATAAAGTCGATCATCACTGGCTCGGCCCAATTTCCCAGCCTGCGAAACGATTTTCGACACGGGCGGGGAAGGGGCGTCACCACTCGGTGATCGCATCGTCACGACCGGGTGAGAGGCCGCCACCCGACGTCACCGACCTCGCTGTATACAGACATTCCTCACAACTTTGTCGTTCGGACGACCACAGCGGGAACGTCCGTCGAGACCATCCGGCAAACAGGTGAACGTGACCGGTGACCCGATCGAGTGTTTGTACCGGCATTCGCGCTTGCTATGTTCATTTCGCGCCTGCACATTCGAACGGGTACCCGCGAATTGGCGAAACAGCAGTTCACCAGGGCGGGAATGCCCGCCACGACGATAGGTGGATTTCTCAGTGACAATCACGGATCCGGACACGTTCGCCACCTCGACGGGACGCCCGCAGCTGAGCCTCGGCAAGGCCGCCGCCCGTACGCTGGCGACGACCACCAAATCGGTCCCGCAAATGCAGGGCATCTCGTCGCGGTGGCTGCTGAAACTGCTGCCGTGGGTGCAGGTCTCGGGCGGTGCGTACCGGGTCAACCGCCGGTTGAGCTACTCCGTCGGCGACGGGCGGGTCACCTTCACCACCGCAGGCTCCACGGTCCGGGTGATCCCGCCGGAACTGGGCGAACTCCCGCCGCTGCGGGGATTCGACGACGAAGAGGTCCTCGCCGAACTCGCGGGACGGTTCGTCCAGCGGGAACTCGAGCCCGGCGACACGCTCGTCGAATTCGGTCACCCGGCCGACCAGGTCTTCCTGATCGCGCACGGGAAGTTCACCAAGATCGGCATCGGCGCGTACGGCGACCAGACCGTGCTCGGCGTCCTCGCCGACGGCGAGCATTTCGGCTCGCAGGTCCTGGTCGAGGACGACGCGATCTGGGAATTCACCGCGAAAGCCATCACCCCTTGCACGATACTTTCCTTGCCTCGCAACGCTTTCGCTCGCATCGTCGAGCGCTCGGACACCTTGCGCGAGCATATCGCCGCGTTTTCCGGCGCAGCGCAGGACAGCAACGACCACGGCGAAGCGCTGATCGACATCTCGTCGGGACACGACGGCGAGCCGCTCCTGCCCGGCACCTTCGTCGACTACGACACCAACCCACGCGAATACGAACTGAGCGTCGCGCAGACCGTGCTGCGGGTGCACTCCCGGGTCGCGGATCTCTACAACCGGCCGATGAACCAGACCGAACAGCAGTTGCGGCTGACCATCGAGGCCCTGCGCGAGCGTCAGGAACACGAGATCGTCAACAACAACGACTTCGGGCTGCTGCACAACGCGGACTTCTCGCAGCGCATCCACACCCGCACCGGCCCGCCGACGCCGGACGACTTCGACGAACTGCTCGCCGTGGTCTGGAAGGACCGCGGGTTCTTCCTCGCGCATCCGAAGGCGATCGCCGCGTTCAGCCGGGAATGCAGCAAACGCGGCATCTACCCGGACGCCGTCGACCTGGACGGCCACCGGGTGCCCACTTGGCGCGGTGTCCCGATCCTGCCGTGCAACAAGATCCCCGTCTCCGGGACGAGCACCAGTTCGATCCTCCTGATGCGGACCGGCGAGGACGCGCAGGGCGTCGTCGGCCTGCACCAGGTCGGGCTGCCCGACGAGTACCAGCCCGGGCTGAACGTCCGCTTCATGGGTATCAGCGAACAGGCGATCATCAGCTATCTGGTGAGCGCGTACTACTCGGCGGCGGTGCTGGTACCCGACGCGCTGGGAATCCTGGAAGACGCCGAACTCGGGCGCGAAGGCTGAGGGGGAGTCCGTTGACGACCATCGACACCGGCACCGGTGCCCGGCCCGCCGGCGAAGTACTGACATGGAGCCGGAATCTGCTCGACCCGGCGCTGCGGGACGCCGTCGGGAAACTGCCGGAGTCGATGCGGCTGATCGCCGGCTACCACTTCGGCTGGTGGGACGAGTACGGCCGTCCGTCCACTTCGGACGGCGGGAAGGCGTTGCGGCCCGCACTCGCCATCCTGGCGGCCGAGGCCGTCGGCGGTGACGCCGAAGCCGCCGTGCCGGTGGGCGTCGCGGTGGAGATGGTGCACAACTTCTCGCTGCTGCACGACGACGTGATGGACCGGGACATGACGCGGCGGCATCGTCCGACGGCCTGGACCGTGTTCGGCACCGGCGCGGCGATCCTCGCCGGGGACGCCCTGCTGTGCCAGGCGTTCGAGGTGATCTCCCCGTTCGGGAAGACCGCGTTGCGGGTGCTCAGCGCGGCCGTGATCAACCTGCTCGAAGGACAGGGCGCGGATCTGAAGTTCGAAGAACGCGGTGACGTCGACACCGCCGAATGCGTACGGATGGCCGAAGGGAAGACCGGTGCGTTGCTCGGGGCGTCGTGCACGCTCGGGGCGATCGCCGGGGAGGGGAGGGCGGATCAAATCGACCGGCTGACCGAGTACGGGAGGGCACTCGGGCTGGCGTTCCAGCATATCGACGATCTCCTCGGGATCTGGGGTGATCCAGCGGTGACCGGGAAACCGGTCCACTCGGATCTCTCCAACCGGAAGAAGTCCCTGCCGGTGGTGGCCGCGCTCCACTCCGGGACCGATGCCGGGCGAGAACTGGATGCCTTGTACCGCAAGGAAAGCCTCGACACTGCGGAACTGCCCCACGCGGCGGAACTGGTGGAACGGGCGGGCGGCCGGGCGTGGAGCCAGGAGCAGGCCGACACGCTCCTGGTCGGCGCGCTGCACCACCTCTCCGGCGCGGATCCGGTGCCCCGCCCAGGCGCCGAACTCGCGGCCCTCGCGAAACTGGTGGTACGGCGACGATATTGATGGCGGGCGCGGAGGGGCGTGGGTGGCCAGGGCCGGGAAGGGCCCGGGCCACCCATGTCCCCTGTTCAGCGACCGGGCCGGGTCAGCCCCTGGTCACCGGCACCGCGGCTGAGGACGACGTCGTCGGTGGCCTTGATCGCGTCGGCGTGCCCGCCCTGGCCCGCGGTCAGGTCGAGCAGCCGGATCGGCGGGCCGAGATCGACCAGGGTCGGGACGTACTCGGCCTTGTCGACCTTCCAGTGTTCGCCGTCCTTCACGAACCGGAACCGCGCGGCGGCGCCCTGTTCGGTCGAGCCCCGGGGTTCCGAATGCCGGGCGACGCTGTTGCCGAGGCCGTACGCGACCCACTTGCCGTTGAGCTGTTCGAAGGGCTGCACGACGTGCGCGTGGTGCCCGATGATCAGATCGATCGAGTCGTCGCCGAGGAGTTCCTTCGCCAGCCTGCGCTGATCCGCGTTCGGCTCGTGCTGGTACTCGGTGCCCCAGTGCAGGCTCGCGAGCACGACCTGTGCCCCGGCCTTGCGTGCCGCCTTGGCCTCGGCGATCACACCCTCGGCGTCGATCTGGTTGACCAGCCAGGGTTTCCCGGCGGGCACCTTGATCCCGTTGAACCCGTAGGCGTAGGAGACCTGGGCGACCTTCACGCCGTTGACGTCGACGATCAGTGGCTTCTTCGCCTCTTCCGCCGAACGCGCCGAACCGGTGTGCTTGATCCCGGCCTCGTCGAGCGCGTCGAGTGTCCGTGTCACGCCTTCCGCGCCTTGGTCGATCGTGTGGTTGGACGCCGTCGAGCAGTTGTCATAGCCGGTGTCCTTGAGCGCGCCGACGATCTCGGGTGGCGCGTTGAAGGACGGGTACCCGCTGTACGGGCCGCCTTTCGGCGCGAGCGGCGTTTCGAGATGACAGATGCCGAGATCCGCTCCCGAGATCAGCGGTTTGATCCCGGCGAGCAGCGGCCGGTAGTCGATCTTCCCCTTGCCGTCTTCCTTCGCCTGGTCGGTCAGTGCCGGATGGATCAGCACGTCACCGGTCGCGACCACGGTGAACGACCCGCCGGGTGCCTGGCTCGCCGAGGGCGGCGGGGCGTCGGACGCCGCGGGCGGCTGCGGCTCGGGGGCCCCGCTGCACGCGGTGAGCAGCACGGCGACGCCGACGAGGACGGAGGCTTGGCGGGCACGGGTACTGAACATCGATTCCTCGATCGGGTGAACGGTCCCGGCCCATCCTGCCTTACGCCGCCGTCGCGCCGTACCGCAAGGACCGCAACTAGAGGACTAAACGCGGGGTCAGGCCAGGCAATCGGCCGGGTCGCCACGGCGCAGGGCGGGATCCTCCTGCGTGAAGGTCCGCGCCACCCCCGGCCCGCTGGACCGCGTCTCGAACCGCACGGTCACCCGCCCGTGCCCGGCGCCCTGCACCCAGCCGCTCCCGTGCTCCTCGTGCACGACGTCGTCACCGGGCCGCCAGCCGGTCGACGGCATTACCGGCGCGGGCGCCCGGGAAACCGACGTCTCCAGGGCCTCCGACGCGGGGACGGACAAGGTGAACAGCGGATCTTGATGCGGCACCGAAAGGCCGGAGAACGCGACTCCCGCCAGCCGGACGCCGCCGAACTCCGTCGGATCGATCAGCAGCCGCTCCGCCATCGAAGCGAGCTGATCGAATTCGTCGGTGGGCGAGGCCATCGTCTCCGAACGGGTCACCGTGCTGAACGCGGTGTCCCGCAGTTTCACCACCACGGTCCGCGCGACCCGGCCCGCGTTCACCAGCCGTTTGTGCGCATGGACGGCGAGATCGCGGACCTCGCGGCGCAGACTGGCCAGGTCGATCAGGTCCCGGTCGAACGTGGTCTCGGCGCTGACCTGCTTGAGTTCCGCGCGGTCGGACACCGGCCGGTCGTCGACGCCGGTGGCCAGCCGCCGCAGGTCCCGGCCGACCACACTGCCCAAAGTGGACACCGCGTCGGCGTCGGAGAGCGCGGTGAGCTGCTCCAGCGTCCGGACCCCGATCGCGCGCAGTTTCCCCTCCGCCACCGGGCCGATCCCCCACAGCACCCGGGTCGGCAACGGTGCCAGGAAGGCGCGTTCGGTGCCTTGGTCGACGACGAGCAGCCCGTCCGGCTTCGCCTGGTCCGATGCGACCTTGGCGACCTGTTTCCCCGACGCCGCCCCGATCGACGCCACCAGCCCGACTTCGGGCCGGATGTGTTCGCGCAGGCGGGCACCGAACTCCTGGACCTGGGCGGAGGTGGCACCCGCCAGCGCGGGCGGTTCGGCGAAGGCCTCGTCCAGCGAGATCCGTTCCAGGACGGGCGCGTATTGGGCGACGAGGTCGAAGACCCGGGTGCTCAGCAGTTCGTACAGTTTGAACCGCGGTGCCACGATGACCCCGTTGGGCGGCAGCAACCGCCGGGCCTGCGACATCGGCATCGCCGACCGGATCCCGTGCGCCCGCGCCTGATAGCTCGCCCCGGCGACCACACCTCTCGGGCCAGCGCCACCGACCAACACCGGACGTTCGGCCAGCGTAGGCCGGGTCAGCTGTTCACAGGAGGCGTAGAACGCGTCCATGTCGAGGTGGATGACCCACCGGTCAGGCCCGCCCATCGCCCGGCACCTCGAGAAGACGATGCAGGGCCCGCGTGTAGTCCTCGAACGCCGCCCGGCCGCGGGTGGTCAGCTCGACGAGTGTCACCGGCGTGCGGTGTTCGAAGGCCTTGGTGATCTCGACGTATCCGGCGTCTTCGAGTTTGCGCAGATGTGTCGAAAGGTTGCCGGGCGTCATGTCCAGAAGCTGTTGCAGACGCGGGAAGGTGATGCTGTCCCCACGCCCCAGGCTCGACAGCGCCACGGTGACCCGCAGCCGCGCCTGCGCGTGGATCACCGGATCGAGCTGGGGCAGCGCCTCTTCGCTCATCGCGACCGCACCAGGAAGACCAGCGACGCCACCAGGAACCCGCCACCGCCCGCCAGGCTCAGCACCAGGAAGTTGTGCGGTCCGCCTGCCAGCACGCTCGCCGCCCCGCACAGGATGATCCACACGCCGAGGCCGTACTGCAGTTTGCTCTGCCACAGCATCCCGCCCGCCAGGTACATCAGGCCGATGAGCATCAGCGAGGTCCCGGACCACAGCAGCGGGATCAGGTCGGGATCGAGACCCTGGCGGATCAGGGCGGTGTTCACGACGGTCAGCCCGCCGAACGCGATCATCCAGCTCCACCCGTACATCGCCCCGACGAGCCGCGACGGACCGCGCACGCCCCGGCTCGTCCGGATGCCGTAGATCGCCGAGTACGCGATGGCGCCGGCGAAGGCCACGACCGCGACGACCGAGGCCGCCCACAGCGGCATCAAGGAGGTCGGCGGGGCGGAAAGGAAGACGAGCCCGAAACCGAACAGCCACACCAGACCCCAGACCGCGAGCAGCACGGCCGGATTCGGCGCGATCTCGCGCCGGGTGTCCTCCGACTGCTTGGCGATGAGCGCGAGCGACTCCTCGGGCGTCATCGGCCGCGCGTCGTCGTCCTGCTCGGGCACGGCCCGCTCATCCTCCGCCACCTCGGAAAACTAACACGCGTTCACAACCTGGCCGTGTCAAGCCGGAACCGCGCCATCACCACGAGTGCGGGGACCACCAGCCAGCCCGCGAGCACTCCGGCGGCGGTGAGCATGCCCGAGCCGCCCAGCACCGGCGCGCGGCCGATCTCGCCGAGCCAGTACGTCGGCATGAGGTGCCCGGCGGTGTTCATCCAGCCGGGCAGGACCTGCAGCGGTATCCACAGCCCGCCGAACATGCCCAACGGCAGCATCAGCGCACCGGTCACCGCCTGGACGGTGTCCCCCTTGCCGAACAAGCCGATCATCAGGCCCAGCACCGCGAACGGCAGCGCGCCGAGCCACAGCGCGCCGAAGATCGTCAGCCA
Organism: Amycolatopsis sp. cmx-4-19; assembly: GCA_049998115.1. Taxonomy (GTDB): domain Bacteria; phylum Actinomycetota; class Actinomycetes; order Mycobacteriales; family Pseudonocardiaceae; genus Amycolatopsis. The sequence continues at coordinate 34,910 of JAEBEO010000032.1, read as the reverse complement.
CTGGCCGGTTTCGAGACGGATGCCGCGGATCATCCCGGCCGCGAAGATCACCAGCAGCACGGGCAGCGCGACGAACAGGCCCGCCGACACCTTCACCATCAGGTAGCCGGGCGCCCGCAGCGGAGTCAGGCGCAACGTGCGCTGCCACCCGTCGGTGCGTTCCGTGGCGACCCGGGTGCCGGTGAACAGCGCCGCGGTCATGGCGCCGTACGCGGCCATGTTCACCATGGTCACCGTCGCGGTCGAGACGCCCGGGGCGAGCTCGCGAGCGCCGAAGATCCCGCCGAACAACAGGAACATCGCGAGCGGCATGCCGATGGTGAAGATCGCGAACTGCGGGCTGCGGACGATGCGCTTGATCTCCAGCGCGAGGTAACTCAGGTTCATCTCAAGGCTCCTTCGGCCTCATCGGCGGTGAGCGCGATGAAGGCTTCTTCCAGTCCCACGGCGGTGATTTCGATGTCCGAGGCGAGCGGGAACTCCCGCAGCAGACCGCGGATGGCGGCGTCGGAATCGGCGCAGCCCAGCTCCGCGTGCCCGGCCCGCAGCACCGCGCGGGACACCCCGGGCAGCGCGGTGAGCGCCGCTTCGGTGGCATCCGGGACGACGGCGCGCAGGACCCGCCCCGCGACCGCGGCCCGTACCTCACCGACCGGACCGTCCGCGACGACCCGGCCGTGCCGCATCAGCACGACGCGATCGGCGTAGTCCTCGGCCTCGGCCAGGTAATGCGTCGCGAAGAGGACCGTTCGGCCCGTCTCGGTGTACTCGCGCATCGACGCCCAGAACCGGCGCCGCCCGTCGACGTCCATCGCCGCCGTCGGCTCGTCGAGCACCAGCAGCTCCGGATCGCCGACCAGCGCGAGCGCGAACCGTACCCGCTGCTGCTCACCGCCGGAGAGCTTCCCGCAGCGGCGGTTCGCGTACTCGGTGACGCCGGCGCGTTCCAAGACCTCCTGGACCGGCAGCGGCTTCTTGTGCAGGGAGGCGAAGAGGCCGACGAGTTCGGCGACCGTCGCGTCCCTGAGCAGCGTCCCGTTCTGCGCCATCGCGCCGACCAGGCCACGGTCCGTCGCCTCGGCGGCGGTGCGCCCGGCGACCCGTACCCGACCGGCGTCCGGTCTGGTCAGGCCCAGCAGCATGTCGATGGTGGTCGACTTGCCCGCGCCGTTCGGCCCGAGCAGCGCCACCACCTCCCCCGGTGCGACCCGCACGCCGACGTCGTCGACGGCCAGGACGTCCCCGAAGCGCTTCACCAGCCCCTCCAGGCTGAACGCGTCCACCATGACTCTCCCCCTTCAAGCACTCTGAACTACAAAGCTCACTTCCACTTTGTAACACAAAGTGCCCTGCCTTGAAAACCCTACAAGTCCGTGAAGGCCTCCTTAAGGGACTCTGGGTCCCTCAAGGAGGCCTTCACGGACAGCGGTTAGGGGGTTAGGGGGTTAGGCAGGGACTCGGGAGAGTGCGGCAGCGGGGGGTGTCGGGGGCGCGGGGGGCGGCACCGGGAGCGGCAGCGGCGCGCATTCGACGTCGGCCGTCCGGCCCGGCTTGCGGTCGGGCAGGGCCCCGGTCGCCAGGTAGTCGGCGATCCGGTTGTCGACGCAGGCGTTGCCGCGCGGGGTGATCGCGTGACTCGTGCCGCCCGGCTCACCGATCAGGCGGGCGCCGGGGAAGCGGCTACGCACCTCGAGGCTGCCTTCGTACGGCGTCGCCGCGTCGAGCGTCTCGCCGATCATCAGCACACTCGGCACCTTCTTGCCGTCGACGTCGACCGGCTTGCCGGGCTTCGCGGGCCAGAACAGGCAGGGCGCGTTGAACCAGGCGTTCTGCCAAGTGAAGAACGGCGCCTTCTGATAGGTCCGCCAGTTGTCGTGCTTCCACTGCTGCCAGCTCTGCGGCCATTTGACGTCGGTGCACTGGACGGCGAGGTAGACGGCGTACCCGTTGTCGTCGCCGCGACCGCCGAAGGACTCGAACAGCCCCTTCATCGTCTGCCAGTCGCCCTTGTTGACGAACTTCGCCAGCGCGTCACCGAGCAGCGTCCACCGCAGCTGGTAGTAGGAGGCCTGCTGGAAGACGTCGAGGAACTCGTCCGGCCCGACGAAACCGCCCGCGGGGACCGCCGCCAGCTTCTTCAGCTGCTCGACGAACACCTGCTTCACCGCGGCCTGCGTCTTGCCGAGGTGGTAGACGTCGTCGTGCTGCGCCACCCAGCCGAACCAGATGTTGATGTTGACGTCGAACGCGACGTCCTGGTTCAGGTTGGCCCGGTACCAGACGTTACGGGGGTCCACAGTGGAATCGAGGACCATCCGGCGGACGTGCTGCGGGAACAGTGTCCCGTAGACCTGGCCGAGGTAGGTGCCGTAGGAGTACCCGTAGAAGTTCAGCTTCTCCGCGCCGAGTGCCTTGCGGATGCTGTCCATGTCCTTGACCGTGTCGGTCGTCTTGATGTTGTCGAGCAGCGCGCGGCTGTTGTTCTTCGCGCAGGCGTCGGCGTAGGACTTCGAGCGCTGCAGCCAGGTCTTCTCCAGCTGCGGCGTGGTCGGCGTGTAGTTCGGCCGGTTGTAGTCCATGTAATTCGGGATGCACGAGAGCGCGGGCTTGCTGGCGCCGACGCCGCGCGGGTCGAAGCCCACCCAGTCGTAGGCGTCGCCTGCGTGGTTCGGCACGCGCGTCCCGCGGGTCGCGAGCAACAGGCCGGAACCGCCGGGTCCGCCCGGGTTGGTGAGCATGACGCCCTGGTACTGCGCTTCCGGCGTCTTGTGCTTGACGCGGCTGAGCGCGAGCTGGATCTTCTCGCCACGCGGCCTCGAGTAGTCGAGTGGCACGGACAGGTAGCCGCATTCGGCACCCGCGGTGACGAGTGCCGGGTCGGTGCACGCCCCCCAGGTGATCGTCTCGGCAGGCTGGGCCTGCTCTGCCGCGACGGCCGGTGCGGTCACCGCCACCGAGGCCAGCGTGGCCACGGCGAGTGCGGTGCTGAGAACACGTTTCACGGTTTCTCCCTTTCCCTCCAAAGGTGAAAGCCCCGAAACCCTATCCACGCGGATGACCAGGGGAAGTCTTCCGGCGAAGGTCCCTACCAACGGCGGGTCCCGATCTCGGCAAACCGGGCAACCGGTTAAGAGGTTGGGCGGCAGCCGGATGCGCGCTAGGATCTTGATCATGACCTACCACATCCGCATGCGCACCGCCTGAGACGGCGTGACCGCCGGGCCGCCCGCGATCGGGTGGCCCCTTTTCTGCGCGCCGTCTGTCTTTCCGTCACGGATCGAGACAGGACATCATGCAGAAGCACATCGCCATGATCGGCTGCACCGCGCCGAGCCACATCTACCCGTCGCTGGCCGTCATCCGTGAGCTGGTCGCTCGCGGGCATCGGGTCACTTACACCGTGGGCGAGCCCCTCGCCGGACTGATCGAACCGACCGGCGCCAAAGTGGTCCCCCACCCGTCGATCCTCCCGCTCGGCGACCAGTCGGCGTGGCCGGAGGACCCGGGCTCGCAGATGCGGGTCTTCCTCGACGAGGGCATCCAGGCGATGCCGGTGCTGACCGGTTTCTACGACGACAACCGCCCGGACCTGCTGCTGTACGACATCGGCGGGCTCCCGGCACCGTTGCTGGCCAGGCGCTACGGCGTCCCGGCCGTGCAACTGTCCCCGACGTATGTCGCCTGGGACGGCTACGAGGAAGACATGGGCGAGATCCTCGACACGCTTCGCGGATCACCGTCCGGAAAGGACTATTTCGCTACTTTCACCCAATGGCTGAAGGAAAACGGCATCGAGGCCGACGCCTGGGACTGGATCTCCCATCCGGAACAGGTCCTCGCCCTGTTGCCCAGGGCGATGCAGCCGAACGTCGACAGGGTGCCGTCGTCCGTCCGGTTCGTCGGCCCGGCGCTGGATCCGGAGCGGCTGGCCGACCGGGGCTGGACCCCGCCGTCGAGTGGCAGGAAGGTCCTGCTGATGTCGCTCGGTACCGCGTTCACCGACCAGATCGACCTGTTCCGCGCCTGCGTGGACGGGTTCCGGGACTCCGGCTGGCATGTGGTCATCTCGATCGGGCAGACGGATCCGGCCGCACTCGGGCCGCTGCCGGACCACATCGAGGTACACCCCTTCGTCCCGCAGCTCGCGGTACTGGAGGCCGCGTCGGCGTTCATCACGCACGCCGGTATGGGCGGCAGCACGGAATCGTTGTGGTACGGCGTGCCGACGGTCGCGATCCCGCTGGCCACCGACGGTTTCGGCAACGCGGCGAAGCTGGCGGAACTGGGGGTCGGTGAGGAACTCGCGGCCTCGGAGGTGACGGCGTCCACGCTGCGGGCCGCCGTCGAACGGGTGGCCGGGTCGCCTTCGGTCGCGGCGCGGCTCGCCGAGGTCCAGGCGGAGACCAGGGGGAACGGCGGGATCGGCCGCGTGGCGGACGCCGTGGAGTCCTTCCTCCGGTAACCCCACGCACTCCGCCGTTCATCCGTGGCGGATCGGGTCGGGTCGCCGGGTGCGGAAGTCCGTGAAGGCCTCCTTCCCTACTTTGAGGGTAGGGAAGGAGGCCTTCACGGACCAGCGACCGGCCATCCGCCGCTTCCCCGGTCAGGTGCCCCGGATCTCGTTCAGGTAGTTGTAGATCGTGTACCGCGTGACGTCGAGTTCCCCGGCGAGGTGGTCCACCGAGTCCTTGATGAGGAAGAACCCGGCCTCGTCCAGCTCGCGGACCACGGCCGCCTTGTGCCGCTTCTTCATCAGGTCCACCGGGATCCCGGCCTTCGCGACCGCGCGCCCGATCAGGAACCGTTGCAGGCTGTCGACGTCCGGCGGGAACGTCTCGGGTTCGTGCCCGTCGGCCTTCGGCGCCCCGTCCGTCAGCCGGTTGACGCACAGGCAGCCGATCGCGACCCCGTCGGCGTCGCGCAGGAACAGTGTCGAAGACCGGATCGCGCGGCCGTCGGGGCCGTGGGTCTCGTAGTTCGTCAGGTCCTGGGTGGTACCGCGGCGGACCAGGCCCAGCAGGAGATCCGTCATCGGGCCGCCGACCGTCCGGCCGGTGAGGTCGCCGGCGATGGCGACGATCGAGTCCGGCAGCCTGCTCAGGTCGTGCAGCAGGACTTCGTTGCCCGGCCCCAGCATCGCGGCGAGCGCGTGCACCGCCGGGACGAGCGCCGTGAGCAGATCGCCCGACGCCGCCGAAGCAACGGCCGGCGGCGAGAAGACGGTGACCGGTTTCTTCAGCCGCCCCAACGCCGTTCGCACCAGTTCCGCCGCGCTCGCCGGGGTCGACGCGTGCGGGGACAGCCGGACGTGCTCGGGCCGGACGGTCGCGGCGATCCCGGCGTTGGCCAGCGCCGTGCCCACCTGTTCGGCGGCGTGTCCCGGCAGGGTGAAAGCGAGGATCCCGGCCCGGCGGTCGACGGCCGACACCACCTCTCCCCCGGCAGACTTCACGACCTCTTCGAACTCGCCGACGCGTTCGGCGATCCGTCCGGCGATGGTGGCCACGCCCGCCTCTTCGACCAGTTCCAGGCCGGCGGCGAACGCACCCGAGGTGACCGGGCTCAGATTCGAGATCGACCACGCGGCCGCGGTCTCGTCGGCAGGGTGGATCTCGTCGTCGAACAGACCGGGGTCGCGGGCACCGGTCCAGCCGGACAGGATCGGGTCCATCCGCTCCAAGGCCCGGTCCGACAGCACGGCGAAGCCGGTGCCCCAGCCCGCCCGCAGCCACTTCTGACCGCCGACGACCAGCACGTCCGCGACCTCCCAGGGTGCCTCGGTCACGCCGAAGCCCTGAATCCCGTCGACGACGAGCAGCCGGTCCCCCACGGCGTCCCGGATCGCCGCCAGATCGGCGCGGTACCCGGTGCGGAAGTCGACCGCGCTGACGCTGACCAGCGACGTCTCCGGTGTGAGCGCCGCCTTGATCCCGTCCGCGGTGACGTTCCCCAGCGGCAGCCGTCGCACGGTCAGCCGTCCCGCCTGCTCGGCGCGTGCCCACGGGTAGGTGTTGGCCGGGAACTCCGACGCCGAGACCAGCGCCTCGCCGCCCGGCGCGTTGAACGCCGCCTGGAACAGCCCGAGACTGGTGTGCGGCAACAGGACCGTGTGGTCGGTGTCGCTGCCCGCGAGCCGCGCGGCGGCGGCCTTGGCACGGGTCTCCTGTCGCATCAGGTCGTCCACAGTGGACGGCCCGGCCTTGGTCGATGCGTCGAGCAGGCTCGCCGTGGTGTCCACCACGGCGTGCGACGGCGGCCCGAACCGCGCGAAGTCGAGGTACCCGGCGGGCTCGTCGAACTGCAGCAGGTACCGCGGGGAGATCCGCGTCATGCGAGCACCCGCGCCAGGAACTGCCGGGTCCGCTCGTGCTTCGGCGAACTCAGGATCTCTTTCGGCTGGCCGGTCTCGACGACGACACCGTCGGCCATGAACACCACCTCGTCCGCGGCCTCGGCCGCGAACCCCATCTCATGCGTCACCACGACCATCGTCATCCCCTCCGCGGCCAAGGTACCCATCACCGCCAGCACCTCGCCCACGAGTTCCGGATCGAGTGCCGACGTCGGCTCGTCGAACAACATCAGCTTCGGTTTCATCGCCAGCGACCGGGCGATGGCGACCCGCTGCTGCTGGCCGCCCGAGAGCTGCGCCGGATAGGCGTCGGCCCGGTGCGCGAGCCCGACCCGGTCGAGAAGTTCGAGCGCCTGGACGCGGGCCTCTTCCGGCGGGACCCCGAGCACCCGAACCGGGCCCTCGACGACGTTCTGCAAGGCCGTGCGGTGGCCGAACAGGTTGAATCGCTGGAACACCATGCCGATGTCACGCCGCTGCCGGGCGACCTCGCGTTCCTTCAGTTCGTACAGCTTGCCGCCGCGCAGCCGGAAGCCGATCGGCTCGCCGTCGACCCAGACCTGCCCGGCGTCGATCGTCTCCAGATGGTTCACACAGCGCAGGAACGTGCTCTTCCCGGCGCCCGACGGCCCGAGCAGGCAGACCACTTGTCCTTTGTGGACTTCGAGGTCGATTCCGCCCAGCACCTCGGTGTGGCCGTAGCTCTTGCGGACGCCGACGGCTTCGAGCAGCGGCTCAGACACGTTCACTCCTCACCAACGGCGCGGTGCGCAGGGCCTTGGCGGCGCGGGAGAACGGGCCGCGTGCCCGCTCCTCCGCATCGAAGGCGCGCTCGAGATAGTGTTGCCCGACCCCGGCGACGGTCACCACGACCATGTACCAGGCGGCCGCGGCCAGCAGGGTCTCCATCACCAGCAGGTTGTTGGACGAGATGTTGTTGGCGGCGTGGATCAGCTCCGTCACGCCGATCACCGACGCCATCGACGTCCCCTTGAGCATGTTGATGAAATCGTTTCCGGTCGGCGGGATGATCACCCGCATCGCCTGCGGCAGCACCACGCGGCGAAGTGTCGCGCCCGGCGTCATGCCGATCGATTTCGCCGCCTCCGTCTGTCCACTGTCGACACTGTTCAACCCGGCGCGGACGATCTCCGCCATGTACGCGCTTTCGTTGAGCGCCAAGCCGAGCAGCGCCGCGGTGAACGCGGTGATCAGCACGTTGGTCTGCTCGTGCAGCAGGTAGCCGCCGAAGGGCAGCGGGATCGAGACGAACTCGAAGACCAGCGCCAGGTTGTACCAGATGAGGATCTGCAGCAGCACCGGAAGCCCGCGGAACAGCCAGATGTAGCCCGCCGCGAACCAGCGCGCCACCGGATTCGCCGAACGGCGCATCAGCGCGATCACGATCCCGATGACGATCGCCGAACCCTGCGCGATCACCGCGAGCAGCACGGTGTTGAGCAGGCCGACGGCCATCACCCGGTACCACAGGAACTCCGGGACGGAATCCCACTGGATCTGGGCGTTGCCCAGCGCGATCCCGAGCAGGACGAGCAGCACGAGGATGACGACGGCGCTGACCCACCGGCCCCAGTGCTTGAGCCGGACGATCGGCAACGGGTCAGCTCCCGCCATTGAGCTTCGCCTCCTTGACCGCGCCCTGCTCGACTCCCCAGGCCTGGAGGATCTTGCCGTAGGAGCCGTCGGTGATCAGGGACTGCAGCGCCTTTTGCACGGCGTCCGCCAGCGGCTTGTTCTCCTTGGTGACGCCGATCCCGTACGGCCCGCCGTTGATCGGTTCACCGGGGACGACCTCGAAGAACTTGCCCTCGCCCGCGGTCCGCGAGATGTAGACCGCGCTGGGCAGGTCGTTGAGGATGGCGGCGACCCGGCCGGTGCGGAGCTGGTTCTGGTTCTGGGTGTCGCTGTCGGTGGCGGTGACGGTCAGCGCGGGCTTGCCGCCCTGAGCGCATTTCCCGTTCTGCTCCTCGGCGAACTTCTGGTGGCTCGTGCCCTGCACGACGGCGACGCTCTTGCCGCACAACGTGTCCGGGCCGCCGATCCGGTCGGGGTTGCCCTTGCGGACCATGATCGTGATGCCGGAGGAGAAGTAGTCGACGAAGTCGATCTGCGCCTGGCGGGCCTTCGTGTCGTTCATCGCCGCCATCGTGAGGTCGACACGGCCGGACTGGAGGCTCGTGATCAGCGAACCGAACGCCATGTCCTGGTGGTGCACGGTGACGCCGAGTTTCGCGCCGACGGCCTTGGCGAGGTCGACCTCGTAGCCGATCGGGGTCTTGCCGTCGGCGGCGTAGAAGTTGTTGGGCGCGGATTGCAGGTTCGAGGCCAGGTGCAGCATCCCGGCCTGTGCGTACTTCGCGGGCAACGTCGCGGCGACGGCGGCGTCCTTCTGGATCCCGCCGATCAGCGCGGTGGTGTCGGGGATCGCGGCGGGCGCGGCCGGTTCCTGGCCGCCGGCGCCATCGGGCCCGCCTCCGCAGGCCGCGGTGACGAGCGCGGCCAGGCCGGTGAGCACGGCCAGGCGCCAGGTTCGGGTCGGGGTGAGCGGCGTCGACGGCATGACGGACCTCCACAGGCTTCGGATGGTCGCCGACGCTACAACTGCGTGTTGAAGAGGTCAACTAGCAGTTGAAATCCTGTCCGCTGGATGTCCGTATTGCGCGTGAAGGCCCCCTTCCCTCGGCTGAGCCGAGGGAAGGGAGCCTTCACGCGAGTACATCAGACAGCGATGTAGTTCCCCGAGAGGATCAACAGGACCTGCACGGTGATGCCGGTGCCGTAGTAGTCGGTGGCGTTCGGCGTCCAGGTGGTGACACGGGTCCACAGCTTGTCCAGCCAGGCCTGGCTGCCCGGGTCGTTCATCGCCGCGATGGCGAACGACGCGGTGAAGCAGGGGTGCTGACCCGACTCGCCCGAGATCTTGGAGCCCGACAGCGTGTAGCCGGTGGTGATCTTGGCCGGGTCGCCGCCGGTGGTCTGCTGGATCCAGGTGTTCATCTTGCGCACCTGACCCTGCGCCGGACTGCCCGACACGGTGACGCCGTCGACGCCGAGCCGCCACGGGTCACGGCAGGCGTTGTAGCTGTACTTGTCGTCCTTGCCTTCGAGGAAGTCGGCCGGGGCGGGCTTCGGCGTGGAGTTGGTGTTGACGACGAAGTCCGGGATCAGCCCGGTCTTCGACGCGTACTGCTGCTGAAGCTGGGTGACGGCCTGCTCCTGCCGGGTCCGGACCTGACCCCAGAAGGAGTCACCGGTGGCCTTCTCGAACGCGCGGAGGTGGCCGGGCATCCAGTCCGAAGACCGCGAGCTGTTGATGTACTTGCCCTCGTCGGCCCAGTCGGCCAGCCGCATGAACTTGGTGGTGGGGTGCACCTCGCTGCGCTTGATGGCCTGGATGATCCGCAGCGCCTCGGACTTGTAGTTCACCGAACCGCCGCTGCCCCAGACCTTGTCGGCGATGAGCAGGCCGTAGGCGATTTCGAGGTCGCCGTCGGTCGCCGAGTCGGTGCCGTTGACGCTCTTGCAGCTCGCGTCCTGCTCGGCGGCGTGCAGGTCCTTGTCGATCGACGAGGGGTGCGCCTTCACGAACTTCAGGATGCCGTCGAAGATCGTGCGGGCCTGTGAATCCTTGTCGCCCATCATCGCCGCGATGGTCATGCCGTAGCCCTGACCCTCGGCGACGAAGGCGTGGTCGGCGTCCGGCGCCTTGACCGCGTACGTGCCGGTGCCGCATTTGGCGGTGAGGAAGTTCTTCTTCCAGAAGTCGTAATACTTGGCGAGTGCCGCGTCCTGCGTCGCCTGGGATACCGACGGGCGCAGGACGCCCGGCAGGTAAGGGGTTCCTTGAGCGGTGGCCGCGGTGGCGGGGGCGATCGTGGCGATCAGCCCGGCGGTCAGCGCAGCCGCGGCCAGCACTGTCCGTACGGTCTTTCTCATGGCTCCTCCGGAACGTCGTTGGTGGCGGCGGCGCGTTTCGAGAGTGACACCCGGACCGGCCAGAATCAAGAGAGTTAAGAAAGTTTCCTTACTATTACCTCAAATGTCGCTTGCGTGCACGGTGCCCTAGCGTGACCCCATGACGATCGATCTGAGCGCGCGCGGCGAGACCTTCCGGGAGTTCTGGACCGAGCGGCATCTCGCCACCCTGACCACCGTCCGCCCCGACGGGACCCCGCACGTCGTCGCCGTCGGCGTCACGGTGGACTTCGAGACCGGGATCGCACGCGTGATCACGTTCCGCTCGTCCAAGAAGGCCCGGATGCTCAAGGAAGCGGGCGAAAAGGGCATTCCGGTCGCCGCCTGTCAGATCGACGGCCCGCGCTGGTCCACTTTGGAGGGACGCGCGGTACTCGTCGAGGACGCGGAGTCGGTGCGCGACGCCGAAAACCGCTACGCCGCGCGCTACCGGCAGCCCAAGCCGAACCCGGAGCGCGTGGTCATCGAGATCACCGTGTCCCGGGTACTCGGCAACGCCTAACGGGCGTGGACGAGCCGGGTGTACTCGTCGAGGATCTCACCGAGGTCGATGAAGCCGCCCGCCGACGCCAATTGCTGGTAGCCCACCAGCATCGTCATCCCGAGCGAGGTGACGACCTCAGCACGCCGCCGGTCGGCGATCAGCTCCGCGACCACCTTCCCGACCGTCCTGACCCGTGCGTCGTCGACGCGTTTCTGGGCCGCGCGAACGGTTTCGTCGTTCGCCGCCCAGGCACGGATGGCCGCCTCCGCGCGATGCCTGAGCCCGCGTGTCAGGCTCATCAGCGCGGCGAAATCCGCCTCGGGGCCGCCGGAGCCGAAGTCCAGTTCACGCAGGATCCGGACCTGGCGCTGCGCCCAGAATTCGAGCAGCGCGCCGACGAAGCCGGGCCAGCCGGTGAAATGGTGATAGAACGATCCGCTGGTGACCCCGAGGCGTTTGCCGAGCGTGCCGACGTTGAGCCCGGCGAACCCGGACTCGGCCAACAGGTCCAGTGCCGCCTCGAAATACTCCTCGCGGCTGACAATCGACGGCATCAGACGTTGCGCTCCCGCCCTTCCCAGTACGGACGCCTCAGGGTGCGTTTGAGGATCTTGCCGGTCGCGTTGCGCGGCAACGCTTCCAGGACTTCGACCGACCGCGGGCATTTGTAGTGCGCCAGGCGTTCCCGGCAGTACTCGACCAGCTTCTCGACGTCGAGCCGTTCACCGGGCGCGGGAGCCACTATGGCCTTGACCTGTTCGCCCCAGCGGTCGTCGGGGACGCCGATCACGGCGACCTCGCCGACCGCGGGGTATTCGGCGATGACGCGTTCCACCTCGGGCGAGTAGACGTTCTCGCCGCCGGTGATGATCATGTCCTTGACCCTGTCTTCGATGAAGACGAATCCGCCGTCGTCGACCCGGCCGACGTCGCCGCTGCGCACCCAGCCGTCGACGATCGTCTCGGCGGTCGCCTCGGGTTTGCCCAGATACCCGGCCATCGCCTGATCCGTGCGGAACCACAGTTCGCCCGGCGTCCCCGCCTCGACGTCGTCGAAGGTGCCCGGGTCGACGACCCGCATCTCCACCTTCGGCAGCACCGTGCCCGCCGACGCGAGCCGCTCCGGCCGCGCGGTGTCGCGATGCGCGTCCGGATCCAGCGTGGTGACCACGCCGGACAGTTCGGTCATGCCGTAGACCTGCACGAACCGGGTGTCCGGCCAGGCCGCGAGCGCGGTCCGCAGCAAGGGGAGCGGCATCGGCGAAGCGCCGTAGCCGAGATACTTCAGCCGGGCGAACGCGGCGACGGCCCGCTCCCCCGCCCGTGTGATCCCGGCGACCACGGCCGGCACCAGGAACGCGTGCGTGACCCCTTCCGCCAGCGCGGCCATGAGCGACGCGCCGTCGGGTTCGCGGGTCATCGTCGTCGGACGGCCGTAGTGGAACCCGTTGATCGCGTAGCAACTCCCGCCGACGTGGAAGAGCGGCATCGCGACCAGGTTCCGGTCGCCCTCGCCCATCGGGAACTGCGTACCCGCGTTGTGGCTGTGCGCCATCAGGTTCCGGTGCGTCAGGACGGCACCCTTGGGGAACCCGGTGGTGCCGCTGGTGTAGATGACCAGCGCGCCGTCGTGCTCCTCGACCTCGGGTGAAAGCCCGGCGGGAGTCGCCTCGGCCAGGAAGTTCTCGTACTGGTCGTCCTCGCCACCGACGACGACCACGCGCTCGACCGACGGCAGCCGAGCACGCAGGGCCTCGACGCTCGCGACCAGCTCCGGCCCGGCGAAGACGACACGCGCGCCGCTGTCACCGAGGACGTAGGCCAGTTCCTCCGGCGCGAGACGCCAGTTGACGACCGCGTTCGCCGCGCCGAGCGAAGACGCGCCGAAGGTCACCTCCAGGCAAGCCGGCGTGTTCTTGTCGACGAACGCGACCCTGTCGCCCCGGCCGACCCCGGCGGCCGTGAGCGCGCCGGTGACCCGCCTTGCCCGCTCGTCGAGTTCCGCCCACGTGAGGCGCCGGCCCTGAAAAGAGAGTGCTTCCTGCTCGGGAGCCTCCTTCGTCCAGTGTGCGAAAAGTTCGCCTAGCAGCTTCACCGCCGGACGCGCATCTTCGGCCATGCGGGATCCTTTCGCCTGGTCAGAGGCACCATAGAGAGCCCTATGGTGACTCGGGCCCAGCCCCGCGTCAAGCCGCTGAACGGAACATCGGCGGGCCTTTCTGATGCCGATCGGATACCGGGCTCATCGGGGCGTGAGCGGTAAGGGATTCTCTCGAGGGGTAGGCAACGTGTCTTGGTCGCGACCCGTCCCGGGGGGTGTTGCGAAAGCCACTTTCGCAACGTTGAAGGTTGTGAAAGTGGCTTTCGCAACAGAGGGAGACCCCCGCGATCACGCGACGAAAAGGCTGAGCAGCCCTTCCACCGAGCGCACGATCACCCGCGCGGCGGCGCGTTCGGCGTGCGCGACGTCGCTTCGTTCCGCTTCGTGCCGCCAGCGGACGAGCGCGCTCTCGGCGCCCGCGTGGATCTCGGCCGGGTCCGAGTCGGGTTCCAGGCCGAGCCGTTCGGTCGGGGCGACGCCCTGGACGCCGAGCAGGCGGGTGGCCTCTTCGGCGACCTCGCCGGACAACGCCGTGCGGCCGCCGCGGATGTCGGCGATGAGCCGCAGTTCCCGGAAGTCGTGCGCCGCTGCGGCGAAGCGTTCCACCCGTGCCACGAGCCGGTCGCTGTGCGGGCGTGGTTCGGCGGCGAGGAGGTTTTCCAGGCGCAGCACCGCTGTCCGCGCCTTCAACACCTCGGCCCTGGCGACGAAGCATCCCGCCAGGGTGTCACGCAGGTCGCCGAGGCCGCTGCGGTGCACGAGTTCCGCCGAAAGCTTGAGCCTGCTCTCGCATCCGGTGCGGATGAGGGTGATCGCGAGCCGGACGCCGTAGAGCCCGAACCGCGACACGAGGTGTTTGCGTGACTCCGGCGGGATCCGCATCGGGAACTGATCGTCCACAAAGGAATCGATGGACAGCAGATACCGTTCCAGACCGGGACGTGAGATGGACGCCAGCGCGCGCAGGACCTCGAATTCGTCGTCCCGCAGCGCACGGCCCGCGTAGCCCAGTTGCCCGGCGACCGCGATGACGCCTTGGAATCCCGCGCAGTTCGGGTCTTCCCGCCAGGCGCGCCGCGCCAGTTGCTTCGCGGTCAGCAACGCGTCGATCCGGCCCGCGCCGACCTCGTCGGCCCGGCCGAGCACCAGTATCGAGTTCACCGCGCTCCGCCGCGCGAACGCCGAGCCGCCTGCCGGACGCGCCCCGGCGAGTTCGTCGGGTTCGAGGTGACGCACCAGGCGCACCGTCGCGTCGACGTGTTCGGCCAGCGCCGGGGTGTCGAAAAGGTCGATCTCCCGCAGCGCCCGCGTCGGCCATTCCGCCAGCGCGGAGACCAAAGTGGACTTACCGGTCCCCGGGGTGCCGACGAAGCCGACCTTCAGTGGTTCTTCCAGCCGCTCCAGGCATTCCTGCAGCATCATCGCCGTGGGTGGGCGGTCCCGGTAGAGCGCGGCCGCGTCGCCCAGCAGTTCGCGGACGTCCAGGGCGGAGCTCACGCGGACAGCTCCCGGCGCGGAGCGGCGCCACTGCCGAGCGCCCCCGCCTTCCGGTGCAGCGCGGCCAGCCGGTCGATCTCCCGTTTGACCCGCTGCGTGCGCCGGTCCCGTTCGGCCGACCCGGCGATGATCAGTTCCCGTTGGCGCGTCAACTCTTCCGCGAGTTCGTCGGCGAGCGCGGTGAAATGGTCGCGCAGCCGCCGCTGGACCTGCCGGACCTCGTCCTTGATCTCCTTGCTGAACCGGATGAACACGTCGTCGACGTGGCGTTGCGCCGCGGCTTTCGCCAGTGCCTGACGCCGCTGCAACCGCACCCCGCCTTCGTCCCGCACGCTCTTGGTGGCGAACGCGACACCGGCGCCGAGGGAGACCGGGTTGATCAGCGGCAGCCCGGCGAGACTGGTGACCAGGCCGAACATCAGCACCCCGCCGTAGGAACCACGCAACCCGGTGAAGAGTTTCTGCCCGATCTTGAACCGTTCGATCTTCGGTGTGCCGACTTCGGGGATCGAGTCCGCTCCGGACCCGGTCAGCGGCAGCTCCGGGGCCTGCCCGTACCGCGGCCCGAAACCCGCCGCGACGGCGTGCGCGATCCAGGTCGACCGGTCGGACACCCAGTTGTAGTTGGTCTCCACCGCGTCGGCGAGGTTTTCCTCCAGCCAAGCTTGGAAATCCGGCCAGATCTGCACCGGGTCGCCCTCGTCGAAGGTGCGGTCGATATGCCGCACGATCGTCCGGGTCCGCTCACGCAGGTCGTATTCGGCGTCGGAGACCAGGTCGGTGATCTCGTCCGAAAGCAGGTTCTGCCAACGGACGTTCTGCCGCCGCAGTTCCTCGGTCCGTCGTTGTGCCTGGTGCAGCAGGGTGACTTGGTCGATCCCGTTGTCCCGGGAGAAGGCGTCGAGCCGCGCCTGCAGTGTCTCGACCAGTTCGACCGCCGCCGCGCGGACGCTCACCGCGGCGGCCAGCGCCCGGGTGCGTTCGATCGGGCGCGCGGCCTGTTCTCCCACCCAGTTCAGGAGTTCCGGGAAGCCGGACCGTCCATTGAGGCCCGCGTCACCGGCCTTCGCCGCGGCTTGGCGGACGGTGGCGGACACCGGGAAGACGTCGGCGACGACGCCGGTCTCCGCGAGCGCGGCGCGGTTGCGGGCGGCGAGCTCGCGCCAGTCCGGGCTGACGTCGATCTTCGTCATCGCCAACACCAGTGCGGGGCACCAGGTCCGGATGTGCCGGGCCAGCGCCAATTCGGCCGGTTGGAGTTCCTGTGTCGCGTCGGAGACGAGGATCACCGCGTGCGCGTCGGCGAGGACGTCGAGGGTGGTTGCCGTGCGCGGCGACCGCGGATCCCCGACCGCCGGGGTGTCCGCCAGCACCAGTCCGGTACCGAGCAGTTCGCGCGGCAGGCCGACTTCGACGCGGCGCAGCGAACCGGGCGGCCGGACCTCGAGTTCCTCGGCGAGGTTGTCGACCGGTACGCGTTCACGGGCGTGGCCGACCAGGGTGGCGGCGGGAGCGGGGGCGTACCCGATCTCGGTGGGGACGGCGGGGGTACTCGCGTCGCCGACCGCGCAGACCGGGGCGTTCAGCAGCGCGTTGAGCAGGTAACCCTTGCCCTGCTTGGGAAAACCGACCACCGCGATCCGGGTGCCGGGTGCCCGCTGGTCACGTCTCCGTCGGAGGCGTTCGGCCAGGTCGGCGCGACCGTGGGCGGCACAGGCGTCCAAGGTCTCGTTGAGCACGTCGAGCCAGGCGGGGGCGGTCACGGGGATGCAGTGTTCCCTCAACCAAGCGCGGAATCAATGTGGCATCCGCCAACACGCGGCGAGGGCCCCGCGACCTGCGACGGTCGCGGGGCCCGGTCACCCGCTGAGATGTGAAAGATATTCAGCTCAGCCGATGTGGATGTCGTTGTGCGAACCGATGTCGCCCGCACCGATGACGACGTCGCCGACGCTGCCGATGTGGTTGGCCACGCCCGAGACCACGTCGTGCACCTCGGAAACGCCCGCGTGGTTGGCGACGTCGTTCGCCACGTTGCCGGTCACGTCGGTGGCGACGTTGTCGATCACGTCGTTCCCGATGTTGGTCTGCGCGATGTCGTGCGCCTTGCCGGTGATGTCGTGCACCTTGGTGGTGACGTCCGCGGCACCGAGGTTGCCGATGACGCTGGTGAGGTCGCCGACCTGCGAAACCACGTCGGGCGCACCCCCGCCGACACCTTCGACACCGGGCAGGACGCTGGTCAGGTCGCCGACGACCGCGACCGAGTCGACGGCCGTGAGGCCCGCGGCGTCGACGGCCTGGACGTCGTGGACGAGGTCGGTCGCGGTGCCGACGACGCCGGTGTCGAGGTCGCCCGCCTGGCCGGCGTCGAGGCCACGCGAGAGGTCACCGGTCAGACCGAAGCTGCCGACGGTGTTCTGCGCGAGGGCGGTCACGCCGGCGGCGGCGTTCGACACGTCGGTCACGCCGGAGACGGCCGGGACGGCGGGCAGGCCCGGGACGTCGATCGGCAGGTCGCCCATGGCGGGCAGGCCCAGCTCCGGAAGGCCCGGCACGGCCGGGACACCCGGGAGGCCGGCGGTCAGCGCGGTGAGCTGGTCGATCGCGCCCTGGACACCGTCGGCGCACTCGCCGTCGGTGCCGTTGACGACGTTCGCGACGCCGCCGAAGCCGGCGAGGTTGTCGGCGGTGGCGGTGTCGACCGGGACGAAGTCGAGGACCAGCGGGACGACCTCGTGCACGTCGGCGGCGTTGATGTCACCGAGGCCGGCCTCGGCCAGCACCTGCTGCGGGTCGTTCGCGAACGCCGCGCGAGCCGCGGTGTCGTTCAGCAGGTTGAGCGTGAAGTCGTGCAGGGTCTGAACGGAACCCATGGAAGGACTCTCCTGGAGATCTAGGTCGGTGGGGTGGTCACCGAAGCTAGTGAGCCGGTGCCGCTCAGCACATCGGGGATCACTCCCGGTCGTCACTCACTCAGCCGATAGGGGATCGGTATGACATCGTTAGGGCGTTAGGGGCTTAACCGAGATGCATCCGGTTGGGTTTAATGCCCCTCTCACCCAGAAGGGTCAAGCCATTCGGGTGAGTGGCCCTAGTTGGCCCTGAGGGGCTGGTCAAGCGAAGGAGGATGCTCGCGTTGCCCTACGTCCTCGGCATCGATATCGCCTCGACCCGCGCCACCGCCGCCACCTGCGTGAACCAGGGTGACGGGTGGGGTGTGCCCGAGCCGTTGTGGCTCGGCGCGCACGGCCCGGCGGCGGCGTCCGCGGTGTTCCTCGACGACGACGGCTACCTGCTCACCGGCGACGCGGCCGTCGAAGCGGGCCGGTCCGCGCCCGCGCGGCTGCTGACCGGTTTCCACGAACGCGTCGGCGACGACGTCCCGGTGATCGTCGGCGGTGAACGGTTCCCCGCCGAATCCCTCAGCGCCGTCCTGGTGGACGCCGCGGCGGACCAGGCGGCCGACCGGTTCGGCGGAAAACCGCAGCACATCGTGCTCACCCACCCCGTGGGCTGGGGCGCGTTCCGCCGCGATCAGCTGCGCCGGGCACTGGCCGAGGCCGGATTCCCCCGCGCCGCGCTGGTGCCCGCACCGGTCGCCGCGCTGCACGCGTTCCTCGCCCCGCAAGGCGAGGTCACCGCCGGTGTCTGCGAATTCGGCCCGGACGGGGCGGTCGTGACGATCGCCGCCGCGGGCGTCCACGGCTGGCAACCGGTCGAGACGGCGGAGGGCGTCGATCCCGCCGAGGCCGTCGGCAAGGTCTTCGAACTCGCGCACGGCGCGGGTGTCGGGCCCCAGGCGCTGGCGGGCATCGTGCTGTGCGGCGAGGCGCCCCAGGTCGGCCGGACGCCGTGTCCGGTCTTCGCCGCGAACGACCCCCTGCTGACGGTGGCGACCGGTGCGGCCAACATCGCCGCCCGGCGTGACCTTCCGTCACCGGGCGGCCCGCCCTCGGCCGCCGTCGCGACCGTGGAAACCACCCTGCTCCCCCGGGTCGACGCGCCGGGGGAACTCACCGAGCGGCCCGGACGGCCACCGGTGGACATCACCCCGTTCGTCCTGCCGGAGCCCACCCGCGCGGCGAAACTCCTCACCCGGCGCAAGCCGCTCGTCGCCGGAGCCGCGGTCGTGGTGCTCGCCGCGACCACCCTGCTGCTCACCCTGACCACCCGGGAAGCCACCGCGGACAAGGGTCCCGAAGCCCCTCCCACCACCTCCAGCACCTGCGCGCCGGCCACCCCCGGAGCGACTCACTCCCCCGAAGGTCGCTGTTGAACACACTGCTCGACGAGCCCGGCATCATCACCCCGGGCGTCCGCCGCCTGCTCGACGAGGTGATCGCCGCCCCGGAACTCCCGGTGCGGCTCACCGTCGTCGCCCCCGGCGGTTACGGGAAGACCCATCTGCTCGGCCTGCTCTCGCGCCACTACACCGGCGCCGGGGTCGAGGCCCTGCTGATCGACGACGCCGACCAGCTCGGCGACGACGAGATCGCGAAGCTCAAAGCGCGGGTGGAGGAAACGACCGCGCCCGTCGTGCTGGCCTGTCGTCCGACGGCCCGGACCACCGCCCTGCGCGCGCTCTCCGACACCTTCGGCGGATCGGTTTCGCTGGGAGCGTGGGGAATCGACGACGTCCGGCGGCTCGTCGAGTACGCCGGTGGCGACGTCGCCTCGGCCGAAGACGTCCACGTCAGGACCGGTGGTGTGCCGAGACTCGTGCTCCGCGCCGTCCGGGGACGGCTCGCGGAATTCCGCGCGGAGCTGGACGCGCTCGACGACGACGTGCACCGCTACCTGATCGCCGCCGAGGCCGGGGCGGGGCGGAATCTGGACCTCTTGGCCGCCTTGCTCAACCGTGAACGCGACGGGCTGCCCGGGATCTTCGACGGCGCCAGGGCGACCGGG
This sequence comes from Amycolatopsis sp. cmx-4-19, assembly GCA_049998115.1. Lineage (GTDB taxonomy): Bacteria > Actinomycetota > Actinomycetes > Mycobacteriales > Pseudonocardiaceae > Amycolatopsis. Next base: position 15,569 of record JAEBEO010000032.1, on the reverse strand, counting down.
TTGCTCGGTGAAGACGACGTCCTCCTGCCGATCGCGGCGGAAGCCGTCCGCGCCTGGGGATCGCCGGGATGGCGGCTGACGGTGCTGCAGCGGCTGGTGGAACTCCAGCTGCGCGACGGACTCCCGGTACTGGAACTCGCCCGTTCCCTGCTGGGGACGGGAAGTTCGGGCGCGAGCGCGGCGGCGGCCTTCGAGGCGGCCGCACGCGAGGCGATGCCCGACGACACGAAACTCGCGGCGCGGTTCTTCGAGGCCGCGTCCGAGGCCGGTGGGCGCGGCGCGGCGCTCACCGTCGGTTGGGCGCACGCCGCCGCCCTCGCCGGGGACCTCGACACGGCACTCCGGCTGGGCGACGGCATGCTCGGCGGTACCTCGGACCCCGATGCCCGGGCGGCGGGCGCCGAAGTGGCGGGGACGGTACTCGCGCATCGTGGCGAACTCGCGCACAGCGCCGAGCTGTATCAGTGGTCCGGCCGGGCCGGTTCGAAGGCCTTCGCCGCGATCGCCTTGGTGGGCACCGGGAAACTCGAAGCCGCCCGAGATCTGCTGGAGACACCCGAGGTCCCGACCCTGTTCGCGGGCGCCGCGTCGCGGACGGCGCGGGCGATCACCGGTTCGGTGTCCGGCTGTGGCGCCGAGACGCTTTCGGCGTTGCTGGGCGCGGCGTCGATGCTGGAATCGGCGGGGGCGCCCGCACCACTGCCGGACAGTCCGGCGGCCCTCGCCGCGCTGGTGGGCCTGCACTCCGGCGAGCTCGCGTTGGCGGAATCGGTGCTGAGCCGCGCGGTCGCCTGCCGCATCGGCGGTGACCTGCTCGCGAAACGGCACCGGCTGCTGCTCGGCTGGGTCGCGATGACCGCGGGCGATCTCAGGACCGCCGCCGACGCCCTGATGCCGCCGGAGGGTCTCGAAGCCCGCGACGAACTCTTCGCCGCCACTCTCCAGCTGGGTCTCGCACGGCGGGCCAGCGACCTTCCCGGGTTGCAGCGGTCCTGGGATCGCGCCTATCAGGCGTCGATGCGGCAGCAGCCGGACCTGTATTCGCTGCTGCCGCTGGGAGAACTCGCGATCGCGGCCGCACGGGCCGGGGCGAGCGCCAAACTGGCCGGACAGCTGGAGCGGGCCCATACGGTGCTCGACGGCCTCGGCAACCCTCCACTGTGGACGGCCACCCTGCGCTGGCACGAACTGCACGCCGCCATCACCATGGAGAACGGTGCCGCCGCGGCGGACCATCTGGCGGCGTTGAACGACTTCGCTTCGTGCGGCCGGTATCCGGCGGCGCTGGCCGCGGCCGCGACGGGCTGGCTCGCGGTGCTGACCGGCACCTTCGACCCCGAAGCCATCTCCGCGGCCGCCGGGGAACTGCACGAACTCGGGCTCCGCTGGGACGCGTCGCGGCTGGCCGGGCAGGCGGCGATCCGGACCTCCGATCGGCGCGCGATGGTGCAGTTGCTCGAAGCCGCGCGGCAGTTCCAGGGGCGCGCTCCGGAACCCGTCGCGGCCACCGGATTGAGCGCCTTGAGCGAACGGGAACTGGAGGTCGCCCGGCTGGTCGTCGACGGGCTGACCTACAAACAGGCCGGGAGCAAGCTGTTCATCTCGGGGAAGACGGTGGAGCACCATATGGCCCGGATCCGCGGGAAGCTCGGCGCCGGGGACCGGCGGGAGTTGCTGGCCACCTTGCGCGAGCTGCTTCCGGCTACCGAGGGCTGAAGCTCCGCGTACCGCCTGGCGCGCTCATCCTTTTCGCGGGTAGACGCCCGATCGAAGGGCGCGTAGGAACGAGGGATGGCTGAGGAGCGCTCCAGAAGACTGTTCCTGTCCACATCGGCCGCGTTGTCCGCGGTCGCACTCACCGGGATCCCCGCAGGAGCCGAGGAACCGGGTGATCGAGGGTCCGGCGGAGCGGTGTCACCCCAACGGCCCGACGCCGAACTGCGGGCGATCCTCCGGGAGATCGACGAACACCGGATCGAGGCCACCGTGCGCAGGCTGGCCGCGTTCGGGACACGGCACACGTTGTCGTCCCAGACCGATCCGGTGCGGGGAATCGGCGCCGCCCGCGACTGGATCTTCGCGGAGATGTCGGACTCCGCCGCGAGGTCCGGCGGCCGCATGACCGTCGAACTGCAGTCCTATGTCCAGCCGCCCGCACCGCCGCGGATCCCGGTGGCCACCACGATCACCAACGTCGTCGCCACCCTGCGCGGATCCACCGCACCCGAACGGGTTTACGTCGTCTCGGGCCACTACGACTCACGCTGTTCGGACCCGCTGGACGCCACGAAGGACGCGCCGGGTGCCGACGACGACGCCTCCGGGGTGGCGGTCGCGATGGAACTCGCCCGGGTGCTGGCGACCCGCTGCCCGGCCGCGACCATCGTGCTCGCCGCGGTCGCGGGCGAGGAACAGGGGCTCTTCGGCGCGCGGCACCTGGCGACGCGATTCAAAGCGGCCGGGACGAACGTGCAGGCGATGTTCACCAACGACATCGTCGGTTCGAGCCGGGCGGACGACGGTACCCGTGACCCGAGGACGATCCGGCTGTTCGCCGAGGGCGTTCCGACCTCGGAAACCCCGGCACAGGCCGAAATCCGGCGTTCGGTCGGCGGCGAGAACGATTCGCCCTCCCGGCAGCTGGCGCGCTTCGTACGGTCGGTCGCCGAGAACGACGCCACGGGGATGAACGTGCGGGTGATCTACCGGCGTGACCGCTATCTCCGGGGCGGTGACCACATCCCGTTCCTGGAGCAGGGCTATCCGGCCGCGCGGTTCACCGAGCCGAACGAGGACTACGCCCACCAGCACCAGGACGTCCGGGTGGAGAACGGCAAACAGTTCGGCGACCTGCCGGAGTTCTGCGATTTCCCGTTCATCGCCAGGGTCGCGCGGGTGAACGCCGCCGCGACGTGGTCGCTGGCGACCGCACCCGGCACCCCCGAGGACGTCCGGATCCGGACGAACCAGCTCACCAACGACACCGATCTGGTGTGGCGACGTGGAACCGACCCGGACCTCGCCGGCTACGAGGTCGTCTGGCGCGAGACGACGGCGGCCGAATGGACGCGGGTGATCGGTGTCGGCGACGTGACCGAAGCTAAGGTGGATCTGTCGAAGGACAACGTGTTCTTCGGTGTCCGAGCGGTCGGGAAGAACGGCCGTCGCGGTCCGGTCGCGTTTCCGACACCCTTGAGCTGATGCCTTCATGACGATCACGCCCGACGATCTCGACGCGGCCGTGGCGAGTGTGGTGGACGGACTGCGCCCGGCCGGGGGCCGCGACTGGTCGGCGGTCCCCGGCACCGGGGACCTGGACGCGTGGCGGACGGCCGAGCACCTCGGCGACTGCCTCGTCTCCTACGCCGGTCTGCTGCTCGCCCGGCCGTCGACGCCGCGCTTCGTCCGCTTCGAATCCGTCGCCGACCAGGCCGCGACGCCGTCGGAGATGCTGGAGTTCGTCACGGTGGGTGCCGGGATCCTGGGCGCCACCCTCCGCACGGCGGCCCCCGACGTCCGCGCCTACCACCCGAGCGGTCTCGCCGACCTCGAAGGTTTCGCCGGGATGGGTTGTGTCGAGGTCCTAGTCCACGGCGAGGACATGGCCCGGGGTCTCGGCGTCGTCCTCGATCCCCCGCGCGAGGTCTGCGCCCGCGTGCTGGCCAGGATGTTCCCGGACGTCGACGCGGACGACCTCGATCCCTGGAAGGCGCTGCTGTGGGCGACGGACCGGATCGGGGTGCCGGGGCGGCCGTCCAGGGCCGGATGGCAATGGCGGGGTGCCCCGCCGGGCTGACAGCGGGAGTACGTGAGTACGGCCAATCGGCGCAACTTGGCCGATGAAACGTTTGTCATCGGCGAATCCGGGAACTTTCGAGCCATGTCCAGATGGCGAACTTCCAGCAGGAGCAACACGGCCGTACGCGTCATCACCGCTATCGGCGCGCTGTTCGCGTTCATCGAGTTGCTGTACATGGTCATGGTGCTCGCGGGTGCCAACGCGGGCAACGGATTCTTCATCTTCATCCAAGCGCTGGCCGGACCGCTGGCCTTGTTCTGGCCTGGGCTTTTCCCGGTGAACAACCCGGACCTCGCGGTGATCCTCGACTACGGTCTCGCCGCGGCGTTCTGGGTGATCCTCGCGGGCGTCATCGCCCGTTTCGCGAGCCGCTGACCCCCCTGCGGCGGCATCCGGCGTCCCGTTCGGCGACACTGGACCGATGAGCGACGGCAGATGGTTCGACCTGAACCCCCTTCCCGAGCTGTTCGGCCTGGCTGCCGCCGGGCGGGCGCTGTTGCCGAATGTGCCCGTCACCCCGGCAGCGGTGCTGAAGACGGTCACGGAACAGCTGGTCGGGCGACGGCTGACGGCCAAGCTGGACGGCCACGACGTCGGGCTCACCCTGACCGGGCTCGACTACCGGGCCGACAGCCTCAGCCTCGCCGCCACCGGCCGTGTCGGCGACGTCCGGATCGTCGTCGAGGACGTCGACTGGCCCGAAATCCCGCTCGAACGCGTCACCGTGCTGGCCTCGAACGTCCGGCTCCGCTCGCTCCCGTCCCCCGCCGCCATTCCCGAGCAGGTGAAGATGGCGATCCGGGTGGCTCCCGAGGTCCTGCAGGAGCGGGTCTCGCGGGTCCGTCCCGGCATCAGCGTGACCCCCGGCGACGACGGGCAATTCCACGTCCGGTGGGTGAAACGGCCCCACTGGGGACATCTCGCGCTTGAGTCCACTGTGGAGGATTGCGCCGTCGTCCTCCGGCCGATGGCCGTCCACATCGGACGGCGCCGGTTCGGGCCGCCGTCCCGGCTCAAGCCCATCGTGCTGCCGCTGCCGGAACTGCCGCAAGGGATCCGGCTCACCGCCGTCGAAGCGCACGACGGACACCTGGTGCTGCACGCGCTCGCCGAGGAATGGCCGGAAAAGCTGTCCACCATCCCGCTCGGCGACCTGTTGGGCTGGGTGACGACGGCGGTGACCACGCTCACCCTGCCGAGACTCGGCCGCCGCTAACCCTCCTGACCGCGTTCCCGCAGGTAACGCGTGTGGTCGGCCTGCTGGTTGACGTCACCGGCGTAGAACCGCTCCGCGACCCGGTGTGCTTCGGTCTCCAGCAGTTCCAGCTGGGCGACGAGTTCTTCGGACGCGCTCGGTTCCCCGCTCGCCCGCCGTTTGGCGGCGAACCACCACGGCAGGTTGAGATAGGTCTCCACCGACAGCGGCAGATCCGTCCGCGCGAGCCGGACGATCGCGTGCTGGACGTCCGGATCGGCGGACAACCGGTCCGGCCGCGCGAGCAGATCGTCGAGGACCTCGGCGATCCGCCGCACACCGTCCACGGAGGACTCCGGCATCCGCTGTGCCCGCGCGGTCACCTTGCCCACCAGCGACGCCAGCCCCGCGCGCAGCTGCCCGGCCTCCGCGACGGCGTCCACCGAGACCAGCCGGACCCGTTCGGGCGGCGCGAGCAGGGCGAAGACCGCGTACAGACCACCGACGACCAGCGGCCACAGGCCGCCGACGACGCCGATCAGGTACAGCACGAGCCCGATCAGCCCGCCGACACAGCCGGCGAGGTTCTTCGTGGAGCCGAGATACCGGATCATTGATACCCGCGGATTTCCTGGAACACCTTGGGCAGGACGTCACCGCGCGCGTCGAACACGTTGCCGCCGGTGCGTTTCGCGACCTCGCCGAGTTCCGCGGAGTCGCCCTCCCCGAAGATCACGGTGAACACCGGGATCTGCCGCATCGCCTCCGGCAGCGCGGGGAACCTCCGCTGGAAGTCCTCGAATCTGGACCCGTTCGCGTTCGCGCCGTCGGTCATCAGCACGATCGAGGTGAACCGGTCGGGATCCCGGGCGACCAGCGGGCCCATGATGTCGTACGCGCGCCCGAGGCTGTCGTAGATCGCGGTGCCCCCTTTCGCTTCGAGGCCTTCCGCGAAACGCTTGATCTTGTCCAAGGTGGGCTGCGGATCGCCGTCCGGCACCGCGAACGTCTCCTGGCCGTGTGGAACGGTGTCGAACGGCAGCATCGTGACCTCTTCGCGGCTGCGGAACCGCCGGTACCGCCCGGTCAGCGAACCGTCGGCGCCGGTCAGCCCGATCAGCGCGGCACGCAGGGAATCGATCCGTTCGCCCGCCATGGAACCGGACGTGTCGAGTACGTACAGCGTTCGCGACGGGCGCCGGATCTTGTCGAAGTAGGCACCCAGCAACGCGTCGACCGCTTGCCGCGTCGCGGGGAACGGCAGCTCGACGAGGTCCTTCCGCGCGAACTGCTGTCCCAGTCGGACACCCGGGACGACCGGACGGCGCTGCGTGGTCTCCATGATCCTGCGCTGCGTGTCCGGGGTGCGCAGCCGCTCGGCCAGTTTGCGGTGCGCGTCGCGTGCTTCGGAGTTCGCGCTGGTCAGCAAGGTCAGCGGGTAATCCGCGGTGACGACACCGTCGGACGGGTGAACGAGCGTCAGCGGTTCGGGCAGTTTGCCACTCGCGTTCATCGACAGCAGCACGGACTCGTAGTTGATCAGGCCGTCGACCTTCCTGCCCGGATCCACCCCGGTCGCCCGCCGCTGGTACGCGTCGGAAAGCCAGCCGGACGAACCCGCCGACATCGCCTGGGCACTGAAGAACTCGGTCAGCTTCGGGGTGACGGCGGCGATCTGCTGCGCGTCGATCGCGTTGCCCGCACCCGCGAGCGCCGACGCGACCCCGACGAGCGCCGAGAAACCGGAGTTCGACGCCGACGGATCGGTCATGCCGTAGGTGAAGGCCTTCTTCCCGGCCTGCTCGGCGATTTCGCCCCAGCCCACCGGCTTCCCGTCCCACCCGAGGCGCTGCGCCGTCGACGCCGAAAGCCCGAGCACCACCGGCGAGCTCATGATCTTGACCTGCTCACCCAGTCGCTTCGCGGCGTCGGGAACCGCCGCGGGATAACGGTTCGAGGAGAACCAGACGGCGTCGTACTGGCCGTCCGCCTTCCCGTTCGCGAGCGATTCGGTGCCTTCGAGTGTCCCGGTGAACTGGAACTTGACCTTGACCCCGGTGGCCGCCGCCTCCTGCTCCAGCAACGGTTGCATATCCGCGAGCTCGCTGCCCGCGAGCACTCGCAGCGTGCCAGCTTCCGCGTCGCCGAGACCGCGGGTATCACCCTCGCTCGAATCACAGGAAACCAGTGACAGTGCGCAGACCGCGGCGAGCGCGCCGGCCGCCCAGCGTTTCATGAGGCCCCCTCGGCCGTCGCCGTCCCGTGTGACCGGCGCAGATGGTCTTCGGCCCGCCGGATCTCCCCGGACAACGCCTCCACGGTCGCCGCCATCGTCGTGACGGCCCCCGCCTTGAACTCGTCTATCGCGTCGATGCTGCGGTAGATCCGCTCGAACGACTCGCGGATCGTCGCCACCGCGACCGCCGGATCGCTGCCCGCGCGCTGGATCTCGGCGCTGCGCAGTTCCAGCAGCTCGGCGTTGGCCCGGATCAAGCCGTCGGTGGTGGCCTGCACGGCGCGGACCTCGTCGAGGACGTCACGCTGCCCGGCGAGCGCACCGCTCACCAGCAGCGCGACCCGCAGCGCCGCCACCGTGGTCGACACCGCCCGCTCGATCCCGTGGATCAGCTCGTCGTTGTTGCGCCGCACCAGATCCAGCGCCAGATAGCCCTGCGCGCCGACCGCCAGCTGGGTCAGCAGGTCCTGGTGTCGCTGCCGGATCGGATGCACCGCGTCCGCGCGCAGCGACTTCGCCCGCGCGGGATCGGTGAAGTCGAAGATCCCGGCTTGGCGATCGACCGCCGTGTCGACGGCCTCGGCGAACGCGGCCGCCTCGGAGAGCTTGCCGAGCGTCCCCCACAGCCGTTCCCGCTCGCCCTTGAGCGCGGCGTTGTCGCGACGCAGGACGTCTTGCCGGGCACGCAGGTCCAGGACCAGTGCGTTCACCGGTTCCTTGGCCGCACGGTAACGGTCCAGCGCCTTCTTCGCACTGCCCGCGACCGGGATCAGCCCCATCAGCTTGCGGCCGGTGATCGGCAGCTTCGCGGGATCGATCTCCGCCACGGCCCGCCGCAACCCGGCCAGGCTCACCGTCGCCTGGTGCTGCGGCGACGAGATTTCCCCGCGAGTCCCGGCCAGTGCCCGCGTCGACCGGTCGAGCAGCGCGCCCGCCACCGACGCCGCCGCACGCATGTCGGACTCGCCGACCGCGAGCAGTTCGTCCAGGACCCGGGTGAACTCGGGCGATCGGACGTCGAGTGCTTCGAGCCGCTCGGCGAACTTCTCCGCGCGCCGCGCGACTTCGGCGTGCACCTCCGGGCCGAGGGTGACCAGGCCCGCCGCCCGCGCGGCCGGGATCGCCTCCACTGGTTCGGGTGGGGTGAGGGTGAAATCGTCCATCAGTACTGCTTCTTCACGGCGTCGAGCAAGCGCTCCAGCGTTTCGAACGACGGCGGTTCGACGGCGTCCACCAGATCCGCGGGCACCGGCGCCTTGGCCGCGGCGACGACGTCGGCGAACAACCGGGGGTCACCGGTGCGGAACCCGAAGGTGGCGGCGAGTTTCCCCAGTTCCGGGTCGATGGAAAGCAGCCTGCCGACCTGGTCGCCGTTCGGTTTGAGCGGGACGAGCGTGTGCTTGGAATACATCGTCGGCGCGGTGTAGAGCAGCCGCATGTCCGGCCTGATCGAACCGTCCCCGCGCACCAGCCTGTCGACGAACTGCGACTCGTAGATCAGTGCCATCGGCGTCTTGCCCATCCCCGCGGCGAGGTAGTCCTCGAATGGGCCTTCGGTGCTGTTCTGCGTGTAACCCTGGTCGATGAACAGCTTCGACACGCCGGGCAGCACCTTCGCCTCGGCCTCCGGCGTGCTGACGACGTTGTTCCCGTTGGCGACGAAGGAAACGATGGACAGATACATCGCCGCCGAGTTCGATTCCCGCGGGTCCGTGGTCGTGACCAGCACGTTCTTGCGCGCGGGGAACGTGGTGTTGCCGGGAAGCTGGTCCCAGCGCGTGCCCTTCTGCGCGAGTTCGAGGTACTTCGCGATGTCGAGCACCTGGTAGTCGCCGGCGCCCTTGCGCACGATCCCGTTGGCGGCGAGCAGGTTCACGATCGGCTCGAAGGTCGCGATCGCCATCGGCGACTGGAACGGCGTGTGCACCGCGGTCACCTGGTGGTCACGCTGGATCCGCTGCGCGGCAGGCGACGACGACGGGAACGCGAACTCGTACCTGCCCAGGTCCATCCCGGCGATCTGCCGCGATCCGGCGGTGTCGGCCTCGACCTTCAGGCCGTGCTTGGCGAACGCGTCCACCACCCGTTTGTCGGAAAAGAACGCGAGCTTCTCCGAACCGATGACGCCGCGCACCGTGGTCGGATCGGTACCCTGCGCGGTGTTCTCGTCACCGCCCCGGCCCCAGACGACCACGGCGACCACGGCCAGCAGCAGCACCACGGCCAGGCTGATCGACAGACGGCGTTTCACCGGCCCACCCCCTCGTTCACCGGCTTGATCCTTCAGCCCGTTCGACTCTTTTGACGCGCGGAAGAGCCATTTCGAAGTGAACGGTCAATGAACGGCGAAAGTCGTCAGTTCCTGGCGAACCGTTGGGAGAAAAGGAAAATCGGCAAGGGACGCCCGGTGTTGCGAGGTGTCCTGCCTCGATCCCGGATCTCATCTGTGACCGTGTGGATTCAGGCGCGTGAGATGTCCCGGAATCCACCCGTCCGATCACGCGTGCCGTCAGATCACGGACTGCTCCGAAACCGGCAGGCACACCGTGAACCGCGTGTCACCCGGCGCCGAGTCGACCCGGAGGTCGCCCTGGTGCCGTTCGACCACGATCCGCCAGGAGATGTCCAGGCCGAGCCCGGTCCCCTGCCCCACCGGTTTCGTGGTGAAGAACGGCTCGAAGATCCGCTGCCGCACCTCCGCCGGGATACCGGGTCCGGTGTCGCCGATCTCGACCTGCACGTGCTCGTCCACCTGCGACGTCCGCAGCGTCAGCGTGCCCTCGGTACCCATGGCGCCCAGGGCGTTGTCGATGATGTTCGTCCACACCTGGTTCAGTTCGCCCGCGTACGCCGGGATCCTCGGCACCGCGTGGTCGTACTCCTTGACCACGCGGATACCCGGCGCGATCTTCCCGGCGAGCATGACGAGCGTGGAGTCGAGTCCTTCGTGGACGTCGATCCACTGGTGCGGCGCGCGGTCCATTTGGGAATATTGCTTGGCTTTGCCGACCAGCACCGAGATCCGGGTCGTGGAATCCTCGATCTCGCCCATCAGCATCTCGGTCTCGAGCGCGTACGCCAGCCAGCGGACGGCGCCGTCGAGGAAAGTGTCGCCGACCGACTCCAGCAGCCTGTCCAGATCCGGCACGGTCAGCCCGGCGCGGACGTAGATGTCGGCGAGGTCCCAGCCCTGCTCCATACCGTGGTCTTCGAACCAGTCGCCGATCTCGTCCTCGCGGTCGGACTGCTGCATCGCGGTCAGCTTCGGCGCCGAGGCGACCTGCTTGACCAGCTGTTCCTGGACGTCGATCAACTGCTCCAGCAACGTCGGATCGACGTTCTTCTTCGCCAGCATCGCGAGTTTGTGCCGCATCCCGGCAACGCGTTCCCGCAGCGCCGACGTCGCGCGCACGGCGGCCGCGGCCGGGTTGTTGAGTTCGTGGGTCAGCCCGGCGGAAAGCTCGCCGAGGGCGAGCAGGCGCCGCCGCGAGCCGATCACGGTGTCGCTGTTGCGCCAGCCGAGGTACATCCCCTCCAGCAGATGCGTCGCCATCGGGAACCAGCGGCGGAACTCGGTGGCGAACTCGGCCGCGGGCAGGGTCAGGAAGGTGAGATCGCTGACGGCGTGCACCGAAGCGCCGTAAGTGTGCTCGGTCTCCTGATGCACGAAGAACTGTGTCGCACCGCAGTACGCGCCGCGCTGATCGGACCGGATCGTCTCGACCTCGGTGCCGCCGACGAGCCGCGTCATCCGCAGCGCGCCGGACAGCAGGAGGTAGAAGCAGGTGGCGGGTTCACCCTCGCGCATGACCGTGGTGCCGCCGGTGTACTCCTCCAGCACGGCGTGCTCGTCGATCCAGTCCAGCTGCTCTTCGCCGAGGTGCTCGAAGAGGAAGAGCCCGCGCAGTTCCTCCCTGGGCAGAACGCTCATTGCTCCTCCAAGTACCGGTGGACCAGGGTGACCGCCATGGCGCCTTCGCCGACGGCCGAGGCGACACGCTTCACCGACGCGGCGCGGACGTCGCCCGCCACGAACACGCCGGGGACGGACGACTCCAGGTAGTGCGGGTCACGGTCGAGCGGCCAGCCGGGCGGCTGGCCGCCCTCGGCGAGCAGATCGGGACCGGTCCGCACGAAGCCGTGGTCGTCGCGCAGGATCTCGTTGCCCAGCCAGTCGGTCCGCGGCGCGGCGCCGATGAAGATGAACAGATGCCCGGTGGGCACCTTCTCGGTGGTGGAGCCGTTTTCGCACAGGGTCAGCTGTTCGAGGTGCTCGTCGCCATGTGCCTCGACGACCGTGGTCCGGGTGCGCACGTGGACGTTCCCGATCGCCGCGAGCTGCTCGATCAGGTAGTGCGACATCGACGCTTCGAGCGATTCGCCGCGGACCAGGATGGTGACCTCGGCGGCGTGCTTGGAGAAGAACACCGCCGCCTGGCCTGCCGAGTTCGCACCGCCGACGATGTAGACGTGCTCGCCCTTGCATTCGGGCGCTTCGGTGGCCGCCGAGCCGTAGTAGACGCCGCGGCCGGCGAGTTCGGCGATACCGGTGGCCTCCAGCGCGCGGTAGGTGACGCCGCTGGCCAGCACCACGGAATGCGCGGCGATCTCGGTCCCGTCGCCGAACAGGACGACCCGCGCGGAGCCGCGGGCCTCAAGGCCGACGACGTCGCGGGTGGTCAGCACTTCGGCGCCGAACTTGAGCGCCTGACGCCGGGCGCGGTCGGTCAGCTGCGCGCCGGAAACGCCGTCGGGGAAGCCGAGGTAGTTCTCGATCCGGGAACTGGTGCCCGCCTGCCCGCCGGTGGCCTTGCGCTCGACGATGACCGTCCGCAGCCCCTCCGACGCGCCGTACACGGCCGCCCCGAGCCCGGCGGGCCCGCCGCCGATGACGATCAGGTCGTAGAACTCCTGCGCGGGCCGGGTCGACAGGCCGACCGCGTCGGCGAGCTCCGGTCCGGACGGCTGACGCAGCACCGTGCCGTCCGGCGTGACCAGCACCGGGATGTCGTGCGGGGCGGCGTCCGCGGCCTCCAGGATCCGGCGGCCCTCGTCGTCGTCGACGGAGTACCAGCGATACGGCACGGCGTTGCGCGCCAGGAAGTCACGCAGGTGGAACGAGGGCGACGAGTACCGGTGGCCGACGAGCTTGATCTGGTCGACCGGCCGCTCCCCCACCGCGCGCCAGGTCTCCACCAGCGCGTCGATGACCGGGTAGAGCTTCTCCTCCGGCGGATCCCACGGCTTGAGCAGGTAGTGGTCGACGTCGACGACGTTGATCGCCTGGATCGCGGCGTCGGTGTCGGCGTACGCGGTCAGCAACGCGCGGCGGGCGTTCGGGAACAGGTCCATCGCCTTCTCCAGGAAGACGATGCCGTCCATCTGCGGCATCCGGTAGTCGGCGAGGATCGCGGCCACGGCGTCGCCGCGCAGCTTGAGCTCGCGCAGGGCGTCGAGCGCGTCGGCACCGGAATCGGCCCGGATGATCCGGTAGTCCTTTCCGTACCGTCGCCGCAGGTCACGGGCGACCGAACGGGATACGGCGGGGTCGTCGTCGACGGTCAACAGGATCGGCTGGCTCACCGGCTCAGCCTACGTCCTGCCAGGTTGCGGGGACGCCGGCCGAAGATCACACGTTCAGGCCTGCGAAAGCTTACGGAGCCGGAAGGCCAGCACGAGCAGCATCACGCCGTGCAGCAGCGCGTAGATCCCGACCAGCAGCGCGATACCGAACGCGCCCGCCAGCGGGTTGAACACGATCACGATGCCCGCGATCAGCGAGAGCGCGCCTGCCGCGATGAGGAAGGCCTCGCCCTCGATCTGCTTGCGCAGCCGGATCGCGGCGACGATCTCCATGATGCCGGTGAAGATCGCCCAGAAGCCGACCAGCAGGGCCAGCACGAGCACCGTGATGCCCGGCCAGAACAGGACCAGGACACCGGCGACGATGCCGAGCACGCCGAGGATCCCGTAGGCGGCGCGATGGGCGGCGTCACCCGGCCGGAAGGCCTGCACGAGGCCGCCGATCCCGTCGATGATCGCGTAGATGCCGTAGATGATCGCCAGGGCGAGCACGGTCGCCCCCGGCCAGATCAGCGCGAGCAGCCCGAACAGGATCGCGAAAACCCCGCGGACGGCGGCGAGCGGCCAGGCGAGGCGGGGTTCGACGACGGTGAGACCGACGAGTGGCATTGCCCGAGTATCGAAGCGACGGCGAAAGAGCGCGCGGCACGCCACCCGTTGGGGTGAGGCGGCCGGCTTGCCGGTCCGCCGCGATCGCTGATCACCCGGCTGACGGTGCCGTTCCCGCCGAGGAGACGGTGACCATGCTGCGGAACCGGACGTTCGGGTGGTTCGGTACTTCGAGGGCGCGATCCGCGACGACGCCCGGATTCACGGAGAGGTAGCAATAGCTGCCGAGCCCGTACGCCTCGTGGTCCGTCACCGGGTTCGCCACCTTGTAGACCGCGTACCCGCGCGTCGAGCCGTTCATCCAGGCGCCCTGGCCGGGCGGGTCGTTGGGCAGTACGTCCGGCTGCGGTCGCCGTTCCAGATCGTCTGGTAGTGCTCGACGAGCAAGCCGTACATCGTGGCGTCGTCGCCGTCCACGATCAGGCCGGTGTCGGCGGTGTTGGTGGTCCACCCGACCCCGCTGCCGTGATCGGCACGCCAGATCCACAGGTGGTCGCCGATGACGTCGTCACTGTTGACCACCAGGCTGTTCGTGGCCTTGCCGACGCCCGCCCCGACGACGCGGAAGAACACGTCGTGCAGCGAAGTCGGGTTGGGGGCGTGTTCTGGGCGGAGCCGGTCGGCCTCCATCAGCGTGTTCGAGTCCGTGGTGCCGGCGTCGATCAGCACGCCCGCCACCTTGACGCCGTCGAGGTCGGCCACCGTCATCGCGGTGATGCCGTTGTCCGGGGTCAGCGTCGCCAAGCCGCGTCATCAGGCAGGGTGAGCTGAGGCGGAGCCCGGTGGAGACGCGGCGGAGCAGGCGGGATCTCGGCGTCACGATGGTCGAAAACGTAACGGCGGTCACGCCCAGAGTTAAAACACAGCTAAAAACAAGGCTCAAAGATGCAGGTCAATTTCCTTCATGTCGGCCAGGACCACGCAGGCGACCCCCGCGCGAACGGCCTCCACGGGCGGTGTAATGTATGGATACACGAGATGCGGAGTACAACTTCGCTCCGGGGCTATGGCGCAGCTGGTAGCGCACCTCACTGGCAGTGAGGGGGTCAGGGGTTCGAGTCCCCTTAGCTCCACAGTGACGAAACACCGCCCACCTGGCGTATTAGCCGAGGTAGGGCGGGTTTTCGTTGAACCTCACTTTGAGAAACGCCGCCTCGAACTTCAGCTACTGTTCAGTAACTGGGGCAAACCTGGGGCACGCCCATGACCCGTTTCAAACGGGGTCACCAAAACTGCCCCCAGGTCATCCATCTAGGTGAAATCGTCGAGGTCTTCCGTTCACAGGGCCAGTTTCCAATCCTAGGCATCACGCGCGCTGGGGCAGCGCCGACAGTACGTTGGCGTCCCAACTGAAGATGGGCCTATGGACGGACAATCGATCGTGGCGATGGTCGCGATGATCATCTCTCTCATGGCGATGATCATCACTAAGTGGCAAGCGTCCGAAGCCCGCAAGGCCCGGAAGGTGGCAGAGAACCAAGGCGAGACGGCCAAGGCCGCGCTCGGCGCGGCCCAGGATCAAGCCAAATCAGCGAAAGAATCCGCGTCTGCGGCATGGCGAGCTGCAGACAGCACGGAAACATCGGCCCATGCCACCCAAAAGCAGGCGGACATAGCCCATGCCGCGCTACAGGAGACCCGTACCGCCCGCGATGAAGCTGAGGGCCCCGTATTTCGGCTGAAGCCAGACAGGTCATCCAGTCCGGGCAAGAAAATCATCGAGGTGCATATGGAGAGCGGTCCCCAAGTTCGGGTCACTCTGACAGGTGTACACCCCGATAGCTCAGTGCCGCACCAGGAAGTCTCGGTTGCTCCAGAGAGCAGAACCCAAACCTTCGTGCCGAACACGAGCCGCAACTTCATCGTCGACTGCCCTCAACCGGACCACGGTCGCCCGGTATATCTCCGGCTCGACCTCTCGTGCGAGGAAGTCGGCGATCAGAGACGCGAGAATTCCTCCCACGCGTTGCGCCACAACCGAATCATCGCGCCATACTTACCACCCCACTCCTCCTCCAGCTCATCCAACGCGACCGCCGCCGCAGCCGCGTTCGGTGCCGTGTAGATCGGTTTCACATCCCTCTTCAACGCGTCCCAGTCCCGCTTCGACGCGAGCCGGAACGTATTCCGCAGCACATGCACCACGC
>JAEBEO010000031.1:0-78309 GCA_049998115.1 Amycolatopsis sp. cmx-4-19 | reverse complement strand
AGGGCACGGTCTTCACGAAGGTCTCGCAAAACCCAGGCCTCACGAGTGCTCACCCGCCAGCAGCCACCACATCCAAGCCTGCCAAACCCGGCTCGAACACAACCCATTAGGCCTCCTTGAGGGACCCTGGGTCCCTCAAGGAGGCCTTCACGGACCGCGGGCGGTCTGGGTCGGGAACGAAAGAACCCGCAGGCCGGAAGCCTGCGGGTCTCGTATGGGGCGGTGGAGCGGGTGACGGGAATCGAACCCGCGTAGCTAGTTTGGAAGACTAGGGCTCTACCATTGAGCTACACCCGCATGCCCCCGGAGTACCGGGTGCGAAAACAGCTTAGCGTGACCCGCTAGGCTGTGCGCACACCCCCCGGGAAGATCGGGGAGTCACGGGATGTGGCGCAGCTTGGTAGCGCATCCGCTTTGGGAGCGGAGGGTCGCAGGTTCAAATCCTGTCATCCCGACTCAGGTCAGTACGACGCGTCACGGGAGCGCCCGCTCAGCCGGGCGCGGTGGCCGTCGCCAGGACACGCCGCACGGCGTCGAACACCGGCAGGTGCCGTCCTGCCTCCTCCTGCATCGACCGCACCGCGAGGTCGTCGCCGGCGTCGGTGGCGAGCGCCTCCTCCCAGAACTTCCGTTCGACCCCGCGCCACGACGGCTTGTCGGCGACCTCGAAGTCCGTGAACCCGGCCAGCGGGAGCAGTCCGGCCAGATCGAGCCGTCGCAAGCGCTGCGGCACCCGCTCATCAGTGGCGTCGAGGGCTTCCCAGCAGGTGATCGCCAGCCGCCCACCGGGGACGAGGACCCGGCGGCACTCCCGCAGCGCGTCCAGGGTGGGCTCGGCGAATTGGATGGCGTCGACGACGAGCACCGCGTCGACGGACGCCGCGTCCAGGCCGGTACCGGTCAGCTCACCCACCCGGAACTCGGCTCGTTCCCCCAGCCCCAGCGCCTGTGCCCGAGAATGCGCCTGATCGATCGCGACCGCCGAAAAGTCCACTCCGACGACCCGGCAACCACTGCGCCGCGCGATCTCCAGCCCGTACCCACCGCGACCGCACGCCAGGTCCAGCAGCAGCTGATCGTCGTGCACGTCGAGCGCCGCGATGACCTCCTCCAGTCCCTTGCCCCCCAGCAGACTGGTGGACTGCAACTCCGGTGGCAGCCCGAGCGCTCGATGCACGAGCTCGTCCGTCACCGGTGACTCGACCCAATTCGCGTACCACTCGTCGAACTCCGCAGCGCTCATCGTCACCGGTCCACCCTGGCACAAAGCCCGGGGTGGAGGCGCCCCCGCATGAGGAGAGCCCCAGGTCCTCCAGCACCCGCTTGCGAACATCGGCACCGTGACCGGCAGGCGGAGCGCCAGTGCCAGCGCGGTGCTGGACGAAGGGACGATAGCGCGCAGCACCGGGTGACCGTGGCCGGCGACGTCCCGGTGGGTATCGACGGCGTCCCGAGTGAATCCCTCGAAGGCGACGCTTCGCACTACTCCCCCGTCGCCTGACGCCCCCGCGTTTAGTCCTCTGGTTGCGATCGTTGGGGAGTGCGAACTACCGCAACCAGAGGACCACATGCGGTAAGACTGGCGTCGTGAAGGACGATCGTCAGGTGGAAGCACTGCTCAGGGAGCTCGCCCCGCAGGTCATCGGGCTGCTGGTGCGACGGCACGGGCAGTTCGACGCCTGCGAGGACGCCGTCCAGGAAGCCCTGCTCTCGGCCGCTCAGCAGTGGCCGGAGCAGGGCATCCCGGACAGCCCGAAGGCCTGGCTCGCGACGGTGGCGTCACGACGGCTCGTGGACGAGTGGCGCAGCGAGAGCGCCCGGCGCCGTCGCGAGGAGAACTCCGCGCTGATGGACGTCTCCGGTCCGGGCGAACCGTCCACAGTGTCCACTGTGGCCTCGTCGGACGACACCCTGACCGTCCTCTTCCTGTGCTGTCACCCTTCCCTGTCCTCGCCGTCGCAGCTCGCGCTCACCCTGCGCGCGGTCGGCGGCCTGACCACCGGCGAGATCGCGAACGCCTTCCTGGTCCCGGAATCGACGCTGGCCCAGCGGATCAGCCGCGCGAAACAGACCATCAAGAAGGCGGGCGCGGAGTTCGTCCTGCCACCGCCCACCGAACTCGCCGAACGCCTTCGTGTCGTCCTCCAGGTGCTGTACCTGAGCTTCAACGAGGGCTACACCACCAGCGGCGGCCCCGACCTGCACCGCGCCGACCTCACCGCCGAGGCGATCCGGCTCACCCGGCTGCTGCGACGGCTGATGGCGGACGAGGACGAGGTCACCGGGCTGCTCGCGCTCATGCTGCTGACCGACGCCCGCCGCGCCGCCCGCGTCGACGACGACGGCGCGCTCATCCCGCTGGCCGATCAGGATCGTTCGCGCTGGGACGCGGAGATGATCGCCGAGGGCGTCGCGCTGGTGAGCGGGGCGCTCGAAGCCGGACCGGTCGGGCCGTACCAGGTGCAGGCCGCGATCGCCGCCGTCCACGACGAGGCGGCCACCGCGGACGGCACCGACTGGTCGCAGATCCTGGCGCTCTACGACGTCCTCGAAAAGGTCGCCCCCGGTCCGATGGTCACGCTCAACCGTGCCGTCGCGGTCGCCGAGGTCCATGGCCCGGAAGCCGCTCTCGACCTGCTCGGCACCCTCGACGACGACACCCGGATGGGCCAGACCCACCGGCTCGATTCCGTCCGCGCGCATCTGTTGGAACTGGCCGGGGACACCGGCGCCGCGCGCGAGGCCTACCTGCGGGCAGCGCGCCGGACCGCGAGCGAACCCGAGAAGCAGTACCTGACTTCGCGCGCGGAGCGGCTTTCCTAGTCCTCGGCCTTCCGCGCCGTGACCATGGCGCGTTCGGTCTCCCAGAACGCCCGCATCGACACGATCAACCCGTCCTCGCGTACCCGGTAGACGAACACGCCGTCGGTGTCGACGCGGTAGCCGCCGGGCAGATACGTCGTGATCGTGCCGACGTTCGCGACCTCGTCGCCCGCCGCGTGGGAATCGCGGACGGTGAACTGGAAGCGCTCGACGTTCGCGATCGTCTTGTCCCAGAAGGCACTGATCCCGTCTTGGCCGTGGTGGCCCTTGCCTTCCTCGTCGAACATCGACCGGCCGATCGGGTCTTCGACGACGGCGTCACCGGCGAAGAGGGCGAGCCAGGCGGCCTTGTCCCCGGCGGTCACGGCGGTCATCGAGCGGAACGCGGCCTGGCGCGCGGGTGGCTGTGTGGCGGCCGGGTCCCAGCAGACGTCGACACCCATGGCTCAGTCTCCGATCTTCGCGATGATCTCGTCGCCGAACTTCTTGATGGAATTCAGCTTCGGGCCGACCTCGGCGTCGAAACCGAGGCCGTCGAACACCCACGGCATGGTGATGATGTCGGTGACGCCGATGTCGCCTTGTTCGCGATAGCCGTCGAGACCGAACTTGTCGATGCAGACGGCCTGGTACTCGAACGGGTCGCCGGCGCGGCCCTGGTCGGCCAGCAGCCCGCGTAGTTTCGCGATGGTGTCGCGGAGATCGTCGAACTTCATCATCGCCGACGACCAACCGTCGGCGACGCGGGCGGCCCGGCGCAACGCGACGTCGGTGTGGCCGCCGATGTAGAACGGCACCCGCGACGGCGGCGTGGGGCTCATCCGGAGCTTGTCGAAGTCGAAGAACTCGCCGTGGAACTCGACCATCCCGCCGCCGAGGATCAGCCGCAGCACCTCGATCGCCTCGTCCACGCGCTTGCCGCGCTTCTCGTACGGCGCGCCGCACCAGCGGAACTCCTCCGGCGACCAGCCGACACCGAGCCCGAGCCCGAACCGGCCGCCGGTCAGCGCCGCGACCGAGTTGACCTGGCGGGCCAGCAGGACCGGGTTGCGGGAGCCGAGTTTGAGCACGGAGGTGTAGAAGGTGAGCCGTTCGGTGACCGCGCCTATCGACGCGGCCGCCACCAGCGGATCGGCCCAGGGCGTCTCCTCGGTCCAGAACCGGCTGCCGTCGGGCGTGTACGGGTAGTCGGCCGAGACCGTTTCGGAATAGAACAGGGAATCCGGGAGCGCAATCGAGGAGAATCCCGCCTCTTCGGCGGCGCGGGCGAGCTCGCCCAGCTGATCGAGCGGATTCATCGCGATCGACAGGGTGAACTTCATGGCAGGAACTATAACGTGTTCTAGTTTCACCCGCCAGGGCGCGCGGTGACCGGGAGCACTACGGGAACCCCCGGCGTACCGTCCGCGTTGTCCGGATCAAAGGGCCGAACGATTCCTGGAGTTGAACTCATGGGCACCGCGATCTTCCTGATCGTGCTCCTCGTCCTCGTGGTGGGCGGCGGCGTCTATTTCGCGAAGTCCCAGGCGGCGGCCAAAAAGCGCCGACTGGACGACGCCAAAGCGGACGCACGGCGCCTCGTCGAGCGACTCGGCGGTCAGGTCATGAACATCACCGGCACGGACACCGCCTCCCAGCAGGCGATGGCGGACGCGTCCGAACGTTTCACCGCGGCAGGCTCCCAGATGGAGCAGGCGCAGACCGTCGAGCAGGCCCGGCTGGTGCGCGAGACGGCCATCGAAGGCCTCTACTACGTCCGCGCGGCCCGGCTGGCGATGGGTATGGACCCCGGTCCGGAACTGCCCGGCAGCGAAGAGCGCGATCGCGCGGGCAAGGTCACCGAGCACCGCTCGGTCGACGTCGAGGGCGAACACTACGAGGCTTCGCCGGATCCGAGCCAGCGGACGCCGCACTACTACCCCGGCGGTCGCGTGGCGGGCCGTCCGGTACCGCAGGGCTGGTACAGCGAGCCGTGGTGGAAGCCCGCGCTCGTCGCCGGTGCCTGGGGTCTCGGTTCGATGCTGCTGTTCAGCGCGATGTTCTCCGGGATGGCCGGTATCGCCAGCGCGTCGGCCTGGGAATCGGGCTACGACGCGGGCCAGGAGGACGCCGGCGCGGCCGATGGCGGCGGTGACACCGGAGACGCCGGTGGCGACATGGGCGGGGACGCCGGTGGTTTCGACGGTGGCGGTTTCGACGGTGGGGGCTTCGACGGCGGCGGTTTCGACTTCTAGCGCCGTTCCCGGTCCGTGAAGGCCTCCTTCCCTACTCTCAAAGTAGGGAAGGAGGCCTTCACTACTTCCCAGGCCGTCAGGCAGGCTGGCAGGTCGGGCACCAGAAGAGGTTCCGCGCCGCCAGAGCGCTCCGCAGCACCGGAGTCCCGCACACCAGGCAGGGTTCGCCGGCCCGGCGGTAGACGTAGACCTCGCCACCGTGCCGGTCCCGCCTCGGCGCGCGGCCGGACGCCTCGGGCAGGTGTTCGGGCGCGACGGTGTCGATCCGTCCCACCCGGACACCGTGCCGCATGAGCGTCACGAGGTCGGCCCACATGTCGTCCCACAGCCCGCGATCGAGCGCGCGGCCCGGCACGAGCGGGGCGACACCGTGCCGGAACAGCACCTCGGCGCGGTACACGTTGCCGACGCCCGCCAGCACCGACTGGTCCATCAGCAGCGCGGCGATCGACGTCCTGGACCGCGAGATCCGCTCCCACGCCTGGTCCGGTTCGGCGTCGCGGCGCAGCGGATCCGGGCCCAGCCGCGCCTTGATCGCGTCGACGCGTGGCGCGTCGAGCAGCGCGCACTGGTTCGGGCCGCGCAGATCCGCGAAGTGGGTCGGGCCCACCAGCCGCATCCGCACCTGCCCCACGGGCTCCGAAAGGGGCAGCGGCTCGTCGGAAAACGTGCCGTAGAGGCCGAGGTGGACATGCACCGTCCCGTGTGGACCGTAGTCGTGGAACAGGTGCTTCCCGTACGCCTCGGCCTTCACCAGCACCCGGCCGTCCAAACGGGACGCCTCGTCGGCGAACCGCCCCTGCGGGCTGCTCACCTCGACCGGATGACCGGCGAAACGGCGTTTGTGCAGACGTGCCAGGCGATGGAGCGTATGCCCCTCAGGCATGTCAGTGCTCGGGCAGCGGCGGCGGCCAGCCGGTGTTCTCGTAGTCGAGGATCTGCTGGACACGGCGGCCGTGCCGCTCGTCCGGGCTCGGCGGGGTCGCGAGGAACGCCTCGACGATCTCCGTGGCCTCCTCGGTCGTGTGCATCCGCGCGCCGACGCCGATCAGCTGGGCGTGGTTGTGCTCACGGGTGAGCTTCGCGGTCTCGACACTCCAGGCGAGACCGGCGCGAGCGCCCTTCACCTTGTTGGCCGCGATCTGCTCGCCGTTGCCGGAACCGCCGACGACGATGCCGAGGCTGCCCTCGTCCGCGACGACCCGGCGGGCCGCCTCGATGCAGAACGCGGGGTAGTCGTCCACCGCGTCGTAGACGAAGGGACCGACGTCCTCGACGTCGTGCCCCTGCTCCTTGAGGTGGGCCACGAGGTGGTTCTTCAGTTCGAAACCGGCATGGTCAGAGCCAAGGTAGACACGCACGGTATGAGTCTAGGTCGCGCGCTTCGGGCATGCTTTCGGGGTGACCATCTGGGGCCAGCTCGAATCCGACATCAGACTCGAATGGGGACCCGAGGGCGTCGGCGCTCTCGGGAAGGACTGCGCCGTTCTCGTCATCGTCGACGTGCTTTCCTTCTGCACCACCACGGATCTCGTCCTCGGCAACGGCGGCCGCGTGCTGCCGGTGCGCTGGCGCGATCATCGCGGCGCGGAAGCCGCGAAAGAGCGTGGCGCCCTGCTCGCGGGTGAACACGAGTGGACACTCCGGCCGTCGTCTGTGACGGAAATCCCTTCCGGCACGCTCCTCGCGCTCCCCTCCCCCAACGGCGCGACGCTCTGCGACACCGCCGCGACGACCGGCGCCGAGGTTTTGGCGGGCTGTCTGCGCAATGCTTCCGCCGTCGCCGCCCATGCCGCCGAGCTCGCGGGCGGGCGTCCGATCGGCGTCGTTCCGGCCGGCGAACGCTGGGGCATCGACATGCGCACCGAAGCCAAAACGTTCGGGCCGCTGCGGCCTTGCGTGGAGGACCACCTGGGTGCGGGCGCGATCGTGGCCGCGCTGAACGGCTACGGCCGCCCGTCCGCCGAAGCCCGTCTCGCGGCCATGGCGGCGGAAGCGACCTCGATTCCCGAGGCCCTGGCAGAGTGCTCTTCAGGGCGCGAACTCGCCGCGGCCGGGCACGGGAACGACGTCACGCTCGCCGCACGGCTCGACACCAGCAGCACGGTTCCGGTGCTGCGCAACGGAATTCTGGAGGACATGTGACTTGGCTCGCACTCGCGGACGGGGTGTACGCGCGCCGTTACGAGGAGCTGGACCTGACCGTCGGCCTGGTCGTCGGAAGTGAGCGTTGCCTGGTCGTCGACGTCCGCGGTGACGTCGAGCAGGGCGCCGAACTCGCCGCGGCGGTGCGGGAGATCACCCCGCTGCCGTGGTCGGTCGTCTACACCCACGCGCATTTCGACCACGCCTTCGGCACGACACCGTTCCTGCCGTGCGACGTCTGGGCGCACGAAGGCTGTGTGACCGAGCTGACCGAATTCGGTGAGCAAGCGCGGCTCAAGTGGATGGCGAAGATGGAGTCCGAGAACCGGCCGGAGAGGGCGGCGGCACTGGGGCGCACGGAGATCACCCTGCCCGGCAAGCTGGTCACCGAAGCGGCCGAGATCGACCTCGGCGGCCGCACGGCGGTGCTGCGTTTCCTCGGCCGCGCCCACACCGACCACGACCTCTTCGTCCAGGTGCCGGACGCGGGGATCGTCTACGCGGGCGACGCGGTCGAGAACGCCGAAGCGGGCTTCAGCGCGTACTCGTTCAACGAAGACAGCTCACTCACGGAGTGGGTCGGCGTGATGGACGCGCTCCTCGCCCTGGAGCCGAAGGTCGTCGTCGCCGGGCACGGCGACCCGGTCGACAGCGTGTTCGTCGCGAAGCACCGCGACGGGCTGCGTGAGCTCATCGCGCTCAAGGCCGGGATCACGGCAGGAGACCTCACGACGGACGAAGCCGTCGCGAGGTCCTCCTACCCCGACGATGTCACCAGGGCGGCACTCGCCACCCCTTAGTCGAAGTTCAGGTCCCCGCTCCGGGTGCGCTTCAGCTCGAAGAAGTCCGGGTAGCTCGCCAGCGCGCGGGCGCCGTCGAAGACCTTGACGGCGTCCTCGCCGCGCGGGATCGAGCTGAGCACCGGGCCGAAGAAGGCGACGCCGTCGATGTGGATGGTCGGGGTGCCGACGTCCATTCCGACCGGATTCATACCTTCGTAGTGAGACTTTTTGAGGGCCTCGTCGTACTCGGTCGACTCCGCGGCGTCCGCGAGCTCGGCCGGGGCGCCGATGGCTTCGAGGGTTTCCTTGATGACCTGCGGGATGTCCTTGTCGCCCTGGTTGTGGTGCCGGGTGCCGAACTCGGTGTAGAAGTCGCGGAGCGCCTGCTCGCCGTTCTTCTGCGCGAGCGCGGTCGCGACGCGGACCGGTCCCCAGCCGCGGCCGAGAAGCTCCTTGTACTGCTCAGGCAGGTCCTCACGGCCACTGTTGAGCTCGGACAGGCTCATGATCCGGAAGCTCAAGTCGAGGGAGCGGTGCTTCTCCACTTCGAGGATCCAGCGCGAGCTGATCCAGGCGAAGGGGCAGATCGGATCGAAGTAGAAGTCGACCTTGGTCGTCTCGGACGGGGCGGTCATCACGTTCTCCCAGTGCCATCGTCTTGGTGAAGCCGGTGCTTACAGAGTGCTACACAGCCAGCCAACATCGCGGCCGTCGGTGTTGTTCCCGTCGTCAGCACCGGCCTTCGCATGATTGGATGCCTGTAGTTGGAAACCACAACCGATACCGATGACCAGAGGTGCCAGTGCCCGCCCCCAACCTGACCCGAGATCAAGCCAAACTGCGCGCGGAGCTGCTCGACGTCGAGTCCTACGACATCGAGCTGGATCTGACCGACGGCCACGGTGGTCCCGGTGAGAAGACCTTCTCCTCGAAGACGACGATCAAGTTCGCGAGCGCCAGAAGCGGCGCGGCGTCGTGGATCGACATCGTCGCCGAGGGTGTCGAGTCGGCCGTCCTCAACGGGTCGGCCCTCGACGTCAGCGGGTACGTCGAAGACAAGGGCGTCGAGCTGCCCGGGCTCGCCGAGTCGAACGAACTCGTCGTCGACGCGGTCTGCCGGTACATGAACACCGGCGAGGGCCTGCACCGGTTCGTCGACCCGGTCGACGACGGCGTCTACCTCTACACGCAGTTCGAGACCGCCGACGCCAAGCGCATGTTCGCCTGCTTCGACCAGCCCGACCTCAAGTCGGTCTACCGGCTCACCGTGATCGCGCCGAAGGACTGGAAGGTCATTTCGAACGCGCTCGTCGAGTCGGCCGAGGAGACCCCGGAAGGGGCCGTCCGCACCGTCTTCGCCGTGTCCGAGCGGATCTCGACCTACCTGGTCGCGCTGATCGCGGGCCCGTACAGCGAGTGGCGCGACGAGTACTCCGACTCCCTCCGCACGATCCCGCTCGGCATCTACTGCCGCTCCTCGCTCGCCGAGCATATGGACGCGGAACGGCTGTTCACCGAGACCAAGCAGGGTTTCGCCTTTTACCACGAGAAGTTCGCCACCCCGTACCCGTTCTCCAAGTACGACCAGCTGTTCGTGCCGGAGTTCAACGCGGGCGCGATGGAGAACGCCGGCGCCGTCACCTTCCTGGAGGACTACGTCTTCCGGAGCCGCGTCACGCGCTACGCCTACGAGCGTCGCGCCGAGACGCTGCTGCACGAGATGGCGCATATGTGGTTCGGCGACCTGGTCACCATGCGCTGGTGGGACGACCTGTGGCTGAACGAGTCGTTCGCGACCTTCGCCAGTGTGCTGGCCCAGGCCGAGGCCACCGAGTACAAGAACGCGTGGACCAGCTTCGCGAACATCGAGAAGTCGTGGGCGTACCGGCAGGACCAGCTGCCCTCGACGCACCCGATCGCCGCGGACATCGTCGACCTGCACGCGGTCGAGGTGAACTTCGACGGCATCACCTACGCCAAGGGCGCGAGTGTCCTGAAGCAGCTCGTCGCCTACGTCGGGCTCGACCACTTCCTCGAAGGCCTGAAGGTCTACTTCGGCAAGCACGCCTGGGGCAACGCGACGCTGGCGGACCTGCTGGGCGCGCTGGAAGAGGCCTCCGGTCGCGACCTTTCGTGGTGGAGCGCGCAGTGGCTGGAGACCACCGGTCTCAACTCGCTGAGCCCCCGTTACGAGATCGGCGCCGACGGCAACTACACCGCCTTCGCCGTCACGCAGACCGGCGCCAAGCCGGGTGCCGGTGAGCTGCGCACGCACCGTGTCGCGGTGGGTGTCTACGACGAGGACGGCGAGGGCAAGATCGTCCGCAAGCACCGCGTCGAACTCGACGTCGACGGAGAGCGCACCGACGTGCCGGATCTGGTCGGGCTCCCGGCAGGCAAGCTCGTGCTGGTCAACGACGACGACCTGACCTACTGCACGATGCGGCTCGACCCGGCGTCGCTGACCACCCTGATCGACCGCATCGCCGACATCACCGACCCGCTCCCCCGCACGCTGTGCTGGTCCGCGGCGTGGGAGATGACGCGCGAGGCCGAGCTCAAGGCACGCGACTTCGTCACGCTGGTCGAGCGCGGCGTGCACACCGAGACCGAGGTCGGCGTGGTGCAGCGGCTCCTGCTGCAGGCGCAGACGGCGCTGAACTCGTACGCGAACAAGACCTGGGCGGCGGAGAAGGGCTGGCCGGAGTTCACCGCGCGGCTGCTGGACCTGGCGCAAGGCGCCGAGGCCGGTTCGGACCACCAGCTCGCGTTCGTGAACTCGCTGTCGCATTCGGTGCTCGACGAGAAGACGCTGCGGATCATCGCGGGCTGGCTCGACGGCACGGCGCCCCTGGAAGGCCTGACCGTCGACACCGACCTGCGCTGGCGCCTGCTGCAGGCACTGGTCGCGCACGACAAGGCGGAGAACCCCGAGATCGACGCGGAACTCGCCAAGGACGACACGGCCGCCGGACGGCGTCAGGCGGAGCGCTCGCGGGCACTGCGGCCGACCGGCGAGGCGAAGGCCGACGCGTGGCAGCGGGCGGTGTACGACGACGAGCTGCCCAACGCGGTCAGCGACTCGCTCATCACCGGCTTCTCCCACCCGGGACAGAAGCACCTGCTGGGCGACTACGTGACGCGCTACTTCGACGTCATCGACGAGGTGTGGCAGCGGCGTTCCAGCGAGCGCGCGCAGCCGACCGTGGTCGGGCTGTACCCGTCGTGGGCGGTCGAGCCGTCGACCGTGGAGGCGTCGGACGCGTGGCTGACCGGGGAGCACCCGGCGGCGCTGCGCCGTCTCGTGTCGGAAGGCCGGGCCGGGATCGTCCGCGCACTGGCCGCCCGTGAGTTCGACTCGCAGGCCGGGCTCTAGCAACACAGGAAGGCCCCCTTCCCCGCGCCAGGCGCGGGGAAGGGGGCCTTCCTGTGTTTGGTGGGCTTTTAGTGCTGCGGAGCGCCCGCCTGGTCGCTCAGCATGCGCAACGCGTTCACGAGGCCGCCGGTGAGGTCGCCTTCCTTGAAGGAAGCGACCATACTGGCCACGGCGAGCTTCGCGCCGCGGTCGGGCAGCCGGTGGCGGGCCTGCGAGCCCGTCACGATCTCGATGGCGCGCTGACCGGGCGACACGGCCACGACCACGCCGTCGGCGGGGCGGTCGGTCGAGGCCAGGAGGCCTTCGGCGGTGACGCGGGTGTCCTCGCCGAGGTCGCCTAGGTACACGCTGAAGTCGAGGCCGGTCTCCCGGCTGGCCAGCGTCAGCGCCTCGTCCAGCCGGGCAAGCTGCTGGGTCGAGAATGGGCTGATCGGCCCAGCCGGTTCGTACATCTTGGCGGCGGAAATCCGGCCGCTGGAGGTAACGGCGGCGCCGTAACCGGGCTCTTCGTCAACAGCGGTGGACGAAGGGGTCAGTTCACCAGTTGCCACGAGCGCCTCCCGTCACCGAAGCTCCGTCCGACGCGACGAAGGCGGTCGCGCCGCCCGAGTTCGCGTGCGAATGCCTGGCGCCCACCCCGTCGGGGTTGGCGCTCCACCACATGGCCGGGTACTCCCACGGCTGCCCCGGCCGGTACCGGGCGACGCCCGCACCCTTCGACCGCAGCGTGGCCACCCCGCAAAGCGCGTAGATGACCAAGGGGATCACCGCGAAGACCAGGATCGTCTCGACAAGGTTCACGCGCGTGAGCGTATCCGATGCCGAAGGGCCGCACCCGCTCGCACGTGCGTGCGCCGGCACCTCTACCGCTTGCCCGCCGGAGAGGGCCGTCCGCCGCTTGCCGCGAAAGCGCTCCCACGTTGAGCCGAAACCCTCAAGGCCGAAAGGTTGCAACTCACCGTACGGGCGGCCGCACCCGGCGCTGTCGTCTTGTCGCGGCCTTGAAATCCTCGTAGCTTTTTCACCTGTACGGGCCTTGCGCCCCACTCTCCCACCCCAGCAGGTAACGCACCGGTCGCAGGAGGACATGTCATGCAGAGCACCCAGACACCCGGCCAGGCGATCATCGACGACATTTCGTCACTCTTCGAAAGTGGTTTCGTCCCCGGAACGTGTGTGACGGCGGGCACACGGGTTACTCGCGGTACTCGTGTCACTCGCGGTACGCGGGTCACCGCCGGCACCCGGGTCACCCGCGGCACCAGGGTGACGCGGGGCACCCGGGTCACGGCGGGCACTCGCGTCACCCGCGGCACGCGCGTCACTCGTGGCACCCGCGTCACGGCCGGAACCCGCGTCACCTGCGGCACCCGGGTCACTCGCGGCACCCGGGTGACCCGTGGCACCCGCGTCACCTGCCGGAGTGACTTCTCCCTGGCGGCCTGACCAGCACGACCGGCTGGACGGCGAGTAACGCGAAAGCGGCACCACGGCATCATCGGCCCGCCCCGGCCGCCGAAAGGCAGCCGGGGCGCCGACGTGTCCGGGGCCGGTCAGGCCCGCCGGCTCAGGCCGCGGTCCCCAGGTACGGCCGCCACAACGGGTCGGCCTCCTTGGAGTGGGCCAACAGCCGCCAGTGCGGCCCGTGCGGGGCCCTCGGCACGACGCGCAGGCGCCAGCCGATCTCGGAAAGCAGCTT
Source organism: Amycolatopsis sp. cmx-4-19 (assembly GCA_049998115.1). Lineage (GTDB taxonomy): Bacteria > Actinomycetota > Actinomycetes > Mycobacteriales > Pseudonocardiaceae > Amycolatopsis. The sequence continues at coordinate 65,250 of JAEBEO010000031.1, read as the reverse complement.
GTCCGCCTTCCGGTGGTTGCACTTGGCACAGCAGGCCACGCAGTTCGTCCAGCTGTGGGGTCCGCCACGGCTGCGTGGGAGGACATGGTCGATCGTCTCGGCCCGCCCCCCGCAGTAGGCGCAGCGATACCGGTCGCGGTGCATCAGCCCGGCCCGGGTCAGCGGCACCTGTGCGCGGTAGGGCACGCGTACATAGGTGCTCAGCCGGATCACCGACGGCACGGGCAGCGAGACCGAGGCGGCGTGCAGTTCGAGCCCTCCCGGGTCGCCGTGCACCACCTCTGCCTTGCCGCACATCACGAGGACCACCGCGCGCCGCAACGGCAGCGCCGTGAGCGGCTCGAACGTGGCGTTCAGCAGCAATACCCGTCTCCGGCCCCACGAAGTCGTGGTGGGTACCGCCGAAGTCGACGGATCCCGCCCTCTACGCTGTCCGGGCGGGCGGGCAACACCCCCTGGCCGCGTTCCCGGCCCGCCCGGTGGGGCCCCGTGCGAGGGGGCACCTCCCGGATGAGCGCGCAACACGACCTCCGGCGCCTGTCCGGCCAAGGCTTGGCTCGGGACGCCGAGGGGGATGGGTTGTCGGTCTGGCACTCGACCACCTCCACCGGTGCAGGCATAGTCGACCACAGATCAGCCCCCGAGCGCACGTGTGTTACTGGACGTGTCATACGCACGCGACCCCGCGGCCACCTGAAGTTGGGTTTTTCGAATCCGCCGGGGCGCCTGCCGCGCCGAGCGGCGCGAACGGTCCCCGCCGAGCACGAAAGGACATTTCTTCTCAGTGAACCTGCTGCCCACCGAACCCCCTGCCTGCACGAAGGACGCGAGCACCCTCTGCGGTCAGGTGTTCGAGGTCACAAAGAACGAATGGCTCTCCGCGTCGGCAGGCTGGCTGCTGACGAAGCCGATCAAGATAGTGATGATCGTCGCCGTCGCGTTCCTGCTGCGATACCTGATACGACGCCTGATCAACCGCGTGACGCGGATCCCGAGCGGTTCCTCGAAACTGCCCGCCCTGTTGAGACCGCTGCGGGAGAAGGCTCCCGAGGTACTAGGGTCGGCCGTGATGGAACGACGCCGTCAGCGCGCCGCCACCATCGGCTCGGTCCTCAAGTCGGTGGCGACCCTGTTCATCTACGGCCTGGCGTTCATCCTCGTGCTGGGCGAACTGGGCATCGACCTGGCGCCGATCATCGCCTCCGCCGGCATCGTCGGCGTCGCGCTCGGTTTCGGCGCGCAGAACCTCGTCAAGGACTTCCTGTCCGGCATCTTCATGATGATCGAGGACCAGTACGGCGTCGGTGACGTCGTCGACGTCGGCGAGGCGTCGGGAACCGTCGAAGCGGTCGGCCTCCGGATCACCACCCTGCGTGACATCAACGGTACCGTCTGGTATGTCCGCAATGGCGAGGTGCTGCGGGTCGGCAACTCGAGCCAGGGCTTCGCCGTCGCCGTCGTCGACGTCCCCCTCAGCTACTCCGCCGACGTCGAGAAGGCCACCGAGCTGATGGCCGAGAAGTCGAAGACGCTCCTGGAGAACGAGGCGCTGTCGCCCAACGTGCTGGAGCCGCCCGAGATGCTCGGTGTGGAGACCGTGACGCCGGAGGGCATCAAGGTCCGCCTGACGGTGAAGGTCCGCCCCGGCAAGCAGTGGGCCGTGCAGCGGGCGCTGCGCGCGCACCTGCTCGCCGCGCTCGACGAGGCGGGCTTCGAGCCGCCGCTGGGGCGCTATCTGTCGTCCCCGCCCGCGAGCCGGTAGACCAGGGCAGAATGGAGCCGTGTCCGTGACCGAACCTGACCCCACCACCTTGTACGAGGCCGTCGGCGGCGAACCGGTGTTCACCCGGATCGTCGCGCGGTTCTACGCCGAGGTCGCGGTCGACGAAGTGCTGCGCCCGCTGTACCCCGAAGAGGACCTCGGCCCAGCCGAGGAGCGGTTCCGGCTGTTCCTCATGCAGTACTGGGGCGGCCCCCACACCTACTCCGACCAGCGCGGCCACCCGCGGCTGCGGATGCGGCACGCACCGTTCAAGATCGGCCCGATCGAACGCGACGCCTGGCTGCGCTGCATCAAGATCGCGGTCGACGAGGAGAACATCGAGGAGCCCTACCGCAAGCAGCTGTGGGCGTACCTCGAGATGGCCGCCAACAGCATGATGAACAGCTTCGTGTGATGGCGAGGGGCGCGACTTGGTGGGACCGGGCGGTCTTCTACCAGGTCTACGTGCGCTCGTTCGCCGATTCCGACGGGGACGGCGTCGGGGACCTCGAAGGCATTCGCGGCAAGCTCGGGTACCTGGAGCTGCTCGGGGTCGACGCGCTGTGGCTGACGCCCTTCTACCGGTCGCCGATGGCCGACCACGGGTACGACATCGCCGACCCGCGCGACGTCGACCCGATGTTCGGCACCCTCGGTGATTTCGACGTCCTGCTGACCGAGGCGCACAAACGCGGCATCAAGGTCACCATCGACGTCGTCCCCAACCACACCAGCAACACCCACGCCTGGTTCAAATCGGCGATGGCGGCGCCGCCGGGAAGCCCGGAGCGGGATCGCTACCTCTTCCGTGACGGGCTCGGCCCGCGCGGCGACCTGCCGCCGAACAACTGGGTCAGCGCGTTCGGCGGCCCGGCCTGGACCAGGGTGCCGGACGGACAGTGGTACCTCCACCTGTTCTCGCCGCAGCAGCCCGACCTGAACTGGGCCAACCACGAGGTCGCCGCCGATCTCGAACGCACGCTGCGGTTCTGGCTGGACCACGGGGTCGACGGCTTCCGTATCGACGTCGCCCACGGCATGGCGAAACCCCCGGGCCTGCCCGACATGGACCCGCGGGTCAACGCGATCGGGCCGAGCGAGCTCCCCGACCCGCGCTTCGACGACGACCGCGTCCACGAGATCCACCAGATGATCCGCAAGGTGCTCGACGAGTACCCGGACGCGATGGCCGTCGGCGAGATCTGGGTGACCGACGAAGAACGGCTCGCGCGGTATCTACGGCCGGACGAACTGCATCTGGCGTTCAACTTCCGGCTCGTGCTCACGCATTTCGACGCGGACGCGCTGCGGACGGCCATCGAGCGGTCCCTTGCGGTGCCGAAGTCGGCCGGGGCTTCGGCCACCTGGACGTTGAGCAACCACGACGTCTGGCGGCAGGTCAGCCGCTACGGCGGCGGTGACCGCGGGGTGCGCCGGGCGCGGGCGATGGCGCTGGTCGAACTCGCGCTGCCGGGGACGGTCTACCTGTACAACGGCGAGGAACTGGGTCTCGGCAACGTCGACCTCCCGCCCGAGGCGCTGACGGACCCGCGCGCCAAGACCGCCGGCGCCGAATTCGGCCGGGACGCCTCGCGCGTGCCGCTGCCGTGGGAAGGCGAGCTGCCGCCGTTCGGTTTCTCCCGCAACCCGCGGACGTGGCTGCCGATGCCCGCCTCGTGGGCGTCGGTGACCGTGGAAGCGCAGCTGGAGGATCCGGGGTCGACACTGTCGCTGTACCGGCGGGCGATCGAGATCCGTAAGTCCCATGAGGCTTTCCGCGGCGAAGACCTGGACTGGTACGGCGCACCGGCCGGCTGTTTCGCGTTCCGGCGCCGCGGTGGCGGACTGGTCTGCGCGCTGAACACGTCGGCGAGCCCGATCGCACTGCCGCCGGGCGAGGTGCTGCTGTCGAGCGTGCCGCTGGTGGACGGGAAGCTGCCGCCGGACGCCGCCGTCTGGCTGGTCTGAGGCCCGAGTCCGTGAAGGCCTCCTTCCCTACCTTGAGGGTAGGGAAGGAGGCCTTCACGGACTATCACTTCAAGCTAGTGGATCAGTTGAAGCCGGGGTGCAGCTTGTACTGCGTCTGGGGGTTGAACTGGTTCTGCCGGACGAGCTTCGCCGGGAAGGTCCGCCAGTCGTTGAGGTCCAGGACGTCCAAGCCCTTCACGATGTCGGACGAGAAGATGTAGCCGTTGTACCAGTACGCCGACCACGTGCCACCGCCGACGAGCTTCTCGTTCGAGAGCGGGCCACGCTCCCAGTACGCGATCTCCTTCGGCCGCGTGACGTCGGTGAAGTCCCACACCGAGACGCCGCCCTGGTACCAGGACTGGACCATGATGTCCTTGCCCGGCACCGGGATCAGCGAACCGTTGTGCGCCACGCAGTTCTCGGTCTCGGACTGCAGCCGCGGGATCTTGTAGTAGCTGCGGAACTCCAGCTTGCGGTTGTCACCGCGGCCGGTGATCTCGTAGATGCCGTTGGCACCGCGGGTGGAGCCGAACTTCTCCAGGCAGGTCGCCATGCCGCCGCCGCCGAGCTCGTCGGTGAAGACGACCTTGGTGGCGTCGTTGTTGAAGGTGGCGCTGTGCCAGAACGCGAAGTTCACGTTGTCCTGGACTCGGTTGATGACCCGCGGCTTGAGGCGGTCGGAGATGTCGAACAGGACGCCGTCACCCATGCAGGCACCGGCCATCAGGTCCTTCTCCGGCAGCGCCGTGAGGTCGTGGCAACCGGTGGTCGCCGACCGGTTGGTGCCGTCGGGGTTGGGGCCACCGGCGTTGCCGCCGTCCGGGAACAGCACCGGTTTGGCGACGAGCTCGGCCTTCGCGGGGTCCTTGAGCGGGACCTTGACGATCGAGATCTTGTCGTGCGGCGGCTGGCAGTCGGGCAGGTTGGCCGCCGGCGCGTACGACGAGACGTACACGTAGACGTTCTTGCCGCTCTTGTCCGGCACCATCGTGTTGGTGTGCGAACCGCAGTCGGTCTCGATCGCCGCGACGTACTTCGGCGCCGCGAGGTTCGAGATGTCGAAGATCTTGATGCCCTCCCACGCGGACTTGTCCGACGCGGGCTTCGAGACGCTGTTGCACGAGTTGTCGCTGCGCGACGCGTCGGTCGAGAGGAAGAGCAGGTCACCGGAGATCGACACGTCGTTCTGCCCGCCGGGGCAGAGGACCTGGCTGACGATCTTCGGGCGGTAGGGGTTGCGGACGTCGAAGACGTTGAAGCCGTCGTACGTGCCGATGATCGCGTGCCCCTTGGTGAACGCGATGTCGGTGCCGGTCGAGTCCTTGGTGAACGGTCCCTGCTGCGGGACGTTCGCGATCGACCGGAGATTCGGGCTGTGGACGATCTCGTCCACACCCGGGATCGTGGTCGCCGAAGGCTCCGCGACGACGGCCGGTGCGACGAAAGCACTGGTGGCCCCCAGGGCGGCAACGGCGACCGCCGACACGAAGGCCCTGGTCAAGCGGCGTTTCAGCCCAGGATTCAGCACGATATGGCTCTCCTTCCACCCAGCTTTACGCGCACCTTATTACTTATTTAGGCTCAGCAGATACCGACCAATGGAGGATCTCCCGAGATGAAAAAGAGTTTGACATCGGCACTGATGGCTGCTGCTTTCGTCGTCTCGGGCTGCACTGCCGACGAGCCCCCGGCCACGCCGGCTTCCAGTGCGCCGGTGATCGTTCCGGGGAAACCGGGCGAACAGGCGGGCACCCCCGCCCCCGGCCAGGTCCAGCGCGATCTGCCCAACGAGGCCGACGTCGAGTACATGACCATGATGATCCCCCACCATCAGCAGGCGAAGGTGATGACCGATCTGGTGCCGGGCAAGACGGCGAACGAACAGATCCGGGCCATCGCGGGCCGGATCTCGGTCGCCCAGGACGGCGAGGTCGCGATGATGCGGACGTGGCTTTCCGACCGCGGCAAGCCGGTGCCGGGCGAAGGCCACTCCGGCCACGAAGGGCACGGCGGCGGGCACGATCACGCGCTCATGCCGGGGATGGCGACCGAGGCCCAGCTGTCGGAGCTGCGCGCCGCCGGCGGCCCGGCGTTCGAAAAGATGTTCCTCGACCTGATGATCGCGCACCACCAGGGCGCGCTGACCATGGCCGAGGCCCAGCTCGGCAAGGGTGTCGAGATCAAGGCGCAGGAGATGGCGCAGGAGGTCATCACCGGCCAGTCCGCCGAAATCGAACGCATGAAAACCCTGCGCGCGAAGATCTAGCCCTTCCCTCGCGTTTAGTCCTCTAGTCGCGGTAGTTGGCACCGCGAACTACCGCCACCAGAGGACTAAACGCGGGGGTCAGGCGTCGCCGGAGGAGCCCGCGTCGCCGGAGGAGCCCGCGTCGCCGGAGTCACCGACGGCGCCCGAGACGATCCAGGTCGCCAGCGCGGCGGCCTGGATGTACGGCGCGGCCTGCGCGGCGACCCGTCCGGCGGCCTTGGCGCGGCCGAACCGCTCAGGACGTTCGGCACTGCCCGGGGCTTCTTCACCCGGCGGGCGCTCGGTCCGCCACGGGGTCTCCTCCGCCCGGACCTCGGCGAGGAAGTCCGCAGTCGGGTCCTCCCCTGCCTTGCCGTCGTCCTTGTCGCTCATGCGGACAGCCTGACACCGCGGGCGGCCGGAAGCCACCCGCGGCGCGAAGCGGTAAGGAACCCGTCAGAACAGCAGCGGCAGGAGTGCGTGACGCCGTTTGAGGACGGCGCCGTAGCGCGCGTCGATACGCATCCACGAATCCGTCGCGGTCACCCGGACGACGTCGTCGGCAATCGACGAGTCGAGGAAGCCCATCCCGGACAGCGCGAACAGGCACCGCATCTGGACCTTGATCTCCACCTCGCCGCCGGTGACGGTGAGCACCGCCTGGTCCATCAGCGAGGCGGGCGGGTTGCCGTGCGGGCCGACGTTGTCGCGGGCAAGGGTGACACCGCGATCGGCCAGTTCGGAGATCACCGTCGCGGGCAGTTCGTCCACCAGCTGCCAGCGTCCCGCGGCGGGCAGCTCCGAATGCCACATCAGGTCGCGGGCCGGGCCCGGGTCCATCCGCTCGCCACCGGCGATGGTCAGCGCGGCGAGCAGCTCGTTCCCGGACACGGTGACGTCCGACGGCGTGATGTCACCGGCGACCGCCCGGGTCGCGAGGACCTCGAACGGGGTCGTGCTCCACGCCTCGACGACGCCGTCCCCGCGCTGCCGCAGCCGCACGAGGGTGTTCTGGTCGAGCCGGACCGCCCTGGCCACGAACGCGCCGAGGGTCTCGCGGTCGCCCGCGTCCGGGATGACGAGCTCAGGCATGCGCGAACCCCTTCTCCAGGAAGGCGCGTTCGTCCTCGGTCAGCCGCCGGGGCCGCTCCGACCCCGTGTCGAACGGCGCGAGCACCGTCTCCGCGGTGACCGCGACCTTGTCCCCCTCGGCAGGCCCGTTGTGCACCTGGTAGCCGAGGGTGAAGCTGGCGTGCTTCAAGTCCTTCAACGAGATCTCCACCCGGATGTCCTGATCGGACACCACGATCGGCGAACGGTAATGGACGGCCAGCTTCACCACGACGATGCCCTTGGGCAGCTCGGTGAGACCGGCGCGGACGGCCTCGCCGAACAGCAGCGGGATCCGCGCCTCTTCGAGCAGGGTCACCAGGTTCGCGTGGTTGACATGCCCGTAGACGTCCATATCCGACCAGCGTGGCCGGATCAGGGAAATGTAGCTCACTACCTCACCGTGCTCCGGATCTGCCTCGCCGCCACCGACAACGTCGCCAGGTCGAGCTTGCCGGACTGGCTGATCTCGTCCAGCGCGACCCTGGCCCGCTGCAGCCGCGACGCGTTCGTCTTCTCCCAGTGCACGATCTTCTCGTCCGGGTCGGTGCCCGAATCACTGTGCCGCAACGCGTCCAGGGTGATCGCCCGCAAGGAGCCGTACACGTCGTCCCGCAGCGCCAGCCGCGCGAGCGCGTGCCAGCGGTTGCCGCGTTCGAGACCGCTGATCGAGGTCAGCATCTTGTCGATGCTGAGGTGATCGGACAGCGCGTAGTACAGGCCCGCGGTCTCCGCCGGGGTGTGCACCGCGTCGATCCCGGCCTGCTGCTCGGCCATCTCCGCGACGTCGGTGACGTCGAGCAGGCCGAAGGTGTGCAGCAGCAACGCCACGCGCTCCGCCAGTTCCGCCGGGACGCCCTTCTCCACCATCCGCTCCGCGTTCGCGTCGACCGACGCGCACTCGACACCGCGAAGCAGTTCGTGCGCCCGCGGGGCCAGTTCGCCGACGACCCGGCCGAACCGGTTGATTTCGGCGAGCGGGGCCAGCGGCTGCGGCCGGTTGGTGAGGAACCAGCGGGCGGCCCGGTCGAGCAGCCTGCGGGTCTCCAGCATCATCGCGTCCGCGACCTCGGTCGGCACGACGTTGTCCAGCGCGTCGATCTGCGCCCACAACGACGGCAGGTCGTAGACGTGGGTGACCACGGCGTACGCGCGGACGGCGTCGGTAGCCGTCGCGTTCATCTCCTCCATCAGGCGGAAGACGTAGGAGATCCCGGCGCCGTCGACGACCTCGTTGGCCACCATCGTCGTGATGATCTCGCGCTTCAGCGGGTGCTGGAAGATCGCGTCGCCGAAACGCTCGCGAAGCGGCTGCGGGAAGTACTCGGGCAGACGGCGCGAGAACACCTCCGAGTCCGGCAGTTCGCTCGCCAGCAGCTCTTCCTTGAGGTCGAGCTTCACGTGCGCGAGCAGCGTCGCCAGCTCCGGCGACGTCAGGCCCTCGCCTGCCTTCTCCAGCGCGCGGAACTCCGCCGAACTCGGCAGCGCTTCGAGCTTCCGGTCGAACGCGCCCTTCGCGACCAGCGCCGCGACGAGCCGCTGGTGCACCGAGACCATCGGCCTGGCGTGCGCCCGGCTGACGCCGAGCACGGCGTTCTGCCGGTAGTTGTCGGCCAGCACCAGCTCGCCGACCTCGCCGGTCATCTGCTCCAGCAGCTCGTTGCGCTGCTCGGCGCCGAGCCCACCGGTCGAGACCAGGTGGTCCAGCAGGATCTTGATGTTGACCTCGTGATCGGAGCAGTCGACACCGGCGGAGTTGTCGAGGGCGTCGGTGTTGATCTTGCCACCCGCACGGGCGAACTCGATCCGGCCGAGCTGGGTCAGGCCCAGGTTCCCGCCCTCGCCGACGACCTTGACCCGGAGCTGGTTGCCGTTGACGCGCAAGGCGTCGTTGGCCTTGTCGCCCGCGTCGGCGTGGGTCTCGTTCTCCGCCTTGACGTAGGTGCCGATACCGCCGTTCCACAGCAGTTCGACCTCCGACAGCAGGATCGCCTGCATGAGGTCGTTCGGGGCCAGCGCGGTGACGTCCTCGGCGAGCCCGAGCGCCTCGCGGACCTGCGGGGTGATCGGGATCGTCTTCGCCGACCGCGAGTAGATGCCGCCGCCCTCGCTGATCAGCGAGCGGTCGTAGTCCTCCCACGACGAACGCGGCAGCTCGAACAGGCGACGGCGCTCGGCGAACGAGGTCGCCGAATCCGGGTTCGGGTCGAGGAAGATGTGCAGGTGGTTGAACGCGGCCACCAGCCGGATGTGCTCGGAGAGCAGCATGCCGTTGCCGAAGACGTCACCCATCATGTCGCCGATGCCGACGACGGTGAAGTCCTCGGTCTGGGTGTCCTTGCCCAGCTCGCGGAAGTTGCGCTTGACGCTCTCCCAAGCACCCTTCGCGGTGATGCCCATGGCCTTGTGGTCGTAGCCGACCGAACCACCGGACGCGAAGGCGTCGCCGAGCCAGAACTTGTAGTGCGCCGAGACCTCGTTCGCGATGTCGGAGAACTTCGCGGTGCCCTTGTCCGCCGCGACCACGAGGTAGCTGTCGTCGCCGTCGTGGCGGACCACGTCCGGCGCGGGCACGGTCTTGCCCTCGACCCGGTTGTCGGTCACGTCCAGCAGGCCGGAGATGAACATCCGGTAGCAGGCGATGCCCTCGTTCAGCTGAGCGTCGCGGTCCAGGCCCGGGTCACCGGTCGCGGCCGGCGGGCGCTTCACGACGAAGCCGCCCTTCGCGCCGACAGGCACGATCACCGCGTTCTTGACCGCCTGCGCCTTGACCAGGCCGAGGATCTCCGTGCGGAAGTCCTCCCGGCGGTCGGACCACCGCAGGCCACCGCGCGCGACGTCGCCGAAGCGCAAGTGCACACCCTCGATGCGCGGCGAGTACACGAAGATCTCGTACTTCGGCCGCGGCTCGGGCAGTTCGGGCACCGCGCTCGGGTCGAGTTTGAGCGCCAGGTACCGCCGCGACATCCCGTCCTCGTCGGTGACGTGGTAGTTCGTCCGCGACGTGGCGAGGATGACCGACATCAGGCGCCGCAGGATCCGGTCTTCGTCGAGGCTGGTCACCTCGTCGACCAGCTTGCCGATCTCGGCGGTCAGCTGGTCGGCCTGCGACGCGCGCACCTCGTCGCCGAGCGCGAGGTCGAACCGGGTCTCGAACAGCCGCACCAGCGCGAGCGCGATGTCGGTGTGCGCGAGGACGGTGTTCTCGATGTACTCCTGCGAGAACGGGATCTTCGTCTGGCGCAGGTAGCGCGAATAGGCCCTCAGGATGGCCGCCTGGCGCCAGGTGAGACCGGCGCGCAGGACGAGCCCGTTGAAGCCGTCGACCTCGCACTCGCCGCGCCAGGCGGCGTGGAACGCGTCCTGGAAGCGGGTGCGGAGGTCGTGGTCGGCGTGGTCGAGCACCTGCGGGTCGATCCGTAGGCCGAAATCGTAGATCCAGGACCGGCCGCCGTCCTCGCGGCGCAATTCGTACGGGCGTTCGTCGACGACCTCGACGCCCATCCGCTGCAGGACCGGCAGCACCTGCGAGAGCGTGACGCCCTCTCCCCGCAGGTACAGCTTGAAGCGCCGCTCCCCCGGCTCGGCGTCGGCCGGCAGGTAGAACGACATCGACAGGTCGCCCTCGTCGGTCAGCGCCTCCAGGGAACGGAGGTCCGCGAGCGCTTCGAGCGCGGTGAAGTCCTCCTTGTAGCCCTCGGGGAACACCGCGGCGAACCGCTGCCCTTGTTCACCAGCGGACTCCTCGCCCAGCAGGCCGATCGCGACGCCGCTGTCCCCGGCGCGCTCGCGGCGTTCGGCGAGGATCGCCTCGACCATCCGGTCGTCCCAGCTGCGCACGGCTTCGTTGAGCCGTTCCTGGATGCGCAGGGTGTCCGGCTCGGAACGCTGCGAGGGGTCGGTGTGCACGATGAAGTGCACCTGCGCGAGCACGGTCTCGCCGATACGCGCGCTGTACTCCAGTTGCGTGCCTTCGAGTTCTTCGACCAGGACCTCCTGCATCGCGAGCCGCGAACGGGTCGTGTAGCGGTCGCGCGGGAGGAACACGAGGCAGGAATAAAAACGGCCGTACGGGTCACGGCGCAGGAACAACCGCAGCCGCCGCCGATCCGACAACGTGATCGCGCCGGTGGTCGTCGAATACAGCGAATCGGTGTCGGCCGAGAACAGGTCCGCGCGCGGCCAGTTCTGCAGCACCTCGAGCATCCGCTGGCCGGAGAAGGACTCCATCGGGAAGCCCGCGCGGTGGATGACCTCGCGGACCCGGTTGCACACCACCGGGATGTCCAGCACGTTCTCGTGCAGGGCGGTGGTGGTGAACATGCCGAGGAAACGGTGTTCGCCGGTGACGTTTCCGTCGTCGTCGAACGTTTTCACGCCGACGTAGTACGGATACACCGGGCGGTGCACGGTGGACGGCGCGCTCGCCTGGGTCAGCACCAGCAACGTCGGCGCGAGCGCGGACGCGGCCGTGTCGGGACCGGCGGTGAGGCTCCGGGCGGCCAGGCTGTCCTGGCGGAGCACGCCCAGCCCGGATGCGAGCACGGCGCGCAGGGCGGGCTCGTCGCTGTCGGGGTGGGGGTTGTCGATCAGTTCGTAGCGGCGGTAACCGAGGAACGTGAAGTGACCGTCGGCGAGCCAGCGCAGCAGGCGGGCGCCCTCGGCGACCTCGCGCTCGGACAGCCGCGGCGGGTCGTTGTCCAGCTGGTCGGCGAGACGGCGCGCCGTCTCCGCCATCTTGTCGGTGTCCTCGACGACCTCGCGGACGTCGCCCAGCACCGACGAGAGCCGGTTGTCCAGCTCGCGGGCCCGGTTCGGATCCGTGACCAGGTCGATCTCGATGTACATCCACGACTCGGCCGCCGAGTTCGACGGCGGCTCGGCCGGGTCCGCGGCCGGATGGACCTCCAGCAGCTCGCCGGTGAGGTCGCGGCTGACCACGACGATCGGGTGCACGATGCGCTGCACCTGCACCCCGTCGCGGGCGAACTCGGCGGCGACGGAATCCACCAGGTACGGCATGTCGTCCGTGACGACCTGCACGACGGTGGCCTCACGCGTCCAGCCGTCCTCCGGGCCGGTCGGGTTCAGCAGCCGCACCGCGGGACGACCGGGCATCCGGTGTTTGGCCAGCTGCAGATGCGAACGGACGGCGCCGACGAGGTCGACGGGATCGTCGCCGAGGATCTCTTCAGCGGGGATGTGCCGGTAGTACAGCCGGATCAAGTCGCCGATCTCCGGAGCGTACGCCGCGGCGGCGTCGATCAGGTCGTCCCGGATCTGCTCCGGGTTCACCGACCGGCGCCGAGCGCCTTCTTCGGTGCCGACATCTTTTCCGGGCAGGGACGAGACTCCCGTCGAGCTCATTTGAGGCAACTCTCCACTGTAGCGAGATTGACACCGCGACCGGCACGACTCTGTACCGGACCAGACCCAACCTACAGCTCCGGACAGTCGGCCAGGCAAGGCCGGGTCATTCCCACCCGGCGAAGATTTCCCTGCTCAGATACCGGAATCGCCGTGATCGGTTCAGCTACTGGCCGGTCGCATCGGTGGTCTGTCCGGGCCTTCCCGCGACCCGCCGCACCCGGGGTGACCAGCACCCATTCCCGTTCACGGGGACGACGAGCGGTTCCACCCACGCGACTGAATCGTTCAAGCTCACCCAGGTCCCGACTACCGCGGTAGCAAGGGACCTTTGCTATCGCGTGGTCAGTCGCTCCCGTTGGCGCGATGGCGGTCGCGGCCGTTGACCGGCCGCTTGCCCGAGTCCTGGGAGCCGAGTTGTTTCACGAGCGCGGCGGCGCTCGCGGTGCCCGCCTGATGCTCGGCGAGGGCGCGGGCGAGCAGGTCGGCGAGTCCGGCGTCCGGCGGTGGCTCGTCTTCCGCGATCGCCCGGGCGTAGCTCTCCGGGAACGGCGTCACCGGCCGCCACGAACCCGTGTCGGTGAGCGGGTCGAGCGCCGGCGGCATCCGCAGCTTCGGCAGCCACGGGTCCGAGACCTCGTCCTTCGCGCTTTCCTGGAGGCCGGAGCCGTAGGACGGCGGCGCGGGCGGGTCTTCCCGGGGCGGCGGCGCGAGCGGGACGGCGGGTTCGGCGTACTCCACCGGCGCCGGTTCCCGGCGGCCGGGTGCCGCTTCGGCGCGTTCCTCGACGGGCGGCGTGGGTTCCGAGGGGTTGTCCGCGCGGCGACGGCCACCGCCGTGCCCGCCGGTACTGGAGATCCCGAGCCGGTCCAGCACCGATTTCGCGGCCACGGAACCGTGTTCGGCGTCGTGCCTGGTCGTCCGCGACGTGGGCGCGGCGGATCGGCGGGCGCGTTCCTCGGCCGCCCACTCGTCGGTCTCCCACAACGGGGCCGCGGTTCCCGGCGCGCGCGGCACCTCGGTTTCCGCCGCGATCCGCGGCCGGGGTTCGGCGGCGGGTTCCGGCGCCAGGAGCAGTTCCGGGACCGAGGGTTCCGGCGTGGCCTCGGCGCCCCGGGCGGGTGCCTCGGGCTGCCGCCGCGCGGCCGGGATCGCGGAGTCCGGCCAGGCGGCGGTGGTTTCCCGAGCGGCCGGGGCTTCCGGACGGCTGCGGCGCCCGTGCGCGGCTTCCGACTGGGACAGGGGCTCGGTCCGCGGCACGGGTTCTGCGCGGGGCGCGGGTTCCGACCGGAATACGGGTTCGGGGCGGAGCGCGGGCTCGCCCCGGGGTGCGGACTCGGTCCGGGGCGCGGACTCGGTCCGGAACGCAGGTTCCGACCGGGGCGCAGGCTCGGTCCGGGGCTCGGACTCCGACCGGGACGCGGACTCTGACTGGAATACGGGCTCGGGGCGCAACGCAGGTCCCGACCGAGGCGCAGGCTCGGCCCAGGGCGCGGACTCCGACCGGGACACGGACTCTGACCGGAATACGGGCTCGGGACGCAACACCGGCTCCCGCCGGGACGCAGGCTTCGACCGAGGCGCAGGCTCGGTCCGGGACACAGGCTCGGTCTGGGGCATGGGTTCGGTCTGGGGCATGGGTTCCGCACGAGGCGCGGACTCGGCGCGGGAGACGGGTTCCGGCGCGGGCTCGGTCCGGGACACGGGTTCCGGCCGGGAGACCGATTCGGGTCGCGGTGCCGGTTTCGGCGGCATCAGTTTCGGCGTGGCGGGCTCGACCTTGGGCTCGAACCTGATCGCCGGCCTGGCTGGTTTCTTCGGCACCCGGCGACGCCAGTCACTGTCCGACGCGACGGCCTCACGAGCCGGCTCCGGACGTGAGGGCTGCTTCAGCACCGGCGCTTCCGCCGCGGACTTGTACGCGGCAGTCTCCGCCGGACGCGGCGACTCGGCATGGCGTGAAGGTTCCGCCCGGTGCGCGGGCTCGGCAAGACGGTGCGGCTCGGCAGCCGCGTTCCGTGTCGGCGCGGGCTCCGCCTGCCTGCTCTGAGGGGCGGGTTGTCGCGGCTCGCGACGCACCGGCGGTTCGGCCGCGGCACGCTTCGGCGGCGCCGCGTCGATCGGCGCCATCACGGCGGTCACCTCGGCCGGAGCCTGGGCGGCGGGGCGGGCGGCGACGGCCCGCAAGACGTCGTCGAGGTCGACTGCCGTGTTCTCGGCCGCGCCGAACTCACCGAGCAGGACGTTGCACGCTTGCCTGCGCGCCCGGGCGTGCAGGTGTTCGGCGGCGCGCGACCGGTGCAGACAGCCGATGGCCTCCTCCGGCCTGCCGAGCCGTTCCTCGATCTGGGAAAGTTCCAGCCACAGCCGCGCCGTGACCGCGTGCAGCCGACGGTCTCCGGTCCCGGAGACCGCTTCGCGCACGAGACTGCCCGCGGCTTCCCCGGATCCCGCCGGCAGCAGGACACGGGTGGCCACCGCCAGCCGCAGCCACGCGACGGGTGAAACCCCGGCGGCCCGGACAGGGGCGTCGAGGATCGGCTGGGCGACTTCGAGCGCCATCTCCGTGTCACCGCGGTCGAGCAAGGTGCAGACGAGTTGCAGGACCAGCCGGATCCGGACCAGACCGCCGTCGTCGTCCGGGTTTCCGAGCTTTTCGAGCATGCCCAGCCCGGTCCGCGCGGCATCGGCCGCCGCCGTCAGGTCGCCGTGCCGACGCCGGTGCGCCGACACCCCGACCCGCAGCAGAGCCCGGTTCAGCAGCTGGGAGTCCGCCGTCAGCGAGCCGTCACCGAGGACGAGTTTGTCCGCCTCGACGAGCACCCGGTCCAGTTCAGCCTTGCGGCCGAACTGCGCCAGGCAGCCGACGAGGTGGCACAACGCCTCGGCCCGGTGCACCGGCGAGACCGCCGGATCCGACAGCAGCGGCCGGAGCGCGGCGAGCCCCGTCAACGGGACGCCGACACTGCGCGCGCAGACCGCGAGGTCGATCCGCAGCCGCGCGGCGATGTCGCCGTAGCCCGCGTGTTCCGCGGCGCGCAGGGCGGCCACCGCGCGGCCGACCGTCCGGGAACGGCCACCGAGCCGCACCCGCGCGGTCACCACCAGGCTTTCCGCGCGGATCCATTGCTCGTCGGCACCGGCCGTCTCGGCGAGCGCGGCCGCGCGCTCCCCGAGGACCAACGCGAGTTCGGGCGCCCTCAGATGCAGGGCGTCCGCTCGTTCGATCAGCCTGCCGACAGCGGACAAGGTTCCCCCGGTGGCAGCCGTCCGCTCGCCCACCATGGTGGTGGGAGAGCCCGGCCGTTGACGCTTGCTGGCTTCCACGGGGAACCCCCGGCCCTCAGTCGCGGGTCAGCTTGCGATGGGTGACGCGGTGCGGACGAGCCGCCTCGGCACCGAGACGCTCGACCTTGTTCTTCTCGTAGCCCTCGAAGTTACCTTCGAACCAGAACCATTGCGAGGGGTTCTCGTCGGTGCCTTCCCAGGCGAGGATGTGCGTCGCGACCCGGTCGAGGAACCACCGGTCGTGCGAGATGACCACAGCGCAGCCGGGGAACTGCTCGAGAGCGTTCTCCAGCGAGCCCAGGGTCTCGACGTCCAGGTCGTTCGTCGGCTCGTCGAGCAGGATCAGGTTCCCGCCCTGCTTGAGGGTCAGCGCCAGGTTCAGCCGGTTGCGCTCACCACCGGAGAGCACCCCCGCGGGCTTCTGCTGGTCCGGACCCTTGAAACCGAACGCGCTGACGTAGGCACGCGAGGGCATTTCGGTCTGCCCGACGTGAATGTAGTCCAGCTTGTCCGAAACCACCTCCCATACCGTCTTCTTCGGGTCGATCCCGCCACGGTTCTGGTCCACATAGGACAGTTTGACCGTCTCGCCGATCTTGACCACGCCGTTGTCCGGCTCTTCGAGCCCGACGATCGTCTTGAACAGGGTCGTCTTGCCGACACCGTTCGGTCCGATCACGCCGACGATGCCGTTGCGCGGCAGGTCGAAGGACAGCCCGTCGATCAGCACCCGGTCGTCGAAGCCCTTGCGCAGCTTGTCGACCTCGACGACCACGCTGCCCAGCCTCGGGCCCGGCGGGATCTGGATCTCTTCGAAGTCGAGCTTGCGGTGCTTGTCCGCCTCCGCGGCCATCTCCTCGTAGCGGTCGAGCCGGGACCGCGACTTGGTCTGGCGCGCCTTGGCGTTCGACCGGACCCAGTCGAGTTCGGACTTCAACCGCTTCGCGAGCTTGGCATCCTTCTTGCCCTGGACTTCGAGGCGCTCGCGCTTCTTCTCCAGGTACGTCGAGTAGTTGCCCTCGTAGCCGACGACGTGGCCACGGTCGAGCTCCATGATCCACTGCGCGACGTTGTCCAGGAAGTACCGGTCGTGCGTGACGGCGAGGACCGCGCCGGCGTAGTTCGCGAGGAACTGCTCCAGCCACAGCACGCTTTCGGCGTCCAGATGGTTGGTGGGCTCGTCGAGCAGCAGCAGGTCGGGAGCGGAGAGGAGCAGTTTGCACAGCGCGACCCGGCGGCGCTCACCACCGGAGAGGTGAGTGACCGGCTCGTCCGGCGGCGGGCAGCGAAGGGCGTCCATCGCCTGCTCGACCGCGGAGTCGATCTCCCACGCGTCGGCGTGGTCGAGGTCCTCCTGGAGCTTGCCCATCTCTTCCATCAGCTCGTCGCTGTAGTCGGTCGCCATGAGCTCGGCGACCTCGTTGAAGCGGTTGAGCTTGACCTTGATGTCACCAAGGCCCTCTTCGACGTTTTCGCGGACGGTCTTCTCTTCGTTGAGTACCGGCTCCTGCATGAGGATGCCGACACTGGCGCCAGGCTGGAGGAAGGCTTCGCCGTTGCTGGCCTGCTCGATCCCCGCCATGATCTTCAGAACGGTGGACTTACCCGCGCCGTTCGGCCCCACCACGCCGATCTTGGCGCCGGGGTAGAACGCGGTGCTGACGTCGTCGAGGATGACCTTGTCCCCGACGGTCTTGCGCACCTTCTTCATGGTGTAGATGAACTCGGCCATACAAGCGATCGTAGAGCGAGCCGATCGGGGGCCCGACGGCGGTCACCACCGAACTACCGACAGTCAGCCTGACATCACTAAGTGAGCATCGGCGACCTCAGCCCACGGACGCGTTTTCGAGCGCGGTGACCATGGGATTTCCCGGCGGTGGCGACGGCACCGGGGTCACCCGGGCCTGCTCACGGCCGGTCCGCCGGATCTCGGCGGAGCAGCGCGCGAGATTGGGGCCGATGGAGAAGGCCTCAAGCTCAGGTAGACCGAGAGGTGCCGGGATCTCTTCCGCGGTCTCGGCTCCGCGCAGCCTCCCGGCGACGATCACCGGATCACCCTTGCTCAGGCAGGTGAAGGCCGTCATCGCCAGTTTCCGCCAGCAGGTGACCTTGACGGCGAGTTGCCTCCCCTCGCTCCACTCGCCCCTTTCCTTGTCGTACCTGCGTTCGACACTCCGCAAGCCGAACGACACGACGTCGTGCCCGTGCGCCCGCACCGGATGATGGACCGGTTCACTGGTCAGATTGCCGATCATGGTCACCCACGTTTCGCCCATCGCCATGACGATCGCCTTTCTCCTCGATCCGGGCCGCTCCCGGTTTCTCTCTTGATCCCAGACTGCCGTGGATCCAGGAGCGGAAGGGGAGGCGAACGGGATCTGTGGACAACTCCCGGCGATGTGGGCTACCTGTGGACAACTCGGGCAGGAGGGCCGCGGCAGGCTGCGAGATGTGGTAGCGACGGCGGGGTGGACCGAAGTCCGTGAAGGCCTCCTTCCCTACCTTGAGAGTAGGGAAGGAGGCCTTCACGGACTTGAAGCGAGAAGTCTAGGAGCCCGGGCCCTGGCCCTGATCCGCGAGTTTCTTCAGCATGGCGTTGTAGGCGTTGAGATCCGCGTCGCCCGAGACGTCCTCGCGACGGTCCCGCCGCCGCGCCTCACGCTCGTCCTGCCGCGCCCACTGCACCAGCAGCGCGATCAGCACCAGCAGCACCGGCACCTCGCCGGACGCCCACGCGATCCCGCCGCCGAGCCGCTGGTCGGTCAGCAGCTCGGTGACCCACGGCAGCTTCAGCGACCGGTAGAAGTCCTGTCCCAGCACGGTCTGCATGCTCATCAGCGCGATACCGAAGAACGCGTGGAACGGCATGGCGGCGAACATCATCCCCAGCCGGCCCAGCGGCGGGAGCCGCCGCGGCGCCGGGTCGACGCCGATCACCGGCCAGTAGAAGACGTAGCCGGCGAGCAGGAAGTGCGCGTTCATCGCCAGATGCGCCCAGTGGTAGTTCAGCGCGGCGTCGAACAGGCCCGAGAAGTACAGGCCGTAGAAGGACCCGACGAACAGCAGCAGCGCGACCACCGGATGCGTCAGGAACCGCGAGAGCGGCGAGTGCACGGCGGCCAGCAGCCATTCGCGCGGTCCGGGCGGGGCGTCCTTGCCCGACGGCGGCAAGGCCCGCAGCGCGAGCGTCACCGGCCCGCCGAGGACGAACAGCACCGGCGTCACCATCGACAGCAGCATGTGGTTGCCCATGTGCACGCTGAACATCGCGGGCGCGTACCGCCCGATGCCGGACGACGTCGCGATCAGCAGTACGAAGCAGCCCGCGAGCCACGAGATCGTCCGTCCGGTGGCCCAGGTGTCGCCGCGGCGCTTCAGCCGCCGCACACCGGCGATGTACAGCCCGGCGAGAACGATCGCGAGGGTGCCGTAGACGAGGTCGAACCGCCAATCCGTGAGCAGCCGGAGGACGGTCGGCGGACCGGACAGGTCGTAGCCGATCAGCAGTTCCGTCGTCGACGGCTGGGTCGGCGATTCCTGCGGCGGCGGGGTCTTCGCGAGCCCCGAGGCGATCCCGATCGTGATGAACATGATCAGCACCTCGACTGCGGCGAGCCGCAGCAACTGCCCGCCGCCCGCGCCGTTCACCAGCCCGGCGACGCCCTTCTGCCGCTGCTGGTGCCCGAAGACGCCGAGCAGCAGCAACGCGACGATCTTCGCGACCACGAGCAGGCCATAGTCGGTGGTGAGCAGGTCGCCGATCTCGATCCGCACCAGCGCGTTGACCAGACCGGAGACCGCCATCACGATCCAGCAGACCAGCGCCAGCTTGGAGAACCGAGTCGCGGCGAGCTTGAGATTCTCGCCGCGGCGCCAGCCGAGAGCGAGCACCGCCACCAGCCCGCCGACCCACAGCGCGGCGGCGACCAGGTGGTACAGCAGGCTGTTGGTCGCCATGTCGTGCGAGCCGCCGCTCGCGGAATGCCCGGTGACCGCGACCGGGACCAGGCCGCCGACCGACAGGAAGAAGACCACCGTCGTCCAGCCCCAGGTCAGCGCGAGACGGCAGCCGAGCGCGACCAGCAGCGCGATGAGCGCGGTGAACAGCCAGGCCTTGGGCTGCTCGATGGCGTCGACGAGGTCGATCAGCACCTGCGGCGAGAGGACTTCGGTGAACGACCGCCCCGCGCCGTCCGCCGCGGAGAAGAAGACCGACGCGACGGCGGCGAAGAACCAGACCCACGCGGCGACGCCCGCGACCCGGATGGCCGAGTAGCCGTCGGCCGCGAGCGTCCCGGACTTCTGCGGCGGGACGAGGAACGCGGCGAGCAGCAGGGACCCCACGCACAGCACCGACGACGCCTCGGCCAGCACCCGGACGACGGTGATGCCGTAGCGCGTCACGAGCCCCGGATCGGGCAGGCCGGCGATGACGTAACCGGCACCACCGGTCAGCGCGACCAGGCCGACGGCCACCACCGCGGCCAGCAGCGCCCCGATCGACACCAGCGGCAGGACACCGGCCTTCCGTGCGGGTGCGGCCGGCTTCGTCTCGGGGTCTGAAGGCACGTCACGAGGGTAAGCCGGACGCGCGACGGGCAAGATGGCGGCGTGCGGATCATCCTGTTGAGGCACGCCGAGTCGCTCGGCAACGTCGACGAACTCGCCTACACCCGGATCCCCGACCACTCCCTCCCGCTGACCGAAGCCGGCCGCGAACAGGCGAGGCTGGCGGGCCGGGAGATCGGGGAACTGCTCGACGGCGAACGTCCGGCGGTGTACGTCAGCCCGTATCTGCGGACGCGGGAAACGTTGCGGCTACTGGGCATCCAGAGCGCCTGCGAGCGGATCGTGCCGGAGCCGAGGCTGCGGGAACAGGACTGGGGCAACCTGCAGGACCCGCTGGAGCAGGAGGTCCAGAAGGAGCGCCGTCACGAATTCGGGCACTTCTTCTACCGGCTCCCCTTCGGCGAATCCGGCGCGGACGTCGACGACCGGGTCGCGGCCTTCCTCAGCGAGCTGGCGGCTTGCGGCGAAGATCACCCCGAGACCGTGCTGGTCGTCTCGCACGGCCTGACCATCCGGCTGCTGTGCCGCCGTCTGTTCGGTTGGAGCATCGAGCTGTTCGAATCCCTGTCGAACCCGGCGACCTGCGAATACCGCGTCGTCGAGAACCATGGCGCCCAGTGGACGCTGGACCGGCCGTTCAAGCAGTGGCGCGACTCACCCGACGGGGAGACTCAGGACTGAGGGGCCGAGGAGGACCACCCTGGTGCCCAGCCCGGGGCTGGACTCGATCCGTGCGTAACCGCCGATCTCCGCCATCCGCGCGATGATCGAGTTCTCGAGGCCGAAACCCCGGCGGCGGTCGCCGACGTCGAAACCGGCGCCGTGGTCCCGCACGGTCAGGGACACCCCGCCGCCGATCTCCTCGACGCTGACGACGGCACGCCTGGTCCCGGAATGCTTCAGCGTGTTGCGCAAGGCTTCCCTGGCGGCGTCGTGGAGGGTCACGGCCGTCCCCTCGGCGAGGTCCGGGCCACCGTCGCCCTGGACGACGACCTCGACGCGCAGTCCTTCGGCGGCCATCTCGGCGGCGAGCAGCCGCAGCCGCTGATGCAGGCCGGTCGGCGTCGCCGGTTCGTGTTCGAGGCTGATGCGGATGCGCATCGCCTGGGCGCGCGCGGTGCGGCGGACCCGGTCGAGGCTGGCCGCCGGGTCGAGTTCGTCGGCGGGTGCGGGGATCGCGAACGACTCCATCACCTGCAGGACGGTGTCGTGGACGTCGCGGCGATGCCGTTCGCGTTCCGCCGCCCGGCCCTGCTGCTCCCCGAACCCGAGCGCGAACCGCATCGAGGCGCCGACGAGGCCGACGATCGCGAGCGACGCCACCAGCGCCGTCCCGAGGGTGAGGAAGAGGCCGAGCTGGGACGCTCCGGCCAGCACGGAATGCAGGACCACCGCTCCCCCGATGACCAGCGCCCCCGCCAACGCGCCGCGCAGCAGGGTCCAGATCATCACGGTGCCCATCAGCTGCGTCCAGGTGAGGGAGGTGATCGCGGGCGACGCGACGAACGCCGATCCCAAGGTCAGCAGCACCGCGAATCCGAGGTCGGCCACCGGCACCACCCGTGCGCCGGCCGGGTCGCGGGGGGCCCAGCGGAAGATCCACGCGATCTCGGCGAGGTTCGGCACGAGGTACAGCGCCGCGAGCACCCACAGGGACGGCGCCGGGCCGAGGCCCATCGCCCACAGCGCGTGGACCAGCATCACCAGCCGGAACACCACCGGGACGAGCACGAGCCGGGGCAACGTGGTCTGCACCAGCCGGTCCGGGATCCCGGGGACCTGGTGACGGCCGGTCAGGACTCCTA
Organism: Amycolatopsis sp. cmx-4-19; assembly: GCA_049998115.1. Classification (GTDB taxonomy): domain Bacteria; phylum Actinomycetota; class Actinomycetes; order Mycobacteriales; family Pseudonocardiaceae; genus Amycolatopsis. Next base: position 43,130 of record JAEBEO010000031.1, on the reverse strand, counting down.
CGCCGCCGCTGAGCATCAGCACCCTCACGCCGCCCCTCCCCGGATCAGCCGTCCTGAAATGGCGAACAGGTCGCATTCATTTCAGTTTACGAGCAATCAGCTTGCCCGCGTCCCGGCGAGGATGTCAACGGGCGACCGGCATGGACTCCTCCTCGCGTTTCCGCGCCCGGGCGGCGGCGAGGGCGGCCGGAACGATCAACGCGGCGGTCAGACCGACGAACAGGAACGACACCGAAAGCGACGTCACCTGCGCGATCCCACCGATCAGCGGCGGTCCGGCGAGGAATCCGGTGTACGCGATCGCGGTGACGAAGGCCAGTTCCCGTTCGCCCCCGGTGCCGTCAGGGCGTTTACCCGAGGCACCCGCAAGGCTCAACGCGATCGGGAATGCCGCCGCCAGTCCCGCGCCGGCCAGCGCGAAGCCGACGAACCCCAACGCGGACACCCGGGCCAGTGCGGCGAGCACGAGACCGGCCGCCGCGATCGCGGCACCCGCGGCCAGCGCGCGGGTCGCGCCGAAGCGGTTCTGGAGCCAGGCGCCCGCGAGCCGGGCGAGCGCCATGGACAGGGCGAACCCGGAGTAGGCGAAGGCCGCGGCGCCGTCCCCGACCCCGTGGACGGAGGTCATCAGCAGCGCGGACCAGTCCGAGCTCGCACCCTCCGCGATCGCCGAGAACAGCGCGATCGCGGCGAGCAACCACAGGACGGGACGTTTGACGGGCGGTGTCCGCGGCTTCACGACGGGCTCGGCGCGCCCGGGACGCGCACCCGGCACGGCCGCGATGACGAAGGCGAGCACGACCAGCGCGCCCAGGGCGGCGACGGTCAGGTGCCTGCCCGGCGACCACTGGTGCGAGGCGGCGAACCCCGCCGCGACGGAGCCCGCCAGCGCGCCGAAGCTGAACCCGGCGTGCAGGAGCGGCATGACGGCCCGCGCGTGACGGCGTTCCACCTCGACGCCGGCGACGTTCATGGCGACGTCCAGCGCGCCGACACTCGCGCCGAGCACGAACAGGGCCCCGGCCAGCAGGGGCACCGATGTCGAGAAGCCGATCATCGGCAGCGCCGCGCAGGCGATGACCGTGCTGCCCGCGACCACCGCACGGGCACCGTGCCGTTCGATCAGCCGCCCCGAGACCGACGCGGCGATCAGCATGCCGACGCTGGCCCCCAGCAGGGCGAGGCCGAAGACGCCCGGCGACGCGTTCACCCGTTCCGAGAGCGCGGGGGTCCGCGGCGCCCAGGAACCGAGCGCCGCCCCGTTGAGAGCGAATACGACGAATACGGCCGTACGGTCACGCATAGACCCGAGTCCCCTTCCGTTTCTTGTTCTCCCAGAATGACTTAAGCGCTTCAGAAAGTCCACCGATCCCACCCCGGACTAGACTCACCTCGTGACGAGCACCCGACGAAGAAGGCCGACGCTGGACGATGTCGCCGACGCCGTCGGAGTGTCGCGGGCGACCGTGTCCAACGCCTACAACCGGCCCGATCAGCTGTCCGTCCAGCTGCGGGAGGAGGTGCTGCGCGCGGCCAAGAAACTCGGCTACGCGGGGCCGAATCCGACGGCTCGCAGCCTGGCGACGAGCCGCACCGGCGCGATCGCCGTGTTGCTCGACACGAACCTTTCGACGGCGTTCTCCGATCCCGCGCTTTCGGTCACCCTCGACGCGCTCACGACCGTCGTCGACCCCGAAGGACACGCGCTCCTTCTGCTCCCCGGAGACGGCGAGAGCGGCGGCCCGCGCGCGGAGCGGATCCTGACCGCGCAGGCCGACATCGCGGTGGCGTATTCGCTGGCGGACGGCGCGCCGGCGCTGAGCGCGGTCCGCGACCGGGGACTGCCGCTGGTGGTGATCGATCAACCGCACGTACGCGGCGTGGCCCGGATCGGGGTCGAGGACCGGGCAGGCGCGGCCGCGGCGGCCCGGCATCTGCTGGACCTCGGCCACCGGCGGATCGGGATCTTCTCGGCGCAGTGCCTCTCCGCGCCACGCGGAGGCGAGTTGAGCGCGGCCGAGGCCGGGAACAGCCGGTTCCACGACACGCGCGAACGCCTGACCGGCTATCTGGAGACGCTGGGCGGGGCCGGTGTCCCCCTGTCGGAGGTGCCGATCTGGGAGGCGTCCGGCTTCTCGGTCGAGGGAGCGCTCCCGAGCGCGTTCGGCCTGCTCGACCGGCAGCCGCGGCCGACGGCGCTGCTGTGCATGTCGGATCAGCTGGCGCTGGCGGCGATCTCGGCCGCCCGGCAGCTGGGCCTGTCCGTCCCGGGTGATCTTTCCGTCGTGGGATTCGACGACGCCCCGCCCGCCCGATGGTCCGAACCACCGCTGACCACCGTCCGGCAGGACCTGTCGGCCAAGGGTCGGATCGCCGGTGAACTGGCGCTGGGCCTGCTGCGCGGCGATAAGGCACCCGCACCCGCACAGGTACCCACCGAGCTGATCGTCCGAGAGTCCACCGCACCCGCGTAGCACCCGGTTCCGGGCCGCGCAAGACGGTCCCGGCGATATGTGGACAACTCACCTCGATCGAGCACCGCAGAACTACTTATCCACAGAAGTAGAAACGCGGGCAGACACAGCCTCCCCGGCGAGTCATCGTGGAATCACACATTCACCGACGGCGATCGAGCCGCCACTCCACGGGGGAGAACCCAGTCATGCAACGACGTTTGACGAACCTTCGCACCCGCCTTCCGCAGGTGCTCCTGCTGGCCGTGTTCGGACTGCTGACCAGCACCGGAGTCGCGGCCGCGGCCGCCCCGCCGCCCAAACCCGCCTGCCAGATGGGCGAGTTCTGCGTATGGCCCGAAGAATCGTACGGCGGCTCCGCGCAGAAATTCGACCTACGCGGCTCGAATCCCGAAGAATGCATTCCACTGCCCGAAGGCTTCGACGGGCATTCGTTCGCGAACCGGCTGAGTCGCGATGTCACGATTTACCAGAGCGAAGAGTGCACGACGGAAGGAGATTTCATCACCTATCCGGGTGGTGGCACCTATGTACCCCAGGGTCCGTTCGTGATCCGTGCCCTCAAGATCTGGGACTGACCCACCCCGGCGGTTCGTGCCGATCGCTCGCAGCGGGAGTCGACTCGCGACCAGCACGAACCCAGGGGCCGCTCCCCCGAAGCGGCCCCGGCCCGTGGGCGCGTCACCCCGCGTCGTGACGCGCTCACGGGCGTTCCAAAAAACGGTGGGCCTGACCTGAAACGATCTGGCAGTGTCGAACGATCGACAGGTTGGCGACGGCTAAGCTGCCGATGCTGGGCGACACCCAACGTCGCCGACGTCGGCCCTCGTAGCTCAGCTGGATAGAGCAAGAGCCTTCTAATCTCTAGGTCGCAGGTTCAAGTCCTGCCGGGGGCACGCCGCCACAGGGGACCCCCTGGCCACGCAAGTGGCCAGGGGCTTCCTCTCCGCACGACCCACCACAAACCACCTGATCCGGGCCCACGACGCCGCAGGTCATGTAGACGTCCTTCGTGGCGTTCAGGTCGTCGTAGCCAGGAGGGTCGGCGATCTGACGCACGGACACGTCGAGCGCGCCGCCACCGACCGGACACCTGGTGTGATCTTGAACCACCGACCCGACACCCGTGACCCGGACCACCTTTCGAAAATCGGATGCTTCCGCGTCGAAGTTCACCAGCATCCCCCTGTTCACGCCGGTAATTCACCAACCCGCAGTCAAGGCCGGGAGCGCATCCTGGATGTCGGCAAGACCTCCCGAGTGCGTCGTGCCGAGCGCTGGACACACGAGTCGCAGCGCGAAGAAAGCTCACGGGAATGTGAAACAGAACAGGAAAGTCGCAAATACCGGCGAGATCGACAAGCCGATTCATACGGCAACACTTCAGACAAGTGGAGTTGCCACCTCGACCACGCTTCGCCCCTGGACGCCGTCCTTGACGAGTGCCACGACAGGGGTGACCACAAGGCCGAGGACGCGCGCACCCTCATGGGAAAGCTCGACGAGCTGTCCGCCGACCCGCGACTGGCGCCGACGGTGCCGAAATTTACTTCTCACCAAAAATTCGAGCACTCAAGAGGTCCGAAATAAGTTTGAACCGTTTCAAAAAAACAACGAATTCACTGAAGTGATCACAGTGAACTGGCCAGGAAACCAGCAAGAACCAACGATCGACGCGAAGTCGGCAGCTAACGCGTGACATCGACCACTCACGGCAGAGTACGACGGGTTCGCCGCTCTGATCTCCAGCGCAAGTTCGACCAGGGGACACGTCACGCCTGGTCAAGAGCACGTCTTGACCAGGCAGCTCGAAAACCGGAACGTCCAGGCCGCGCGGCACCGCTTTGTTACGTTCCCATCATCTCTTTGTAGAAGGACGACCATCTCCGGGTCGGATGCTCATCCGCATGAGCAGCGAAACCCGTTCCCGTCCCGCCGTTTCCCGGCGGCTGGCCGCGTTGATCGCCCTCCCGTTGGTGCTTTCGGCGGCTTGCGGTGGCGAGAAGAAGGAAGCGGACATCGCCTCGGCGAGCTCGTCTTCCGAGGCCGCGCCGTCCCCGGCCTCCGCCGCGCCGAAGGCCGAGGGAAAGAGCGCCTTCTACGACGCGCAACTCGCGTACACGCAGTGCATGCGGAAGGAGGGCTTGAAGGACTGGCCGGATCCCACCCTGTCGGGCTACGCCGACTGGACCAAGATCGAAAAGATCCAGGAAGAGGAGGAACGCAAAGACTCTCAGGTGAAGCTCGGCGAAGCGATGCAGGCGTGCAAGGAGCCGATGCAAAAGGCGATGCAGCTCGAACCCGAGAAGGACCAGCAGAAGGTCTACGAGTCGCTGCTGGCCCACGCCCAGTGCATGCGGGCCAACGGCGTCAGCAAGTTCACGAATCCGGCCATGCTGAACGGGATCGCCCAGCCCGGCGGTGACCCGAGTCCGGCCGACCCGCAGCTCAGCCAGGACTCGCCCGCGTACAAACAGGCCGAGACGGAGTGCCGGGACAAGCTCATCGAGCAAGCGCAAGGCATGCAGTGAAGCGCTGGCTGACGCTCGGCGCGGTGGCGGCGGTCGTGGCCGTCGTCGGAGTGGGTGTCTTCGTCGTGGTGGGCCGCGACGACCCCGACGACAAGTCGAACGCCGCGAACATGCCGCCTGCGATCGCCGAAGTCACGCGGGGCGACCTGGTGCGGAGCAAGACGGTCGACGGTCGCTTCGACTACGCGAACCGCCGTGCGGTGAAGTCCCCGGTCGAGGGCACGGTGACGCAGGCCGCCGAGCCGGGCAAGACCGTGGAGCGAGGTCAGGTCTTGTACAAACGCGACGCCCGGCCGGTCGTCCTGCTCTACGGGTCGACGCCGATGTTCCGTGACTTGACCGTCGGCACGCTGGGACCGGATGTCCAGCAGCTGAAGCGCAATCTCCGCGACCTCGGGCGGGGCAAGGGCCTGCCGATCGACAACAAGTACGACGAGGCCACCCAGGCGGCGGTGAAGTCCTGGCAGAAGGCGCTCGGGGTGCTGGAGCCGATCGGTGACCTCGGCAAGGGCGACCTGGTCTTCCAGCCCGGAGCGGTACGGGTGGTGGCCGCGGACGCGGCCTTGGCCGACCAGGTCGGCGCGGACAAGCCCGTGCTGACGATCGCGTCGACCAAACCGGTCGTACGGGCCCAGCTCGACAAGGACGACCAGACGCTGGCGAAGCCGGGTACCCGGGTCGAGGTCAGGCTGCCGGACGGCGCCACGGCGGGCGGCCAGGTGTCCGGGACGGTCAAGCCGGAGTCCGGGAACGGGGGTGAGACCACGACCGGGATCCAGGTGGAGATCACCTTGGACGGTACCTCCGTCACCGACGACACCGCTGGGACGTCCAGCGTGAAGTTCATCCAGGAAAGCCGGAAGGGGGTGCTCACCGTCCCGGTCGAGGCCGTCATCGCGCTGCGCGAAGGCGGCTACGGCCTGCAAATCGTCCGCGAATCCACGACCACGACCGTGCGGGTCGAGACCGGCATGAGTGCCGACGGCCGGATCGAGATCACCGGTGGCGGGCTGGCCGAGGGTATGAAGGTGGGAGCGGCCATCCCATGACGGCCGTGATCGAGCTGGCCGGGGCCACGAAAACCTATCCCGGTGACGTGTCCGCACTGCGCGGTGTCGACCTCCGGATCGACCGGGGCGAGCTGATCGCCATCGTCGGGCCGTCGGGGTCGGGCAAATCCACGCTGCTCAACCTGATCGGCACCCTCGACAGGGCCACGTCCGGCACGGTGCGGGTGGCGGGCTACGACGTGGGAGAGCTTTCGGACGCCAGGTTGTCGGCGTTGCGTGCCCGGCACATCGGGTTCGTGTTCCAGCAGTTCCACCTGGCGCCGGGCCGGGACGCCGTGGCCAACGTCGCCGACGGGCTGCTGTACGCGGGCGCGCCGAAGAAACTGCGCCGCGACCGGGCTCGAACGGCTCTCGAGCGGGTGGGGCTCGGCCATCGGCTGACCCACACGCCCGAGGAGCTGTCCGGCGGGGAGAAGCAGCGCGTCGCCATCGCGCGGGCACTGGTCGGCGAGCCCGGCCTGCTCCTGGCCGACGAGCCGACGGGAGCGCTGGACACCGCGTCCGGCGAGGTGGTGCTGAGCCTGATCCACGAGTTGAACGCGAGCGGCACGACGATCTGCGTCATCACCCACGACACCGAGATCGCCGCACGGCTCCCCCGGCGCGTCGGGCTCCGGGACGGCGGGATCGTCTTCGACACCCGGGCGGCGGTGACGACACCGTGAGCGCGCCGCTGAAGCCCGCCCGGCTCAGTCCTGCCGACATCCTCCGGGTGGGAGTGACCGGACTGCGGGCCCGCCGGATCCGGGTGGTGCTGTCCGCGCTCGGGATCGCCATCGGCATCGCGACGATGGTCGCGGTGGTCGGGCTGTCCACGTCCAGCCGGGCCGATCTGATGGCGCGGCTGGACCGGCTCGGCACGAACCTGCTGACCGTGGAGGCGGGAAAGGACGCCGACGAGAAACCGGTGAAGCTCCCCAAGTCCGCGGTCGCGATGGTCGAACGGATCGGCCCGGTCGAGAAGGTCACCGCGACCGCCGAGGTCGACGCGCGGGTGCGGCGCAGCGACGCGGTGCCCGAGGAGCTCGCTCCTGGCGTCACCACGCAGGCCACGCGCACCGACCTGCTCGACGCGCTGGGCGCACGGGTCGAGCGGGGTCGCTGGCTGGACGCGGCGAGCGAGCGGATGCCCACCGTCGTGCTCGGGGCGATCGCGGCCGGACGGCTGGGTGTGACCGGGCCTGGCGCCAAGATCCTGATGAACGACGAATGGTTCGTGGTCGTCGGGATCCTCGCGCCGGTCGAACTCGTGCCGACGCTGGACCGGGTCGCGCTGGTCGGGTTCCCCGCCGCGGAGCGGTTCTTCGGCTTCGACGGGCATCCGACCACGCTCTTCGAGCGGTCTTCCGACGCCTCGGTGGAAGCCGTCCGGGATGTCCTGGCCCGCACGGTCAACCCGGGTGACGAACATTCCGTCAAGGTGTCCCGGCCGTCCGACGCGCTGGTGGCCAAGGCCGCCACGGACCAGGGCCTGACCACCCTGATGCTGGGGCTGGGCGCGGTCGCGTTGCTGGTCGGCGGGGTGGGGGTCGCCAACACGATGGTCGTCTCGGTGCTCGAACGGCGCCGGGAGATCGGGCTTCGGCGGGCCCTCGGCGCCACCAGGAACGCCATCCTCCTGCAGTTCCTGACCGAATCGCTGCTGTTGTCGGCGCTCGGCGGGGTGGCGGGGGCGGCGCTCGGCGCGGTCGCGACCGTCGGGTTCGCCGGGACGCAGGGCTGGACGGCGGTCATCCCGCCCTGGGCACTGGGCGCGGGGCTGGGCGCGACCCTGGTGATCGGCGTCGTCGCGGGGCTCTATCCGGCTGTGCGGGCTTCGCGGCTCCACCCCACCGTCGCGCTCAACGCGACCTAACCGGCCAAGAACTGGGAGCACTGGTACGGCCCGACAGTGCCCCCTCGGGCCACGACGGTCACGCGCACCGCGTCGGGCCGGGTCCCGTTCAGCAGGGACTCGGCCCGGGCGAGGCTGCAGACCAGTTGACCGGCCGCCATCCCGGCGACACCGCCCACCGGCGTGCGCGGCAGCCGCACCGTCACCCGCCCCTCGGTGGAGGACGCGGAGAACTCGCCGGTGATGGCGGTCAGATCAGCGAGCCCGGCGGCGAGTTCCGCTTCGTTCGGTCCGGCCATGAGGAGTTTGACGACGGCTTCGAGGTCGGTGACTTGGTTGCCAGGGCGGGAAACCCCGCGCAACCCCTGGTCCGAGGCGAAGTAGATCCGCATGCCTTCGGGGATTCCGGACGCCGGTGCGCCGCCGTCGAGCACTTCGGTGGGTCGCACCCCACATCCGGTGACGAGCGCCAAGGCCGCGAAGGCGACGAGGAAACGCTTCATCGTTCGGCCTCCTTTCCATTGCGGGGCAAGCGAAGGATGAAGACCACGCCGCCGCCTTCGCGGTCGCCGGTGCTGATGACCCCGCCGTGCAGCCGAGCGTTCTCCTGGGCGATGGCCAAGCCGAGGCCGCTGCCTTCGGACCGGGTGCGAGCCGTGTCCGCCTTGTAGAACCGCTCGAAAACGTGCTGCGCGGCCTCCGCCGTGAGTCCCGGCCCGCGATCGGCGACCTCGACGAGCACGTCCGTCCCGGTCGATCGCAGCACCACGGTCACCGGCGGCGCGCCGTGCCGCAGGGCGTTCCCGACGAGGTTGGCGACGATGACGTCCAGCCGCCGCCGATCGAGCCTGGCGCGCACGGCCTCGAACTCGGCCGAGACCCGGTCCGTCCAGCCGCGGGTCGACAACGTGGCGCGCAGGACCTCGGCGACGTCGAGGTCCTGGAGTGTCAACTTCGCGGCTTGGGCGTCGAAACGGGAGATTTCGATGAGGTCGTCCACGAGCCGGGCGAGTCCGGCCGTCTCGGCACTCACCGTGCGGGCGGCGTGGGCGGTGTCCGGCGGCAGCTCGCCGGCGTCCTCGTCGAGGACGGACGACACCATGGTCATCGCGGCGAGCGGCGTCCTGAGTTCGTGGGAGACGTCGGCGACGAACCGCCGCGCGCGGGCTTCCTGCTGCCGGAGTTCGGCGACCGACGACTGCAGCGCGTCGGCCGTTTCGTTGAAGTCCCTGGCGAGATCGGCGAGTTCGTCGCGGCCCTTGACCGGGACGCGGGTTTCCAGGCGGCCACCGGCCAGATGGCGGGTCGCCCGCGCGAGCCGCCGTACGGGCCTCAGGACCGTCCCCGCGGCGAGCAGGGCGAGGACGGCGGCGAGCAGCAGGACCGGGACGACGCCGTCGCGTACGGACGTCAGCAGGGCGGCGATGTCGTCCTGCTCCGGCCGCAGCGAGATCACCTGGAACACCTCGACCCCGGACGGCCGCCCGGAGCCGGCGAACGCGACCGGGGTGCCCACCACGAGCCACGGGGTGCCGTCCCGTTCGACCCGTTGGAAGCTCAGCCGGTTCTCCGCGTGCACCCGGTCCCGCAGGACACCGGTGATCACCTCCTGCTCGGCGGGTGCCACGAGGTCCTGGTACCGGACGACGACCTTCGCGTCGCGGGAGCCGGACGCGACGGCCTCGGCGAGCCGGTTCAGCGCGTTCCGGTCAGGTGGGACGTCGAACTCCCCGACGCTCGCGTTCACCCGGTCGCGGAAGTTCTGCACGGCGGACGAGTCAGCGCGTTCGAGAATCGCTTCGCGGGCCTGGTCGTAGGCCAGCACCGTGGCCGTCGCGGCGCTGAGCAGGGACACCAACACGAAGGCGACGAGCAGGCGGCCGCGGAGCCCGCCGAGCCTCACAGCGGCCCGAAGCGGTAGCCGAACCCGCGCACGGTCTGCACATAACGCGGCCGGGAGGCGACGTCCTCGATCTTGGCGCGCAACCGCCCGACGGCGGCGTCGACCAGCCGCACGTCGGCGAAATAATCGTGCTCCCAGACCAGTTCCAGTAGTTGCTCCCGGGTGAAGACCCGCCCGGGCGATGCGGAAAGTTCCAGCAGCAGACGGAGTTCGGTCGGCGGGATCGCCAGCGGGGCACCGTTCTTGGTGACGGTCAGCCCGGCCCGGTCGAGGACGAGCCCGGCGAAGTCCTCCTGCTCACGCACCGCCGGGACGACCCGCCGGACGGACGCCCGGATCCTGGCCTCCAGCACCCGGGCGGTCACCGGCTTCACCACGTAGTCGTCGGCGCCCGCCTCCAGCCCGCTGACGATGTCGAAATCGTCGCCGCGCGAGGTGAGCATGATGATCGGCATCGTACTCAGCGTCCGGATCCGGCGGCACACCTCGAAACCGTCCATCCCCGGCAGCATCAGGTCCAGCACGACCACCTCGATCCCGCCCGCGCCGGGACGCCGTAGCAGCGCGAGCCCGTCCTCACCGCTCCCGGCGGTCTCGACTTCGTGGCCGTGGCGCCGCAGGACGAGTTCCATCGCGTCGCGAATGGACACATCGTCTTCGATCAGCAGGACATGCGGCATGATCGTGATTATGCCGCCCCGGCTTCAGTCGCCGAGAGCCCGCAACGCCACGAGTACGTCCTCCGCGAGGCCGAGACCGGCTTCGACCTCGGTCACCTTCACGGCTACCCGCCGGTGGGTCGCCCGGCCGCGGGCGCTGAGGTGGACGAGCACCCGGCGCCGGTCGGCGGCGTCGACCTCGCGGTACGCCTGTGCGGTGGTCACCAGTTTGTCGACGACCCTGGTCAGGGTCGGGCCGGTGGTAAGTGTGCGGTCGGCGAGATCGGCCATGGCGAGGCCGCCCTTGCCGCTCAGCGCGTCCAGGACCAGCCACTGGTCCAGGGTGAGCCCCTCCTTGGCGAGCACCTGCTCCACCCGTGCCGCGACGGCCCTCGCGGCACGGGTGAGCGAGCCGGTGAGCGACATTCCAGTGGTCGCAACGCCGCGTGTCCCCATATCCCGTCCCCTTGCCAAACCCGGACACCGTCGCAATACTTCCAGGTGGAAGCAATTTGACCTTACCGGGCCACCGCACGGAGCGCCATGCCCCTCAGCCTCGCCACGCGGACACGCGACGACACCTGGCGGGTGGCCATGGTGGTCCCGTTGCAGGGTCCCGCCGGGCTGTTCGGCCCGTCCTGCGAGGCGATCACCGACCTGGCCGTCCACGAACTCAACGCGTCCGGCGGCATCCTCGGCAGGCAGGTCGAGGCCGAGGTGGTCGACGGCGGCGGCACACCCGCGCAAGTAGCCGTCGAGTTGCGGCAGCTCGTCGACAGCGGAAGGGTCGACGCGGTGAGCGGGTGGCACATCTCGTCGATCCGGAACGCGCTCGCGCCGGTCGTGGCCGACAGGGTGCCGTACGTGTACACGTCGCTCTACGAGGGCGGCGAGCGCCGCTCGGGCATCTTCTGCACGGGTGAGACGCCGCGCTGCCAGATCGAGCCGGCGTTGCGCTGGCTGCGCGACCACCTCGGCGCCCGCCGCTGGTTCGTCGTCGGCGACGACTACGTCTGGCCGCGCCGGTCGGCCCGGGCGATCCGGCAGTACGCGAAGGACCTCGACCTGCGCATCACCGGCGAGGCGTTCGTCGGGCTCGGCGCGGGCGACATGGCCGCGGTGGCCTGTTCGGTGGAACGGTCCACAAGCGACGGTGTGCTCATGCTGCTGGTCGGGCAGGACGCCGTGCGCTTCAACCGCGCCTTCGCCGCGCACGGGCTCAGCGACCGGCTGATCCGGTTCAGCCCGCTGATGGAGGAGAACATGCTCCTCGCCAGCGGCGCGAACGCCACCAGGAACCTCTACGTCTCCGCCGCCTACTTCCGCTCCATGGTCACCGCCGACGCCATGGACCTGCTCGGCCGCTACGTCGACCGCAACGGGCCGGGCGCCCCGGCCCTCAACAACGCCGCCGAATCCTGCTACGAAGGACTGCACACACTGGCGGAACTCGTCCGCCGCGCGGGCACGCCGGACCTGCCCGCGCTCAACGCGGCGATCGACGGCGTCGCCTACCACGGCCCGCGCGGCACGGTCGAATTCCGCGGGCGGCAGGCCGACCAGCATGTCCATCTCGCGGTCGCCGACGGGTACGACTTCGAAGTCCTCACTCGGCTGTAGCACCGGCCCTTGACTCACCCCGGCACACCACATACTTTCATTTGGAATTATTTCATGTGACGCACATTGCGCGGAGGTGAGATGGGCAACGTCGGCCTGCTCTACGTCGGTGCCGCCTTGATGATCAATGGCCTGATGCTGCTCGGCCGGATACCGCCGCGTTCGGCGGCGGTGCCGAACCTGTTCGTGGGCGCACTCCAGTGCGTCACCCCGACCGTCCTGATCGTGCAGGCGGACGGGAACCCGGACGCGATCCTCGCCGCTTCCGGGCTGTACCTGTTCGGCTTCACCTACCTGTACGTCGGTATCGCGAACCTCGTCGGCCTGGCACCCGAGGGCATCGGCTGGTTCTCGCTTTTCGTGGCGGGTGCCGCCGTGGTGTACGCGGGCATCGCGTTCTGGCACGACGACGATCCGGTGTTCGGTGTCATCTGGCTGTCCTGGGCGCTGCTGTGGACGTTGTTCTTCCTGGTGCTCGGGCTCGGCATGGAGCGGCTGACGCGGTTCACCGGCTGGACCGTCCTGCTGCTCGGCCAGCCGACCTGCACGGTGCCCGCCTTCCTCGGCCTGACCGGTGCCTACCGCAGCGACGGCGGCACCGCGCTGCTGGCCGCCGGGATCGCCGTCGCGCTGGTCGCGGCGGCCCTGCTGCTCCAGAAATCCCCTTCGGAGACAAGGAGTCCTCATGCGACACGGTGACATTTCCGCCAGCCCGGACACGGTCGGCGTCGCGGTGGTCAACTACAAGATGCCGCGCCTGCACACCAAGGCCGAGGTCCTCGACAACGCCCGCAAGATCGCCGAAATGGTGGTGGGCATGAAATCCGGCCTGCCCGGGATGGATCTGGTGGTGTTCCCGGAGTATTCGACGCAGGGCATCATGTACGACCCCAAGGAGATGTACGAGACGGCGGCCACGATTCCCGGCGAGGAAACGGAGATCTTCGCCGCCGCGTGCCGCGAGGCACAGACCTGGGGCGTCTTCTCCATCACCGGCGAACGCCACGAGGACCACCCGGACAAGCCGCCGTACAACACCCTCGTGCTCATCAACGACCGGGGCGAGATCGTCCAGCGGTACCGGAAAATCCTTCCGTGGTGCCCGATCGAGGGCTGGTACCCGGGCGACGAGACCTACGTCAGCGACGGGCCGAAGGGGATGAAGATCTCGCTGATCATCTGCGACGACGGCAACTACCCGGAGATCTGGCGTGACTGCGCGATGAAGGGCGCCGAGCTCATCGTGCGCTGCCAGGGGTACATGTACCCGGCCAAGGAACAGCAGGTGCTGATGGCCAAGGCGATGGCGTGGGCCAACAACTGTTACGTGGCCGTGGCGAACGCCGCCGGCTTCGACGGCGTCTACTCCTACTTCGGCCATTCCGCGATCATCGGCTTCGACGGTCGCACGCTCGGCGAGACCGGCGAGGAGGAGTACGGGATCCAGTACGCGCAGCTCTCGGTGTCGGCGATCCGCGACGCGCGCACCTACGACCAGTCGCAGAACCACATCTTCAAGCTGCTGCACCGCGGTTACACCGGCGTGCAGGACGCCGACGAAGGTGACAAGGGCGTCGCGGACTGCCCGTTCGACTTCTACCGGCTCTGGGTCACCGATGCCAAGAAGGCGCAGGAAAAAGTCGAGTCGATCACGCGGGACACCATCAGTCCTCCGCGCCCATGATGAGCACGGTGAGCCGGACACCGCGTGAGGTGTGGACGAAGCTCAGCACCAGTGGGACGAGCACGAGCGCGAAGTAGGTCCACAACGGCCAGTGGTAGAGATGGTGCAGGTGCCAGGTCTCCTTCAAGGCGATGAAGAAGGCACCCGCGCAGACGATGAACCAGCCTTTGGCCTTGTTGGCGAAGGTGGTCATCGTGCGCCGCTGGCCCGCGGTGAGCGTCTTCATGAACTCGCGCTGCACCTTCTTCCGGCGACGGCGTTCCTTGATGACGGCCACCGGCGGCACCAGCCACCACCAGCGCGACGTGGGGGTGCCGCCGGTGGGACGGCGGGTCTGGACCGAGCGCAGGTCGTCGAACCGTTCGCTCTCCTGGCGAAGTTCGAGGGCGCCCTGGTACAGGGGCCCGGCTACCAGGAGCCAGCCGCCGAGGAAGGCGGACCAGGCGATGACGTACTCGATGTGGATCACCCTTTCCCAGGATCACCGCTCGCCGTGATCCCTCCGGGAGGAGGATAATCGGCCCTAGGATCGGAGAATGGACAGGATCGACCGAGGCAGCGGGGTGATCGCGGCCGGACCCGCGACCGTCTACCGAGCCCTGCTGGACCGGGAGTCACTCGAGACCTGGCTGCCGCCCGAGGGGATGCGTGGCCGGGTCGAGCACTGGGATCCCCGGCCCGGTGGCGGCTTCCGGATGGTCCTCACGTATCTCGACGCCTCCGCCGCGCCCGGCAAGTCGTCGGACGCGACGGACGTCGTCGAAGTCGGCTTCGCCGACCTGGCACCGCCGGATCGTGTCGTGCAGCATGCGGTGTTCGAGTCCGAGGACCCGGCCTTCGCGGGCACCATGACGATGACCTGGCTGCTCGCCGCCGCCGGTGACGGCACCGAAGTGACCGTCACCGCGACTGGCGTGCCTCCCGGCATCGGCCAGGCGGATCACGAGACCGGGATAGCCTCCTCCTTGGCCAACCTGGCTTCCTTCGTCGAAGCACGCTGACGCCCGGACGCCGTGATGATCGCGGCGAGGACGGCCATCACCAACGGCACGGCCAGCGCCGCCCGGAATCCGCCGAGCGCGGCCTCGGGCGATCCACCCGTGCCGAGGGCGGCGACGCTGACGGCGGTCACCGCGGACAATCCGAGCGCGGCGCCGAACTGGAACGCGGTGTACAACAGGCCGCCCGCCAGTCCTTGTTCCTCTTCGGCGATCCCGTCGGTCGCGACGATCGTCAGCGGTCCGTAGGCGAGCGCGAACCCGAGGCCCAGGATGATCATCGACGGGAACATCGCCCCGTACGTCCAGTCCAGGCTCAGCGGCAGGAACAGCGCGTACGCCACGGCGGCGAGCGCGAGACCCCCGAAGATCACCCGGGTGTTGCCGAACTTCGCCACCAGACGCGGGGTCAGCGTCGGCGCGAGGATCGCGTCGACCCCGACGGCCAGGAGGGCCAGGCTCGTTTCGAGTGTCGACCAGCCCCGGAGTTCCTGCAGGTACAGCGTCACGAGGAACTGGAACCCGAAGAACGAACCGGCGAACAGCAACGCGCTGAGGTTGGCGCGCACCAGCGGCCCCGACTTCAGGATGCCGAGGCGTACCAGCGGCGCGGGCGAGCGCCGTTCGATGGCCACGAAGGCCACCAGCGCGGCCACTCCCCCGGTGAAGGACGCGACGGTCCAGCCCCAGCCCTGTCCGGGATGTTCCAGCCGGACGACGGCGTAGGCGACCAGCAGCATCGCGGCGGTCACGATGACCGCTCCGGCGAAGTCCGCGCGGCGGGGGACGCGCTCCTGCTTCACCGGTTCCTTGATGAGCCAGAGCGCCGCGACCAGCACGGCGGCGGACACGAGCACCGGGGTGAAGAACACCCAGCGCCAATCGATCCTGGTCAACAGCCCGCCGATGACCAGGCCGAGCGAGAAGCCACCCGACGCCGTGCCGGCGTAGACGAGGAGCGCCTTGTTGCGCTTCGGGCCCTCTTCGAAGCTGGTGGTGATGATCGACAGGCCGGCCGGGGTCATGAAGGCCGCCGAGACGCCGGTGACGAACCGGGCGAGCAGCAGCATCCAGCCCTCGGTGGCGAACCCGCCGAGCCCGGAGAAGACGAGGAACACCACCAGCCAGGTCAGGAACATGCGACGGCGGCCGTACATGTCGGCGGCCCGGCCACCCAGCAGCATGAACCCGCCGTAACCGAGCACGTAGGCGCTCACCACGCCGCTCAAGGTCGCGGTGGACAGGCCCAGTTCGGCCCGGATGGACGGCAACGCCACGTTCAGCATCGCGACGTCGATGCCCTCCAGGAAGATGGCGCCGCACAGCACCAGGAGCACGCCCCAGGCCCGGCCGCCCATCCGGTCGGCGGCACGTGGCGGCGTTTGCGAGTTGATCAAGGTCGTTCTCCCTCGGTGGACACGGGACCGACGGTTACTCCTCAGCCGGTCGGTTCCCTCTTGTAACCAAGGGGATCTTCCGACACCATCAGTGACCATGGAAGAAGGCACTTTGAACTCACCCAGTCGTTGTGAACTCACCGAGGCGGACTACGAGGCCTTCCAGTGGGACACCCGCGAGGACTGCGAGGTCCGGCAGATCCTGGACCGGGTGGCGGACAAGTGGTCGCTTCTGGTGATCGCGCTGCTCGACCGGCACACCCTCCGGTTCACCGAGCTGAAGCACAAGATCGACGGCATCAGCCAGCGCATGCTCACCACCACGCTGCGTCACCTCGAACGCGACGGGCTCGTGGACCGGACCGTCTACCCGGTCGTACCGCCCCGGGTCGAATACGCGCTGACGCCGCTGGGCATGACGCTGCACAAGACCATCCAGTCGCTGGTCACCTGGACCGAGGACCACCAGAGCGAGATCGCCGTCGCGCGCGCCCGGTACGACCAGCGCGTCACCGCCTGAGGAGTCGCATGGCCAGACTGTCCGGCGGGGATCCGTCACTGCTGCGGCGGCTCAACGCCATAGCGGTCCTGCGGGCGCTGTACGCGGCCGAAGAGCTCACTCTCGCCGAACTGGTCAAGGCCAGCGAGGTCTCCCGGCCGACGGTCGAGGAGATCGCCGCCGACCTCGGCGAGCAGGGACTGGTCGAGGAGGTCCCGCTCTCCCCCGACGCGCCGCGACCGGTGGGCAGGCCCGCCAAGCGCTACCGGTTCCGGCCGGAGGCCGGCCATGTCGCGGGGCTGGACGTCGGCCCGCACAAGGCGTTGTGCCTGGTCGCCGACCTGCGGGGCGACGTCGTCGGGCGGGCGCGGGCCGAACTCACCCCGGAGATGGACGCGCCCGACAGGCTCGGCGTCGCGCACCAGGTGCTCGGGGCCGCCGTCGAGGGCTACGCGAACGTGCGGGTGCTCGGCGTCGGCACCACCGGCGTCGTGTCCGGGGGCAAGGTCGTCCGCAGCGACCGCCTTCCCGGCTGGGCGGGCCTCGACCTGCCGGCGGAGTTCGGCGGCGGATGCCCGGTGCTGGCCGGGAACGACACCAAACTCGCGACGCTGGCCGAGCATTGGCGCGGGGCGGCGCACGGCGTCGACGACGTCGTCTACGTGCAGGCGGGCCGGACGGTCTCGCTCGGCCTCCTGCTCGGCGGGAAGCTCCACTCGGGACACAACGGCGCGGCGGGCGAGATCGGCGCCCTGCGGCGGGTCGGCTGGTATGCGGCGCTCGACCGGTTTCTCGCGTTCGGCGACGGTTCCGGATCCGCCGAAGCCACCAGACGGGTCTTCGAGGCGCTGCGCGGTGGTGATCCCGAGGCCGAGGCGGTCGTGGCCGCCTTCGTGACGGATCTGTGCGTCGGCGTCGCCGCGGCCGTGCTCACCGTCGACCCGCGACTGGTGGTGATCGGCGGCGGGCTCGCGCAGGCCGGGGACCTGCTGACGACGCCGCTACGGGCCGAACTGGCCCGGCTGTGCTTGTTCCCGGTCCGCGTCGAGACGTCGGTGCTCGGCGACGACTCGGTCGCGCTCGGCGCGGTCCGGCTGGCACTCAGCCGCGTCGAACGCGAACTCTTCACGGTCGCGGACGTCGCCTGAGCAGGCTGATCACCACGATCAGCACGGCGACCGCGCCGCTGGTGAACAGCTGTGCACGCGCGTCGGCGTCCGTCCACATGAGAATCAGGACACCGGCCATCGCGAGCAGCGCGACCCAGCTGAGCCACGGG
The DNA here is from genome assembly GCA_049998115.1 of Amycolatopsis sp. cmx-4-19. Classification (GTDB taxonomy): domain Bacteria; phylum Actinomycetota; class Actinomycetes; order Mycobacteriales; family Pseudonocardiaceae; genus Amycolatopsis. Next base: position 25,182 of record JAEBEO010000031.1, on the reverse strand, counting down.
AAACCCCACATCCGCACCGGGAGGCCGGCGGCCGTGCCGTCACGTTCCGCCGCCCGGCGCAGCTTGAGCTGCGAAATCGCGACGAAGATCCACACCAGCAGGATGTTCGCGCCGATGGCGTTCAGCAGGAACGGGAGGACGTGCTCCGGGGCGAGGAAGTTCAGCAGGACGGCCACGAAGCCGAAGGCGACGGACGCCAGCACCGCCGTCCTTGGCACCCCGGTGCCGGACAGCCGCAGCATCGCGCGCGGCGCTTCCCCCCGCGAGGCCAGGGAAAACACCATGCGCGAGGCGCCGTAGAGGTTCGCGTTCAACGCCGAAAGCAGTGACGTCAGCACGACGAAGCTCATCAGCAGTGCCGCCGACGGCACCCCGATCCGCTCCAGGATGGTCACGAACGGGCTGGCGTTCGCCGACGCCGATTCCCACGGCAGCAACAACACCATCAGCGCGACCGAACCGACGTAGAACAGCAGCAGCCGGACGATGACCGTGCGCGTGGTGCGGCGGATCGAATCCGCCGGGTCCTCGGACTCCGCCGCCGCGATGGTGACCAGTTCCATGCCACCGAAGGAAAACGCGACCGCGAGCAGGCCGGTCAGCACACCCTGCAGGCCGTTCGGCAGGAAGCCGCCGTGTCCGGTGAGGTTGTCCAGACCCACCGGCGACGTCCCCGGCAGGATCCCGAACACCGCCAGCGTGCCGAGTACGAGGAACCCGACCACCGCGGTCACCTTGATCGCGCCGAACCAGAACTCGAACTCGCCGAACGAGCGCACCGCGAACAGGTTCACCACGGTCAGCACCGCCATGAACAGCAGCACCCAGGTCCACTGTGGAACTCCGGGCAGCAGGCCGTTCGCGATCCCCGCCGCCGCGGTGGCCTCGGCGGCCACCACGACCACCAGCAGCGACCAGTACAGCCAGCCGACGGTGAACCCGGCCCAGCGGCCGAGCGCCTTCTGCGCGTAGACCGAGAACGAGCCGCTGCTCGGCTCAGCCGCCGCCATCTCGCCCAGCATGCGCATGACGAGCACCATGAGCAGGCCCGCGACGACGTACGAGAGCAGGATGCCGGGGCCCGCGGCCTTGATCCCCGCCCCGGTGCCGACGAACAGCCCCGCCCCGATCGCGCCGCTGATCGCCAGCATGGTGACGTGGCGCCGCCGGAACCCGGTGCCGAGGGACCTGGTCTCCGGTTCCGTCACGGGTTCGGCGGGACCTGGTGCGGGCATGGTGGATCCATTCGTTCGCGGTACTCGGTGCTCAACCGCGGGACAACTCTTCCAGCCGCTCGTGGAGCCGGTCGACGTGGTCCTCGCTTTCGGGCTTCATGAGCACGCTACGCAGGATCCGCGCGCCGTCCGCGTCCGCACCGGCGCCGGTGTGACGCAGGTCGAACTGGCCCTCGCTCACCCGCAGTGTGCCGAGGAACACCGGGTCCTTCGCCGCGGCCATGCCGTTGCGCATGATCCGCGCGCTCACCTCGTCGATCTTCGACAGGGAAAACGGTTCCGTGCGCGGGAAATACGTGACGATGTCGAGTTCCGGTTGCTGGTACGGCTCGAAGTGCTCGGAGTCCTCCAGCAGTTTCGCCCAGCGCAACGCGGCCCGGCGCCCCGCGGCGAGCACCCCGCCCAGCCCGTCGGGGGTGGGTGGCAGCACGCGGAAGGTGAGCCACAACGCGGCGGCCGCCGCGCCCGCCCGCGAGCATTCGAGGCTGATCTCGCCGAGGTGCAGGTCTTCGGAGGTGAAGTAGGTGTACGGCGAATCATGCAGGTAGAACTCGCCCACCGAGGGGTCCTTGAACAACACCGCTCCGCACCCGTAGGGCTGGAGGCCGTGCTTGTGCGGGTCGATGACGATCGAGTCGGCCTCGGCGATGGCCAGCCAGGGGGCCTCTGGCAACCCCTCCGGACCGTCCAAACCGGACAGAAGGCGGAAGAAACCCCCGTAGGCGGCGTCGACATGGATCCGGACGCCGTACCTTTCGCGCAGTGCCAGCGCCTCGTGGATCGGGTCGACCGTGCCGAGTCCCGTCGTGCCCGCGGTGAGGACCACGGTGCCGATCCCGCCGGTACGCAGCAGGTCTTCGAGCGCGTCGAGGTCCATCGCGCCCCGGGCGTCGACCGGGACCGTATGCCCTTCGACGCCGAGCACGCCGCACATCCGGCCGTGTGTGTAGTGCGCCTCGGCGCTGTACGCGATCCCCTTGCCCGGATGCGTTTCCCGCGCGACGAACAGTGCTTCGAGGTTCGCCACCGTGCCGCTGGTGGTCAGATGCCCCAGATGCTCCGTATAGCCGAACATCCTGGCCAGCTGCCCCACGACCTCGCGTTCCATCTCGGCCGTCGCGGGCCCACCGTCGAGCGCGTGGTTATTGGGGTTGATCAGCATGGTGGTCAGGTAGCCGACGACGGCGGCCGGATGCGGCGGTTTGAGCATCTGACCGGCGTAGGACGGGTGGAAGAACGGGTAGTTGTCCTTCAACCGCTCGGTGAGTTCCTCGAAGGCGGTCTCGAACCGCCCGTCGGGGATCTCCAGCGACGGATGCCGCCGGACGGGGGTGAACGTCTCCGCCCACGCCTCGTTCGACGTCAACGCCTGGCCGAGCCAGTACCGGAAGTCCATCTGGGCGCCCTTCGATCGTTCGGCTCCGAGAAACGTATGAGCCGCCGGAGGTCCCGCGCAACCGTCTTCGGTAGTGACTCACCGCGCGGGGATCGCCACGCGGTGTTCGGCGATGTCGCCGAACAGGTCGCCCAGTTCCTCGACCCGTTCGATCACCTGCTCGGCGGTGAACAGCAGGTCGGCGGCCTTGCCGCAGGCCTCGACCTCCTCCCAGGTCACCGGCGTGGACACGGTCGGGATGGCGCGGCCGCGCAGGGAGTACGGCGCGATGGTGGTCTTGGCGGTGTTGTTCTGGCTCCAGTCGATGAACACGCGGCCGGGCCGGATCGCCTTGGTCATCCGCGCGACCACCGTCTCCGGTGACCGGCGCGCGAGCTCTTCCGCGACCGCCTTGGCGTACTCGGAAGGACGTTCCCCGGACCGGGTCCGCACCGGGCAGTACAGCTGCATCCCCTTGTTGCCGCTGGTCTTCGCGTACACCGTGAGACCGTCTTCGGTGAGCAGTTCGCTGAGCATCTCGGCGACGCGGCAGCAGTCGACGACGTCCGCGGGCGGACCGGGATCGAGATCGAAGACCAGCAGATCGGGGGGTTTCCTGGCCCCGCGCGCACCGACCGTCCACTGTGGAACATGCAGTTCGAGCGCGGCGAGGTTCGCCGCCCACATCAACGTCGGGAGGTCGCCGACCACCGGGTAGTCAAGTGTCTCTTCCCCGCCCCGGCGGCCGCGGTTGGTGAGCCGGGCGGTGCGCACCCAGGCGGGCGCGTGGCGGGAAACGTTCTTCTCGTAGAACGGTTCGCCGTCGACGCCGTCGGGGAAACGGCGGAAGGTGGCCGCGCGGTCGCGGAGATGCGGGAGGATGGCGGGGGCGATCCGACGGTAGTAGTCGAGGACCTCACGTTTGGTGAAACCGTGTGCCGGATAGAGCACCTTGTCCAGATTGGACAGACTGAACCGGCGTCCCTCGACCTCGACCGTTATCCGCTCTTCCGGCACCCTTCGACGATAGATCACCGGAGGGCTTTCCGGGGTACCGTGAGCCATGACCACCGTGCCGGACGCGATCGCCCCGATGCTGGCGACGGACGGTGACCTGCCCACCGGCGGTTGGGGATACGAGTACAAATGGGACGGCTACCGCTGCTGCCTGCGTGTCGCGCGCGAGGGTGAGACGCGCCTGACCAGCCGTCGCGGTCTCGACATCACGGCGACCTACCCGGACCTGACCGGCGAAGCCCTCGACGGCCGCGAGGCTGTCCTCGACGGCGAAATCGTCGTCCTCGACGACAAGGGGCGGCCGAGCTTCCCGCTGTTGCAGACCCGGCATCTGCGGACCCCGGACGCGTCGCTGCTGGAGCGCAGCCCGGTGCACTTCTTCGCCTTCGACGTGCTGCTTCTCGACGGCGAGCTCCTGCTCGACGAGCCCTACGACGCTCGTCGCGAAGTGCTCACGTCGGTGACGCCAGGCGGGCGTCTGGTCATCCCACCGGGGTACACCGACGACGACATCTCACCCGATCAGCTGCTCGAAGTCGTCCGCCGGCATGGGCTCGAAGGGCTGATCGCGAAGAAGCTCGACAGCCGGTACCACCCCGGCAAACGGACACGGCAATGGATCAAACGGGCGCTGTGGCTGACGCAGGAGGTCGTGATCGGCGGCTGGCGTCCCGGCGAGGGGCGCCGCTCGGGGACACTCGGCGCCCTGCTGCTGGGCGCGCACGACGAAGACGGCGACCTGCGCTACATCGGCGACGTCGGGACCGGGTTCAGCGACAAGGCCCTCGAAGACCTGGACACCCGCCTCACCCCACTCGAACGGAAGACACCGCCGTTCGCCTCGGAGGTCCCGCGCGAACGGGCCAAGGGCGTCCGCTGGGTGACGCCGGCGCTCGTCGGCGAGGTCGTGCACCGGAACTGGACGCCGGACGGGCGCCTGCGGCACACGACCTGGCGCGGGCTGCGGGCGGACAAGACGCCCGAGGACGTCTTCATCATCCCGAATACCGTCACTTGATCTGCTCGGCCAGCGCGACGAGGATGCCCGCCGGGCCGCGGAGGTAGCAGAGCCGGTAGCTGTTCTCGTACCGCACCGGCTCGCCGAGCAGTTCGGCTCCGTGTGACCGCAGGCGTTCGAGGATGTCGTCCATGTCCTCGACCGCGAACATGACGCGATGCGCGCCCAGCGTGTTGGCCGGCGCACGCCGGTCGCCGACCAGGGCGGCCGGCGCGAGGTACCGGGTCAGTTCGAGCCGTCCGTGGCCGTCCGGGGTGCGCATCATCGCGATGTCCGAGCGGACGCCTTCGAGCCCGACGAGGCGATCCACCTCGCTGCCCTCGACGGTCGCCTCGCCTTCCAGCTCCAGTCCGAGCTCGACGAAGAACGCCTTCGCGGCCGGGAGGTCGTCGACGACGATGGCGATGTTGTCCAGCCGCCGGATCGCCCCGCGCCCTGGGCTTCGCTGATCGGTACCGGTCATGATGACCTTCCTTTCGGTTCGGCGCCGCGCTCAGGCGGACTGACGTTCTTTCTGTCGCCGCATGAGCTCCTCGATGGCGGTCGGCAACGTGGTCTCGAAGTCGATCAGTTTGACCCAGGTCGGTTTCACCACGACCCGGACCATGCCCTCGTAGAGCGACTTCACGCCGACCTCCCACTCGGCCCGCTGCTCGGGCGTCATCTCGTAGGTGCCGTTCCACTGGAAGTACTCGTCCGGGATGCCCTCGACGACATCCAGCTCCGCCCGGCCGCGGATGAGCAGGACCTTCGGCGGATGCGATTCGGTGTCGATCGTCAGCGCGACCGCGGGATTGCGGCGCAGCGCCGGGAGTTTCCGCGCGTTCGTCGCGGTGCACATGACGATTTCCGTGCCGTTCCAGACGATTCCGATGGGGATCGACCTCGGGGTGCCGTCGAGTGCGACGAAGGCCAGCCTGGCCAGGTCGCGGGCCAGCAGTTCCTGGCTGTGCGGGCGGTTCAGTATCTCGTCGATGGCGTTCTGGTCCATGGTCCGGGCTCCTCAGTCGTAGCAGCGGCGGGCACTGGACCCCACGCGGGTGATGTCCGTGCCGTAGATGTGCAGGCTCAGGGCGATCTCGTCGCCGATGTCGCGGATACGGTGGATGCGCCGGGCGGCGCGAACCCGCTGACCTCGCCCGGGTTGTCCCGCGTGCGCAGGGGCTTGAGCGCTTCGTCGAACAGTTCCTCGTGCTCGACGCCCGAGAGGCAGATACGCGCGGAGCTGATCGGCGACCAGTCCCGCGGTGTCCGTCCAGCCGGTCCGCATGGCGACAGCCTGGCGGAGGGCCGCGACGAGATCGGTGAGCGGGTCATGGCCGCGTCCTCCTTCGCCGGGCGGGGGTCCCCTCAGCCTCCCTCGCGCCAACCCATTCGTCCAATGACAATACTTGGGCTGATTCATGCGTATCCTCTATACATGCTGGATATCCTGCGGTTACGGGTTCTCGCGGCGATCGCCTCGGAGGGTTCGGTCACCAAGGCCGCCCAGCACCTGAACTACTCCCAGCCCGCCGTCAGCCACCATCTGGCCAGGCTGGAGGCCGCTACCGGCGCCCGGCTCGTCCAGCGGGTCGGCCGGGGCGTCCGGCTGACCCCGGAGGGCGAACACCTGGCCCGCCGCGCCACCGAGATCATCGGCCGGGTCGACACCGCCGCCGCGGAACTGTCCGCGATGGTGGGCCTGCGCACCGGCCGCGTCCGGGTCGCCGGCTTCCAGTCGGCACTCGCGGCACTGGTGCCGCACGCCGCGGGCAGCCTGCGCCGCGAGCACCCCGGCATCGAAATGCAGCTGATCGAGGCACACCCGCGCGTGGCACTCGATCTGCTGCGGGCAGGGCAGGTCGACGTCGCGGTCGTCTTCCGCTACGACGACCCGGCACCGGACGACATCCGCCCCACGCCTCTCTTCGACGACCCGATGTACCTGCTCAGCCTCGAACCCGGACAGACGCTGGCGGGCAACCGCGACTCCGCCTGGATCGCGGGCTGCGAGAACTGCCGCCGCGAGTTCGTCGAGGCCTGCGACAAGGCAGGCTTCGTCCCACCCATCGCGTACACCAGCGACGACATCATCGTGCAACAGGCACTGGTCGCCGCGGGCATGGGCGTGACCACCATGCCGGGCCTGGCACTGCGCACCCACCACGCGCCCGGGATCGCGGCCAGCGTCCTTGACGACTTCCAGCGGCACGTCTACCTGGCCACCTATGGCGACCCACCGGCTCCGCCCGCGACCGCGGCCTTCGTCAGCGCGCTGCGTCACGCAGTCGAGGAGATCCGGCCCGGCGAGCCGTCCTGACGGTTCTCGCGGCGAGTGGCGGTGGACCTCGCCGACCCAAGGCATCCAGCGGTGACCGTGCGGGTTCAGGCGCGTCGGATGAGGGGAATCCACACAGTCCCTGTCACCACGCCCGTCAGGCTCAGTCCACACTAGACAGGACTGCGCACTCAGCCGTCGGCGAACCGCGCCAACGCCTCCAGCTTCCAGGCGCGTTTGACGTCGCTCCCCCGGTGCCCTGAGCCGTCGTCGATCAGCAGTTCCGCTCCGGGCCAGGCCCGGGCGAGTTCCCAGGCAGTGTCCACCGGGCAGCTCAGGTCCCGGCGGCCGTGGATCAGCACGCCGGGAATGTCCCGCAAACGTCCGGCGTCACGGATCACCGCGCCGGGTTCCAGCCATCCTCCATGGGAGTAGTAATGCGTGACGATCCGGGCGAACGCGAGTTCTGATTCGCCGATAGGTCCCGTGTGGACGGCGGAGCCCGGCTCCAGCGACAGCACGGTGTCCTCCCAGACACACCACGCGCGGGCGGCGTCGGTGCGGACGCGGGGGTCCGGGTCCTCCATCAGCCGCGCGTAGGCCGCGACCAGGTCGCCGGAGTGGTCACCGCGGAAGCGGGCCCATTCTTCGGGGAAGAACCGGCCGACGCCGTGATACAGCCAGTCGATCTCGGAGCGCCGTGTCGTGCTGATGGCGCTGACCACGATCTCGGTGACCCGCTCCGGATGGCGTTCGGCGTACACCAGCGCGAGGGTCGTGCCCCACGAGCCACCGGTGACGAGCCAGCGTTCGATGCCCAGGTGTTCCCGCAGCAGTTCCAGGTCGGCGACGAGATGGTCCGTCGTGTTGTGCCGCATCTCCGTCGCCGGATCGCTCGCGTGCGGAGTGCTCCGGCCGCAGCCGCGCTGGTCGAACAGCACCGCGCGATAGCGATCCGGGTCGAACATCCGCCGCATCCCCGGCGTGCAGCCCTGCCCGGGTCCGCCGTGCAGCATCACCGCCGGCTTCCCGTCCGGGTTCCCGCAGGTTTCCCAATGGACCAAGGTGCCGTCACCTACATCGAGCAGTCCTTCGTCGTAAGGCTCGATGGGCGGAAACAGATCGACCATGAGCCCAGGCTACCCGAGGCGAAGTTCAGCACACCGGCCCTTTCTTACGCGCGCCCGGAGGTGGAGATTCAGTAGTGGCAAGGAAAACCACCAGAGACGGGGAGCCATGGCGGTTGTCGGCACGAACTTCACCCTTGGTGTGGAAGAAGAATTCGTCCTTCTCGATCCACTGGACGGCGCAGTGACGTTGCGCGCTCCCGAACTCCTGGGACAGCTCACCGCCGAACCGGGGATCACCGGCGAATTGATGCGGTTCCAGATCGAGACCGCGACCGGGATCTGCCGGAGCCTGGACGAGGTACGACCGGAACTGACACGGTTGCGGCACAGCGTCGCGAAGGCCGCGGAGGCAGACGGCTGCCTGATGGCGGCGTCGGGGATCCCGCCCTGCGGCCTCCGGCCCGGCGCGATCACGTCCACGCCCCGCTACCAGCGGCTGGCCGCGACCTTCCCCACGCTGATCGACGACGCGGGGACCTGCGCCTGTCACGTACATGTCGGACTGCCGTCGCGGGATCTCGGCGCGCGGGTGCTGGCCGGGCTGCGGCCGTGGCTCGCCCCGCTGCTGGCGATCAGTGCCAACTCCCCGGTCGAGAACGGTGCCGATTCGGGGTGGGCGAGCAGGCGTTATCCGCTCTGGGACCGGTGGCCGACGGCGCAACCGCCCGACGAGTGGTCCGGCGAGGCCGCGTACGACCACAGCATCGGGGAGGCGCTGCGGCACGGCGCCGCCCTCGACAAGGCGGGCGTCTATTTCTACGCCCGGCTCTCGCCCCGGCATCCCACGGTGGAAGTGCGGATCGCGGACGTCTGCCTTTCCGTCGACGACGCCGTGCTCCTCGCGGCGCTGGTCCGCGGCCTCGTCATCACCTGCGTCGAAGCGACGACGCTCCCGCGAGCCAGGAACGCCCGGATCGGCGCGGCACTGCACGCCGCGGCTCGCCGGGGGCTCGACGGGTCCGGCATCGACCCGTTCACCGGCCGCGAAGCCGATCAACGTGCGCTGATCGGGGAACTCGTCGACTTCGTCCGGCCGGCACTCAGGATCACCGGCGACACGGAGGACGTCGAACACGGGCTGAACTCGCTTTTCGAGCACGGGACGGGTGCGGCCCGGCAGCGCGAACTGCTCCGGGCAGCGGGTTCTCCCGGCGAATTCGCCGCGGAGCTCGCCCTCGCGACGATGAACGTGCCCACCCGCTGACCCCGGACCGAGGTCAGAGCCAGCCGGATTCCTTGGCGATCCGCACCGCGTCGACGCGGTTGCGGGCACTGAGTTTGGCCACGATGGTCGTCAGGTAGTTCCGCACGGTCCCGGCGGACAGGAACAACTCGGCCGCGATCTCGGTCGGGTCGGAACCGACCGAGGCCAGCCGGAGCACCTCGATCTCCCGCGCGGTCAGCGGGCATTCCTCGCTGTCCCAAGCCGCGAGCGCCAGGTCGCCGTCGACGACGCGACGCCCGGCGGCGACCCCTCGGACGGCGTTGGCCAGCCTGTCCGCCGGCGCGTCCTTGCGGAGGAAACCGTTGACCTTCGCGGCCAGTGCCCGCCGCAGGGTGCCGGGACTGCCCAGACTGGTCAGGATCAGGGTGCGGACGCCGGGCAGTTGTTCGTGCAGTTCGGCGGCCGCGGTGAGCCCGTCCTTGCCGGGCAGATCGATGTCGATGAGCGCGATATCGGGGCGCGCGGATTGCGCGAGCGGGAGGATCTCGTCACCACTCGCGCATTCGGCGACGACCTCGATGTCGGCCTCCAGGCCGAGCAGCGCGACGAGGGCCCCTCGGACAATGTGCATGTCCTCCGCAACCAGGACCTTGATCATCGACCCCATCTGCCTTTCGCCTGCGCCTCGCCCCACGAGCCGACAATACTATCCTCACACACCGGTCCCGCGAAATGGATACCGGCCCTTGACCGCCGCGGGGGGACGCGGTCAAGGGCCGGTTCTGTGTTGCCGCGGGAATACGTTCTTCGGACCGCGCCAACACGACCGGGGGACTTCCGGCGTGAATGCGCTACCAGGAATTTTGCGGCCGTCCGCCACCCGGATCCAGTGTCCGCACCATCGCCGACCTGTGGTTTTCGCATGGTTCACCCATGACGGGCCGCCCACGACAGGGCCGCCGCGGCCACCGTGAAATTTTCACGCCGTCGCATACAAGAATCCATATCGGCCGGTGAATCAAGCACTTCAGGAGAAGCGGCGCCGAACACTAGTGTCGGAAACCGCAAAGCACGCCAGAATTCCTCGAGCGAAAGGACGGTACAATGGATGAGACTGTCCGGCGAGCCGTGGAGCGAGCCATTGGGGCCATGAACGAGAAACTGGGCGAAGAGCTCACTATCGACGACATCGCCCGCGCCGCGACGTTCAGTAAATTCCATTTCACCAGGGTGTTCGCGCAGGCCACCGGCGTCTCGCCGGGCCGGTTCCTGTCCGCGCTGCGGCTCGACGAGGCCAAGCGCCTGCTGCTGACCACCTCGATCACCGTCGCCGACATCAGCCACCGCGTCGGCTACAACAGTGTCGGCACCTTCAGCACGCGGTTCAGCAGCCGCGTCGGACTTTCCCCCTCCGCGTACCGCCAGCAGGGCGGTTTCCAGCACCGGCTGGCCGGCGAACCCCGTCCCGGGGCGAAACCGGCGATCGTCCGCGGTTTCGTCTCGGCGCCGCCGGAGATCTCGCCCGGCCTCGTGTTCGTCGGCCTCTTCCCGACGCGCATCCCCGAGGGCGCGCCCGTGCGCTACACGGTCATCGAAGCCCCCGGGCCCTACCAGCTGACCGAGGTCCCGGAAGGTACTTGGCACCTCGTCGCGCACTGCGTGACCGGACCGCTCACCCGCCGCGGCACCGGGTACACCGGTCACCACGGCCCGATCACCGTCGAGCCCGGCGTCACCGCCCGGCTGGCGGACCTGCGGGTGCGTCCCAAGCGCCTGTTCGACCCGCCGGTCCTGCTCGCGCTCCCCGACCTCAGGCACCGGCCCGAGCCGTTCAAGCACGCCGCCTGATCCCGAGTATCGAGCAGGGGCCTCCGAGACGGATCGCGTCTCGAAGGCCCCTTTTCGACGTCTACGCGGAGAGGCGACCCGCCGACGGCGCGAAGCCCTCGCGGATGTTCGCCCGCCACAGTTCGTAGGCGGGTGTCCCGTCGGCGCCGTTCTCGACGACCTCGGTGCGGTCGGCGAGGTCGACGGCCTCCTCGATGCTCAGCCCGGCCAGGATCCGCGCGGCCCGGCGGGTGTGCGGCGGCACGAACGCCGAGAACGTCCTCGCCTTCACCGCGAACACGACACCGAGGCCGAGTTCGTCCTGGTGCTCCCCCGCCGACTCGCGCAGCCTGGTCAGTCCCGCCTGGTCGCAGCCACCCGCGAAGGTCGAGGCCAGCCCCACACCGCTCCACAGGTCCGGGCGGCGTTCGGCCGGGAAGCGGTTCACCGCCGCGGCGACCTTCACCGGGTCGGCACCGTTGATGAACCACAGCGCCCGCCCGATGCCCTGGTCACAGGCGCGCGGGAAGTACGCGGGGGCGCCCGCCCACGCGTACGGCTTGGGGACGAACTGCTCGTCGACCCATTTGCGCGTGTCGAAGTAGGCGCGGTCGAACGCGTAGCCGTCGACGGCCAGCCAGCTCATCGTCGGGTGGAACGGGACACCGTCCAGCTCCGGCAGCACCTTCTTCCACAGCGGCCGGGGCAGCCGCGCCATCGCGAAGCCGATGCCGATGTAGGTGAGGAACACGTGCGGGAGCCCGGGGCCGCTCATCAGTTCGGCGGTGCGGTCCTTCCGGCCGCCGGGCATCACGTCGAGGATGGTGAACGCCATCGCCGCGCCCTCGTAGGCGAACCCGCGCATCTCCGGTTCGACCATGTCCAGCCGTCGCTCGGCCTCCCACAGCGCCGGGCCGTGGATCCCCCACTCGAATCCGCAGACCACCGCCTGCGGGATGGCCTCCAGCCGGGCGGTCGCCGGGGTGGGTGGCACCCCGAAGCCCCGCCCCTCGAAGCCGACCGAGGCCAGCGAGGGCGCGAATATGACCTGGCGCAGGGCACCCAGCAATGAGCTCATCACATACGTCCTTTGTGGATTGTGGCGGCTTCGCGCGCGAACTCGGTTCTTGCCGAGGAGACCACGCGGCGCTCGACAGGTGATCGAGGTCCGCGCCAGGGGTACCCCGGTACCGCCGAACAGTGGATTACCGCACCCGACAATGGTGAATTCACCCGTTCGCCAGTCGAATTCACCGGGGTGGAACGTACTCGGCAAGGAATGGAATGCACTTCTGACGGCATTTTTACCGTCTTCTGACCTGACAGTACGTAATCGGTCGAGTGCATTTTCATGCCTTCCGAAGCCATCGCATCGTCGCAGCTCACCAGGGCCTTGATCGGCTCGGAGCAAGCCCGAATAAACTGCAACCTTGAATCGTGCGATTCAGATTCACTCTTCCGGGTTTGCTATGTACACTGAGAGTTAGCACGTATGGGGAAGAGGAGGTCGGAGTGATCCGAGTCCTATTGGCCGAGGATATGCACATGGTCCGCGGTGCCTTGGTCGCTCTGCTGAATCTCGAGCAGGACATCGAGGTCGTCGCCGAGGTCTCCTCGGGCGACAAGATCCTGCCGATGGCCGCCGAGTACCTCCCGGACGTCGCGATCATCGACATCGACCTGCCTGCCAAGGACGGACTCGCCGCCGCTTCCGAGCTCTACCAGCAACTTCCCGGGGTGCGCACGCTGATCCTCACCTCGCTCGGCCGCCCGGGCACGGTCCGCCGCGCCCTCGACGCCAAGGTGAACGGGTTCCTGCTCAAGGACGCGCCCGCCGACAAGCTCGCCAACGCCGTCCGCTCGGTCGCCATCGGGCGCCGTGTCATCGACAGCGAACTCGCGCTGTCCGCCTGGGAAACGGAAGATTGCCCGCTGACGCCGCGCGAGGCCGAGATCCTGCGGCTCGCCGCGAACGGGCGCACGGTCGCCGACATCGCGGCGGAGCTGTTCCTGTCACCGGGAACCGTGCGGAACTATCTGGCCACGGTGGTCACGAAGCTCAACGCCCGCAACCGGGTCGACGCCATCCGGATCGCCACCGACTCCGACTGGCTCTGACCGCGCCCGCGTCTTCTCGTTTGCCACAAACGGTTTCGCGCGCCATGTCGTGACCATCGCATACGGCGCAACGAATAAATCACGGCCCACCGGGTGTTTCCGGCACTGTTCCGAAGGTTCCTCCTCTGTCACCGTCACAGAGGGGGAGTCCGCCGGAGGGGGCAGGGGATGCACGCGATGGGTACCGAACCGGGAGACGCGGCAGGCACGGCGGTGCGCGCGCGGCTCCTCGGACCGCTCGAACTGTACGCTCGCGGCGCCGATCGCGCGCCGACCACGCCGAAGCTCCTGCAGCTGCTGGCGATGCTGCTCATCCGGCCCGGGAAGACGGTCCACGTCGACTCGCTGGTCCACGAGCTGTGGAACGACGCGCCACCGCGCAGCGTCCGCCGGACACTGCACACCTACGTCCATCACCTCCGCCGCCACCTCGACCCGGACGGCGCCGACGACCCGGCCGCCGGTCTGCTGGTCACCAGCCCGCCCGGCTACCGGCTCGACATCGACCCGGCGGTGGTCGACGTGTCGGGGTTCCAGCGACTGCACCGGCTCGGCCGCGACCTGTTGGCCGAGGGCGACGCCGCCGCCGCCGCGCACGCCTTCCGTACCGCGCTGGACCTGTGGTCCGGTCCACCCTTGGCCAACATCCACTGTGGACCGACGCTGGCCGCCTACACCGTCTATCTGCTGGAACAGCGGCGCAACGCCCGCGACCTGTGGATCGAAGCCGAGATCCGCTCCGGTCGGCACCGGGAGATGCTCGGCGTGCTGCGCTCGCTGGCCACCGCCAACCCACTCGACGAAACCCTGCACACCCAGCTGATCCGCGCGCTGGGACTCAGCGGCCGCCGCAGCGACGCCCTGGCGTCCTACCAGTGGCTGCGGACGAGGCTCGACGACGAACTGGGGGTGGAACCCTGCGCCGAACTGCGAGAGCTGCACCGCGAACTGCTCGCCGAAGGACACCCGATCCGTTGATCGTCCCGCCGTCGAACGAGTACCACCCGTCACCAGACCCAGGAAGTTGAGGAGTCAAGCATGACCGCTCGCACCTACGGCCAGTTCTGCGGCCTCGCCCGCGCGCTCGAGATCATCGGGGAACGCTGGTCCCTGCTCGTGATCCGCGACCTGGTGCTCGGCCCGAAGCGCTTCGACGAACTGCAGCAGGGCCTGCCGAAGATCCCGACGAGCATCCTGTCGACCCGGCTCAACGAGCTCGAACGGCACGGCGTCCTCCAGCGCCGGGTGCTCTCGCAGCTCGACGCCGGGGTGGTCTACGAGCTGACCGAGTACGGCAACGACCTCGACCAGATCCTGCTGCAGCTGGGCCTGTGGGGCGCCCGGTCGCTCACCGACCCGGCCGCGGACGACCTGTTCACCCTCGACGCGGCCATCCTCTCGCTGTACACGACGTTCCAGCCGGACGAGGCGCACGGCGTCCAGGGCGCGTTCGAGCTGCACTACGGCGATCAGATGATCGTGCACGCGGTGGTCGAGGACGGCGCGGTGACCGCGGGTGAGGGACCGCACCCGAGTCCGGACCTCGTCATCGAGCCGCGCGGCCCGCTCATGCTCAAGCTGCTGAACGGCGAGCTGGACGCGACGAGCGCGCTCACCTGCGGCGCAGTCGCCATCAAGGGCGACCCCGCACATCTGGAGCTGTTCACGCGGCTGTTCCACATCCCCTCGGCGCCGTCGAAGGCCGAAGGGCTCGTCACGCACTGAAGAAGCTTCCACCCTTCGGCACCTGCTTGCGATCCACCCACGCGCGGCGATCGCGAGCAGGTGCCGGATCGCGCTATTCGAAGCGGGAGGTGTCGCCGGCGCCCCGGCGGACGATCTCCGGCTCCCCCGACGAGAAATCGATGACCGTGGTGGGTTCGACCCCGCATTCGCCGGAGTCGATGACCGCGTCCACCACGTGCTCCAGCCGCTCCTTGATGTCCCAGCCCTGGGTCATCGGCTCCTCCTGGTCGGGCAGCAGCAGCGTGCTCGACAGCAGCGGTTCGCCGAGCTCCCCCAGCAGTGCCTGGGTGACCACGTGGTCCGGGATGCGCACGCCGACGGTCTTCTTCTTGGGGTGCAGCAGACGGCGCGGAACCTCCTTCGTCGCCGGGAGGATGAACGTGTAACCGCCCGGTGTGGACGCCTTGACCGCCCGGAAGACCGCGTTGTCGATGTGCACGAACTGACCCAGCTGGGCGAAGTCCTGGCACACCAGGGTGAAGTGGTGACGGTCGTCGAGCTTCCGGATGCTCCGGATCCGGTCGATGCCGTCCCTGTTCCCCAGCTGGCAACCCAGCGCGAAGCAGGAGTCCGTCGGGTAGGCGATGAGCCCGTCCGCACGCAGGATGTCGACGACCTGTCCGATCGCGCGCCGTTGCGGATTTTCCGGATGTACGTCGAAATACCTGGCCATGCGCCGAGCTTAGGGCCATCGGCCCCGGCGTACACAGTGGAGCCCTCGGTGCCCGGCGCCGCGTCTTCGATCGTGGCGAGTTCCGAGATGGTCACGGTGGTGCGAACGTCCCACACCCGCACGGGTGAGAGGCGCGATTTTCCCTGTCCCCAGTGGGGAAAACGTCTCCCTGTTGGTCGTTCTCCCTTACCCGGAAGGACCAACCGGGGTAACAAGCATGGGCTAGTATCCGAATACACCGCGATGGAAGGTCGTGCAGCGCCCGGCCACGGCCGTCGTGAGGGCGAAGCACAACATAGTAAGACGTCTCCTGTTACCACTGGGGTGCCTGTGCCGGAACAGCTCGCGGTGACCGCCGAACCTCTGGGGACCGCCGGGATCGACCGGCGGCCCCGGCGGGCGTTGTTCCTCGCCGGGCTGATCATCACCGTCGTCTTCGTCAACTCCTGCCTCTTCGGCCTCCTCGCCGTGCTGTTGCGGCCCGGGGTGGACTTCTGGCAGGGCCTGCTCGCCGTGCTGTACGTCGGCCCCGTGCTGGCGATCCAGCTGCTCTACTTCAGCCGCCCGGCGGTCCGCCTGGACACCCGGCTGGCCAAGGCCATGCTGGTGGTCCAGGCGTGCCTGGCGTATCTGCCGACCCTGCACTTCGAGGCGGCGCTGAGCTCGCTGACCACCCTCGCGGCGGGCAGTTCGCTGCTGCTCTTCCGGCCGCGGACGGGCTGGACGGTGTTCACCGTGCTGATGGCGGGCACCACGTGGATCCTGTGGACCTACGACGACACGTGGCTCGGCGCGGTGTTCGACAGCATCACCGCGGTCTTCTACGCGCTGGTCGTCTACCTGCTGACCTGGCTCGCACGGCTGGTGACCGAACTGCACCAGGCCCGCACCGAACTGGCGCGGCGGGCGGTGGCCGAGCAGCGGCTGGCCTTCGCGCGGGACCTGCACGACCTGCTCGGCCTCAGCCTTTCGGCGATCGCACTCAAGGGTGAACTGGTGCACCGGCTGCTGCGCAAATCGCTGGACCGGGCCCGCGAGGAGCTCGCCGAGATCACCGGGATCGCCCAGCGCACGCTGTCCGACGTGCGGTCGGTG
Organism: Amycolatopsis sp. cmx-4-19; assembly: GCA_049998115.1. Taxonomy (GTDB): domain Bacteria; phylum Actinomycetota; class Actinomycetes; order Mycobacteriales; family Pseudonocardiaceae; genus Amycolatopsis. The sequence goes on along the minus strand of JAEBEO010000031.1, from coordinate 8,523 downwards.
GCCAGGGGGTACCGGGAGCTCTCGCTGGAGAAGGAGTCGCGGACCGCGGTCTCGCTGCTCTCGGCGTCGAACGTCGAGGTGCGGCTCGATCTCGAACAGGTCGAACTGCCGGTCAAGCTGCGCACCCTGCTGGCGAAGGTGCTGCGGGAGGGTGTCACGAACGTCCTCCGCTACACCGGCGTCGAACACTGCGAGATCACCGTCCGGATGTGCGAAGGACGGGTCGGGCTGGAGATCGTCCACGACGGAACGGCGCACGAGGACGTCCCGGAGGAGACGGCGGAAAGCCTGCGTTCGGTGACGCGGGAGGTCGCCGGGCACGGCGGTGCGCTGACCGCGGGCCTCGACGCGGCGGGCCGGTGGCGGTTGCACGCCGAACTCCCGGTGCCCGAACGGGCGGAACCCACCGAGACGGCGCTGGAACAGACTGCCGGGCACTGGTCGCGGATCGACGCCAGGAACGTCCAGTGGACGCTGACCGTGGTCTTCATCCTCTTCGGTCTCTCCGCGATGACGCGGGCTTTCATGCTGACGGACGACGGCTGGTACATCGCGCTCATCGCCGGCTACCTCACCGCGCTCATCACCTTGCAACTGTCCTATTTCGCCCGGCCGAACGTCCGGTTGCGCTCCCGGCAGAGCTACGCGCTGCTGTTCGTCCAAGCCTGTCTGATCTTCCTGCCGCTGATCCCGCTCGGGAACTCCTGGGTGAGCCTGCCCAGCCTGTTCGCCGGCACCGCGCTGCTGGTGCTGCCGCCGCTGGCGGGCTGGACGGCGTTCGCCGTGACCGCGGCGGGCGTGGTGCTGATCCGGATCGAGTTCGGCACCGATTTCCTCGGCGGCTTCTACAGCTTCGCGTCCATCCTGAACACCGGCCTGATGGTCTTCGGTCTCATCTGGCTGATCCGGCTGGTGACCGAACTCGGCGAGACCCGGAAACGCCTCGCCGAGGTCGCGGTCGCCGAAGAACGGCTGCGGTTCGCCCGCGACCTGCACGACCTGCTCGGGATGAGCTTGTCGGCGATCGCCCTGAAGAGCGAACTGACCAGCCGGATCATGGACATCGACACCACACGGGCCTCGGACGAGCTATTGGAGATCCTCGGGCTGACCCGGCAGGCGCTGACCGACGTCCGTTCGGTGGCGAGCGGTTACCGCGAATTGTCGCTGGACCAGGAGTCCCGTTCGGCGCAGGCGGTGCTGGTGGCCGCCGACGTCCAGGTGCGGCTGGAGATCGAGCACGACGACCTGCCGGCGACGGTGCGCACGGTGCTGGCCGTGGTGCTGCGCGAGGGCGTGACGAACGTGTTGCGGCACAGCAAGGTCGAATGCTGCGAGATCGCCGTCCGACGCGTCGGCGCCGGGGTCTCGCTGGACATCGTCAACGACGGCGTCCAGAACGGGCGGCCGCCGGCGCCGGAGAAACCGGTGCGGGTCGAGGCCGCGGGCAGTGGCATCACGAACATGTCCGACCGGGTCGCCGGGCTGGGTGGCGAGCTGACCGCCGGGATCGAGCCGGACGGGCGGTTCCGGCTGCGCGCCGTCGTGCCGGTCTAGCTCTCGTCAGATCCAGCCGGACTCTTTCGCGATCCGGATCGCGTCGACCCGGTTGCGCGCGTTGAGCTTCGCCACGATCGTGGTCAGGTAGTTGCGCACGGTTCCGGTGGAGAGAAAGGCTTTCGCCGCGACTTCCAGGGTGTCGCGGCCCTCCGCGGTGAGCCGCAGGACGTCGATCTCGCGCGGGGTCAGCGGGCAGTCCACGGTGTCCCAGGCGGCCAGCGCCAGATCGCCGTCGACCATCCGGCGCCCGGCGGCCACCCCGCGTACGGCGTTGGCGAGTTTCTCCGCGGGGGCGTCCTTCAACAGGAACCCGTTCACCTTGGCCGCCAGTGCCCGGCGCAGGGTGCCGGGCCTCCCGAGGCTGGTCAGGATCAGCGTCCTGACCTCGGGAAGCTGCTCGTGGAGTTCGGTGGCCGCGGTCAGCCCGTCCTTGCCGGGGAGATCGATGTCGATGACCGCGACCTGGGTACCCGAAGTCCGCGCGGCGACGAGGATCTCGTCACCGGACGCCACCTCGGACACCACTTCGATATCCGGCTCCAGTCTCAGCAACGCTACAAGCGCCCCCCTGACGATATGCATGTCTTCGGCCACGAGAACTCTGATCACCATCGCGCCGCCCCTCCGCGCACGCCCCCGTGACCCAACATAAACACGGACCGACAGAACGCGTTCCACCGTTCGGGTGGTGAGTGGGTCTCGGTCGGTTCCAAGGCGTTACGACAAAAGGGTTATGCGACGACGGATTTCGCAGATGGTCGGTGACTTTCCGTCGCGACGCCCGGACGTCGTCCCGGCATGCGCACCGCCAGGAGCGCGGCGGCCGCGAGGACGACCGCCAGCATCAGGAACGTCGTCCGCGCCGCGCCGAGCTGGCCTTCGGGGAGCCGGGCCTGGAACAGCACGCCCGCGACGGCGGCGCCGAGGGCGGAACCGACGTGGCGGGCGGTGTTGAGCACACCCGACGCGGCCCCCGCGGTGTCCGGCGGGATGGCGCGCAACGCCTCGGTCGTGGCGGGGGCGATGGCGAGCCCCTGCCCGACGCCGACGGCGATCAGCGGGGCCACGAAGACGGCGGCCGTCGAGGTCTCGTCCGGCAGGAACGCCGTCGCGGCCACCCCCGCCGCGTACAGGGCGAGGCCGCCGACGAGCAGCCATCGGCCGCCGAAGCGGTCGGCCAGCCGTCCCGCCATCGGGGCGACCGCGCTGAGCGCCAGCGTCCACGGCAGGGCGGCGACACCCGACATCAGCGGGCTCATGCCGAGCAGGTTCTGCGTCTGGAGCACGAAGACGAGCAGGAAACCGGCGATCGAGAACGCCGTCACGCCGGTGAGCACGGTGGCGACGCGGTAGCCGCGGTCCCGGAAGAGGCCCGGCGGCACCAGCGGATCGCCGTCACGCCGCTCCCAGAAGACGAACGCGGTCAGGGCGACGATCGCGACGGCGAAGCTCGCGATCGTGCCTTCGATCAAGCCGTGGACGAGGCCGATCAGGCCGAGGGTCACCAGCAGCACGCCTGCCACGTCGAACCGGTGCGGCCTGCCGGTACGGGCGTCCGGCACGACGCGCAGCGCGAGCAGGATGCCGGCGATCCCCACCGGCACGTTGAGCAGGAACACCGACTGCCAGCCGAACTCGGTGACCAGCAGCCCGCCGAGGGTGGGACCGCTGATCGCCGCGATCCCGGCGACCGCGGTGAACAGGCCGAACGCGGCACCGCGCCGTCCGGCCGGGAAGATCGCCGCGATCAGCACGAACGCCTGAGGGCTCAGGATCGCGGCGCCGATCCCCTGCGCGACCCGGGCGGCGACGAGCCAGGCGGGATCGTCCGCCAGCCCGCAGAGCGCCGAGGCGAGGGTGAACACCGCGAGCCCCAGCACGAACAGCCGCCGCGGCCCGGCCAGATCACCCAGCCTGCCGAAGAAGACCAGCAGGGACGCCAGGGCCAGCAGGTAGCCGTTGAGGATCCAGAGGATCTCGCCGATCCCGACGTCGAGACGGGTCATCATGTCGGGTACGGCGGTGTTGACGATGGTGGTGTCCAGCAGCACCAGGAAGTTCGCGATACAGAGCACGCCGAGCACACGCCACGGGTTCGTCTTGGCCGGGGACATCGTGGTTTCCCTCCCACGCGCGGGGAAGCCCGCCGTCACTCGCGTTCAGCGCGCGAGCGACGGCGGGCGGGAGGCTCTCAGCTCGCCTCGGCCAGGGGCGGAGCGGTGCAACAGGCACCGGTGAAGCAGTCGAAGACCTGCCCGCCCGGCCGGTTGGCCCAGTGGTCGAAGCGGTCGATCACCAGGTCGACCTGGTTCCCGGCGGTACCGGTGTCGATCCCCCGGACGGCGAAGAGCGAGCGGACGTTGTCGGTCACAGCGTTCTTCATCGAGTTGCTCCCAGGCGTTTCGGTGGTTTTCGGGATGTTCCTTCGATGAGGAAATCCTGCTGCCCGGGGCGGGTCCGCAACCAGTGCCAGGCATCATCGCGGCCTCGTGCTTTTCGCCTACGCCAGTAGGTTCTCCCGGCTTGCTCCGTTTCCGCGATCATGACCAACGGATGGACTAATCAGCCTCGGGTGCCCATCACTTACGGTGACCGGCGTCGCCCTTCGCGGGAAAATGACCGAGTGTGGTCATTTGCAGGACCACGCCACCCGAATGGTGTAGTCATCCACTGCCCGCGTTTAGTCCTCTAAATGCGGTCGGCGAGCAGTGTCGCGAGGCCGGCGTAACCGCCGTCCTTCAGCCGCACGCCCGAAGTCTTCGCGTAGGCGGCGTCGGCGCGGATGCCGAGTCCCTCGACCATCCGGTTCATGAAGTTGAACAGGGCGCAGACGAGCACGGCGTCGTGCAGCGCGGCCTCGTCCCAGCCCGCCGCGAAGACCGCTGCGGCGTCCGCGTCGGTCATCTTCGAGGGTGTCCGCGTCAGCTTGCCCACGTAGGCCAGTACGGGCTTCAGGCGATCGTCGATGGCCGAGGAGTCCAGATCGACCAGTGCGGCGGACAGAAGTCCTTCCGGCACACCGAAAGCCTCCGCGGTGACGGTGTGGACGCCGTGGCAGTACTGGCAATCGTTGACACCGGAGACGTACGCCGCGATCAGTTCCCGTTCCCCCGCACTGAACGCCGACGGCGCGCGCATGAGGAGTTCGTGGAAATCCAGCAGTTTCGAGGCGGGCGCGGGGAACTTCTGGAAGACCTGCAGCAGGGTGGCGTCAGTCGGCAAAGACTCGAGATAGGACATCGCGGGTGGCACTCTCCTTTTCCGGCGTCCGCCCGTGTTCGGCGAACTTGTCGACGTCGTCGCGGCGCAACCAGCAGGCCGCGAGGCAGGCGACCGACGCCGGGCCCAGCCCGGCCACCGTGGCGGTGACCCGCGCGCTGGTCTGTTCCCATTCTTTCCGAAGGGAACCGGCCGCCGTCATCTCCGGGCCTGCTGCGATCAGCGGGCGGACCGCGCGCCAGCGCGTGCTGCCCGCCGCGACCAGCGCGTCGGTGCCGAGTGCGAGCGCGTCGTGCCGGGCCTGGTCGACGGCGAGCGCGACCAGCGCGGGTTCGTCGGCGATCCGCGCGAGACCCACCCCGGCGAGCAGGCGTTCGGCGTCCAGTCCCATCAGGATCACCCCCGCCTCGGTCGACGGGGCGTCGTCGATCGAGGGCAGGGTGAACCGGGAGTCGTAGGGCTCAGACACGGGCGACGTCCTTCGTGGCGGCCCGCAGCGGGACTTCCCGGCGCAGGTTCTCCGCGATGGTGGCGGCGACCCGTGCGGTGGCGACGCGGTGGCCGTCGATGTTGCGGGCGGCGGGGCCCAGCGCCATCCCCGCGGCGGCGCCGACGGCGAAGACCCGGGGCGCGCCGGTGTAGGCGAAGGTGCGCTCGTCCAGCTGAGGCCAGCCGCCGCGGTCGAGGACGGCGCTGTCGGGCATCAGGCCGTCACCGATCGACGGCGTGGTGCCCAGCGCCAGGACGGCGTGGTCGACGGGAACGCGCGAACCGCCTTCGAGGTGGAGTTCGACACCCGGCGTCACCTTGGTGATCGCCTTGCCGCGGTGCACGATCAGCCGTCCTTCGGCTTCGGCCGCTTCGAGCAACGGCCGGAACTCGAACATGATCGACGCGCGCCGGAAGCGGCCCATCAGTGCGAGCCTGTCGGACCAGTCCACCCCGTCGAAGCGGGCACGGCCTTCGGGACGGAAGAACGACGAGTTGACGTCGGCGCACTGATAGCGCTCGCCCGCTTCGCGGACCACCCAGTGCACCTCGCGGCCCTGGGCGAGCCCGTTGGAGAGCAGATGCGCGGCGGTGAGACCGGCGCCGACGACGGCGAGCCGGTTCCCGCCGGTGGGAACGGGTTCGTCCCAGTAGCTCACGCCGCGCGGCGGATAACCGCCGCCCCACCAGTGATCCGGCGCGGACCGGCGTTCCTCGCCGAGGCACAGGACGGCGTGGCGGGCGGTGACGGAGAACCGGTCGGCTCGCACGGTGACCGCGTCCGCCGTCGGCAGGACCTCGCGGACCGAACCGCGCCAGGTCCGCTCGGTGACATGGTGGCTCGCGGCGAGATGGTCGCAGTAGGCCTCGAAGACGTCGACGGGGACGACCGAGCGGTGCCCGGCCTGCGCCATCCGGATCTCGCGGCGTTCCACCGGGGTCAGCACCGCCCAGTGCAGCCGGGCGAAGTCCAGCAGTTCGCAGTCGCGGTAACCCTCGACACCGGGGTGGTGTTCGTACGGCGAGCGCAGCACGCGCTGGCCGAGCAGATCGATCCGGTCGAAGAAGCGGCCGCAGGGACGACCGTCGCGGTCCACGACGACGATGTCCCGCACGCCGTGGTGCCACAGGGCCGAAGCGACCGCGAGCCCGGCCGGGCCGGCACCGACGATGACGACGTCGGCGCCCGACGGCGGTTCGGGGGTGACGGCCGCGCGGGTGGCCGGGAGGACCGGCCATTCCCGTCCGCGCGGCGAATCGAGCAGATGGGGTCCGGGGACGAAGGTGATCACGGCCGGACTCAGCCGATCACGGTCACCGGGACGATCAGCTCGATCACCGGGCGCTGCTTCATCCCGTTGCTGATCAGTTCTTCCAGGGTCTGCTGCGACTGCTCGGCGGTGTCGGTGGCGATGGGGCTGTAGCGCGAGTAGGAGTAGGTCGGCTTCCGCCCGCCCGCCTCCAGCGAGTACACCTTCAGCACCGCTTCGCCGGGACGGACTTCACCGTCGTAGAAGGTGAGGCGGCGCTGGTCGGGGGTCATGAAGGACTTCGAGAACTGGCGCGAGAGCACGAGCGTCTCGGCGTCGTCGACGAAGGTCGAATCCTCGTCGGTGACGACCTGCATCGCGACCCAGGTCTTGTCGGTCAGGTTGGTCTCGGACTTGATCACCTGCCAGCGGCCCGGCTCCGGGAGGTTGACGCTGACCGACACGTCGTGCTCGGTGGTGTCGATCGCGCCGGAGATCATCAGCACCCGGCGGCGGACGTCGGCCACTCCGGCCATCTGGATGTCACGCGCGCGTACCCGCGTGGACACATCCAATCCAGGAAATTCGGGTGACGACATTTTTGTGCCTCCAAACCTTGATTACCGCAATTTACTCACGGCAGAATTCCCCAGCTGTAAACACCGGGAAGAATTTCACGCCGAAGCGGACGATGTCAAGGTGAGGAACACATGATCCTTTGGTACGAAAGGCTGCCGGTACAAGTCACGGGACTGGGCCGTTCAGCGGTACGAAGCCTGACCTGTTCGGACCCGCCCACCCGCGTACCAGGTCAGGAGCTGTCGGAGTCCTCGGCCCACGCCGCGGCGGGCGTCCCCTGCTCCAACGCGCCGATATAGACGATCTCGAACGAGGAATCGGTACGCCTGAGCCCTATCCTGATCACGAGGTCGTGTTTCACCAGTATGATGAACTGATGCGGATCACGACCATCTCCGAAAATGTCGTAGATGAGAAAAGCGGATCCGTCGGCTACCGCGAAAAGGGCTTCGTAGATAACATTGCGATCGGCCTGCTGGGCGTTGACCGCCCATTCTTCCAGCACCTGTAAACCCGACGTGAGCTGGAGGCGCATAGCCATCCGAAGGCCTCCTCGAGGTCTCGCCGGGTCGCGGACGATCTTCATTCTCCCGCGCGCGTTACCCGATGGTCTTCTCTGTCCGTGCTGTCCCTGCTGGTCGCCGCTCATGCCCATCAGTTGTAGCCCAGCACGATATGGTCGCCGCCTGCCTCGTTTTCGGGGCTCTGTCTCGGTTCCGGGACGAAGGCCGTCTCGTCGGCCTCGACGATCCCGCGCGGGTCGAAATCATCGGTCACGACCCAAATTCGCACCTGTGCCGTCATGACGTTCCTCCCGGCCTTCGATGAAGAGCTCACTTGACAACCCAGGATGGCCCGGTCCGATCGGAAGGCGATCGTGGCGCGCTCGAGGATGACTGAAGACCCTGATGAGCAAATAACAAGTCGCCGATGAGGGGCTCCTGGTAGTGATCTGGTAGCAGCCGTAAACCCAAGGAGCCCGCCATGACCGACCGCCTCGATCCCTACGAGATCTATGCCGACGACGAACTGGACGTCGACCTGCTGGGCCTCTCGTGGCCCGACCCGGCCGTCCCGGAGCAGAGGGACCGGACATGAGCGCCGCGGAGCGGCAGCGGACCTGTGCGGCCTGCGGAGGCCCGTTCGAGCCTGGGGAGCGAACGGACCTGGAGACGGTGGTCGCCGGCGGGATCCTCTACGTCGCCGTACATCCCCGGCACAGCACGTATCCCCCGCGGCGGGAGACCGAGGCGGCGCGTCGCCTCGCGACCGCCGGCGCCGCGTGAGCACCCGAGGGCTTAAGGGGTCCTAACAGAATGATCTTGGGTGTGGTTTGATGTCGTGTCTTGGTGGTCTTCTGTGAGGGGTGGGCTGGGTGGGGCAGCGGCGTCCGTGGGAGGTCGATGATGGTCTGTGGGAACGGATC
>JAEBEO010000030.1:0-79738 GCA_049998115.1 Amycolatopsis sp. cmx-4-19 | reverse complement strand
TCTTCACGAAGGTCTCGCAAAACCCAGGCCTCACGAGTGCTCACCCGCCAGCAGCCACCACATCCAAGCCTGCCAAACCCGGCTCGAACACAACCCATTAGGCCTCCTTGAGGGACCCAGAGTCCCTCAAGGAGGCCTTCACGGACACGAGGTGGACCGGTCGGGGAGTCCCGCCGCCCCGTCATGTGACCCCCGTGGGCCGAACGGTCCATGAGCGGGGACGGATGCGGCCGAACGGTCCCTTGTACGCCAGGTAGCCGGACAAATACTTTCGAAATGTCGTGCAAGTCATACGGCACTTCACCGGTGGCGAAAGGCGGTACGCCATGAAGAGGACGGGAACCCTGGCGGCGCTCGTGGGGCTGGCGGTGACCGCGCTGACCGCGGTCGCGAATCCCGCACAGGCCGCGCCGGTCCAGCGTGAGGCGGCGGTCGACGCCCGGGCCGTCGCGGCCTACTGGACGCCCGAGCGGATGCGGTCGGCGGTGCCGATCGACCAGCTGGTCAAAGCTCCGAACCTTTCGCCGAAGGACGTCGCGAAGGGCGAAAGCGCGATCATCCGGAGCATCCCGAACGGTGGCGGCGCGTGGACGGGCGCGGGCAAGATCACGCAGACCGCCGGCCGGGTCTTCTTCACCATGGGCGGGCGTGCCGCGTCGTGCTCCGGCGACGCCGTGACCAGCGCCAACGGCAGTGTCGTGATCACCGCCGGGCACTGCGTGAAGTACCAGGGCGCGTGGCACACCAACTGGACCTTCGCGCCCGGCTACAACAACGGCAACACGCCGTACGGCACCTGGGCCGCGAAGAGCACGCTCACCACTCCGCAGTGGGAAGCGAGCGAAGACATGAACTACGACGTCGGCGCGGCGGTGGTCAACCCGCTCGACGGGCGGAGGCTGACCGACGTGGTCGGCGCGCAGGGCATCGCGTTCAACCAGGCGCGCAACCGGTCGATGTACACCTTCGGATACCCGGCGGCGGCGCCGTACGACGGTACGAAACTGGTCTACTGCAGCGGGACCACGATCACCGACTTCCTGCTGACGAAAGACCACGGGATGGGCTGCGACATGACCGGCGGCTCCAGCGGCGGCCCGTGGTTCCTCGATTTCAGCGAGGCGACCGGTGCCGGTGTCCAGGCTTCGGTGAACAGCTTCGGCTACACGTTCCTGCCGGGTTACCTGTTCGGCCCGTACTTCGGCACGGACGTCCGGAACCTCTACGACAAGGCGCAGGCCGCCTGAACGGCCCGGAACCGCTCGTCCACCTTTTGGGACTTTCGTCCCGGTGGGCGGGCGGCTTTCGGCCGGGCATATCCTGGTGCCCGTGAACTGGACAGTGGACGTTCCCGTCGACACGCTCCCCGAACTGCCCCCGCTGCCGCCCGAGCTGCGCGACCGGCTCGACGACGCGCTTTCCCGCCCCGCCGCGCAGCAGCCGGAGTGGCCGGACCCGGAGCTGACGAAACGTGTACGCGGCGTGCTGGAGAGCGTGCCGCCGATCACCGTCCCCGCCGAGATCGACCGGCTCTCCGACCGGCTGGCCATGGTCGCCCGCGGCGAGGCGTTCCTGCTGCAGGGCGGTGACTGCGCGGAGACGTTCGAGTCCAACACCGAACCGCATATCCGCGCCAACCTGCGCACCCTGCTGCAGATGGCCGTCGTCCTCACCTACGGCGCGAGCCTCCCGGTGGTGAAGGTCGGCCGGATCGCCGGTCAATACGCGAAGCCGCGCTCGGCCTCCACCGACGCGCTCGGCCTGCCGGTGTACCGCGGCGACATCATCAACTCGCTCGTCGCCAAGCCCGAACTGCGCGTGCCCGACCCGGGCCGGATGATCCGCGCCTACGCGAACGCGGGCGCCGCGATGAACCTCGTCCGTGCGCTCACCGGCGCCGGGATGGCCGACCTGCACCAGGTGCACGACTGGAACAAGGACTTCGTGAAGTCCTCGCCCGCCAGCGAGCGCTACGAGGCGCTGGCCGCGGAGATCGACCGCGGCCTGCGGTTCATGTCGGCCTGCGGGGTCACCGACACCTCGCTGCAGTCCACCGAGATCTTCGCCAGCCACGAGGCGCTGCTGCTGGACTACGAGCGCTCGATGCTGCGGCTGGACCACGCCGACGCGACCAACCCGAAGCTGTACAACCTGTCCTCGCACTTCCTGTGGGTGGGCGAGCGGACCCGGCAGCTCGACGGCGCGCACATCGCCTTCGCCGAACTGCTGTCCAACCCGATCGGGCTCAAGATCGGCCCGACGACGACGCCGGAGCAGGCCGTCGAGTACGTCCGCCGTCTAGACCCGCGCAACGAGCCCGGCCGGCTGACGCTGATCGCCCGGATGGGCAACGGCAACGTCCGCGAGGTGCTGCCCGCGATCATCGAGAAGGTCGAAGCATCCGGGCACAAGGTCATCTGGCAGTGCGACCCGATGCACGGCAACACCCACGAGTCGTCGACCGGGTACAAGACCCGGCACTTCGACCGGATCGTCGACGAGGTCCAGGGCTTCTTCGAGGTGCACCGCAAACTCGGCACCTACCCCGGCGGCATCCACGTCGAGCTGACCGGCGAGGACGTCACCGAATGCCTCGGTGGCGCGCAGGACATCTCGGACCTGGACCTTTCGGGCCGGTACGAGACCGCCTGCGACCCGCGACTGAACACCCAGCAGTCGCTGGAGCTCGCGTTCCTGGTCGCGGAGATGCTGCGCGGCTGATCCGAAGTACCTGAAGGCCCCTTACCTCTCGCACCGGTACGACAAGCCGGCGGCACCACGACGTCAACTCGCCGTGTCCAGCAACCTCGCCGACGCCTTGAGGACGCCGTCCCGCAGCGAACCGACGTCGGCGACCGCCGCCCCGTTCGCCTGCAGTCCGATGTGGACCGAGTCGCGACAGGTCGCCACCGCGATGCCGATGGCCTGCCGCGGCGCGAGCGGTACGAACGGGTAGACCCCTTCCAGCCGCGTCCCGTCGAGGGCGAGCCGGTTCGGCGGCACCGGCACCGTGGTCACCACGAGGTCGAACAGCAGCGGCGCGGCCAGCCCGGCGGCCTTGGTGCCGAGCCGGTGCAGCATCGGCGGCATCCGGTCGGCGAGCAGGGGGAACGCGCCGGCGCCGCGGGCCGGGCCCAGTGCCTTGTTCCGGTCCATCTCGCGCTGGACGGCCAGCAGCCGCTCGACCGGATCGTCGAGGCCGACCGGCAGGTCGCACAGGTATCCGGACAGCTTGTTGCCGCCGAGCTGCTCGGCGGAGCGGCCCCGCACGCTGACCGGGATGAGTGCCCGCAGTGTCCGGCCGTCGGCACGCCGACCGCGGTTGATCATCCATTCGCGCAGCGCACCGGCGAGGACGGCCAGCACGACGTCGTTGGCGGTGCCGCCGTGGGTCCGGCGGACCCGGCGGAGGTCGGCGGTGGGGAGCCGGACGAAGCCGAGGCGCCGCTCGGTCGACGGCGGCGCGCTGATCGGCGACAACGGCGAGCGGGTCGCGCGGACGACCGACGAGGCGATCCCGGCGGCTTGCCCGGCCTGGGCCAGGGTGGCGCCGAGCACGTCCTTGACGGCGTCCACACGGGAACGGGGCGCGGGTGGCACGGCGCCGGTGTGTTTGCGCCCGGCCGCACGGGGGAGTGTGTCGAGCAGGCCCGCGGCGACGGCGTACGCGCCCGCGCCGTCGGTGAGCGCGTGGTGCAGTTTCAGCAGCAACGCGAACTCGCCGTCCGGCAGGCCGGTGACGAGATGCAGGTCCCACAAGGGTTTTCCGGTGTCGAGCGGTCGTCCCATCCATCGCGACGCGTAGGCGGACAGCGGTTCCGGTTCGTACAGGGGGCTCAGGTGGTGATGTGAAATATGTTCACTGGCAACGAAACGCGGATCCTCGGCCCAGGTGACGGTGCCGGGTGGGAAGAGCGCGGTGCGGGTGCGCTGGCGCAGCTTCGGGATCCGCGCGGCCCGCTCGGCGAGCAGCGCGATCAGCTTGCGCGCGTGCACCTGCCCATGCGGACGGAAGGTGGCCACCGCGCCCATGTGCATGGGCGTCGTTTCGCTTTCCAGGCAAAGGAAAGCGACATCGAGTGCGCTCAGCCGCGGGCCGGACATCAGGTGCCTTCCTTGCCGGGGGAGGTGATGGGCACAACTGCACCAGCCTGACATGACAGGCGGGTGGTCGTCATGTTTCGTCGGCGCTAACTACCGCTGGTTTCACTCGAACGATGGGTCCGTGGTCGGACATGGACCAGGACCCCGCGGCAGTGGCGGAGGGCTCGCGGCGGGAGAACTCGGTCGCGGAGCGCCGGAGGGGATTGGCAGACTGCAGCACCATGACCGACGAACCGAAGCGTCCCGAACCCCCGCTCACCGGGGACGAGCGCACCCAGCTCAACGGCTTTCTCGACTTCCTCCGCGCCACGGTGGTGTGGAAATGTTCCGGCCTCACCGACGACCAGGCCCGGCAGCCGTTCGTGCCCAGTGAGCTGACCACCGTCGCCGGTCTGCTCGGCCATCTGACCGTGGTCGAGCACTACTGGTTCACCGTGGTGCTCGACGGCCGGGAGGACGTCTGGAAGGAGGCCCTCGAAGCCGATCCGGACGCCGAGTTCCGGGTCGCCATGCAGACCCCGCTCGACCAGCTGATCGCCGCCTACGAGGCCGAATGCGAACGCAGCCGTCGGGTCGTCGCCGGGATGGGGCTGGACGACGAGGTCGCCTTCCGCGGCGACCGCAAGGTCAACGTCCGGTTCGTCGTCGCGCATATGATCGAAGAGACCGGCAGGCACGCCGGCCACCTCGACCTGCTGCGCGAGCTGACCGACGGGCTCACCGGGGAGTGACGCGGCGCGGGGGCAGCGGGAAGAAACCGCTGGTCCGCTCGACATACGTCGCGTATCCCGGCCGGGACCGCCGTAAGCCCTTCTCCAGCAGAGGTTTCCCGGTGCCCCTCGCCAGGGTGTAGGTCATCGCGATCGGCGACAGCACCGTCGCCGCCCCCACCCAGCTCGAACACGCCAGCAGGTACAGGCCCCACCACACGCACGCGTCCCCGAAGTAGTTCGGATGCCGTGTGTAGCGCCACAGCCCGCTGTCGAGGACCTTCCCCTTGTTGTGCGGATCGGCCTTGAACCGGCGCAGCTGCTCGTCGCCGACGGTCTCGAACGCGAAGCCTGCCAGCCACACCGCGACGCCGATCCAGGCCGTCACCCCGAAGGAGTCGCCGTACATCGCGAACTGCACCGGCAGTGAGACGAACCAGAGCACCACGGCCTGCAGCAGGTACACGCGGACGAACAGCTTGGGTGCCGGGTTCTCCCCGGCGCGTTCGGCCATCCGCACGTAGCGCGGGTCTTCGGGCAGCTTGTGGTTGCGCAGGTGGAGGTGCACGCCGAGGCGGACACCCCAGATCGCGGTCAGCAGCGCGGTGACCACGCGCAGTGCCACCGACCCGTCCCCGAGCGGGGCCGCGACCAGCGCGACGAGCGCGAAGCCCGGCCCCCAGAACGTGTCGATGGTGTCGTACCGCTTGCGCGCCAGCGCGATGCCGAACGTGACGACGACGGCCAGCAAGGTCACCCCGGCGGTGACGAGCAGGGTCCCCCCGAGGGACATCAGGACCACTCCCGGGTGGCGGGCAGCCCGCTCAGGCCCTGGTCGTCGGACCGCACCGCGAGGATCTGGTCCACGCCCATCCGGTTCTCCTCGAACGCCAGCGCGCCGCCGACCAGGTAGAGCCGCCAGACGCGCGCGCCCGCCTCACCGATCAGCGCCACGACGTCCGCCCAGTGCTCCTCGAGTGTCTTCCCCCATGCCCGGACCGTACGCACATAATGCTCGCGAAGCGCGTGGACGTCGCGGATCTCGAATCCGGCGGTCTCGAGATGCCCGAGCGTGCGGCTCAGCGGCCGCATCGTCATGTCGGGGGCGATGTAGCGCTCGATGAACGCGCCGCCGCCGGGTGCCACGGCGCCGCGCGACATCTGCTGCAGGACCAGCCGCCCGGTGGGCTTGAGCATGCGGAACAACGTCCGCGTGTACTCGGGGTAGTTGTCCTCGCCGACGTGTTCGCCCATCTCGATGGTGGCGACGGCGTCGAACGGCTCGTCGGTGAGTTCGCGATAGTCCTGGCGGCGTACCTCGACGCGATCCTCCAGGTCGTGCTGGGCGAGGCGGCCCCGGATGTGCTGCAGCTGTTCCGCCGAAAGCGTGATGCCGACGGCGTGCACTCCGTGGTGCTTCGCCGCGTGCACCAGCAGCGAGCCCCAGCCGCAGCCGACGTCCAGCAGCCGCATCCCGGGCCGCAGGCCGAGCTTCCGGCAGATCAGTTCGAGTTTGTCCGCTTGGGCCTGCGCGAGGTCGTAGCCGTCCTCCTCGGAGGTCCAGTACGCGGACGAGTAGGCCATCGATTCGTCCATCAGCAGCTGGTAGAAGGCATTGCCGAGGTCGTAGTGGTGCGAGATCGCGGATCTGTCCCGCAGCAGGCTGTGGAGCTTCCCCGACAGCCGGGCCTCCTCGGCCGGCGGTGGGGGCGGCGGCCCGACCACGCCGAGCCCGACAGCGAGCCGCAGCGCCTCTGCCCACTCGCGCGGGCCGAGTTCGGCGCGGCGCAGGGCGCCGGAGCGGGTCAGCGCCCAGATCCGGCGGAATCCGTCGGCGAGGTCGCCCTCGACGTCGAGATCACCGGAGACGTAGGCCCTGGCCAGGCCCAGTTCGCCGGGCGCGTACAGGAGACGGCGCAGCGCGCGCCGGTTGCGGAGCACCACGGTCGGGGCGTCCGGCGGACCGGAGCGGACGCCGTCCCAGGTGCGGAGACCGACCGGGAGGGAGCCGCCGAGGAGCCGCTCGACGAACGGGACGAGGCGAGACGCGGGACTGTTCGGCATAGTGGTCATTCGCTCCCGGAACGGGAAGGGATGGGTCGGACGACACCCCGGTTCACCCGGTCCAATCCGGCCGGGGTCCTGTTCCGAATCCCTTTCGTGCACACCAACGGTCAACGCATCGGAGTCATCGGCAGCGGCGTCGCCGGCCTCACGGCCGCCTACCTGCTGCAACGCCGCTATGAAGTACTGCTGTTCGAAGCCGACGAGAGGCTGGGCGGGCACGCGCACACCCACGACGTCCCGAGCGCGCGCGGCGGCACCATCGGGGTCGACTCCGGGTTCATCGTGCACAACGAGCGTACCTACCCGAACCTGCTCCGGCTGTTCGGCGAGCTGGGCGTCGCCACCCGCGAGACCGAGATGTCGATGAGCATCCGCTGCGACGGCTGCGGCCTCCAGTACGCCGGCGCGAAGGGACTGAAGGGCCTCTTCGCCCAGCCTCGCAACGTCGCCCGCGGGCGCTACCTGCGGATGCTCGCCGACGTCAAACGCTTCCACGTGCACGCCAAACGGGTACTCGAAGCCCCGTACGCGGGCGACGTCACCCTCGGCGCGTTCCTCGCGATCGGCGGGTACACGAAGTACTTCGTCGACCACTTCATGCTCCCCGTCGTCTCGACCGTCTGGTCCGCCGACCGGAACGACACGCTCGAGTACCCCGCGCGCTACCTGTTCGAATTCCTGCGCAACCACGGGATGCTGTCGGTCGGCGGGTCGCCGAGCTGGCGCACCGTCGTCGGCGGGTCCCGCGAGTACGTCGACCTGGCCGCGAAGCAGCTGACCGCCGTGCACCTGTCGACACCGGTCCGCTCGGTCGAGCGCACCGCGCGCGGGATCGAGGTCCGCGACGACGCCGACACCCGCTACCGGCTCGACAAGGTCGTCCTGGCCACGCACGCCGACCAGGCGCTGCGGTTGCTCGACGCGCCCACGGACGCCGAGCGCGACGTCCTCGGCGCCTTCCGCTACTCCAGCAACGAGGCCTGGCTGCACACCGACACCGGCGTGCTGCCGACCGCCGGGGCGGCACGGGCGGGCTGGAACTACGCCACCCCCGCCTGCGGCGCGGACAACGGCGCCGTCCAGGTTTCCTACGACATGAACCGGCTGATGCGCCTCGACGAACCGACCGGGTACGTCGTCACACTGAACCCGGGTGGCGTCCCCGACAGCGGCTCCGTCGTGGCGAAGATGACCTACGACCACCCCGTCTACACCCCGGACTCCGTCGGCGCCCAGCGGCGGCTGCCCGAACTCAACGACGAGAAGGTCGCCTACGCCGGGGCCTACCATGGCTGGGGTTTCCATGAGGACGGCTGCGCGTCCGGCGTCCGCGCGGCCGAGAACTTCGGGGTGCGATGGTGACCGTCAGGGCGGTGCTCTACGACTCCACGGTGGCACACGTGCGGCGGATCGATCCGCCGATCTCGTTCGCGCACCGGGTCTACCTCTGGCTCATCGACCTCGACGCGCCGCCGAAGCTGCCGTGGTGGCTTCGGTCCTTCGCCCGCTTCGACCCACGAGACCACTTCGACCCGGAGGACACGTCCAGCATCCGGTCCAAAGTGGACCGCTGGCTCGCGGCTCGCGGTGTCGATCTCCGGGGCGGCCGGGTGCAGATGCTCGCCGGCGCGCGGGTGCTCGGCCACAACTTCAACCCGATCACCCTCTACTGGTGCCACCGGCCCGACGGTGAACTCGAATGCGTCATCGCGGAGGTCCACAACACCTACCGCGGCAGGCACGCGTACCTCCTGCGGCCCGACGCGGAGGGGAACGCCCACGCGGACAAGGAGTTCTACGTCTCGCCGTTCCAGTCCATGGACGGCGAGTACCGGATGGAGGTGCCGCGGCCGGAGTCGCTGCTCTCGGTCAAGATCTGGCTCCGCCAGGGCGGGCAGACCCCGCTGACCGCGTCGCTGCGCGGCGTCCGGCGGCCCGCCACCACCCGCTGGCTGGTGCACCTGCTCGTCACCCGCCCGCTCATGCCGCACCGGGTCTCCGCGCTGATCCGGCGGCACGGGGTCAGACTGTGGTTGAAGAAGGCACCGATAACCCCGCGGTCCCCACGCAGACCGCAGACCGCCGGAGGCAGGCTTCATGGATGAATCGGCAAGTCCACGCCGGATGGAGCCCGTTCCCGGAACGGGCGAAGAACCGGCCGGGCCGACGGCGGAGGACCTGCTCGTCCGCGTCGCGAAGGGTGACGAGCGGGCCTTCGACGCGCTCTACGACCAGCTCGCGGGCCCGGTCCTCGGCCTGGTGCGGCGCATCCTGCGGGACTCCGCCCAGTCCGAAGAGGTCACCCAGGAGGTCATGGTGGAGCTGTGGCGCACGGCCACGCGCTACTCGCCCGAGCGGGGGAGCGCGTTGAACTGGGCCATGACGCTCGCGCACCGCCGTGCCGTCGACCGGGTGCGTTCGGCGCGCGCCAGTTCGGATCGCGAGGTCAAGGCGACTTTCGAGGCCGCCCGCGCCCGGCCGTTCGACGAGGTCGCCGAGGCCGTCGCGGCCCGCTGGGAACGTTCGCAGGTGCGGCGCTGCCTGACCAGTCTGACCGAGCTGCAACGGGAATCCGTCCTGCTCGCCTACTACCAGGGCTATACCTATCGCGAGGTCGCGGAAGTACTGCGGACCCCGCACGGGACCATCAAGACGCGACTCCGGGACGGCCTGATCCGGCTCCGGGACTGTTTGGGGGTGACGGCATGACCATGCCCGAAATGCACACGCTCACCGGCGCCTACGCCGTCGACGCACTGTCCGAATTGGAGCTTGCGCAGTTCCAGCGGCACCTCGGCGAATGCGCGTCCTGCGCACAGGAGGTCCTCGAACTGCAGACGACCGCCACCCGGCTCGGCGCCGCGCTGGCCGAGGACCCGCCCGCCGACCTCAAGCGCCGGGTGCTCGCGCAGGCGACGGCGACCCGGCAGCAGCCGCCGAAAGCCCGGTCCGGAGCGGGCGAGCGCGTCAAGGACCGCAGGCGCGTGCCGCGCTGGGCGATCGGCGCGGCCGCGGCGGCGATCGTGGGGCTCGCCGGCACCGCCGTGTTCGGCGGCATCGCCTACGAGAACCACTCGCAGCTGACCGCGGCCCGGGAACAGGCGGCGCGGTCCGCGGATCGTTACGCGCCGATCGCCGACGTGCTTGCGGCGTCGGACCTCCGGACCGGGCACGCCGACGCCACCGTCGGGGGCGGCGGGACCGTCATGATGTCGCGCGCGAAGGACCGGCTCGTCTTCCTGTCGGCACAGCTGGCGAAGAACGATCCGGGCCGGACGTACCAGGCGTGGCTGATGTACCCGGGCGCCGCGCCGAAGCCCGCCGGGCTCATTTCCGGTGGTCAGGACGGTGCGTTGCTGGTCGCGGACGGGCTCGAGGGCGCCGAGAAGTTCGCGCTGAGCGTCGAGCAGGACGGCGGTTCGCCGACCGGGACGCCGTCGAACGACGTCGTCATGGTCATGTCGATGCCCACCTGATCACGGCTTGTACCAGGCCGCCGTTCGGCGCCGCGCCGGGGTCTCGCTCTTGCGCCCACGAAGATGTTGTGGCAAAACACCTTTGCGACACACGGCGTGGCTACTGGATTCGAGCCAGCCTGGTGCATACCGTCCTGCTTCAACGTCGGCAGTTGACATAACTCTCACTCTGAGGTTCAGATCGAGGGTTCGGCCCAGGCTCAGCGACCGGCGGGCAGCACGAGCACACACGATCAGGAAGGCGGCTCCGATGACGCCCCCGCACAACTACCTTGCGGTGATCAAGGTCGTCGGTATCGGCGGCGGCGGAGTGAACGCCGTGAACCGCATGATCGAGGTCGGCCTCAAGGGTGTCGAGTTCATCGCGGTGAACACCGACGCACAGGCACTGCTCATGTCCGACGCCGACGTCAAACTCGACATCGGCCGGGAACTGACCCGCGGCCTCGGTGCCGGCGCCGCCCCCGAGGTGGGGCAGAAGGCCGCCGAGGACCACCGCGAAGAGATCGAAGAGGTCATCAAGGGCGCCGACATGGTGTTCGTGACCGCGGGCGAGGGCGGTGGCACCGGCACCGGTGGCGCGCCGGTCGTCGCCCAGATCGCCCGGAAGCTCGGCGCGCTGACCATCGGCGTCGTCACCCGGCCGTTCACCTTCGAGGGCAAGCGCCGCAGCAAGCAGGCCGAAGACGGCATCCAGCAGCTGCGCAACGAATGCGACACCCTGATCGTCATCCCGAACGATCGGCTGCTGCAGCTGGGCGACATCGGCGTCTCGCTGATGGACGCCTTCCGCTCGGCGGACGAGGTCCTCCTTTCGGGTGTCCAGGGCATCACCGACCTGATCACCACGCCGGGTCTGATCAACCTGGACTTCGCCGACGTCAAGAGCGTCATGTCCGGAGCGGGTTCCGCGCTGATGGGCATCGGCTCGGCCCGCGGCGAGGGCCGGGCGATCCAGGCGGCGGAGAAGGCGATCAACTCGCCGCTGCTGGAAGCGTCGATGGACGGGGCGCACGGCGCGCTGCTGTCGATCGCGGGCGGGTCGGACCTCGGCCTGTTCGAGATCAACGAGGCGGCGTCGCTGGTGCAGGAATCCGCGCACCCCGACGCGAACATCATCTTCGGGACGATCATCGACGACTCGCTCGGCGACGAGGTCCGGGTCACCGTGATCGCGGCCGGTTTCGACGCCGGCACGCCGACGCACAAGAAGCTCGATCCGTCGACGTTCGGCTCCCGGTCGAACTCGACCGCGTCCGCGCAGGCGGGCCAGGTCAACAGCGGGGCGACGCCGGTGCAGGGCCCGCCCTCCGGGGCGACCCCGGTACCGCCGTCGAACGGTTCGAACGGCTATCCGGTCGCGCCGCCGCGCACGCACTCGCCGATGCCGTCCTCCCGGGACGGCAACGGCTCGCTGTCCGGCGGCCTCCCGCAGCCCGGCGGCGGTTCGCGCGGCTACTCGCCGATCGGGTCGAACTCGACCCACGGCAGCCTGCCCGGCCGGGCCACCCCGGTGCACGACGACCCGTCGGACGACGAGGTCGACGTTCCGCCGTTCATGCGGCGGTAAGGCACGCCAGTCTCGTTCCGTGAAGGCCTCCTTCACTACCCTCAGGGTGGTGAAGGGGGCCTTCACTCAACTTCCCGGGAGGAATTGCGTGCGCGTTCGGCGGGTCGTCACTACCAGGGCCGGCGGGGCTTCCCGGCCGCCTTTCGACACTTTCAACCTCGGCGACCACGTCGGTGACGACGCGGGCGACGTCCACGCCAACCGCAAACGCCTGGCCACCGAACTCGGCCTCGCCGAGGACAGGCTGGCGTGGATGGAACAGGTGCACGGCCGCACCGTCACCGTCGTCGACGGTTCCGAGACTTCGGCGGCCGAGGCCACCGACGCGCTCGTGACCGCCGAGCCCGGCCTCGCCCTCGTGGTGCTCGTCGCCGACTGCGTCCCCGTGATGCTGGCCGACGCCGAGGCCGGTGTCGTCGCCGCCGTCCACGCGGGCCGCGTCGGCGCCCGGGTCGGCGTCGTCCCCGCCGCCGTCGAAGCCATGCGCTCGCTCGGCGCGGACCCGGGCCGCACCGAGGCGCTGCTCGGTCCGGCGATCTGCGGCGACTGCTACGAAGTCCCCGCCGACATGGCGGCCGACGTCGAAAAGCATGTGCCCGGCAGTGCCTGCAAAACCCGCAAGGGCACCACGGGGCTCGACCTGCGTGCCGGGCTTTGGCGGCAGCTGGCCGACCTCGGCGTCGGCAAGATCGGTGTCGATCCACGGTGCACCAACGAGGACAGGACCCTGTTCAGCTTCCGCCGCGACGGCACCACCGGCCGGATCGCGGGCATCACCTGGCTGGACGCCTCGTGAGTGACGCACGAAAAGCGGAACTCGCCGCTTCGCTTGCCGAAGTGCACGAGCGGATCGCCGCCGCGTGCAAGGCCGCCGGCCGGGAGCGCGACGAGGTCCGCCTGCTCGCGGTGACCAAGACCTTCCCCGCCCTCGACGCCGCGCTGCTCGCCGACCTCGGCGCGCTCGACCTCGCCGAGAACCGTGATCAGGAGGCGGGCCCGAAGACCGACGAAGTCGCCGAGCTGCGCCCGGACGCCCGCATCCGCTGGCATATGGTCGGCAGTCTGCAGCGGAACAAGGCCAAGTCGGTGGTGCGCTGGGCCGACGAGGTCCATTCCGTCGACTCCGAGCGTCTCGCCGACGCGCTGGCGAAGGCGACCAGGTCGGCACTCGATTCCGGGCAACGCGATCACCCGTTGGACGTCCTCATTCAAGTAAGTCTCGACGACGACCCGAACCGCGGGGGCTTTCAGGTGGACGAGGTGAACCGGCTGGCCGACCGATTAGGCCATGTGGGTGATATTCGCCTCCGTGGGCTTATGGCGGTGGCTCCGCTGGGTATTGACCCCGCGAAGGCGTTCGAGAAGCTTGCGCTCGCCTCGGCGCGTCTGCGGGAGAACCACCCTAAAGCCCGTGAACTCTCCGCCGGGATGAGCAATGATCTCGAGCAGGCGATCGCGCACGGCTCGACCTGTGTGCGTGTCGGAACCGCGTTGCTCGGTGGGCGCGGTTTAGCCTCGCCTTAAGGAATACCGTCTCGTCGCTACGGGGAGTGGTGGCGGGACGGGGGAGTGAAAGTGCGGGACGCGGCTAAGGCTAGGGAGAGGCATGAGCGCGCTGCAGAAGCTGAAGGCCTACTTCGGGATGGTGCCCGCGGACGAAGACGGCTACGACGTCGAAGAGGACTACCGGCGAGGGTATGCCGAAGACGAATACGACTACGACGACGAGCCGCCCACCCGGTCGCGGAGTGGACGCTACCGGGACGTCGAAGACACTTACGACGAGCCCACGCCCCGGTCTCGGTCACGCTCCGTGGCCAGCTCTGAGCCCGTGGTCCACGGAGCCTTGGCGATCGATCGTCAGCCGGAGCCGGTCGCGCGGCTGCGGCCGGTCACCGAACCGGTCATCCGGCCTGCCGTGCGTGACCCGTTGAGCCGGATCACCACGCTGCACCCGACGAGTTACGCCGAAGCGCGGGCGATCGGGGAGCACTACCGCGAGGGCATCCCGGTGATCATGAACCTCACCGAGATGGAGAACGCGGACGCGAAGCGTCTTGTCGACTTCGCGGCCGGGCTCGCCTTCGCGCTGCGCGGATCGATGGACAAGGTCACCAACAAGGTGTTCCTTCTCTCACCGCCCGATGTGGATGTCACCGCGGAAGACCGTCGGCGGATTGCCGAAGGCGGATTATTCCTGCGCGGCTGATCACCCCCTGACCGCTGAGCGCAGCCGGATGTGATTTTGTCGACTCATCTCCATCCGCCGCCCGTCAGCTGCGCCTTTTGACGCGGGGCATGGCAGAGTGGTTACGTGAATGCTGTGTTGCTGGTCGTCTGGTACGTGCTGTTCGCTTTCTGGCTCCTGCTGACGGCACGGATCGTCGTCGAGCTCGTGCGTGCTTTCGCTCGCGAGTGGCGTCCTGCCGGAGGGGTTGCGGTAACGCTGGAGACCATCTACACAGTGACCGACCCACCGGTTCGTCTCTTCAGACGAATCATCCCGACCGTACGAATCGGCGGCGTCGGACTGGACTTATCGATTATGGTGCTGCTGTTGGTTGTGTTCTTCGCGATGCAGCTGGCAACGCCAGGGTGATTTTCGGGGAAGCCCGGGTGGACCTGCAGGCCATGGAGTGCGTGAGGTGATCTGATGTCGTTGACCCCCGCTGACGTGCACAACGTCGCGTTCAGCAAGCCGCCCATAGGCAAAAGGGGCTACAACGAGGACGAGGTGGACGCGTTCCTCGACCTGGTGGAGACCGAGCTTGCCCGGTTGATCGAGGACAACAACGAGCTGCGGCAGCAGGTCGAACAGCTCGACAACGAGCTTGAGACCACCCGTGGAGAGCTCGAGAACGCCAAGGCGGGAGCAGTCGGCCCGCCGCCACAGGTGCGTGACGAGCCGTCGCGCCGCCTGGCCCCGGTGCCACCGCCGCAGTCGGCGATGGAGCAGACCCAGGCCCACTCGATGGTGCCGGACAACGGGGAGCCCAACGTCCAGGCGGCGAAGGTGCTCGGACTGGCGCAGGAAATGGCCGACCGGCTCACCGCCGAGGCCAAGACCGAGTCGGACGGCATGCTCGCCGAAGCCCGGACCAAGTCCGAGCAGCTGCTTTCGGACGCGCGGTCCAAGTCGGACTCGATGGTGAACGAGGCACGCACGCGTGCCGAGACCATGCTGAACGACGCGCGTACCCGTGCCGAGACCTTGGAGCGCCAGGCGCGCGACAAGGCGACGACCATGGAGCGCGAGGCTCAGCGCAAGTACACCGAGACCATGAACAGCATGAACGCGGAAAAGGGTTCGCTGGGCAAGAAAATCGAAGAGCTGCGCACGATCGAGCGGGAATACCGCACGAGGCTGCGTGGATTCCTCGAATCCCAGCTGCGTGAGCTCGACGACCGCGGTTCGGCCGCTCCCGCTTCGGCGTCCTCCTCGAACTCGGGGCAATCGGCCTCGGGCTCGGGCGGCGGCGGACAGGGTTACTCGTTCGGCCCCCGCGCCGAAGCCGGCTGATCCTCTTCTTTTTCTACACAGTGGAACGGCCTCGGCACTCTCCGGAGGGTCGGGGCCGTTCCGCTTGCCCCTCGTGTTGTAATTCACCGTGCTCTACATCGTCCTAGTACTGGTACTGGCGGCTCTGGGGCTGCTTGTCGCGGCGCTCATCACCGCGAACTCGCTGTGGGCCTGGATCTCCATCGGCCTCTCCGTCGTCGCCGGGTTGCTGCTCGTCTTCGACTGGCTACGCCGCCGGAAGAAGCGTTCCGCCGAAGCGGCCTCCGTCGACTCCTTTGATTCCTCCGACGAACCGGAAGAAGAGCTGGATTCCGACGAGGGTGACGAAGAGAAACCCGAGGAGGCCGAGCAGACCGTCCTGATGCCCGCCACCGGCGAACTGGGTGGAGCGGACGACTCCGCTCCCGACTCCGCCTCCGAGGAGGACGCCGAGTCCGCGGAGCCGTCGGCGCGCAACGGCGACCCGGGTGAGGAGAAGAGCGACCCCGCGGATGTGGCGATCGTCTCCGACCTCGAAACAGAGGTCGTCGTCGTCGACGAGTACCCGCGTTATCACGTGACCACCTGCGCTTGGCTCGAAACCCGGGACACCATCCCGCTCGGCATCGGCGAGGCGCGTCAGCTCGGGTTCACCCCGTGCGGACTGTGCGAGCCCGACGCCGAGATCGCCGGGCAGCATCGCGACAAGTCCACCGCGGACGACTAGCTCTCGAGTATCCGAGCCGCTTCGCCGACCGTGACCACGTCGGCGGCGATCATGTCGAACACCAGCCGCTGTTCCTCGTCGGCGTCCGGCGGGACCGGGATTTCGGCGGGCTTCCCGGTCCCGAGCGCACGGCGGCCTCGTCCACGGCGGCCGCCGCTCCGGCGGACTCCGCGCGCAGCAAGAGCGACGACGCCGTGACGGACAGTCCGCGCAAGGCCCCGGCCGCGTTCTCCAAGGCGTCACGCTGTCCCGGCGCGGGTTCCTTCGTGCCCGGCTCCGCGGCGAGAAGCCCGTGGTGCGCGACGGTGGCGGTGCGGAATTCGCGGCCGAGCGTCCGCGGGTCGACGTCCTCGCCACGCAGTTTCCGCCCGACCGAGCCGAGCAGCGCCCGGGTGGCGTCGACGGCGGTGCCGAATCGTTCCGCCGGACCGGGTTTCGGCACGCCGGGGATCGCGGCGAAACCGAACAACAGCGCGATGGCGCCGGCGAGCACCATCAGGAGCAGGTACTCGACGAGCACGTAACGTGGGTCGAGGTGTTTGGTCGTCGCGTTCATGCCGACGGACATCAGCACCATGCAACCATTGAAGACCAGGGGGCGCGTCCGCATCACCGAGAATCCGCCGAGCAGGGCGACGAGGGCGACAGGCAGCAGAAACCCTTGCGGCAGAAGCCAAAGCACGAGGGCGAGCACCACCGCGCCGCCGAAGGAACCGCCGATACGCTGCCAGGCCTTGCCGAGACTGTCACGCCATTCCGGCTGCATGATGGCGAAAGTCCCGAGCAGGAACGACACGGTGAGCGGGTCGCCTGGCCGGAAACTCGCCACCACCAACGCCAGCGCCACCCCCAGCCCGCAGCGGAGCGCGTGCCGAAACTGCGGTGACTGCCACGAAAACGCGCCGCGCAGTTCGATGCGGCGCAGTTCCCTCCGGAGTCCTTTCGGAACGTCCACCCGGGACTCGTCACGATCGGTCGCCGCCGCGCGGACGGTCTCGAGGGAGTCCCAGAGCCCCGTGACGAGCTTCGCGGTGGCGCCCGGAAGTCCGCCGGGTTCCTTGCGCCGCACCGGTTCGACGTCCTCCGGTGCCTGGCGTGCGCGCACCGCTTGCGCGAGCCTGGTGGCTTCTTCCTTGGCCGCGTCGAGGGTTTCATCGATTTCTGTGCCATCGAGCCGTTTCCGGCGGATTTCGAGCATTCCGGCGGCCGCCCGATACCGGAACGTCCCGCCCAGCACGCCGGCCGTCCACCGACGCGGCCGGTCCGCGAGCCAGAGCCTGGCCGCGCGCTCCCGCGTCTCCGAGGTGCCGGTGGCGAGCGCGTCCGCCACCGCTTCCCGCGTCGGCTTGGCTGGGTCCTTGGCGCCCATCACCACTCGCAACACCAGGACGACGCCCACCGCGAGCGCGGGCGCACCCAGGATCTGCCCCGCCGAGGCCGTCCCCGTCAGCTGGAAGCCGTAGCCGAACAGCGACGCCATCCCGAGCCCCAGCCCGACCGTGACGAACCGGGCGCCGAGCGCGGGCAGGAGCCCGGCGATGACCACGATCACCACCAGCAACCCGATCGCGGCGCCTTGCGAAACCACGCTCACCAGCCGGGGCACGCCGACCGCGAGGACCATCGCGGGCGCGAACCACGCCAGCACCCGCAGATCCGCCCGGAGCGGCCCGCCGACCGCCGCGATGAGGCAGAAGAGTGCCGTGAGCGCGGCGAGGACGGCCGCGTTGCCCAGTCCCAGCAGGAACCCCAGCCCGCTGACGCCGCCGAGGACCACCAGCACGACGACGAGGAGTCCTTTCATGTCCGCCAACCTAAAGGCGATGGCGGGGATGGCAACTCGGGCTCGGCAAGGGCCCGTCCTCGTCGGTGGTCGTGAAGGCCTCCTTGCCTACTCTCAGGGTAGGGAAGGAGGCCTTCACGGAATCAGGGCCACGGCCGTGAAGCCGACGCGAACGGCAACTGACTCGCAGGACGCCACGGTTCCCGTACGACACGGATTGCGGAACACGCCAGAGGTGTGGCCGGTCTTGCCGGGCTTGGCTGGTGAGAGCGGCGGCTTGCTCGCGTCTTGGGTGACAGTCGGTCAGGGAGCCTGGTGGCGGGCCGGGTGTTGCGAAAGCCACTTTCGCACCCTTGAACGTTGCGAAAGCCACTTTCGCAACACCCCACCGCAACCCCGAGACGCAACACCATGCACCTCAGGACATAGGCCGAGATGCCGAGACTGTATAACGCCCTACACAGCTGCGGTCTGGCACGTTTTCCTCCTGCCGCACCGCGTATCCGAGTCAGGCGGCCCGAAACGAGCGCTCGGGGATCAGCGGCTGCGCGTCG
This sequence comes from Amycolatopsis sp. cmx-4-19, assembly GCA_049998115.1. GTDB lineage: Bacteria > Actinomycetota > Actinomycetes > Mycobacteriales > Pseudonocardiaceae > Amycolatopsis. Next base: position 61,248 of record JAEBEO010000030.1, on the reverse strand, counting down.
ACTCGCAGGAGTCATCTGCACGCCGACTCACGCTTCGGCTGCTTGCCCGGCCACAACTGCGAACCGAAACTGTCGGTCCCTCCAGGCACACTGCCGACGTGAACTCCGTGCCAACGAGAACCACCTGGGTCGAGTCGCTCGGCGGCCCGCTCATCATCGTGCCCGTCTCGGCCCTGGCGCACTGGAAGGGGAGTGCGGAAGAAGCAGACGGCCTGGACGACTACGACCGCGCCTGCGAGGTGAACGCTCTCGCCGCCCCGCTCCCCGTCGGCGAAGCGCAGGGGCTGGTCCTCGGCGACGAACCCGCCACCACCTGCTACCTCCCGGAGCATCGCGCCTTCCTGCGTTGGCTGGCCGCCGATTCCGAGGCGGACCTCCTCGCCGAGGCGGAACGGCTCCTCGCCGATCCCGCCACCCCGTGGGAGGACTGCGGCATCTGGGAGACCGACGGGCCCGCCGTCCTCATGGACTCGGTGACCGCGGGTGCCGAACTGGGTGTCGAGTATCCCGCCGGCGGGACGCCGGAACAGGCCGAAGTCGCGATCGAGGAGGGGTGTTTCACGCTCCGCGCCGTTCACACGCAAGGCGACTCCGCCTGGGTCGGTCTGGTCCAGCTCCAGCCGAAGGGCCGGGCCCGCAACCGGTAAGCCTGCTCCAAGAGTTCCCGGGCCCGCGGCCCCGGCGCCGCTTTTCCCCCCACCCTGGTAACCCGGTTGCCCCCGCGCGCTACCCTGGGATGACAGGCACCGATCCGGCCATCACCGGGGAGCCTCCGGAAGAACAGGGCCCAGTGCCCCCAGTAGAACCGGACGGGTACGGCCCGTCACAGCCGTCGAATGAGCGGCCCAGCCGGAACACCACCGGCCGGGCAAGCGGGGTGGTACCGCGGAACGCGCCGGGAACGGCCGTCTCGTCCCCGTGTGGGTGAGAGCCCGTACGAGAGAGACGAACCGCGAGGAGCACCGAAGATGTATCCCAAGGCACAGATGGACGGCGAGACCGGCGTCCCGTCCCAGCCTTCGTTCCCCGAGTCGGAAAAGCGCGTCCTCGCGTACTGGGAAGCCGATCGGACTTTCCAGGCCTCGATCGACGCCCGCGAAGCCGGGACCAACGGCTCGAACGAGTACGTCTTCTACGACGGCCCGCCGTTCGCCAACGGCCTCCCGCACTACGGCCACCTCCTCACCGGATACGTGAAGGACCTGGTGCCGCGTTACCAGACCATGAAGGGCAAGCGCGTCGAGCGCCGCTTCGGCTGGGACACCCACGGCCTGCCCGCCGAACTCGAGGCGATGCGACAGCTCGGGATCACCGAGAAGGCCGAGATCGACAAGATGGGCATCGACGTCTTCAACGACGCGTGCCGCGATTCCGTGCTGCGCTACACCGGCGAATGGCAGGACTACGTCACCCGCCAGGCGCGCTGGGTCGACTTCGACAACGACTACAAGACGCTCGACGTCTCCTACATGGAGTCGGTGATCTGGGCGTTCAAGCAGCTGTGGGACAAGGGCCTCGTCTACGAGGGCTACCGCGTCCTGCCCTACTGCTGGCGCGACGAGACGCCGCTGTCCAACCACGAGCTCCGCATGGACGACGAGGTCTACGCGAGCCGTCAGGACCCGGCCGTCACGGTCGGTTTCCGCCTGGAGGGCAACGACAACGAGCTCGACGGCACCTATCTGCTGATCTGGACCACGACGCCGTGGACACTGCCGTCCAACCTCGCGACCGCGGTGCACCCCGACGTCCGGTACGTCGTCGTGGAGTCCGAGGGCAAGCGCTACCTGCTCGCCGAGGCCCGCGTCGCCGCGTACGCCCGCGAGCTCGGCGAAGAGCCGACTGTCGTCGGGCACTACACGGGCACCGAACTGCTCGGAACCCGTTACGCCCCACCGTTCCCGTACTTCGCCGGACACGAGAACGCGCACCGCGTGCTGTCCGCGGACTACGTGACCACCGAGGACGGCACCGGGGTCGTCCACATCGCGCCGGCCTACGGTGAAGAGGACAAGGTCGTCACCGACGCCGTGGGCGTCGTGCCGGTCACCCCGGTCGACTCCCAGGGCAAGTTCGACGCCACCGTGCCGGATTACGCAGGCCAGCAGGTGTTCGACGCGAACGCGAACATCATCAAGGATCTCAAGAACGGCACCGGTTCCGCCGGGCGTCAGGGCGCGGTGCTGCTGCGTCACGAGACCTACGAGCACCCGTACCCGCACTGCTGGCGCTGCCGGAACCCGCTGATCTACCGCGCCGTCTCGTCGTGGTTCGTCGCGGTGACCGAGTTCAAGGACCGGATGGTCGAGCTGAACCAGCAGATCACCTGGTACCCGGAGAACGTCAAGGACGGCCAGTTCGGCAAGTGGCTGGAGAACGCCCGCGACTGGTCGGTCTCCCGGAACCGGTACTTCGGCACGCCGATCCCGGTATGGCAGTCGGACGACCCGGCGTACCCGCGCACGGACGTCTACGGCTCGCTCGACGAACTCGAGCGCGACTTCGGCGTGCGGCTGGAGAACCTGCACCGGCCCTACATCGACGAGCTGACCCGGCCGAACCCGGACGACCCGACCGGGAAGTCCACCATGCGCCGGATCGAGGACGTGCTGGACGTCTGGTTCGACTCCGGTTCGATGCCGTATGCCCAGGTGCACTACCCGTTCGAGAACACCGAGTGGTTCGAGCACCACTACCCGGGCGACTTCATCGTCGAGTACATCGGGCAGACCCGCGGCTGGTTCTACCTGCTGCACGTGCTGGCGACCGCGTTGTTCGACCGGCCGGCGTTCCGCACCTGTATCTCGCACGGGATCGTGCTCGGCTCGGACGGCCAGAAGATGTCCAAGTCGCTGCGCAACTACCCGGACGTCAACGAGGTGTTCGACCGCGACGGCTCGGACGCGATGCGCTGGTACCTCATGGCGAGCCCGATCCTGCGCGGCGGGAACCTGGTCGTCACCGACCGGGGTATCCGCGACGCCGTCCGCCAGGCCGTGTTGCCGCTGTGGAACTCGTACTATTTCCTTGCCCTGTATGCGAACGCCGAGGGGGTGGAAGGTCAGTGGCGCACGGATTCGAAGCACGTCCTCGACCGGTACGTGCTGGCGAAGACGCACGAACTGGTGACCGACGTCGAGCACGCGCTCGACACCTACGACGTCGCCGGTGCCTGCTCGACCGTCCGTGAGTTCCTCGAGGTGCTCACGAACTGGTACGTGCGCCGTTCGCGTGACCGGTTCTGGGCGGGCGAGCAGGACGCGATCGACACCCTGCACACCGTGCTGGAGGTGACGTCACGGGTCGTGGCGCCGCTGCTGCCGCTGACCAGCGAGGTCGTCTGGCGCGGCCTGACCGGTGGCCGCTCGGTGCACCTGACCGACTGGCCGAACTCGCTCGACCTGCCTGCCGACGCGGCACTCGTGACGGCGATGGACCGGGTGCGCCAGGTGGCGTCTTCGGCGCTTTCGCTGCGCAAGGCGAACAAACTGCGTGTGCGGCTGCCGCTGGCCAAGCTGGTCGTCGCCGCCGGTGAGGCCGACTCGCTGCGCGAGTTCACCGACATCCTGCGCGACGAGGTCAACGTCAAATCGGTCGAGCTGACCGCCGACGTCGCCTCGCACGGCGGGTTCGAGGTCGCGGTCAACGCCCGTGCGGCCGGGCCGCGGCTGGGCAAGGACGTCCAGACGGTGATCAAGGCCGTCAAGGCGGGCGAATGGACGACGTCGGAGAGCGGCGCCGTCGTGGCCGCCGGCATCGAACTCGTCGAGGGCGAGTACGAGCGGCGCCTGGTCGCCAAGAGCGGCGGCGCGGCCGCGGAACTGCCCGGTGGCGCCGGTCTGGTGCTGCTGGACACCGAGGTCACCGAAGAACTGGCGGCCGAGGGGCTGGCCCGTGACCTGGTCCGGGTCGTGCAGCAGGCCCGGCGCGACGCCGGTCTCGACGTCGCCGACCGGATCGCGCTGACGGTCGACGCGCCGGAGGACGTGGTCACGGCCGCGAAGACGCACGAAGGGTTCATCGCTTCGGAGACCCTGGCGACTTCGGTGACCTACGCCGACGTCGTCGACGGTTCGGCCGGGACGGTCGGGGAGGGCACGAAGGTGACCGTGGCGGTCGCCAAGGCCTGATCACCGGGATCACGAAACGGATTCGGAAACGTCGCTTTCTCGCTCGAAGGCGGCCTCGCGCGGGGGAAATCGGCAGGCTTGCCCGAGGCCCGCGCGAGGCGTGCCGCACTGGGGGAGAGCGAGTCCATGAGTCCTGCCCGAAAAAGAGGGATCCTGATCGGCGCCGCACTGTCGGTGGCCGCCATCGTGGTGGCCGCGGCGGTGCTGCTGGTGAAGGAGGACACGGCACCCGCCGCCACCGGCGGCCCGGGGGACACGGGTGAGGCCGCGCAGGAGAGCCCGGCGCAGGTCGCCACCCGGTTCCTGCGGCAGTTCGACGCCGGCGACCTGAACACCGCGCCGGTCGACGACAAGCCGGCTGCCTCGGTCGCGCTGGCCGAAGCACGCGGGGCGCTCAACCCCTCGTCGGTCGAGACGACCCTCGGCGAGGTCCCGACGACGAGCGGGGAGGCGACCACCACGTCGGCCACCTTCCACGCCTCCTGGACTTTCGCCGGGAACAGCGTCTGGAAGTACGAGGGCAAGCTCGAACTGGTCCGCAACGCCGGGAGCTGGGTGGTCCACTGGGCGCCGTCGGTGATCCACCCGAAGCTCGAAGCCGGGCAGAAGCTGTCCGCCGCCCCGGTTTCGGCCAAACCGGTGGTGGCCGACCGCGACGGCAAGGCCCTGGTCGGCGGGGACGCCGCGGGTGTCGCGCCGATCCTGCAAGGCGCGCTGAGCACGGTCGCGGGTGAGCAAGGCGGCACCGGGACCCCGGCCACCGTCACGGTGTCGCGGATCGACGCCTCTGGCAAACCGGTCGAAACGCTCTTCGGACAGGCCAAGGAGACCGACAAACCGCTGGTCTCGACCCTGAGCGTGGCGAGCCAGAGCGCCGCGCAGAAGGCCGTCGACGGCTACCAGGGCTCGGCGATCATCGTCGCGATGAAGACCGACGGTGAGCTGCTGGCGGTCGCGCAGAACGCCGCGGCCGGGAGCGGGCCGAAGGCGCTCAGCGGCCTCTACGCGCCCGGTTCGGCGTTCAAGATCGCGACGGCCACCGCGGCGCTGCAGCGGGGCGGGGTCACCGTCGACTCGCCGGTGGCGTGTCCCGGCAACGAGCAGATCGGGACCCGCACCCTCAAGAACGACAACGGGTTCGACCTGGGGACCGTCTCGCTGAAGACGGCGTTCGCCGCCTCGTGCAACACGACCTTCGGACGGCTCGCCGGAGAACTGCCCAAGGACGGTCTCGCGAAGGCCGCGACCCAGTTCGGCCTCAACGCCGACTTCGAGATCCCGGGGCTGGCCACCGAGACCGGGAAGGTGGAGGCGTCGAGCAGCGGCGACGAGCAGGTCGAGGCCGGGATCGGCCAGGGAAGGGTGCAGGTCAGCCCGCTCGGCGCGGCGTTGATGGCGGCCACGGTCGCGGCCGGGAAGCCGGTGGTCCCGAAGCTCTGGCAGGGGCTGGGGACCAAGGTCAACGCCGGTTACCAGGCCCCGCCGGCCGGGGTGCTCGGCCAGGTCCGCGCGATGATGCGCGAGGTCTGCACGACGGGGACCGCGAAGGCACTCAAGGGCAGCGGGAACGTCTTCGGCAAGACCGGGACGGCGCAGTTCGGCTCCGGCGCCGACGCCAACGGCTGGTTCGTCGGCTATCGCGGAGACGTCGCCTTCGCGGTCATGCTCGAAGGATCCAACGACTCCAAACCCGCGGTGCAGCTGGCGGCGAAGTTCCTGGCCGGTTGACATCTCGGCGACGGCCGAACTGTCGGTCTTCTACGGTGAACGCATGGAAACGATCGCCTTGGCCGAGGTCGCGGCCGTGCTCGCCGACCCTAGCCGCGCGTCGATGTGCCTCGCGCTGCTCGACGGCAGGGCCTGGACGGTGACCGAACTGGCCGGTGCGGCCGAGGTGGCCGCTTCGACGGCCAGCGAGCACGTGTCGAAACTGGCCGGGGCCGGTTTCGTCGTACGGGTCAAGCAGGGGCGGCACAGCTATGTCCGGATCGCCGATCCCCGGGTGGCGGAGCTGATCGAGCACCTGGCGCAGCACGCCGAGCACCGTCCGGTGAAGGGATTGCGCTCGTCGGTCCGGGTGAAGCGGCTGGAGTTCGCCCGGACCTGTTACGACCACCTCGCCGGGACCGTCGGGGTCGCGTTGCGGGACGGGATGCTCGGCGCCGGCTCGTCGACGAGGCCGACGGCCTGACGCTGACCGGGCGAGGGCGCGAGGTGCTCGGCACACTCGGGGTGCAGATCGCCGACAGCCGCCGTCCGATGCTGCGCGACTGTCTGGATTGGACGGTCCGTCGTGATCATTTGGCGGGCAGGGTCCCGGCGGCGTTACTGTCCCACGGGATGGGCGTCGGCTGGTTGGCCCGTACGGGCAACCGTGCGGTGAAGGTCCTGCCCGCGGCGGAAAAGCCGTTCGCGGAACTGGGTGTCGACCTCGTGTCCCTGCGGAGTCCGTAAAGGACAGTCTGTAACACAGGCTATCCGGACGGTTTTCGACCGGTACACGGTCGAGTGACGACCGTCGCCTCACTATTCTGGAGTCCTCACGGCGACCGGACGGGAGGCGACATGGAGCAGCTCCCGCTCGTCCTGGGCACCGGTGGCGTGGTTCTCCTCGTCGCCGTGATCGCCGTCCGGGTGTCGATCAAGGTCGGCCTTCCCTCGCTGCTGCTCTACCTGGGCATGGGCGTCCTGCTCGGCGAAGCCGGGCTCGGCATCCAGTACGACAACCCCGAACTCACCCAGTCGCTCGGCCTCGCCGCGCTGGTGATGATCCTCTCCGAAGGTGGCCTCACCACCCGGTGGGCGGCCGTGAAACCCTCGCTGGGCATCGGGATCGCACTGTCCACAGTGGCCGTCGTGGTGAGTATCGCGGTCACCGGCGCCGCCCTGCACTGGTTGCTGGGCCTCGATTGGCGGATGGCGTTGCTGTGGGGCGCGGTCCTCGCGTCGACCGACGCCGCCGCGGTGTTCTCGGTGCTGAGATCGGCGGGTGTCGGGAAGCGGCTCGTGGGCGCGCTGGAGATCGAGTCGGGGATCAACGACGCCCCGGCCTACATCGCCGTCGTCGTGCTCGCCGAGGGGACGACCGTCGACTGGTCACTGCCGCTGCTGGTGGTCTACGAACTCGCCGCCGGACTGGTGATCGGCCTGGCCTTCGGCTGGATCGGCGCGCAGGCGCTGCGGCGGGCCGCGCTCCCGGCGACCGGTCTGTACCCGCTGGCCACGGTCGCCGTCTGTGTCGTGGCGTATTCGAGCGGCCAGCTGGCGCACGCGTCCGGGCTGCTCGCCACCTACGTCGCCGGCCTGGTGCTGGGGAATTCGAAGCTGCCGCACCGGTCGGACACGCTGTCGTTCGCCGAGGGGCTCGGCTGGCTCGCGCAGATCGGGCTGTTCGTGCTGCTGGGCTTGTTCGCCTCACCGGGCCGGATCCTCGAAAGCCTGGTCCAGGGCCTGGTCGCGGGCGCCGTCGTGCTGCTGCTCGCCCGCCCGCTCTCGGTGGTGCTCTCGGCACTGCCGTTCAAGATCCCCTGGCGAGATCAGGTGTTCCTGTCCTGGGCCGGGTTACGCGGGGCCGTGCCGATCGTGCTCGCGCTGATCCCGCTTTCGTCCGGGGTGCCGGGTGCGCAGGAACTGGTCGACGCGGTGTTCGTGCTGGTCATCGTCCTGACCCTGCTCCAGGGGGCGACGCTGACACCGCTCGCGAAGGTCCTCGGGCTGGCGCAGGGCTCGGAAGCGCACGAGATCGACGTCGACTCCGCCCCGCTCGACGAGCTGGGCGCCGAACTGCTGCAGGTCCGTATCAACTCGGGTTCGAAGATACACGGCGTCTACCTGGCCGAACTGCGGCTGCCGATCGGGGCGACGATCAGTCTCCTCGTCCGCGACGGCACGGGCTTCACACCTGACAAGAACACCCGCCTCCAGGAACGCGATCAGTTACTGGTCGTGACCACCTCCGAGGCCCGCGACGCGGCCGAACGACGCCTGCGGGCCGTCGACCGGGCGGGCCGCCTCGCCAGGTGGAAGGGTGAATCCGGCCAGTAGGTCACGAATCGGCACCAGCTGTTCGTCAGGTGATCTCGGAAACTTCTTCCTATTTGTACTCCCTTTGGATTACTTTCCCGGCAATCGACTCCATCGAATGGGTGAGCGTCGCGGGTTAAGGAGTACGTAGGGTGACGAAACTTCAGGTGAAGTTCGCTGGCCTGGGGGCCGCGACCATCCTCGTCGGAGTGGTCCTGTCAGCACCCGCGGCGGCCGCCGCCGTCGAATTCCCGGCTTTCGCATTGCCGTTCGACACCGGCCAATCGGTCTACTCGGCGGGTATCCACTCGGACAACGGGACCTCCGGCGTGAAGAACGCCCTCGACCTGAGCCCGGCGGACAAGACCGTCCGCGCCCCGCTGGCGGGCACCGTCCGGATCCAGCACTGCGGCGGCGGTGACTGGGTGACCGTCGACCATGCCGGTGGCTGGCGGACCGGTTACTACCACATGGAGGACATTTCGGTCACCGACGGTCAACGGGTCGCCCCGGGTGACGCCCTCGGCCGGACCGGCAACGCCCTGCCCTGCGGGGGCAGCAGCACCGGTGCCCACGCGCACTTCACGCTGTGGACGTTGCCCGCGGCGACCGCCAAGGGCGGCGACTCGCGGGACTTCGGGGTCGGCGCCGGCCACTGGAGCGGCCTGTCCTACGACGAGGTCTCGACCAGGGTCGCCGAGGCCTACGGCGAGCCCGTGGACGGCAAGACCTTCGGCGGCTGGCAGTTCGCCGAAGGCGCCGACCAGTACTCCGGTACGGCGACCGAGATCTCGTCCCGGTCGACCATCCCGCTGCCGGGCCGATTCCGCGCCTGACCTCCCGCGTTCAGTCCTCTGGTGGCGGTATTCGCGCGTGCATCCATCGCGATGAGAGGACTGGACGCGGGGTTCTTCCCGCTTGCGGAGTACGTGAGCGGCGTCTCACCATGCGGGCAAGGGGTGGCTTGATCGCCCCGGCATCCGCTAACTTCGTTCGTAGGTCACGAGTGTCAGCGTCAAGCCCCGGCTAGCTGACCGGCAACCCTCCTTCCGCGGTGGGGTGCCCCGGGTGAGGACCAGGCTCGTCGCGCGGTGCGACGGGCAAGCGCGGGATCCTCGTCGGGTCCCCTGGCCCGGAGGATGACGATGACACTCGCTCTCGAACGCACCAGCACCCCCGCCACTGTCGTGGAAACCGTCGACACACACGAAATCCCGACCGTCGCGGGGGCGGGTCTGCGGGTTCCGCTGGTCACCGGCGGCGAGATCGGGTACGCCAACCTCGACCACGCGGCGAGCGCGCCCTGTCTGGACAAGGTGCGGTCCGCTGTCGACGAGTTCCTGCCCTGGTACGCCAGCGTGCACCGCGGTGCCGGGTTCGCCTCGCAGGTCTCCACCAAACTCTACGAGCGCACGCGGGGAATCCTGCGGGACTTCGTCGACGCGCGGTCGACCGACACCGTCGTGTTCACCCGCAACACCACCGATTCCTTCAACCTCCTGGCGCGCAGCCTGCCGAAGCACACGTCGGTCGTCGTGTTCGACACCGATCACCACGCCGCCTTGCTGCCGTGGAAGGGCCCGAACGTCCGCCGGGTCCAGACCCCGCGCACCCGGCTCGCGGCGGTGTCCGCCGTGGACGAAGCGCTCGCCGACTGCCCGCAGGGACCGCGGCTCGTCGTCATCACCGGCGCGTCCAACGTGACCGGGGAACTGTTGCCGGTCAAGGAGATCGCCGCCGTCGCACGACGGCACGGCGCCCGGATCGCGCTCGACGCAGCGCAGCTGGCGCCGCACCGCAAGATCTCCGTGCGCAAGCTGGACGTCGACTACATCGCGTTGTCCGGGCACAAGCTGTACGCGCCGTTCGGTGCCGGTGCGCTGATCGGCCGCGCCGACTGGCTGCGCGCGGCCCAGCCCTACCTCGCCGGTGGCGGCGCCACGAAGCTCGTCACCCGCGACTCCGAAGACTTCGGCGTCGTCTGGAACGCCGGAGCCGAGCGGCACGAAGCCGGTTCCCCCAACACCGTCGGCGTCTACGCCCTCGGTGTCGCCTGCGAGACGCTCGCCGCGAACTGGGACGCGATCGTCGCCCACGAGGACGAACTGCTGGCACGGCTGCGCCGCGGTCTGGCAGGCATCCCCGGTTTCGCCGAACTGCGGCTCTTCGACGCGCCGGTGGACCGGGTCGGCACGCTGAGCTTCATCGTCGACGGCTTCGAACCGGGCTGGCTCGCCGCGGTCCTGTCCGCGGAATACGGCATCGGCGTGCGGGACGGCGCGTTCTGCGCGCACGTCGCGACCAAACGGCTGATCTCGGCCGCCGGTTCGGAGGGCCAGCAGGCCGTCCGGGTCAGCCTCGGCCTCGGCAGCACCGCCGAACACGTGGACCGGGTGGTGCTGGCACTGCGTCAGATCGTCGCCCGCGGCGCCCGCTGGCAGTACGAGAAGCCGGAAGGCCGCTGGGTTCCGGAAGGGGATCCGCGGGAGCTTCCCCCGTTCTGCGCCTGACCCACTACCCTCACCCCGCATGGGGAACGAGCGACCGCGTTACTGGTTTCCGCTGGCCTTGCTGGGATTCGCGCAGCTCGCGGTGGCGGCGTTCTCCGGCGGCTCGGCCGGGTTCGCCCACCCGCCGGAGCAGGTGTACGGCACCGGAGGCATGTACGGCACGGCGCTCGAGATGAGCAGTGCCTATCGCACGTCGCTGGACATCTCGTTCTCCGGCCCCGGCCGGAACGACGGCTGGCTGGGCGTCGCGCTCGTGGTCTACCTCGGCACCGTGGTGTTCTACGCCGTCCGTGCCCGGCGGGCGGGGGACGGCCCGCGGTGGTGGAAGGTGCTCGCGATCGCCCTCGGCGGGCTGGCCGGGATCGTGCTGGCCGACCTGGTCGGCTACTGGGAACTCGACATGGCGGGCGACACGCGGACGGCCGTCCTCCTGACCCTCGGCCTGGTCCTGCTCGCTTAGCTGGACCGCAGTGTGCCGGTGCTGGTCGTGGCCGCGGGTTACGTGGTCTGCGCGATCGTCGTGGTGCGAGGGGCGCCGGCGCTGGTGCTGTCGTCGCTTGTCGTGCTCGCGGGGGCGTTCGCGGTACTGCTGAGCAGGCCGAAGACGGCCGCCAAGGGGACCTGAACACGCTCCGTGGAGAATGGGGGAGTGAGCACAGAGCCCGAGACCGCGCCCCCCGCGCCGTCGCTGCCGAAGAAGCGTGTCGGTGTGGTGTTCGTCGTCGCGGCGGTGCTGTGGGGGATCGACGTCCTCACCAAGCAGATCGCCGTGTCCACCCTGGCGGGCAAGGAGCCGGTCGAGTTCCTCGGCGGGCTGGTGTACTTCCAGCTGGTGCGCAACCCCGGTGCCGCCTTCTCCATGGCGACCGGGCTGACCTGGGTGCTCGCGCTGGTCGCGGCCGCGGTCGTGGTCGCCATCATCTGGCTTTCGCGGCGGCTGCGCTCGACCGGCTGGGCGATCGGCCTCGGCCTGGTGCTGGCAGGCGCGCTCGGCAACCTGACCGACCGGCTGTTCCGCGCACCCGGACCGCTGCAGGGACACGTCGTCGACATGATCTCCGCCTTCGCCCCCAACGGGAAGGGCTGGGCGATCTTCAACGTCGCCGACGCCGCGATCTGCGTCGGCGGTGTGCTCATCGTAGTCCTTTCCCTGCTGGGCAAGGACTACGACGGAACATCCACCAAGGACAAGAAGAAGGCGGCAAGCGAATGAGCGCGCGGATGTTGCCCGTTCCCGACGGGCTCGACGGCATGCGCGTCGACGCGGGACTGGCCAAACTCCTGGGACTTTCCCGCACTGCCGTGGCGGAACTGGCCGAATCCGGCGAGATCCTGCTCGACGGCAGGCCCGCCGGGAAATCCGACCGGCTCGCCGCCGGCGGGCTCCTCGAAGTGACGCTGCCCGACCCGGCCTCGCCCATCGAGGTCGTCGCGGAACACGTCGAAGGCATGCGGATCCTGCACGACGACGACGACATCGTGGTGATTTCGAAGCCGGTCGGCGTCGCCGTGCACCCGAGCCCCGGCTGGGCCGGGCCGACCGTGGTCGCCGGGCTCGCCGCCGCCGGGCTGCGGATCGCCACCTCCGGTGCCGCCGAACGGCAGGGCGTCGTGCACCGGCTGGACGCGGGGACCACCGGCGTGATGGTCGTGGCCAAGAGCGAGCACGCGTACACCGTGCTCAAGCGGGCGTTCAAGGAACGCACCGTCGACAAGGGCTACCACGCCATCGTCCAGGGGCACCCGGACCCGACGCGCGGCACCATCGACGCGCCGATCGACCGGCACCCCCGGCACGACTACAAGTTCGCCGTCGTCCAGGGCGGCAGGCCGAGCGTCACGCACTACGAGGTCGTCGAGGCCTTCCGTGCCGCCTCGCTGGCCAAGATCAAGCTGGAGACCGGCCGCACGCACCAGATCCGCGTGCACTTCTCGGCGCTGAAGCACCCCTGCGTCGGCGACCTGACCTATGGCGCGGACCCGGTGCTGGCGCGCAAGCTCGGCCTTTCCCGGCAGTGGCTGCACGCGAAGACCCTCGGGTTCGCGCATCCGGCCGACGGCCGCTGGGTCGAGTTCGAGTCCGAGTACCCGGACGACCTGGCGAACGCGCTGCGCGTCCTGCAGGACGAGAACTAGGCCTAGTCGTCGATCGACCAGGTCAGGGTGCGTTCGTCCGGTTCCGGGCGTGGTGACCAGCGCACGGCGACCACCCGGGTGGCGTCCGGCAGCACGTAGACGGTGTGGCCGCCCAGGGTCTCCCCTGGCCGGACGCCGATCCTGTGCGGCGGGCGCGAGGTGAGCGAAACGGGTGCCTTGACGACCGGCTTGCCGTCCGCGGTGAGCAGTTCGAGGTAATTGTCCGGCAGCGAGACGAACGGGATGTTCCCGCGGTTGGTGATCTCGGTGTGCACCACGACCGACCGCTCCCCGGCCTCCAGCGAGTAACCCGCCGCGCTGAACAGGTAGTCCGCCGGGTCCTGGACCTCGAGCAGCTGGACGGCCAGCTGCTCGCCCTCCAGCCCCTGGGTCTCCATGACGTCGCCGGTCCGGCCCTTCTTCCCCTCGGGCACCTGCCGCGGCACGACCTGCTGCTCGTCGCCGCGTGCCCACGACGCGGTCTGCGGGACGCCCCACGTGCTCATCACCGGATCGGCGGGCGGGGGTGCGAACTGCTGCGGCGGCGGACCGGGCGGACGCTGCTGAGGCGGTGCCATCGGCTGCCGGACCGGCGCGGACGGCGGGCCGGGATAGCGACCCGACGGCGTGCCGTGCACGTCGTACGGGCCCGACGGCGTCCCCTGGACGTTGTACGGACCCGAGGGGGTGCCCTGCACGTTGTACGGCCCGGACGGCGTGCCCTGGACGTGGGGCGCGGGCGGACGCTGTTGTTGCTGGTGCTGCTGAGGTTGCTGTGCCCAGGAGGGCGGCGAGCTCGCGATGGCGGCGCGTAACCCGTTCGGGTCGCTCTCCACGCCCACGAGCAGGGGCAATCCACTGCCCGACAGCGCGACCAGGCGGTACGCGACCTCGCGCGGGTCCATGCCGACCTTCGCCGCGAGTTCGTGCACGGCCGCCTTGCCCATCTCCGCGAGGGCGGCGAGCAGGCGGGTATCCACGGGATCGGTCACGGCCACGTCCGGGAACGCTACCGCCTCGTCCCCGGCGCCGTGCGAAGGCCGTCCGCGTGCCGTAAAACCCGGCTTCGGTAGGCAGTGATCTCCATTAGGGTCGAGGTCACCGCCAGTCCACCGATCCCTGGGGAACAAACATGAGCGAAGTCTCCGCCCTCGCCGACGAGTTCGTCGAAGCCCTCTTCGACGCCGAGCCGGTCATGCCCGCTTTGCAGGGCTTCCGTCCGGAATCGACCGGGCTCACCGATCTCAGCGAGGCAGCGGGAGACGTCTTCCGCGCGAAGCTGGCCGGCTTCGCCGAGCGGGCCGAGGCCATCGACGACGCCGGGCTGGGCGCGGAGGAGAAGACCACCCGCGACGTCCTGATCGCGACGGCGCGGGCGCGGATCGCGCTGCTCGACTCGCGGTTCGTCGAGTTCACCATCAGCGACCTGTTCGTCTCGCCGGCGGCCGAGGTCCTCACCATCCTGCCGATGATGTCGGTCGGGACGGACGCGCAGGCCGAGGCGCATCTCGGGCGGATCGCCGCGATCCCCGAGTACCTCCGGCAAGCCGCGCGGCGCCATCGTGACGGCGTGGCCCGCGGCCTGGTCCCGGTGGCCTATCTCGTCGATGCCGCCGTCGCCTATCTCGACCGTCACCTCGCCGAGCCGTCGGCCGACCCGCTGCTGCGCCAGCCGGCGCCGGACGAGGCCTTCGAGACCCGCCGCGCCGAGCTGCTGCGCGACGTCGTCCGGCCCGCGATCGCCGAGTACCGCGAAGTGCTCGCCACGGAGATCGCGCCGCACGGCCGTCCCGAGGACAAACCCGGCGTCTGCTGGCTGCCGGACGGCGAGCGCATCTACACGCTGCTGGCCGAGATGCACACGACGACCGACCGCACCCCGCGTGAGCTGCACCAGACCGGTCTGGACGTGATCGCGAACCTCGCCGCCGAGTACCGCGAGTACGGCTCCACCGTCTTCGGCACCACCGACCTCGCCGAGATCTTCTCGAAGCTCCGCTCCGACCCGGCACTGCGCTGGTCGAACGCCGAAGAACTGCTCGAGTCCGCCCGCGCGGCCATCACCAGGGCCGAAGCCGAGGCGCCGAAGTGGTTCGGCCGGATCCCGCCGCAGCCCTGGACGGTCGAACCGGTCCCCGCGGAGTCCGCGCCCGGCGCCCCCGCCGCGTACTACATGTGGCCCGCGATCGACGGCTCCCGGCCGGGCATCTACTTCGCCAACACCCACAAGGCGGAGGAGCGGTTCCGGCACGCGGCCGAGGCGACGGCGTTCCACGAGGCCATCCCGGGCCACCATTTCCAGCTGAGCCTCGCCCAGGGCCTCACCGAACTCCCGGTGCTGCGCCGCATCGGCGACTTCACCGCGTACGCCGAGGGCTGGGGGCTCTACACCGAGCGCCTCGCCGACGAGATGGGCCTGTACTCCGACGACGTCTCGAAACTCGGCATGCTCACCATGGACTCGATGCGCGCCGGCCGCCTGGTCGTCGACACCGGCCTGCACGCGCTGGGCTGGAGCCGCCGCCAGGCCATCGACTTCCTCACCGAGAACACGCCGATGGCGCTGGTGGAGATCGAGTCCGAAGTGGACCGTTACATCGCCTTCCCCGGCCAGGCGCTGTCGTACATGGTGGGGCGGCTGGAGATCCAGCGCATCCGCGAGGAGGCGGAACTGACGCTGGGCGGCCGGTTCGACATCAAGGCCTTCCATGACGTCGTGCTGGGCGGGGGAGCGCTGCCGCTGTCGGTGCTCGACGGCGTCGTCCGCGACTGGGTCGCCGGACACGGCGACACCCCGAACGGTCTCGCCGAAGAACTGATGGCGCTCAAGTTCGAGGAGTACCCGCTGTGGCTGTCGCTGCTCGGGCTCCCCGGTGACCATGGCGCGCTGCCCGACCCGAGCGCGGAGGCGGCCGTCGCTCAGCGCGAGTCGGCGTCCGCCATCGCCGAGCGGGCCGAAGCCCTGGGCGTGGAAGGACTTTCCGCCGCCGAAGCGGTCACTCGCGAGGTCGTGATCCAGCAGGCGAACGCGATGATCGACGTGGTCGACGCCAGGACCGTCGAGTTCTCGGTCAGCGACGGCCTCGCCTCACCCGCGTTGTTCATCCTCAACGAACTCGCGATGCTGACGCTGACCGACGAGGAGAAGGTGCGGGGTTACCTGAAGCGGCTGGACGGTCTCGGGTCCTATTTGGACGCCCTGATCGTGCGCCAGCGCGCGGCGGCGGCCGAAGGACTGGTACCGCCCGGCTTCCTCGTCGAAGGCGGGATCGCTTACGTGGAGCGGTATCTCGGTGACGAGGCCGGCGACCCGCTGGCGCTCACCGCGTCCGTCTCCGTGGAGGGCTACGAGGCCGAACGGGACAGGCTGCTGGCCGAAGTGGTCCGGCCCGCTTACGCCCGCTACCGCGACTTCCTCGCCGCCGAGCTGCGTCCGCTGGCGAAGCCCGAGGAGGAGCCGGGACTGTGCGCGCTCCCCGGCGGGCAGGAGAAGTACGCCGCGCTGATCCGGGCGCACACCTCCACCGAACGCACCGCGCGGGACCTGCACGACACCGGGCTCGACATGATCGCGAAACTCGCCGACCAATACCGCGAACTCGGCGAGAAGATCTTCGGCACCAAGGACCTCGGTGAGATCTTCGAGCGGCTCCGTACCGATCCGGAGCTGCGCTGGCGCGACGGTGAAGAACTGCTCGACGCCGCTCGTGAGGCCATCGCCCGCGCCGAAGCCGTCGCCCCGCAGTGGTTCTCGACCATCCCCGGGGAACAGTGCCAGGTCGAGCCGGTGCCGCCCGCCGAGGCACCCGGCGGCACGCTCGCCTACTACATGGAGGCCGCGCTCGACGGCTCCCGGCCGGGCACCTACTACGCCAACACGTACGAGGCCGAGCAGCGTCCGAAGCACACCAGCGAGGCGATCGCCTTCCACGAAGCCGTTCCGGGGCACCACTTCCAGATCTGCATCGCGCATCACCTCAAGGGGCTGCCGATGCTGCGCAGTCACGCCGACGTGAACGCCTACGTCGAGGGCTGGGGTCTCTACTCGGAGCGTCTCGCCGACGAGATGGGCCTGTACTCCAGCGACGTGACCCGCTTCGGGATGCTCACGCAGGACTCGATGCGTGCCGGGCGGCTGGTCGTCGACACCGGGATGCACGCGCTCGGCTGGAGCCGTCAGCAGGCGGTGGACTATCTCGCCGAGAACACGCCGATGGCGCGGGTGGAGATCGAGGCCGAGATCGACCGCTACGCCGCGGTTCCCGGGCAGGCGCTGTCGTACATGGTGGGACGCCTGGAGATCGAGCGGATCCGCGCCGAGGCCGAAGCCGCGCTCGGCGACCGGTTCGACATCAAGGGCTTCCACGAGGTCGTGCTGGGCAACGGCATCCTGCCGCTGCGGGTGCTGGACACCGTCGTCAAGGAGTGGGTGTCCGCACACAAATAGCGGTATCTCGGCGCTGGACGCCGTAAATACCCTCGCCCGATGGTGACTACCGCGCAGGCGAAGGCGAAGTACGACCAGCTCGTGGACCGCTACGAGGAGATCTTCTTCTACGTCGCCGACGTGGGGCGGGATCTCGTCGAGTTCGCGGCCCCGGCCTCCGGCGCCCGGGTACTCGACGTCGGGGCCGGGCGCGGGGCGGTCGCCCGTGCGGCGCTCGCCCGTGGCTGCTCCGTCACCGCCATCGACGCGTCGCCGCTGATGATGCGGCGGCTGGCCGAGGAGCACCCCGGGATCGCCGCGAGCGAAGGCGATCTCTACCGGACGGGGTTCGCCGACGGGTCGTTCGATCTGGTCACGGCCGGTTTCGTGATGCAGGTCCTCGACGACCCGTCGGCCGCGCTCGCCGAGTTCCGGCGGGTGCTGGTGCCGGGAGGGATGATCGCGCTGTCCCTGGAACGGCAGTCCGTCGGCCGCCTGGCGTGGTTCCAGGACCTGAGTATCGAGTTCTTCGCGCCCGGCGGCACTGCCGGGCCGCAGGCCGGACAGGCTGGTCCGATGACCTACGACCGGCTCGACGCCCTGCTCGTCGAGGCCGGTTTCGCGGACCTGACGCGAGAGACCGTCGAGGCGCCCAAACCCCTGTCCGGTCCGGACGCGCTCTGGGAGTGGCTGATGCCGCGCGGGCTGGCCGAGATGATCCCGGCGCTGCCGCCGGAGCGCGGGGAGGAGTTCAAGCGCAGGTTCCTCGAAGGAGCACGGCTGATGCACGAGGACGGCGGGATCGTCCTCGAGTTCGCGGCGACGCTGCACCGGGCCTATTATCGCTAAGCAACCGCTCAGTAACTTGTGAGGAGATGCGGATGAGGATCGGGACCGCGATCAACTACGCCGGTGGATTCGCCGAAAGCGTGGCGGACATCGTCGAGCTGGAGAAGGCCGGCCTCGACATCGTCTTCGTCCCCGAGGCCTACTCCTTCGACGCGGTCAGCCAGCTCGGTTACGTCGCGGCGAAGACCTCCCGCGTCCAGATCGCCTCCGGCATCTTCCAGATCTACACGCGCACGCCGACGTTGACCGCGATGACCGCCGCGGGCCTCGACTTCGTCTCCGACGGCCGGTTCACCCTCGGCATCGGCGCGTCCGGTCCGCAGGTCATCGAGGGTTTCCACGGCGTGAAGTACGACGCGCCGCTCGCCAGGACCCGCGAGATCATCGACATCTGCCGTCAGGTGTGGCGGCGGGAGAAGGTCGTGCACCCCGGCCCGCACTACACGATCCCGCTGCCGCCCGAACAGGGCACCGGCCTGGGCAAACCGCTGAAGCTGATCAACCACCCGGTCCGCGCGCGGATCCCGATCCTGCTGGCCTCGATCGGCCCGAAGAACGTCGCGCTCACCGCCGAACTCGCCGAGGGCTGGGAGCCGATCTTCTTCCATCCGGAGAAGGCCGCCGAGGTCTGGGGCGCGTCGCTGGCCGAGGGCAAGGCGAAGCGGGACCCGGAGTTGGGGGAGCTGGACACCTTCGTCGGGACCGCGCTGGCGATCGGCGACGACGTCGACGGGCTGCTGGACCACCTGCGCGGCATGCTGGCGCTCTACATCGGCGGAATGGGCGCGCGCGGCAAGAACTTCTACAACAGCCTCGCGCAGCGCTACGGCTATGAGGCCGAAGCCAAGGTCATCCAGGACCTCTATCTCGACGGGAAGAAGGACGAGGCCGCGGCGGCGGTGCCGAAGGAGCTGATCCGGGCGATCTCGCTGGTCGGCCCCGAGGGCTACGTCAAGGAGCGGCTCGCCGCCTTCCGCGAGGCCGGGGCGACCACGCTGGTGGTCAATCCGCTGCTGCCGGGCCGCGAGGCACGCGTCGCGCAGGTGTCGAAGTTGCGCGAACTCGTCGGCTGAACCGGACGCGGATCTCGGCTCCCGGAGGGGAGTCGAACCTCTCACCTGTATCGATACGGTATCCTCGACCTGCGCCGACGTGTCCCCACCATGATCAAAAAGCGGCATTTCGGTGGAAAGAGAACGTGAACCGCGCCTGAATGGCAAGAAAATGGGCCATTATCAGGAGTGAAAGCGAAGGCTCGGGGGAATACGTTCGCGACGAAGGTGAGGTGCCTCCGCGTGCTCAGGCAGATCGGTGAACCGACAGCCGCGGTGCTGGACGTCGGGTCGTTCAGCGCCCGGCTGGTAGTGCTGGGCAAGGGCGGTACACCGCTCGAACCGGTGCTGAGCCACCAGACGCGGCTCCGGCTCGACCGTGAACTGGACGACGACGGCGAGCTCACCCGGCGCGGAATCGACGCCGTCGCGTCCGCCGTCGAGGCCGGGATGACGATGGCGGCCAAGCACGGCGTCGAGAACGTCTACCCGCTTGCGACATCTTCGATCCGCGACGCGACCAACGTGAAGCAAGTCGTCTGCGACGTCGCGAAGGCCACGGGGGTCACCCTGCGGTTCCTCACCGGCCGCCGCGAGGCCGAACTGGCCTACGTCGGCGCTCGCCGGTGGTACGGCGCCTCCGCGGGCGGGCTGCTCGTGCTCGACATCGGCGGCGGGACCGTCGAGCTCGCCGCGGGCACCGGCGAGGAGGCCGGGTTCGCGCATTCGCTGCCGCTCGGTGCCCGGTCGCTGACGCGGGACTGGTTCGCCACCGAATGCCCGTCGCCCAAGGTCGTGCGGGCCATGCGGGACCATGTCCTCGACGAGGTCCGCGACGCGATGCAGGACGTGCTGCCGGAGATCCGCGATCACCGCGCCGTCGGCTGCTCCAAGGTGCTGCGGCAACTCGCCCGGCTCGCCGGCGACCGGCCGTCACGCGCGCGGGAACTGCACCTCGACGACCTCCGCGCCTGGATCCCGCGCTTGGCGAAGCTCCCGGCGAAACGCCGCGCCGAACTGCCGGGCATCTCACGGCAGCGGTCGCACCAGGCGCTGGCAGGCGCGATCGTCGCCGAGGCGCTGCTGACCCTTTCCGGTGGTCAGGTCGCCATCTGCCCGTGGTCCACCAGGGACGGCCTGCTGCTGGGCCTGCTCGACGGACTGGTCACGCTCGACGGCAAACCGGCGAAAGCGGCCTGACCGACTGGCGCTTCGTGCCGAGAGCGGGTACCCCGGAGTCATGAGGGAAAGCAAGAAGACCTTCGGGCAGGACGACGACGAAGACCTCGACGACCTCCGCAAGACACAGCCGAAGACCGACGTGCCCGCCGCGCCGAACCGGGACGTCGGGCCGCACGGGACCGAAGAGGTCGACGGCGTGCCGAACAGCGGCGAAGTACCGGTACCCGAACCCCCGGACTGAGCAGCCGGCGCGGCGATGAAGGCACCTTGTCTTCGCTTGCTGTCGTGCGCGCGCCAGGTGGGCACTGCGTGGTGCGAAAGCCACTTTCGCAACGTTCAACGTTGCGAAAGTGGCTTTCGCAACCCCTCGCCGCGGCGGACGAGGGGAGAGGTCCCTTCAGTCGCGTGAAACGGACGCTCCGGCGTCGTTCGGGCGTCGCCGGATCGGGGCCCGGCCTTCGGGTTGCACCGGAGCCCGGCCCGGATCCAGCGCCGGGATGGGCAGCCGCACCGGTTCCGGGGTGACGGTGAACGTCTCGCCGTGGTGCGCCAGTTCCAGCGGTTCCCCGGTGATCACATGGTACGTCGCGTCTTCGCCGTCGATCTCGACCTGGAACCGCGTGCCGCGGAAGGTCAGCCGGAACGCGATCCGCTGCAACTGCGGAGGCAGCCGCGGCGCGAACGTCAGCCGTCCGCCGTGGTCGCGCAGCCCGCCGAAGCCCGCGACGGTGCCCTGCCACGCTCCGGCCAGCGAAGCCAGGTGCAGGCCGTTGCGGACGTTGTTGTGGACGTCGTGCAGGTCGGTGAGCGCGGCCTCGGCGAGGTAGTCGTAGGCCAGTTCGAGATGGCCGACCTCGGCCGCGATCACCGCCTGGGTTCCCGCCGACAGCGAGGAATCCCGCACCGTCCGCGCTTCGTAGTAGGCGAAGTCGCGCGCTTTTTCCTCCGGGGTGAACGAATCCCCGCACAGGTGCAGGGCGAGGACGAGGTCCGCCTGCTTGACCACCTGCTTGCGGTAGAGGTCGAAGTAGGGGTAGTTCAGCAGCAGCGGGTAGAAATCCGGTTCGGTGGCTTCGAAATCCCACTCGTCGTGTTCCAGGAATCCTTCGGACTGCGGGTGGACGCCGAGGTCCTCGTCGTAGGGCACCAGCATCGCCTCGGCCGCCTTGCGCCACAACTCGACCTCGTCCTCGCCGACGTCGAACGTGGTCGCGATGTCCTCGTGCAGCCCGCAGATCTCGGCGGCGTAGAACAGGTTCCGCCGCGCCATCAGGTTCGTGTAGATATTGTTGTCCGCCACCGCGGAGTACTCGTCCGGCCCGGTCACGCCGTCGATCCGGAACCGGCCCTGCCGGTCGAAATGGCCCAGGGAAGCCCACATCCGCGCGGTTTCGAGCAGCAGTTCCGCACCGCAGGTCCGCATGAACTCCTCGTCGCCGGTGGCGTTGAGGTAGCGCACGACGGCGTCGGAGATGTCCGCGCTGACGTGGAAGGCGGCCGTGCCCGCGGGCCAGTACGCCGAACATTCCGCGCCGTTGATGGAGCGCCAGGGGAACGCGGCACCGCGCAGGCCCAGCTGGGTCGCGCGTTCCCGTGCCTTGTCCAAAGTGGAGTGACGCCAGCGGAGTGCGTCGCGGGCGGCGTCGGGAATGCTGTAGGTGAGCACGGGGAGCACGAAGGTCTCGGTGTCCCAGAACGCGTGCCCATCGTAGCCGGGGCCGGTCAGTCCCTTGCCCGCCAACGCCCTCGTCTCACCGCGGGCACCCGCCTGGAGGAGATGGAACAGCGCGAACCGCACGGCCTGCTGCAGTTCCGGATCGCCCTCGATCTCGATGTCCGAGGTCTGCCAGAAATCGTCGAGGAAGGCCTTCTGCTCGGCGAGCAGGCCCTTCCAGCCGGTCTGGCGCGCACCGGCCAGCGCGGCGTCCACCTGCGCGCGCACGGCGGGCACCGAGCGCTGCGCGGACCAGCCGTAGGCGAGGAACTTGGTGATCCGCAGCCGTCCGCCCTTCGGCACATCGACGGCGATGGTGAGCCGCGCCATGTCGTCTTCGGCCTGGATACGCGTGCGGACCCCGTCGGTGACCTCGATCTTGTGGTCCATCGCGGCGGCCACCTTCAGCCCGGAGTTCCGGGTCTGGTGCACCAGCACCGCGTGGTAGTCCTCGCAATGCCGGAAAAGCGCAACCAGCGGCGATTCGATCGCGGCCGCGACGCGGGGATCGCGGGTGTCGGACTCGACGGGTTCGTTGGCCAGCAGATCCGACTGCGCGACCAGCTGCAGATCCTCGTCGAGCGGTTCGACCTCGTACCGGATCGCGGCGACGGCGCGCTGGGTGAACGAGACCAGGCGTTCGGTCCGTACCCGCACGCGGCGCCCGGTCGGCGACGACCAGATGGTGTCGCGTGCCAGGGTGCCCTTGCGGAAGTCGAGGACGCGGTCGTGATCGGTCGCCTGGCCGTACCGCATGTCGAGTGGTTCGTCCTCGACCAGCAGCCGGATGATCTTGCCGTCGGTCACGTTGACGACGGTCTGCCCCTCTTCCGGGTAGCCGTAACCGGTTTCGGCGTAGGGGAGGTCGTGCTGTTCGTAGAAGCCGTTGAGGTAGGTACCCGGCAGGCCGCGCGGCTCGGCCTCCTCCAGGGTGCCGCGCAGGCCGATGTGCCCGTTGGACACCGCGAACGCCGATTCGGTGCGTTGCAGGGCGTCGACGTCCATGCCCCGCCAGCGCAGCTCCCAGGGGGCGACCTCGTAGCCGCGGAAGTGCGGGTTTGTCACTGGGTGTCCTCCAGAAGTTCGGCGAGGTCGTCCACCACGACGTTCGCACCGTGTTCGAGCAGTTCGCCCGCCTGGTGTGCGCGGTTCACCCCGACCACGTAACCGAAACCGCCGTCCCTGCCTGCTTGGACGCCCGCGAGCGCGTCCTCGAACACGGCCGCGTTCTCCGGCGCCACGCCGAACGCCGCGGCGCCGGCGAGGAACGAATCGGGGGCGGGTTTACCGCGCAGGCCCTGCTCGGCGAGCACGATCCCGTCGATCCTGGCTTCGACGAACTTGGTCAGGCCGGCGGCTTCGAGCACCTTCGCGCCGTTGGCGGAGGAGGTGACCACGCCGATGCGCAGCCCGGCCGCCTTCGCCGCTTCCAGGTACCGCACGGAACCCGGGTACGGCGAGACGCCCTCCTCGTCGATGATCTTCAGGACCAGCTGGTTCTTGCGGTTCCCGACGCCGTTGACGGTCGGGGCGTCGATGCCGTCGTCCGGCTTCCCCTCGGGTAGTTCGATCCCGCGCGAGGCGAGGAAGGTGCGGACGCCGTCGGCCCTGGGCCTCCCGTCGACATAGGCCGCGTAGTCGGTGTCGCTGAAGGGCGAGAACGCGTCGCCGTCGCGGGCGCGCAGGAACTCGTCGAAGGTGCGTTTCCACGCCTCGCGATGCTGCGCCGCCGTTCCGGTCAGCACTCCGTCGAGGTCGAAGAGACAGGCCGTGATGGTGTCCGGCAGACCGATCATGCCTCCGCACGCTACCCGTGCTCGCGGGTGTCCGCTCAGCTTTCGGGATGTGGCCGGACGTGGTGGATCAGTTCGTGGACGGTGGCGTCGGCGAGGCTGTAGCGGACGATCCGGCCGTCGCGGCGGGCCGCGACCAGGCCGTGGGCGCGCAGCAGCCGCAACGCCTGCGAGACCGCGGTGTCGGTCATGCCGGTGGCGGCGGCGAGATCCGTGACGCTGATCTCGCGCGCGTAGTGGACGGAGACGAGCAGTGCTAGCCGTGACGGATCCGCGACGAGCGAGAACCGTTGCGCCCATTCGGTGATCGCCTCGCGGTCACCCAATCCGGCGATGGCGGCGGCCACGCGTTCCGGGTCGATCAGGCGCCGATCGGGCTCGATGCTCACCCCCGCGATGTCAGGCGGCCCGGACGACGAGTGCGACGTGCCGCGCGGCCCGTTCGAGCGGATCCGCTGCCCACCGCCCGGCTCGGCCGGGAACTGTCCGGGCTGGGCTACCTGACCGGGATCCTCGAAGGCCCGCCGGGGCAGGTGCTCGCGACGGCGTCGAGCACCTGCCTCCTCATCCAGCGCTAGAACATCCCGTTCGGGACGTCGGAGGCGGGCGGCACCGGCTGCTTGACGTCCCAATGTTCCATGATGAGCCCGTTTTCGACGCGGACGATGTCGACGACGGCCGCACCGCGTTCGTCGCCGGCCGGGATCACGTGCAGGTGCACGGCGGCGTGATCGTCGTCGGCGATCACGCGTTCGATGGAGACCTCCGCGTCGGTCAGCGGTGAATTCAGCATCGCTTCCACGAAAGCGTCGCGGCCGGAAGGAAGACCCGGGCTGTGGGTGCGGAAATCCGGGTGCACGTTCGCACCCGCGGCGGCGAAATCCTTGTGGACGAACAAGTTCTCGAAGCAGTCGAGGACGATCTTCTTGGTCGTTGTCATGCGGCCATCGTTCCGCGTGATTTCACCACCGTCGATTACCGCGGAGGTAAAGCGGTCAGGCCGCGCCGACCTTCCGCTCGAAGACCAGGCCCTCGGCGGCACGCAGGCCGACGCTGATCGCGCCGGTCAGCACGCCGTCGTCGCCCAATTCACCCTGGACGACCGACGGGACGAGCGGGGTGAACGAGCGCAGCGCGCGGTCGATCGGGTCGAGCAGCAGGTCGGCGGCGGTACCGATCCCGCCGCCGAGCACGATCAGCTCGGGGTCGATCACCGCGGCCACCGAAGCCACCGTGTAGGCGAGCCTGTCCGCCTCGGCCTCGACGGCGCGCAGGGCGAGTTCGTCGCCGTCACGGGCGAGACGGAAGACCTCGCGGGCCGATTTCGCCGTGCCCAGACCGAGTTCGCGTGCGCCGCGGACCACGGACTGCGCCGCCGTCGCCTCTTCGAGGTGGCCGCGGACCGGCGGGGAGTCCTCGCCGTCGCCCGCCGCGTGGGACTGGCCGTAGGGCAGGTAACCGATCTCACCGGCCGCGCCGGTCGCGCCGCGGAAGACCTCGCCGTTGACCATCACGCCCATGCCGACCCCGGTGCCGATGGTGATGCAGCCGAAAACGGACGCGCCGCGCGCGGCGCCGCGTTCCCATTCGCCGACGGCGGTGAGGTTCGCGTCGTTCTCCACCATGAGCTCCGGGCCGAGGACGCCTTCGAGTTCGTCGAGCAGGCCCGCCTTGCCCCAGCCGGGCAGGTTCGGCGCGTGCCGGAAGCAGCGTTTGGCGGGATCGGCGACACCGGGCGAACCGAGGACGCGCACGACGATGTCGGCCTGGCTCAGGCCCGCTTCGCGGACGGTCGCCGCCGCGAGCGCGCCCACGGCGCTGACGAGCGCGGTGCCCGAACGCGAGGTGTTCCGCTCGTCGCGACGGGCGACCACGGTGTGGCCGAGATCCGAGACGGCGACGCGGAGGTGCTCGCGGCCGATGTCGACGCCGAGGACGTAGCCGGCGGTGGGGTCCGCTTCGTAGAGGACGGCGGACCGGCCGGTGCCGGTCGAGGTGTGCCCGGTCGCCCTGGCGAGCCCGGCCGCTTCGAGGGCCAGCAACGCTTGGCTGACCGTGGGTTTCGAAAGCCCGGTGTCCTTGGCGACCTGCGGCCGCGTGGCGGGTCCGCTGCGGCGCAGGAGGTCCAGCACGGCGCGCTGATTGATCTTCCGCATCCCGGCGGGGGTGCCGACGGGCGGACTTTCTGCGCCAACCACGAGCTTCGCCTCCTGTCGAACCAAGGTGTTCCCACCAAAGTTATCCGGGTCCGGCCCGAAAAGGGCAAGAAGGTTTACATTCGGTGGTTCCCGGTGACAGTAAACGTGTCCGGGGGGTAAATCGCGCACGGCGCGCGCGAAATCCGGTGATTCACCCCGGTATCCGGGCGCGTGCTCCCAGTGACCGGTAATGGTCTAGACCAAGTGGGCTCAGGCCACGTGCCTGCTCGCGGGCCGCCGGAATCCCTTGTGCTGGCGAGGGCGTTCGGGGGTTTCGCCGGTTTCGTGACCGGTCTCCGTGCCGAGGGAATCCGGGGTTTCCGCCGTCGTCACCGGGCTGGGCCGGTTTCGCAGCCGGTACTGCCGGTGCACCACGAACAGCAGCGCCACGCCGAGGACGACCAGCCCGTGGGTGAGCACCCGGTCGGCGGTCACCTGCCCGGTGACGAGGTCACCCGCCGACAACGCCAGGAGCAGGGCGACGAATCCGGTCAGCGCCGGCAGCTGCCCGGACGCCGCCTTCGTACGGAAGGCCGCCCAGCCGAGCCCGACGCCGACGGCGAGGTTCCACGCGCTGCTTTCGTGGGAAAGGTGCCCGACCAGGGATTCCCCGCCGTGTCCGGCGGCGTGGTCTTCGACACCCAGCAGCTGGGCGAAGGCGAGGCCGAGCTGCGCGATCGCGACCAGGGCGAGCGCGATCCTGGCAGGCCAGCCCTCGCCCGGCGGGGCCGGTGTGCGTTCCATGATGACGGCGGTGAGGTCCGGGACCGGGGGCGCGGGCCGCAGCAGGATGGTCCGGTGCAGCCGTTCGGCGCGGGCGAACCACGACCGGCAGTCGGGGCAGCCGGCCACGTGCCGGTCCACCGCCTCGGGCGGGGCGGGTTCGGTTTCGCCGTCGAGCCGGGCCGAAAGGGCCTCGCGGCAGTCCTCGCACTTCACGTCTCAATTGTCGGACAGGGCCCTGCCTCGGTTCCCGGGACGCTGCTACGTTTCTCGTATGGCCGGGGCGCGCAACAACGACGACGAGCGGGTGACCGCGCTCGCTCTCGACGCCGCCCGTGGTGACCGGCGAGCGCTCGAAGACTGGGTGCGGGCCACCCAGGCCGACGTCTGGCGCTTCGTCGCGCACCTCGCGGACGTCAGCGCCGCCGACGATCTCACCCAGGAGACGTACCTGCGCGCGTTCGGCAGTCTTCGCCGCTTCGCCGGCCGGTCGTCCTCCCGGACCTGGCTGCTCTCGATCGCGCGCCGCGTGGTCGTGGACCGCATCCGGGCCGCCTCGGCACGTCCGAAGCTCGCCGACGTCGACTGGGAAGTCACCGCCGAACGCCACGGCGCGCGTCAGGCCGAGGGCGTCGCGGGCTTCGAAGACCTGGTGGAGCTGCGGATGCTGCTCGACGGGCTCGACCCCGAACGGCGCGAGGTCCTCGTCCTCACCCAGGTGCTGGGGCTGTCCTACGCCGAGGCCGCCGAGGTCTGCGGCTGCCCGGTCGGCACCGTGCGCTCCCGCATCGCGCGGGCCCGCGAAGACCTGCTCGAAGCCGGCCGGGAACGCGACTCCATCTAGCCCCGCCCCTCCCGCGTCCAGTCCTCTGGTTGCGGTACTTGCACGCGCAAGTACCGCAACCAGAGGACTGAACGCGGCGGTCGGGGGTAGGGAGTGGGCCGGATGGCGTGTGGCGCGGCACACATTTGGGCGTGTTCGCTGTCATCTCGTCCCTTCCCGGCCCGGCCGAGATCCTCGACCTCGGCGACGTGCTGATCCTTGCGAACGCGCCCACCGCCGGCCTGCTCGTGCTGGAAGTCCGCGAGGACGGCGGCGTCCGGCCGGAACTGCCGCGGACCGAGGTGGGCAGGGCATCACCACCGACACGGGCAGGTGTTGCGAAAGCCACTTTCGCAACGTTGAAGGTTGCGAAAGTGGCTTTCGCAACATGCGCGCGGCTCACCCGCGACCAAGAAACGGCTCGACAGGACCGTTACCACCACTCACGGGGCGAGGAGTTCGCGGGTGCGGGTTTGCTCTTCGGCCGTCCCGACGGGCATCACGATCAGTTCCGTCGCGCCTGCCTCTTCGAGTTCGCGGAGCCGCGCCCTCACGAACTCCTCGTCGCCGGCGAGGACCGTCCCGCCGGGGCCGTCGATCCCGTCGCGGTCGAAGATCGCCCGGTAGGCGGGGATGTCCGCGGCCATCCCGTAGTTCTCGGCGACCCAGTTTCGCGGGCCGTCGGGTTCGCCGGTGACGGAGACCAGTTGCGCGCTGACGATCCGCGGCGCCGCGCGACCGGCGTCCGCCGCCGCCTTGGTCACGGTCGGGACGATGAAGTCCGCCAGTGAGCGGGCGCCGGACCAGGTGGACACCACGCCGTCGGAGTGGGCACCGGTGACCTTCAGCGAGAGCGGGCTCAAAGCGCCGACGACGACCGAAGGCGGCTCGGCACCGGGTGCCTCGACGGTGCCGACAGCGGTCAGCGTCTCGCCGTGGAAGTCCGACTTTTCGTGGTGCAGCAACGGGTTCAATGCCTGCAGGTATTCGCGCAAGTGCCGGACCGGACGGTCGAAGGAATAGCCGTACTGGTCTTCGATGATCGGCCGGTGGCTCAGCCCGACGCCGAGCGAGACCGGCGCTCCGGTGGCGGCCTGCAGCGTCAAAGCCTGCGCCGCCAGGGAGATCGGGTGGCGCGGATAGGTGGGAATCACCGAAGTGCCCAGCGCGAGGCCGGGGGCGGCCGCGCCCAGCGCCGTCAACGCGGTGAGCGCGTCCCAGCCGCCGCGCTGCGCGAGCCAGATGGCGTCGTAGCCCAGCCGCGCCGCCTCCCTCGCTTGCTCGACGACTTCGCCGAAGGGGACACCGATTTCGTCGAGGAGGATTCCGGTCCGCATGCGCGGCTCCCGTCAGTAGGCGCGCCGGACGTTGGCGCGGTCGATTTCCGCGGTCGCGCGGAAGAGGGCGATGGCGCCCGGGGCGGCCGCGCGTACCTTCGCGGCCGGAGGAGTGGCCGTCGGCTGGAAGGCACGCGCGACGGTGTCGGCCAGCAGATCCGCCGCGGCTTCGGGATCGGCGAGCGCCGGGGCGAGCAGGAAACCGTGCAGGACGGCTTGATACGCCGTCGCCAGGTCTCCGACCTCGATGTCGGTACGGATCAGGCCGTGTCCGGCCTGCAGTTTCAGATAGTCCAGGAACGCCTCGTGGTGCCGGGGATCCTGGTTTTCGTGGAGTTTCGCCGCGAGTTTGCCCAGCACACCGGAATCGGCGAGGTAGGGCGCGTGGAGCAGTGGCCTGCGCACGACGTTGAGAAACTGGGTGCGGGTCATCCGGTGCAGCAGGGTGAGGTCGGGGTCGTCCTCGATCGCCTGTGCCAGGTCTTCGATGGACCGCGCCGCCTCGCGCAGCAGTACCGCGAGGAACAACTGATCGCGGGTTTTCCAGTGCAGGTACAGGGTTCCCTTGCCGACGCCGGCGTGCTCGGCGACGTCCTCCACGGTCACCCGCCGGTAGCCGTGCCGCAGGAGCAGATCCGCGGCGGCGTCGAGAATCCGTTCGGCGCGTTCCTGCCTGTCCTCGGTCACGGACCTAGTTTATGACTGATTTCGAAATTTGGTCAAGCGATGGACGGCGGAGCCTGGCCGTGGCCGGGTTTGACCGCCTCCACGAGTACTCGACGGGAGTGCGCGACGAACTTGCCGTCGGTCTCGATCAGCCGATGGAGTTCCGCCAGCCTGTCGCGGTACTTCTCCACCTCGAAGCCCGGGACGATCCAGATCACCTTCCGCAGGAAGTGCACCACCGCGGCGAGGTCGAAGAACTCCATCCGCAGTTTCGCCGGTTCGAGGCGCTCGACCGTCAGCCCCACGGCCTCCGCCTCATCACGCAGGACCTCGGGTGTCCAGCCGCCGTAGTCCTGCGGACCGAGGAAGTACTCCTTCAGCTCGCGGACCGTGCCGGCACCGATCTGTTGCGACAGAAAGGTCCCACCCGGTCGCAGCACCCGGGCGATCTCCCGCCACGGGTTGTCGATCGGGTGACGGCTGCTCACGAGGTCGAAGGATTCGTCGGGGAACGGCAAGGGCGCGTCGTACTCCGCCTCGACCACGTCGCCGCCGAGGGATACGAGGGTCTTCCTGGCCACCTCGACGTTCGGCGGCCACCCCTCGGTGGCGGCGAGGACCGGCGGCGGTTTCGGGATGCCCGCGAGCACCTCGCCGCCGCCGGTCTGCAGGTCGAGCCCCGCTTCCGCGGTCGCCATCCGCTCGCCGAGCAGCCGCGAGTAACCCCACGGCGGCCGTTCCTCCGTGGCCCGTCCGGCGAACCACGAGAAGTCCCAGCCTTCGACCGGGACGGCCTCTCCTTCGGCGAGCAGTTCTTCGAACGTCATATCCGCAGTCTCGGTCCACCCCTCCGGCGGGGCAACGCGTTTTCGTGACGTCGCCCCGAACGTGCGTCCTAACCGTCGTCGGTCGAACGCTTCCACAGGTTGATGTCGGCTTCGGTGGCGTAGCGGTCGATCTCGGCCAGCTCCTCGTTGGCGAAGTGCAGGTTGCCCAGCGCGCCGACGTTGTCCTCCAGCTGGCTGACGCTGCTCGCGCCGATCAGCACCGACGTCATCCGCGGGTCGCGCAGTCCCCACGCCAGCGCGAGCTGGGCGAGGGTCTGGCCGCGACGCCGCGCGATCTCGTCCAGCGCCCGGATCTTGCCGACGGTGTTCTCGGTGATCGTCTCCGGGTTGAGCGATTTCCCTTGCGCCGCGCGGGAACCCTCGGGGACGCCGTCGAGGTAGCGGCTGGTGAGCAGGCCCTGCGCCAGCGGCGAGAACGCGATGCAGCCCGCGCCTTCGGCTTCGAGGGTGTCGAGCAGCTTGTCGCCTTCGAGCCAGCGGTTGAACATCGAGTACGACGGCTGGTGGATCAGCAGCGGAGTGCCCAGTTCCCGCAGCAGCCGCGCCGCTTCGGCGGTCTTCTCCGACGAGTACGACGAGATGCCGACGTACAGCGCGCGACCGGAGCGGACGGCGGTGTCGAGCGCGCCGACGGTCTCTTCGAGCGGCGTCTCCGGGTCGAAGCGGTGCGAGTAGAAGATGTCGACGTAGTCCAGGCCCATCCGACCGAGGGACTGGTCCAAAGAGGACAGCAGGTACTTGCGGGAACCCCATTCGCCGTACGGCCCGGGCCACATGTCGTAGCCCGCCTTGGTCGAGATGACCAGTTCGTCCCGGTAGGGCTTGAAATCCGCGGCCAGCAGCCTGCCGAAGTTCTCCTCCGCCGAGCCGTAGGGCGGCCCGTAGTTGTTGGCCAGGTCGAAATGGGTGATGCCCAGGTCGAACGCGCGCCGCGCGATGTCCCGCTGCGTGCCCAGCGGTTTGTCGTTCCCGAAGTTGTGCCACAGGCCCAGCGAGATCGCGGGCAGCTTCAGGCCGCTGCGCCCGGTGCGGCGGTAGGGGATGCTCTCGTATCGGCCCTCGGCCGCGACATAGGTGCTCACGCGCCCGATGCTAGCCGCCGGAAGCCCGGGAGAAGAGGGTGGCGACCGCGCCGAGGTGATCTTTGAACGCCGAGGGCCGCTCGACCTCGAAGGGCGCGCCGATGGCGGCGAGGATCAGCACCGGCCAGTCGAAGGTGTCGACGTTCATCGTCAAGTGGCAAGAGCCCTCGTCGATGGCTTCGAGCAGGCCGCCGACGTACCGCACCGCCGCCTCGACCCGCGCTCGGGGCGCGTCGACCCGCACGACCAGCGTATGCGTGGTCGGCCTGGCCTTGATCTGGGCTTCGACGAACTTGACGGCGTCGCCGCCCGGGATCTCCCGCGGCCGGTAGCGGGCGCCGGTGGTCCGCGGCTCGGTGAGCCTGTCGACGCGGAAGGTGCGCCAGTCCACGCGGTCGAGGTCCCAGGCCACCAGGTACCAACGCCGTCCGAGTGACACGAGCCGGTGCGGCTCGACCAGCCGCGCGGACTCCTCGCCCCCGCGTGCCGCGTAGTCGAATTTGAGCCGTTCGTCGTCGCGGCAGGCCTGTGCGATCACCGTCAGGCTGGTGGCGTTCACTCTCGGCCCGGTGACGGCCGCCGGTGTCGTGTACGCCTGGAGCGCGTCGACGCGCCTGCGCAACCGGGGCGGCATCACCTGGACGACCTTCGTCAGTGCCCGCACCGATGTCTCCTCGATGCCCTCCACCGAACCGCCCGCCGCCGTCCGCAGGCCGACCGCGATCGCCACGGCCTCCTCGTCGTCCAGCAGCAGCGGCGGCATGACCGTGCCCGACCTCAGCTGGTAGCCGCCCGCGACACCCCGGCTCGCGTTGACCGGGTAACCCAGTTCGCGCAGGCGCTCGACGTCGCGCCGCAGCGTCCGCTCGCTGACCTCGAGTTTGCCGCTCAGTTCGATCCCCGACCAGAAGCGGTGTGTCTGCAGCAGGGACAGCAGCCGCAGCATCCGTGCGCTCGTATTCGCCATGGCTCCAGATTCGCTCCGATTCCGGTCAGAAAGTGGCCGGAATTGACTTTAGCGTTGTCCCCATGACGATGACACTGGACACCCCGAGCGGCGTGACCTCGGAAAACGTCCTCACGGAGAAGCCGTACCGCTGGCGCTGGCCCGCGCTGTTCGTGATCCTGACCGGTTCGGTCATGGAACTGCTCGACATGACCGTCACGAGCATCGCCGGACCGGTCATGCAAGCCTCGCTCGGCGGTGGGACCTCGATGATCCAGTGGCTCGGCGTCGCGTACACCCTCGCGATGGTGTCCGGCCTGCTCACCGGCGGGCGGCTGGGCGACATCTTCGGCCGCAAACGCATGTTCCTGATCGGCGCGATCGGCTTCGTCGCCGGTTCGCTGTTCTGCGCGCTCGCGGTGAGCCCGGAGATGATCATCACCGCGCGGGTGGTGCAGGGCCTGTTCGGCGCCGCGATGGTGCCGCAGGGCCTCGGCATGATGAAGGAGATGTTCTCCGGCAAGGAACTGCAGTCCGCGTTCGGCATGTTCGGCCCGGTCATGGGGCTCGCCGCGGTGGGCGGTCCGATCCTCGCGGGCTGGCTCGTCGACGCCGACCTCTTCGGCACCGGCTGGCGGATGATCTTCCTGATCAACCTCCCGATCGGCGCGCTCGCCGTGCTGGCGGCGCTGAAGTTCCTGCCCGAATCCCGGCGCGGTGCCTCCCTCACCCTGGACATCCCCGGCGCGCTGCTCGCCACCGCCGGCGCGTTGCTGATCGTCTTCCCGCTGGTCCAGGGCCGCGAATACGGCTGGCCGCTGTGGACGTTCGCGATGATGGCCGCCGCCGTCGTGGTGTTCGGCGTCTTCGCGTGGTTCGAGAAGCGCAAGAGCCGTCGCGGCGGTGACCCGCTGGTGGAACCCAGCCTGTTCCGCAAGCGCAGCTTCCTGGCCGGCATGGCGACCGGGACGATCTACTTCGCGGCGTTCTCCGGTTTCGGTCTCGTGTTCACGCTGTACCTGCAGCTCGGACTCGGTTTCCCGCCGCTCAAGGCCGGGCTCACCGGGGTGCCGATGTCACTCGGGATGATCCTCGGGATGGGCCTGGTGCAGGCGGTCCGCAAGCACGGCCGCAAGGTGCTGCACACCGGCGCGCTGATCATGGCCGCGGGCGTGGTCGCGTTGCTGCTGCTCATCGGCCCGGACGCCGGACCGTGGCTGATCGCGCCCGCGCTGCTGGTGGCCGGGATCGGCTCGGGCCTGATCATGGGTCCGTACTTCGAGATCGCGCTGTCCGGTGTGGAGCCTTCGGAGGCCGGGTCCGCTTCGGGTGCCCTGACGTCGCTTCAGCAGGTGGGTGGCGCGCTCGGGCTGGCGTTGCTGGGGACGGTGTTCTTCGACGCGGGCCTCGCGGATCCCACGGCCGCCGCGCAGCGGACGTTCTGGGTGGTCGTGGTGATGGTGGTGCTGACCTTCGCGGTCGGGTTCCTGCTGCCCAAGCCGGAACGCGACGTAGAGTCGGCCGGGTAGGCGATCGAGCAGGGAGGCCGCGTGGCTGGGACCGGGTACTTCACTTCAGTGGAAGACGTGACGGCGAAGCTCGCCGACACCGGCTACCTGGCCTCGGCCGCAGTCGCCACCACGGTGTTCCTCGCGGACGCCCTCGGCAAGCCGTTGCTGATCGAGGGCCCCGCGGGGGTCGGCAAGACCGAACTGGCCAAGGCGGTCGCGGAGGCCAGCGGGTCCCGGCTCGTGCGGCTTCAGTGCTACGAAGGCGTCGACGAGTCCCGCGCGCTGTACGAGTGGAACCACGCGAAGCAGCTTCTTCGGATCACCGCAGGCCGTGACGAGACGTGGGACGAAGCCCGCAACGACATCTTCGGCGAAGAGTTCCTGCTGGCCAGGCCGCTGCTGACGGCGATCAAGGGCGACGAGCCGACCGTCCTGCTCATCGACGAGACCGACAAGGCCGACGTCGAGATCGAGGGGCTGCTGCTGGAGGTCCTCGGCGACTTCCAGATCACCGTCCCGGAACTCGGCACGATCACCGCCGGGCGCACACCCTTCGTGGTACTGACTTCCAACGCCACCCGGGAGCTTTCCGAGGCGCTGCGGCGGCGGTGCCTGTTCCTGCACATCGATTTCCCCGACGCCGCACTGGAACAACGCATCGTGCAGCTCAAGGTGCCGGGCGTCGACGACGCGCTGGCCGCGTCCGTGATCAAGGTGATCACCGCGCTGCGGGCGATGGAACTGCGGAAGGCGCCGTCGGTCGCCGAGACCATCGACTGGGCACGCACCCTGCTGGCGCTCGGCGCGGACAGCCTCGGCGAGGACGTCGTCCGCGCGAGCCTCGGCGTCATACTGAAGCATCAGGAAGACGTCGTGAAGGCGGACGCGCGGCTGGAACTCGGCAAGGTCCTCGACTCGTGAGCGGCGTGCCGGGCAGGCTCGTCGAGTTCGTGGAAGCGTTGCGGGAGCACGGGATCCCCGCCGGCCCCAGTGAAACGGTCGACGCCGCCGCGGCACTCGAAGTACTCGGCCTCGCTTCTCGCGAGCAGATGCGGGAAGGCCTCGCGGCGGCGCTGGTCCGGCGCGGCGGCCAGCGCGCGGTGTTCGACGCGACGTTCGACCTCTACTTCCCGCTCGGCGTCGGCGCGCCCTCGCAGGACCCCGTCGACGACCTCGCGGCGCTGCGTGATCGGCTCGCTTCGGCGCTGGCGGCCGACGACCAGGCGGAACTGACGCGACTGGCCGGACTCGCCGTCGCCATGCTGGGGGAGTACGGCGGCACGGCGGGCGCGGGTGGGTGGTCGGCGCATCAGACGCTGGAACGGCTTCAGCCGCAGACACTCGTGGTGCGGGTGCTCGAGGCGATCCGCGCGGGCGTGCCGGAGGACTTCACCGACCGGCTGGATCGCGACGACGTCCGCCGCCGGGTCGAAGGGTTTCGCGGACTGGTCCGGACCGAGGCACGCCGTCGCGTGGCGGAAGTCCGTGGCAGGGAACGGGTTTCGCGGCACGCCGTCCCACCGGCCGCCGACCGCGTCGACTTCCTGCTCGCCAGCCGGGCGCAACTCGCCGAGCTTCGCCGGGTCGTGCAGCCGTTGTCGCGCAAGCTCGCCACCCGGCTGGCCGCCCGGCGCCGCCGGCACGCGCGCGGCCGGATCGACCTGCGCCGGACGTTGCGGCGTTCACTGTCGACCGGCGGTGTCCCGATGCGGCCGTCGTACCGCCGTCATCGGCCGGGGAGGCCGGAAATCGTGCTGCTGTGCGACATGTCGGGCTCGGTGGCCGGATTCGCGAACTTCACCATACTGCTCGTGCAGGCGTTGAAGGACCAGTTCGGCAAGGTGCGTGTGTTCGCGTTCATCGACGCCTGCGACGAGATCACCCATCTGGTCGACACCGGTGCGGCCGACCCGGAGGACCTCGGCGCGCGCATCCTCGCCGACGCGGAACTGACCCGCTGGGACGGCCACAGCGATTACGGGAACGCGCTGGGGGAGTTCGCCGAGCGGTACGCGGACGCCGTGGGCGCCAAGACCTCCGTGCTCATCCTCGGCGACGCCAGGACCAACGGCGGCGACCCGAATCTGGCGGCCGTGCGCGCAATCGCTTCCGCCGCGAGGCATACGTACTGGCTCAACCCCGAGCGGACGGCGCTGTGGTCCACCGGGGACTCCGAGGCGCACGCGTACGCGGAGGTCGTCGAGATGCACGAGTGCCGCAACGTGCACCAGCTGACCCACTTGGTGACGCGACTCTTGCCCGCTTAGGGCGTCAGAGCTTCAGGGCGGCCTTGCCGTAGGCGTCTGCGTTGCTGAACACTTCCTGCCCGTACGCCGTGGAGTTGTTGTAGGTCAGCACCGCGGTCCACCAGCCGGCGGGCTTGCCGAGGTCGCCGCCCTTCGCGCACATGTAGCGCGCCGTCGTCATCGCGGCGTCGTCGATGTTCTGCGGATCCGGCGCGGCGCCGTCGCCACTCGCGCGGACGCCGTACCGCTTCCAGGTGGCGGGCAGGAACTGCATCGGGCCGACCGCGCGATCCCATTTCGGGTCGCCGTCGAGGACACCCTTGTCGGTGTCGACGACCGCCAGCACGCCGGGGGAGCCGTCGAGCGGGATACCGATGATCGGCGGCGTCACGACGCCGTCCTCGCCGGCGCGGGAGCCGTCGTGGCGGGCGTGCTGCGACTCGGTGCGGCCGATCCCGGCGACGGTCGCCCAGGTGATGTCGCAGCGAGCGGGGGCTTTCTCGGCCGCGTTCACGTACGCACGCAGCGCGCGCGAAGGAATGTCCGTGTTCTCCGACACCTTCGCGATCCAGGCGTCCTTCGCGGGCTCCGCGGGCAGCGGTCCGGCGTCACCGGGGACCGCCGAACGGGCGGCGGGCTTGAGCGCGGGGACGACGAACTGCGGTTTGACCGGCCCCGGTTCGCGGTCGTCGAGGCTGACGACCACCCACACCAGCCCGGCCACCAAGGCGCCCACGACCAGCAACGCGAGCATCACGCAGCCGCGCGGGCCGCGTTTGTCGGGCGGGGGCTCCCACTGGCCGACGAGGTCCAGGGTCGAAGGGGACGAAGCGGTCACCGGTTCCACGGTACGTGACGGATGTGGAGAAGTTGTGGGGCCCCGTCTCCCCTTCCGCGTTCAGTCCTCTGGTTGCGGTCCTTGCGCGTGCAACTACCGCAACCAGAGGACTAGACGCGTGGGTGGAGCCAGGCGTCGATCTCCTGGTGGATCGTGCGCTTGAGGTCGGCGGGGGCGAAGGAGGCGTCGACGGAAGCCCGCGCCAGGGCGGCGAGCGCGAGGTCGTCGTAGGCGAACGCCTCCCGGGTGCGCAGGAACTCGTCGGTCAGCGTGGTCCCGGTGACCGACGGGACGTCGGTGCTGAGCGTGACCACGAGCCCGGCGTCGACCAGCCGGGGGAGCGGGTGCTCCTCGAACGACGGCACGAGCCCGAGCGTCACGTTCGACGACGGGCAGACCTCCAGCGCGATACCGCGTTCCCGCACCTCCGCGACCAGCGCGTCGTCCTCCAGGATCCGGATTCCGTGCCCGATCCGTTCGCCGCGGCCGAGGTCGAGCGCTTCGCGGATGCTGTCCGGTCCGGCATCCTCGCCCGCGTGGTGCACCAGGTGCAGCCCGGCCTCGTCGGCCTCGTCACAGATCCCCGCGAACGGCGCGAGCGGATACTTCTCCTCACCGGCCAGCCCGATCGCGATCACCCCGTCCGGGGCGTAGCGGCGGGCGAGGTCGAGGGTAAGCCGGGCGCGGCCGACCGACCGGCGCCGTGAGTGGTCCAGGATCACCCGGGTGGTGAGGCCGTGTCCGGCGGCGCCGATCGACAGTCCTTTGAGGACGGACGCCAGTGGCATGTCCGGCTCGCCGAGGCGCTCGCCGTGCGACGCCGCCGTGAAGGTGACTTCGGTGTAGCGGACACCGTCTTCGACCTGGTCTTCGCAGAACTCGCGCGCCACACGTTCGAAGTCCGCCGGCCGCCGCAGGCAGGACCGCAGCAGCGCGTTGTAGTCGGCGAACGCCCGGAAC
Source organism: Amycolatopsis sp. cmx-4-19 (assembly GCA_049998115.1). Taxonomy (GTDB): domain Bacteria; phylum Actinomycetota; class Actinomycetes; order Mycobacteriales; family Pseudonocardiaceae; genus Amycolatopsis. The sequence continues at coordinate 23,255 of JAEBEO010000030.1, read as the reverse complement.
CCGTCGAACACGGGTTGCCCGGCGGGGACGACGACGCCGTTCGCCTCACCGAGGTCACGGAGCGTGTCCGGCCGGACGGTGCTCTCCAGGTGGACGTGCAGATGGGCCTTGGGCAGCAGCGACAGATCCCGCATGCGCCCAAGTTAACGGCAGGCGCCGCGCCGCGCGCCTGGATTTCCCGTAGCGTGAGCAGGGCCGACATCCGAAATGAGTGATTCGGCGCTCCACGGGGAACCCGGTGAGCACCACCGGTCGTTGAGCAGGACAACCAGACGACCCCGAGGAAAGGGACCCATCGTGGCTCTACTGCGGAAGTTGACCGCCCTGGCCGGCACCGCCGGGGCCGTGCGCGCCTACGTACGGAAGAATCCTGAGAAGGTTTCGAAGGTCGTGAACAAGGCAGCGACCTTCGTCGACGGCAAGACCAAGGGCAAGTACCACCACCAGATCGACGGCGCCGTGCGCAAGGTCGACGGCATGACCGGACGGCCCCCGCGTCGACCCTACGAGAACTGACGGCTAGGCCGTGTCCGGTGAGTCCGTTCGATGGGCTTCGTGATCCAGGTCCTGGCGGGTGCGGGCGGGATCGTGCTCGTACCGGTTTGTACTCGGGTGTATCCGCCCGTGCCGTCAGGGGCCGCTTGGGCGCGAAGCCAGCGAACATGACTTGCAGGACACGGCCTAAGCGTTGTCAGCGAGTGTTTCGAGGATCTGCTCGCCGTATTTGGCCAGCTTGTTCTCGCCGACGCCGCTGACGGTGCCCAGCTCCGCGAGCGTGGCGGGTCGTTTGGTGGCGATCTGGCGCAGGGTCGCGTCGTGGAAGATCACGTACGCGGGCACTCCCTGCTCCTTCGCCGCCGCGGCCCGCCACGAACGCAGCAGTTCGAACAGCGGCGCCGCCTCCGCGGGCATGTCCGCGACAGCGGCCTTCTTCGCGCCGGACCGGGCGGCCGCCTTGGCCGCGCGCTCCGGCTCACGCCGTAGCTGGACCTTCCGCTGCCCGCCGAGCACCTCGGCGCTGGCATCGGTGAGCACGAGCGACCCGTAGTCGCCCTCGACCGCGGCGAGTCCCTGTGCCAGCAGCTGCCGGACCACGCCCCGCCACTCGGGTTCCTTCAGCTCCGTGCCGATCCCGAACACCTTCAGCGAGTCGTGCCCGTGCTGGGTCACCTTCGGCGTCGTCTTGCCGAGCAGGATGTCGACGATCTGCCCGGCGCCGAACTTCTGCCGCCGTTCGTTCTGCAGCCGGACGATCGTGGAAAGGATCTTCTGCGCCGGGACCGTGCCGTCCCACGTCTCCGGCGGCGACAGGCAGGTGTCGCAGTTCCCGCACGGCTCACTGTGCTGCCCGAAGTAACTCAGGACCTGCACCCGGCGGCATTCGACCGTCTCGCACAACGCCAGCATCGCGTTGAGGTGGGCGCTCAGCTGCCGCTTGTGCGCGTCGGAGCCCTCCGACGTGTCGATCATCTTGCGCTGCTGCACCACGTCTTGGAGGCCGTACGCCAGCCACGCCGTCGACGGCTGCCCGTCACGGCCCGCGCGACCGGTCTCCTGGTAATAGCCCTCGACGGACTTCGGCAGGTCCAGATGCGCGACGAACCGCACGTCCGGTTTGTCGATGCCCATGCCGAACGCGATGGTGGCGACGACGATCAGCCCGTCCTCGCGCAGGAACCGTGACTGGTGCTTCGCGCGGGTCCGCGCGTCCAGCCCCGCGTGGTAGGGCACCGCCGCGATCCCGTTCTCCACCAGGAAGTCCGCGGTCTTCTCGACCGAGTTCCGCGACAGGCAGTAGACGATCCCCGCGTCGCCCTTGTGCTCGGTGCGCAACAGTTCCAGCAGCTGGCGCTGCGGGGAGTTCTTGCCGACGATCCGGTACTGGATGTTCGGCCGGTCGAAGCTCGCGACGAAATGCCGAGCGTCTTCGAGGTTGAGCCGTGACGCGATCTCGGCGTGCGTCGCCTTGGTGGCGGTGGCGGTGAGCGCGATCCTCGGCACGTCGGGCCAGCGCTCGTGCACCGCGGACAGCATCAGGTAGTCGGGCCGGAAGTCGTGGCCCCACTGGGAGACGCAGTGCGCCTCGTCGATGGCGAACAGCGAGATCTTGCCGCGATCGAGCAGCCGCACGGTCGCTTCGACCGAAAGCCGTTCCGGTGCCAGGTACAGCAGGTCCAGCTCGCCGGCGAGGAACGCGGCCTCGACGCGGTTGCGCTCGGCGTAGTCCTGCGTCGAGTTGAGGAAACCCGCGCGCACGCCGAGGTTGCGCAACGCGTCGACCTGGTCCTGCATCAACGCGATGAGCGGCGAGATGACGATGCCGACGCCGGGCCGCACCAGCGCCGGGATCTGGTAGCACAGCGACTTGCCGCCACCGGTGGGCATGAGGACGAGCGCGTCACCGCCTGCGATGACGTGTTCGACGATCGCGTGCTGTTCGCCGCGGAAACTGTCGTAGCCGAAAACGCGGTTCAGCGTTTCGAGGGCTTCCGAGGTACCGATGTCGGGGGCTGCCACCCGGACGATTCTAGGGGCGGGGTCCGACAGTCCCCGCGCCCGCGCTCCTCTGCGCGGGAAATCCCAGTCCAGCGCCCGGTACGGCGGCAGGGTGGAACCGTCGCCCCGGCCGGAGCCGCCATCGTGCCGAAGCAGGGAAGCGACGACTGCGGCGGGAAGGGCGACGCCGAGCGCACGGGCGAAGACTAATTGTTCTCTTCGGCGGCCTTCCGGCGTTCACGGCGGCCGCGCGCGATTTCGGTGGCGAGCGCGTCGAGGGGGCCCGTCCAGAACCGGCGGTACTGCTCCAGCCAGCCGTCGATCTCCTTGAGCGGGCCGGGATCCACGGAGTACAGCCGCCGCGCGCCCTCGGCGCGGACGGTGGTGAAGCCGTTCTCGCGCAGGACGCGCAGATGCTGGGAGACCGCGGGCTGCGAGATCCCGAATTCGCCGCGGACCACCGTGGTCACGTCGCCGGAACTCAGTTCCCCGTCCGCCAGCAGTTCCAGGATCCGGCGGCGCACCGGATCACCCAGGACGTCGAACGCGTGCATCCGGCAACTATCACGGTCTGAACTTATATAAGTCAAGGGTGCAAGGTCCGGGTCACCTCGTGGTGGCATCGTGGGCGGCGGACGAGACTTCGGAAGGGGATTCGATGAAACTGGCAGAGGTACTGACCGACGGGTTCGGCCGCATCCAGGAGGTCGTGCACCAGGCTGTCGAGGGGCTGACCCCCGAGCAGCTGACGGCGAGCCCGGCGCCGGGCGCGAACACGATCGCCTGGCTGGTCTGGCATCTGACCCGCGTGCAGGACGACCACGTCGCCGACCTCATGGGCACCGAGCAGGTCTGGACCGCGGGCGGCTGGGCAGGCCGGTTCGAGCTGCCCTTCCCGGTCGCGGACACCGGCTACGGGCACCGCGCCGAGGACGTCGCCGCGGTCCGCGTCGACTCGGCCGACTTGCTGACCGGCTACCACGACGCGGTGCACGAAGCGACGGCGGCGTGGGCCGGCGGACTGGACGAGGCCGCCCTCGACCGTATCGTCGACGACGCGTGGGATCCGCCGGTCACCCTCGGGGTGCGCCTGGTCAGCGTCCTGTCCGACGATCTTCAGCACGCCGGGCAGGCCGCGTACCTCCGCGGACTCGTACTCCACGATACGTAGACCGGGTGCCGCCCCACGACGGACGACGGGAGCGCCCGCCCCGGAAACACTGGGTCCATGAGTACTCCCACAGTGCGGCGACCGCCGATGACGCTCACCCCGCGGTGGCGGAAACTCGTCCTCGTCGTCCATGTCGTCACGTCACTCGGCTGGCTCGGGATCACCATGGTGAACGCGGTGCTGACCTTCACCTCCGTGTTCACCGACGATCCGCGACGGCAGCACGCGGCCATCCTGATGATGGACCAGGTCGGCGGCTATCTGTTGCTGCCGGTCAGCCTGCTCGCGGCGGTCAGCGGCATCGTGCTCGGCGTGGGCACGAAATGGGGACTGATCCGGTACAAGTGGGTCGCGATCAAAGTGCTGCTGACGCTGATCGCGCTCGGGCTCACGGTGTTCTCGCTGCTGCCCGGGCTCCGCGAGCTGGCCGCGGCCGCGGAGTCCACAGGGGACGGCGTGTTCGTCGCGCCGGGCCGTCGGCCGGACGGGTTCTACCCGATCATCGTCTCGACGACGATGTACCTGACCATGACCGTGCTTTCGGTGTACAAACCGGGTGGGAAGACGCCTTACGGACGGCGAATGACCGCCGCTCGAGTTCGTGACCGCCAGCCGGCCTAGCCCGTGTCCTGCAAGTCGTGTTCGCGGTCTTCGCGCCCGGGTGGTCCCTGACGGCACGGGCGGATACGCCCGAGTACAACCAGTTACGAGGGCGATCCGCCCGCACCGCCAGGAACCACCCGGAAACAGACTCGCAGGACACGGTCTAGTACTCCTCGAGGGCTTCGTCGATCCGCTCCGCTTCCGCGCGCAGATCGTCCAGGGTGGTCTGGGCGGCGGCGGTCTCCCCGTTCGCCGTCTCCTCCTCCAGTTCGGCGTCGGCGAGGCGCCGCCTGAGGTCGTTCGCCTTCTCCGTGGCCTTTTCGGACCGGCGTCCGGCGCGGGACAGGTCGATTTCCGCCTGCTTGACGTCTTTCGCGAGTTCGGCCGCGTCGCGCCGGAGCCGGTTGAACTCCGCGAGCCGTTTCTGTTCGCGCTCGGCCTCTTCGCGGGCTTGGGCGGTTCGTTCCTTGTCGGCTTTCGTGGCGGCGTCGGCGGCGGCCTTCTGCTTCGCCTTCCGCCGATCGTCCAAACGCGACACGGTCGCCGGTTTTTCCCGTTCCCGTGCGGGTTCCCGCTTCGGGTGCGGCGCGAACCCGCTCGTCAGCCAGTGGTCGCCCGCACTGTCCGCGCCGGAACTGAGCCTGCCCGCCAGGGCGAGTGCGGCCACCTCGGGGTCGGCCACGACGGCTTCCAAGGTCGCTTCGACCTCCCGGGCGACCGACTCGCTCATCGAGCGTTCTTCCTGGAGGACCTGGTTCACCAGTTCCTGACGCCGCTTGGTGAGCTTGCGCAGTTCCGCCCCGGCCAGCGCCGAATGGGCCTTCCGCAGGTCCTCGCCCAGCCGTGCCAATGCGGCCAGTTCGGGGGAACCCGCCCGGCGATTGAGGATGGTGGCCGCGAGTGTCGGTTTCCGGAGCGCGCGGACCCGTTCGGCCAAGGCAGCGTCTCCTGCCGCCTTCGCTTCTTTCGCCCGCTGGTTGCGCACGGCGACGAACTCGGCCGGATCGCCGGCATAGAGCTCGTCCGCGACCTCGTCGAAGTCCATCGTCCTCCGGGAACCGGTGGCTCAGCTGTCGGTCAGGCTCGGGATCAGGTGGCCGTGCCGGCGCTTGGCCTCGAGATACGCGCGAGCCTGGTCGCTCACCGGCACGATCGACGGCTCGCGTTGGACGATGATCTCACGAGCTTCCAGCGCTTTCATCTTTTCCGGGTTGTTGGTCAGCAACCGGACGCGGGTCAGGCCCAGGCTTTCCAGCAGATCGGCGGCGGGCGCGTAGTCGCGGGAGTCGTCGGGAAGGTGCAGCGCGCGGTAGCTGGCGAAGGTGTCGGCCTGGTTGAGCTGGCTGTAGACGTACCCGCGGGCCTTGGCGAGCAGCCCGGCCCCGCGACCCTCCTGGTCGAGATAGATGATCACGCCCGCCCCGGCGGTGGCGATCAGCTGCTTCGCGTGCTCCACCTGGTCGTGGCAGTCGCAATCGACCGAGCCGAGGATCTCGGAGTAGACGCAACGCGAGTGGATCCGGACGAGACAGCCGTCGACCGGGTCGCCGTAGATCGCGGCCACCGGGGGGTTTCCGGTGTTCAACGCGTTGTCGAGGACCCGGACGCGGAAGCCGTTCCCGCCGGTTCGACTGAGCGAGTGCTCGACGAAGAGCTGTTCAGTCATGGGCTTCGTGCTCCGGTGATACTTCGAGGACGCGGTCCACCTGCTGTGCCATCGGCATCGAATCCGCGACGCCGCCGAACGACTGGGCCGCGGTCATGGCGGCCGTCGCCCATTCGAGGTCGGTGCGGTCGATCTTGCGGTCCTTCAGCAGCAGGCGGTGGATCAGGGCGGCACTGAACGCTTCCCGCGCGCCGGGTGTGTCCCGCAACGCCGTCGGGAACCGGGCGATGTCCGCGCGCAGGTGTTCCGAGCGCACCATGCAGCCGAATTCCTCGGTGATGCAGACACCGTGCACGCCCAGCATGAGCAGGCTCGACGCCAGTGCCTCCGTGGTGATCTCGTCGCTGGCACCCGAAAGCAGCTCCCGGAGCTCCCACTGGGTACCGACCAGGTAGTCGATGTCGGCGAAATGCTCGTACAGGAACTGCGGGCTGGCGATCGGCGGGGACGGCCGGACCACGATCAGTGGCTTCTTTTCGAGGCTGCTCACCACGCGCAGCACCTCGCGGGTGGCCGCCATGGGCTGCTCGAACGTGATCACGACGGCGTCCGACGCTTCGAGCACGCCGCGCAGCGAGTGGGTGTGGAAGTCGGCCGGGTCGAGCCGGATCTCGCCTTCGTTCATCCACGGCAGCAGGACCGCGCCGCCGTTGCGGGTCATGAACACCCCCACCACCGGGGTCTTGGCGTTCGGCACCACCTTGACCAGGTTCAGCCGCATGCCCTCGGTGGCCATGTAGTCCAGCAGCATCTGGCCGGGCAGGTCGTCGCCGACCGCGGTGACCATGTGGACGTCCATGCCCAGCCGGGCGTTCGCCACCGCGTGGTTGAGGCCCTTCCCACCGGGGTGCGTCTCGTAGGAGATGAGCGGGGTCGACGAACCGGGGGAAGGGATGTGGTCCACGACGTAGATGTGGTCGACGACGGCGGAGCCGATCACGCTGACGGTCGCCGCGCGGGGAGAGGAACCGGCAGGCCCGACGGGCTCGGGGAGGGCGACGTCGAGCACGGAACTGCTGACGCAGAGTTCGGCCAGCTTGGCGATGGCGCCGCTCTCCAGGGTGGACCGGAGCGCGCGCACGGTCAGTTGGCGCTCCGGGGTCGCTACGCCGAGTAACCGGTGGATCGGTTCCCAGAGTTCCACGAGACGCTCGCGGCGCTCGCCGACGTCGGCCGCGTACAGGGTCTCGACGTCGGGGGCGTCCGGGAATCGCTCGGCGAGCAGGCCGAGGGAGAGCGCCATGTCGACGATCACGAGGTCCTCGGTCGGCAGCTGGGCGGCGATCCGCCGCACCGCCTCCAGCGCGGCCTCCGGTTCGGATTTGTCCGTGGTGTTCACGATCTGCCGGACGACCGGGAGGTCCAGGATCGGCCGGACGCCGACTTCCGTGGAGCGCAACCGTTCGGCGCTCAGCCCGGTTCGCGTCCGCAGTCTCACCAGAGCACTGCGGACACCGTCCACGCCGGGTACCGGACCACTCATCGGAATAGATTACTCCGTTCGCATCGGCAGTTGCCATCGCGCTGGGTCTTTCGTACGGCTATTGCCGCACGTTACTCCTGGTGATTCTTCGCGGGGAGCATACCGCCGTCCCCTCGGGGTCCGGTCTCGACTCCCTGTAGCGGGCCTTCACTCATTCGAACCAGGATCGGCGGGGGAGATCTCAAGTTCGCATCCGTCAACTGCCCGATATTGATGGCAATTGACGTCGCATATCGGCAACTGCCACACTGGGGTTTGCCTTTAAAGTCGGGGAGGTCACCATGAAGCGTTCGCGAACCGCACTGCCGACCCTCTTAGCGGCCACCGCGCTGGCGACGTCGCTGGTCAGCGCCTGTGGAGCCCGGGCCGGAGCGGCCAGGGGCGACGGGGAGCGGATCGTCGTCCTCGCTTCCGCCAGTTCGAACGAACCTCGGCCTTCCCTTCCCCCGGGGATCGAAGGCCGCCTCGCGGAGGCGGCGCACAGCCAGGACGCCACCGACGGGAAGAACGGCAGAGGCAGCCTCGCGATAGTCGCGACGGTCGACGGCGACACCGTCCAGACCCTGCCGCTGACCCCGCGCCGCGCCAATGGCGCCGTCGAGCACGGGCTGCAGCGCGAGAGCCTCGTCGACGCCAACGTCCGGCGGGTTGCCGAAGCCGTCGGCGGGCTCGCTGCCACGCGACCCGGCGTCGACCTGCTGGCGGGCATCGACAACGCCGTCCGCGGTGTCGGGCCGGGGACGCTCGTCGTGATCGGCAGCGGGCTCGCGACCGGCGGCGGTTTCGACCTGAGGCGGACGGGCTGGCAGCTCGAACCGGCGGCGCTGGCGGCGGAACTGAAGACGCGCGGGCTGCTGCCCCGGCTCGACGGCTGGCGGTTCGTGATGGCCGGGATCGGCGCCACCGCGGGTCTCCAGCCGCCGCTCGCCCTCCCGACCAGGGAACGGCTCGTCGCGTACTGGCGGGAGATCTGCCGCGCGGCGGGTGCCGCCGACTGCGTCGTCGACGAGACCCGGCCCGATCAGCGGCCGCCGAACGGGACCGTCCCCACACCCGAGGTCCCGGTGCCCGGGATCGTCTCGGTGCGCGGCCCGGACGGGACGACGAAGACGACGTTGTCCAACGAAGTCCTCGGGTTCGCCGGGGACTCGGCCGCGCTTTCCCCCTCGGCACAAGGGGTTCTGGCCGAACTGGCGGCGAGGATCGTCGCGAAGCCCGCGGCACGGGTCGTCGTCCGCGGGTTCACGGCGGACCCGCCGGGTTCGACCGAACAGGGCAGGGCGCAGCTGTCCGCCGCGCGAGCCGGCGCGGTGGCGGGTGCGTTGCGAGCGGCCGGAGTGGCCGTGGCGATCGACTCGAGTGGAGGGGGGACCGCGCCGGGTATGACGGCGATGTCCGGCGGCGTCTTCGACGAAAGCGTCGCCGTGAAGATGCGCCGGGTCGACATCGAGTACTGAGAAGAGGGAGGAACAGTCATGGACGGCTTGGACCGGATCACCCCACGGCTGCCCCTGCAGCGGGCGGCGGCGGAGGACTACCAGGACGATCATCAGCGGGCGGACGCCGGGACCCGGGCCAGGCTCGGCGCGCGGATCGCGGAACTGAAGCTCGCCGCGGACCGCGTCCCGCGCACCCCGGTGATCGGGCCTCGCGGGCAGTTCATGACCGTGTACGAGGCCAAGCACCGCGCGGAGGTGCTGACCGAGCAGATCGACTTCGACGAACTGCGCGGCAGCCTGCGGCACTATCGCGTGTCGAAGTCGGCGAAAGTGCTCACCCTGCTCGGGCTCGTGGTGGTCGACTTCCCGGTGATGCTCTGGCTGGCGAGTTCGGTGTTCAACGTCGACTGGACGAACCCGCTCGGCCTGCAACTGGTGATCAGCGTGGTGATCTCGGTGCTGGCCACCGGTGGCGCCGCGGCGGCGTTGTATCACCTCGGGCACGACCAGCGGGAGAACAAGGACGACCGGCGGCGGCTCACCTGGCGCACGCTTTCGCGCGGTTCGAAGCTGAGCATGCTGGCCGCGGTGATGCTGATCGGGCTGATCGCGGCGGTGATGTTCGTCCGGGTCTACACCGAAGGCGAGCTGAGCGGGCTGACCGGTCTCGCCTTCCTGCTGGCCGTCCTGGTCGCCTTCGTGATGCTCGTCTCGGCGGCGCTGGTGTTCTGGACGTCCTTCCGCGACGGCTCGCTCGAACAGGACGACCTGCGCTGCTACAGCTCGATGCTCCTGCGCTACGAATCGCTGGGCCGGGAGTACGAGGTCCGCATCGGTGAACTGACCTCGCGACTGCAGCGGCTCGAAGACGAGTATCCGGGTTTCCGCGCCACAGTGGACACCTGACGGTCTGTGGGGCCGCCGAGGCGCGTAGGCCGCTCGGCGGCACCCTGGATCGGCACTTTGGAGGTGGCGTACCTCCCTCCCGGGAACGACGATGAGCACCAGAGGAATCGCCTACCCCCGGAGGGCCGATGTCCGTCACCGAACGTGTTCCCGTTACCCCGCAAGCGAATTTCCTCGGTTCCGGACCGTATCCGGAACACCGGTGGCGGGTGGTCTCCTGGTCCGTCCTCGCCGGTTTCGCGCTGACGGTGGTCTGGTCCGCGCCCTTTGTGGACAGTGTGATCGGCGACAGCGTCGCCAACACGCTCCTGGGGCACAACGCCAAGGAGACCCCGATCGGCGGTGTGCTGGCCGGGACTTTCTTCGCCTTCGTGTCGGGGCTCGCCGGGACGTTCACCGCGTGCAACATCGCCGCGTTCGCTGCGGTGGCCCCGCTAGTCGGCGGCGAAACCGCCGGACGGCCGAAGTTCGTGAACACCCTGAAACCGTTGGGCTGGATCGCGGCGGGCATGCTGACCGTTTCCGTGGTGTACGGCGTGATCGTCGCGCTCGTCGGCACCCGGATGCCGCAGTTCTCGACCGCGACCTCGCCGAGCGGGCTCACGCCGCGGAACATCCAGTCGATGATCGTCTACGGCGTGATCGGTCTCGTGTTCCTCGTGCTGGGCCTGGCTTCCGTCGGCATCATCCGCAACCCGATCGCCGGCCTCACCCGCCGGTTCCCGCCCGCGCCGCTCCTCCTGATGGGCGCCCTCATCGGCGGATTCCTGATCGGACGGCCGTTCCCGCTGTTCCGGATGATGTTCCGCAGCGCGGCCGAAAGCCACAACGTCCTCTACGGCGCGGCCGCCTTCGCGTTGCAGTCCGTCGGCAACATCCTGGTGATGGCACTGCTGTTCCTCGTCCTCACGAACGGGACGGGCGGGCGGCTACAGCGGTGGATGCTCGCCAAACCCACCAGGATCGCCGTCGTGACCGGCGCCGCGCTGCTGATCGCGGGCACGTTCACCTTGCTGTACTGGGATCTGCGGGTGCTGGGCCGGACGGGGATCATCTGGTACCCGACCATCACTTGGTGAAGATCCGCGCCAAGACCCGCTCCGCCGAATCCTGAAGATGTCTCGCCGCGCCGTCCCGGCCGGCGAGATACCTCAGCAGCCCTTGCTGGAACAAGCCGTCGAAGATCGCGTAGACCGTCGAGGGTCCCAGGTCCAGTGGCTCGCCGAGCAGTTCCGCGTACCGGGCCACGACCTGCCAGATCATCAGTTCCAGTGTCTCGTCGATCGCGAGGACGTCCGCCCGGAACACCTTTTCGAACAGGCTCTGGTTCCGCAGGTCGTACCAGAGCCGGTGCAGCCGCGCGTCCTCGCGCAGCGTCGTCGCCATGGCCGCCCCGAAGGCCCGCTTCAGGTCTTCGGCCGTCTCCGCGCCTTCGACTATCCGGTCGTACCGGGTGACGCATGCGGTCTTGTACTGCTTGACGCAGTAGGTGATCAGCTCCGCCTTGTTCCGGAAGTAGTAGTGCAGGACCCCGTGGGAGAACTCGGAGTTCTGCGCGATGTCCCGCAGGCTCGTGCGGGCGTAGCCCAGTTCGGACAACGTCACCAATGCCGACGTCGCCAGTTGCGCGCGCCGCTGATCGAATCTGTCCACCTGGCGGGAAACGATCTCCTCCCCGCCGCGGTCCGTCACGTCGGTCACCGGCCGTTCCTCGTCACCCGGGTGCCCGCCCGCCGCGGGCACGTCGTCGGATTCTAGCCCCGGCAAGGACTCGTGAGTGGTAAGCGTCGTTAGAACGACACTTACCACTCACGACCAGCGGCCGGAGCCGCTTCCCGCCCGCTCGTACCAGGTGGGTGGCCGCCTCGGTGAGATCCGGATCTCCGGGACTGCGCAACACCTCCTGGAGTTCGTCTTCGACCCGGGCGAGCCCGGCGCGGAGTCCGGCGGCGAACGCCGCGTGCCGCTCGTCGGCCGGGTCCAGCCCGAGTTCCGTGACGATCGTGGTCGTGTTCACGATCTCCAGCATCCGAGCAGGCGGCCGCGGTCCGCATGGCGCCGGAGAGGGAGATCGGTCCCTCGCGGGAGGGAACTTCCGTGCCCGGCCTCAGAAGGGCGGCTCCGGACTCCCGGCGGCCGCCGCCACCGGTGTGCGCTCCCACGCGCCGTCCGACGGGGTGCCGCCCGAACTCCGGCCCGCTTTGTTCACCTTCGCCGTCGCGTAGCGCAGTGACGGGCCGATCTCGTCGACGTCCAGTTCGACCACCGTCCGTTTTTCGCCTTCCTTGGTTTCGTACGATCGCTGCTTCAGCCTGCCCTGCACGATCACCCGGGTACCGCGGGAAAGTGATTCGGCCAGGTTCTCCGCGGCCTGTCTCCACAACGCGCACCGCAGGAACAGCGGGTCGCCGTCACGCCATTCCCCGCTCGCCCGGTCCAGGACGCGCGGCGTCGACGCGACCGTGAAGTTCGCGACCGCCGCTCCCGACGGGGTGAACTTCAGTTCCGGGTCGGTCGTCAGGTTGCCGATCACCGTGAGCACCGTTTCTCCGGCCATGGGACTTCCTCCTCGCTTCCGCGCGCGGGCCCCGGCCGGGGCCCGCTGTCGCCTGGGAAGAGGAGACCACCGGGGTACGACAATTTCGGCCGCCCAGCGGGATCCGGGCTTCGTGAAAGGGTCGTTCAGCCCGGAAAGTGTCCTGAGATTCCCTTTCACGACCCGCTTGCGGCCGGAAAGCACGCGCCGAGGCGCCCGAGTCCGTCGTCCATCCGGTCGGCACCGACCAATCCGTACCCGATCACCAGGCCGCCGCGCGTTCCCCCGTACGTGGCCAGGCTTTCGACGGCCACCCCGGCCCGTGCCGCCTCGGCGACGACATCGTCCACAGTGACCGTCGCATGTGGAGTCACCGGCGCACAGAGATGGAGCCCGGCACTCGAGGGGACGACTTCCAGCACGTCTCGCAGTTCGTCGCGGACGAACGCCAGGATCCGGTCCCGCCGCAACGCGTACTCCCGGGTCGCCTTGCGGACGTGCCGGGCGAGCAGGCCCTCGTCGATGAAGCCTGCCAACGCCGATTGGGTGACGAGGTCGCCATGCCAGTCCATCAGCTGCTTCGCCTGGCTCAACGCCGGCCGCAGTGAAGCGGGCGCCACGAGAAAACCGAGACGTAGCAAGGGAAGCAAGGTCTTCGAGAACGAACCGACGTAGAGCACCCTGCCGTTGCGGTCGAGGCTCTGGAGTGGTTCGAGCGGCCGGTCGGAGAACCGGTACTCGCTGTCGTAGTCGTCCTCGACGATCACCGCGTCGTTCCGCTGCGCCCAGGCCAGCAACGCCGTCCTTCTGGCGAGTGACATCGGCGTGCCGAGCGGGAACTGGTGCGACGGCGTCGTGTAGACCAGACGGGTGCCTTTCGCGAGCGCTGCGACATCCAGTCCTTCGGCGTCGACAGGTACCTTCGAGACCCGAGCCCCCAGCGACGTGAAAAGCCGTCCCGCCGGGGGATAGCCGGGATCCTCGACGGCGACCCGTGTGCCCGGTTCGATCAGGACCCGGCCGATCAGGTCGAGGGCCTGTTGCGCCCCCTGGGTGACCAGGACGTCCTCACCGCCCGCCCGCACCGACCGGGCGGCGCCGATATGGCGGGCGATCGCCATCCGGAGGGCTTCGAGCCCGGCCGGATCGGCGTACCCCGACGGCGGCAGCAACGACGGCCGCAGTGCCTGGCTGACCAGGCGACGCCACGTCCGCAGCGGGAACAGTCCCGGATCCGGGACGCCGACGCGGAAGTCGAAGACCGGTGCCGGCCGGTCGGTGCCGAGCGGCGCGGGGAGCGAGCGCCAGCGTTCGGCGGGCCGCAGCCCGGCACCCGCCGGAGCGGCCCGGCCCGTCCGCGCCACGGGTTCGGCGCTCACGAACGTGCCGCGCCCGACCTGGCCGCTGAGGAAGCCCTCCGCGGTGAGCCGTTCGTAGGCGACCGCGACGGTGTTGCGCGAGACGTCGAGTTCGCGGGCCAGTTCCCTGGTCGGCGGCAGGCGTTCGCCGGAGCGCAGGCGCCCGTCGAGGATACCGTCGCGGAGCTCGCGATAGATCCGCGCGGCCAGGTCCGTCTGCCCGTCGAGGCTGATGTGGAACGGCATGGCCCGAACCTACATTGGCCCAATCAACTCGTCGGAGATTGGAACTGGGGGTCGGCCAATCCAGCGCCTAGCTTGAGTCCATGGAGTCCACGAAGAGACTGGCCTTGGCGCAGCTGATCAGCTCCGTCGGCGACGGCGCCTACTATGTCAGTTCGGCCCTCTACTTCACGCTGATCGTCGGGCTTTCCCCCGCGCAGGTCGGTCTCGGCCTCACCGTCGGCTGGGCGGTCGACTCGGTCGCCGGGATCGCGCTGGGACATCTGGCCGACCGTCGCGGGCCGAAGGGAACGGCCGTCGTGCTGGGACTCGGGACGGCCGTGTCGGTCACCGCCTTCCTCTTCATCGGCTCGGCCGTCGCGTTCGTGATCGCGGCCTGCGTCTACGCCTGCTTCCAATGCGGACTCGGCGCGGCGAGGCAGGCGCTGCTCGCCGGCCTGATCGACCCGGCCGAGCGCACGACGTTCCGCGCCCGGCTGCAGGCGATGTCCAACGCGGGGATCGCGATCGGCGCGGCACTCGGCGGGATCGCGCTGGCACTCGGGACGCGAGAGGCCTTCCTGACCGTCTTCGTCATCGACGCGCTCACGTTCGTCGTCGCGGCTCTCGTGCTTCGTAAGGTCCCTTCGGTGGCTCCGGCGTCTGTCCGGATCGGCGAGCCGTCCGTCGCCGTTCTCCGCGACCGCCCGTACGCGCTGCTGGCGCTGCTCAACATGATCATGTTGCTCTACATGCCGCTGTTCAGCCTGGTGCTACCGCTGTGGATCTCGACCAGGACGGCCGCCCCGAGCTGGCTGGTGTCGGCGATGCTGGTGCTCAACACGGCGAGCGTCGTGGTGTTCCAGGTGCGGGTGGCGCGTGGCGTCACCGGTCTGCGCAGCGCCTCCCGCTACGCCCGGTACGCGGGATCGCTGCTCTTCGTCTCCTGCTTGATCTTCTCGTTCTCCGCCATGAGCAGTTCGGCGTGGCTCGCGGCGCTGGTGCTGCTCGCGGGCGCCGCCTTGCAGGTGGTGGGGGAGATGGCGCAGGCGGCGGGTTCCTGGGAGATCGGGTTCGGCCTCGCGCCCGAGGGCAGACAGGGGCAGTACCAGGGGCTCTTCGGTGCCGGGACGGCCATCGCCCGGATGCTCGGCCCGGTGCTCCTGACCGGCCTGATCCTGGTGGGCGGTCCGCTGGGCTGGGTGGTGCTGGGCGGGCTGTTCCTGCTGGCGGGCACGCTCATCACACCCGCCGTCCGCTGGGCGGAACGGACCCGGGTGACCCGGACCGCGGAGTCGGTCCCGGGCACGGCGGCGTCCTCGTGTCAGCCCTCGAGTGCCTGACGGAAGTGCTCGGCGAGATCGAGCCCGGAGGCTTCTTCCGGTGTGTACCAGGCGAAAGCGTCGTGCTCGTCGGGTTCCAGTACGACGTCGCCCGGCTCGTCTTCGGCGAGGGCGAACACCGTGGCGTGGACCCGGATCGGCCTGCCCCCGACGTCGTCCCAGCTGTGGGCGCCGCGTTCGCCGGTGACCCGCACGGTCAGCCCGGTCTCCTCGGCGAACTCGCGGACCACGGCCCCCGCGGTGGCCTCACCGGGCTCGACGGTGCCACCCGGCAGTTCCCAACGCCCACCGAGGAAGGAGCCGGGCCGCCGCCGGACGAACAGGATCCTCCCGCCGCGGACGAGCCTGCCGTACGCCAAGTACTTGTCCGTCACCAGCGCATCTTCCCGTATCCGGCGACCGGCTCCGATCGAGGACCGAAGCTGTCCGCAATGACTCTTAACGTCGGTGCCATGGGAAACACCGAGATCCACCCCTTCCGCCTAGACATCCCGCAGGAGCAGCTGGACGAACTGCACGCGAAGCTGGACAGCACGCGCTGGCCCGCCCCGCTCCCCGGGGACGGCTGGGACACCGGGGTGCCGGTGGCGTGGCTGCGCGGGCTCGCCGAATACTGGCGTGACGGCTACGACTGGCGTGCCGTCGAACGCGAGATCAATCGCTTTCCGCAGTTCACCACGGAGATCGAGGGACAGGACATCCACTTCCTGCACATCCGCTCGGCCGAGGAAGGCGCGACGCCGTTGATCCTCACGCACGGCTGGCCGGGCTCGGTGGTGGAATTCCTCGACGTCATCGGTCCGCTCACCGATCCGGAGGCGTACGGCGGGGATCCTGCCGACGCGTTCCACGTCGTCATCCCGTCGCTGCCAGGCTTCGGTTTCTCGGGCCCGACCACGGAATCCGGCTGGACCACCGAGCGGACCGGGCGGGCGTGGGCGGAACTCATGCGGCGGCTCGGCTACGAACGCTACGGCGCGCAGGGCGGCGACATCGGCGCCGCGGTGTCGCCGGAGGTGGGCCGCGCGGCGCCGGACAAGGTGATCGGCGTGCACGTCAACGGCGGTCTGACACCGATGCCCCCGAGGGAGATGCCGGAGGAGGAACTGGCTTCGCTGACCGACCTCGAACGCGACCGCGTCCGGCGGATCGAGGCGTTCACGCGGGAGGAGTTCGGGTACATCTCGATCCAGTCGACGCGACCGCAGACACTCGGCTACGGGCTGGTGGACTCCCCGGTCGCGCAGCTGGCCTGGATCATGGACAAGTTCCGCGAGTGGACGCATCCGCGCCCGACCCTCCCGGACGAGATCATCGACCGCGACACGTTGCTCACCAACGTCATGTTCACCTGGCTCACGGGTACGGCGGCTTCGTCCGCGTACGTCGGGTACACCGAGGGAGAGGCGTGGGGTGTCGAGGAGAAGAACTCCGGCGTGCCCACGGCCGCGCTGATCTTCGCCCACGACGTCGGGATCCGGCGCTACTCGGAACCGGCCCACACGATCGTCCGCTGGACCGACGTCGACCGCGGCGGTCACTTCGCCGCACTGGAGGAACCCGAGATCCTGGTCGCGGACGTGCGGGAGTTCTTCCGGTCCCTCAAATGACGAGTGCGGCCGCTTCCCCGAGGAAGCGGCCGTAGTCGTCCACTTCGGACTCGAGACCGGTGACGGCGAAGCGTGAAAGCGGGGCGAAGGGCTCGATGACGACCTTTGTCTGCTTCGCGGTCCGCTTCGTGCGCCAGGTCCCGGCGATCCGGCCGTCCACCAGCAAGGTGGGCGCGATCATCCCGCCACCGGAGTTGACGCGTTTCGCCAGCGCCGGGTCGAGGAGCAGGTCGCGGTCCCGGTAGCCCAGCAGGAAGGTGTCGAACGCGCCGAGCAGGCGCGGAGGACAGGCCGGAGCGGCCAGATCGGTTCCCGTGAGCGCGAAGCCGTTGCCCGCCGGTACGAGATCCAGTGTCGCGAAGGCCTTGCGGCAAGTGCCGGGCGGAAGTCCCGACCAGGCGGCGAAGTCGTCGGCTGTCGCGATGCCGTACGCGGTCAGGTAGCGGTGGGCGAGTTCCGCATGCGGGTCATCCGGAGTGTGGTCTTCGGTGATCCATTCGTCGAGGAGGACGTACGTCGGTTCGGCGCCCTCATCCGCGCCTCGGCAGATCAACCCCCTGTCGGCCGCGTACGCCAAAAGGTGGGCCGGGTCCTGGGACCTCGGATCGAGAGCCATTCCCTTGGCCGCCAAGCCTTCCAGGATCTCCTGCCGGGTGAGCGCCTTGCCCGGTAGGAGGTCCTGGAGACGTTTCAGCGCGCGTTCGCAGAGTTCGTCGGTGAGGTCGAGTTGCTTGCGGCGGCCCTGACCGGCCTGGGCGTTGCGCGGCCCGAACAGCCGGTTCAGCCAGCGAAGGTCGGTGGCCGGGACCAGATGGAGCGTCTTGCGCATCAGCCAGGTGCGGGCCACCGCCCGGGAGACGTCGACGTCCGCCGCGATCAGGCCCCGGCAGCGGGCCCGGAACGCGAGCCTGGCCGCGGGACTCGACTGCGCCTGGATCGCGGCGACCGAGCGCGCGACGGCGAGCACGTCCGCGGCCGGGGCACTGAGCAGCTGCGCGCGGGCGCGGACGGCGCGGATGTCGTGTTCGGACAGCGTCACCCGCCCACGATCTCACGTCGGCTACGGTGAAGGCGTGACCCAGCCCGCGTACCCGGCCGCCCTGCGGTGGCTGCTGCTGTGCGTGGTGGCGCTGGGTCTGGTCGGAATGCACCACGTCATCGCCGGAGCCGGGCACGGCGGCACGCACGAAACGGCCGCCGTCGCGATGGCGGATCCGTGCTGTGCGGACACACCCGCGCACGACGGCGGCAGTGAGCACAGTGGGCTGCACCTGTGTCTCGCGGTGCTGGCGGCGGCCGTGCTCCTCATCGTCACGTGGCTGCTCGTCCGGCGTGGGCGGACCATGGTGACGTGGAAGTCCCCGCCGCGGGGCGGTTCGGTCTCGGGACGTGATCCGCCGCGCTGGAGACCGGTCCCGGAGCGGTTGTCCTTCCTTTGCGTGTCGCGGGTGTGACAGGCGGGCCTCTTCCCGCCATACCCGGAAACCGACCTGAGGAAGAATCATGACCAGCAGGAAACTGGTCG
The DNA here is from genome assembly GCA_049998115.1 of Amycolatopsis sp. cmx-4-19. GTDB lineage: Bacteria > Actinomycetota > Actinomycetes > Mycobacteriales > Pseudonocardiaceae > Amycolatopsis. The sequence continues at coordinate 4,897 of JAEBEO010000030.1, read as the reverse complement.
GGGCGGCGCTCGCCGCCCTGGCCTCCTTCGCCATGCTCGCCGGCTGCGCGAGCTCCGACAAACCGTCCAACGGGCACGACATGTCCACGATGAACGTGCCCGCTCCCCGGCAGACGGGCCACAACCAGGCCGACATCACGTTCGCGCAAGGGATGATCCCGCACCACGAGCAGGCGCTCGCGATGGCGGAACTCGTCGACGGCCGGACGAAGAACGCGAAGGTCGTCGACCTCGCCGCGCGGGTCCGGCAGGCGCAGGAACCGGAGATCCGGCAGCTGAACGGATTGCTGGAGGGCTGGGGCGTCGCGCCGTCGGGCGAGCACTCCGGGCACGGCGCGACGTCCGGGATGATGACCGAGGACGACCTCGCGAAACTCGGCAAGGCAAAAGACGCCGCCTTCGACCGTCAGTGGCTGGAGAGGATGGTCGACCATCACGAGGGTGCGCTCGCGATGGCGGAGACCGCGCTGCGGCAAGGAAGCAACGCCGACGTCAAGGCGTTGGCGCAGAAGGTGATCGACGGCCAGCGGGCCGAGATCACCGAAATGCGGGCGATGCTTGGCTGAGCACGGTCGCGCGGGTGGTCCTCGGCCTGCCCGCGCGACCACCGCGGGGAGGGGGCTCTCTTCGCCGATGGCCGGGTATTCACCAACCCCCGGGTAAACAAGCTCGCCATATAGTAATTGTCAATCTTCGCTCCTTTGGGCGTATGTCCGGACGCGTCCGCGCTGCGAGAATCACTTCCGATCGTTCGCGGGACAACGACTTCGACGATGATTCCTTCGGCGGAAGGCAACAAAGTGGCCACAGTTTCCGGTGTGCGTAACGACAACAAGATCGCCACCGAGATCGGAAACGATCTGCACCGGCTGGTCCAGGGCGCGTTTCTCCACAGTCACCTGGCGGACAACTACAACCTTTACGCCGAGGCCGAGGTGCCCAATCCCCGCGGTGGAATTCTCCGGGCGGACATCGTCGCGGTCAACGACGAGCGGGACGACGACGGTCTCGGCGATATGTGGATTTATGTGGGGGAGATCAAGTCCGCCGCCAATGAATACTACGCGCCAGGCAAGGCATACATTCAGCTCGACACCTACATCAACGCTTATCGGCGCAAGTATCCCCACGCGTATGTCGGCAAGCTGACGGCCTGGAACACGGATGTCGACGGCTATCCGCTCGTCAGGGACGGCTACGACTGCACTGTCTTCATCGCCAACCCGAGTGACGGTCTCTACCGGTACAGCGGACGGTCCACGGTCGACGGCGAGTCGGAGCAGAGCAAGCGCATCGAGAAAGAGGGATTCCACACCCTGCCGTTCAACGAGAAGGCCAACTACGAGATCGGTAGCTGACTCCGCGCGGCCGGCGGTCTCCGGTGACCGTGTGGATTCCGGTGCCTCAGATGATCCGGAATCCACACGGTCCCACCCGTCACCAGGTGACGGGCAACTCCCGTGCCGTATAGAAGACCGCGTTCTCGTCGAAGACCAGTTCGTGCGGTGGCGTCGCCAGCGTCAGGGTCGGTATGCGCCGGTAGAGCGTTCCGTACACGACTTGAAGCTCCACCCGGGCCAGTGGGGCACCGAGGCACAGGTGCCTGCCGTGTCCGAAAGCGAGATGGTGGCGGGCCGTGCGCCGGAGGTCGAGTGTGTCGGGATCCGGGAAGGCCGAGTGGTCCCGGTTGGCGGTGCTCTTCACCGCGATGATGCCGTCGTCGGCGCGGATGAGGCGTCCGCCGATCTCCAGGTCTTCCCGCGCGACACGGCGGGCTTCGGTGTGGGTGATGGACAAGTAGCGCAGGAGCTCCTCCACCGCGCTCGCCGGGTCGTCCCCGTGCCGGAGACGGTCAAGCTCGGCCGGGTGGGTCAGGAGCGCGACAGTGCCCAAAGTGATCATGGCGGCGGTGGTGTCGTGCCCGGCCACCAGGAGAAGCTGGCCCAGCGTGGCGATCTCGCGCGGAGTCATCGCGCCGGTCCGGAACTGCTCGACGGTCAGCGTGCTGAGCAGGTCTTCACCGGGCTCGGCGTTCTTCTCGGCGACCAAGTTCTCCAGGTAAGCGTTCAGTTGTTCGCTCGCGGCCATGGCTGGTCCGGGATCGCCTTCGTCCATGACGAGCGTGCGGGCCACTCGCTGGAAGAACGCGCGGTCGGCGTAAGGCACGCCGAGCAGTTCGCAGATCACCTGCGAAGGGACCGGCAAGGCGAAGGCGTCGACCAGATCCACCGGCTTGGGGCCGGTCAGCATTCCGTCGATGAGGTCGTCGACGATCCGCTGGATCCGCGGCCGCAAGGCCTCCATCTTCTTGATCGTGAACTCCGGCGTCAGCAACCGTCGCTGGGCGGTGTGTTCCGGCACGTCCATCTGCATCAACGTCTTCATCCGGGTGTCGCGTGCCTTGCTCACCGCGTTGGTGTGCGGAAAGGAAGGCAGTGTGGCGTCGACGCTGACCCGGGGGTCGGCCAGCACCGCACGCACGTCCTCGTGTCGCGTGACCAGCCACGGCGTACTGCCGTCCCACAACCGCACACGCGACACCGGGTCGAATTCGGCTCGCCGGGTCAGCTCCGGTGGCGGGGCGAGTGGACAATTCGCCGCGCGGAGCATCGGAAACGACTGCGTGGTGGCTTTGTCGTCGGTCATCGAACCTCCTTGTTCCGGATATTCCTTTCTCGACCGCAGCATGCCGGTGCCACGCACCCCGGTAATCGGACAAATAGGATGTGAACTGGCTCACACTTCGTAATCCGGCCCGTTCCTCTGCTGTTCGGCGGACACTCCACCGCCACCCAGATCGGCATGGTGCGCTGGGGCGGGGGCTACCCCGGCGGCCATGACAGCGCTTGGTTTCGAGGCAGCGAAACGGCATGGCAGGAGGCCGGTCGCGAGGGCACCCCGAGACGGGCCGAGCGAACATTCAGGACTTCTCCCGGTTGGCGCCCAAGGAGAAACACCGCCAACGCGGTACTCCGCACCAGCCGGGAGACGGACGAAGCCGCCCGGCTCGCCGACATCGTGGCCTGCTCCGGATGGCCCATGTCCGGGCCGGGAGTTCATGTTCCTCGCCGAACACGCCGCACGGGGCACTGTCACCGCATAGGATCGACCCACCGTGGCCCGGATGTTTCGATCTCCGGCGGCAAACTGTGGAAGGCAGACATGTCACCCATTACGTTCACGAGCATCCAGGCCGTCCCGCGGGTGTTGCTGCTCATCGTGGGCCTGCTCGGCCTGATCTTTTCGATCAAAGGGCGCTCCAGGGGAGTTTCCGGCCTGATGGTGACTGCTTTCGTGGTCACGATCGTCGCGACCGCGGCAGGCATCGCGTGGCAGTTCGTGGCGTTGAACGTGCCGTCCTGGAGCGCGTCCGGCGACCTCTCGTTCGACGAGATCCGCTGGATCTTCACGGGCGTCGGCGTTCTGCTCGACGCCGCCGCGGTGCTCTCGTGGCTCTTGGTCGCGATCGCGGTCGTCAAGGCGGGCCGCCCACCGCGGCAGCCCGGTTTCGCGGTCCATCCTGAGCCTGTCCACTACCCGGCGACCGCACCGCCGGGTTTCCAGCATCCGCAGGCGGGCCATACCCAGCCCCCTCCGCCGGCCCAGCAGCCACCGAGCTAGAACGGCGAAAGTCCGGAAGCCGTGCTCCACACCGCTGACAGGGCTTCAAGTTCGTGTCGGGGGAAGGCCTGGTGGTCGAATTCGCCCAGGTCTTCGGAGCCGGAAGTCCTGCCGACGATTCCGTCCACATCATTCGGCAGTTGCTCGGAGCGAGGATTCATACTGCGAGCGCCCGAAGACGAACGGCCCGAGCCCGCTCAGGTCCCAGTCGCGGGAATTGTTGCGGAATCCCGACCAGGTCACCGTCTGCTCCGTCAAGGTGATCGTGGTCAGGAGAGCCCAGCAATCATTGATCCCGCAGGTGCATCCCAGCAGCATGGTCTCGCCGTCGTCCCCGCCATGGGGCAGTTCCAGCGGTTCGTCGAGGAAGTGCCGGCTCGGCCAGTAGAACTTCGCCGGAAGGGACACGTAGTCTCCCGCGAGTTCCTGGGTGAGCCTGCCGGGCGGGTAGTCCGGGAATTCGTCGGCGCGTTCGGTCTCCTCGGCCGCCGCGTGCGGTAGCTCCTGCTCGCGGACAAGGTCGATCAGCGGGACACCGTCCACGACGATGTCCACGTTCGACCACGCGTCCGAGGTCGGGGAAGCGGGATGCGCGGACACCCGGAACTCGATGCTGTTCATCTTCCCGACGGTAGCGAAGGTCTGCTCGGCGGTGGGACGGTTTGTTCGATCCGCGACGATCGTGAGCGGTCGACAACGGTCCGCCGCACTTGGTGGCGGTCGAACGCATGTTCGAGTATTATCACGGTCGTGACCACAACACTTGCTTTTAATCCGAAAACTGCTCGCTTTCTGGATGCCGCGTTCGACGAGGAGGTTCTGCTTCGTCAGGCGCAGGCGCGTCAAGTGCGAGCGTTGGCCGAGTTCGCCGCTCGTGCGGGTTCGCGAAGATCGGTGACCGAGGAGGTTGCTTTGCGCTTCTCGGTCTCTCGCAATCAAGCGTTCCTGCTGGTGGAAATCTCGTGTGCGTTGGTGTCGCGGCTGCCGAACACGTTGGCGGCGTTGGAGTGTGGCGATATCGATCTGTTCAAGGCGTCGAAGGTCACGCGGCTGACCAGGGAGGTGTCGGATGAGGTCGCCGCACAGGTGGATGCCTGGATGGCCGGACGTCTGGCGAATCGTGATCCGGAGGCGATCCGTCGTTCGGTGAGGCCGTGTCATGACAACCGTGTAAGCCGCGGATGGACCAAGATCGGGTCGTCGAACGCGACCCAGAAGGGCTCCACCTGTGACTGAGGACACATCTGACCGGGATGCGGGCGCCGCGGCCGGCGAG
>JAEBEO010000029.1:0-82219 GCA_049998115.1 Amycolatopsis sp. cmx-4-19 | reverse complement strand
GTTGCGAAAGCCACTTTCGCAACGTTGAAGGTTGCGAAAGTGGCTTTCGCAACACCGGCTGGGCGACCACGCGGGTCATGCGGCTCGACGCACGGCTTCAGCGGCACGGTGGGCCGCGACGAGTTCGGCGGCCACCTGCTTCGGTTCCGTCCGCAGCCGGGTGGGCAAAGTCTGAAGGACCGCGATACCCGCGGCGGCGTACCTGACGTTCCTCGCCACTGTCGCGGCGTACTGCTGCTTGCCGAAGTGGAAGTCGTACGAATCGATCTCCCACGCCAGCCTGACAGCCGCGAAGTAGCTGTCAGGGGTCGCGATGTACTCGCCTACGTCGTCGCGCAGTTCGTGGTGCCACAGTGGTTCGGGCAGACCGCTCAAGCGCCACACCCTCATCGCGTCGACCTCCGCCGCCGACCGGGCACCGTCCGCGATCCGATGCAACGCCTCGCGCGGGATCGCGGTGCCGCGGCTGCTCCCCGCGTCGAGTTCGGCGAACAACTCCGGAAGGCCTACCCCGCGCTGCACCGCCTCGGCGAGCAAAGCCGAGACCGCCTGTCGTGAACCGAGGCGGCGACACTCGTCGAGCACCGGCCGGACCAAGGGCGCCAACGGTATCCCATCGTCGACGACCGGCTGCGGCATCCGCGTCGTACGCTCGATGATCACCGGTCCCGAACTGGCGATCTTGTGTTCAAGGGGGACGAGAAGGTGGACGCGGAAAGGGAAGTCCGGCAAGGCCCGCAACCGCTGGCGCCGACACGACGCGGCTCCTGTCACCACCGCGTCAGGCCCGGCGTAGAGGAGCGCGGCGTCGACCAGCTGCCGCCGCGTCGGCTCGCCGCCGTGCAACAGCACCACACCCGGCAGCAAACGTCGCCATGGCTTCCCCGGGCCGCAACGCCGATAACACGTCATCGACGGCACGCCGAGTTCACCGAGCCGGGCGACGGTGATCACGCCACCACGACTGTGCTGATAGAGCCTTTCAGGATCACGGGCCCACTCTCCGGTCTTCACCCCTCGATCGTCAGCCGCCCAGCTCTCGGCCGCCAGCACCTTCCCACCGACCTGTGGACAACTCGCCACACCAGTCCCGCTGTGGATAACTCCGATGCGGCCTGACCCCGGTGTTGCGAAAGCCACTTTCGCAACGTTGAAGGTTGCGAAAGTGGCTTTCACAACACCGGCAGGGCGACCTCCCCTGCCTCGACCGGCCGAGCGCGGAATCAGCCCGGCTAGAGTGCGGATCGATGAGACGCAAGCTCCGCCCGCCGCTCCCGCCCCGCCACGGGCTCGACCCCGCGAGGCTCAAGATGCCCGCCGAGGGGCCGTGGACGACGCTGCGCGAGCACCTCGTCGAACGTCTCCCCCGCGTCGCCCCCGAGCGAATCGAAGAGATGCTTCGCGAGGAACGCATCGTCGGACTCGACGGACCGCTGGGCGCCGACGCGCCGTTCGTGCCGGACTCGTTCATCTGGTTCCACCGCGACCTGCCCGACGAGGTCGACGTCCCGTTCGAGGTCTCGGTCGTCCACCGCGACGAGCATTTCCTGGTCGCCGACAAACCGCATTTCCTCGCGACGATCCCGCGCGGGCAGCACATCCTGCAGACCGCACTGGTCCGGCTCCGCACCGAATTCGACCTCCCGCAGCTGAGCCCCGCGCATCGGCTCGACCGGGTCACGGCCGGGCTGATCCTGTTCGTGATCACCCCCGAACTCCGCGGCAAGTATCAGACGATGTTCCGGGATCGCCTGGTGCACAAGGAATACGAGGCGATCGCGCGGTACGACCCGGATATCGCGTTGCCGCGTGAGATCAGCAGCCGCATCGTCAAGGAACGCGGGGTCATCGCCGCGCAGGAGGTCGACGGGCCGCCCAACGCGGAGACCCGGGTCGAGCTCATCGAGCACCGCGACGACCTCGGCCGCTACCGGCTGCTGCCCGCGACCGGCCGGACCCATCAGCTCCGGCTGCACATGAGTGGCCTCGGGTTGCCGATCCTCGGCGACGACTTCTATCCCGAACTGACTGAAACCCCGCTCGACGACTTCACCGAACCCTTGCAGCTGCTGGCGAAGGTCCTCGAATTCACCGACCCGGTCACCGGCGAACGCCGTCGCTTCGAGAGCAGGCAGGCCCTCACTGCGTGGACGGACCTCGACTCCTGGCGCCGGGGCTCGTGACGGAAGTACCCGAGGGCACCCATCCTGTACCCAGGCAAGGAAGGGCCCTCTGGTACTAGGGGCTGCCGTGATCGAGGCAAGACGCTCCGCCGGGACCTTCGAGTCGCCATGACGCGGGCGTCGTAGTCGACACGAGGCTCAAGCTGACGGGCGCGTCCCGGGCCGCTGTCCAGCGTGCGGGCCCGCTGTCGCCGGGGTGCAGTTCGCCCATCTTTTCGACCAGCCGGCCCGCGGCGTCGAGGTGCCCCTGTGTGGTGGCGTTCTTGTAGAGCTGGGTGGCGTCACGGTACAAGCCGCGAAACCAGGCGTCCCGTCCGAGACTTGTCTGGTCGTCGGGCCTGCCGTGGTCGGCGACAGCGGCCCAGAGGTCCAGACCGGGCACGTGCTGGGCGCGATGCGTGCGTCCCCACTGATCGAGGTAGTCGGCCAGGCGGTACTCCGGCGGACCGTCGGCGGACGCCGTCCGATCGGTACGGCGAGTGCGGCGGGCGGTGATCCGGGCGAGTGGACCGGGCGCGCCTTTCGCGGGACGGGTGACGTACGCCGGCGCCCGGGCGAGCCAGTCGTCTCCGAACTCGCCCAGCTGGAGATCCGTGAGACAGGCCGCCGCCTGTTTCAGCAAGGGCAGCGGCAGCGCGAACCGGTGCCCGAGGCAGCGGGCGTGGATCCGGGACTCGCGCCACTCGTTTGTCGCAATCGGTCGACGGCCGCGCCTCGGGCCGCAGGCTCGTCTCCGCAAGGCCGTCCACCGGGATGGCCCCGACCCTCGGAGGTTCGTGATGCCCCGTGTCCGCCGTCCCCGGCCGACCCGTACCGAACAACGCCTGCTGACCGACGCGACCCTACGTGGCGCGGTCAGTGGTCTGGTCGGCGTCCTCGTCAGACGGCTGCTGGACCACCTCCTCGGCTGACCGGGCAATCCGAATCGAACACGCGTTCGACAAACCGGTGCCGCCGGGGTACGTTCGGTTGCCATGACCCCCGCGCTTCAAGCCTCGCTTTTCGACGAGTGCGCCGCCCTCGGCCTCGGCTCGCTCGGTGCGCTCCGGCGTACCGAGCTGAGCCGTGGCGCCTGGATCGACGTACTCCCCGGCTGGCTCACGGGCGCGGACGAACTGTTCACCCGCCTCGCGGAAGACGTGCCGTGGCACGCGGAACGACGGCAGATGTACGACCGTGTCGTCGCCGTTCCCCGGCTGCTGAGCCACTACCGCGAGGGGATGCCGCTCCCCCATCCGATCGTCACCGAGGCGCGGGAGACGCTCTCCGCGCACTACGCGGACGAGCTCGGCGAACCGTTCGTCACGTCCGGCCTCTGCTACTACCGGGACGGGCGGGACAGCGTCGCCTGGCACGGCGACGACACTGGCCGCTCCCGCACCGAGGACACCATGGTCGCGATCGTTTCGGTCGGCGCGGCCCGGCAACTCGCGCTGCGGCCGCGCGGCGGTGGCGAGACGATCCGGCACGCCCTCGGCCACGGCGACCTGATCGTCATGGGCGGCAGCTGCCAGCGGACGTGGGAGCACGCCATCCCCAAGACCGCCAAACCGGTCGGGCCGAGGATCAGCATCCAGTTCCGCCCGAGGGGAGTCGCCTGAGGCTCAGTCCAGCACCACGGGCAGCGCGTCGACGCCGTAGACGATCGAGACCTTCCGGTACTCCACGGCGTCCGGTTCGATCGCCAGCCGCATCTCCGGGAACCGGCGCACCAGCGCGGGATAGGCGGTGCGCAGTTCCATCCTGGCGAGTTCGGCGCCGATGCAGCGGTGAATACCCCAGCCGAAGGCGAGGTGCGACGTCGGCTCGCGGGTCGCGTCGAACTTGTCCATGTCCTCGCCAAGGACGCCGTCGCGGTTCGCGACGCTGAGCGAGACCAGCACGATGTCGCCCTTCGCGATCCGTACACCGGCGACCTCCATGTCCTCCTTGGCGAACCGCGGGAAGGCCATCTGCACGACGGTCAGGTAGCGCAGCAGTTCCTCGACGAACTTGTGGACGGCTTCGTCGTCACCGCGGACGGTCTCGAACAGCTCGGGGTCCTTCAGGAGCACGAGCGCGCCGAGCGCGAGCATGCTCGCGGTGGTCTCCAGCCCGCCGGTGAGCACGCCGTCGGCGAGGCCCGCCAGTTCGCGGTCGTCGATCTCGTCGCCGTGCTCCTTGATGAGCATGCCGAGCAGGCCGTCGCCCGGGTTCTCCCGCTGCTTCTTGACGACGTCGTCCAAATAGGACAGTGACTCGGTGATCGCGCCGAGTGACGCGCCCGCGCCGCCGAAGAGATCGAAGCGCGCGGTGCTCAAGCGCTGGAAGTCGTCACGGTCCTCGTACGGCACGCCCAGCAGTTCGCAGATCGTCAGCGACGGGACGGGCAGCGCGAAGACCTCCCAGAGGTCGACCGGGCCGTCTGCCTTCTCCATCGCGTCGAGCTGGTCGGCGACGATCTCGTCGATCCGCGGCGCCAGCCGGGACAGCCGCCGCATGGTGAACTCCGGCGTCAGCAGGCGCCGCAGCCGGGTGTGCACCGGCGGATCGGCGAACCCGAGGCCGCCGGGGTTCTGGTCCTCGGTCACCCCCGCGTTCCCGACCAGGTTCGTGAAGTCGCTGCTGAACCCGGTCACCTTGCCGAGTACTGCCTTGGCCTCGTCGTAGCCGGTGACCAGCCAGGCGTTCATGCCGAACGGCAGATCCAGCTTGCTGATCGGCTCTTCGGCGCGGATGCGGCCCAGTTCGGCGACCGGGTCGAGTCCTTCGCGTTTGAGCGGCATCAGGGCGCTGTCCGGGATGATCGACATCTTGGACAGGTCGAAGCCGTTCTTCTGCTGACGCGCGAGGTAGCGGCGGCCGACCCAGGCCAGCACACGCGAGCGAATGCTCCCCATGCTTCGCACACTACTCCAGCCGCGTAGCACCTGACCTGGCACAACAGGCCTCGTTCGGCCGGTTGGGCAGGAATTTCGGCGGCCGTTCACCCGTCGTCCCACTCGATTCGTCACGACCAGGAGGTCGGCTCGGGAAGTCCCGGGGTTCCCGGCGAGCGGGAGACGTCGGTCACTGTGGGTCACAACGATCCGGCGATAAGGCCTGACAGCAGACGCGCATCGTGAGATTGTCGGACCTTACTGGGAGGATTCGGACATGTCAGCCGCGCTCATCGGACGTGCCCATCCCGCGGGGGTTCTCCGCGCGGAGATCAGCCGCGCCATCGAAAGCCACGGCGGGCTGGTCCTGGTCACCGGCGAGGCCGGGATCGGCAAGACCACGCTCGTCACAGGCGCCGCCGAAGAGGCGAAGCGCCTCGGCGCCCTTGTCCTCAACGGGTCCTGCTGGGACTCCGCGAGCGCGCCGGGTTATTGGCCGTGGACACAGGTGGTGCGCGGGTTGCGGCGTTCGGTCGAGCCGGGCCGGTGGGCCGCGAGGGCGGACAGCGAACTCGACGTCCTGCTCGGCGAGGCCCGCGGCGACGGCGCGGCGGACGGCTTCCGTCTCTACGACGCGGTGACGAGCGCGCTGGTGGCCGCGTCCCAGGAACGGCCGGTCGTGGTGGTGCTCGACGATCTGCACTGGGCGGACACCGCGTCGCTGCGGCTGCTCGAATTCGCCGCGCAGCACACCTGGTTCGAACGGTTGCTGCTGATCGGCACGTACCGGGACGTCGAGGTCGAGACGACCGATCACCCGCTTCGCTCGCTCATGCTGCCTTTGCTCGCGAAGGCCACTTCGGTCACGCTCACCGGCCTCGAACCGGACGAGGTCGGCGCGCTCATGGCCAGGACGGCGGGTGCGGAACCGACCGGCGAACTCGTCGCCGAGGTCCACCGCCGCACCGGCGGCAACCCGTTCTTCGTCGAGCAGACGGCGCGGCTGTGGCACAGCGGCGGTTCGGCCGAGACGATCGCGCCCGGCGTCGCCGACGCGTTGCAGCGACGGCTTTCCCTGCTCCCCCAGCCGGTTCTCGATCTCCTGACCACCGCTTCCGCACTCGGCCGGGAGTTCCACCGCCGAGTGCTGGCCGGGGTGGCGCCGGCACCGGTGCCGCAGGTGGACAGACTGCTCGATCAAGCCGTCGCGGCCCGGCTGGTCGTGGTGCACGGGCAGGGCCGGTTCGCCTTCGCCCACGACCTGGTCCGCGAGACGCTGTACGCGAGCCTGTCCGAAGCGGAACGGCAGAAGCTGCACTCGACGGTCGTCGCGGCCGTCCGTGAGGGACCGGCGGCGCCGGACCGGCTCTTTCCCACCGACCTGGCCCGCCACGCCCTGCTCGCCGGCCCGGAACTCGACCCGGATCGAGCCGTCGACCTGTTGCTGGCGGCGGCGATCGACGCGACCGGCCGGATGGCGATCGAAGAGGCGACCGGGCACTACCGGCGGGCGATGGAGATCGTCGAAGATCGCCGCCGTCGCGCGGTCATCGCGCTCGAACTGGGCGCGCATCTGTCCCGCCATCACGACACCGACGAGGGACGGCAGGTCCTCGACGACGTCTCCGCGCTCATCAGCGAACTCGACGACGACGATCTCCTCGCCAGGCTGGCGCTGACCCTGGTCCGCGCCGATCACAAGGGCCTGCGGGTCGACGAGATCGTCCTGGTCCTCACCGAAGCACACCGGCGTCTCTGCGGCCGCGAGCCGGGTGCGGACATCACCGTCGAGCGGATGGCGCAGGAACTGAGCGCGCGGATCACGATGACCGCCCGCGACGACCAGGACGATTCCGCGCTGCTCTTCGGCCTGTGGGCCCGGCACGACGCGATCTGGGGGCCCGGCAGCGCCGCGGAACGGGAACGGCTCACCGACGAACTGGTCGCGGTCGGCCGCCGCACGGCGAACCCGGAACTCGAGCATTACGCGGCGTCGTTCAAATGGGTGGCGCTGCTCGAACGGGGTGATCCGCGCTATCTCGAGCAGTACCAGGACTTCGTCGCCATGGCGGGCACCGGCCGGGTGCCGAGTTCACAGCTGGCCTCGCTGATGGACCAGAGCATCATCGCCACGCTCCAGGGCAGGTTCACCGAAGCGGACGCCTACATCCAGCGGGTGCTCGTGGTCCACGACGGTCAGGAGCATCCCCATTTCTGCGATCTGAGTCACCTGCAGAGCTGGGTCCGGTGGTGCCTGGAGGGCCGGTTCGACGAGCTCGCCGGGCTGCACCGCCAGATCTCCCGCGACGGGTACCCGTACGCCCGGTTGCTGGAGGCGATCACCGCCGCTCAGCGGGGGGACGCGGCGGAAGCCGTGCGGCTCACCGATCTCGCGTCCGACGCGAAGCCGTATCCCCGCGACCTGGAGGCGCTGTGGCTGCGCTGCCGGGCGCAGACCGCGGCGGTCTCGCGCGATCCCGAACGCTGCGAGGCGGCCCGCGCGCTGCTCGCGCCCTACAGCGGGGAATGGCTGGTTTCCCTGTACGGCTGCGAGATCTCCGGGCCGGTCGATCTCTGGCTCGGCAGGCTGGACCTGGCGCAGGAGCGGTGGGCCGACGCGGTGGACCGGCTGCGGGCGGCGGTGCGCTCGGCCGAGCGGCTGCGGGCGACGACCTGGGCGATCGAGGCCAAGTCCTGGCTGGCGAAAGCCTTGCTGGGCCGCGATCTCGACGGGGATGCGGTCGCCGCGGCCACGCTTCTGTCCGAAGTGGACAGAGAGGCCGCCGCGATCGGCATGCGGCAGGTCCTGTCCCGGGTGGCGGAAACACGGGAAGGCGTGCGGGCCCCGGCCGCCCCGCTCGCCGAGTTCCGCCGGGACGACGCCGTGTGGAAGCTGACCTTCGACGGCGTCACGGCCTACCTGCCGGATTCGAAAGGCTTGCGGGACCTGCGTTTCCTGCTCGGCAGACCGGGTTCGGAGGTGGCGGCCGTCCGGTTGCTCGATCCCGGGGGCGGGGAGGTCGTGGTCGCCGCCAAGAGCCTCGGCGGGGACGCCGTCCTCGACGACGAAGCGAAAGCGCGTTACCGCCGCCGTCTGGACGAACTCGACGAACTGATCGACACCGCGGCGGGGCTGGGCCAGGACGGGCGTGCCGCCGTGCTGGATCGGGAGCGGCACGCGCTGCTCTCGGAACTGCGGTCCGCCGCCGGGCTCGGCGGCCGCACCCGCCGGTTCGGCGACGAGGCCGAACGCGCCCGCAAGACGGTGACCGCGCGGATCCGGGACACCCTCCGCAAACTCGACGAGCAGCATCCGGCGCTGGCCGCGCACCTGCGCGCGTCGGTCACCACCGGGTCTTCGTGCCGATACGCGCCCGACGACCGGGTCCCCTGGCGGCTGTGAGCCACCAGGGGACCCGGTCACCCCCGGCTCACTTCCGGTTGTAGAGCCGCATCGTCAGCGTTCCGAAGACCGCGAGGAGCACCGCGCCGGCGACGAGCACCCAGGTGATCTCGCCACCGTCCCAGTCGCCGCCCATCATCGAGCGGACCGCGCCGACCACGTGGGTCACCGGGTTGACGTCGACGAAGGCCTGCAGCCAGCCCGGCATCGTCTTCGGGTCCACATAGATGTTGCTGAGGAAGGTCAGCGGGAACAGCACCATCATGCTGACCCCCATCACGGACTTCTCGCTGCGCAACAGCAGGCCGAACATCGTCCAGATCCAGGAGAACGCGAACGAGAACGCCAGCAGGAGCAGGATCGCCGCGGCCACCCCGCCTGCCCCGCCACCGGGGCGGAAGCCCATGATCAGGCCGACGCCGAGGATCACCAGCGCCGCGATGAGATAGCGCAGCATGTCGCCGAGCAGGTACCCGACCATCGCCGACGGCCGCCAGATCGGCAGCGTGCGGAACCGGTCGAAGACGCCCTTCTCGATGTCGGTGTTGACCGCCACCCCGGTGTACATGGTGATCATCAGGATGCTGCTCGCCATGATGCCCGGCAGCACGAACTGCAGGTACTCCGTCGGCGAGCCGGACAGCGCGCCGCCGAACAGGTACGTGAACATCAGCGTCATCATGATCGGGAACGCCGTGACGTCGAACAACTGCTCCGGCACGTGCTTGATCTTCAGCATCGCGCGCCAGCCGAAGGTGACCGAAGCCGACAGCGCGGTCGGCCGCTTCGGGCGGTTCTTCGCGATCAGGACCGCGGCGAGGTCCTCCGCTTTCGGTGCCGCGAGGACCGGTTCGTTTTCTTTGACTGCCGTGGTGCTCAAGCTGCACTCTCCTCAGGCGTGGCGGTGCGGTCGGTGAGGGCCAGGAAGACCTCGTCGAGGCTCGGCTGGCCGAGGGAGAAGGTGTCGACGACGATCCCGGCCTTGGCGAGTTCGGCCAGTGCGCGCGCGGCGTGCTCGGCGGCACCCTGCTGGGTGCTTTCGCCCGAAAGCCGGGCGGTCAGCGCGACCGGGTCCGGTTCCGGCAGCACCGGCGCCTGGAGGATCCGGGCGAGCAGCGCCTCGGCCTCGGGACGCTGCTCGGCCTCGCGGAGCCGGACGTGGACGGCGCCCGCGCCGACCGAGGCCTTGAGCTGACCCTTGGTGCCCTCGGCGATGACCTTGCCGCGATCGACGACCGCGATCCGGGACGCCAGCTGATCGGCCTCGTCGAGGTACTGCGTGGTCAGCAGGACGGTGGTGCCGTGCTGCACGATCGCGCGCACGATGTCCCAGACCTGGTTGCGGCTGCGGGGATCGAGACCGGTCGTGGGCTCGTCGAGGAAGAGCACGTCCGGGGTGTTGAGGATGCTCGCGGCGATGTCGATCCGCCGCCGCATCCCGCCGGAGTAGTTCTTCACCTGCCGTCCCGCGGCCTCGGTCAGCCCGAACGCCGTCAGCAGTTCCGCCGCGCGCTCCCGCGCGGCCGGTTTGCGGTGCCCCGTCAGCCTGCCGATCAGCACCAGGTTCTCGGTCCCGGTCAGATCCTCGTCGACCGAGGCGTACTGCCCGGTCAGGCTCACCATGGACCGGACGGCGTCGGCCTCGCGGACGACGTCTTTGCCGAAGACGCGCGCTTCGCCGCCGTTGGGGCGCAGCAGCGTCGCGAGCATCTTCACCGCGGTGGTCTTGCCGGCGCCGTTCGGTCCGAGGACGCCGTACACGGTGCCAGCGGGGACCTTCAGGTCGATCCCGTCGACCGCCCGGTTCTCCCCGAACACCTTGACCAGCCCCGAGGCTTCGATGGCCAGTTCACTCATTTTCCTTGTTCCCTTCAGAAGCGTTCAGCAGACGTACGGACGGGCGGCGCGCGCATCGCGCAGGGCGAGGCCCCACCAGGTGAGTTCGTCGAGCAGGGTGGTCGCGGCCTGTCCCTGCGCCTCGATGTCGAAGGGGGTGCCGTCGCGGGCGAAGGTCCCGTCGAGGAGGTTGAAGGCGACCGTGTCCCGCATCGTCACGGTGTGCAGCTCGGTGAAGATCGTGCGGAGCTGCTCCACCGCGTAGAGACCCTGTGACCGGTAGCCGTAGGAGACGAAGCCGACCGGCTTCGTCCGCCACTCGTCGTAGGCGCAGTCGATGGCCTGCTTGAGCGACGCGGGGAAGCTGCGGTTGTATTCGGGGGTGACGACGACGAACGCGTCGGCCTCGTCGATCCGCCCGGCGAACCGCTTCATCTCCGCGGTCGCCTGCTCCGGCAACCCCGGCGGCAGCGCGAAACCGACCAGGTCGAGGACGTCGAGGACGACGTCGTCCCGGCGTTCCGCGCGGCCGGTGAACCACCTGGCGACGGCGTCCCCCACCCGCCCTTCGCGGGTGCTGCCGATGATCACCGCCACTCGCAGCCCGGTCATGTCCGACCTCCTCTCGCCTCACCCCTCAGGCGCGAGAAAGCCGCCAGGCTTTCGCTAGATCGGATCTAGCGAAGGCCCGGCGGCTTCGGTCTGTGATCGCGCTACGCGTCCAGCGCGATGGCGATCGCGCCCAGCAGGGAGGCGTCCTGGTCGAACTTCGCCGACACCAGTTCCGGCGGGAACGGGACGGCCTGCGCCAGCCGCTCCCGCAACGCGGGCAGCAGGACGTCGGCGGAGCGCACCAGTCCCCCGCCGACGGCGATCCGCCGCGGGTCGAGCGAGATGGCGAGGTTCGCGACGTGCATCGACAGTTCGTCGAGCGCGGCCCGGACCAGTTCCTTGGCCTGCGCGTTCTCCCTGGCGAGGCCGAACAGCTCACCCGCGGTCACCGGGCGGCCGAGCAGCACGCTCGCCCGGCCGCCCAGCCCACGCCCACCGACGGCTTCCTCCAGCGGCGCCGCTCCGCTGGCGAAACCGTCGGTGTCCTGCGGTGACAGGAGGTTGTACCCGATCTCTCCCGCAGCGCCATTCGCGCCGGCCAGCAGCCGGCCGCCGACCAGGACCGCCGCGGCGATCCCGGTCCCCAAGGAGAGGAAGACCGCCGGATCGGCGTCCGCGAGCGCTCCCCACCGCCATTCCGCGAGCGCCGCCGCCTTGGCGTCGGTGCCGACGGCGATCGGGACGCCGCCGAACTCCCCGGCGATCAGGTCCCGCAGCCGCAGCTGCTCCCAGCCCGGCACGTTGGGGGCCAGCAGGATGCGGTCCTCCAGCACGATGCCCGGACTGACGACGCCGACCGCGGCGAGGCTGTCGGCGGCGCCTTCGTCGGCGAGCAGTTTCCGCGCAGCGACGAGCGCGCGGCTCACCACCTGTCCGGCGCCCGCCTGCGCGTCGGTGTCGAGCCGCCGGGTGACCAGCAGGCTCCCGGTCCTGTCGGCCAGCCCGATCGCGACCTTCGTGCCACCGAAGTCGATCCCCAGGATCAGCTTTTCCCCCGTCACTTCCCGTTCCCCTCTTCCACCCCTGCGAACGATTCCTGAATTCCCTTGGGCCCGAACGGCCAGACAAGCTCCGCCTTCGCGTAGGCGAGGAAGGCGGCCACCCCGAGCGCGATCCAGCCCACCGAAAGCCCGATCGAGAGCCACGTGGCGGAGAAGTAGATGTAGACCCAGCCGAGCAGCGCGATGATCGTCGGGATCGGGTAGAGCCACTGGCGGTACGGCCGGTTCAGCCCCGGCCGCCGTCGCCGCAGCACCACGATCGCCGCGACCTGCGCGAGCGACTGGATCAGCACGAGCACCGTCACCGCCGCGTTGATCACCGCGGTCAGCGTGAACAGCGAACCGATCGCGGCGATGAGACCCATCGTCAGCACCCCGGCGGTCGGCAGGTTCAGTTTCGGGTGCAGCCTGGCGAACACCGGCAGGAACACCTTGTCGCGTGCGGCCTCGAACGGGACCCGCGAGCCGCCGAGCAGGCCGGCGAACACCGAGCCGATCGCCGCGATCACGATGAACACGGTGATGACCTTGGCCGCGCCCGTCCCCCATGCCTGTTCCAGCACGGTCGACGCCACCGACGTCGCGCTCTTCAGCTCTTCGAGCGGGATCGAGCCGAGCACTCCCAGTTGCAGCAGGAAGTACAGGCTCATGATGCCGAGGATCGAGAAGATGATCGACCGCGGCAGCGTCCGGCCCGGATCGCGCACCTCGCCGCCGAGATAGGCGCTGGTGTTGTAGCCGAGGTAGTCGTAGATCGCGATGATCAGTCCCGCGCCGAGCCCGGCCCAGAAGGCGCCGCCGTCGAACGAGAAGGCGCCCGGCGTGAAGGCGAACGCTTGCGCGCCGTCGAAATGCGTGAAGGCCGCGACGATCACCGAGAGCGCGGCGAACAGCATGACCGCGAACAGGACGGTGGTCAGTTTCCCGATCTCGCCGATCCGCCGGAACAGCGCGAGCACCACGAGCACGATGACGCCGAGCCCGATGGCCTTGCCGAGCGCGGTGGTCCCGCCCTCGTCGGCCACGCCCGGGATCAGGTAACCGAGGTACTGGACGAGGCCGATGATGCCGGTGGACATGATCAGCGGGATGAACAGCACCGCGCTCCAGGCGAAGAGGAACGGCATGAGCCTGCCGGTCCGGAACCCGAACGCCTCGCGCAGGTAGACGTAGGTGCCGCCGGCGCCGGGGAGCGCGGCACCGAGCTCGGCCCAGATCAGGCCGTCGGCGAGGGCGATGAGCGCGCCGATGAGCCATCCGAACATGGCCTGCGGACCGCCGAGGGTGGCCACCATCGCGGGGATGGTGACGAACGGGCCGATACCGCACATCTGGGTCATGTTGATGGCCGTCGCCTGCAGCGGCCCGATCTTCCGCTCGAGCCCCGGCTGCGGGGGTGAACTCAAAACGCGCCTCCCTATTAGTTAGTAAAGTTTCTTAACATAATTTCGAGCGTGTCGGAAGGCCGGTCCACGAAGTTGTCGCGCTCCGGTCCATCGGTAACTGCCCGAAAGGGCGGAATCCGCGAAATACCCCGAACGGACCAAGCGGGGACGTATCGGGGCGAACCGATCCTGCGTCCTTATCCAGAAGGACGTCTTCCCAGGACGGTGAGGTCCATGAAACGACTGTTCGGCACGGCGATGGCGATCGCCGCCCTCGGATGCGCGGCGGGCTGCGGCGGGGCGTCCGCTCCCCGGGACACCGCACCTGCCGATCTGACCGGCAGCGGCGGCGTGAGCACCGAGATCGCCCCGACGGCGTCGGCCGGGCCGACGTCTTCGGCGTCGTCCGGTGGCGGTGGCGGGCACACCGAGGATTCCGATCCGCCGGGAGTGCCCGGCAGCCCGATCAAAGACGACCACACCCGGCTCGGGGCCACCCCCGGCACCGCCAAGTCGGGTATCGAGGACGACATCAGGCAGGTCTGCGGAGCGAACCTCTGCGGGGTGCGGGTCGTGATCACCGGGTCGGGCGAATGCGTCGGCTTCATCACGCACTCCCCGGTCAAACGCGGCGGAACGGTCGAGGTCAAGGCCGTCGGGTGCACACCGGAGGTCACCGAGGAGACCACGACCTCGGAGAGCCCGGTTTCGACCGGTGGGCAGCCCGCCGAAACCACGACCGGATGACCGCGCGGCGCGGGTTGCGCAGGCCCGAAGCAAAGGCGGCCGAGCCCGATACCGGGCCGCCGCAGGCGCTCAAGCGGCGTTCTTCCTCTACTTCCGCGTCCACTACACGCTGCTGGGACAGACGCCGGACGAGATCTTCGCGCGCGGCGTCGACGGCGTGCTCCTGCCGCTGGCGGGAACGACGGGCGCGGTCCTCGGCTTCCTGATGCTGGTGCGGTTCCTCCGGATCCGGCTCGCCGAGGACGGCTGGGCCCGGCTGCTCCGGATCGGCACCCCGGTCGCGGCCGGGCTCGGTCTCGTGCTGATCGTCGCCACCGTGCTGATCGCCCTGAACCCGGTGCCGTTCCGCGACTACCCGGGACTACCCGGGCTCGGCTTCGCGCTTGGCGTGCTGCTGGTGCTGTTCGCCTGGCGCCGGTGGACCGCCGCGCGGCGGTCCAGCCCGCTGGAACTCGTGCTGGGGTACGTGCTGGTCAGCATCGGGCTGTTCTGGGCCGTCGGTGACTATTCGAGCGGCGTCGGCGTCCGGCGGGCCTTCGAAACCGAAGGGCAGATCGCCACCCGGCCCGCCGCCACGATCTACAGCGCCGAAAGCCTCAACCTCACCGCGGGCGGTGTCCTGCAGGTCAAGTGCGCCGACACCGACGCGGCCTACAAATACCGGTACACCGGGCTGAAACTGCTGTTGCAGTCGGGTGGTCAGTACGTGTTCGTGCCGTCGGACTGGCGGGCGGGCAACGGTGTCGCCTTCGTGGTCCCGAAGACCGACAAGCTGCGGCTGGAATTCGGTCCGGCCCGGTCGGTCCCGCCCGCCGGTTGTCAGCCCAGGTGACGGACCAGCCATTCGGTGACCACGTCGTCGACCGCCTTCGCGATCGGGAGCTGCGGCGCGGGTTCGACACCCGGGTCGTCGGCCAGCGGATGCCCGAGGCCCGGCACGCGGGTCAGCCGGACGTCGTCCGGCGAGGTGTACCGCGCGCGCAACGCGGCGGCGAGTTCGTCCGCGTCCGTGCGGAACGACGGGAAGTCCTCCTCGCCGCTGACGATCGTCAGCGGGACCTGCGTTTCTCGCGCGGAGATTTCACCCGATCGTGCTACGAAGTCGAGCTGATCCGCCGCCTGGTTCGCCTCCTCGTTCCACGAATAGGGCTGCTCCAACATGGTTTCCACCAAGCCGACCAGCGATCGCGCGCGGACGGCCGGGTTGACCAGCGCCGCGGCCCGTACCGGGATCTCCCGGGTGGCCAGGATCGTCAGCGCCACGGCACCACCGAGGGAACCGCCGACCACGGCCATGCGAGAGGTGTCGAAACCGAAGCGTTCCCGCAGTTCAGCCAGTGCGGCGGGGAACTCCAGCGCCGCCTGCCGCACGAACGGGTCGGCGTACGCGAGCATCGCGTCACGCATGGCCCGCTCGACGACCGCGTCCATGCTGCCGTCGACCATTCTCGCGCCGCACAACGGCATTCCGAGGTACACGCGCCACGCGGGCACTCCGGCCAGCGGTAACGCGGCCGCGAACGCCGCGTCGGTGCGGGGCGCGTCGATCATATGCCAGGCGACCACCACCGGGGCCGGGCCGCTGACCTCGGCCGATGGCGGCACTGCGGTGAACGGCACCCCCGCCGCCGTGCCCGTGACCGGATCTTCCACCGTCGTCCTTTCCCGTGCCCTGTCGATCTCCACGATATCCAGGACGCATCAGGTGCGGACCTCGTTCCGCCACAAGCGAAACAGTATGCCCACGAGGTCACCCCGACGCGCCGCGGAGGTGGTTGCGGCCCGCCCGCGGCGGCCGAATAGTGTTGCGGCCCGGCCCTTTGGAGGTGAACCGCCCGTGCCAGAAGTCGACTACTACGAAGTGCTCGGCGTGGGCAAGGCCGCCTCGGACACCGAAATCAAGACCGCGTACCGGCGGCTCGCGAAGTCGCATCACCCGGACGCCGGCGGTTCCGCGCTGACGTTCCAGCTGGTCCGTGAGGCCTACGACACGCTCAGCGATCCACTGCGGCGCGCCGGCTACGACGCGGGCGGCCGTTCGGTGCCTGCCCCGATCCGGCCGAGGCCGAGACGTCGCTTCGGCGACGAGCCGGGGTACGTCCCCGAGCAGGTCGTGATCGATCCGGACGACCTCGAATGGTGGGAATTCGCCGCGCAGGACCACCGCGTGCGCCACGGTCGGCGGCGCGGACCCGGGCACACCCCGGTCGTGGCGGCGGTCGGCGGGATGGTGCTGGTCCTGCTGCCGGTGCTGACCGGTGTCGGGTTCTCAGCCCCGACCCTGATCGTCTGGCTGATCCTGACCGCGGGCACCGCCCTGCTGGTGCAACGGCTCGCGCGCGGCTACCTCGCCGCTTCCCGCGCCAGGAACCGGTTCGCCGCCGAATTCGGCGGGAAACGCGTCTTCGGCACCCCCGGCACCGAGACCGACGAGCTCGCCGAACGCCTCACCGCCGACCTGCTCGAGCGCTACCTGACCCGGCTGCCCGGCGCGCGGATCTTCCACGGCCTTTCGTGGCCGGACTCGGTGTTCGCCGATGTCGACCACGCTGTCCTGTGCGGGAAGCGGCTCGTGCTCGTCGAATCGAAGCTGTGGCTGCCCGGGCATTACGAAACCGACGACGACCGCTTGCTGCGCAACGGCCGCGCCTTCCGCGGCGGCGGGAGCAGGCTGACCGAGAGCCTCGCCGAATACCGGCGGATCCTGCCCGGCGTCACGCTGCGCGGGGCGATGATCGTGTACCCGAGCCGGACCGGCGACGTCACCACCGACCACGAGGACCCCTCGCCCGCTCCGCCGATGACCCCGGAGCAGTTCCTGCACGAGATCGGCGGCTGGCTCGCGACGGAGCCGTCCACTGTGGACGCGGCGACGATGCGGATCGTGCGGGACCGGGTCGTCGGGACCGTCTGAGCCCCAGCGCGTGAAGGCCCCCTTCCCCCGGCTGAGCCGGGGGAAGGGGGCTTTCGCGCTGGCTGCCGACTACCGGCCCGAGCGCTCCTTGTTGGCGCGCGCGGAACGGGTGCAGACCTCACCGACGTCGACCGTCTGGCCGCGGTCGATGTAGACGTCCGCCAGTCCGACGAGCTTGCCCTTCGGCGACGTACAGGTCAGCTGGTACGCCTCCTTGGGGCCGTAGGTCGGCGGGATCGGCGCCTGGAACGACACGCCGCCGGTCCAATCGTCCACAGTGGACGGGTTGGCCTGTGCGTAGTTGACCAGCACGGCCCGGTAGTCCCCGGCAGGCGGGTCGTACAGGATCGCGTGCTCTTCCGTGGTCGAACCGTTCGCCGACGACGAGACCATGTTGCCCGCGGCGTCGAAGACGTACAGGTCCCAGTCGCTGTCCTGGCTGGCCCACTTGACGTCGACGCTGAACTTGCCGTTGTCCACCTTGGGAAGACCGTCGACGTGGAAGGTGAAGCTCTCCGAAGCCGGGTCGGTCGGGTAGTTGGTGTTGATGGCGGGCACGCCCGCCGGGTTGGCCACCTGGATCGGCGACTGCGCCGGGCCCTGCGGTTCGCGGCCGTAGCGGCCCGCGACGTAGGGGCGGGTCGACGGGTTGATCGACCACGCGAACCGGCCGCCGGTCGAGCCCAGCGTCGAGTTCAGGTTGTCGGTCACGTAGATGGGCGGCTTCGTCGAGCCGTCCGGCTGCACCACCGGGGCGGTCGGCGTCTGGAAGGTCTTGTGCAGCTTCAGCTGGTAGCCCTTCGGCGCCGTGCCGATCAGCGTCGAGTGTGCCGCCGGGTCGGCGGTGTTGGCCAGCATGTCCACGAAGGCCTGCCGGTTGCCGCCCTTGCCCGCACCCGCCGCGGGGGCGACGCCGGTGTACTCGGCGACGACACCGTTCTGGAACGGCGGGTGGAACTCGGTGTCACCGATCTCGAACGTGAAGCCCCAGCCACCGGTGGCCCAGTACGACCAGTCCTCGGTCGAACCGGTCGTGTCGTAGAGCGCCCACGACGGCTGGCTGGTGTATCCGTTGCGCGAGGCCATCTTGTCGCCGAGCGCCTTGTACGCCGGCTCGTCGAGCGGCGGGCGGACGGCGGCGACACCCGGGACACGCAGCACCAGGTTGGAGAAGGTGTGCAGCGTGATCAGGTTGGTCACCTGGCGGTTGGACACGATCGAGCGGATGTTCTGCGTCTCGGGCTCGGAGAACGGGCCGGAGCCGCGGAACGTGTCGCTGCGCCACAGGGTCGACGCGCCCGCGCCGCCCCAGAAGCCCGCGTAGTTGCGGTTCGGGTCGGTGCCGCGTTCACGGCCGGCCGGGTTCGCCTTGCAGACGCCGGTCGCGAACTCCTTGGGCGAGTCGTTGACGTTGCAGTTCTTGCGCTTCATCTCGTAGTCGAAGCGCGAGAAGTCGCCCTTGGGCTCGGCCTCACGGGAGATTTCGAAGCCGTCGGCGTTGACGATCGGCACGACGATGTTGCGTGTCCGGCCGACCAGACCGCGGATCTCGGGGTTGTTGCCGGTGTAGCCCTTGACCAGTTCGGTCGCCCATTCCATGGCGTGCTCGCCGGCGGGCCACTCGCGGGCGTGGTGCACGCCCATGGTGAAGTTGACGGGCTTGCCGTCGGTGATGTTCTTGACGTCGCTGGCGATTTCGAGGCCGATGACGTCGCGGCCTTCCCAGGTCGGCTGCGGCAGCGTGAAGGCCGTGACGAGCTTGGGGTTCTTGCGGGCCAGTTCCTTGATCTCGAACTGGTAGTCGTAGAGGTGCCGGTAGCTCGTGCGCCCGGACGGCAGGGTGGAGCCCTGCGTCTTCGCGGCGTACTCGCGGTCGGTCTTGGCGTTCTGGATCGACTTGGCCGAAAGGTCGGCGTCGACCACCTTGGACTTGAAGCCGTTGTCCGCCAGCGTCTTGCGGTCGGCGTCGTTGGCGAGGACGACCTGGACGCCGGTGGCGTCGGCCTTCTCGGTGACGTCGAGGCCGAGGCGGAGCAGCTTGTCCTTGTCCTGCTTGGCCGGGGTCTCGACCCGGACCAGTTCGGCGCGCTGCGGCGCGGGCGCGGCGCCGGTGGGTGTTCCCTGCGGCGTGAGCGCGAGGAAGTCGACTCCCAGTACCGCGTCGCGCGTCTGCCCGTCATACCGGCAGGTCTGCACGACCAGTTTCTGGTCCTTCTTCACGAAACCTTCGGCGAGCTCGTGGCTGCGCAACGCGGCCGACGCGGCGACGACGGCACCGCTGGTCTTGTCGAAGACCGCGAGGTCCCAGTCGCCTTCGTTCCCGCCGCGCGGCGCGAGGCGCGCCTGCAGCAGACCGTCTACAGTGGACGTGAACTCGCGCCGGTCGGTACCGGCCGTTCCCGGCTTCTGCAACGCGGCGAAACAGGACCGCGGCACGGCCTGGTTGGCTCGCACCACGTTGTCCGCGGCCCCCGCCGTCGTGGCCGACGGAAGTGCCACGAAGGTGCCGGCGAGCACCAGGGTCGCCGCCGTCCATCCCGCTCTTCGCCGGTTTGGTGAATACCCCACAGACTGACCTCCTTGGACAGTCCGGTGACCGGGTGAGGTCACCGGTAGCGCGACCCTAGACCCGCGACCCCACCCGAGGGACCCGCCACAAGTCGCGTACACCCCTTTCGGCCCAACGATCTCACCGACCGTGCCGGAACGATCACCATGGCGTGCGCCGCCGAATGGGACTTTCCTGTCGATTCCGACAGGGTGGCCTGAGAAAACCTTCAGGTTGGGCGGTTACCTTTTCCCCATGACGACGCCCCAGGGCACCACCAGGCCCCCGCTGGCCCTGCTGGCCGCCGTGGCCTCGGTCGCCGGCGGAGCGCTGCTGATCCTGCTGCTGCAGGTGCTCCCCGCCACCAGCGACATCAGCCCGGTCCGCCGCACCATCAGCGAATACGCGCTCAGCGAGAACAAGTGGATCTTCGACGTCGCGGTCCTGCTGGTCGCGTCCGGCTCGGCGATCGGCTTCGGCGTGCTGATCCGCTGCGGGCATCTCCCCGCCCTGTCGGCGGCCTCGATCTTCTGCGCGCTCTGGACGGTGAGCCTGGTGGCGATCGTGGCGTTCCCCAAGAACAACTGGGCGATCGGGCCGAGCACCGGCGGGACGGTGCACCGGATCGCGAGTGTCGTGGCCTTCGTCTGCCTTCCGCTGGCCGTGTGGTTCGCCGCGAAGGCCGTCTTCCCCTCCTCCCCCGCGCGCCGCGCGGTGACGCGGGTGCTCGCGGTGGTGGCACTGGCCTGGTTCGGCGTGATCCTCGGCGCGATCGTGGTCTCGATGAACGGCGGCAGGCCGTGGTGGCAGGCCATCCCGCTGGGGCTGGTCGAACGCGCGATGGCGCTGACCGGGCTGATCGCGCTGGCGTCGCTGCTCATACCGGCCAGGATGACAGGCCCACCGGTCACCGAGGAGGCCGAAGCCGTCCGGATCGCGTCCTGACGCCTACCGGTTCCGGTAGAGGTCGATGGCCAGCGCGACGGCGGCGTGCGTGGCGGGATGCGGGTCTTGACGGCGCCAGATCAGGTGGACGGCGACGGGTTCGGCGTCACGCAGCGGGCGGTAGGTGATGCCGTCGCGGCGGTACTGGGCGGCGGTGGCCTGCGGGGTGACGCCGACACAGCGGCCGGAAGCGATGGCGGCGAGCCAGTCGTCGATGTCGTGGATGTACTCGACGTCGGGTCGCTCGCCTTCGGGCCACAGGTTCAGGGTGGTGGTGCCCGTGCGGCGATCGAGGACGAGGGTGCGCGTGGCGACCTCGTCCAGCCGGACGCTGCGCCGCCGGGCCCAGGCATCGTCCGAGGCGAGGGCCAGGTTGCGGTGCTCGTGGCCCACCAGGACGTGTGACCAGCTCTTGAGGTCGAGCGGCGCGCGGATGACCGCGAGGTCGCACAGCCCCTCGACGAGCCCGCCCGTCGGGGAGTTGTGGCGGATGAGCCGGAGTTCGGTGTCGGGGTGGTCGTGCTGCCAGCGGCGCTGGAATTCGGTGGTGTGACGGCCGAAGGCGGACCAGGCGTGGCCGAGGTGCAGCCGCCGGTGACCGGTGGTGGCTTCGCCGACGAGTTCGTCCGCGCCGGAGAGCAGCACGCGGGCCCTGGCGAGGACCTGCACACCGGCCGTGGTGGGCGCGACCGTGCGGCTGGTGCGATGCAGCAGCCGCACCCCGAGGATCTTCTCCAGCGCGAGCAGGTTCCGGGAGACGGCGGCCTGCGAGATGCCCAGTTCGTCCGCCGCGTCCGTGAACCCGCCGCGGTCGACGATGGCGACCAGGCACCGCAGGTGTCTCAGCTCCAGCCCTCGGTGACGATCCATACGGCCAGCGTATCGATGGTGCTGTCGATGCATTTTGCGTATCCGTTCCGGCGGCGCATGGTGGGCGGATGCAGAGCTCTGGGGACGCCGGACAGACCCTCGCCACGGACGGCGACGAGACGGCCGACCGGCCGGGCGGCCGCCGGGCCGGGGTGGCGTTGATGCTGGGCAGCGGGCTGTCCAACCAGGTCGGCGCCTCGATCGCCGCGTTGGCGTTCCCGGTGACCGGCCCGGCGGGAGCGGTCGCGATCCGCCAGTGGGTGGCCGCCGGGGTGCTGTGCGCGGCGGGACGGCCGCGCCTGCGGTCCTTCACCGCGGCCCAGTGGCGGCCGGTGCTGGGGCTCGCGCTGGTGTTCGCCGTCATGAACCTGTCCCTGTACGCGGCCATCGGCCGGATCGGCCTCGGCCTGGCCGTCACCTGGAATTCCTCGGCCCGCTGGCGGTGGCGCTGGCAGGCTCCCGCAGCCGGATCGACGCCCTGTGCGCGCTGGCCGCCGGGACCGCGGTCGTCGTGCTCACCGACCCCTCCCCCTCCACCGACTATCTGGGCATCGGCCTGGCGTTGCTGGCGGCGGTCTGCTGGGGCAGCTACATCCTCCTCAACCGGACCGTCGGACGTCGCCTGCCCGGCCTGGAGGGCTCCGCGGCCGCGGCGGCGGTCTCCGGGGCGCTCTACGTCCCCGTGGGCGCCTTGGTGCTCTGGCAGCACCCACCGACCCTCGCGGCGCTCGGCTGCGCGCTGACGGCCGGAGTGCTTTCCTCGGCGGTGCCGTTCCTCGCGGACCTGCTGGCGCTGCGCCGGGTCCCCGCGCATTTCTTCGGCGTGTTCATGAGCGTCAACCCGGTTTTCGCCGCGCTGGTCGGCATCGTCGTGCTCCATCAATATCTCGACGTGGCCGCGTGGATCGCCATCTGTGTGATCGTCGGGGCCAACACCGTCGCCGTCACCGTGCCACGCAAGGGTTTCGCGCGCCGCCGGCCGGTCAAGTAGCGCTTCGGGGGTGACCTGGCTCACGCGTGCCGGTAATCGCTCTCGGTCACCACGGTAACGAGGCTCGCGCGATACCGGCCACCGACCGGAGCACTCCCTTGGGCCGATCACGACGCCGGGGTCGACCGGGGGAACCCCTCGGGAAGCTTCTTCACCGGGTACCACTTCACTCGGTAACCCCTGAACCGTCTATTCGGGTGGAGAACCATACGAAAGCGGTCCAAACGGTCGTTCCGTCCTAAGCTGGACTTGAACCGGTCAGTGCCAGAGCCGCGGGCCGACGCGGCCGGTTCCCTCGCGGGGGCACCCCGGTTTCCTGCACTCGAGGCAGGGCCAAAGCCAAGTGTAGCAACGAATCCACACGACCAAGGGGAGGATCGATGGGGAGCGCGCAGCACGGCCCGGCCAGAAGACCCGACACCCGCTCGCCCGGCCGGCTCACCGACGCGGCCGAGGGCCCGGTGATGAAGGTTCCGATCAGCGTTCTCCGCCCCGCCGACTCGCCGCGGCTGACCGGTGAGAACGCCGAGCACTACCGTGCGCTCGCGGCCACCGGCGCGACCCTGCCGCCCATTTCCGTGCACTGGCCGACCATGCGCGTGATCGACGGCATGCACCGGCTGCGCGCGGCGGCGCTGCGCGGCGAGTCCGAGATCGAGGTGCGGTTCCAGGAATGCGCCGAGGCCGACACGTTCCTCCGCGCCGTCGAAACCAACATCGCGCACGGCCTCCCGCTCACCCTGGCCGACCGCACGGCCGCCGCGGCCCGCATCGTCCTGTCCCACCCGCTCTGGTCCGATCGCGCCATCGCCGCCGTCACCGGCCTCGCCGCGGCCACCATCGCCGCGATCCGCCGGTGTTCGACCGACGGAAACGAGCAGTCGAACACCCGGATCGGCCGGGACGGACGGATCCGCCCGGTCAACAGCACCGCCGGGCGCACCCTGGCGAGCGAGCTGATGGCCAAGCATCCCTCCGCGTCCGTGCGGGAAATAGCCAAGGCGGCCGGGGTGGCGCCGTCCACCGCCCTGGACGTCCGGCGGCGGTTGCGGCGCGGCGCGGATCCCGTCCCGGCGAGCCAGCGGCGTCCCGAGCCGCCCGAAAACACCGTGGGACGGAACGAAGGACACGATCGGCTCACGCTCACCCAGGTGCTGCGCAACGACCCTTCCCTGCGGGCCAACGAAGCGGGCCGCACCGTGCTGCGGTGGTTCGCGCACACCGGCATCGACCCCGCCGACTGGAACACGCTCATCGATCAGCTTCCCGCGCACTGCCGCGGCAGTATCGCCGCCCTGGCGCGCGACCGGAGCCGGGCCTGGCGCGAGTTCGCCGACCGGCTCGACCGGCGACCGCCCGGCTGAGCCGCGCTCACCCCCGGTCGTCCACCACGTTCAGGGCCAGCTGCACGAAGGCACGCAGTGCCGGATGCCGGTTGTTCGACGCCCACACCAGGTGGACCGACACCGAGGGAGCGTCCCGCAGGGTCACATAGGTGATCTCGGGATGCGGGAACAGCCAGGCCGTGGACGCCGGGGTCACCCCGACACCGACCCCGGCGGCGATGTAGGTCTGCCAGTCGTCGATCGTGTCCACTTCGACGGCGATCACCGGCTTCACCCTGTCCGGCCAGAGTTCGAGCGAAGTGGTCCCGGAAAAGGAATTGACGACCAAGGGAAAAGCCGCCAATTCCCGGAGTGGTATTTCCGTTTTACGGGCAAGCGGGTTTCCTGTTTGTACCGCGACCACCCGCTGTTCCATGAACAGCAGTTCCGAACAAAGCCCGGAATGTTCCGCATGCCCGCGTACGATGGCGACATCGGAAAGGCCGCGGGTGAGCCCGCCCGCCGGATCGTCCACCCGTTGCACCCGGACCACCACACCCGGGTTGACACTTTGCCAACGGCGCAGGATTTCACTGGTGTAGGCACCCGCCGCTCCCCAGGCGTACCCGACCCGCAGCGGGCGTACGCGGTGCGAATCGGAGCGCACCGCGTCATCGAACGCCGAGACCGCGGCTTCCGCCTTGGCACAGAAGGCTCTTCCGGCCGCCGTCGGCCGGACCCCCTCGGCCGAGCGTTCCAGCAGGGGCTGTTTGACCTGCCGCTCCAGCTCCGCCAGTCCTCGCGAAACCGCGGACTGCGCCATATGCAACCGGGCGGCGGCCTTCGAAATACTGCCTTCGTCGACCGCCGTGATGAACATTCTCAGATGCTGAATTCCAATGGCCATGACAGTGGCGCATACCCCCCACTAAACCGGCACTTGTCGCAGAACCCAATACTACCATACGGTAAAGCAAGCAAAGCACGACTCAGTGATCCCCGGTAATTGTGCCAACGAGAGGAGTGCGACAAAAATGCCTGTTTCCGCCCCCGCCGAACTGCCCGAGTTGCAAAGGCTGCTCGTCGATTGGGTGAATGAATTCCTGGAGACGTCCAGCGCGTCGCTCGACGACAACTTCCTCGACCTCGGAGGACATTCGCTGCTCGCGATGAACCTGAACACCCGGGTACTGCAGCGGTTCGGTCAGGAACTGGATGTCCAGACGCTCTTCGAACAGACCGTCGGCGAGGCGATCGCCGAACTGCACTCCCGGTTGACCGCCCAGACCGCCGCGTGATCGACAGCCGGTCCCGTACCAGTCAATTCTATCCAGGAGCTGGAGAAACCGTGCTCGACCAATCGTCCAACTTCAAGCTGACCCCCGACGAGATCGCCAAGTTCGAGACCCAGGGCTTCATCGGCCCGATCAAGGTCTACGAACCGGAGGAGATGGAAGCGCGCTGGAAGGAGATCCGGCGGTCCATTCCGGACCGGTCGCGGGCCATCTACCCGGAGAACTCGCTGGGCGCGGTCACCAACCTGTCCAACTACGACCGGCACCTCGACATCGACCTGCTCAGTGAGCACATCCTGAACCGGCGCATCGTGGAACGCGTGTCCTCCATCCTGGGGCCGGACATCCTGTGCTGGCGCACCGAATTCTTCCCCAAGTACCAGGGCGACGAGGGCACCGACTGGCATCAGGCGGCGACCTTCGGCAACGCCAGCGGCCGCCCGCAGATCCAGTGGCCCGCGGTCAACGACGCGCCCGCGTTCGGCGGCACCATCACCGCGTGGACCGCGTTCACCCACTCCACCAAGGAAAACGGCTGCCTGCAGCTGATGCCGGGCACGCACCGGACGATGAACTACGACGAGACGCTGGGGATGTCGTACAACCCCGACACGATCAACAGCCAGGACAAGGACGGCATCAAACGCGGCTTCTTCGGCTACGACTACCGCGAACTGCAGAAGGACCCGAACTGGAAGCCCGACGAGTCGATGGCCTTCCCGCTGGTCATGCAGCCGGGGGAATGCGTCATCTTCTGGTCCACCCTGATGCACGGTTCGCTGCCGCACACCGGAAGCAAGAAGGACTACCGGATGGGTTTCGCCACCCGCTACGTGCCGACCCAGGTCAAGGTCTACCCGGAAACCGACGACGTCTCCGAGTACGGCGGCAAGATCCCGCTGGAGAACTTCGCCTCGGTCCTCGTGTCCGGCAAGGACGACTACGGGATCAACAAGCTGACCGAGCACAACCGCCGGGGCTGGAAGTTCACCCCCCTGCACCCGGCTCAGACGGTCGGCTGAGCGTCGCCGGTGACGCGGCCGGCGCTGTCCGCGTCACCGGCGTCCCCGCCAGGGCCACGTCGAGAAAAGGTGATCGGATGACCGTGCTCGTCCTGCTCCACCACGCCGGCGGCTCGGCCGCCCTGTACCGGCCGTTGCTCCGCGAGCTCCCGCCTCATCTCGAACCGCTGGTTCTCGAACTACCCGGCCGCGGCAGGCGCTGGCGGGAACCCACACTCCGTTCCGCCGCCGCCGCCGTCGACGATCTGACCGGACAGCTGCTGCGGAAAGCCGGGAATGCCGCCGATGTGGCCATTTTCGGGCACAGCATGGGCGCGTACCTGGGTCTCTGTGTGGCCGCGCGGCTCGAACGGAGGGTGCACGGGCCGCGGTGCCGCGTGCTGTTCGCGTCGGCCAATCTCGCGCCCCGGCTCGCGTCGCCGTTGTTCGACGAGAACGCGGAAGTGTCCGATGAGGACGTTCTGCGCTGTGCCGGGACGTTCGGCGCGATGGACACCGCCGCGCTGAGTGATCCGCATATCGCCGCACGGGCGGTTTCGTTGCTGCGGGCCGACTTCGACATCTGCGACTCGTTCGTGCGCACGCTCGCGTCGACGGTGACGGAGAGCCGGATCGTCGTCTGCCGGGGCGACGAGGACAAGTTCGGCGCCGAGCACACCGATCCGTGGCAGCTCAGCGCCACCGAGCCGATCGAGACGCGCACCTTCCCCGGTGGCCACCTCTATCCGGAAACGGCGGCCGCCCCGCTGGCGGCGAAGATCGCCGAGATCACCGCGCTTTCGAGCGCGCTGCCCGGAACCTGAACTGGGAGAACGCAGTGACTGACGTGCGAGTACCGACCCTGCTGGCGCACGAACTGTTCGAAGCACACCGTCTCCACTCCCCCGGGATGCCGGCGATCGCTTGGGGCGAAGCGGAAATCAGCTACGCCGAGCTGGGGTCCACCTCGGACCGGCTGGCGGCGATGCTGCGGCGCGACGGCCGGACCGGTCAGCCGATCGGGGTGTTCTTCGAACGCGGTTTCAGCATCGCCATCGCCGTACTGGGCGTGCTCAAGGCGGGCTGCGCCTACGTGCCGCTCGATCCCGCCTATCCGGACGAACGGCTCACCGGAATGCTGCGTGACAGCGGCGCGAAGCTGCTGCTGACCGAACGGGAACTCCTGGACCGCCTCCCGGGCGACGACGGCACCCGGTCCGTCGTACTCGGGGAGGCGCTGGCTTCCGTCGACGCCGCCCCGCCGGGAAGTTCTCCGGTGGAGCCGGATTCGACGGCCTACGTCATCTACACCTCCGGGTCGACCGGGGTGCCGAAGGGCGTGGCCATGCCGCACGGCCCGCTGGCCAACCTGATCGACTGGCAGCGCGGGGATTCCCGCTGCGGCCCCGGCAGCCGCACGCTGCAGTTCGCCGCGCTCAGCTTCGACGTCTCCTTCCAGGAGATGTTCAGTACCTGGGCGGTCGGCGGCACGCTGGTGGTGGCGGACGACGCGACCCGGCGGAGCTGGCGGTCGCTGATCCAGCTGCTCGAAGACCACGCCGTCGAACGGATTTTCCTGCCCTTCGTCGCCCTGCAGGCACTCGCCGAGCACGCCCTCGCGGTCAAGACCTGGCCGTCCACCCTCCGCGAGGTGATCACCGCGGGCGAACAGCTCCAGGTGACCCCGGCGGTGCGCGCCCTGTTCGGGCACCTGCCCGGCGCCGTGCTGGTGAACCAGTACGGACCGTCGGAAACGCATGTGGTCACCTCGTTGACGCTCAGCGGGGATCCGCGGCGATGGCCGGACCGGCCCAGTATCGGCCTGCCGATCGCCAACGCCGAGACGTTCGTGGTGGACGAGGATCTGCGGCCGGTCCGCGACGGTATCATCGGCGAGCTGTGCATCGGCGGGCCGGTGCTGGCGCGGGGATATCTCGGCAGACCCGAGGCGACGGCCGCGAAATTCCGGACGGCCCCGGCGCTCGGCGGACGGGTCTACCTGACCGGGGATCTGGTCGAACGGCTGCCGGACGGCGACCTCCAGTTCCTGGGCCGGGCCGACGACCAGGTGAAGATCCGGGGTCACCGGGTCGAGATCGGCGAGGTGGAGTCGAGACTGCGAGCGCTGCCGGAGGTCGCGGACGCCGCCGTCGTGGTGCGGGAACAGGCGTCCGGGACCAAACAGCTGGTGGCGTTCTGCGTGCCGGCGCCGGGTACCGGGATCGTCGCGTCCGCGGTGCGACGGAGCCTGGCCTCGTACCTGCCCGACCACATGATCCCTTCCTCGATCAAGGTCCTGCCGTCGGGACTTCCGTTGACACCGAGCGGAAAAGCCGACCGGAAAGCGCTGTCGCGACAGCTCTGACCGGCCGCACGGGGCGCGTGTGAGTGGCACACCTTCTCTCGGCGCGAGACGCAGTCCGGTTCGAATCCGACCGCCCCGACCAGATCTCCCCTCTTCGCGTTTCGTTCCCAGACGGGTGGTGCGGAAAAAGTGTCGACGTATGTCCTGGCCGCCGATGCCGGGAAGGGCGGATCCGTGGTCGGGATCGTCCTGGTGGACCTGGCTTTGCTGCTGCTGACCGCTTTTCTCTTCGTGAAACTGGCCAAACGGATGAAGCAGCCCGCCGTGATGGGCGAGATCGTCGCGGGGATCGCCTTGGGGCCCAGCCTGCTCGGGCTGCTCCCCGGCGATCTGCCCGATCTCCTCTTCCCCGACGCGGCACGGCCCTATCTGGAAATGCTGTCCCAGCTCGGTCTCGTGCTGTTCATGTTCTGCGTCGGCTACCAGCTCAGCGTCTCGCATCTCAAAGGCGTCGGGAGACATGTCGCCGTGGTGTCGCTGAGTTCGGTGGCACTGCCGTTCGCGATGGGGGCGGGCCTCGCGGTGCTGTTGTATCCCTGGCTCGACAAGTCCGAGCTGAGCACCACCGGGGCGCTGGGCCCGGCCCTGTTCCTGGGCGCGGCGATGTCGATCACCGCTTTTCCCGTGCTCGCGCGGATCATCACCGAACGCGGGATGCAGAAACACCGGGTGGGCACCGTCGCCCTGGTCAGCGCCGCGATCCAGGACGTGATCGCCTGGGCCGTCCTCGCCGTGGTGGTCACGGTGGTGACGGCCGGCGGGCCGTGGTCGCTCGGCGGGACCGCCGCCGGTGCGCTGGTCTTCGTACTGGCCATGGTCTTCCTGGTGCGGCCGGGACTGGCGTGGGCGCTTTCGCCGCAACGGAGGTGGCCGTGCGGCAGCGTGGCGATCCACGCCGTGCTCTGCGCCGGGCTGCTCGTCAGCGCGTGGATCACCCATGAGATCGGGCTGCACGTGGTGTTCGGCGCGTTCTTGTTCGGCACCGTGGTGCCGCGGAACCACATCGACGTGACCGCGCCCGAGGTCCCGGAGCGCATCGAACAGACCAGTCTGCTACTGCTCCCGGTCTTCTTCGTGGTGACCGGGCTTTCGGTGGACCTCGCGTCGCTCGGGGTCCAGGGTGTGGTCATGGTGCTGGCCGTGATCGCGGTGGCCTGCGTCGGCAAGTTCGCCGGCGCGGCGGGCGCGGCCCGGCTCACCGGGGCGACCACCCGTCAGTCAGCGGTGCTGGGTGTCCTGCTCAACGCACGCGGCCTGACCGAACTGGTCATCCTCAACGTCGGGCTGAGCCTGGGCGTGCTGGACACGCGGCTGTTCACCGCCATGGTCGTGATGGCGCTGGTCACCACCCTGATGACCGGCCCGCTGCTGACCTGGATCCACCGCGAGGACGAATTCGTCCCGCGACAGCGGGCCGAACGCCCCCGCGCGCAGGGGAACGCCGTCCGTTGACCGTGTCTACGAGGGAGGGCCGGCTCATGACCACCACCACGTTCTCGCCGCCGTTGCGCGGCCGGGAAGCTGAGCTGACACGATTCCGCCGGGCACTGGAGTTCGGCGGCGGCGGAGGCTGCGCCCTGCTGGCCGTCGAGGCGCCCCCCGGTTTCGGCAAGACGAGGTTCCTCGACGAATGCGTGGCCGCGGCGGAACGGTGCGGTTTCGTCATCGGGCACGGGTCCCCCGGGGCGCGCGGCCCCCGGCTGATCGTCATCGACGACGCCCACCTCCTCGGCGAGGAGGCGAGCGACGCGCTGCTGGCCGAACGCCACGCCCGGTACGGGAGCGAGGTCGTCTGGCTGGTCGCGCGCCGGTCCGGGATGGGCTCGCGCGCGCTCGACGCGCTGGTGTCGAGTTCGATCGGCCACCACGAGCGGATCACGCTCGACGCACTCGGCCCCGCCGCGGCGTCCGAAGTGGCCGTCGACATCCTCGGCGTGCCGCCGTCGGGGCCGCTGGCCCGGGTGCTGGGCCGGGCGGGCGGGCATCCGAGACTGCTGGTGGAACTGCTCGAAGGCATGCGCGAGGAGGGCACGCTCCTGGTGGGCGCGCACGAGGCCTCGCTGGTGGCCGAGCGCATCCCGCAACGGCTCCGGGTGCTGCTGAGGTCACTGCTCCAGGACTATCCCGATCAGTGCCGTCAGCTGGTGCGGGTCGCTGCCGTGCTGGGCCGGGAGATCACCGTCGGCGAGCTGCTGCCGATCCTGCACGTTTCGCCGTCCGCCCTGCTGCTGTCGCTGGACGAGGCGTTCGCCACCGGTGCGCTGACCGTCGACAGCGCGCGGATCGGTTTCCACAACGAGTTGCTGTGGCGGCTGATCGTCGACTCGGTGCCGGTCACCCTGCGGCAG
Organism: Amycolatopsis sp. cmx-4-19; assembly: GCA_049998115.1. Classification (GTDB taxonomy): domain Bacteria; phylum Actinomycetota; class Actinomycetes; order Mycobacteriales; family Pseudonocardiaceae; genus Amycolatopsis. The sequence continues at coordinate 51,592 of JAEBEO010000029.1, read as the reverse complement.
GCGCTGCGCCAGCAGGCGCGTTCCCCGCAGGACCCGGTGATCCCGGAGCAGGCGAGGGGGGTGCCCGACCTCAACGGCCAGGAGAACCGGATCGTCCAGCTGATCGCCGAGGGCATGACCAACAAGCAGATCGCCCGGCGGCTGGAGATCTCGCCGCATACGGTCAATTACCACCTGAAGAAGCTGTTCCGGAAGGCCGGGGTGAACTCCCGCATCGCGCTGCTGCGCGAAGTCCGCCTGGAAGGTTCACCCCGGTGACCCGGCTCAGCCCAGCGGTGGCCAGGCGTCCGCCCACGGCCGGGCGCGTTCGAAGGACGCCGCCAGCCCGAGGAGCCGCGCCTCGTCGCGGGGAGCGCCGACCAGCTGCACACCGACCGGCAGATCCCGCGTGGTCCGCCCGGCGGGCAGCGAGATCGCGGGCTGACCGGTCATGTTGAAGGGGTAGGCGAAGGCCAGCCAGTCGGCGTACTCCCGCCACCGCTCTTCGAACGCGGTGCCCGTCGGCGAGATGCCGAGCCGCGGCGGCGTCACGGTGAGGGTGGGCGTGAGCAGGACGTCGTACTCCGTCCAGAACCGCATGATCCCGGCGGACAGCCGCTGGGCGGTGGCGATGGCCGCGCAGTAGTCGACGGCGCCGAGCCGCTCGCCGCGCAACGCGATGTCGAGCGTGGTGGCCTCCAGATCCGCCAGCCGCGCCGAGGGGACGCCGCGGACCATGGCGGCCACGTTGGTCGCGATGACCACGAGCAGCGGGTCGAGCAGCCCGCCCAGATCGGGCGAGACCTCGATCATCTCGTGCCCCAGCCCGCCGAAGGCCTCGACGGCCTGGTCGAACAACACCCGCACCTCGGGTGCCACCTCGCCGTGCGGCGGGTCGGCGGTGTACGCCACGCGCAGGCGGCCGGGGTCCCGGTCGCAGGCGGCGAGGAACGACTCCTCCGGTTCCGGGAGGCCGTAGGGCTCGCCCACCACCGGGCCCGCCGTCACGTCGAGCAACAGGGCCGCGTCGCGCACGGTGCGCGCCATCTGGCTGTTGATCACGTAACCCGCCCACTGCTCCTGGGACGACGGCGCCCACGGCGTCCGGCCGCGGCTGGGCTTGAGTCCCACGACACCGCAGGCGGAGGCGGGTGCCCGGCCGGAACCGGCCCCGTCGGCGGCCAGCGCCAGCGGTGCGAGACCGGCCGCCACCGCCGCCGCCGCGCCGCCGCTGGAGCCCGCCGGGCCGTACTCGGGGTTCCACGGGTTGCGGGTGGCGGAGAACGCGCGGTTCTCCGTGGTGATCCGCAGCCCGAACTCGGGCATGTTGGTGGTCCCGATCAGGATCGCGCCCGCCCGGCGCAGGCGGGCGACGACCTCGCTGTCGAAGCCGGGCAGATACCCGGCGAACGGCACGGAACCGTAGGCCGACGGGAGGTCCGTGGACTCGTTGACGTCCTTGATGGTGACGGGGACGCCGTGCAACGGGCCGCGTGCCTCCGGCGGGAGCGCGTCCGCGGCCCGGGCGTCCTCCAGCGCCCCCTCGCCGCGGACCGCGACGATCGCGTTCAGCCGGGGATTCACCGCCTCCACCCTGGCCAGCACGGCCTTGGTGGCTTCGACGGCGGACAGGTCACCCCTCCCGATGAGGTCGCGGAGTTCGCCCGCCGTCCTGAAGATCGAAGATTCCATTGTGGACGCTCCCGGCTGGTTCGGCGTGACGTTCATCCGGCGGACCGCACGATCTCGACGCATCGGTCGGCGAGCCGCGCCGCGCGTGCGTCCGAGACGATGCCTTCGGCGTAGGTGAAGTTCCACGCGAGCTGATGGTGACTGGAGTTGACCGAGGCGACGAACGAACCCACCACGGACAGGCCCGCGATGAACTGCGCCCCCGAGAGCCGCCACGGACCGATCTCGTCCGGGAAGGCGAACCGGCCGATGTTGGAGATACAGAAGTTGATCGGCCCCTTCTCGTCCAGGTGCCGGACGAAAGGTCCGCTTTCGGCGAGACGGACCGGGCCGGTTTTGCCGACCGAGTTGATCATCGAGAACTGTTCGCCGTTCGCCTTGCGCGCCCTCAGGTCCTGCGTGATCCCGGCCGCCATCGTCCACAGTGGACTTTCTGGCATGTACTCGACCAGGCTCGGGATGGTCGCGACGTAACTGCCCGCCTCGTCGACGTCCACCGGCGGTTCGAGGTCGCCGCGGAAGTCCATCGGGGAACCGATCGAGTAGCACGCCGGCTGTGCCGTCTCTTCGGCGAGCGCGCTCACCATCGCGGCGGCGAGCACCCCGTGGACGGTGGCACCCCGGAGACGGCACACCCGGGTCAGCCGATCGAGCGTCCCGGCGTCCAGCGACCGGTGCAGCAACCGGCAGCGGCGCCGCTCGAAAGGCACGCTCCGCTCGGGCTCGACGCGCCGGGGACGCAGGCGCTCGAAGGCGTCCTCGTCACGGCGTGCCTTCACCTCGGCCGCCACCTCCCCCTCCGCCCCGCGATACGCGGCCGGGAACAGTTCCTCGGCCGCCGGGATCGGCCGTCGCGTCACGACGTCCCCGGCCCGGTCCGCGAGCTCGACCCACTGCCGCAGCAAGGCGATCACCGTGGTGCCGTCCGCGACGACATGCGGCAACGTGAGGATCAGGTCGTGCGTCTGCCCGTCCGGCCCGGTGAGCACCGTCGCCAGGGCGAGCGGTCCCGTCCGCCAGTCGACCCTGTCGCGCAGGCACCCGTCGTCGACGACCCGGTCCCACGTCTCGGTGGTGACCCGGTGATCGAGCGGGACGGGACGGCCGCCGGCCGCCCGGAACCTCGGGTCCCGGCCGTCCTCGTCCGACTCGATCGCGACGCGGAGAAGCGGATGGCGCGCCTGCAAGGCGTCCAGTGCCGCTCGCAGCACCGGCCCGGGCAGCGTCCCGTGCACGCGGACCCGGCCGATGACGTTCAGCGGCGAGATCTGATCGGCGATCCAGTACCAGCGCTCCAGCGGGCTCAGCGGGCGATGGGCTTCGCCCGGTGGATGCTCCGGCGCCACCACATCGGCGGGCGTCGAGTTCAGGGACACGGGGGCTCCTTGAAGTGGAAAGCGGTGTCACTCGGGACTGAGGTGGACGGGTCCGGGCCTGAGTGGAGGTGTCGCGAAAGCCACTTTCGCAACGTTGAAGGTTGCGAAAGTGGCTTTCGCGACACCTCCCCGGTGGGTCAGGGGCAAGGCGAGAGGAGGGCGCGGCGGGGAGGCAAGTGGCGCGGACCGGCGTCCCTCAAAGGAGCACCACTCGCGACGCACGACCTAGTCGACGGGCGAGGCGATCGGGCGGAACAGGTGAGCGCTCGCCTTCGTCTCCGGGGTGCTGCCCCACGGCGGATTCGTGCCGAAAGCGAGCAGCACCGGTTCCCCGTCGGCCAGGAAGGTCACCGGGCCGCCCTTTTCCACCCACACCAGTTCGTTCGGGCCGGCGGTCACCGAGCCGCCTTCGTATCGGACGGTGAACTTACCGGACAGGACGATGATGAATTCCTCGTAACTGGGCACCCAGGCCATTTCGTCGCCGGGCAGCAGGTAGGCGAATCCGGCACCCATCGCTTTCTCGGTGCCGTCGTCGAGCAGGTCGCCGATGTAGATCCGGGCGTCGCCGAACTGCTGCCAGGTCGCCTGCTTGGTGTCGTACTTGCGCACGGTCATCGCGTTCTCCTTCTCACACCAGCGGACTGATTTGTTCGTCCACACCGAGCAGCGCCTTGCCGTACATCTCCTTGAGCACCGTCGGCTGCAGGATCGCGTGCCGCGCGCCCACGTTCGCGTCGCGCCAGATCCGTTGCAGCGGGCTGGTTTCGGCGAAACCGCTCGCGCCGTGCGCGGTCACCAGGAGGCCGATCGCCTCGGTGACCTGCTCGACGGCCCGGCTGATGTCGGCGCGCACGCGCAGCCGGATCACCGGATCCAGCAGTTCGCCCCGTGCCGCGGCCAGGTCGATGTCGTCGGCGGCGCGGTGGGCGTGCAGGTGCGCGGTGTCGATCTTCAGCGCCGCCTCGGCGATCTGCACCTGGAAGGCCGCGGAGTCACGCTGCTTCTCGTAGAAGGTGAAGGTGACGGGCTTGTGCGCGGCCTTGTCCACCACGTGGGCGAGCGCGGCCCGGCCCAGGCCCAGCAGCGGTCCCGCGAGTGTCGCGGTGAGGTACTGCACGAAAGCCGACCGGTAGAGGCTTTCCCCGGTGTACTCGGTCGGGTAGTCGCCTGCCATCGCCGAAGGGACGGACAGGACCCGGTGCAGCGGCACGAAAACGTCCTCGCCCACCAGGCAGTTGCTGCCGGTGGCGCGCATCCCGGCCACGAACCAGCTGTCTTCGACCTGGTAGTCCGCGGCGGGCACCAGCGCGAGTCCCTGGTCGACGACCTGCCCGTCCTCGTCGGGGATCGGGAAGCCGACCGCCGCCCAGTCGGCGTGCCAGGAGCCGGAATTGTAGAACCAGCGGCCCGAGATCCGGTATCCGCCGTCGACCCGCCGGGCGGTGGCGCTCGGCGTCAGCACGCCGGACACCTTGGCGTCCGGGTTCGCGCCGAAGACGTCGTCCTGTGCCTTCTCGGGGAACAGGCTGGTGATCCACGCGACGGAGTTGCCGACGGCGACGAGCCACGACGCGCTCCCGTCGCCTTCGGCCAGCGCCGCGGACACGTCGATCAGCGTGCGCACGGAAACCTCGTGGCCGCCGTATCGCCTGGGCACGGCCAGTTTGAACATGCCGCCGTCGGCCAGCGCCCCGATGGCCTCCTCCGGCAGCCGCCGATCGTGGTCGCCTTGTCCGGCGTGCCGTGCCAGCACCGGCGCCAGTGCGCGGGCGCCGTCGAGCAGGTCGGCGGAAGTGGTCGGGCGGGCCGTGTCCGTCAGGCTCATGATGTCTCCGTCTCAGCGGGCGAATGCCGCGATGTGGTCGGTGATGGGCGAACGTCGTCTGCGGATGAATCCCGAATGCGTGCCGAACACCCGGTTGCCGTAGACCAGTGGCGCGGCGTCGGTCCGCGCGGTGTGCTCCACCAGGCCGAGCAGGAGCACGTGGTCCCCGCCGGCGACGAACCGGTCGAGCCGGCAGGTGAGCCAGCCCGGGGCGTCGCACAACCGCGGCAACCCGCGGTCCGGGTACCACTCGACGCCGTCGAACCGGTCCGCGGCTGGGGTGGCGAAGGTCAGCGCGAGGGCGTCCTGTCCCTCGCCGAGCACGTTGACGCCGAATTCCCCGGCACGCCTGACCCGGGAAAGGACCTTCGACCGGTGATCCAGCGCGATGGTCACCATCGGCGGGCGCAGGGAAAGCGACGTGAGCGAACCGACCGTCGTCCCGTGGGGCAGGCCGTCGGCCATCGTGGTGACGACGGCGACCGGGGTGCACACGCCGGCCATGAACTCCTTGAACTGCGGTTCCGGCACCATTCCGTGCTCACCGCACCGCGTGCGCCGGAGTGGTGATCCCGCCGAAGTACCGGTCCAGCAGGCTGTCGGGCAGCAGCCGCGCCATCAGGTTGACCTGGTGGGAATCCTTGCCGACCCGATAGCGCGTCCGCGGGTTCTTTGCGGTGAGCGCGCGGAAAACCGCGTGGGCGAAGTCCTCCGGTGTGGTCCGGCTCGCCAGGGACTGGCTCCGGTTGTTCGCCAGGAACGCCAGGAAGGTGGACCGGTAAAGCTCGGCCACGGCGGGTGAGACGTCCCGCAGCGCCCGCTCGCCGGCGTCGGAGACCTTTCCCCAGATCGGCGTCAGGATGGCGCCGGGCGCGACCACCGAAACCCGTACGCCGCTGTGAGCGACTTCGCGCCGCAGCGCGTCACTCAGCGCCTCTTTCGCGAACTGCGCCACCGAATACGCACCGAAGTACGGCACCGCGACCTTGCCGAGTCCGGAGGTGACGTTGACAATCCGGCCCCGGGACGCGCGCAGCAGCGGCAGATATCCCTGGATCACGGTCAGCTGGCCCACCACCGTGGTGTCCAGCTGACGGCGCAACTGCCCGGCGGAAAGGCATTCCAGCGGACCCGGCACGCAGATCCCCGCGTTGTTCACCAGCCCCCATGCCCCGCCGTACTCGCGTTCGGCCAGTTCCGCCGACGCCCGCACGGAAGCCGCGTCGGTGACGTCGACGATCGCGTACCGGAGCCTGCCGTGCAGGGATTCGGCGACCAGCTTCTCCCCGTCCTGCTCCCGCCGGACCCCGGCCAGTACCGAGAATCCGCGGTTTTCCAGTTCCAGTGCGCATTCCCGGCCCAGTCCGGAGGAAGCACCGGTGATCACGACCGCACGGTTCTCGTTCATCGGCTCGCCCTTTCGGTTCCGTTCGAGGGATGGGCACCGGGGAAGGTCAGCGCGGGTTCGAGCTTGCCGACCAGTGTCTTGTGCGGCATGAACCGGAAGTAGGCGTCACGGATCCGCCGTCGCACCGGCCCCTCCGACTGTTCGAAATCGCTCACCGATCTGGTGGCTTCGAGGATCATCCGGGTCCGGTCGTACCGCGCGGCCTCATAGGCGCGCAGCCCGCGCGGGATGTCCGTGGTGTCCCGCAGATGGGTGGCGAGGACGGCGGCGTCCTCCATGGCCATCGCGGAACCCTGGCCGAGGCTGGTGAGCATCGGATGCGCGGCGTCACCGAGCAAGGTCACCGGGCCGGTGCCCCAGCCACGGCGGAACGCCCGGTCCCGGGTGGCGAAGGTGTACAGATCGGCGGGCGCGGTCACCCGGATCGCTTCCCGGACCTCGTCCGGCCAGCCGGCGTAGACGTCGAGCACCTCGGCCTTGCCGCCGTCCCACGCGGCCGACCGCGCGGCGGACATGTTCTTCGTACCCCACCAGTAGAGTTTGCCGTGGCCGATGTCCACCAGGCCGAACCGCATCCCGTCGCCCCACAGGTGCACCACCGACCCGGGGTCGAATTTCGGGTGCTGGTAGTCGGCGATGCCCAGCCAGGCGAGGTAACCACTGTCGCGGGCGGGCTCACCCGCGCCGTACAACTGCTGCCGCACCACCGAGTTGAACCCGTCGGCCCCGACGACCAGATCGGCTTCCGCCCACTCCCCGGTGGCGAACCGGACGCGGGCCCGATCCCCCATCACCTCGAACTCCTCGGCCGCCGTGTCCAGCCTGATCGGCACGTCCGCGGCGGCGTCCCGCAACGCCGCCAGCAGGTCGGACCGGCTGACGCACACACAGGGCACGCCGAGCCGCTCGACGATCTCCGGGAACGGGAACTCCCGGATCAGCTTCCCCTTGTGGTCCTTGACGTAGTAACGCTCCATCACCCGGCCGCGTTTGCCGAGACCGAGGTCGATACCGAGGGTGGCGAGCGCGGCGGTGGCGTTGCTCATCACCGAGAGGCCGAAACCGGCGGCCCGCGTCTCCGGTCCGCGCTCGAACACCTCCACCTCGAAACCCACTCGCCGCAACGCGATGGCGGTGGTGAGACCGCCGATCCCCGCCCCGATCACGATGGCCGTCCTGCTCCCGCTCATCAGCGCTGCTCGCTTTCGCTCGCCCGGAGGTCGATGGCCCGCAGGACCGCGCCGACGAGATCCGCGACGCGCGGCTCCTCCATGATCGTGAGGTGGTCCCCTTCGACGTCGACCAGCGACAGGTTGCCCGCGGTGTACTCGTGCCAGCCGTTCGCCGGATCGGCGTGCATGCTGTCGATGGCGCTGTGCATGGCGAACAACACACCCGGCAGCGGATCCTTCGCCCGGACCAGCACCACGTCGTGCTCCACCGGGTCGGGGCGGTAGTCGAAGGCCGACCGCCAGTTCGTCTCGTACAGCCGGAACAGGCGGCGCACGATCGCGTCACCGCTGCCGGCGGGCAGGATGCCCTCGTCGATGGCCAGCCTGGTCATGAACTCGAACTTCTCATCCAGCGTGGACAGACCGGGCGGGAGCAGGTCCTCGGCGGTCTTGCTGCCCCGCTGCAGCCAGAGCAGTTCCCAGAAGAACCAGCCCAGCAAGGCCTCGTCGTCGGTCCACGGCCGCCGCCCGGGGTTCAGCGCCGTCGTGTCCAGCAGCAGCAGCGAGCCGACGCGTTCCCCGGCGGCGCGCAGCTGGCGGGCCATCTCGAAGGCGACGAACCCGCCGAACGACCAGCCACCCAGGTGATACGGCCCGGTGGGCTGGACCCGGCGCATCGCCTCGACGTAGCCGGCGGCGATCCGCTCGATACCGCGGACCGGTTCCGTGCCGACGTCGGCGCCCGGCGCCTGGAAGGCGTAGAACGGCTGGTCGGGAGGCAGGTGCCTGGCGAACGGGACGTAGCACAACACGTTGCCGCCCATGGGATGCACGTAGAACAGGGGTGGTTTCGTCCCGTCCGGCCGGATCGCCACCACCGGGTCGAAACCGGACGGCGCCGAACCGGCCGCGCGGACGCGCACCGCCAGCTCCGCCACCGTGGGCGCCACGATGAGGTCGGACAACGGGATCGCGCTGCCGAACCGCTGTTCCATCAGCACGACCAGGCGCATCGCGGTGATCGAGGACGCGCCGAGTGCGAAGAGATCGTCGTGCACCCCCACCTCGGGTACCTGGAGCAGGTCGGCCAGCATTTCCGCCAGTGCCGCCTCCTCCGCGTCCCGTGGTGCGACGCGGCCGGTTCCGCCTCCCTGCGCGAGCGGCGCTGCACGCAAGGCGGCTTCGTCACGCTTTCCGTTGGGCGTCAGCGGAATGGCGGGCAGCCAGGCGAACCGCGACGGCACCATGTAGTCGGGCAGGCGGGCGCGGAGATGACGGCGCAGGCCGTCCAGGTCGGTGCTCTCCTCGTCCCCGACCAGGAAAGCGGCCAGGAAGGTGTCGCCCGCGTCCTGCCGCCGCGCCACCACGGCGACGTCGGCGATCTCGACGGCGGCGTCGGCGATGGCCAGCTCGACCTCGGCGGGCTCGACGCGGTAGCCGCGGACCTTGACCTGCCGATCGGCCCGGCCGAGGCAGACGACGTCACCGCCGGGCAGGACCACGCCGACGTCGCCGGTGCGGTAGAGCCGCTCCCCCTCGGCGCCGGACGGGTCCGGCAGGAACCGCTCCTCGGTCAGGTCCGGCCTGCCGAGATACCCGGTGGCCAGCCCGGCACCACCCACGTAGATCTCCCCGCGGCAGCCGACCGGGACCGGACGCAGCCTGTCGTCCAGCACCGCCAGGCGGGCACCGTGGATGGGCCGCCCGACCGGGGGCAGGGTGGGGAACGACCACGGATCGCCGGACAGGCCGCAGAAAGCGGCGGCGTGGCTCTCGGTCGGACCGTAGTGGTTGTCCAGCAGCACACCGTCCAAAGAGGAGCAGAACCGGCGGATCTCGTCGGTCATCCGCAGTTGCTCGCCGGAGGAGCACAGCACCCGCAGATGCCGGGGCACGAGGCCCAGCGTGTCGGCGGCCTCGGCCATCCGCTGCAACGCCACGTAGGGCAGGTGGACCCGCTCCACCCGCTGCCGGTCGATCAGCCGCAGCAGCGCGGGCATGTCCCGGCGCAGTTCCTCCTCGACCACGACAAGGGTCCCGCCGCCGCACAGCGTCGCGTACAGCTCCTGGAACGAGACGTCGAAGCTGAGCGGGGCGTACTGCAGTGTCCGGCTGTGCTCGGCGCCACTCGGGATGGCGTTCTGCCAGGCCACCAGGTTCGCCAGCGAACTGTGCGGTGCCGAAACCCCCTTCGGCTGACCGGTGGAACCCGACGTGAACAGCAGGTAGACCTCGTCCTCGTCGGCGATCCGCGGCAGCGTGGGCGGCGACGCGCTGTCCACAATGGACAGAGTGTCGTACGGCACGAGCCGGACGGGGGAATCGATCAGGCCCCGGTGCGTCTCGTCGACCACCACGCAGGCGGGTTCGCCCTGCTCGACCATCGCACGCAGCCGCGCGGCCGGGTACGAGGTGTCCAGCGGCATCGTCGAGCATCCGGCCTTCGCCGTGCCCAGTATCGCCGCGACGGTCCTCGGTGACCGGCTCATCGCGATCCCGACCCGGTCGCCGGGACGGATGCCCGAGTCCAGCAGGTTCCCCGCGATCCGCGTGGCCGTCCGGTCCAGTTCCGCGTAGCTCCAGGTTTCCCCGTCGGACACCACCGCCTCGGCGGCGGGCGATCGGCGCGCCCGCGCTTCGAAGGCCCGCACCACGTCCGGATGCGATCGGGCGGGCAGCGGGGCGGGCCGCCGCGGCGCCAGGAAACCCAGATCGACGGGTTCGTCCGGATGTCCGGTGAGGCGGCGGAGGATCCGCACGAAGGTGTCGGCGTAGAGATCCGCCTGGCCGGCGGTGAACAGCCGTCCGGCGAAGTCCATGCGCAGCCGGATGGCGTCGTCCACCGGATCCACCATGGCGTTGACCAGGAAGGAGAAGTTGGTCTCCTCCCAGGTGTCGAAGCCCAGGCTGGCCAGGCCGGGTACGCCGAAGACGGCGCCCAGCTGACGGAAGTGGATGTAGTTGAACAAGGTGTCGACCAGCGTGGCGCGGCCGAGGTCCTCCTGGATGACCGCGAGCGGGACCCGCCGGTGCGGGTAGCTTTCCCGTTCCTGCTCGACCACTGCACGCACGACGCCGAACCACGTCGACGGCGCGGCGGCGACCCGCACGGGCAGCGTGTTGAGGAAGAGTCCGCAGGTGCGTTCGGCCCCCTCCACGTCCGGCCTGCCGTGGGTGACCAGGCCGGTGGTGACATCCGTCTGGCCGGAGAAAGCCCGCAACACCAGGACATGCGCGGCGAACAGCACCGACTTCACCGGAACCTGGTGGTCGCGGGCAGTCGCGCGGACGGCGTCCACCAGCTCGTCCGGCAGCTCGAAGTCCCGCACCACGAGCCCGTCGCCGCCACCGGGTGCTTCGTGCGGACGGAAGCTCTCCAGATGCGGCGGCAGGGCACCGGCGAGCTTCTCCCGCCAGTAGTCCCGGCTCGGCGCCGATTCGATGGCCTTGCGCTCTTCGGCGGCGTGGTGCGCGGGCGAGGGCGGCGTGCCCCCCGGCACCGGCGTGAGGTCCAGGCCCAGCCGGTGACCGTAGTCCCGGAGCAGTTCGGAGACGAGGTTGGCCACGCTGCCGCCGTCGAGGATCGCGTGGTGGAAGCTGAAGACCAGCTCGACCGTCTCGGCCCGGGGGAAGACGCGGAAGTGGTACAACGGCGGCTGGTCGAACCGGTAGCCGAAGAGCCGCCGATCGGCGACGTGCCGCAGGACGGTCGTCTCGGCCGTGTCCTCCGGGACGTGGCGGAGGTCGACCACACTCAGCCCGCCCTCGACCGTGTGGTGGACGAGCTGCATCGGCTCGGAGTAGCCGCCGAGCGCGAACGAGGACCGCAGGACCGGATGCCGCGCGACCAGCAGGGTGAAGGCCGCGCGGAAGGCGTCCTCGTCCCAGCGCACGGCGAGGCGGTAGCGGAACACGTCCTTGTAGGTGGCGGAATCCCGCTGTTCCTGGCTGTGGAACAGCAGGCCGAGCTGCAACCGGGTGAGCGGATAGGCGTCCTCGAAGGTGCCGAGGCGCGCACGGTCCACATGGGACACCAGCGCGAACGGCGCCGGCCCCGTGGCGCCGTCCGCGTTCAGCGAGGAGCCTTCCGCGATGCCGGCGTGCTCGGCCAGCGCGGCCACCGTCGGATGGCGCACGAAATCGTCCATGGTAAAGCGGATCCCGGCCTTCTCCGCCAGCGCCCGTACCCGCAGCATGCTGATGGAGTCGCCGCCGATCACGAAGTAGTCCGAGTGGACGCCGACCCGTTCGGCACCGAGCACCTGCGCCCAGACCTCGGCCAGCACCGCCTCGCGGGCGTTGCGGGGCAAGCCGTCGCCGTCGTCGGGGGCGCCGAGGGCCAAGGCGGGCAGCGCCTTGCGGTCGACCTTGCCGTTGGGGGTGAGCGGGAGGCTGTCGAGCAGCTCGAACCGCGCCGGGATCATGTAGCCGGGCAGCGTTTCGGCCAGCCGTGTCCGCAGGTCACCGGGATCCAGCGGGCCGTCCGCGGTGCAGTAGGCGACCAGCACCGGACCGCTTCCGCCGTCGGGCAGGCGGTCCACGACCACCGCGTCACGGATCCCGGGCAGGGCGACCAGCGCGTTCTGCACCTCGCCGAGTTCGACGCGGTTGCCGCGGATCTTCACCTGGCCGTCGATCCGGCCGAGGTACTCGATGGTGCCGTCGGCGAGCAGCCGCGCCAGGTCGCCGGTGCGGTAGAGACGTCCGCCGGGGGCGAACGGGTCCTTGACGAACCGGTCGGCGGTCAGCTCGGGTCGGTCGAGGTACCCCCTGGCCACCTGCACCCCGCCGATGCACAGCTCCCCCGGCACGCCGACCGGCTGGGGCTGGTCGTCCGGGCCCAGCACGTACAGCGTGGTGTTCTCCACCGGACGGCCGATCGGCACCCGGGTCACCGGACCTTCGGCCGGGCAGTCGAAGTAGCTCACGTCGACGGCGGCCTCGGTGGGGCCGTACAGGTTGATCAGCAGGGGCGCGTCCGCGCCGAAGACCCGGTTGAACTGCGCCACCCGCTCCGGCGGCAGCGCCTCGCCACTGCAGAACACGTACCGCAGCGACCCGAGACCGTGCTGCACCGGGGTTTCCTCCAGCAGGTCGAGGAAGGGACCGAGCATGGACGGGACGAAGTGGATCGCGGTCACGCCGTGCTCGCGCACCGCCCTGGCCAGCTCCCGCGGATCCTTCTCGCCGCCGGGCGGCAGCAGGACCACACGCGCGCCCTCCATGGCCCACCACAGCAGTTCCCACACCGAGACGTCGAACGAGATCGGCGTCTTCTGCAGCAGGGTGTCCCCCGGCCCGATCGGATAGCGGCGCTGCATCCACATCAGGCGATTGCCGACGGAGTGGTGCTCGACCATGACCCCCTTCGGACGTCCGGTCGAGCCGGAGGTGTAGATGACGTAGGCGAGGTCGTCGGAGCGCGAAGTGGGCCACAGCGGGGCATCGGAACCTTGGTACAGCTCGGAAATCCGGTATACCGGCGCGTCGCAGTCCAGTTCACCGGTGCCGCTGCGCAAGACGACCTTCGCGGCGCAGTCGTCGAGCAGGAACCGGATCCGCGCGGGCGGGTAGCCGGGATCGACGGGGACGTACGCGCCGCCCGCCTTCAGGATGCCGAGCAAACCGGGCAGCAGTTCCGGGCCGCGTTCGGCCAGGATCGCCACCCGCTCACCGGGTCCGACGCCTTCTTCCCGCAAGGCCCGCGCCACCTGGTTGGACAGCCGGTCGAGCTCGGCGAAATCCAGGGTGGTGCCGGACGCCGCGTCGATCACCGCGGTCAGCTCCGGGGTCCGGGCGGCCTGCTCGGCGAAGAGCCGGTGCAGCGTCTTTTCGCGCGGGTAGGGCACGGGATCGCCCTGTCGCCGCCGGACCACCTCCTCGTATTCGCCGTCGGTCAGCATGGGCAGCGCGGACAGCGGCAGCTCCGGCCGGTCCAGGCCGTTGCGCAGGAGTTCGTGGACGTGCCCGGCCAGCGCCGCCGCGGTGAAGTGGCCGTCGAACACGTCCCGCGCGTAGTCCAGGTCGACGCGCAGGGAGCGCTCGTCGTCGAACGCCTGCACCATGACCGACAACGCGTTCGTCGCGTGCACCGGGGCCATGATCGTGCTCGTGCGGACGACGCCGGGGATCTCCGGCGGACGGGGGAACCGCAGATAGGACACCGTGACGTCGAACAGCCGTCGTTCGTGCGTCCCGGCGGGCAGCTGCCGCAGGATCTCCCCGAACGGCAGGCGTTCGTGCGCCTTGAGGCCGTCGATCACACCGCGGACCCTGCCGGCGAGTTCGAGCAGGGACACGTCACCGGGCGCCGGGACGCGCACCGGGAGGTTGTTGGCGAATTCGCCGACGGTCGCGAGTTCCCGTTCGGTCCGGCGGTTCAGGAACGGCACGCCGAGGACGACTTCGTCGCTCCGGTGGACGCGCGCGAGGCAGACGCCGAGCGCGGAAGCCAAGTAGGCGAAGGGGGACACGCCCGCCGCCAGGATCCGCGCGACGAGGTCCTCCCCGACCGTGAACGAATGGCGGCCGCGGGCGGGGCGGCTCGTACCGGCGCGGGAGAACAACGCCGGTTCGACCCGCTCCAGGTACCTCCGGTAGAACTCCCGGTCCCGTTCCGGCTCCCCCGGATCGGCGGTACGAATGGATTCCCAGTACGACGGCGCCTCGGCCACCGATTCGGCCGTCGAGCCGTAATCGGTCAGGATTTCCCGGGTCACCGAGTTCAGTGCCCAGGCGTCGGTGACGATGTGGTGCCCTTTGAGGAAAAGGTGCACGGCAGCGCCGTCCCCCTCGCTGAGCAGCGCGGCCTGGAAAAGCGGCCCGCCCCGCAATTCCAGCGGACGGCTCAATTCACGTTCGCACCATTCCCGCGCGGCGCGACGCGGATCCGGCTCACCGGACAGGTCGACGTTCTGGAACGACGGCGGCCAGGTGTTCGGCGCGTCGGAGAGCGACCAGACACGCGGGTTCCCTTCGCCGTCCTCACCGAAGCGCAGCCGGAAGGCGTCATGTCGGCGCACCGCGCGAACCAGGCATTCGCCGAGCAGGTTCCGGTCGACGTCGCCCTCAAGCCGTTCATGGGCCACCACGTTGAACTGGCAATCCCCCGGCGTACGCGCTTCGGCCACCCAGATGTCACGCTGGTGGCCGGTCAATTCGAGAAGCGTCGATTCATTGGTGAGACTCACGGGAATTTACCCCTTCGGCCGCTATTCGTCCGGCGAATGCACAGAGGTCGGAAAGTGCCCGTGATCAGGTTAAGCGGAATCACCGGTGGTGAACACTGCGTGATCGAGTAGCGCGTTCAGTCGAATACGCAGTCGAGCGCGGCCAGCGCCTCTTCGGCACCGGCGTCGTAACCCGCGGAACGGCTCTTCGCCAGCGCCCGGTTCAGATGCCGCTTCGCCGCCTCGGTGCCCGGACCGGCCACCTTGCCCAGCCCGATCTCCGCCCGGATCTCTCCTCGGGCGTAGGAACGTTCGGCCGAGATGGACCGGGCACGCTCGTAGAACTCCTTGGCCCGCACCGTGTTCCCGCCCGCGGCTGCGGTTTCACCAAGCCAGGCAAGGATTTCGACGACCTCGGTCCACAGCCCGAGTTCCTCGGCCACCGGCAGGCCTTCCCGCCGCAACCGCTCGGCACGTTCGTGATCGCCGTCGAGTTCGGCGACCAGCGCCAGCGACCGGGCCGCGCGCAGCCTGCCCCAGCGGTCGCCGAGATCCTGGAACAACGCGGCGCCCAGTTCCGCGTCCGCCCGCGCTTCACCTCCGGCGTAACCGACGCGTTCGACCAGCGCCGCGGCTTCGCCCCAGCGGTCGAGGGCGGCACGGGAACCGGCGAGGCTTTCCTCCACCAGGCGCCGTCCCTCGCCGTGACGACCGGCGCCGGACAGCCCGGTGCCGGCGAACCACCGCAACCGCGCGCGCAGGGCGGGATCGGCGACCCCGGCGGCCGGGTCTTCACCGTCCTCGACGGCAGCGGGCTGCGTGCGCAGTTCGATACCGGTCAGCCAGGCCCGCGCGACGAGCCGGACGTCCGAGCCGGGCGCCGCGTCGCCGACGGCCAGCGCAGCGTGGAGCGACCGGCGGGCCTCGGTCAGCCTGCTGCGCAGGAACCAGTACCACGCCATCGCGTTGACCAGCCGCAGCGCGTGCCCGGTGTCGCGCTCCTCGATCGCGAGGTCGAGCGCGCGCCGCAGGTTCACCGTCTCCGCGTCCAGCCGCTCCAGGTACCGGCGCTGGTCCGGACCACGCAGCCGTTCGTCGGCGTGCTCGGCCAGTTCGGTGTAGCACCGCACGAACGACGTGCGGACCCGCGCGAGTTCACCGGCCTCGGCGAGGCGTTCGAGGCTGTAGGCGGCCACCGACTCCAGCAGGCGGAAGCGTCCCGAGTCGCGGACCACGAGCGAACGGTCCACCAGCCGCGACAGCAGGTCGAGCACCTGCCCGGCGGGCAGGTCCGGGCCGGCGCAGACGACCTTGGCGGCGGACAGCGTGCAGCCGTCCGCGTGCACGGCCAGCCGCCGCAGCACGGTGCGCTCGCCCTCGCCCAGCAGTTCCCAGCTCCAGTCGAGCATCGCCCGCAGCGTCCGCTGCCGCGCGGGCAGCCCGCGGCCGCGCGCGGCGGGCAGGGTGAACCGGTCGGCCAGATGTTCGGCGAGCTGCTCCGGGCTCAGCGCCCGGAGCCTGGGCGCCACCAGCTCCAAGGCCAGCGGGATCCCGTCGAGCCGGCGGCAGATCGTGGACACCGCGGCCTCGTTGTCCGTCCCGAGGGTGAATCCCGGGACGGCGGCGGCAGCCCGTTCCACGAACAGTTCCATCGCGCCGGCCCGTTCCAGCGGCGGTACCGGACGCACCACCTCGCCGGGGATGCCGAGCGCTTCCTGGCTGGTGACCAGCACACGCGCACCGGGAACCTCGGCCAGCACCGGACCGGCCAGCGCCGCCACCGCCTCGACCACGTGCTCGCAGTTGTCCAGCAGGAGCAGCAGGCGCTTTTCCGCGACCGCCTGGCACAGCCAGCTCACCAGATCGGCCAGATCCGGCTCGGTGGACGCGGTGTCGCAGAGGCCGAGTGTGGTGATCACCCGCTCGGCGATGTCGTCCGGCGTCGACGAGGCACCGAGCCCGGCCAGTTCCACCAGCCAGACACCGTCGGTGAACCGCTCGGTCATGTCCCGGGCCGCCTCGATCGCCAGCCGCGTCTTGCCGACGCCACCGAGCCCGGTCAGCGTCACCAGCCGGGTGTTCGGATCGGAACTCAGCGGCTCGCGGACCCTGTCGACCGCTTCCCCCCGGCCGATCAGGGTGGTCAGCGGAGCGGGCAGATTGGTGCGGCGGAGCGGCCGCGCCCCGGCTTCGCGCGGGGTCAGCAGGGGTTCCTGCCGCAGGATCGCCTCGTGCAACGCGGTCACCGCCGGACCCGGGGGCACCCCGAGGTCGTCGGCCAGCCGACGTCGCAGGTCGTGGAAGCTCAGCAGCGCCTCGCTCTGCCGTCCGGCCTGGTACAGCGCGCGCAACTGCGCCATCCGCAGCCGTTCCCGCAGCGGGTGCCGCTCCACCAGCGCCCCCAGTTCCGCGGCCAGCGCCGGGTACTCCCCCAGCTCCAGGCGGACCTCGGCCTGATCCTCGACGACGGTCAGCCGCAGTTCTTCCAGCCGGGTGATCTCGGGGCGCGCGAACAGGGCCTCGGCGACGTCGGCGTAGGCCGGACCACGCCACAACGCCAGCGCTTCGGTGAGCAGACCGCGTTTCGCCCTCGGGTCCTCCGCCGCCCGGGCACGCTCGGCCAGTTCCTGGAAGCGCAGCGCGTCGACCCCGTCCCCGGTCACCAGCAGCCGGTACCCCGTCGGCTCGCGGACCACCTGCTCGCGGCCGAGCACGCGGCGCAACTGGGAGACCTTGGTCTGCAAGGCATTGGCCGACCCGTCCGGCGGCCTGCCCGCCCACAGATCCTCGATCAGCCTGTCGGCGGTCACCGGCCCGCCCCGGTGGACGAGCAGATCCGCCAGCAGCGCGCGGACCTTCACCTCGGGGACCTTGACCGGCTGCCCGCCCGCGTCCCAGACGGCCAGCGGGCCGAGCACGCCATAGCGCATACGACCAGCCTATCGCCAGTGAATCATCAGGAAACCGTGCGTACCGCCGGTCAAGGTGACTCCCGTCTGTTCTCGCACGCAAGGGAGTCTCATGAGCGTATCGACCGCACGCCGGGCCGGGCCCAGGGAATGGGCAGGGCTCGCCGTCCTGTCGTTGCCCACGGTGCTGCTCGGCCTGGACGTCACCGTGCTGTACCTCGCCCTGCCCTCCCTGGCCGAAGATCTGCGCCCGAGCAGCACCGAGGTGCTGTGGATCATGGACGCCTACGGGTTCCTGATCGCCGGTTTCCTGATCACCATGGGCACACTCGGCGATCGCATCGGCCGCCGCAAACTGCTGATGATCGGCGCGGCGGCGTTCGGCGCGGTTTCGGTGGTGGCCGCGTACTCGAACAGCGCCGAACTGCTGATCGCGGCACGCGCGCTGCTCGGGATCGCCGGGGCGACGCTGATGCCGTCGACGCTGGCCCTGATCAGCAACATGTTCGCCGACGTGCGCCAGCGGGCGCTCGCGATCGGCGTCTGGGTGACCAGTTTCGCGCTCGGCATGGCCGCCGGGCCACTGGTCGGCGGCGCGCTGCTTTCGGTGTTCTGGTGGGGTTCGGCCTTCCTGGTCGCCGTGCCGATCGCGGTGGTCCTGCTGGTGGCCGCCCCGTTCCTGATCCCGGAGTACCGCGCACCGCGGAACGGCCGCTTCGATCTCGCCAGTGTCGCGCTTTCGCTGTTCGCCATCCTGCCGGTGATCTACGCGGTGAAACGGGTCGCCAAGGAGGGCGTCGACCTCGCCACGATCGTGGCGGTCGTGCTCGGTGCCGTGTTCGCGGTGGTGTTCGTGCGGCGTCAGCGCGGGCTGGACAACCCGCTGCTGGACATGCGGTTGTTCGCCAGCCGCAACTTCAGTGCCGCGCTGAGCATCCTGCTGGTCGGCCTGATCGGCGTCGGCGGGGTGATGCTGCTGGTCACCCAGCAACTCCAGTTCGTCGAAGGGCTCTCGCCGATGGAGGCGGGCGTGTGGATGGGCCCGCCCGCGCTGATGATGCTGGTGGCCGCGCTCGGCGCCCCGCTGGTGGCCCGCCGCGTGCCGCCCGGCATCGTCGTCGCCGTCACGCTGGGGTTGTCCACGATCGGCTACCTGCTGCTCACCATCGTGGGCTCGACCGGCGGCATCCTGCTGGTGGTGATCGGGTTCGGCCTGGTCTACCTCGGGCTCGGCGCGATCGCCGCGCTGGGCACGGATCTCGTGGTCGGCGCGGCCCCGCCGGAGAAGGCGGGCTCGGCTTCGGCGATGTCGGAAACCGTGCAGGAACTCGGCCTGGCGATGGGCGTGGCGATCCTCGGCAGCCTGGCCACCGCCGTCTACCGCGGCGAGATCGGCGACCACCTCCCGCCCGGGACACCCGACGCGGTGGGCGACAGCATGGCGGGCGCCTCCTCGGTGGCGAACCAGATCTCCCCGGAACTGCTGCGCCAGGCCAGGGAAGCCGCCACTTCGGGACTGAATGTCGCCACCCTCGTCGCGGCGGGCGGCATCCTCGTCCTGTCGATCCTGTCCGCGGTGGCACTGCGGCATATCGGCACCACCGGCAGCGAGGAAGAACCGGCCCTGTCCGAGACCGCTTCCGAGGCCTGAGGTCGGCGCGGCCCCCGCCCGGGAACCATGACTGGAAAGCGACTGCTTAGTACGGCAGACTCCTCGTCATCTTGAACTCGACGACGAGGAGTCACCCGTGACCGACCACCCCTCCCGCGTAGCGATCGTCACCGGCGCCGGCCGCGGCATCGGCGCCGCCGTCGCCAAGCGGCTCGCCTCCGACGGGTTCGCCGTCGGCCTGCTGGACCTCGACGAGACGGGCGTCCAGCAGGGAGCCGAAGCGATCGTCGCCGAGGGCGGCAAGGCCGTCGGCGTCGCACTGGACGTCAACGACGCCGCGCAGGTCGAGGCCGCGGTGACCCGGGTCGCCGAAGAACTCGGCGCGCCGACCGTGCTGATCAACAACGCCGGGATCACCCGCGACAACCTGCTGTTCAAGATGACCGAACAGGATTGGGACTCGGTGCTCGGCGTGCACCTGAAGGGCTCGTTCCTAATGACCCGCGAGGTGCAGAAGTACCAGACGAAGGAGAAGTGGGGTCGCATCGTCAACCTTTCCAGCACCTCGGCGCTGGGCAACCGCGGTCAGGTCAACTACTCCGCGGCCAAGGCGGGCATGCAGGGCTTCACCAAGACCCTCGCGATCGAACTGGGCAAGTTCAACGTCACCGCGAACGCCATCGCGCCGGGCTTCATCGCCACCGACATGACCGCCGCGACCGCCGAGCGGATCGGCATGTCCTTCGAGGACTTCAAGGCCGCGGCCGCGTCGCAGATCCCGGTGCAGCGCGTCGGCACCCCCGACGACATCGCCAACCTCGCGTCGTTCCTGGTGAGCGACGGCGCCGGGTTCATCTCCGGCCAGGTCATCTACGTCGCCGGCGGACCGAAGGACTGAGGACATGCGTGACTTCGCCTCCCTGCAGGAGTTCGAAAACGCCGTCGGCGAGCATTTCGGGTACAGCGATTGGCTGACGCTCACCCAGGAACGGGTGAACCTGTTCGCCGACGCCACCGACGACCACCAATGGATCCACGTCGACGTCGAGAAGGCGGCCGGGGGTCCGTTCGGCGGGCCGATCGCCCACGGTTTCCTGACGCTGTCGCTGATTTCCGGATTCGTCGGGAAGCTCTACCGGGTGCACGGGCTCACGATGGGCATCAACTACGGCCTCAACAAGGTCCGCTTCCCGCAGCCGGTCAAGGTGGGCGCGAAGATCCGGGCGGGTGCCGAACTGATCGAGGTCACCGACGTCATCGGCGGCAAACAGGCCGTCGTGCGCTGGACGATCGAGATCGACGGCGAGCCCAAACCGGCGTGCGTGGCGGAGATGGTCGTCCGGCTCATCGCCTGAGCGAGTGACCTCCGGCACCCTCGCCGGGGCACCACTACCCGACATACCGACTGGTCGGTACTGTCATCGAAAGCCAGCAGCGGGAGGCACCATGAACCAGACCGACCCGCCGGGCCTCGACCTGGCCCGGCTCAAGGCCCATCTGGACGAGCACCGGCCGGGGCTCCTCCAGGGCGAGCTGAGCGGCCAGGTCGTGCAAGGGGGCCGGTCCAACCTCACCTACATCGTGGGTGACGGCCGGTCGGACTGGGTGGTCCGCCGGCCGCCGCTGGGCCACGTCCTGCCGACCGCGCACGACATGGGCCGCGAGTTCCGGGTGATCTCCGGCCTGCACGGCACGGCCGTCCCGGTCCCGGAAACCGTGCTGCTGTGCGCGGACACCGACGTCATCGGCTCGCGGTTCTACGTGATGGAGTTCGTCGAAGGCACGCCGTACCGCACGGACACCGAACTGGCCGCGCTCGGCCCCGCCCGGACGAGGGCGATCGCGGACGAGCTGGTCGACACCTTGGTCGCGCTGCACGCCGTCGACCCGGAATCGGTGGGGCTGGGCGACTTCGGCCGTCCTGAGGGCTTCCTCGAACGCCAGTTGCGGCGCTGGAAGAAGCAACTCGACGGCAACCGCAGCCGCGACCTGCCCGGCGTCGACGAACTGCACGACCGGCTCGCCTCGTCCGTGCCGGTGTCCGGCAGGCCGTCGATCGTCCACGGGGACTACCGCCTGGACAACGTGCTGGTGAACGCCGACGACCGCATCACCGCGGTGCTGGACTGGGAGATGTCCACCCTCGGCGACCCGCTGACCGACCTCGCCCTGCTGGTGGCCTATGCCGAACGCGACAAGGTCTCGCTGCAGTTCGTGTCCAACGCCAGTTCCGCGCCGGGCTACCCGCGCGACGACGAGGTCATCGCGCGCTACGCCGAACGCTCGGGCCGCGACGTCTCGCGGCTCAACTGGTACGTGGGCTTCGCTTTCTTCAAGCTCGCGGTCATCTTGGAGGGCATCCACCTCCGCTTCAGCAAGGGCCAGACCGTCGGTGCCGGATTCGAGGGCATCGGCGCGGGCGTCGTCCCCCTGATCGCGCACGGCAACGAGACTCTCAAGGAAGAGGGATAGAGATGGACTTCGCCTTCGACGCGAAAACCGAGGAGCTGCGGGGAAAACTCCTCGAGTTCATGGATTCGCACATCTACCCCGCCGAGGCCGTCTTCGAGGCTCAACTGGCCGAGCGCGACAATGCGTGGTCGCAGCCGCCGATCGTCGAAGAGCTGAAGGCCGAGGCGCGTGGACGCGGGCTGTGGAACTTCTTCCTGCCCGGCGACCACGGCGCCGGCCTGACGAACCTGCAGTACGCGCCGCTGGCCGAGATCACCGGCCGCAGCATCCGGCTCGCCCCGACCGCGCTCAACTGCGCGGCGCCGGACACCGGGAACATGGAAGTCCTCACCATGTTCGGCACCGAGAAGCAGAAGAAGCAGTGGCTCCAGCCGTTGCTGGACGGGGAGATCCGGTCCGCCTTCGCGATGACCGAACCCGACGTCGCCTCCTCGGACGCCCGCAACATCGCCACCAGCGTCCGGCGTGACGGCGACGAGTACGTCGTCAACGGCCGCAAGTGGTACATCTCCGGCGCGATGAACCCGAACTGCAAGATCTTCATCGTGATGGGCAAGACCGACCCCGGCGCGCCCGCGCACAAACAGCAGAGCATGATCCTGGTCCCCCGCGGCACCCCGGGCATGACCGTGAAACGCGGCATGCACGTGTTCGGCTACACCGACGGCGACCACGGCGGCCACGCCGAGGTGATCTTCGAGGACGTCCGCGTACCCGCGGAGAACCTCGTCGCCGGTGAGGGTGACGGATTCGCCGTCGCGCAGGCCCGCCTCGGCCCTGGCCGGATCCACCACTGCATGCGGGCCATCGGGATGGCCGAACGCGCGCTGGAACTGATGTGCCGCCGCGCCCTGTCCCGCGAGACGTTCGGCAAGCCGATCGCCGAACAGGGTGTGGTGCAGGACTGGATCGCCGAGTCACGGGTCAAGATCGAGCAGCAGCGGCTGCTCGTGCTCAAGACCGCGTGGCTGATGGACACCGTCGGCAACCAGGGCGCGCACACGGAGATCCAGGCGATCAAGATCTCCACGCCGATCACCGTCGAATGGATTCTCGACAAGGCCGTGCAGCTCTTCGGCGCGGGCGGGGTCAGCCAGGACTTCCCGGTCGCCGAGATGTGGGCGCAGGTGCGGACGCTGCGCCTGGCCGACGGCCCGGACGAGGTGCACAAGCGCTCGCTGGCGCACCGCGAACTGAAGAAGTACCGTGGGGAGGCGAAGTGACGACCGCACAGGAACTCAAGCAGCGCGTGGCCGATCTACTGGCCGCGTATCCGCCGGAAAGCACGCCACGCCAGGACTTCCTCGACGCCCGGTTCGACGCCGGGCTCGCGTGGATCCACTTCCCCGAAGGACTCGGCGGACTCGGCGCGCCGCGTTCGTTCCAGTCCCTTGTGGACGCCGAACTCGCCAAGGCAGGCGCGCCGGACAACGACAAACGGCGGATCGGGATCGGTCTCGGCATGGCCGCGCCGACCATCCTCGCCTTCGGCACCCCGGAGCAGCATCAGCGCTTCCTGCGTCCACTGTGGACCGAAAGGGAGGTGTGGTGCCAGCTGTTCAGCGAGCCCGGCGCCGGTTCCGACCTCGCCGCGCTGGGTACCCGGGCAGTGCGCGACGGCGACGACTGGGTCGTCACCGGGCAGAAGGTCTGGACGTCGGGCGCGCACAAGTCGCAGTGGGCCATCCTGGTCACCCGCACCGATCCCGACGTGCCGAAGCACCGCGGCATGACGTACTTCCTGTGCGACATGACCGCGCCGGGTGTCGAAGTCCGGCCGCTGCGCCAGATCACCGGTGAGGCCGAGTTCAACGAGGTCTTCCTCAGCGAGGTCCGCATTCCCGACACGCACCGCCTCGGCGCGGTCGGCGAGGGCTGGAAGGTCGCGCAGACCACGCTGATGAACGAACGCGTCGCGATCGGCGGAGCGGGTTTCCCGCGTGACGGCGGCATGGTCGGCGCCGTCGCGACCACCTGGCGCGAGCGCCCGGAACTGCGCACCGCCGAACTGCACGACAGGCTGCTGAAGCTGTGGGTGGAGGGCGAAAGCCTGCGCCTGGTGAGTTCGCGGCTGCGGCAGCGACTCGCCGCCGGTGCGCCGGGACCGGAGGGATCGGCGGTCAAGGTCGCGTTCTCGGAGCTGAACCAGGCCGCGTCCGGACTGGAGATCGAACTGCTCGGCGAAGAAGGCCTTCGCTACGACGACTGGACGATGCGGCGCCCCGACGGCGTCGACTTCCTCGGCCGCGAAGCCGGCTACCGCTACCTGCGCGCGAAGGGGAACTCCATCGAGGGCGGCACCTCGGAGGTCCTGCGCAACATCATCGCCGAACGGGTGCTGGGACTGCCGTCCGAGCCGCGGATCGACAAGGACGTCGCCTGGAAGGACCTGCCCCGATGAGCGACCTGCTGTATTCCGAGGTCGAAGAGGACCTTCGCGCGAGCGTCCGCGACCTGCTCGAGGACCGGGCGGAACCGGCCGCCCTGATCGCCAGGACCGAGACGGCCGAACCGTACGATCTCGGGCTGTGGCGCATGCTCGCCGCCGATCTCGGCACGGCGGGCCTCGCCGTACCGGAAGCGTTGGGCGGGCACGGCGCTTCGGCACGGGAAGTCGCCGTCGTGATGGAGGAACTCGGACGGAGTGTCGCCCCTGTCCCCTATCTCGGCAGCGTCGTGCTGGCGACGTCGGCCCTGCTGGCCACCGACACCTCGCAGGCCGAAGTGGCCGAATGGCTCGGGAAACTGGCCGCGGGCACGCTCATCGGCGCGCTGGCCGTGCCGCTGTCGGCCGCACCCGGCACCGCGTTCCCGTCGACGGTCACCGCCGGTGCGGACGGGACGCTGAGCGGGCAGGTGAGGAGCGTCGTGGACGCGTCCGTGGCGGAACTGCTGGTCGTCCCGGCGGTGGGTCCCGACGGCCCCGGCCTCTACACGGTCGACGCCGGTTCGGCCGGGGTGACGGTCGCCGAGGCGACCTCGCTGGACCTGACCCGGCGCATCGCCGACGTCACGCTGGAAAACGTGGCCGCGAAGCGTGTCGCCGACTCCGCGACGGCGCCGTCCGCACTGGACGCGGCACTGGTGACCGCGGCGGGCCTGCTGGCGTCGGAACAGCTGGGGATCGCCGAATGGGCGCTGACCGAAACGGTGCGCTATCTCAAGGAGCGCTACCAGTTCGGCCGTCGGGTCGGGTCGTTCCAGTCGCTCAAGCACCGGCTGGCGAACCTGTACACGGATCTGGTCAACGCCAGGGCGACGGCACGCTACGCCGCGGACTGCCTGGCTTCCGGGGACGACGTCCCGATCGCGGTCGCGGTGGCGCAGGCGCGCAACTCCCTCATCGCCGTCCACGCGACCGAAGAGGCGATCCAGCTGCACGGCGGGATCGGCATGACCTGGGAGCACCCGGCGCATCTGTACCTGAAGCGCGCGAAGAGCGACGAAATCGCCTTCGGCACCCCTGGGCGGCATCGCGCGGCCCTCGCACCGCTGATCGACCTGCCTGCCTGACGCGTTTCGGCGGGGTCCGGAAAGTGTCGGACCCCGCCGGTATAACCCTGTTCGAACATCTGATCGAACAGGGAGTCATCATGAAACTGCTCGTGGCCACCTCGAAGACCCAAGGCTCGCGGGAGAACGACTTCAACGGCTGCGTCGAAGGCGAACTGATCTGGATCGCCCCGACCTGCACCGAAGGCGACACCTCACCCGATTCCGAATGCGGATGCGGCCGGGCCTTCGGCGGGCTGAACTCGCACCACGGGACGACGACGGCCCTAGTCGCGGAACTGCCCGGCTTCACCTATTCCGACTACATCGAAGCACTGAGATCGAGCTTGGCAGACCAGGGCTGGCCACCCGAAGCCGCCGACGAGGTGGCGACGGGACTGCTGGCGTTCACCTCCCGCTGGGAGGTGGGAACGGTGCTCGAACGCCGCTGCGACTGGTTCTCCGAACGCCTCGTACCCGCGCCACCGGGCTGAGCGCCGGGGCTATTCGGGGCGCAGCGCGGCCAGCAGGAGATCGGCGTAGTGGTCGCCGATCTGGCGGGCCGAGAGCGCGCCGCCGCGCCGGTACCAGGAGCCGAGATGGTGCACCGAGCCGAAGAAGAAGTCGACGATCACGTCGGCGGGCTTGTCGGCCCGGAACTCGCCGGACTCCCGGCCTTCCTCGATCAGCGTGCGGAACCGCTCGTGGTACTTGCGGCGTTCCGCGCGGACGGCCTTCTGCTTCTCCAGGCTGAGCTGGTGCATGGACTGCATGAAGATCGTGTTGTCGTCGAGGTTGTCGATGGTGCTGACGACGACGTCGGAGGCGGCCGAGCGCAACCGCTCCCGCAGCGGCGCCTCGCTCGAAGCCACCTTCTCCAGTTGCTCGGTCTGCGCACGCAGCACCCGGGCGTAGATCTCGTAAAGGAGGTCGTCCTTGGAACCGAAGTAGTGGTACATCGCGCCCTTGGTGACCCCGGCCGCCTCGACGATCTCCTGCACGGAGGTGCGGTCGAAGCCTTTCTTCGCGAAGAGCTTCGTGGCATGCGACAGCAACCGGCGCGGTACGGCGGCCTGGTCGTCGCCGGTCGCGTCGGCCGTACCCACCTTGCGGGTGGTCGCTCGTGTCATGGCCCGGCCCCTTCTCGTGCGGACGCTCAGCATACCGGGCGGTTTGTCGACGAGCGGAGAAGGCACACTTCACATTCCCGCAAGCCCGGATAACCCCGACGGGTGACCAGAACGCGCGGCCGAAAGTTCGAAACCCCGAGCCTTCCAGCTTGGTCCACCCACCCGATCGGCCGAGTCCGGTCCCAGGCCATGGGCACGGTTGCGCATGCGTGCATCCGAACGGTCCACTCAGCCCGAAGCCCGCACGCCAAACGGAAAGGACCTCATGTCGGTCACCGACGAACTCCTGGCCAACAACGCCGACTACGCCGCCCGCTTTTCCGGACCACTCCCCTTGCCGCCCGCCAAGCAGATCGCCGTGCTCGCCTGTATGGACGCTCGCATCAACGTCTACGGCGTACTCGGCCTCCAGGAAGGCGAAGCGCACGTCATCCGCAACGCGGGCGGCGTCGTGACCGAGGACGGGATCCGGTCCCTCGCGATCAGCCAGCGTTTGCTCGGCACGCGGGAAATCATCCTCATTCATCACACCGACTGCGGAATGCTGACCTTCACCGACGACGACTTCAAGAAATCCATTCAGGAGGACGTCGGCCTCAAACCGTCGTGGGCCGCCGAGGCGTTCGGCGATCTCGACGAGGACGTCCGTCAGTCGATCGGACGGATCAAGAACAGCCCGTTCATCCCGGTGAAGGATTCCGTGCGCGGCTTCGTTTTCGACGTCGCCACCGGGAAACTGACCGAAGTCGCCTGAACGGTACGCCGCGCACGGCGAAAACCGTGCGCGGCGCCGGAAATCACTTGCCGACGACCTGCTCCACCTTGCGCTGCAGTTTGTTCATGCCGCCGAGCCAGCGGTCGGTCTGCGTGGCCCGCGCGGCGTAGTAGTCCGCGACCTCGGGGTGCGGGAGCACCAGGAAACGCCCGTCTTCGATGGCCTCGAAAAGGGAGTCCGCGACCTGTGACGGCTGGATCGCCGACGCGCCCATGAGCAGTTCGCCCGCAGGGCCGGTGTTCTCCAGCATCGCCGTCCGCACGCCCTGCGGGCAGATCGCCTGCACTGTCAGGCCGCGATGCCGATAGGTCGCGGACAGCCATTCGGCGAAGGCGAGCGCGCCGTGTTTGGTCACCGAGTACGACGCCGAGCCGAGAGTGGTCAGCAAACCCGCCGCCGACACGGTCGAGATGAAGTGCCCGCGACCGCGTTCGAGCCACGTCGGCAGGAGCAGCCTCGACGCGCGCACGTGTGCCATCACGTTGACGTCCCAGATCCGCGCCCAGTCCTCTTCGGGCGCGTCGACACCACCCATCGGCGCGATTCCGGCGTTGGCGCAGAAGACATCGATCTCGCCGAGCGTCTCGCGCGCGGCTTCGATCAGCGAAGCGACGCCCGCTTCGCTCGCGGCGTCGCCGGCGACGGCGGTTCCGTCGACCTCTTTCGCGACCTCGGCCGCGGCGTCACCGTTCAGGTCGGCGACGACGACGCGCGCGCCCTCGGTGGCGAACCGGCGGGCGAGCGCGGCACCGATCCCGCCGCCTCCGCCGGTGATGACGACACCGGCTCCGGCGAACGCCGTGGTCACAGGCCACCCGCCAGGGTCACGCCGCCGTCGAGGACGACGGTCTGCCCGGTGATCCAGCCCGCCTCTTCCGAGAGCAGGAACGACACGGCGCTCGCGATGTCGGCCGGGACCCCGAGACGCTTCATCGGGTACGACGCCGAGACCTCTTCCTCACGACCTTCGTACAGCGCGGTCGCGAACTTGGTCTTCACCACGGCCGGCGCGACGGCGTTCACGCGGATCTTCGGGCCCAGTTCGAAGCCGAGTTCCTTGGTGAGCCGGATCAGCGCGGCCTTGCTGACGCCGTACATACCGATCCCGGGCGACGCGCCGAGCCCGGCGACGGACGCGACGTTCACCACCGCGCCACCGTGCTCCCCCATCCACGCGTCGCGCGCCCGGCGGGTCCACGAAAGCGGCGCGAGTACGTTGACGGCGAAGATCTTCGCGGCGGCCTCGGGTTCGATGTCCAGCGTCGGGCCGTACACCGGGTTGATGCCGGTGTTGTTGACCAGCATGTCCAACCGGCCGAAGGCCTCGATGGTCTTGGCGACGGCCTCGTCCTGGTGCGTGGTGTCGTCGGCCTTGCCCGGGACGGCGATGGCGACTTCGGGACCGCCCAGCTCGTCGACCGCCTCGGCCAGCGGCTCCGGCTTGCGCGCCGTGATACACACCTTCGCACCGCGCTCGACCAGGTCCTTGGCGATCCCGAGCCCGATACCCCGGCTCGCGCCGGTGACGATCGCGACGCGATCCTTGAACGAGTTCACTTCTTGATCTCCTCTTCAGTGACTAAGCGAGCGCTCACTTACAATGGAAAGGTCCGGAGGTGGTGTCAAGCCCACCATCCGGTACGAGCGTCTGGGAGGATCTGCGGATGACCATGTCGCTGTCGGCCGAACTGTGGCCCGACGTCCAGCCGGAGACGGCACGACGGCTCATGCTGGCCGGGGTCGAATCGTTCGCGCGGCGCGGCTATCACGCGACCACCACCCGGGACATCGCCTCGGCGGCGGGAATGAGCCCCGCGGCGCTGTACGTCCACTTCCCGTCCAAGGCCGCGCTGCTGTTCGCGATCTCCAAATACGGCCACGAGCAGACGCTCTCCCTGGTCGAGAGCGTCGTGGCGCGCGAGACCGACCCGGTGGAGCGGATCCGGCTGCTGGTCGAGGACTTCGTGGCCTGGCACGCCCGGCGGCACACCGTGGCGAGGGTGGTGCAGTACGAACTCCACGCGCTGCCGGACGACGAGTTCGAGATCGTCGCGAAACTGCGCCGCCGTATCGAGCAGGTCGTGCGCGAGGTCATCACCGAAGGCTCCGAAACGGGCGTGTTCACCGTCGGCGACCCGCACACCGCCGCGCGCGCCGTGCTCTCGCTCGGCGTCGACGTGTCGCGCTGGTACAGCGACAGGGCCCGCCAGACGCCGAAGAAGCTGGGCCAGGAGTACGGCGAGCTGGTGCTGCGCATGCTCGGCACGAAACTCTCCTGACCAGTGCAGATCGACCCCGTCGGCGAAACCGCCACCAGAGTGGCATACCAACCGGTCGGTATCTAGAAATACCCGGTGAGACGTTGACCACATACTAAGCGGTTGTTAATTTGCCCGGACCGCATCGCCCCAGCAGCGCCGAGCGAAGGGCACCCAGATGGCCGACAGTGCACCCAACGCCCCCGAAACCGCCGCCGAACCGACGATCACCGTGTCCCAGCGCAGGAGGGCCGCCACCGCCGCGGCGCTCGCTTCGTCGGTCGAGTGGTACGACTACTTCGTCTTCGGGATCGCGGCCGCCCTGGTCTTCGGGAAGACCTTCTTCCCCACCACCAACCCGGCGGCCGGCGTCCTCGCCTCGTTCGCGACCTTCGCGGTCGGCTTCCTCGCCCGGCCGCTGGGCGGGATCATCGCCGGCAGCCTCGGCGACAAACGCGGCCGGAAACCCGTGCTGGTCCTGGCGATCGCGCTGATGGGTGCCGCGACCACGCTGATCGGCCTGCTCCCGACCTACGACAGCATCGGCATCGCCGCCCCGATCCTCCTGGTACTGCTACGGCTGGTGCAGGGCGTCGCCGTCGGCGCGCAGTGGGGTGGCGCGATGCTGCTCGCCACCGAATACGCGCCGCCCGGCAAACGCGGTCTCTACGGCAGCCTGGTCCAGCTCGGCGTCCCGATCGGCGTGGTGCTGGCGAACACGGTGTTCCTGATCGCCGCGCAGGTCGCGTCGCCGTCGGACTTCCTCACCTGGGCGTGGCGTATCCCGTTCCTGGTCGGCATTCTCGTGCTCGGGCTGGCCTGGTACCTGCACGTCAAGATCGACGAAACCCCGGAATACCGCCGTGCCGAAGCGAAACTCGCCGCCGGGGAACGCGGACGCGCCAAGTCGCCGCTGCGCGAGGTCATGCGCAACCACAAGGGCACCGTGCTGCTGGCAGGCGGCTCGTTCATGGTGAACACGGCCACCTTCTACATCCTGCTCAACGGCGTCCTCGACTACGCCACCCGCCATCTCGGGATGTCGCGCACCACCGTGCTCGTCGCGACGCTGCTGATCAGCACCCTGCAACTGGCGATCATCCCGCTGTCGGCGAAACTGTCCGACCGCATCGGCAGGCTCAAGATCTACACTTTCGGCGCGGTGGGTGTCGCGCTCTGGGCGATCCCGATGTTCCTCCTGATCGACACCGCCTCCCTGCCGCTGTTCGTGGTCGCGTCGTTCGTCGGGTCACTGTTCCTGGGCATCATGTACGGCCCGCAGGCGGCGCTGTTCGCGGAACTGTTCACCGCCGAGATGCGCTACACCGGTGCCTCGCTCGGCTATCAGATCAGCGCGGTCGTCGGCGGCGGGCTCGCGCCGTTCATCATGGTGCTGCTGCTGGAATCCACCGGGACGTCGATGTCGGTTTCGCTCTACATCATCGTGCTGGCGCTGATCTCGCTCGGCTCGATCGGCCTGCTCGCCCGACGCGCCGCCAAGTCCACTCCGGACTCAGCCGACCGCGCGCGCGAAGCGGTCGGCGACCAGCCGTAGCCGCTCCTTGACCTCGTCCGGTGCCTCTTCCACGACGAAGTCGACGTCCCAGTGGGCGAGGTAGTAGGGCATCACGGAAAGGTCGTTGGAGCCGACCCTGACCCGGCAGGTGTGCTCGTCGATGGCCTCGATCGTCCCGACGGTCGGGGACACGTTTTCGGCGAGCGCCTCCGCCGGGGCGTTCACCCGCAGCACCATCTGGTGCGGATACGGCGACGACGTGATCCCGCGGGAGACGTAGTCCGCGAGGTCCTCGGACGGCGGTTCCCTCGGCGTGAAGCGGAAACTGGTGTCCGGGACGCCGTCGATCCGGTCGACGCGGAAGGTCCGCCAGTCGTCCCGGTCCAGGTCGAAGGCGACCAGGTACCACCGGCGCCCGGTGTGCACCATCCGCAGTGGCTCGATGTACCGCTCGGTGGCGTCGCCGCCGTGGCCCCGGTAGCCGAACCGGAGCCGCTGATGGTCGCGGCACGCGGACGCGATGACGGTCAGCGCCCCGGCGTCGACGACCGGCACCGTGCCGCCGAGCGGGATCATCGCGGTACTCAGCGCGGTCACCCGGTGCCGCAGGCGCGCGGGCAGCACCTGCTCCAGTTTCGCGAGCGCGCGCACCGAGGTCTCCTCGATCCCGGAGACCGTCCCGTTCGCGGCCGTGCGGAGCCCGACGGCGACCGCGACGGCCTCGTCGTCGTCCAGCAGCAGCGGCGGGAGCGCGGCCCCGGCACCGAGCCGGTAGCCGCCCGCGACGCCCGGGGTGGCGTGCACCGGGTAGCCCAGCTCCCGCAACCGCTCGACGTCGCGCCGGACCGTGCGGACGTCCACCTGCAGGCGTTCGGCCAGGTCACCACCCGGCCAGTCGCGCCGCGCCTGCAGCAACGACAGCAGTCGCAACAGCCGTGCCGACGTACCCGTGGTCATCGGTTCGCTCGCTTCATGGGACGAGTCTGGCAGACATCGCGGACAGTTCCGGTCCGCGTTCCGGAAGGTAAGGTGACCCGGGTGATCGATCCCGCGCAGCTCCTGTCCATCGCCCGCGAAGAGGCCGAACTCGGCAAGGCCGAGGGCGGGGTCCCGATCGGCGCCGCGCTGTTCGACACCACCGGTGTGCTGCTCGGCCGCGGGCACAACCGCCGGGTCCAGGACGGCGATCCGTCGATGCACGCCGAGACCTCCGCGTTCCGGAACGCGGGCAGGCGCCCGCACTACCGGGACACGATCATGGTCACCACCCTCTCCCCCTGCTGGTATTGCAGCGGGCTGGTGCGCCAGTTCGGCATCGGCCGGGTGATCATCGGCGAGGCCGCCACCTTCGAGGGCGGGCACGGCTGGCTCGAGGAAAACGGCGTCGAGATCACCCTGCTCGACGATCCGGCGTGCACCGCGCTGATGACCGAGTTCATCCGGGACCATCCGGAACTGTGGTTCGAGGACATCGGCGTCCCCACGGTCGAGGGCTAGGCGTATTGCAAGTCGTGTTCGCGGTCTTCGTGCCCAGGCGGTCCCTGACGGCACGAAGCCCATCGAACGGACTTACAGGAATCAAGCTAGGCGAGCGGTTCTTCGGTCTCGACGACGACGGTGCGGTTGCGTCCGGCCGCCTTCGCCGCGCGCAACGCCTGGTCCGCCGCGCCGACGAGCCGGTCGAGCGTCTCGCCGTCGGCGGGATGCGACGAGACTCCGATCGAGACGGTCGTCCCGACGAACGTCCCATCCAGTGAGACGGCGGTCGACGCGATCCGCTGCCGGATCCGCTCGGCGATCGCGTGCGCGTCGAACCGGGTGGTACCGGGCAGCAGGACGACGAACTCCTCGCCGCCGAACCGGCCGACCAGATCGGCCGCCCGGACCTCCGCCCGCAAAGTGTCCGCGACAGCACGCAGGACGTCGTCGCCGACGCGCCTGCCGTGTTCGTCGTTGAGCCGCGCGAAGTGGTCGAGGTCGAGCATCAGTAGCGAAAGATCGGCGCCACGGCCACGAAACAGGTCCAATTGGGTGCGGGCACCGTCCAACCAGGACGACGCGGTGAGCAGCCCGGTGCCGGAATCCGTGCCCGTGTGACCACGCAGGGCTCGCATGGTCCCCGTCCGATGCAGTACCACGAGCGCGGCGGCGAGTACCACCGTGACGAACGGCCAGTCCACCGCCGTCCACGCGATCAGCAGTCCGAAGGCGACCATCGCCGCGTCGAAGGCGAAACCCGAGGGTTCCGCCCCGAATTCGGCGGCGGGGGCGGCGAGCGCGGCATCGACGGACAGGAACACCAGACCGGTGCCGAAAACCAGTGCGAAGCCCTGGAAATCCCTTGTGGCCTCGGCGAAAGGCGCCGCTCCGACGAGGATGGGCACCAGTGCGGCGGCGAGCGCGGACATCATCGTGGCGGCGGCCGCGAACAGCTGGCGGTGTGGGATCCCGCGCCGGATCCGGGACCAGCGGTACACCCCCGAGGCGACGACGAGCAGGGCCGCCAGGGCCGGTGGCAGCAGCAACGCGCCGGCGAAGATCCAGGCGGCGTCCAGCCCGGCGCCGAGCCGGGTGTCGGCGCGGGACCGCTCAACGGGACGCGAAAGCTCCGAACTGAGGATCATTCCCGCCAGCAGGGCGGAAAATGGGAGCAGCGCCGACGAGGCGGGCGGGCGGAGGGCGAAGAGGTACGTGGTGGCGGCGAGCGCGGCCGCGTCGACGAGGAGCAGGTACCCGATGAGGCCCCGCCTGGGTAGTTCCCACAGGCTCCACGACCCCAGAACCCGTCTCGGCGCGGCGAACCAGCCGCTTCGGCCGCCACTTCCGGTCGCCATCAGGGAGTCCCCCACCATTTCGGCAAACTAGCCGGTTCTCGCGATGGTGTCACTCCTCTTTACGGGTCATGACCCCCCTACTAAGGTCGGTCGATTCCGCGCGCGAATCCGGTGAATTCTTGACAGTCCTTATTGGTCCAGTCCACTGTGAGTGAGCACACGGTGACCTCCCGGTTGATACGCCGCGTCAAGACGGAGGTGCTCCACACCTGCGCGTCTCGTCACGCGCGTACCAGTTGGAGGACCTATGAAATCTTTACGACGCTGGGCGACACTGGCCACCGCGGTCGGCGCCGCTCTCACCACGGCCGTCGGCCTCGCCCCCGCCGCCTCGGCCGCCCCGGATCCGGTGCTCGCCTCGCCTTATCTGTACCAGTGGTCGGGACAGACGGACCCGATCGCCGCGATGAACGCCTCCGGGGTCAAGGCCTTCACCCTCGCGTTCATCCTTTCCGACGGTGGTTGCAACCCGAAATGGGACGGCAGCCGGTCCCTCACCGGCTCCGACGCCACCATGATCGCGGGCATCCGGGCCAAGGGCGGCGACGTCATCCCGTCGTTCGGTGGCTGGTCCGGCACGAAGCTCGGCACGAAATGCGGCACACCCGCCGCCCTCGCCGGGGCTTACCAGAAGGTCATCGACGCCTACCGGCTCAAGGCGATCGACCTCGACATCGAGAACACCGACGAATTCGAGAACTACACCGTCCAGGACCGGATCCTGAACGCCGTCAAACTCACGAAGCAAAAGAATCCCGGTCTGCGCGTGGTCATCACCATCCCGACCGAGGTCGGCGGCCCCAACGCGACCGGGAAGCGGCTGATCGCCCAGTCGAAGGTGCTCGGCGCGGGTGTCGACGCGTGGTCGGTCATGCCGTTCGACTTCTCCGGCGGCGGTGACATGGCGGGCAAGACCCGCAGTGCCGTGGACGGGCTGAAGAACGTCGTCAAGTCCACCTTCGGCCTGAGCGACGACGCGGCCTACCGGCGCAGCGGTCTCTCGTCGATGAACGGGAAGACCGACGTGGCCGGCGAAACCGTCAGCGTCGCCGACTTCCGCGCGATCCGCGACTACGCGGCGAGCAAACATCTCGCCCGGCTGTCGTTCTGGGCGGTGAACCGCGACTGCGACAACTGCGCGGGCATCGGCCAGGGCAAGTACGACTACACGAAGATCGTGGCCGGTTACACCGGCTGATTTCCAGCCATCGCGCGTGGAGCCCCCTTCCCTCGACTCAGCCGAAGGAAGGGGCCCTCACGCGCAAAGTGTTCAGCCGCCGCAATCCGGTGCGGTGTTCAGCGGCCGTCCCCGCGACCACACGAGGTCGACCGGATGTACCGCCCCGTCCGCGTCGATGGAGAGGATCGGCAACGCCTTGTCGAGCTGATTCCCCGTCGTGCGGTCGAAAGCGAGGGATCCGGTGGCGCCGGGTACCGAGGAATTGCAGTCGATGTTGCGTATCACGTCCGGCACCGAGACCGGATCGGCGGACACGTTGTCCCCCGCGGCACGGACCGCGACGGCCACCGCGTCGTGCTCGATCATCGCGGCGCCGTCCCACAGTTCGCCACGCGGGAATCTCCGCGTGAACTCGGTGACGAAGTTGTCGTGGTTCTTCTTGTACGTCGGATACGCCGGATCGGCGGCGAACATATCCCACTGGTCGGGATAGGCCAGCGCCGTGTACCGGAGCCGGACCCCGATGTCCTCGTCCAGCGGCAAAGCCTTCCCGGCGAGCGTGCTCGCGTCGTCCCCGGTCATCACGGTCACCGAATCGAGCCCTTCACAAGCGCCGTCGTCGGCCAGCGCCTTCACGAACGCGCCGAGATCGAGCCCCCGCCCGGCGAAGTAGACGAGATCGGGCTTGGCACCACAGATGTCGGAATGGTAGCCGCGGAACAGGCTCCGCAGATACTCCTCCCGCGAGCGGTCGAACAACGGGACACTCTTGTATCCCTTGGTGAAGACGACAGGAACCTTCGACGCGTTCTGGAAGGCGTCCGCGAGTGTGGTGGCGTAGGTGTCGTCCTCCCCGGTACCGCGGACCATCATCACGCGGCGGAAGCCGTGCGCCGAGATGTACCCGGCGGCGGTCCGTGCCTCGTCGGTGTTGGTCGGGCCGACCCGGAAGAAGTTGTCGATCCGTTTGCCTTGCGGATCGGTGTTCATGTTGTCGGCGGTGACCGTGGCGCCGATCGTCGCGATGCCGCGCGCGGACAGTTCCGCGACGAGCGCCCGGCTGTGCTCCGAACTGACCCCGACGTCGGTGACGGCGACGATGTGCTGGCTCGCCGCGGCCGCGATGATCTCTTCCGCGACAGCCTTCCACTCGGTGGCGTTGCTGCCGTAGTTGGCCAGCAGCACCCTGATCCCGGGCGGGCCACCCGACGGCCACGCGGCGGTGACGGCGCCCTGGATCTCGTGTTTCACGAAGTCGATCGGCTG
Organism: Amycolatopsis sp. cmx-4-19; assembly: GCA_049998115.1. GTDB lineage: Bacteria > Actinomycetota > Actinomycetes > Mycobacteriales > Pseudonocardiaceae > Amycolatopsis. The sequence goes on along the minus strand of JAEBEO010000029.1, from coordinate 15,524 downwards.
ACTGTCGATGTTCGGGTCCGGGGTGAAGTTCTCCAGCACCACGATGGTCCGGAAGTCCCCGCCCGCCTCGTCGTTGCGGCCTTTGACATACTTCTCCAGGGTAGCGAACTGGTCGTTCTCCTTCAGTGGACCCGAATCGAGATTGAGGCCGACACAAGCGTAGGACGAGCCTGTCGACTTCTCGTCGGCGTCCACCGAACGCAGACCGGCACCACAGTTCTCCCACGGCGGGAACGCGACCAGGAAACCGCCCAAGATGAGGACCACGACCGCCACGAGTACACCGCGGTGTCGGTGTGCCCAGCCACGCGGGCGCACCGGAGGCCCACCTATCGCGCGATGACGGACAGGGAAAAGCCGGGTCTTCGACGAAGCGAACCGGGACATCACGGATTTCCGTTCGGGTTCAGGGGAACTCGCCGCGACGGGCGAGATCCTTGGCCGCCACGAGGGCGCCGACGTCGGGACGGTGCGAAGTGGTGGCCAGCGCGGCGAAGGCGTTCTCGATCACCTGCTGCTGGTCCAGACCGCGGACCGCGAACGGGTTGGCGGTCAGCCAGCCCGCGGCGATGAGCCGGGCGATGTTGTTGCGGATGTCGGTCCGCCCGTCCGGATGGCGCGTGCTGTCCAGCTTGACGAGTTCGTCGTACAACTCGGCGTGTTCCCGCTCGGGCGGCAGGTCGTCCGGCGCGTGCAGGACGAGGTGGAGCTTCGCGAGCCACTCGGCGTGCGGGATCCGGTTGAACTCGCTCTCGAAAAACCCGACCACGTCGGCGATGGCGCCCAGTGCGAGGGTGCAATACGCCAGCCGCACGGGATCCTGCGCGGTGTCCGGGTCGTCGCGCAGCGCCTCGAACTGATCCGCGTAGGTCGGCCCGCTCTCGCGCCTGGCCAGCGCGGACACCAGGTTCGCGGCGATCCACGGGTGCAGGGCGGCCTGGTCCTCGGTGGTGGCGGCGGAGTTCTTGGCCGTCACCCACAACGCGGTGCGCAGTTCGGTCAGGATCCGCCCGACGTGCGGCTGGTCGATCCGGCTCTGCGCGGCGTCCGGGATCAGCCAGGGCGCGGTCGCGAACGGGGCCGCGGTCACGAAGTCGTTGATGTCGACGCCGTCGAGGTACTCGGTCAGGCCCAGTTCCTTCAGCCTGCGGTAGCACGGATCCGGCTCGCCTTCGGGGGCGGTGGTGAGCACGTCGCGGACGCCCTCCCGCACTTCCCTCCCCCGCAGCGTGCCCGCGATCCGCTCGATCGCCGACGGCAGGCCGCCGGTCGCCAACCGCGCGAGTCTCACCTTCGGGGTCGTCGCGCCGGAATCGAGGAGGCGGGCGATCTGCCCGCTCGGCTGCGGCGCGAGCATGACGGGGTAGTACGGCGACGCGAGCACCCCGCTCGCCGGATTCGCCCAGGCTTCGTAGCTGGTCTCGTCGCATTCGGCCACCGGCCGGACGGCGGGCGGTGCGGAGGCCACCGGCTTCCAGGGCGCCAGCCAGGCGGTTCCCCAGTCGCCGTGCCAGCGCCCGCTGGTGGCGATGATCAGCAGCGCGTCGTGCGCTTCGCGGTCGTTCGGATGCTGCACCACGTACCGTTCCCGCGCGGCGATCAGATCGGCGAGGAACTCGGTCCCGCCGGCGTGATCGACGTCGTCGATCAGCAGGACCCAATTGTGCCAGTGCTTGCGCCGCGGGGTGAGCTCGCAGGAGCAGGGACTCTTCTCCTCCGGCTTGGCCATCTTGCGGTGGTTCTCCCGGACGTCGCCGAGGAACGCCGCGATCAGCCATTCGGTGACCGCCTTGTCGTCACGGGCACTGCCGTGCGCGAGCCGGTTGAGTTCGATCAGCGCGTCGAACGGATCCCTGCCCTCGGCGTTCGGGAAGTCGGCGAGGTACTTCAACGCCTTGCCGAGGCGGGGCCGGATGTTCCGGACCAGATGCGGGAACGTCTGACGGAACACGTCGGCGTACGCGGATTCGACGAACCCCGCCACCTTCGCGGCCTCCGTCAGCGCGCCGAGCAATTCCTCGGCCTGCCGGGTCCAGCGGATTCCGTGGAACGTGTTGATCAGTGTCTTGAGCTGATCGCGGTCGTCGTTACGATTCCGTCCAGGCAGATCCGCCTGTACTGCGATCAGCGCGACGGTGAAACGCACGAACTGCGGTTTCGGCCGGTTCCGCCATTTACTGGACAGCGCGTACGCCAGTTTCGTCAGCACGTCGACGGTGCTCGGCCGGTCACCGTGCCCGAAATCGAATCCCGCGTGGACGACGCCCCAGCCCAGGTCCTGCCGGATCGCCTCCAGCGCGGTGGTCTTGCCCGAACCGACCGGCCCGAGCAGCACCGTCACCGGTTGCGGCCGTGAAGGTGCCCCCACCTCGCGATTGATCAGCATTCTCCGGGCGAGCTTCACCGCGGGAGAATGTCGCCCCGAACTCATTTTTCCTGTTCAGCCCCTAGCTGTGATCCGGGAGGGATTGGAGAGTGCGGACCATCGTAGAGAGCTGAACGAAGGCAGGACGCGAAGATTGCCCTACTCAGACACGAAAGGACGAAAAGCCGGGGAGAATTGTAATTCTTGCTTGATGGGGAGCGATACCGATGGTCACTCGTTCGGCCCTAACCGCCCCAGGGCGGCCTGCGACCGCCGCCGTGGTACCAGTCGTAGTACCAATCGTGGTCGTAGTGACCGGCCCGCGGATCCCGCGGCTGTTGTTCCGGCGGCGGCTCCGGGGCAGGCGTCGGCGACTGCTTCTCCGAGCCGTTCATCGACGCCGTCAACGGTGGCGGGGGCGCGACACTGCCACCGGGCGGCCCGGCCGGGACGGGGGTGGGAACAGCGTCGTCCGGGGCCTCCACCGCCTGTGGCGCGATGGTCAGTGAAGGCGGAACAGGCGCGATGCCGGGGACCACGTCGTTCGAATCGCCCGGCGTGAGCAGCACGGCCAGCAGGCCGCCGACGACGACACCGCCTGCCGAAAGCGCGGAAATCCGCCGGACCCTCCAGCCGGAGGAAGCACCGGGAATGTCGGGAGCCCGATGTTTCGGCCCGCGCGGCCCCCGGCGGCGGGGTACCGCGCCGGCCGCCCGCATCAACTCGCTCAGGGCGTCCCCACCGTTTTCGCGGCGAGCCGTGCGTGCCATCGGCACCTCCAGAAAACCCCGGTCCGTCGCGCAGTGCGACGGCCTCATCCCGGAGGGGATCCTAGGAACGCGACAGCCGGTTGTAAACGATTCTCGTCCACCCCGGACAGACGGTGCGGCGAAGGGTCAGGCAGCTGCGGTGACCGCGATCGCGGCTTCGCCCGCTTCGGTCAGCTCGGCGGGCACCCGGCCGGTGACGGCGGAGAGACCGGTGGACTCGGCGGGCCGGATGTAGCCACCGTGGGCGAGGGCGTGCGCGGTCATCTGGTCACAACAGGCGAACCCGTCGATGAAGAGGTCCGGCTCGCAGCTGCACGACATCTGGGCGCGGCGGCCCGCGACCGCTCGCAGCATCGCCATGGCTCGATGGGACAACTCGACCTCTGAACCGGACACCGGACTACCTCTCTCGATCAGCCACCTGAATCGGCAGCATTTACACCGGGTTATCGGTCGCTGCTCCATCAGTGTTAACAAGATCTCAGACGTTCCGGGGAATATCTACGTTCCCGGCACTTTCCTGGCTTTTCGCCAGTGCCAAGGTCGGCTCCAGGACCCTGGCCCACTGGGCCACGATCTGCTTGCGGCGCTTCGCGTCATCGGTCAGCAGATTCGCCAGGCCCAGGCCGCGGGCCAGGTCGAGAGTGGCCTGGACCAGCTCACGGACGCCCTGGTGGGACTCGTCGACGCCGAGCAGTTCGACGGTCACCCGGTGTGCTTCCCGGCCGACCCTGGCCTCCAGCGGCACCAGCGTGGCACGCAGTCCCTCGTCGGTGGACGCCGCCACCCACAAGTGGAGCGCGGCCCGGAACATGGGCCCGCTGTAGAGGTTGAGCACCATGTCGACGGCCCGTTCGATCCGCGACCGCCCGGACGGCAGTTCGGCCGCCCGGGAGCGCAGCTCGACGATCTGGATCTCGCCGACATGCTCGACGGCCGCGGCGACCAGGTCCTCCCTGGTCGGGAAGTGGTGCTGGGCCGCGCCGCGCGAGACCCCGGCGCGTTCGGCGATCACCGACACCGTGGTGCCGTTCCAGCCCAGCTCCCCGATCGTCTCGACGGCGGCCTCGACCAGCCGCCGCCGGGTCGTCCGGCTGCGTTCCTGCTGCGGTTCGCGGATCATGACCGTTCGTCGACCGCGTCTGCTGGGGTCTCAGCGGGAAAACGTGCTTCGACCCGGAAACCGAGCTGCGGGTCTTCCTCATGTCCACCGACGCGGTACTTCGAGAAGTCCGTGACGCCCTCGGCGGCCGGCACCTCGTCGTCGATGTGGAAGTTCCCGGACGCCGCGCGGCTCGGTTTGGCGTTGATGTCCTGCATGGGGTCGTAACGCTTCGTGCTGACCGACTCGGTCGGCGTCAGGTCGATCGCGCTGGCGTTGTTCACGATGTCGATCCCGCCGATGCCGCGGCTGCCACCGGAGATGACGATCGTCTTGCCGTGGAGCGAGCTCATGGATCGCGCCTCTCAGTAGGACCGGGGCAGGCCGAGGCTGTGCTGGCCGACGAAGTTGAGCACCATCTCACGGCTCACCGGCGCGATCCGGCCCAGCCGGACGGCGGTGACCAGCGCGCCCAGCCCGTATTCGCTGGCGAGGCCGTTGCCGCCGTGGGTCTGCACGGCCTGGTCGACGGCGCGGATCGCGACCTCGGCGGCCGCGTACTTGGCCATGTTCGCCGATTCGCCCGCGCCGAAATCGTCACCGGAGTCGTAGAGCGACGCCGCCTTCTGCGTCATCAGCTTGGCCAGTTCCAGCTCGATCTTGATCTCGGCCAGCGGATGCGCGAGACCCTGGTGGGTGCCGATCGGCGCGCCCCACACCTTGCGCTCGTTGGCGTAGGCGACGGCCTTGCCCAGCGCGTACCGGGCGATGCCGAGCGAGAACGACGCGCCCATGATGCGTTCGGGGTTGAGCCCGGCGAACAGTTGCGCGATCGCCGCGTCCTCCTCGCCGACCAGCGCGTCGGCAGGCAGGTGGACGTCGTCCATGAACAGGCCGAACTGCTTCTCCGGCGAGAGCAGGTCCATCTCGATCTGCTTGTACTCGAAGCCGGGCGCGTCGGTCGGGACGATGAACAGCACGGGCTTGAGCTTGCCGGTCTTCGAGTCCTCGGTGCGGCCGACGACCAGGACGGCGTCCGCCTCGTCGACACCGGAGATGTAGACCTTCCGTCCGCCGAGGACCCAATCGCCGCCGTCACGCCGGGCGGTCGTGGTGATCTTGTGCGAGTTCGACCCGGCGTCGGGTTCGGTGATCGCGAAGACCATCCGCCTGCTGCCGTCGGCGATACCGGGCAGCCACTGCTTCTTCTGCTCGTCGGTGCCGAAGCGGGAGATGACCGTGCCGCAGATCGCCGGCGAGACGACCATGAGCAGCAGCGGACAGCCCGCCGCGGCGAGTTCTTCCAGCACCGCCGCGAGATCCGCGACCCCCGCTCCCCCGCCGCCGTACTCCTCGGGCAGGTTCACGCCGAGGTAGCCGAGCCGTCCGGCCTCGGACCAGAGCTCGTCGGTCTTGAGCCCGGCGCGGGCCTGCTTGCCGTAGTACTCGTGCCCGTACTTCTTGCCGAGTTCGGCGACCGCGGCCCGCAGCGCGACACGCTCTTCGGGTTCGGTGAAGTTCATCGCGTTCATTCGTTCTCTCCTACCACCGCGAGGATCGTGCCTACTTCGACCTGCTGTCCGACGACCACCGGGAGTTCGGTCACGACGCCGTCGGCCGGCGCCGCGATCCGGTGTTCCATCTTCATCGCTTCCAGCCACAGCAACGGATCGCCGGTCTTGACGGGGTCACCCGTCTCGACCGCGAGCCGGACGACCGTGCCCGGCATCGGCGCCACGAGCGAACCGGCGGCGAGCGCGGAGTCCGGGTCCGGATACCTCGGCACCACGCTCAGGTCGACGGCGCCTTCGGTCGAATCGACGTACACCGCGTCGCCGTACCGCGCGACCGCGAACGTCTTGCGCACCCCGGCGACCTCCAGGACGACGGCGTCGCTCGCGACGGAGATCAGTCCCACGTCCTCGAATCCGTCGGCGCGCAGGCCGTCCCGGGTGAGCGTGTAGACGACCTCGATCTCGTCGTCGCCTCGGCGAAAACGTTTGCGCTGCCCGGTGGAGCGGACGTTGCGCCAGCCGCTCGGCAACCGGCCCTGCACCTGGGCGCCGTCGCGATTCGCGGCCGCACCGGCCAAGGCGGCGGCGAGCGCGGAAATCCGTACGGTGTCCACAGTGGCCAGTGGACGGGCCAGGGTGGCGAGTCCGTGCCGGTCGAAGAACGCGGTGTCGGTCTCGCCCGCGAGAAAGGCCTCGTGCCGGAGCACGTTCACCAGCAGGTCGCGGTTCGTCACCACACCGTGGATCTCGGCACCGGCCAGCGCCTTGGCCAGCGTCCGCGCCGCACTCCGGCGATCCGGCGCGAAGGCGATCACCTTGGCGAGCATCGGGTCGTAGTGCACGCCGACGGTCTGCCCGCTGACGAACCCGGAGTCCAGCCGCACGCCCGGGCCGATCTCGAATTCCCGCCGCGCGGCGGGCACTTCGAAGCGGTGCAACGTGCCGCTCTGCGGCTGCCAGCCCGCGGCCGGGTCTTCGGCGTAGAGCCGGACCTCGATCGCGTGACCGCGCGTCTCCGGCTCGTCGATCGGGAGGTGCTCGCCCTCGGCGATCCGCAGTTGCAGCGCAACGAGGTCGAGGCCGGTCGTGGCTTCGGTGACCGGATGCTCCACCTGGAGCCGGGTGTTCATCTCCAGGAAGTAGAACCGCCCGTCCGGTCCGGCCAGGAACTCGACCGTCCCGGCGCCGACGTACTCGATCGCCTGCGTGGCCTTGCGCGCGGCGTCGAACAGCGCCTCCCGCATGGCGTCGTCGACGAACGGCGACGGAGCCTCCTCGACGACCTTCTGGTGACGGCGCTGGATCGAGCATTCCCGCTCCCCCACCGCCCACACCGTGCCGTGGCGGTCGGCGAGCACCTGGACCTCGATATGCCGGCCGGTCTCCAGGTACCGCTCGCAGAACACGGTCGGGTCGCCGAACGCCGACGCGGCCTCCGCACTGGCTCCTTCGACGGCCTCGGCGAGTTCGCCGAGTGAGCGCACGATGCGCATACCCCGACCACCGCCCCCGGCGGAAGCCTTGACCAGCAACGGAAGGTCGTCTTCGGTGACTTCGGCCGGGTCCAATTCGGACAGGACCGGCACACCCGCATCGGCCATCATCCGCTTGGACTCGACCTTGGAGCCCATGCTCTCGATGGCTTCCGGCGGCGGGCCGACCCAGGTGAGCCCGGCGTCGAGGACGGCACGGGCGAACCCGGCGTTCTCGGACAGGAAGCCGTAACCGGGGTGTATCGCGTCGGCGCCGGTTTCCGCGGCCGCCTTGATCAGCAATTCGGCCCGCAGATAGGTGTCCGACGGCGCGTTGCCCGGCAACCGGACGGCGACGTCGGCCTCGGCGGTGTGCGGCGCGCCGGCGTCCGCGTCGGAGAACACCGCGACCGTGCCGATCCCGGCGTCGCGGCAGGTGCGGAACACCCGGCGGGCGATCTCCCCGCGGTTGGCGACCAGGAGTTTCTCGATCATGCCGCTCACATCCTGAAGACGCCGAAGCCTTCGGCGCCCTTCACTGGTCCATTGTGGATCACGGACAGGCTGAGCCCGAGCACCGTGCGGGTGTCGCGGGGATCGATGATCCCGTCGTCGTAGAGCATCCCGGAGAGGAACATCGGCATCGACTCCAGCTCGATCTGCCCCTCCACCATGGCGCGCATGGCGGCGTCGTTCTCCTCGCTGTAGTCCTGCCCTCGCGACGCCGCGGCGGCACGGGCGACGATGGACAGCACGCCTGCCAGCTGCTGCGGCCCCATGACCGCGGATTTCGCGCTGGGCCAGGCGAACAGGAACCGGGGATCGTAGGCGCGGCCGCACATGCCGTAATGCCCGGCGCCGTACGAGGCGCCCATGAGCACCGAGAGATGCGGGACCTTCGAGTTCGACACGGCGTTGATCATCATCGCGCCGTGTTTGATGATGCCGCTCTGCTCGTACTCCTTGCCGACCATGTAGCCGGTGGTGTTGTGCAGGAAGACCAGCGGGGTGTCGATCTGGTTGGCCAGCTGGATGAACTGCGCGGCCTTCTGCGACTCCTCGCCGAAGAGCACGCCTCGGGCGTTGGCGAGGATGCCGACCGGGTAACCGTGGATGTTCGCCCAGCCGGTGGCGAGGCTGCTGCCGTACAGGGGTTTGAACTCGTCGAAGTCCGAACCGTCGGCGACCCTGGCGATCACCTCGCGCGGGTCGAACGGCACCTTGAGGTCGGTGGGCACGATGCCGAGCAGGTCTTCGGGGTCGAACAGCGGCTCGGCGTAATCCGGTTCCGGCGTCGGGCCCTGCTTGCTCCAGTTGAGCCGCTTGACGATGCTGCGGCCGAGGCGGATGGCGTCCTCTTCGTCCGCCGCCAGATAGTCGGCGAGGCCGGACGTGCGGGCGTGCATCTCGGCGCCGCCGAGCGATTCGTCGTCGGACTCCTCGCCGGTGGCCATCTTGACCAGCGGTGGCCCGCCGAGGAACACCTTCGCGCGTTCCTTGACCATCACGACGTAGTCCGACATGCCGGGCAGGTACGCGCCCCCGGCGGTGGAGTTGCCGAACACCAGCGCGATCGTGGGCACCTTGGCCGCCGAAGACCGCGTGATGTCGCGGAAGATCCGGCCGCCGGGGATGAAGATCTCCTTCTGCGTCGGCAGATCCGCGCCGCCGGACTCGACGAGGTTGATCACCGGCAGGCGGTTCTGCGCGGCGATGTCCGCGGCGCGGTAGCTCTTCTTGGCCGTCCACGGGTTGCTGGCCCCGCCTTTGACCGTCGGGTCACTCGCCGAGATCATGCACTCGACGCCCTCGACCACCCCGATCCCGGTGATCACGCTGGCGCCGACCCGGTAGTCCGAACCCCAGGCGGCCAGCGGCGAGAGTTCCAGGAACGGCGAGTCCTCGTCGAGGAGCAGTTCGATCCGCTCACGGGCCAGCAGCTTCCCGCGTTTGAGGTGCCGGGCGACGTACTTCTCGCCGCCGCCCTCGATCGCTTTGGCGTGTTCGCCGTCGATCTCGGCCAGTTTGCCGAGCATGGACTCGCGGTTGGCGGCGAACTCCTCGCTCCGCGTGTCCACCGAGGACCTGATCGTGCTCATGCGGTGTATCCCAATCGCTTCGCGGCCAAGCCGGTGAGGATCTCGTTGGTGCCGCCGCCGATGCCGAGGATGCGGACGTCACGGTAGTGACGCTCCACTTCGGCCTCCCGCATGTAGCCGAGCCCGCCGTGCAGCTGGACGGCTTCGTTGACCACCCATTCGGCGGCCTCGACGGCGGTGTTCTTCGCGAAACAGGCTTCGGCGATGACCTCTTCGCCCGCCACGTGCCGCAGCGCGACGTGGCGGGTGTAGGTCCGGGCGACGTCGATCTTGCGGGCCATCTCGGCGAGCTTGTGCTGCACCAGCTGACGGGAGATCAGCGGACGACCGAAGGTCTCGCGCAGGCGGCACCAGTCCAGCGTCAGGTCGAGTGCCCGCTGCGCGTGCGCGTACCCCTGCACGGCAAGCGAAACCCGCTCGGTGACGAACTGGGTGGCGACCTGAGCGAACCCGCTGTTCTCGGCCCCGATCAGGTTCTCCGCGGGCACCCGGACGTCCACATAGGACAGTTCGGCGGTGTCCGAGCAGAGCCAGCCCATCTTCTCCAGCTTGCGGGACACGGTGAAACCCGGCGTCCCGCGTTCGACGACGATGAGCGAGATCCCGTGGGCGCCGGATTCGCCGGTGCGGACCACGGTGGTGACGAAGTCCGCGCGACAGCCCGAGGTGATGAAGGTCTTGGCGCCGTTGACGACGTACTCGTCGCCCTCGCGCACCGCGGTGGTGCGGATCCCGGCGACGTCGGAGCCGCCATCGGGTTCGGTGACCGCGAGCGAGCCGATCTTGGCGCCTTCCAGCGTCGGCCGGACCCAGCGTTCGATCTGCACCGGGTCACCGGCCGCGGCGATATGCGGGACGGCGATGCCACAGGTGAACAGCGAGGCGAAGAGGCCGCCGGAACCGCCCGCGTAGTGCATCTCCTCCGCGATGACCAGCGCGTCGAGGTAGTCGCCGCCCCCGCCGCCGACTTCTGCGGGGAAGCCGACGCCGAGCAGCCCGAGTTCCCCGGCTTTGCGGTGGAGATCGCGGGGAAGTTCACCCTCGCGCTCCCAGCCGTCGAGGTACGGCAGGATCTCGGTTTCGGCGAACCGCCGGACGGTCTTGCGCAGTTCGACGCGTTCCGGCGTGGCGAAGGGATCGGTCACAGCAGGGCCTCCGGGATGTCGATCTCGCGGGAGCGCAGCCATTCCCCGAGCGCCTTCGCCTGCGGGTCGAACCGCGCCTGCGACGCGACGCCCTCACCGAGGATGCCTTCGACGACGAAGTTGAGCGCCCGCAGGTTCGGCAGGAGATGGCGCCGGACTTCGAGGTCCGCGGTCTCGGGGAGCAGCAGTTTGAACTCGGTGACGGTGAGCCGGTGCGCGAGCCAGCGCCACGCCTCGTCGGTCCGCGCCCAGACGCCGACGTTCGCGTCGCCGCCCTTGTCCCCGCTGCGGGCGCCGATCACCTTGCCGAGCGGCGCCCGGCGGACCTGTGCCTGCGTATACGGAGCGGGCAGCCCGTATTCGTCCACATCGGACAGGATCAGCGTGTCGGCCGCCTGCGCGATGTCGCGGCGTGTTCCGTCCGGCAGCACGGCGACGTGGGGAACTTCCCGCGCGTCGACGAAAGCCGCGCGGTAGACGCCATAGGGCGACGCCGCCGCGGGTGGCGCGGTGACGTGGAAGCCGGGGTAGCTCGCCAGCGCGAGTTCGATCGCCGCGCCGCTGAACGCGCGCCCGGCGACCTCCGGATCGGCATCCTTGACCGCGACATGCAGCAACGCGCTCGCCTGCTGTTCGGTTTCGGCGTCCGTGTGGTCGGTGCGCGCCAGCGTCCAGCGGACCTCGGCGGGCGGTCGCCCCTTGAGCGCGCCTTCGAGTTGTTCCTTGACCAGCGCGGCCTTCGCTTCGACGTCGAGTCCGGTGAGGACGAACGTCGTCTCGTTGCGGAAGCCGCCGAGGCCGTTCAGGCAGACCTTCAGCGTCGGGGGTGGCGGCTCGCCGGTGACGCCGGTGATCCGCACCCGGTCCGGGCCGTCGTCGGACAGGGTCAGCGTGTCGAACCGTGTCGTGACGTCCGGGCCGGCGTACCGGGCGCCGGTGATCTCGTAAAGCAGTTGTGCGGTCACGGTCCCGGTGTTCACGACACCGCCGGTGCCGGGATGCTTGGTGATCACGCTGGACCCGTCGGCGGAGATCTCGGCGATCGGGAAGCCGGGGACGCCGAGTTCGTGTTCGGTGAAGAAAGCGTAGTTGCCGCCGGTGGCCTGCGTACCGCATTCGATCACGTGCCCGGCCACGACCGCGCCCGCAAGCGCGTCGTAGTCGTCCCGGGCCCAGCCGAAGTGTGCGGCGGCAGGGCCGACGATCACCGATGCGTCGGTGACCCTGCCGGTCACCACGATGTCGGCACCGGCGTTCAGGCATTCCGCGATCCCCCACGCGCCGAGGTAGGCGTTGGCGGTCAGTGTCTTGCCGAAGCCGAGTTCTTCGGCGCGCTGGACGAGGTCGTCCCCCTCGACGTGCGCGATGGCGACGTCGACCCCGAGTTTCGCGGCCAGCTCACGGAGCGCGTCCGCCAGCCCGGCGGGGTTGAGCCCGCCCGCGTTCGCGACGATCTTGACGCCCTTTTCCTTGGCCAGCGCCAGGTTTTCCTCCATCTGGCGGAGGAACGTCTTGGCGTAGCCGCGATTCGGGTCCTTCATCCGGTCGCGGCCGAGGATGAGCATGGTCAGCTCGGCCAGGTAGTCACCGGTCAGCACGTCGAGCGGGCCGCCGGTGAGCATCTCGCGGACCGCGGAAAAGCGGTCGCCGTAGAACCCGGACGCGTTGCCGATCCTGATCGGGGTCATGCGAACTGCCCCGGCTGCCGTCCCGCGCCGGGAGGCCCCGCGAAGGCCTGGGCGATCCCGAGCCATTCCTCGACGTCGGCGCCGGTGGCGACCAGGTCGGTGTCGTCGGGATGACGGCGCTGGGTGATGACGAGGCAGAAGTCGACGGCCCCGCCGGTGAGCCGCTGCTCGGCGTCCTCCGGCCCGAACGCCCAGGCGGTGCCGTCGGGTGCGGTCAGCTCGACCCGGAACTCCTCGGCGGGCGGGGCGAGCGAGTTGAGCTTGTAGGCGAAGTCGCGCGTCCGGATACCGAACCGGGCGATATGCCAGATCCGGCCGGTGTTCTCACGCGGGACGCCGAAGGTGTCGAAGATGTCCTGGCCGTGCGCCCAGGTCTCCATGAGACGCGCGGTCACCATGGACGCGGCACTCATCGGCGGCCCGTACCAGGGGATCTTGTCCCCGGCGGGCACCGCGGCGAGCGCATCGGCGAGTTCAGCGCGTCCGGCGCGCCAGATCTCCAGCAGTTCGGGGGGCGGTAACTTCGCACCCTCGGCCGCGCCGTCGTCGACGTAGGTCTCCCCTGTCGCGAGCAGCGCTTCGATCTCGGCCTGCCACTCCGCCTCGGACCCGCGCGCCGCGATCAGCGCTTTCTTGTCCGTCCAGGCCAGGTGGGCGATCTGATGGGCGATCGTCCAGCCTTCGGCCGGGGTCTGCCGCGCCCACTCCGGCGACGGCAGCTCCGTCACCACGTCGTCGATGGCCTGTGATTCCGCCGCGAGATCCCCAAGGATCACGCCAAGGTCAGCCATGCCCGCCTCCTCGCGTCCTCCGCAGGCTCGCACCCCCCGTCAGAAAAATCAAGCACGCCTGATTGTTTTACTACGCGCGCTCAGGAGTCGCAGAGAGAGGCGATGACGGAGTGGACCGAAGCCGAGTAGGCGAGGTCGCGGGTCTGACGCCCGGCCGCGCGACGATCTGGTCCAGGCGCGGGCGAAGGCTCCCGGTCCACACGTTCCCCAAGATCCGCATTCGCCAGGGGCGCGACTCGCTATTACTACCCGTGAGACTCTGCGCGTTTCGGGGCGGCCATTCGTCCCCCATCGGGTGAAACTACTTGCCGAATTCCACTACGCAAATCGGGCTAGCACAGATGTTCGAGCAGGCGTATCGTCGATGTCGTGGCCAGCGAAAACAGTCCCCAGGCAGTGCGCACCGAGTGGTGGCGTGCCGACACTGCGACGCTGCATGCCCGCAAACAGGAACTCGAAGTCCTCAAACGCCAAGTGGACGCCGAGCAGTACGCGATTTTGGCGGAGTTGAATTCCCGCGGGATTCGTGGGTGTAGTGGGTATTCGACGCTGACAGGGTTGATCTTCCAGGATTTTCTGGTGTCGGAGAAGGAAGCGTCGGCCCGCGCGGATCGGGTGCTGGCCCTGCATCCCGGACCGGTCCTCGGCGGGGACACGGTGCCACCGCTGGCGCCGTTGACCGCTGAAGCCGCTGCGGAGGGTGCGATCGGAGGCGGGCAGATCGACGCGATCATCGGCGCGCTGAGCCGTGTCCCTTCCTTTGTGCCTGAAGAAGAGGTGCGGGCGGGAGAGAAGATCTTGGTCGATCTGGCTCGTCGGGCCGGGCCGAAGGAGATCGTCCAGGCTGGGCGCCGGATGCTGGACACGATGGACCCTGACGGCAAAGAACCGCGCAACGACGACCCGAAAGACGCTCGCCCGGAGTTGCGGTTCATCAAGCACCGTGACGGCACCCTCGGGTTCGCGGGGACGCTGGATCTGGAGACCTATGCGCGGTTGAAGTCCGACCTCGACCCGTTGGCCAAGCCGCACAAGAGTGTGGACGGTGTCCGGGACTCCCGCAGCCAAGGGGAACGTTACGGAGACGCGTTCGCCGACTACGTGCGGCTCAAGACCGCCAGCCCCGATCTGCCCGGCCAGGCCGGGGAGTCGACCCAGATCTTGGTGACCATGGCCTACGAGGATCTGCTGAACGAGGTCGGCGACGGCCTCCTCGACTTGGTCGGGCCCATCTCCGCCACCGATGTCCGGATCCTCGCCTGCGACGCCCGCATCCGGCCCGTCGTGCTCTCCGGGACCGGACAACCACTGGACGTCGGACGCTCCAGCCGCTCCGCCACCACCCCGCAGAAACACGCCCTGAAAATCCGCGACGGTGGCTGCGCTTTCCCCGGGGTGCGCCACGAGGCGCGATCAACCAGTGTGGAGGTGAGAGACCTGCACCATTGTTATGTCGCAGCATAATAGTGTGAGCTGAGGGCAGCCTGATCCGGGAGACGCCGGGGAGGGGCGGTGAGCAGCCCTGACAAAGCCGGGACGGGTCAGCACTGTCGAATGGCTTGGTCCGGCAAGCGACGCGGAAAGGCATACGCGAGAAACCACTGTTGTAACGCTCCTCAAGAAGCGCGCCGACTCAAACTCGACGGATATGGGTCGGATCGCGGCGCGGACTCGTCCCTCATGTCGGGTGGGTCACTCCTGATTCCTGGTGCTGGGATGGATAGGGAGGCCACGGTGAAAGCCTGCGGCGTAACCGTGGCGAAGTCGCAGGGGTAAAGGTGGGTGCCTCCTCCGTGGAATGGTTGATCGTGAACGTGGGAACCATGTCCTATCGCCCGATCCTCATTCACGGCCAGTGCATGAGAGGGCAGGCCCGTCGTCGGCTGAGGGTAGGGCGTGGGGCGGAGCCGTCGTAGTACTCCGAGTCAGGGAAAGCCTGTCACATGGGGAAGGGCGGCAGCGAAGTACGAGCAGGAAAGGAATTGCAAGGGTATGGAGACACCGGTGAATTCCGGTGAGTCGTGGCCGGACTTCGATGAAGCCTGGGCGCGAGTACGGCGGATGCAAGCCAAACTGCACTTGTGGGCGACCCGGGATCCGGGTCGCGTGTTCACTGATCTGTACAATCTTGTGTATGACCCGGCGTTTCTGGTGCACGCGTGGGATCGGGTCCGGGGAAATAAAGGCGGCCACACCGCGGGAGTCGACGGGATCTCTCCACTTGACCTCCCACGGGATGGCGTCAATTTCCTCGCGGCACTGCGTCTGGAACTGAAAGACCGGACGTTCCGCCCCAGCCCGGTGCGGGAACGGCTGATCCCGAAGCCGGGCACCACGAAGAAACGTCGGCTGGGTATTCCGACAGCAGCGGACCGGGTCGTGCAAGCGGCGCTGAAGCTGGTGTTGGAGCCGATCTTCGAGGCGGATTTCGTCTCGGTGAGTTACGGGTTCCGCCCGAAACGGCGCGCTCAGGACGCGATAGCCGAGATCCACCACTTCACCACCCAGCATTACGAGTGGGTGCTGGAGGCGGATATCGAGGCGTGTTTCGACATGATCGACCACACGGCCCTGTTGG
>JAEBEO010000028.1:0-90498 GCA_049998115.1 Amycolatopsis sp. cmx-4-19 | reverse complement strand
GGTTCTACAACAGTGTGCGGCGGCACTCCTCGATCGGGATGCTCAGTCCCGACAACTTCGAGCAGTCACTCCGCACGGCTGCCTGAACCCTCGTAAGCCCCTGTCCACCGTTCGGGGTGAACCTCACCCCGGCCGGTGTGAGGTCACTTCCCCGAAGTGGTGGGGTGTGCACAACCACATCAAGACTTTTCACGCGATCGCGGCATGCAACCTCGCCGAGATCGCCATGGGCATGCTCGCCGAGGCGACCGTCCCGGCAACACATCGCTGGCTCCCCAAGGAGATGACGGTTTCCTACCTGGCGAAGGCCGAGACCGGCCTGCGGGCCGTCGCCGAACTCCCGGAGTTGCCGGAATTCGGCGACGAGGGCTTCGAACTCCCGGTACCCGTGACGATCACGGACACCCGGGGGAAGCCCGTCGTGACCGCGACCATCACCATCTGGGTCACCAAAAAGAAGTAATCCCCACTCCCGCGTTTAGTCCTCTGGTTGCGGTAATTGCACGCGCAAGGACCGCAACCAGAGGACTAAACGCGAATGGGGGTCAGAGGGGTTTGAACTGGACGTAGGTCACCTGCTTGAAGGTGTTCTTCCCGCTGGGCGAGGGCAAGCCGAGCAGGTGGTCGGCCACCGGCGCCAGTCGTCCGCAGCCCGACGTGCGCGGCAACGCCAGCCGGCTGTCGACGACGCCGAACTTCACCGTCGTCGGGTTCTGCGAGATCACCTCGAACGGCACCGCGGGATCGTCCTTGACGACCGAGTGCAGTGCCGCGTCGAGTGTGCCGATCGTGCATCCCTTGGGCAGCAAGGGATGCCATAGAACGGCGTAGATGTCCAGCTCGCCGCGACGCTCGTCGTCCGACAGGAAGTCGGAGTAGCCGCCGTACTTCAGCCGCATGGTCGCGCCGAACGTGCCGGGGACGCGGGCGGGTGCGTGGCGCAGCTCGCCGAACACCTGCGCGAACCGGCCGTTCACCTCGCCTTCGGAGAACGTCAGCCGCATCTCCCCGAGCGGGACGTCGCGGTCGCCTATGGTCAGGACACCTTGGGAGACGAAGGCTTCGCAGCGCCAAGTGCCGGGGTCCGCGTCGGCGGGCGGGGCCGGGCAGGCGGAGAAGTCGAACGCGGGCAGCGGGGACGGCGCCGCGGACGCGGGCGCGGGGAGGGCCACGATGGCGGCGGCGGACAACGTGGCGGCGGCCGCTGCGAGAAGTCGTCTCATGCTCCGAAAGAGTGGTCCGCCGCGGTCTGCGTCACATCGGGGAAGTCACCCAGGGGGATCCCGGAATTCGCCACGTTCGAGTGAAACTTAACGGTGTTTACCCAGCTGACGCGAATTTCCTTCGGGTTCCGTCTTGAAGGGGTGGAAGGGCCGGGCGATCATCGGCCCATGTCCCCATTGTCGCGCCGCAAGTTCCTCGGGTTCACCGCGCTCAACTCCGCCGCCGCTCTCGGGCTCACCACGATTTCCACCGCTCGGGCCGAAGAAACGTCCCAGGACTTCTCGCCCGCCGTGGTCGTCGGCAGCGGGTACGGCGCCGCCGTCACCGCGCTCCGCCTCGGTGAAGCCGGGATTCCCACGGTCATGCTCGAAATGGGCAAACTGTGGAACAGCCCCGGCCCGGACGGCAAGGTCTTCTGCGACATGCTCCAGCCGGACCGGCGGGCGATGTGGTTCAAGAACCGCACGCAGGCGCCACTCGCGTCCTTCCTGTGGCTGGACCTGGCCAACCGGGACATCGAGCGGTATCCCGGAGTGCTCGACAGGGTGAACCACGGCGACATGTCCGTGTACGTCGGACGAGGGGTCGGCGGCGGTTCGCTGGTCAACGGTGCGATGGCCGTGACGCCGAAGCGGTCGTACTTCGAGGAGATCCTCCCCGACGTCGACGCGGACGAGATGTACGGAACGTACTTCCCGCGGGCCCGGCGGGCCCTCGGCGTGAACGGCATCGACCCGGGCTGGTTCGAAACCTGCCGTTCCTACAAGTACGCGCGGGTTTCGCGGAAGTCGGCCGCGCGGGCAGGACTCAAGACGGTGTTCGTGCCCAGCGTCTACGACTTCGAATACATGAAGCGGGAAGAGGCGGGCACGGTGCCGAGGTCGGCGCTCGCGTCGGAAGTGATCTACGGCAACAACCACGGCAAGCGTTCCCTCGACAAGAGTTACCTCGCGGCCGCGCTGGGCACCGGGAAGGTGACCATCAAGACGCTGCACGAGGTCCGCGGGATCACCCGGCAGTCCGACGGCACCTACGTCCTCACCGTCCACGAGACCTCCGAGGACGGCGCCGTGGTGGCGAGGAGGCAACTCGGCGCCAAGTACCTGTTCCTCGGCGCCGGCAGCCTCGGGTCGACGGAACTCCTGGTGCGGGCCAGGGAAACCGGGACGCTGCCCGGACTGGACGACGAGGTCGGCCGCGGCTGGGGGACCAACGGCAACGTGATGCTCGGCCGCGCCGGCCACGCGTGGGACGTCGGTGGCTCACTGCAATCGGGGATGCCCGCACTCGGCATCGACGCCTGGGACGACCCGGTGAACCCGGTCTTCGCCGAGGTCGCGCCGGTGCCCGCCGGGGTCGAGACGTGGCTGAGCCTGTACCTGGCGATCACGAAGAACCCCGAACGTGGTCACTTCACCTACGACGCCGCGAGCGACTCGGCGCGGCTGCGGTGGAGCGCTTCGCAGGGGCAGCCGTCGATCGACGCGGCGAAGTCGTTGTTCGACAAGGTGAACCGGGCGAATCGCACGATCTACCGGAGTGACCTGTTCGGGGATACGCGGTCGTTCGAGAACCGGTTCACCTATCACCCGTTGGGCGGGTTGGTGCTGGGCAAGGCCACCGACCTGTACGGCCGGGTCAAGGGCTACCGGAACCTGTACGTGACCGACGGTTCGCTGATCCCGGGCAGTACCGGCGTCAACCCGTTCGTCACGATCACCGCGCTCGCCGAGCGCAATGTCGAACGGGTGCTGGCCGAAGACCACCTGCGCTAGGCCCGTGTCCCGAAGTCATGGCCACCCGTCGATCGCCGCGCCTTCCTCGTGCCGGTCAGGATGCGGCCACCGGAAGGTCCATGATGCCGGTGGCCTGCGACCAGGCGCAATGCCACGAGCCGCCGGCCTCGGTGTAGACGTCGGTGTGCCAGGCCTCGTGCCGCGGGATGTCCGCGCCGTCGACGGTGAGTTCGATGACGCACCGGTAGCGGAGGACGACGACGTCGGTGCCGACGATGGCGTCCACGTCGCCGGTCAGCCCCAGTTCCCGGTAGACGACCCGCCCGGTGGTGAGCAGATCCAGGTATTCGGCCTTCGTCCACACGGTGCCGGTCGGGTTGCACAACCGGTACTCCGGGGCGTGCAAGCGTTCGTAGGTGCCGCGATCCACTTCGAGGAGACAGCGGATCCGATCCCGCTCGGCCTTGATCACCCGGCAGGCCACATCGTCGGTCATGCCTCGCTCCTCTTCACTCGTTCGGCAGTGCCCCGGGGGAGGTCCCGGTCCGCAGTTCCTCGTAGTACGCGACGCATTCGTCGTACCGAGGCAGCAATCCCTGCTCCAGCGCCGCCTTGAACCCGGGCGCGCCAGTGTCCTTTTCGGACAGGATGGGTTCGATGTCCCGCGGCCACGGCAGCGCGAGGTCGGCGTCGAGCGGATCGATGCCGTGCTCGCCCGCCGGGCTGTACGGCTCCGAACAGAGGTAGGCCATGACCGTGCTGTCCTCGAGCGCGATGAAGGCGTGGCCGAGACCTTCGGCGAGATAAACCGATTTGTACTCGGTGCTGTCGAGCAGCACGGACGCCCATTCACCGAACGTCGGCGAGCCGATGCGCAGGTCGACGATCACGTCGAGCAGTGAACCGTTCGGGCAGTACACGTATTTCGCCTGCCCGGGCGGGGTGTCCGCGAAATGCACGCCGCGGATCGTCCCGCGGCGGGAAACGCTGGTGTTGGTCTGCGCCAGGCGAGGCGGGTGTCCCACCGCTTCGGTGAAGGACTCCCCTTGGAACGGGGCCACGAACAGGCCGCGGTGATCGGGGAAAACGTGCGGGGTGAACTCGTAGGAATCGGGGATGCCGAGGCGCCTGGCTTGCATGCGCCTCATGCTAACGGGGCCATAGCAAACCGGATGGACGTCTTGCGAAACCTCTCTTGAGCTGCGGAAAGACGCGCCGGTCTGTGACATCAACCGCACCAGAGGGGCACACTGGTCCGCAGTCCTGTCACAATGATCTGACCGCTGCGTCCGCGGCCGTCGCCACACCCACGGCACCGATGGCCGATTGGACGCTTCGCCGACAGGCCGGCGCTACCGCGCTGGGCTGCCGTGTCGGAGGACGAGTTACCCCAGGTGGCCGGGCCACGCCCGTTTTCGGCCTGCCCATCTACCAGTTCCCCCGCTCGCAGTCCCAGGAGAATCCAGTGACCTACGCACGAATCGAGACTTCGCCGTCCCCCGATACGGCGGAAGCAATGACGGGAACCACGATGACCACGCCAGTGACCGACACCGAGATCTTCGACGGGCACGAGGGCGGCAAGCTCTCCGTGGCCGCGACGCGCCCGATCTCCTCGCCCCGTGACCTTTCGGTCGCGTACACGCCTGGGGTGGCGAAGGTGAGCCTGGCGATCGCCGAGGACGCGGCCAAGGCGAAGCGCTACACGTGGGCGGACAGGCTGGTCGTTGTGGTCAGCGACGGTACGGCGGTGCTCGGCCTCGGTGACATCGGCGCGAGCGCCTCGCTGCCGGTCATGGAGGGCAAGTCGGTCCTGTTCAAGACCTTCGGCGGCCTCGACTCGATCCCGCTGGTGCTGGACACCACCGACGTCGACGAGATCATCGAGACCCTGGTCCGGCTGCGCCCGTCGTTCGGCGCGGTGAACCTGGAGGACATCTCGGCGCCGCGCTGCTTCGAACTGGAGGACCGTCTCAAAGAGGTCCTCGACTGCCCGGTCATGCACGACGACCAGCACGGGACGGCGATCGTCACGCTGGCCGCGCTGCGCGGCGCGAACGAGGTGCTCGGCAAGGACATCGCCGGTCAGCGCGTCGTCGTCTCCGGAGCGGGCGCGGCGGGCGTCGCCTGCGCCAAGATCCTGCGCAACGCCGGCGTCGCGGACGTCACGGTGCTCGACTCGCGCGGCATCATCCACGAGGGTCGCGACGGCCTGAACCCGATCAAGCAGAAGCTGGCCGAGACGACGAACGCGGCCGGTCTGCGCGGCGGCCTCGGCGAGGCGCTGAAGGGTGCCGACGTCTTCCTGGGCCTGTCCGGCGCGACCATCGACGAGTCCCTGCTGGCCGGGATGGCCGACGACGCGATCGTGTTCGCGCTGTCCAACCCGGACCCCGAGGTTCACCCGGCCGTGGCATCGCGGTACGCCAAGATCGTGGCGACCGGCCGCAGCGATTTCCCGAACCAGATCAACAACGTGCTGGCGTTCCCCGGCGTCTTCCGCGGCGCGCTCGATTCGGGCGCGCGGGCGATCACGGAGAACATGAAGCTGGCCGCGGCCGACGCGATCTTCTCGGTCGCGCAGGACGACCTGGGCCCGGACCGCATCGTCCCGAGCCCGCTGGACCCGCGCGTCGCGCTCGAGGTCGCCGCCGCCGTCGCGAAGGCCGCCGAGGCCGACGGCGTGGTGTGACCGGTCTTTTCACGTTTGTTCACAGGCCATGAACGGCCCGTCCCCGGCAAGATTCGCCGGGAACGGGCCGTTCATGGCATCCGGGGTCGCGCGGTTCTGCCGGTGATCCACCCCGGAAAGTGAGTACGAAACCCTTCTGAGCCGAGCCGGACGGGGACGGTCCACGGTCTTGGTCACGAGGCCACCGATCGCCAGGCCGCTGGTCCGGGGTGGACGGGGCCGGTCGGCGCCCACTGGCCGCGCGATTCGTCCAGGGGCCGAACCCCAGGCCCATGAAGTTCCGAAGACAGCCCGTGGCTCAGCCGAGCAGTTCGCCCAGCCGGTGCCGGGGCAGGTCGATCAGCCGGGCGTCCGTCAGGTCGGACGGGACATCCAGGGAGACGTTCGCCAGCCGCGCGTGCGCCCTGGTCAGCAGCTCCTCGGGATGCTCGACGGCGTCCGCGACGACGACGGCGTGCCGGTTGTCCGGGGTGCTCCGCAGCAACCGCAGCTTGTATTTCGCCCCGACCAGCCGGTTGAGCGCGCCCTGCGCCTCGGCGTTCGTCAAGTCCGGATGCGAGTTCGGGACGAGCAGCGCCAGCCGCCGCGCGTTCGTGCCCAGCAGCGTCCGCAGCAGCCACGGGCCGGGGTCGGCCGAGAGGTCCATCGCGACGGCGTCGCCCTCCGGCCCGGACACCGACCAGTCGACCGGCCGCGACTCCAGCGCCAGCCCGCCCTCGGTGGCGATCTCGTGCAGTCTGTCCAGCAGTGACGGCTTGGCCACGCCTGCGGACTCCACCGACTGCGGCCCGTGCGTGTAGATCGCGGCCTTCCCCTTGCCGCCGCGGTTCTTCTTCGACTTCGCGGTCGGCTGGCAGACGTACAGATCCGCCGCGCTCCCGATCGCCTGCGCGCCGAAGTAGCGGTTGAAGCCGGGCAGGATCGCTTCGAAGGTCAGCCCGAGCGTCGCGAGCGCCCGCTGCACCTGTGCGCCCAAAGCGGGATGACGGGGGCTGTAGCCGTACGCGAGCAGCAGTCGCCCGTCCGAGGGTTCGGCGAGTGCCTGGACACCGCGCGCGGCGAACAACCCCATACCTTCGGGGGTGTAAGGCGGGTCACTGAACACGAGATCCATCCGGCCTGCCACGGTGGGTGGCAGGCCGACGCGCAGATCCGTGTGCAGCGTGCGGATGGACCGCTCGCTGAGTTCGTCGATGTAGGCCAGCACCCGGTCGTCGAGGTCGACGACGGTGAGGTCCGCATCGGGCCGCAGCGCGCGCACGGCCAGCGAAGTGAGGTCGTGGTCGCCGAGGAACAGCAGCTTCGCCGTGCCGAGGTCGTACCGCTCGTCCAGCCACAGCGCGCGGTTCAGCACCGTCTCCGGTGTCGCCTGCACGTGGTCGAGCGCGGCCAGCGGCGACGGCACGTTCTCGACGTGGCTGGTGATGGTCTTCAGCAGGTCGGAGTCGGGTTTCCGGTCCTCGGCCTCGAAACGGGCGTACTTCTCGCG
Organism: Amycolatopsis sp. cmx-4-19; assembly: GCA_049998115.1. GTDB lineage: Bacteria > Actinomycetota > Actinomycetes > Mycobacteriales > Pseudonocardiaceae > Amycolatopsis. Next base: position 83,357 of record JAEBEO010000028.1, on the reverse strand, counting down.
GGCGGCGGGGGCCAGCCGGTAGCGTGATTCCTCCCGCTCGAGGTCGTCGCCGAGCGCGTCCAGGACGTCTTCGACACTCCGGCGCGGCGCGGTGCTGACCCTGACCAGTTCGCCGAGATCACGCCAATCCGTCCGGAGCAGGGAAATCACCTGATGGAGCGGTCGCACGTGGACACCGTGCGCCGCGAAGACGTCATCGACGAGAGAGCTCACGGCACGCAGCCTAGTGACCCGTTCCCTGAGACACCGTGCCAACAGGCAGGATCTGGGCTACGGTTTTTCGACCAGACATGGGGAGAGACACGTGACTATCGAGTTCCGTGGCGTGACCAAGCGGTATCCGGACGGGACGGTCGCGGTCGACGACCTGAACCTGACCGTGGAGGACGGCACCATCACCGTCTTCGTCGGGCCGTCCGGGTGCGGCAAGACGACGTCGCTGCGGATGATCAACCGCATGGTCGAGCCGACGTCGGGCAGTGTCCTGCTCGACGGCGAGGACGTCAGCGACGGCGACCCGGCGCTGCTGCGCCGCGGCATCGGCTACGTCATCCAGCACGCCGGCCTCTTTCCACACAGGACAGTGCTGGACAACATCGCCACCGTGCCCCTGCTGTCCGGCTGGGACAAGGGCAAGGCCCGCGAACGCGCGGCCGAACTTCTGGAGACCGTCGGCCTGCCGACGGAACTCGGCAAGCGGTACCCGGCCCAGCTTTCCGGCGGCCAGCAGCAGCGGGTCGGCGTCGCCAGGGCGCTCGCGGCCGATTCGCCGGTACTGCTGATGGACGAGCCGTTCTCGGCCGTCGACCCGATCGTGCGCGAGGAACTGCAGGACGAACTGCTGCGCCTGCAGTCGCAGCTGGGGAAGACGATCGTGTTCGTCACCCACGACATCGACGAGGCCGTGCGGCTCGGCGACAAGATCGCGGTGCTCCGCGTCGGCGGTGTGCTCGCGCAGTACGGCACGCCGTCGGACGTGCTGCGTCACCCCGTCGACGACTTCGTCGCGTCGTTCGTGGGCAAGGACCGCGGCTACCGGGGGCTCTCCTTCCTCTCGGCGGACGGGATCGTCGTCGAAGACGTCGAACGCGTCGAGGTCGGCAAGCCGGTACCGGGCACGTCCGGCGCCTGGCGGGTCGCCGTCAACGGCGACGGGCAGCCGCGCGGCTGGCTCCGTCCCCAGTCCACTGTGGACGGCGAACTGACCGAAGGCGACCTCGTCGCGGGCGGATCGCTTTACGTGCGGGGAACCCCGGTCCGCGGTGCGCTCGACGCGGCGTTGTCGTCGCCCGCGAGCCTCGGTGTCGTCGTCGACGCCGACCACAGGGTCCTCGGCGTGGTCAGAGCCAAGCAGGTTCTCGAAGTGATCGAAGCGCTGCCACTGGGCTCCTGATGGGGGACTTCTTCGCGGAACTCGGCCGCTATCTGGGCAGTGCCAACAACCGCTCGCAGTTCTTCGGCGACCTGCTCGACCACGTCTACCTTTCCCTGCTCCCGCTGGTGCTGGGCCTGGTGATCGCGGTGCTGGCAGGCTGGCTCGGCCACCGGTTCGCCCCGGTGCGTTCCGTGCTGCTGGTCGTGTCGAACCTGCTGTACACGATCCCTTCGCTGGCGTTGTTCGTGGTGATCCCGGGCATCATCGGCTCGAAGATCCTCGACAGCGTCAACGTCATCGTCGCGCTGACCGTCTACACCTCGGCCCTGCTGGTGCGCCCGGTGCTGGACGCGCTCGACGCCGTCCCGCCGCATGTCGTGGCGGCGGCGACCGCGGTCGGGTACAAACCCGCGCGCAAGTTCCTCACCGTGGAACTGCCGCTTTCGGTGCCGGTGCTCGCCGCCGGGGTCCGGGTGGCCTCGGTCAGCAACATCAGCCTGGTGAGCGTCGGCGCGCTGATCGGGACCGGCGGCCTCGGCGTGCTGTTCACCGACGGTTTCCAGCGCGAGTACTTCTCGCCGATCGTCGTCGGCATCGTCGCGACACTGCTGCTGGCGCTGGTCGTCGACCTGGTACTGGTGCGACTGAAGAAAGTCCTCACACCCTGGGACCGGGTGGCGACCGCGGCGGGGGCGAAATGATCGGCGACGTCCTGAGCTGGTTCGGCGACCCGGCCCATTGGCAGGGCACGGACGGCATCCTCGACCGGCTTCTGCAGCATCTCGGCTACACCTTGCTGGCCTTGCTCTTCGCGGTGATCATCGCGCTCCCGCTCGGGCTCTACGTCGGGCACACCGGCCGCGGCGCGGTGCTGCTGGTGAGCGGTGGCAACGCCATCCGCGCGCTGCCGACGCTGGGTCTGGTGACCTTCCTGTTCCTGCTGATCACCGAGAGCACCACGGCGACGATCATCGGGCTCGTGGTGCTCGCGATCCCGCCGATCCTCGCCGGGACGTACGCGGGCCTGCAGGCGACCGATCACGGGGTCGTCGACGCGGCACAGGGCATCGGGATGACCGGCTGGCAACGGCTGTGGAAGGTCGAGGTGCCCATCTCGCTGCCGCTGGTGCTCGGCGGGGTGCGGAACTCGGTGCTGCAACTCGTGGCGACGGCGGCCGTGGCCGCGTACGTCGGGCTTGGCGGTCTCGGCCGGTTCCTGCTCGACGGACTGGCCATCCTGGACTATCCGCAGGTGGTCGCGGGCGCCGTGCTGACGACGTTGCTCGCGGTGGTGCTGGATCTCGTCCTGGCGGGTGCGCAGCGCGCGCTGGTGCCCAAGGGAGTGCGGCTGGCGCAGGTCGCGAGCGGGAAGAAGGCGAAGGTATGAGGCGGACGGTGGCGGCGCTGTTCGCCGGGGTCGCTTTGCTGGCAACAGGTTGTGGCAACCCCTTGGCAGGTGGCGCCGAGGGCGGCGCGACCGGCGACATCATCATCGGTGCTTCCGATGTCGGCGAAAGCCTGCTGCTGGCCCAGATCTACGCCGGCGCGCTGCGCGACGCGGGTGCGGAGAACGTCACCGTGCGGCCGCCGGTCGGCAGTCGCGAGGTCGTCGTCAAGGCACTGCAGGACAAATCGCTTTCGGTGGTACCCGACTACAGCGGGAACCTGTTGCGGTACTTCGACAAGGAGACGCAGGCGACCACACCGCAGGACGTCTACACGCAGCTGAAGCAGAAACTGCCCGCCGGGTTCGAGGTGCTCGAACAGGCGCCCGCCGAGGACAAGGACCTCCTGGTGGTGCGGAAGGAACTCGCCGATTCCGGGGTGAAGACCTTTTCCGATCTCGGTGCGCGCTGCGAGGACCTCGTCTTCGGCGGTCCCGGCCAGTGGAGCAGCCGGTGGAAGGACAAGATCAAGACGCTCTACGGTTGTGAGTTCAAGGAGATCCGGACGACCGACACCGGCGGGCCGGTCACGGTCGCCGCGCTGAAGTCCGGTGACATCCAGGTCGCCGACCTGTTCAGCACGTCGTCGACGATCGCCGCGAACGGTTTCGTGCCGCTTCGGGACGACAAGAACATGTTCCCCGCACAGAACATCGTGCCGCTCGTGGCGAAGGGGACGTTGTCGTCGAAGGAGGTCGACGCGCTGAACCGGGTTTCGGCGGCGCTCACCACCGATCAATTGACCGAACTGAACGTCCAGTTCAGTGAAGAAAAGCGCAACCCGCTCGACGTCGCCGAGGAGTTCCTGCGGCGGAACAACCTCCTCGCGCCCTCTTGATCCCCGCGTTCAGTCCTCTGGTTGCGGTAGTTGCGCGTGCATGGACCGCAACCAGAGGACTGAACGCGAGGGGTCAGAGGCGGTCGAAGGCGGGCGAGTAGCGGAAGTCGCCGCGGAGATCTTCGGTGTACGCGGCCAGGGTGCGGACCTGGAAATGCGGCGCCCATTCCACGACCGGCGGCCTGATCCCGAGTGGCCCGGCAAGCACGAAGCCGAAGCGGGAGTAGTAGTTCGGGTCGCCCAGCAGTATGACGGCGCCGTAGCCGAGCGCGTCGGCCCCGCCGAGCACCGCGTGCACGAGTGCCGAGCCGACACCGGACTTGTGGTGCGCGGGAAGGACTCCGAGCGGGCCGCGGCCGACCGTTGACTTCTCGTCGGTGCCGAGCCGGGCCGGGCCGCAACAGACATGTCCGACGATTTCGCCGTCGCGTTCGGCCACGATGGACAGTGCGCCGGGCAGGTCGCCTTCCTCACGGAGTTCGTCGACGAGTTTCGCCTCGACCACCGGGTCACTGCGTTTCGCGAACGCGGCCTGGTGCACGGCGTGGATGGCCTCGTGGTCGGCAGGCGTTTCCTGTCGGAGCAGCATGCGGGCGAGCGTGCTCCATCCGAAGGTAGGATGGAAATCGATTTCCACCCGGCGAGGTCGCGACTTTAGTAGGCGGCCATCCGTGTGTACTTCCACGGCCTTGAAACGACCGGGTGGCGCGGAAGCGACCACCGGATGTGCGGATTCCCAATTCTTTGTGGGCCGTACGGCGCAAAACGCGACTAAAGGCGGGGGCTGAACGGTGCCCGATCCGCACCGGAAGTGCGCCTAATACTATCGAGATGTCCGTAATGCAAGGTCTTCCTTGGGGTGAAATCGCGACTTAGTCTCAGCCTGCGCTCCTCAGTGGAACGCGCTTCACCTCTGAGAACACCCCCAACGATCCGGCGGGCCGCGTCATGCCCGTGGGTCGACCCTGCCTGGGAGGAATATCTTGAACAATTCCCTGGGAACCCTGAAGAGACGACTGCCCGCGTTCGGTGTGGCGGCGGCGGTCGCCGTGCTGACCGCGCTCGGCGGTGCCACCGTCGCTTCGGCCGCGGAAGGCCCCATCGTCAACGCCGGCAGTGCCAAGGCGATCAAGGACAGCTACATCGTCGTGCTGAAGGACGGCACGTCGGTCGAAGCCGCCTCGAAGAGCCTGACGAACCGTCACGGCGGAACGGTCGAGAAGACCTTCGCGTCGTCGGTGCGTGGTTTCTCCGGCGCACTGACCGAAAAGCAGGCGAAGCGCGTCGCCGCCGACCCCGCGGTGGCCTACGTGGAGCAGAACCAGACGGTCTCGGCTTCGACGGATCAGCTGAACCCGCCGTCGTGGGGCCTGGACCGGGTCGACCAGCAGAGCCTTCCGCTGGACCAGAAGTACAGCTACAGCACCACGGCGTCGAACGTCACCGCCTACGTCGTCGACACCGGCATCCTCACCACGCACCCCGACTTCGGCGGGCGCGCGACCCACGGCCGTGACACCGTCGACAACGACAACGACGCCACGGACTGCAACGGCCACGGCACCCACGTCGCCGGCACCATCGGCGGTACCGCGCACGGTCTGGCCAAGGGCGTCAAACTCGTCGCCGTCCGCGTGCTGAACTGCTCCGGTTCCGGCAGCACCGCCGGTGTCATCGCCGGTATCGACTGGGTCACCGCGAACGCCGTCAAACCGGCCGTCGCGAACATGAGCCTCGGCGGCGGCGCTTCGGCGACCCTCGACCAGGCCGTCCAGCGGTCGATCGCGTCGGGCGTCACCTACGGCGTCGCGGCCGGTAACGACTACGGCGCCAACGCGTGCAACACCTCCCCGGCCCGCACGCCCGAGGCGATCACCGTCGGCTCGACCACCAACACCGACGCCAAGTCCGACTTCTCCAACATCGGCACCTGCCTCGACATCTTCGCGCCGGGCAGCGGCATCACCTCGACGTGGCTGAACAACGGCACCAACACCATCAGCGGCACCTCGATGGCGACCCCGCACGTCGTCGGCGCGGCGGCCCTGTACGCCTCCGCCAACCCGACGGCCACGCCCGCGCAGGTCCGTGACGCCTTGGTCAACGCGGGCACCAAGGGCAAGGTGACCAGCCCGGGCACCGGTTCGCCGAACGTGCTGCTCTACACCGGTACCGGCGGTGGCCCCGGCCCCGAGCCCACCCCCTGTGGCACGCAGACCAGCAGCGGCGCCGTCCCCATCCCCGACGCCGGTGCCGCGGTGACCAGCACGGTCACCGTCGCCAACTGCGCCCGCAACGCCTCGGCCACCACCAAGGTCGCGGTGAACATCACGCACACCTACGTCGGTGACCTGGTCATCGACCTGGTCGCGCCGGACGGCACCTCGTACCGCCTGAAGGGTTCCAGCAACGACTCGTCCGACAACATCAACACCACGTACACCGTCAACGCCGCGGCCGAGGCCGCGAACGGCGCCTGGAAGCTCAAGGTGCAGGACGTGTACCAGGCCGACACCGGCACGCTCAACAGCTGGTCGCTGACCCTCTGATCCGCTCCTGAGTACGCGAAGGCCCCCTTCCTCCTGCTGGGAAGGGGGCCTTCCCGGCAGCCGGGGAGTGATTCGGCGCCCAGTTGCGGCGTTCGTCCACTGAGGACCGTCTCGAGGCTTTAGCCTCTGCGCATGCAGCCCGGACCGCCCTACCAGCAGGGACCTCAGCAGCCGTATCCACCGCAGGGTTATCCGCAGCAGGGGTACCCGCAGCAGTACGGATACGGCGCCCCGCCGCCCAAGAAGTCCAACACCGGCCTCATCGTCGGGATCGTCATCGGCGCCGTCGTGCTGCTCGGCGGCGGCGGGGTCGGGGCCTTCTTCCTGCTTTCCGGCGATGCGAGCTCGAGCGCGTCTTCCGCACCGACGTCGTCCAAGAAGCCCGGGCCGCCGGACAAGTACACCGCCATGCCCGGATGCGAGAAGATCGGCACCGGCGTGAAGAACCTGCCGCCGCTGGAAACGCCGAAGGGCGAGGAGCCGGCGAGTACTTCGAACAACGAAATCGTCTACACGCGTTCGTTCTGCACCTGGCGTGAACCCGACGCGCCCTCGGCCTCGGTGGGGATGTACCTGTCGAAGTCGAAGGAGCCGGGTTCGGGGGCCGGCGAGGCGTGGGCCAAGGCGGGGATCGAGAACGCCGTCGACGACGGTGGCGTGGTCATCCCCGGCATGGCCAAGGCGACCAAGGCCGTGTACGCGAAGCTCAATTCCGCGAGCCAGTGCCAGATCAAGTTCCACCAGGGCAACGTCGAGGCGGAGATCATCGTGACCGGCTCCGACCCGTCCGGGACGGTCGATCAGACGAAGTGCAAGGAGAACGCCTTGAAGGTCGCGAAGGCGACCTCCGAGGCGATCGGCTAGACCACGGGTCAGGCGAGTTCTTCGACCTGGACCTGTCCGGTCGGCCCGTCGCCGAACGGCTTGTCCCAGCCGTGCCATTCCGCGGCGAGGACGTAGAGCGAACGCCCGTCCTCGCCGCCGAGCGCACAGGCGAAGCAGCCTCGATCGGATTCGACCTTCTGGAGTACTTCGCCGCCTTCGCGGACCCGGACGCAGTACTTGCCCGCCACGTCCGCGTACCAGACGGCGCCCTCGGCATCGAGACAGATGCCGTCGGGGTGATCGCCGCCGAGTTCGGCCCACACCCGTCGGCCGGACAGCGAGCCGTCCTCGGCGATGTCGAACGCGGTGAGCCGGTTGCCGTACGACTCGGCGACGATCAGTGTCGCGTCGTCGGGAGTGATGGCCATGCCGTTGCCGAACAGGATCCCGTCGGCGACTTGGCGCACTTCGCCGCCCGGGGTGACGACGGCGATGACGCCGGGCTCCTGCAGGCTGTGGAAGCCGTTGACGAAGGCGTTGCCACGGCTGTCGACGACGAGTTCGTTCCAGAGTGCCGCGACGGGGGAAAGGTCGGCGTAGGTGCTCAGGTCCGCGTTGAGCAGGCGAGCCTCCGGGCCGGAGACGATCAGGAGACGGCCGTCGGGGAGCCAGTCGATCGAGATCGGCATCGTGGTGGAGACGGTGGTGACGACCTCGCTCTCGCCGTCCGGGGTGACGGCGAGGATCTGGCCGGTGCCCCAGTTCGCCAGCCAGAGGCGGCCGTCGTGCCAGCGGGCGGATTCGGGAAGCTTGAGGCCGTCGAGCAGGGTCTTCATGGTGTCTCCTTCGGTCGTTTGCCCTTACACGAACGGGACCCGCCGGTTTCGACACCCAAACGCCGTGAAGGCCTCCTTCCCTACCTTGAGAGTAGGGAAGGAGGCCTTCACGGACGGTCAGGCGATCAGTCGAAGGCCCGCGCGATGAGCGCCTTCTGCTCGACCTCGTGCACCTTGGACGAACCGGCCGACGGCGCGGCCATCGGACGACGCGACACGACGTCCAGGTTGGAGAACACCTCCGGGAGCTTCCGCGGCAGGTTCAGGCCGAAGAACGGCCACGCACCCTGGTTCTCCGGCTCCTCCTGGACCCAGACCGCGGGAGCGCCGTTGTAGCGCTCCAGCGCCGCCAGCAGCTTCTTCTTCGGCAGCGGGTAGTACTGCTCGACACGCACGATCGCGACGTCGTTCGCCTCGCGCTTCGTCCGCTCCGCCACCAGTTCCCAGTACAGCTTGCCCGACGTCAGCAGGACCTTGCGCACCTTCGACGGGTCGACGACGGCGTCGTCGATGACCGACATGAACTTCGTCTGGCCGGTGAAGTCCTCGACCTGCGAAGTCGCGGCCTTGTTGCGCAGCATCGACTTGGGGGTGAAGACCACCAGCGGGCGGTTCACTCCGTCGAGCGCGTGGCGGCGGAGCAGGTGGAAGTAGTTCGCCGGGGTCGACGGCACCGAGACGGTCATCGAGCCCTCCGCGCACAGCGAGAGGAAGCGCTCGATCCGGCCGGAGGTGTGGTCCGGGCCCTGGCCCTCGTGGCCGTGCGGCAGCAGCAGCACGACGTCCGACAGCTGGCCCCACTTGGCCTCGCCGGAGGAGATGTACTCGTCGATGACGGTCTGCGCGCCGTTGACGAAGTCACCGAACTGCGCTTCCCACATGACCAGCGCTTCGGAGTTGGCCACGGAGTAGCCGTACTCGAAGCCGACGGCCGCGTACTCGGACAGCGCCGAGTCGTAGATCATCACGCGACCCTGGTTCTCGGCGAGGCTGGCCAGCGGCGAGTACTCCTGGCCGGTCTTGCGGTCGATCAGCACCGAGTGGCGCTGGGTGAAGGTGCCGCGGCGGGAGTCCTGGCCGGACAGCCGCACGAGGCGGCCTTCCATGGCCAGCGAACCGAAGGCGAGCAGTTCACCGTACGCCCAGTCGATGCCGCCTTCGCGGGACATCTTGTGGCGGCGTTCCATGACCGGCTTGACCCGGGGGTGCGGGCTGAAGCCTTCGGGGACGTTGAGGAACGCGTCGCCGATGTGCTCGATGACCTCGGTGGTGGTCGCGGTCGGGACCTTGGCCGGGACCTGCTGCTCCTCTTCGACCGAGGGGCTGGCCTTCGCCGGGTGCTTCTCCAGTTCGCGGACCTCGTTGAAGACGTGCTCCAGCTGGCTGGAGAAGTCGCGCAACGCGGCTTCGGCCTCTTCGACGGAGATGTCGCCGCGGCCGATCAGCGATTCGGTGTAGGTCTTCCGGACCGAACGCTTCGTGTCGATGATGTCGTACATCGCAGGCTGGGTCATCGAGGGGTCGTCGCCCTCGTTGTGGCCGCGGCGGCGGTAGCAGATCAGGTCGATCACGACGTCCTTGTGGAACGCCTGGCGGTACTCGACGGCCAGCTTGGCCACCCAGTGCGCGGCTTCGGGGTCGTCGCCGTTCACGTGGAAGATCGGCGAGCCGATCATCTTCGCCACGTCGGTGGCGTACTGGCTCGACCGCGAGTTCTCGGGCGCGGTGGTGAAGCCGACCTGGTTGTTGACGATGACGTGCACGGTGCCGCCGGTGCGGTAGCCGCGCAGCAGCGACAGGTTCAGCGTCTCGGCCACGACACCCTGGCCCGCGAAGGCCGCGTCGCCGTGCATCAGGACCGGGAGGACGGTGAAGCCCTCGCCACCCTTGTCGAGGATGTCCTGCTTGGCGCGGACGATGCCCTCGAGGACCGGGTCGACGGTCTCCAGGTGCGACGGGTTCGCGGTCAGCGACACCTTGGTCTCGCCGTCGCCGAACATGCGGAAGTACTTGCCCTCGGCGCCGAGGTGGTACTTCACGTCACCGGAACCGTGCGCCTGGCCCGGGTCGAGGTTGCCCTCGAACTCCTGGAAGATCTGCGCGATCGGCTTGCCGACGATGTTCGCGAGCACGTTCAGGCGGCCGCGGTGCGGCATGCCGATGACGACCTCGTCGAGTTCGTGCTCGGCGGCCTTGTCCAGCAGCGTGTCGAGCAGCGGGATCGCCGTCTCGCCGCCTTCGAGCGAGAACCGCTTCTGCCCGACGTATTTGGTCTGCAGGAACGTCTCGAACGCCTCGGCGGCGTTGAGCTTCGAGAGCACGTACTTCTGGACGGCGGGGTCCGGCTTCTCGTGCGGGATCTCGACGCGGTCCTGGATCCAGCGGCGCTCCTCGGGGTCGAGGATGTGCGTGTACTCGATGCCGACGGTGCGGCAATACGAGTTGCGCAGGACACCGAGGATGTCGCGCAGCTTCATCCGCTCCTGGCCGGCGAAGCCGCCGACCGGGAACTCGCGGTCCAGGTCCCACAGGGTCAGGCCGTGGGAGAGGACGTCGAGGTCGGCGTGGCTGCGCTGCCGGTAGTTCAGCGGGTCGGTGTCGGCCATCAGGTGACCGCGCATGCGGAAGGCGTCGATCAGCTCGATCACGCGCGCGGTCTTGTCGACCGGGCCGTCCGGGATGTCGGCGACCCAGCGGATCGGCTCGTACGGCAGGCGCAGGCTGGTGAAGACGTCGTCGTAGAAGCCGTCCTCGCCGAGCAGCAGCTCGTGGATGCGCTTGAGGAATTCGCCTGACTCCGCGCCCTGGATGATGCGGTGGTCGTAGGTCGAGGTGAGCGTCATGATCTTCGACACGCCGAGGTCGACCAGGGCCTTCTCGCTGGTGCCCTCGAAGTGCGCCGGGTACTGCATGGCGCCGACGCCGATGATCGCGCCCTGGCCTGCCTGCAGGCGCGGCACCGAGTGGTTGGTGCCGATGCCGCCCGGGTTGGTCAGCGAGATCGTGGTGCCGGCGAAGTCGTCGGCGGTCAGCTTGCCGTTGCGGGCCTTCTTGACGATGTCCTCGTAGGCCTGCCAGAACTGCATGAAGGTCATGTTCTCGGTGGCCTTGATGGAGGCCACGACGAGCGTGCGGGAGCCTTCCTTGCCCTTCATGTCGATCGCGAGACCGAAGTTCACGTGCTCCGGCGTGATCGCGAACGGCTTCCCGTCGATCAGCTGGTAGTGCCGGTTCATGTTCGGGAAGTTCTTCAGCGCCCGGACCATCGCGTAACCGATGAGGTGGGTGAAGGAGATCTTCCCGCCCCGTGTGCGCTTGAGGTGGTTGTTGATGACGATGCGGTTGTCCGCCATCAGCTTCGCCGGGACGGCGCGCACACTCGTCGCGGTGGGCACGGACAGCGACGCGTCCATGTTCTTCGCGATCGCGGCGGCCGCGCCGCGGAGCTGCTTCGACTCCGGCTCGGCGTCCTTCTCGGCGGTCTTGGCGGGAGCCTTCGCGGGGGCCGCCTTGGGAGCCGCCGCCTTGGGAGCGGCTGCCTTCGCTTCGGTCTTCGGGGCGGGCTTCGCGGGGGCCGCCGCCTTCGCCTCGGTCTTCGGAGCGGTCTGCTTCGCGGTGGACTCGGCGTTGCGGACCGTCTGCGGCGACGGCGTGGAAGCCTGACCGTTGGCGCCCGAGCCCTCCTTGGCGGTCTCCGCGGAGGTCTGACGTGCGTCGTCAGCCTTCGTCTGCGCGGCCTGCGTTGGCTTGAAGTCCGCGAAGAAGTCGTGCCAGGCGGCATCGACTGAGGTGGGGTCGGCGAGGAACTGGTCGTACATTTCCTCGACAACCCACTCGTTGGGGCCGAATTGTGACGCAGGGCTGCTGCTGGACACGGCTTGGACTCGCCTCTATCCGTCTCGAGATCTTGAACACCGCTGATGCGCCTACCAGGCTAACCCCCTCGGTGGCGGCCGTGTGATGGAACTGGCCTGTGTGAGGCGTGGCGCACTAGGTGATGGGTCACTGTCTCGATCAAGAGATCGAAACCGAAGCGCCCGATGGTCCGGGCCCCGGCCGTTCGGGGGAGCAGGGGACCTTTGCTGTCACTTCACTGTCCGTGCAGGTCAGGTCACTGTTTCGTCGGTCAAGGTTGGCGAGGTGGTCGTGCCGGGACAGCCTGGAGTTCACGTCGGCGGGTTTTGCTGGGTGGAGGATGCGGCCGGTGTCGGGCCGACCGCCGGTCGCCCGCGAGGGGGTGGCAGACGATGTGGCTGGACGAATGCCCGTCGTTCTGGGACGAGGGTCGCGTGCGCCCGCTGGTCACCGAGTCCGGCAAGGTCGTGCTGAGGTGCGACTCGTGCGCGGCGGTCTGGCCGACGCTCTCCGATTTCCGGGAGATGGAGCACGTCGAGCCCGACGGACCGGACTGGGCCGTGGCGGCGGGCGTGCACGTCCGGCCGGGGACCTTCCGGTGGGCGTCGGCGCAGGATCTGGAGGTCGCCGGGATGGGCGGCCTCGCCTGGCGGTCCTAACCGGGGTACGGCCGCTCCGCGGGCCGAAGTGCTTCGGCGTCTTCGAGACGGTTCGCGGCGACGAGCGCGCCGACGTCACGCATGGTCGCCGTGACATCGGTGACCGATGTGATCCATTTGTCGACATAGCGATCGACGGCCTCGCCGCTGAGTCCCATCTGGAGTGAACGGTGCTTCAGCGGCCCGAGGCGGAGGCTGCGCTCCGGATCCCACTGGACACGGACGGGGCTGGTCTTGAGGTCGCGCTGCCATGTCTTCCGGTCGGGGTGGACGTCCCGGTCGTAGTGGCTGAGCGCCGCGTGTTCGAGAGCCCAGGCAAAGCCCTCGCGGGTGATGTCGAGGGCGAGCACGCGTTCCTGACCGGGTTTGGTGGCCCAGCCGCAGCGGTCTCAAGCGGTCGTGAGTGGCAAAGGTCGTTCTAACCCTCTTTACCACTCACGACCCCCTTGTGTCCGCTGCGCCAGGTGTCGCGGGCATATGCGAGGCGTCCAGCGCTCCCGATGTCGCAAGGGGGACATCGGGACGCCGGAGCGATACGCATTCAAACGCGGCGGAGCTAGCCCAGGGACCACAGGCGTGCGTAATGGCCGTCGGCCGCCACCAGGTCCGCGTGCGTGCCTTGTTCGATGATCCGGCCGTGGTCCAGGACCACGATCCGGTCGGCCTTGGCGGCGGTGGCGAGGCGGTGCGCGACGACGAAGGTCGTGCGGCGGCGGGCGAGTTGTTCGGTCGCGCGCAGGACGGCGGCCTCGGTGGACGGGTCGAGCGCGGCGGTCGCCTCGTCGAGCAGGAGGACGTCGGGATCCACGAGTTCGGCTCGGGCGAGGGCGACGAGCTGCCGTTGTCCGGCCGAAAGGGACCGTCCGCGTTCGCCGACCGGCTGGTGGAAACCGGCCGGGAGCGCGGCGACACCGTCCAAAGCGCCGACGGACCGGACCGCCGCCTCGACCTCCGCGTCGGTCGCGGAAGGCCTGCCGTAACGCACGTTGTCCGCGACGGTCCCCGAGAACAGGTGCGCTTCCTGTGGCACCACGCCCATCCGCGTGCGAAGCGCGGCGAGGTCGTACTCGCGGATGTCGGTCCCGTCGATCCGCACCACGCCGCCTGTCGCGTCGTAGAACCGCGCGACGAGCTTCACCGCCGTCGACTTCCCGGCGCCCGTCGCGCCGACCAGAGCGACGGTCTCCCCGGCCTCGACTTCCAGCGAAAGCTGTGTCAGGGCGGGTTCGTCCGTTGCCGTGTAAGCGAAATCAACGTCCTTGAAGGACACTTCGCCGCGCAGGCGGTCCGGGACCGCGACGGGATTCTCCGCCTCCGGAACGGAAGTCGGCGTGCGCAGCAGGTCGCCGATGCGGGAAAGGCCGACCCTCGCCTGCTGGTAACCGTCGAACACCGAGGACAGTTGCTGGATCGGCGAGAAGAACTGGCCCAGGTACAACAGGAACGCCACCAGCACGCCTGCCGACAGCGTGCCCGCCGCGACCCGGTTCGCGCCGACGATCAGCACGGCGACCTCGGCCAGCCCGGAAAGCATTGCGGCGAACGGGAAGTACGTCGCGACAAGACGCTGCGCACGCAGCCGTGAACGCCGGTACTCGTCACTGCGGGAAGCGAACTTCTCCGCCGTCCGTTCCTCGCGCGTGTACGCCTGCGCGACCCGCAGCCCGTTCACGTTCTCCTGCATGTCCGCGTTGACGACGCTGACGCGTTCCCGCGCTTCGGTGTACGCCTTCGACGAAGCACGCCGGAAGATCACCGTCGCCACGACGAGGATCGGCAGCACCGCGAGCGCGTACGCCGCCAGCCCGATGTCGGTGATCATCAGGGCCGCCGCGATCCCGGCCAGCGTCAGCGCGCTCACCACGGCCTGGGCGACACCGGTCTGGAGGAACGTCGACAGCGCGTCGACGTCGGTGGTCATCCGGGTCATGATCTTCCCGGACAGCTCGCGTTCGTAGAAGTCGAGCCCGAGCCGTTGCAGATGCGCGTAACTGCGCACCCGCAAGGAATACAGCACCGTTTCGCCGACCCGCGCGGTCATCTTGGTCTGGAGGTAGATCGCCAGCCAGTCCGCGACGATCACCAGCGCGCCGATCCCGGCGGCCAGCCAGATCACCGCTTCCAGCCCGGTGCGGACACCGTCGTCGATGCCGTACTGGTACAGCGCTGGCATCGCGATGGTGGCCAGCGCGTCCGCCGCGACCAGGCCGATCACCACGGCGAGCGGACCGCGGACCGGTTTCAGCAGTCGCGCGAGCCGGAACCTCGGTTCGGGTGCGGTGATGTCCGTGCCGGGGAGCCGCGGCGTATCCGTGGCGGGCGGGAGTTTCCGGACCCCGTCGAGGAGTTCGCCGGTCGGCGGGAGATCGACGTCCCATTCGCCGCCGGAGCCCTTCCGCTCGCCCGCCAGTTCGTGGGTGTCGTCCTGCTCCGGCCACAGCGCGGCGGTGACGCCTTCCGGGCCGCAGTCGAGGCCTTCGCAGCGATGCGGTTCCTCGACGTCGTCACCCGGGCCCGCGACGAGTTCGCGGAACAGCGGGCAGCGCGCCAGCAGTTCCTCCTCGGTGCCGACGTCGACGACGCGGCCCTTGTCCAGGACGGCGATCCGGTCGGCGAGGGCAAGGGTGGAGCGGCGGTGCGCGATCAGCAGCGTCGTCCGGCTCGCGGTGACCGAGCGCAGGGTGTCGTGGATCGCCGCTTCGGTGACCGTGTCGATGGCGGACGTCGCGTCGTCGAGGACCAGCACCCTCGGATCGGTCATCAGGGCCCTGGCCAGGCCCAGCCGTTGCCGCTGGCCGCCCGAGAGCGTGAGACCGCGTTCGCCGACGAGCGTCCCGTAGCCGTCGGGGAGGCGCTGGATGAACTCGTCCGCCTCGGCCGCCCGCGCGGCGGCGCGGATCTCCTCGTCGCTCGCGTCCGGCCTGCCGTAGGCGATGTTGTCGCGCACGGACGACGAGAACAGGAACGCCTCTTCGAAGACGACGCCGATCGCGCTGCGCAGGTCGTGCTGCCGCACGTCTCGGACGTCGAGGTCGCCCACCTGGACCGAACCGCTGTGCACGTCGTAGAACCGGGGCAGCAGCAGGGAGATCGTCGACTTGCCGGACCCGGCGGTGCCGACGAGCGCGAGCGTTTCGCCCGGCCGGGCCTCCAGGGTGAGGCCGTCCAGCACGGGATCCGTCCGCGTGTACCCGAAGGAGACGTCCTCCAGCCGGACCCCGAGCGGGCCCTCGGGCAGCGGCCGCGCGTCCGGGCTGTCGACGACGTCCGGTTGCGCGTCGATCAGTTCGTTGACCCGCTCCGCGCCCGCGCGGGTGAGCTGCGCCTGGACGACCAGGCTCGAGATCATCCGGGCCGGGCCGATCAGGATGGAGAGATAGGTCGCGAAGGCCAGGAAGGTGCCGAGGCTGACTTCGCCCTTCAGCGCGAGCACGCCGCCGACCGCCAGTACCGCGACCTGACCGGCCGCGGGCAGCGCCGCCGTCGTGGCCGTGGGCAGCGAAGACAACCGGGCCGAGCGCATGCGCTCGGCGAAGAGCTTCCTCGCCGTCTTCTCCAGCTTCGCGACTTCGCGCGCCTCCTGGCCGAAGCCCTTCACGACGCGTACGCCGGTGACGGTCTCCTCGACCTGCTGCGCGACGTCGGCCGCGCGCTGCTGCGCCGCCCACGTCGCGGGGAACAGCCGCTTCCGGCTCACTGCCATGATGATCGCGATCGCCGGGGCGACCACCATCGCGATCAGGGTCAGCGTCGGCGACATCCACAGCATCGCGCCAAGGGAAAGCAGCGCGAAGATCACCGAACCGGCCGAGAGCGGTACCTGCATCAGGACCGACGTGACCAGTTGCAGGTCCGAGATCGCGCGTGAGGCGACCTGGCCGGTGCGCAGGGCGTCCTGCTTGCCGCCGTCGAGTCGCGAGACCGCGTTGAACACCTGGCGGCGCAGGTCGTGCTGGACGTCGAGTGCCAGCCGTCCGCCGACGTAGCGGCGGGCGAACGCGTTGCCGAAGGTCAGCACCTGCAGCACCGCCATCACGGCGGCGAGCACGCCGAGGCGGGAGGTGTCGCCGGAGACGGCGCCGTCGAGCGCCTCGCGGATCAGGAGGGGGCCGGCGGCCTGGAGCCCGACGCCGATGATCGCCGCGCCCAGCGACAGCACGACCAGCCAGGGGTGTTTCCAGCACGAAGCGGCCAGGCGGCGGATCCAGCCACCGGCGGGTACGGGGGTCGTCTCACGAAGCGGACTGGCTTGACGTGGACGAGGTGGAGCAGTGGTCACCCCGCCAGCCTAGGCGGCCGCACCGACAAGACGAGCGGGTTCGCGGAGGGCCGAACGCGAGGAGAGGCCCGTTCATCGCGAATTTCCCGATGAAAGTCCCGTTCATCTCACGGATGAGGGCCGGGGACGTGGTGAAGGCCTCCTTCCCTACCCTCAAGGTAGGGAAGGAGGCCTTCACGGACTTCTGCGTGAGGGCAGTGGCTACGTGATGTCCTTCTTCTGGTTCACGGCCCAGCCGGCGAGGAAGAAGATCATCGTCCAGCCGAAGAAGATGAGCGCGGACGCCCACCACGAGAACGCGCCGGGGGCACCGGCCGCGTACTGCAGCGCCCAGGCCGTCTCGTCTTCCAACGCCGGCACCTTCACACCGGCGGCGCCGAACGCCTCCGCGCCGATGGCGCCCACGATGCCGTTGACCGTGCCGTTCGGCAGGACCCCGCCGAGCCAGGTGATGTCCCAGGCGCCGAAGGACACGAACACCAGGACGTTCTCGACGACGAGCATCCAGATGGTCAACGTGATGATGCTGCCGATCACGCTGCGCCAGACGGCACCGACCCCGATACCGAACAGGGTGGCGAGGATCGTCGCGAGGACCCCCGCGCCCAGCACGCCCAGCCACTGACCGGCCGTCGGCAGGCGCTCGCTGTCGACCGTGATCACCGTGCCGATGCTCGCCGCGGCCACGATGATCACCCCGTAGATCGCGCCCCAGGCGATGTAGGTGATCATCTTCGCGCTCAGCGCCGAAACCCGGTTCGGGGCGGTCAGGAACGTCGTCGTGATGGTCTTCTTCGTGTACTCGCCGGCGAGCGCGAAGACGCCGAAGATGATCGGGATCATCGTGCCGATGTTGATGCCGTGCCCGAGCGCCAGCAGGCCGACGGGCAGTTCACCGGTCGAGATGCCGAGCGCTTCGGTCAGCTCACGCGTGTCGGAGCGGCCGAGGAAGTCGCTGAAGTCGTTGGTGACCATGCCCCAGAACAGGGCGAACGCGAACGCGAAGACCACCGCGGGGATCATCAGCGCCCACCACGCCTTGAGCGTGAGCGTCTTGCGGAACTCCGCCTTGATCAGGTTGCCCATCAGCCCTGGCCTCCCCAGCCCTCGTTCTGGCCCTGCTGCTGCGCCTGCTGCTGCGGCGGCGCCTGCTGGTACTGCTGTTGCTGCGGCTGCTGGCCCTGCTGGAACTGCTGCTGCGGCGGTGCGAACCCGGGAGCCGGGGTGTTCGGTGGCGCGAACCCGGGCGGCGGCGTGTTCTGCGGGGCGTAGCCGGGAGGCGGCCCCTGATGACCCGGGGGCGGCCCCTGGTAGCCCGGCGGCGGACCCTGCTGGAACCCGGGCTGCGGCGCGGCGTACTGGCCCTGCGTCAGCTGGAAGAACATCCGCTCCAGATCCGCGGTCTCCTCCTGCATGCCGTAGACCGCGATGCTCGCCTTCGCGGAGATGTCGCCGATCTGCTGGACCGTCGAACCGGAGACCGCGACCCGGCCGTCCGGCATCGGCGAGACCTGCGTGATGCCCGCCTCCTGCAGCGCCGCGACCAGGCCGTTCGCGTCCGCGGACTGCACCAGCACCCGCGACTGGTTGCTCTTGCGCAACTGGTCGAGCGAGCCGTTGTAGCGCGTCATGCCCTGGCTGATGATGATGACCTGGTCGATCGTCTGCTCCACCTCGTTCAAGAGGTGGCTCGAGACCAGCACCGTGCGCCCTTCACGCGCGTAGGCGCGGAGGAAGTTACGCAGCCACAGGATGCCTTCGGGGTCGAGACCGTTCGTCGGCTCGTCCAGTACCAGCACCTGCGGGTCTCCCAGCAACGCCGTCGCCAGCGCCAGCCGCTGCCGCATACCGAGCGAGAAACCGCCCGCCTTCCGGCCCGCCGCGGAGGACAGGCCGACCAGGCCCAGCACCTCGTCCACCCGCCGATCCGGCATCCCGATCGCGGCCGCGTACACGCGCAGGTGGTTCCGCGCCGTACGGGCCGGGTGGAAGCCCTCGTTCTCCAGCACCGAACCGACGATCCTCGCCGGGTTCCCCAGCTGGTCGTGCGGGCGCCCGTTGATGGTCGCCGTGCCGTTCGTGGGCGTCACCAGCCCGAGCAGCATGCGCAGCGTGGTCGTCTTCCCCGCCCCGTTGGGCCCCAGGAAGCCGGTCACCGAACCCGGTTCCACCGTGAAGCTCAGATTCTGGACCGCGTTGACCGCGCCGAACTGCTTGCTCAGATTCTGCACCGCGATGCGGCCACTGCCGTCGTGCATACCGTCCCCTTTTGTTGACGAAGGCCGATCAGGCGACATCCTGCCTCACCAGGTGAGTCCGCACTCGCGGAAGGGGTCAATCCGCCGAAAGCGACCTTCGTCACGTTCGGTGCGGTGACGGCTCCGTCTCTCAGCGCAGCGGTCGTGGGGCCGAATAGCCGCTGACGTCAGGTTTTGCGCTGCGGATCGTGGAAGTTCACGGACTCCGGGGATGGTCGGTGAAGAAATAATTAGGAAGACATGGCAACCCCATGCAGCGCGCCGGCGACTTATTACCTACGATGTAGGAGGCGGCCCGCTCCCAATGACCCCCAGGTTGGTTGAGCGGGCCGCTCTCAGCTCCCTTTGCCCCCCCTTTGGTCGACGTCGGCCCGCCCTCCCGAGGCGGGCTTCGCCGTATCACCCATACAGGAAGGCCCCCTTGCTCGCGGCAGGCGAGCAAGGGGGCCTTCCTGTGCTTGGGAGCGAGGGACCTTTGCACTGGGGGTCGCAAAGGCCCCTCGCGTGGGAGTGTGGCTCGGGTGGGTCAGGCCAGGACGGCGGCCAGCTCCGTGGCGGGCAGACCGTGCGCGGCGGCGACCGGGGCGTTCGTGAGCGCACCGGCGTGGGTGTTGAGGCCCTTCGCCAGCGAGTCGTCGGACCGCAGCGCCTTCTGCCAGCCGAACTCCGCCAGCTGGACGGCGTAGGGCAGCGTCACGTTGGTCAGGCCGTAGGTCGAGGTGCGCGGGACGGCGCCCGGCATGTTCGCGACGCAGTAGAACACCGACTCGTGGACCTTGTAGGTGGGCTCGTCGTGCGTGGTCGGGCGCGAGTCGGCGAAGCAACCGCCCTGGTCGATCGCGATGTCCACCAGCACGCTGCCGGGACGCATCCGCGCGACGAGGTCGTTCGAGACCAGCTTCGGCGCCTTCGCGCCGGGGACGAGCACGGCGCCGATGACCATGTCGGCCTCCAGCACGGACTGCTCGACCGACAGCGCGTTCGAGGTCACCGTGCGGATGCGGCCGCCGAAGTCGTTGTCGATCTGACGGAGGCGGTCGACGTTCGTGTCGAGGATCTCGACGTCCGAGCCGAGGCCGAGCGCGACCCGTGCCGCGTTGAGGCCGGCGACACCGCCGCCGATGACGACCACGCGCGCCGGGTGGACGCCGGGGATACCACCGGGCAGCACGCCGCGGCCACCGCTCGGCTTCATCAGGGAGTACGCGCCCACCTGCGGCGCCAGCCGTCCGGCGACCTCGGACATCGGCGCGAGCAGCGGCAGCGCGCGGTTCGGGGTCTGCACCGTCTCGTACGCGATCGCGGTGGTGCCCGCGGCCAGCAGCGTGTCGGTCAGCGGCCGGTCGGCGGCGATGTGCAGGTAGGTGAACAGCACCTGGTCGCCGCGCAGCCGCGGGTACTCCTCGGCGATCGGCTCCTTGACCTTGAGCACGAGTTCGCCCTCGGACCAGGTCTCTTCGGCCGTCGCGAGGACCTTCGCGCCCGCGGCGACGTATTCCTCGTCGGTGATGGACGAGCCGAGGCCTGCGCCGGTTTCGACGAAGACGTCGTGGCCGCGCCCGGTCAGTTCGTGCGCGCCCGCCGGGGTGAGCGCCACCCGGTATTCGTGCTTCTTGATTTCACGGGGGACGGCGATACGCACTGCGTGCCTCCTGCGGCGGGTCGAGAACAAAGGTGCTGCCACTCACGGTGAGCCACCCGGACGGCGGTGTCATCGTGCGCGCGGGACAAGGTTGAGGCCCGAGCGTGGTTTCCCCGGAACAACCATTTGACCTCGAGTCAACTGGAGCTTGCACCTTGGATCACATGAGAGCCGTGTGGTTGAAAGAGTTCGGTGGGCCTGAAGTGCTCGTCGCGGGTGACGCCCCCGATCCGGTGCCCGCAGCCGGCCAGGTCTTGGTCGAGGTGGCGTTCGCCAACATCACCTTCGTCGAGACCCAGTTCCGCGCCGGTGGAGGCGGGCCGTTCCGCGCCGAGCCGCCGATGATCCCGGGCAACGGCGTGGGCGGCGTGATCAGTGCTGTCGGTGAAGGAGTCGACCTCGGTCTGGTCGGGAAGCGGGTCGTGACCTCGACCGGGGGCTCCGGGGCGTACGCGCAGCGGGTCGCGGTCGCCGCCGATTCCGTCTTCGAGGTACCGGACGGGCTGGCCCTCGACGCCGCGGTGGCGATCCTCGCCGACGGCCGTACGGCGACGGCGCTGGTGACCGCCGCGCGCGTCCGCCAGGGGGAGCGCGTGCTGGTCGAAGCCGCGGCGGGCGGGGTCGGCGGACTGGTCGTCCAGCTCGCGAAGGCCGCGGGGGCGGAGGTCGTCGGCGCGGCCGGTGGCCCGGTGAAGACCGAGCACGTCCGGGAACGCGGCGCCGATCTGGCGGTCGACTACCGCGAGCCGGACTGGGCGGCGAAGGCGGGTGAGGTCGACGTCGTGTTCGACGGTGTCGGCGGCGAGGTCGGGAAGACGTCGTTCGGGCTGCTGAAACCTGGCGGCCGGATGCTGATCTACGGGCTCTCGAGTGGCTCGTGGACCGAGGTGTCCGGAGAGGACGCGGCCGCGCGCGGGGTCACGGTGATCCGGGACATCGGCGGCCAGGCGGAGATGCGGGCGTTCACCGAGTCCGCGCTCGCCGAGGCCGCCGCGGGACGGCTGGAACCTTTGATCGGTCAACGGTTCCCGCTCGAACGGGCGGCGGACGCGCACGCGGTGATGCAGTCGCGTGGCGCTCTCGGCAAGACGTTGCTCGAGGTCTGATGTTCGACGTCGACGCATTCCTCGCCGGTCCGCTGACGGCCAGGGTCGCCACGGCGGGGCCGACCGTGCGCCCGACCTGGTATCTCTGGGAGAACCGGGCCTTCTGGATCCTCACCGGACCGTGGGCGCGGCTGGCCGGTCTCGTCCGCGAGTCACCGTCGATCGCGGTGACCGTCGACGTCTGCGATGTCGGCACCGGCCTGGTGCGGCAAGTTCTCGCGCGCGGCGAAGCGGAGGTGCTGCCGTTCGACGTCCCCCGTGGACGGCGGTTGCTGAGCCGGTATCTCGGGGCCGACGAGTTCAAATGGGATGCGCGCTTTCGTTCCTACCTGCACGATGATCCCGAGGTGAAAGGGACCGTCTGGGTCCGGATGGTGCCGAAGCGATTCGCCGCCGACGACCTCGGATATCGGGTATGACGTACGGCCGCGTCCGCTGGGGGTGGGCGCGGCCGTGCAACCCGCGAAACGGTAAATGCAGCACGATCGAGTCAAGATGTTGATCTTACTGGCCGGTAAGCTGCCATTCTGTTCCGCATGACAAATCAGGACTGGCGGCGGGAGCGGCGTGTCCGCACCGTCGACACCGAAGGCAATCCGGCCGATGTCGTCGTGGGTCTGGTCGAAACTCCGGGGCATGGTTACGAAGCCGCGCTGCGGGTCGACGGTGGCCCCGGTGTCCTTCTGCCGCTTTACCCCGGTGCCGATCTGCTCGCCGCGGTGCGTCAGACCATCGAGGACGGATATCGCGCCAGCGCGCACTAGCCGCCGATGTCAGGAAAGGGTCTTTCAAGACGTGAAACGTCATGAAAGACCCTTTCCTGACGTCTGCGCGCGGTTTTGTCGCATGACAAAGTGTTCACTACTGAACAGAATGAAGTGGAATCCGGGGTCAGCTCCACCGGACGGAAACGAGTTGCGTGATCAACGCGAGGCGGACGTCCGGATCGTCCAGATCCAAGGGGACGAGATCGAGCAGCCGCCGCATCCGGTACCGCAGGGTATTGGGATGGATCCGGAGTTCCTTCGCGGCCGCGCGCGGGTCGCCGGGATGCCGTAGCCACTGGTAGAGCGTGTCGACGTAGCCGGTCTCGTGCGTTTCGTCATGTGTCCGCAGGAGGCCGAGTGGCCCGAGTTCGGACACCTTCGCCGTACTCGCCGCCGTCGCGCCGCGGTGGAGCGAAAGGGCCGTCCACGCCTCGTCGAAGACCACGACGCGACCGGGGACGAGTTTGGCGCGAAGCAGGCCCAGTGCCTCGTCGGCCTGCGCCCGCGACGTCGCGAGTTCGCCGATCTCGCAGGCGGACCCCGCCGCCGCCCGCGGTGTCCCGCCCCGGCGCGACGACGGCAGGGCCGTGAGCGCGGCCCGGAGTTCGTCCCAGCCGTCGCCGTCCGGGACGACGGCGTAGAGCACGCCGCCGAGTTCGGTCGCGACCGGCCGCCTGCCCACTCCCTGTGAGATCCGTTCCAGCAGTGCGAGCCGCAGCCCCTCGTCGTCGCGGCCGTCGCCGCCGGAGACCTCGATGACGACGACGCGATGCGGCTCCTCGGAAAGGTCGAGTTCCGCGATCGCCTTGCGCGGGCTGGCCTTCCCCTCGAGCACGGCACGCAGGAGTTCGGCCGAGACGCGGCGCTGCGAGTCGGTGTGCGCGCGACGCCGCAGCAGATGCAGCGCGACGACGGGCGCCGCGTCGGCGAAGGCGGCCGCGCGTTCGTCGGAGACCGGGCCGGCGACGACCGCCCACATCGACCCCAGCAGTTCGCCGCCCATCCGGATCGGCACGATGAGCCGGGGCAGCGTCCCGTCGCGTTGCGCGGGCACGAAGATCGTTTGCCGCCCACGGGAAAGCTCCCGGAACACGCCTCGCGAGCGGAACCGCGCGAGGACGTCGTCGGGAATGCGGCGGCCCATGATCGTGGACACGCGCGCGGAGTCGGTCAGATCCTGCCGGGCCGAGTAGGCGAGCACACGCGAGTTGGTGTCCTCGATGGTCACCGGCGCGTCGACGACCGAAGCGACCGCGTCCGCGAGCCGGAACAGGTCGCCGGAACCGGGGCCGCCGCCGTCCTCCAGCGCGTCGGACTCGTCGGCCAGTGCGTCGAGGACGGTCCTGAGCAGCCAGACGAGCTGGGCCCACGACGTCGCCGAGCGCACTTCGATCAGGGCGATGGCCGCGGACTTCGCCGCGCGCTTCACCGACGGTTTCGCCGCGAGCGGGGGCTTCAGCAGGACCGCGGCCGCCCCTTTGGCCGCGCTGAGCTTGACGAGTCCCGCGGCGTCCGAGGTCTCGGCGATGGCGACACCGAGTACGAGGTCGCCCGCGGCGAGGGTGGTGCCGGGTTCGGCGATGACGACGTCACCGACGGCCGGGGACTCGTCGGGCACCTGGAGGGCGTGCAGCAGGGTCGGACCCACCCGGTCGACGACGCTGCGCACGGAAACCATGCCGCGATTGTCCAGCAGGGGGGAGCGGCGCACACGTCAGACCTCGCGAGGCGTCCGCGCGTCGACGTCCTCGGGGGTGAGCTGCTCGCGTTTGGTGGTCAGTGCCCATCGGTGCCCGTCGGGGTCGACGATCCGGCCGTACCGCTCGCCGAAGAACATCTCCTCGACCGCCACCTCCACCCGGGCGCCGGCGAACACCGCGCGCCGCACGAGATCGTCCGGATCCTCGGTCTCCAGCGTCAGCAGCACCGGCGTGCCGCCGAGTGTGCCCGGCGCGAGCGCGTCCAGCTGCGGGATCTCCGCACTCACCAGCAGTCGCGCGTCGCCGACGGCGAGTTCCACGAACAGCACGACGCCGTCCGGCAGGACGTTGCGGAACAACTCCACCGCGCCGAACGCCTTGCTGTAGAAGGAAAGCGATGCGTCGACGTCGTCGACGAACAGATGCGGCACGAGCCCGAGCGCCCGGCTCACGCCGACTCCGCCCGCTTCAGCAGCCCTGCCCGACCGGCGACGGCGACGAGCCTGCCCAGGAATTCCGCCTCGCGCGCGGCGGCCTGGCGGCCGGTCCCGGTCAGCCGGTAGTAGCGGCGGCGCGAGTCGTGCGGCTGGTCCTCGCTCGCGTCGGGCGCCTCCTCGACCAGGCCGTCGGCGACGAGCCTGGCCAGCGTCCGGTAGAGCGTGCCCGGACCGAGCTGGGCGTCGCCGCCGCTCACCTCGTCGACGAAGCCCATGATCGCGTAGCCGCGACCAGGAGCGGGCCAAGATGTTCTGGTCCGACGTCGTCGGATTCGAGATCACCACCGACGTGCCCTACGACGACAAGGGGAACCGGTGGGTCGAGGTCACCTCCGCCGACGGCGCGACGGCTCTCGTCCTCAGCGCCGCTCCCGAAGACCTCAAGCGTTTCGAGGTCCGCGACGAACTCCCGACGGCCAACTTCTTCTTTTACGCGGACGACCTGGAAAAGACGTATGAGGAGCTTTCGGCGAAAGGTGTCGAGTTCCCGGCCGCCCCGGAGGAACAGCCATGGGGCTGGTGGGCGATGTTCGTCGACTCCGAAGGCAACCGATTCGCGTTACAAGAGCGCGCGAACGGGTGACGGACTTCCCATCTCCTGGGAGTGGTTGGGTGCTCCGTTCGGCGGAGCTAGCTTCGTGGCAACAGCCGAACCTTTGAGCCGCTAGGAGAATCGCGATGAGCGCGGACGGATGGTCGTTCGAGACCAAGCAGATCCACGCGGGCGCGGCGCCGGACACCGCCACCGGTGCGCGGGCGACCCCGATCTACCAGACCACTTCCTACGTGTTCCGCGACACCCAGCACGGCGCCGACCTGTTCAGCCTCGCCGAGCCGGGCAACATCTACACCCGGATCAACAACCCCACGCAGGACGTGCTGGAGCAGCGCCTCGCCGCGCTCGAAGGCGGTGTCGCGGCGCTGGCGTTCGCCTCCGGGACCGCGGCGACGACGGCGGCCGTCCTCAACCTCGCGAACGCGGGTGACCACTTCGTCTCCAGCCCGTCGCTCTACGGCGGCACCTACAACCTCTTCCACTACACGCTGCCGAAGCTCGGCATCGAGGTCTCGTTCGTCGAGGACCAGGACGACATCGAGCAGTGGAAGGCCGCCGTCCGGCCCAACACCAAGCTGTTCTTCGCCGAGACGCTGGCCAACCCGGGCAGCAACGTGCTCGACATCCGCAAGGTCGCCGACGCCGCGCACGACGCGGGTTTGCCGCTGGTCGTCGACAACACCGTGCCGACGCCGTACCTCGTGCGGCCGATCGAGCACGGCGCCGACATCGTCGTCCACTCGGCCACCAAGTACCTCGGCGGCCACGGCACCACGGTCGCCGGTGTGCTGGTCGACGGCGGCACCTTCGACTTCGGCAAGGACCCGGCGCGTTTCCCGGGGTTCAACGAGGCCGACCCGAGCTACCACGGTCTCAAGTACTGGGAAGCCCTCGGCCCGGGCGCGTTCGCCGCCAAGGCTCGCGTCCAGATCCTCCGCGACACCGGCGCCGCGATCGCGCCGCTGAACAGTTTCCTGATCCTGCAAGGGATCGAGACACTGTCGCTGCGTCTGGAGCGGCACGTGTCGAACGCGCAGGCGCTGGCCGAATGGCTGGAGCGGCGTGACGAGGTCGAGAAGGTCTACTACGCCGGCCTGCCGTCGAGCCCGCACCACGCGGCCGCGCAGAAGTACTTGCCGAAGGGCGCGGGCGCGGTGCTCTCGTTCGACCTGCGTGGTGGTGTCGACGCCGGCCGGGCCTTCGTGGACGGTACGGAACTGCACAGCCAGCTGGTCAACATCGGCGACGTGCGCAGCCTGATCGTGCACCCCGCCTCGACGACGCACAGCCAGCTCTCGCCGGAGGAGCAGGTGGCGAGCGGTGTCACGCCGGGACTCGTGCGGCTCGCCGTCGGACTCGAAGGGATCGAGGACCTCAAGGCCGACCTCGAAGCCGGATTCCGGGCGGCCAAGGCGGCTCTGTGACGCACGCCCCGGGTTTCCCTCCCGCCACCGGTGCGTGGCGGGAGGGAGACCCGCCCGGGCGTCGCCGGTTCGTGTCCGGCTCCCAGGTGCTCGAAACCGGACCGGAGCTGCCTTTCACGCTCGCGTACGAGACGTGGGGAACGCTGGATCCCAGTGCCTCCAACGCTGTTCTCGTCGAGCACGCCCTCACCGGAGACAGTCACGCCGTCGGCCCGGCCGGGGAAGGTCACCCCAGCCCCGGCTGGTGGGACGGCCTGATCGGACCGGGCAAGGCGATCGACACGAACGAATTCTTCGTCGTGGTCCCGAATGTGCTCGGCGGATGCCAGGGTTCGACCGGTCCGTCGTCCCGTCACCCCGACGGAAAGGTTTGGGGTGGCAGGTTTCCCGCCGTCACCGTGCGGGACCAGGTGGCTGCCGAAGTGGTGCTCGCCGACGCGCTGGGCATCGGCCGGTGGGCCGCGGTGCTCGGCGGTTCCATGGGCGGGATGCGCGCGCTGGAATGGGCCGTGAGCGAGCCGGAGCGGGTCTCCGCGCTGCTCGTCCTGGCGTCGACGGCACAGGCGTCGGCCGACCAGATCGCCTGGGCCGCGCCGCAACTGCACGCCATCCGGTCCGATCCGGGCTGGCACGGCGGTGACTACCACGACGTCCCCGGGGGTGGACCGGACACCGGCCTCGGCATCGCGCGCCGGATCGCCCACGTCACCTATCGCAGCGAAGCCGAACTGTCGCAACGGTTCGGACGGCGGTATCAGGGCGACGAGGACCCGTTGCGCGGCGGCCGGTTCGCCATCGAGTCCTATTTGGACCATCACGCCGGGAAGCTGTCCCGCCGGTTCGACGCCGGCAGCTACGTGGTGCTCACCGAATCGATGAACACCCACGACGTCGGCCGCGGGCGCGGCGGTGTCGCGAACGCGCTCGCCGGGATCACCGCGCGGACGGTCGCCGCCGGGGTGGACAGCGACCGCCTCTACCCGCTGTACCAGTCGCAGGCCATCGCGGACGCGGTCACCGGCGCGGAATTCGCCGTCATCGGCTCGCCGTACGGGCACGACTCGTTCCTGATCGAAACCGAGCAGATCGCGAAGCTGGTCCGGCTCCTGCTCGGCTAGTCCGCGACAGCGTCCGAAATCCAGGGCGCGACCGGCAGGTCCCGGTCGAGGCATTCCGCCGACAGCCGGATCGTCCAGCGCAGGGCCTGCAGCACCAGGCTGTCGACCTCGTCGGGCGCGGCGTTGGCGAGTGCGATCTCGACCTGCTCCTGCGCGGCCTCGCTGTTGCCGTGCACCTCGGCCAGCAGCGTGCGCACGGCCGTCCGGACCGGCGGATCCGCCTGGTCGATCGAGACCTCTTCGCCGTCCTCGTCGAACACCTGCACCTTGACCGGTGCGCTGCCGCCGTCGCCGAGGGTCGACACCATGGCGCTGCATTCGCCGAAGAGCATCATCACGAGCTCTTTGGTCTCTTCGGAGCGGGCCACGGGCTCGACGGCGGTCGGCGTGAGCTCGTCGAGCGCCTCGGCGTCGTCCCCGAGGCTGATCGCCACGAGCGCACGCTGCGCTTTCTCGACGAGCCTCCGCTCGTACTCGCTCCTGTCCGGCTCCACGTGCCTATCAAACACCAGAGAACGGAAGAGTGGCGATAGGCCGAAACCCGGACGTGGTCACTTCGCGGCGTGCAATGCACCCAGCGCGAGGCGGCAGAGCATTTCGGCCAGTTCACTGTCACCGAGATGGCGGTTGTAGGGCGTCGAGTTGATCAACCCGAAGACCGCGTGCGCCGCCGAGCGCGCCTGCCGCTCGCCGATCCCGGGTACCGCGTCACTGATCGCACGCACCCATACCTCGACGTACTGACGCTGGAGGGCGCGGACCTGTTTTCGGTCACTGTCGGTGAGATTGGCGAGGTTCCGTTCCTGGACGGTGATCAGCGCGGGATGCGCGAGCGCGAAGTCCACGTGAAAATCCACCAATGCTTCGAGAACGTCACCCGGCTCGTCCCGTTGGCTCGCGCGGGCCGCCCCACCGTCGAGGAGGTAACGGCTGATCGAGTTGAGCATCTCGCCGAGAATGGCGTCCTTGCTGCGGAAATGCCGGTACAGCGCCGGTCCGGAGATGCCCACCGCGGCGCCGATGTCATCGATGCCGACGCCGTGGAATCCGTGGTGAGCGAAGAGTTCGGCGGCGGCGGCCATGATCTGTTCACGCCTGTTCGCCTTCTCGCCGTTCACGAGGGGGGTGGGGTTCGCCGGCATCTGGCCATATTAAGGCGGCGTGTTAGCGAGCGCTAACACGCGGCCGTACTTCCAGCCTGAGCCAAGCGGGTTACCTGGGAAAATGACCCTTTTTTGTTGAGCTACCACCTGGTAATGCTGTGTCTCGTCACCTTGTCACGAAGGAGTGACCATGGCCGTCCCTGCTCGGATCAAAGCGTTTTCCTTCACTCGTTCAGTCGCGGCCCTGGGGGTCGCCGTCCTTGCCGCTTTCGGGCTCGCCGGCACAGCCCAAGCGGCGACCAACTACGTCGCACTCGGTGACTCGTACTCGTCCGGCGTCGGTGCCGGCAGCTACGGGAACTCGGGCGACTGCATGCGCAGCACCAACGCCTATCCCCAGCTGTGGGCCAACGCCCACGCCGGGACCTCGTTCAAGTTCGTCGCGTGCTCGGGGGCGCGCACCGGCGACGTCTTGAGCCAGGCCGCGAACGTCACTTCCGGCACCACGCTGGTCACGGTGTCGGTCGGCGGCAACGACGCCGGATTCGCCGACGTCATGACCACCTGCACCACCGGCAGCGACCAGACCTGCGTCAACCGGGTCAACTCGGCGAAGAACTACGTGAACACCACGCTGCCCGGCCTGCTGGACAACGTCTACAGCACGATCAAGTCGAAGGCGCCGGGCGCGAGACTCGTCGTCCTCGGCTACCCGCGCTTCTACACGGTGCCGGGTTCGTGCTCGGTCGGGCTGTCCGACACCAAACGGTCCGCGATCAACTCGGGCTCCGACGTGCTGGCGTCGGTGCTCTCGGCCCGCGCGTCCGCGCACGGCGCGAAGTTCGTCGACGTGCGGAGTGCCTTCACCGGGCACAACATCTGCTCGTCGGCGAACGACTACCTGCACAGTCTCACCTGGCCGATCGTGAACTCGTACCACCCGACGGCCGCCGGCCAGCGCGGTGGCTACTACAACCCGCTGGTCTCGGCCATCGGCTGACGTTTCGCGCGTGAAGGCCCCGTCCCTCGGCTCAGTCGAGGGACGGGGCCTTCATACGCAGTGGACAAGTGAGGTTAGTGGCCGTTAACCTACGGAGGCGAGTTAACGACGGCTAACTTGGCGGCGAGGAGCCATGGACACACCCGTACTGAGCACTTCGGCCGATCCGGGCAGCGACGAGTACGCCCGCAGCTTGACCTCCCATGCCGAGCTGGTCGAGGACCTGCGCGAGCGGCTCGCCGCGGCCCGGCTCGGGGGTCCGGAGAAATCCCGCACCCGCCACGTCGAACGGGGCAAACTCCTGCCGCGCGACCGGGTCGACACCCTCCTCGACCCGGGTTCGCCGTTCCTGGAGCTGTCCCCGCTGGCCGCCACCGGACTGTACGACGACGAGGCGCCGTCGGCCGGGATCATCACCGGGATCGGGCGGGTCTCCGGCCGCGAATGCGTGATCGTCGCCAACGACGCCACGGTCAAGGGCGGCACCTACTACCCGCTCACGGTCAAGAAGCACCTGCGCGCGCAAGAGGTCGCGCTGCACAACAACCTGCCGTGCGTCTACCTGGTGGACTCCGGCGGCGCGTTCCTGCCGAGGCAGGACGAGGTCTTCCCGGATCGTGAACACTTCGGCCGGATCTTCTTCAACCAGGCGACCATGTCCGCGCGCGGGATCCCGCAGATCGCCGCGGTGCTCGGTTCCTGTACCGCGGGCGGCGCGTACGTCCCGGCGATGAGCGACGAAGCGGTCATCGTGCGGAACCAGGGCACGATCTTCCTGGGCGGGCCGCCGCTGGTGAAGGCCGCGACCGGCGAGGTCGTCACGGCCGAGGAACTCGGCGGCGGCGACGTCCACTCGCGCCAGTCCGGCGTCACCGATCACCTGGCCGAGGACGACGCCGACGCCCTGCGCATCGTTCGCTCGATCGTGTCGACTTTGGGGCCGCGTACGCCACGTCCGTGGGACGTCCTCCCCACCGAGGCACCGGTCGCCGACCCGGACGAGTTGTACGGCGTCGTCCCGACCGACCCGCGGGTGCCCTACGACGTCCGGGAGGTCATCGCCCGGATCGTCGACGGCAGCCGGTTCGGCGAGTTCAAGAAGGAGTACGGCTCGACACTGGTCACCGGGTTCGCCCGGATCCACGGCCACCCGGTCGGGATCATCGCGAACAACGGCGTGCTGTTCGCCGAGTCCGCGATGAAGGGCGCGCATTTCATCGAACTGTGCGACAAACGCTCGATCCCGCTGCTGTTCCTGCAGAACATCACCGGTTTCATGGTCGGCAAGGCTTACGAGGCCGGCGGTATCGCCAAGCACGGCGCGAAGATGGTCACCGCGGTGGCCTGCGCGCGCGTGCCGAAGCTGACCGTCGTCATCGGCGGCTCGTTCGGTGCGGGCAACTACTCGATGTGCGGCCGCGCGTACTCGCCGCGGTTCCTGTGGATGTGGCCGAACGCCCGGATCTCGGTGATGGGCGGCGAGCAGGCGGCTTCGGTGCTCTCGACGGTCCGCCGTGACGCCATCGAGGCCCGCGGCGGCGAATGGTCGCTCGCGGACGAAGAGACCTTCAAGGATCCGATCCGCGAGCAGTACGAGGCCCAGGGAAGCCCGTACTACTCGACAGCGCGGCTCTGGGACGACGGCGTGATCGACCCGGCGGACACCCGCACGGTGCTCGGCCTCGCGCTGTCGGCGGCGGCCAACGCGCCTTTGTCCGATGTCAACTACGGCGTCTTCAGGATGTGAGCATGTTCGACACGGTTCTGGTCGCCAATCGCGGGGAGATCGCCGTCCGCGTGATCCGCTCGCTGCGCGGGCTCGGCATCCGTTCGGTCGCGGTGTACAGCGACGCGGACGCCGACGCCAAGCACGTCCGCGAGGCGCACACCGCTGTCCGCATCGGCCCCGCCGAAGCGGCGAAAAGCTATCTGTCGATCCCGGCGATCGTCCAGGCGGCGCTCGACACGGGCGCGCAGGCGGTCCACCCCGGCTACGGTTTCCTCGCGGAGAACGCGGAGTTCGCGCGTGCCTGCGAGGAAGCGGGGCTGGTGTTCATCGGCCCGCCGGTCGAGGCCATCGACGCCATGGGCGACAAGATCCGCGCCAAGGCGACGGTGTCCAAGGCGGGGGTCCCGGTGGTGCCCGGCGCGTCCGATGCGGACATTCCCGAAGGCGGTTTCACGGCCGCCGCGGAGAAGGTCGGCTACCCGCTGCTGATCAAGCCGTCCGCCGGTGGTGGCGGCAAGGGGATGCGGCTGGTGAACGCGACGTCCGAATTGGACGCCGCCGTCGAGTCCGCCCGCCGCGAGGCCAAGGGGTCCTTCGGCGACGACACGCTGCTGATCGAGCGGTTCGTCACCACGCCGAGGCATATCGAGATCCAGGTCCTCGCCGACACGCACGGCAACGTCATCCACCTCGGTGAGCGTGAGTGCAGCCTGCAGCGGCGGCACCAGAAGATCATCGAAGAGGCGCCGTCGGTCCTGCTGGACGAGGCCACGCGCGCGAGGATGGGCGCGTCCGCCGTCGAGGCCGCGCGTTCGGTCGGCTACGTCGGCGCGGGCACGGTCGAGTTCATCGTTTCGGCCACCGCGCCCGACGAGTTCTTCTTCATGGAGATGAACACCCGGCTGCAGGTCGAGCATCCGGTGACCGAACTGGTGACCGGACTCGACCTGGTGGAGTGGCAGGTCAAGATCGCCGCGGGTGCCGTGCTCACCGTGTCGCAGGACGACGTCCGCCTCGACGGCCACGCCGTCGAAGCCCGTGTCTACGCCGAAGATCCCGCGCGCGGTTTCATTCCCACGGGTGGCACCGTGCTCGCCGTCCACGAGCCGTCCGGCGAGGGCGTGCGTGTCGACTCGTGGATGAGCGAGGGCGCGGTCATCGGCTCGAACTACGACCCGATGCTGGCCAAGGTCATCGCCTGGGCGCCGGACCGCGCCGCCGCGTTGCACCGGCTCGATCTGGCGCTCGCCGACACCGCGTTGCTCGGCGTCGGCACGAACGTCGCGTTCCTGCGCGGGCTTCTCGCCGACGACGACGTCCGCGAGGGCAAACTCGACACCGAGCTCGTCGATCGCCGACTGTCCACTTTGGTCTCCGAAGAGGTGCCGCCGGAGTTCTTCGTGGCGGCGGCACTCGATCGGCTGCTTTCCCTGCAGCCCCAGGGCTCCGTCATCGACCCGTGGGATGTTCCCGACGGCTGGCGCCTCGGCGCGTCCGGCGGGATCGACTTCGCTTTGAAGTCCGGAAGTTCCGAAGCCGTCGTGCGAGTGCAGGGCACGCCGTCGAACGCGGTCGTCAGCGTCGACGGCGCCGAGCCCGTGCGGGTTTCCGCGCGGCGCGAGGAAGAGCTGCTGGAAGTCCGGCATCCCGGTGGTTTCCACCGCTACCGGCACGCCGCCGGACGCGGGAAGACCGTCTGGCTCGCGCGGGACGGCCGCAGCTTCGCGATCGGCGAGCAGGAGCGGCTGCGCTCGGCGGCCGGTGCCGCGGGCGGGGCCGGACCGGTCACCAGCCCGATGCCCGGCACCGTGCTCGTGGTCAAGGTCGCCGCCGGCGACGTGGTGAGTGCCGGGACGCCGCTCGTGGTCGTCGAGGCGATGAAGATGGAGCACACGATCACCGCGCCGATCGACGGCGTGGTCAGCGAACTCCCCGTCCGGGCGGGCCAACAGGTCGCGCTGGACGAGACGGTAGCCGTGGTGACACCCGCAAAGGATGGCTCATGATCGACTTTCGGCTGGACGACGAGTACGAGGCGTTGCGCAAGACGGTCGAGGAGTTCGCGCGCTCCGAGGTCGCCCCGGTCATCGGCGACCTGTACGAGCGGGAGCAGTTCCCGTACGAGATCGTCGCGAAGATGGCCGAGATGGGCCTGTTCGGGTTGCCGTTCCCCGAGGAGTACGGCGGCATGGGTGGCGACTACTTCGCGCTGTGCCTGACGCTGGAGGAACTGGCGCGGGTCGACTCCTCGGTCGCGATCACCGTCGAGGCCGGGGTTTCCCTCGGCGCCATGCCGATCTACCGGTTCGGCACCGACGAGCAGAAGGAGAAGTGGCTCCCGGAACTGTGCGCCGGGACCGCGCTCGGCGCTTTCGGGCTCACCGAACCGGGCGGCGGCTCGGACGCCGGCGCCACCCGCACGCGGGCGAAACTCGACGGCGACACCTGGGTGGTCAACGGCAGCAAGTCGTTCATCACCAACTCCGGCACGGACATCACGAAACTGGTCACCGTCACCGCCGTCACCGACGTGAAGGAGAACGGGCGCAAGGAGATCTCGGCGATCCTCGTGCCGTCCGGCACCCCGGGCTTCGGTGTGGCGCCGAAGTACTCCAAGGTCGGCTGGAACTGCTCGGACACGCACGAACTGTCGTTCGACGACGTCCGCGTCCCGGCGGGGAACCTGATCGGCGAACGCGGCCGCGGCTACGCCCAGTTCCTGTCCATTTTGGACGAAGGGCGGGTCGCGATCGCCGCGCTGAGTGTCGGGCTCGCGCAGGGCTGTGTCGACGAATGCCTGCGCTACGTCAAGGAACGCGAGGCTTTCGGGCACAAGATCGGCGAGTACCAGGCGATCCAGTTCAAGGTGGCCGACATGGAGGTGCGCACGCACACCGCGCGGCTGGCGTACTACGCGGCGGCGTCGAAGATGCTGCGCGGCGAGCCGTTCAAGAAGGAGGCGTCGATCGCGAAGCTCGTCGCCTCGAACGCCGCCATGGACAACGCGCGCGAGGCGACGCAGATCTTCGGCGGGTACGGCTTCATGAACGAGTTCCCGGTGAGCCGCTTCTACCGGGACGCGAAGATCCTGGAGATCGGCGAAGGCACCTCGGAGGTGCAGCGGATGCTGATCGCGCGTCACCTCGGCGTCGCCTGACGCCCGGCCCCGCCGTGGACTACGACAGAAGGCACGTGTGGGCGCATGATGTTGTAGAACGGAAGAATGAGCGAATTCATCATCCGGCAGGGTGGTCCCGGGGACTTCGAGACGCTGCTGGACATGTTCGACGAGGCCGTCGCGTGGCTGGCCGGACGGGGCAGCGAGGGGCAGTGGGGGACCGAGCCGTGGTCCACGATCCCGAAGCGGGTCGAGCGGGTTCGGGGTATCGCCGACGGGCCGGGGCTGTATCTCGGCGAGATCGGCGGCGAGGCGGCCGGGGCGATCGTCCTCGGTGACCGGTTCCCGCACGTCTCGCCGGTCGACGAGCCGGAGATCTACCTCGGCCTGCTGCTGACGTCCCGCCGGTTCTCCGGGCGCCGGGTCGGCTCGCGCCTCATCGAGTTCGCGCTGGCCGAGGCGCGAGAACGCGGTATCGGGCTGGTCCGGGTCGACTGCTGGGCGGGCGGCGACGGCGACCTGCGGCGCTATTACGAAAGCCAGGGGTTCAAGCCGACAGAGCGGTTCGACGTCAACGGCTGGATCGGGCAGGTGTTCGAGCAGCGGCCGTAGGGCTGGCGGTCTCGCGGCTTCCGGTGCACCATAGTTGACGCATCGCCAACAGTGCCCCGGACACCGAAGTCGCAGAGGAGCCCAGCATGGTCAAGCAGCGACCGCGTTCCCTTGACGGCAAGGTCGTCGTGATCACCGGAGCGGCGCGGGGCATCGGGGCCAGTACGGCGACCGCGTTGTCCAGGCTCGGTGCGAGGGTGGTCATCGGCGACCTGGACCAGGTCCTCGCCGAGAAGACCGCGGCCGGGTCGGGTGCGGAGGCGCTGCCGCTCGACGTCACCGACACGCGGGGCTTGACGGAGTTCCTCGACGGGGTCGAGCGGCGCGTCGGCCCGATCGACGTGCTGATCAACAACGCGGGCATCACGCCGCTCGCACCGCTCGAGGAAGAGGACGACGCGGCGACCCGGCGGCTGCTCGAGATCAACCTGCACGCCGTCATCCACGGCACCAGGGAAGCCGTGAAACGCATGCGCCCGCGTGGCACAGGACACATCGTGAACATCGCGTCGATGGCAGGGAAGGCCGGATTCCCCGGTGCCGCCACCTATTGCGCCACGAAACACGCCGTCGTCGGGTTGTCGGAATCGGTGCATCTGGAACTGCGCGGAACGGGTGTCCTGGTCTCGTGCGTGATGCCTGCCGTCGTGCGCACGGAACTGGCCGTCGGGCTCGGCGAGGCGAAGTTCTTCAAAGCGATCCAGCCCGACGATGTGGCGAAGGCCATTGTCGATGCTTTGCGCCGTCCCAAATTCGACGTCTTCGTTCCCGCGTCGCTGGACGCCATGGGCAGGATCACAAGGCTGCTTCCCCGACGTGTCGGAGAAGGCCTGGTCCGCGCACTGGGCGGTGACAGGATTCTGGCCTCCGCGACGCATTCCAGTGCGCGCGCGGAGTACGAAGCGCGGGCCGCGCGCAGTGCCCCGGCAGCGGAGAAGGACGCAGATTCGTAACTCGGACGGCCTAGCGACCGTCCGAAGTGGACGGCCTGGACCGGCGGCGGTGTTGAGTCGCGCGCCCGCACGCGGCAAGATTGCGCTTTACCGCGTTCACCCCTCCAGGAGGCACCTCATGGCAACACCCCCGGCACGGCTCGCCGCCGCCGCGTCGAATGTCGTCGGGAAGGTGCTGCACGGTGGTGTCGCCGATCTCCGCCCGGTGCCGAGGGTCCTGATCGACCAGGGCCCCCACCGTTCGCTCTACCGCCTGCGCAACAACGGCAAGCCCGTGGACGGCCCGCCGGTGCTGCTGGTGCCGCCGCTGGCCGCGCCCGCGCTGTGCTTCGACCTGCGCCGCGGCTGCAGCCTCGCCGAGCACCTGGTCGAAAGCGGCCGCAACACCTACCTGGTCGATTACGGCAACGTCGCGTTCTCCGATCGCCGCCTGGGCATCGAGCACTGGATCGACGAGGTGCTCCCGCGCGCGATCCGCAAGGTCAGCGAGGATTCGGGCGGCCAGGGCGTGCACCTCATCGCCTGGTGCCTCGGCGGGATCTTCTCCCTGCTGACCACCGCCGACCAGCCCGATCTGCCGGTCGAGTCGGTCGCGACCATCGCGTCACCGTTCGACTTCACCGCGATCCCGCTGATCGCGCCGTTCCGTCCGCTGGTGGACCTCACCGGCGGCCATCTGCTGACCCCGTTCTACCGCGTGCTCGGCGGCGCGCCGTCCTATTTGGTCAGTCGCGTCTTCCGCGTGACCGGTATCAGCAAGGAGATCACCAAACCGCTGGCCATCCTGAAGAATCTCGACGACCGGGACTATCTGGCGCAGATCGAGGCCGTCGACCACTTCATGGACAATATGATCGCCTACCCAGGGCGGACGTTCGGCCAGATCTACCACCGTTTCTTCCGCGCCAACGACCTCGCCGAGGGCACGGTCGACCTCAACGGCCGGATCATCGCGCTGTCCGGGGTCAAGGTGCCGACGCTGGTCATCGCCGGGGAGAACGACACGATCGCCCCGCGCGCGGCCGTCGAACGGCTCACCGGGCTGCTGGACAACTCGCCGTCGGTGAGGTTCGAGACCGCGCCCGGCGGGCACCTCGGCGTGCTGACCGGCCGGAAGGCACGCGGGACCACGTGGCGGTACCTCGACCGGTTCCTGGACGAACAGACCGCCTGACGCCTCAATTGGCCAGGTCGTCGCTCTTGCGCTGGTTCGTCATCGCGCTGCGCATCGACTGACGCGGCGCGATCATGTCGACCATTTCGGTGACCTGGCGCCAGGCGTCGGTGATCTCGGCGGTGGCGCGGTCACGCTGCAGGACGATCGTGGACAGCACGAGCGCGGTCATCCCGACGGTGGCGTCGAAGGCCTGGACGAGCAGCATCCTGGGAGCCAGCGCGTACGGGCCGTAGGGACCCAGGCCGCCTGCCGCGGCGACGATCGTGACGGTGCAGACGGACAGGGAACAGAGCAGCGCGCCCGCCTGCCGGAACCGCAGGGCCGCCCAGACCAGCACCGGGAACACGAGGAACAGCTTGGGCGGGTTCGTGCCCGCGAGGATCGACGTGCCGACGGCGCAGATCCCGAGCGCGACGGCTTCGGCCCAGCGGGCGGGCGGAACCCCCTTGGGCAGGCGGAATCGCGTCGCGATCAGCAGCAGCGGCGTGACGGTGAGAACGCCCATCGCGTCACCCGTCCACCAGATCAGTGCCGTCGGCCAGAACTCACCGGGGACGAGTGCCCCGTCGAGGACCAGCGCGCCGGTGCCGATCAGGGCGCTGACGGCCGTGCCGGCGATGGCGCCGGCGACGATCAGCAGGACGATGTCCGGCAGCCGGTCGAGCTGGGTGCGGAAACCCCACCGCCGCATGACGTAGTAGGCCAGGAACGGGCCGATCGTGTTGCCGGCGGAGATCGCCAGGACCACGAGCGGCGAGGGGCCGGGTGCGATGTTCGTCAGCAGCGCGCCGAGCGCGATCCCCGGCCAGTAGCGCGGCCCGAGCAGCATCGGTACCGCCAGCGCGACCCCGGCGGCGGGCCACAGCGGGGAGATCTGCTCGCGCACGATCGCCCACTGGATGCCGATCCGGCCGGTGGCGAAGTAGCAGGCCGTCACCCCGAGGACGACGAGGCACCACTGTGCCGCGGGGGAGAGCTGTCGAGCGGCGAGCCTCATCGGGACTCCGGGCCTTGGCGGGCGGGAAAGCTAAGAGAGTACCCCCGCGCCGCCACCCCGAAGGTGTTGTCGAAATGGTGGAAATAAACAGGCTTCGTGGTCCGTGAAGGCCTCCTTGAGGGACCCTGAGTCCCTCAAGGAGGCCTTCACGGACTTGGAACCCTCACGAGCTACTTGAGTTCGGCGCTCGTCTTGCCCAGGATCCGGCGAGCCACGATGAGCTGCTGGATCTGCTGCGTGCCTTCGAAGATGTCGAGGATCTTCGCGTCCCGGCTCCACTTCTCCAGCAGCGATTCCTCGGTGTAGCCCAAGGTTCCGGCCAGTTCGACGCATTTGAGCGTGATCTCGACGACCGAACGGCCCGCCTTCGCCTTGGCCATCGAGGCCTGCAGCGAGTTCGGCTTGCGGTTGTCGGCCATCCACGCCGATTCCATGGTCAGCAGGTACGCCGATTCGTAGTCGGCCTCCAGCTGGAGGAACGTCGCCGCGGCCGCGTGCTGGCTGTGCACGGGCTTGTCGTAGTCGATCACCACACCGGCGTCGGTGAGGATCTTCCGGGTCTCGTCCAGCGCGGCGCGGGCGACGCCGATGGCCATGGCGGCGACCAGCGGCCGGGTGTTGTCGAAGGTCTGCATGACCCCGGCGAAACCCTTGGCGGTGTCGATCTCCGGCGTGCCGAGGAGGTTCTCCTTGGGCACGCGGACGTTTTCGAAGCGCAGCACGGCGGTGTCGGAGGCGCGGATGCCGAGTTTGTGCTCGACGCGCACCACCTCGAACCCGGGCGTGCCCTTCTCGACGACGAACGACTTGATCGCCGCGCGGCCCTTCGTCTTGTCCAGGGTGGCCCAGACGACGACGGCGTCGGCGCGCTCGCCGGCGGTCACGAAGATCTTCTCGCCGTTGATCACGTACTCGTCGCCGTCGAGGCGCGCGGTGGCGTTGATCGCGGCGGAGTCCGAGCCGCAGTCCGGTTCGGTGATCGCCATCGCGGCCCACAGTCCGGAGAACTTCTTGAGCTGTTCGTCCGTGGCGACCGAACCGATGGCGGCGTTGCCGAGACCCTGACGCGGCATCGACAGCAGCAGGCCGACGTCGCCCCAGCACATCTCGATCGTGCCGAGCACGATGTTGAGGTTGGCGCCGTTGCGGTTGCCGGGTTTCTCGTTCTTCTCGGACCGGCGGACGCCCGCCGCGCCCGCGCCGCCCTCGCCGGAGGAGTTCAGCCCGTCCAGCAGTGCGGCGAACATGTCGAGTTCGGCCGGGTAGGTGTGCTCGGCGCGGTCGTACTTGCGCGAGATCGGCCGGAACACCTCGGCCGCGGCCTGGTACGCCTGGTTGATCAGGGTGCCGGCCTTCTTCGGAACCTCAAGGTTGATCATGATTGCCTTTCGAAAGTCCTAGAGGAGGACGGCGCCTTCCAGCACGCCGATCGCGCGGAGGTCGCGGTACCAGCGTTCGACGGGGTGTTCCTTGACGAAGCCGTGCCCGCCGAGCAGCTGCACACCGGCGCTGCCGATCTGCATTCCCTTGTCGGTGGCCAGTTTCCGGGCCAGCGCGACCTCGCGGGCGTACGGCTTGCCTTGTTCGGCGCGGGCGGCGGCGCGCAGCGTGACCAGCCGCAGGCCCTCCAGTTCGATGGCGATGTCGGCCACCGAGAACGCGACGGCCTGCCGGTGGCTCACCGGTTCGCCGAACGCCTTGCGCTCGTTGACGTAAGGCACCACGTAATCGAGGACGGCTTTCGCGGTACCGGCGGCCAGCGCGGCCCAGCCGAGCCGCGAGAGCCGGACGACCTCGGTGAAGACCTCGGCCTTGCCGCCGCCGAGCAACGCCCCGGCGGGCAGCGCGACCTTCTCCAGGTGCAGCTTCCCGGTCGCCGCGCCGCGCAGGCCCATCGCGGGCTCGGTCTCGATGGTGACGCCCGTGTTGGACGACTCCACCAGGAACAGCGCGGGACCACGGCCTTCGAGGTCGGCCGAGACGATGAACAATTCGGCGTCCGCGGCACGCGGGACCAGCGACTTCACCCCGTCGAGCTGGTAGCCCTTCGGCGTGCGACGGGCCTTGGTGGCCGGCTTGAACGGGTCGAACAACGCCTTCCGCTCCTGCAGCGCGAGCGCGGCGGCCGGGACGTTCTCGCCGACGAACGCGGGCAGGTAGTCCGCCTGCTGCTGCTCGTCGCCGTAGGCCACCAGTGCCGTGCTGACCGCGGACGGCGCGAGCACCGCGACCGCGAGGCCGAGGTCGCCGTGCGCGAGGGCCTCGGCGACCAGCGCGTTGGTGACGACCGAACGTTCGGTGCCGACACCGCCCAGCTCCTCGGGGATGCCGACCAGCGAGATCCCGAGCTCGGCGGCACGGCTCAGCAGGCCTTCGGGCGCGCTGAGCT
Source organism: Amycolatopsis sp. cmx-4-19 (assembly GCA_049998115.1). Taxonomy (GTDB): domain Bacteria; phylum Actinomycetota; class Actinomycetes; order Mycobacteriales; family Pseudonocardiaceae; genus Amycolatopsis. The sequence continues at coordinate 42,550 of JAEBEO010000028.1, read as the reverse complement.
TCGCGTCGGCGTCGGCCGCGGCGGGCCGCAGCTGTTCGGCCGCGAACTCCGTCACGGTCTCGACGATGAGCTGCTGGTCCTCACTCGGGGTGAGGTCGAACAGGCCCGTGTCCTCGGCAGGCGCGAGCCGCGCGGGCTTGCCGAGCTTCCGGGCGGATTTGAACGTCCGGCCCGCGGCCCCGGCGACCCGGAAACCGTTCCGCGTCCCGGCGCTGACCAGGTTCTGCACGGGCTGACGCAGTCCGGCCCGTTCAATGACCTTGCTCCCGGCCAGCCGGGTGAGCGCGGACAGGCCGAAGCCCATCGCGTCTCGTTTCCTAGGCGCACCCACGGTGAGTCTCCCTGCCTCGCTTACCTACTCGTGAGTAGGTTAACTCGCCTCGGGCGGATGCGCTACCAGGGGGGAGGCGAACGTCACGCTCGTGAGTGATTCGGGTCGTCGGGATGGCCGGATTACTCACGACCTTGAGCCGCGCGTGCTCGCTACTGGCACCAGGGGCGGGCCCGCGAGCAGGTGACTGAGCGCGGCGGCTGGGCAGGGGGCCGGGGTGGTCGTGAGTGGTAAGTGTCGTTAGAACGACACTTACCACTCACGACCACCCCCGCCCCCTGCAGTCCGGCGCCGCCACGCCTCATTCACCGGCCGGCAGCTTCTGTCGCAGCCGCGCCCGCCCGCTCGATGGTCACCAGCCCACCGCCGCCAGTGCCACGACGCCGACCAGCGCGACCGACGGCACCTGCCCAGAGCGGACTTTCAGACGCCCAGCACCGCGTGCATCAAGGTGGTCAGCTCCGCCTCGATGTTCGGGCGGCCGTTGACCCGCCGGGTACGCGCGAGGTCGTTCGCGATGGTCAGCGCCGCGTGCACGGTGATCTTCACTTCGCGCAGGCTCAGTTCCGGCCGGACCTCCGACGCCAGCGCGACCCAGCGCGCGACGTAGTCCCGCTGGACCCGGATCAGGTCCGCCTTGTCGCGCTCCGGCAGCTCCATGGGACTTCCGGAGAAGGACACCAGCAGTTCGGGCGTGTGCAGCAGGGTGTGCACGTAGGACGCCGCCAGCCTGCGCAGCGCGTCACGTTCGTCGCCGGTCCGCAGCGCGCGTTCCGCGGCGGTGGCCAGCCGGTCCGCCGCGCGATGCCCGATCGCCACCATCAGCGCGGCCTTGCTGGGGAAATGCCGGTAGACGCTGGGTCCGGCGATCCCCGCCGCCGCGCCGATCTCCTCCATGCTCACCGCGCGGAACCCGCGTCGCCCGAACAGCCCGTTCGCCGCCGCGAGGATCTGCTCCCGCCGGGACGGCTCGCCGAGCGTGAGCGACGGTGTCTCCGGGGACGGTTCGGCGGGCTCCGGCAGTGTGACATGCAGCACCGACTCGGCCAGCTGAACCAGCATCTGCGCGAAGCGTTTCTTCGCCACGGAAGTGTGGTGGACGGACACGCTGCCGAAGACGCTGAGCCCCGCCCAGCAGAGCAGTTCGGCGTCGTCGGGGGTCAGTTCGGGACGCAGGGAGAGCAGTGTTTTCGTCCACGCCGCGAGCACCGCGCCGGACCGGCGCCGGATCTCCCGGCGGCCTTCCTCGGGGAGATGCCTGCCCTCCCAGCGCCACAGCGCGGCGATCTCGCGCCGCTCCACGGCCTGTGCGGCGAGCGTCCCGAGTAACGCTTCGACCTGGGCGGGAACCGGGATGTCGACGTCGGCGAGCGTCTCGAAGGTGACCGTCTCCATCTCGTCGATGCCGGACAGCACGACGTAGGACAGCACCGCCCGTTTGTCCGCGAAGTGCCGGTACAGCGCGGGCCCGGTGATCCCGGCCGCGGCGGCGATGTCGTTGATCCCGACCCCGTGGAACCCGCGGGCGCGGAAGAGCTCCGCGGCGAGGCCCGCCAGCTGGGCCTTGCGGTCGCGCGGTCGTGGGGAACGCTCGGTCGGGTGATCCATAGGTGAACCCACGATAGCGTCAGTTGCGTGCATCGCAACCCATTGACACCATGGGCTTATCGCGGTTTATGTTAATCGGCATTAGCATGGCTACTGGCCGGTACGATCCGGCTGTGTGCATCCCTGATACAGCGCCGTACTGCGGAGGAGTTTTTCTGTGAGTAGCGAGGCCTACATCTACGAGGCGATCCGTACGCCTCGCGGCAAGAACAAGGGCGGTGCCCTCCACGGCACCAAGCCGGTCGATCTCGTGGTCGGCCTCATCGAGGAACTGAAGGTCCGGCACCCGAACCTCGACCCCGCCGTGATCGACGACGTCGTCCTCGGCGTGGTGTCCCCGGTCGGCGAGCAGGGCGCCGTGATCGCGCGCACCGCCGCGCTGAACGCGGGCCTGCCCCAGTCGGTGGCGGGCGTACAGCTGAACCGCTTCTGCGCCTCCGGCCTCGAAGCCACCAACACCGCCGCGCAGAAGGTGCGCTCCGGCTGGGACCAGCTGATCATCGCCGGCGGTGTCGAGTCGATGTCGCGCGTGCCGATGGGCTCCGACGGCGGCGCGCTGTTCATGGACCCCGCCACCGCCTACGACAACTACATCGTCCCGCAGGGCACCGGCGCCGACCTGATCGCGACCATCGAAGGCTTCTCCCGCGAGGACGTCGACGCGTGGGCCGTCCGCTCCCAGGAGAAGGCCGAAGCGGCCTGGTCCGGCGGCTACTTCGCGAAGTCCGTCGTCCCGGTGAAGGACATCAACGGCGTCACGATCCTCGACCACGACGAGCACCGTCGCCCCGGCAGCACCGTCGAGGGCCTCGGCAAGCTCAAGCCCGCCTTCGAGACCATCGGCGAGCTGGGCGGCTTCGACGCCGTCGCGCTGCAGAAGTACCACTCGGTCGAGAAGATCGACCACGTCCACACCGGCGGCAACTCGTCCGGCATCGTCGACGGCGCCGCCGTCGTCCTGGTCGGCAACGAGCAGATCGGCAAGGACTTCGGCCTGACCCCGCGCGCCCGCATCGTGGCGACCGCGACCGTCGGCTCCGAGCCCACGATCATGCTCACCGGCCCGACCCCGGCCACCGAGAAGGTCCTCAAGATCGCCGGTCTCACCCCGGACGACATCGACCTGTGGGAGCTGAACGAGGCCTTCGCCTCGGTCGTCCTCAAGTGGATCAAGGACCTGCACCTCGACGAGGAGAAGGTCAACGTCAACGGCGGCGCCATCGCGATGGGGCACCCGCTGGGCGCCACCGGCGCGATGCTGGTCGGCACCGTCGTCGACGAGCTGGAGCGTCGTCAGGCGCGCCGCGCCCTGGTCACCCTGTGCATCGGCGGCGGCATGGGCGTCGCGACCATCATCGAGCGGGTCTGAGGAAGAGACAATGACTGAAGCGAAGACCATCCGCTGGGAGCAGGACGCCGACGGCATCGTCGTGCTCACCCTGGACGACCCGAAGCAGTCCGCCAACACGATGAACGCCGACTTCCGCGAGTCGCTCGGCGTGATCGTGGACCGCTTGGAGGCGGAGAAGGACAGCATCACCGGTGTCGTTCTCACCTCGGCCAAGAAGACCTTCTTCGCCGGCGGCGACCTCAACGACCTGATCCAGGCCAAGCCGGAGAACGCGGCCGAGATCACCGAGAGCAGCGCCCTGATGAAGGGCCAGATGCGCCGCCTCGAGCAGCTGGGCAAGCCGGTCGTGGCCGCCATCAACGGCGCCGCGCTCGGCGGCGGCCTCGAACTCGCGCTCGCGACGCACCACCGCATCGCGGCCGACGTCAAGGGCAGCCAGATCGGCCTCCCCGAGGTCACCCTCGGCCTGCTCCCCGGCGGCGGTGGCGTCGTCCGCACCGTGCGCCTGCTGGGCATCCAGAGCGCGTTGCTGAACGTCCTGCTGCAGGGCCAGCGGCACCGCCCGGCGAAGGCTCTCGAGCTTGGTCTCGTGCACGAGCTCGTCGGCACCGTCGAGGAACTGGTCCCGGCCGCGAAGGCGTGGATCAAGGCCAACCCCGAGGCCGGCGTGCAGCCGTGGGACGTCAAGGGCTACAAGATCCCGGGCGGCACCCCGTCGAACCCGGCCTTCGCGGCGAACCTGCCCGCGTTCCCGGCGAACCTGCGCAAGCAGATCAAGGGCGCGAACATGCCCGCCCCGCGGGCGATCCTGGCCGCGGCGATCGAGGGTTCGACGGTCGATTTCGACACCGCCATCACCGTCGAGACCCGCTACTTCATCAGCCTCGCCACCGGCCAGGTCTCGAAGAACATGACGAAGGCGTTCTTCTTCGACCTGCAGAGCATCAACTCCGGCGGTTCGCGACCGGACGGTTTCGAGAAGTACACCGCCAAGAAGGTCGGCGTCGTCGGCGCGGGCATGATGGGCGCCGCGATCGCGTACGTCTCGGCGAAGGCCGGTATCGACGTCGTGCTCAAGGACGTCACCCTCGAAGGCGCCGAAAAGGGCAAGGGCTACGCCGTCAAGCTCGAAGAGAAGGCCCTCTCGCGCGGCAAGACCACCCAGGAGCGCTCCGAGGCGCTGCTCGCCAAGATCAAGCCGACCGACAAGGCCGAGGACTTCGACGGCGTCGACTTCGTGATCGAGGCCGTGTTCGAGAGCGTCGAGCTGAAGCACAAGGTGTTCCAGAAGATCGAGGGCTTCGTCAACCCCGACGCCGTACTCGGGTCCAACACCTCCACGCTGCCGATCACTTCGCTCGCCGAGGGCGTGCAGCGGACCGAGGACTTCATCGGGATCCACTTCTTCTCGCCGGTGGACAAGATGCCGCTGGTCGAGATCATCTGCGGTGAGAAGACGTCGCCCGCCACGCTGGCGAAGGTCTTCGACTACACGCTGCAGATCAAGAAGACCCCGATCGTGGTCAACGACAGCCGCGGTTTCTTCACCTCGCGTGTCATCGGCACGTTCATCAACGAGGCCGTCGCCGCGCTGGGCGAGGGTGTCGAGCCCGCGTCGATCGAACAGGCCGGCGCGCAGGCCGGGTACCCCGCCCCGCCGCTGCAGCTGATGGACGAGCTGACCCTGACGCTGCCGCGCAAGATCCGCAAGGAGACGCGTGAGGCGATCGAGGCGGCCGGTGGCACCTGGACGCCGCACGCGTCCGAGGGCGTCATCGATCGCATGGTGGAAGAGTTCGACCGCAAGGGCCGATCCACCGGCTCGGGCTTCTACGACTACGACGAGGCGGGCAAGCGGACCGGGCTGTGGCCGGGCCTGCGCGACGCGTTCAAGTCGGGCAGCGCCGAGGTTCCCTTCGAGGACCTCAAGGAGCGCATGCTGTTCGCCGAGGCGCTCGAGACCGTGAAGTGCTTCGACGAGGGTGTGCTGACCACCATCGCCGACGCCAACATCGGCTCGATCTTCGGCATCGGCTTCCCGGCGTGGACCGGTGGTGTCATCCAGTACATCAACCAGTACCAGGGTGGCCTGCAGGGCTTCGTCGACCGCGCCAACGAACTGGCCGCCCGCTACGGCGACCACTTCACCCCGCCCGCGTCGCTGGTCGAGAAGGCCGCGAAGGGCGAGATCTACGAATAAGCGTTTTGTAAAGGGTTTCAACGCCGGCTGAAAGGGCCGCTCCGGACCGAGTCCGGAGCGGCCCTTTCGCGTCCGGACTATTGCTGTGCCGGAATCTCCGGGTTATCTTCCCTGTGCGGAAAATGTTCCAACTGGGGAAAGTGGGTTCATTCGTGATCAAGGCAATTCAGCGGATCGGTGATCGCCTGCTGTCGAAGGTCGTGCCCGAGGTGCCCGCCGCCGCGTGGGTCCTGTGTGGCTGCTGGCCGGACGAGAAGGGCCGGAAGCTCCGCTTCATCAAGACCTGCGACACCTGTCTCTGTTACGAGTCGGGCGCCTGCTAGAGACCTGTGCCGTGGTGGCGTGCCCCGCCGCCACGGCCAGGCTGGGGGACTGATGTACCTCTCCTTGGCGACCTCGCTCGCGCTGGCGGTCGTGTTCGGCACTTCGGTGACGACGAAAACGCGTGCCGGCGCGTTCCGCGCTTTCGTCGATTCGGCGGGACCGCTGACTTTGGTGCCGCGAAAATGGCGTCGGCGGGTGGCGATTCCGGTGATCGTCGTCGAGGCGACTCTTTTCGTCGTATTGTCGACCTGGTTCGTGCTGGGCGGAATTCGCCTTCTCGCTTTGACGACTTTTCTTTCCGCTGTCGTTCTCCTGGCGGCTTTCACCGGTGCCTTGACCCTTTCCCTGCGTCGTGGGGATCGCATGCCGTGCCGGTGTTTCGGCGCGACATCGGCCCCGCTCGGCGCGGCCCACGTGGTCCGCAACGCCGTTCTGCTGCTCGTCGCGGCCACCGGTGCGGCGGCGGCGGTCACCGAACCGGCGGGCGGACGGCCCGCGGGACTGGGCGTCGCCGCCGCGGCCGGACTCGTCACCGGCGTCCTCGCCGTGCTGGCGGACGACATCATCGACCTTTTCCGGACACCTGCTGCCGACAAGGAGCGAACATGGGGGTACTGATCGCCGCGGTGGTCCTGGTCGCGGTGCTGCTCGCACTCGACCTGGTACTGACCTTCGGCGTGATCAAACGGCTGCGGGCCCACGTCGACCTGATCGGCAAGGCCCTGGAGGGCCGGGGCACGGCCCCGCGGCCCATGCTGGCGGCCGGGGAGACGGCGGGCGACTTCGTCGCGAGCGCCGTCGACGACGGGACCGTGACCCGTTCGGCGTTCACGGAGCGGACGCTCGTCGGGTTCTTCGCCGTCGGATGCGGGACCTGCACCGAGAAGATGCCCGAGTTCACCGGGTACGCCGGAAACTTCGCCCGTGACCGGGTGCTCGCCGTGGTCCAAGGCGACGGGGACGAGGCGGCGGAGTACGTCGGACGGCTGACCCCGTTCGCCAGGGTGGTGGTCGAACCGTTCAACGGCCCGGTGAGCCGTGCGTTCGCGGTCAAGGGCACACCCGCGATGGCGGTCGTGGACACCGGCGGCCGGGTGGTCGCGAGCGGCCTCAGCGTGGACGACCTGCCGGGCCTGGTCAAGGCGTGAATCGGTCCGCCCGGCGCCCGGCGGTCGCGGCCTTCGGTGTCGTGTGGGCGGCGGCCCCGGCGCTGGTGCTGGGCGCCTTCGCGGTGAGTGTGTTCGCGAGCGTCGTCCCGGTGTCCGTCGCCTGGCTGACGAAACTGGTGCTGGACCGAGTCGTCGCGCCCGAAGGACGGCTGGGCGAACTCACCCTGCTCGCCGCCGCGCTCGCGGTGGCCGGGGTCGCCATCGCCCTGCTCGCCGAACTCGGCCGATACCTGACGGGTGAGCTGAACCGGCGCGTGACACTGCTGACGAGGGACCGGCTGTACGTCGCCACCAGCAGGCTGGACGGGCTCGCGCGGCTGGAACAACCCGCGTTCCGCGACCGGCTGCAACTCGCGCAGCAGCACAGTTATTCGGGGCCGGGCGTCATCCTCGACTCGCTCATCGGCGGCGGCCAGTCCTTGCTGACCGCGATCGAATTCCTGGTGTCGCTCGCGACCCTCAGCGTCCCGATCGCCGCCGTCGTGGTGGTCGCGGTGCTGCCGAACCTCTACGCGGAACTGAAGCTGAGCCGCCGCCGGGCGGCGATCACGACCGGGCTCAGTCCCACCGAACGGCGCGAATTCTTCTACACGCAGCTGATGACGAACCTCGAAGCGGCGAAGGAGATCCGGCTGCTGGGCCTGTCGAAGCTGTTCCGCGGCCGGATGCTGGCCGAACTGGGCAAGGCGAACGAGGAACGCCGCCGGATCGACCGCCGGGAGCTGCGCGTCCAGGGTCTGCTGGGTTCGCTGAGCGCCGTCGTCGCCGGTGGCGGGCTGATCTGGGCGGTGCTGGCGGCGGGGCGCGGCGTGCTGACCGTCGGCGACATCGCCGTCTTCGTCGCGGCGGTGGCCGGGGTGCAGGCCGCGCTCGGCGTCGTCGTCGGACGGATCGGCGCGGCGCACAACGCCCTCCTGCTGTTCGAGCACCACGACGCGATGGTCCACGAGGAGTCCGACCTGCCCGCACCGTCCGCGCGGCGCGCGGTTCCCGAGCTGCGGCACGGAATCGAGTTCCGGGACGTCTGGTTCCGCTACGGCGAAGACCTGCCATGGGTGCTGCGCGGGGTGAACTTGTTCGTCCCTTGTGGACAGTCGCTGGCCATCGCCGGGCTCAACGGCGCCGGCAAGAGCACGTTGGTGAAGCTGCTGTGCCGGTTCTACGACCCGAGCCGGGGAGCCGTCCTCTGGGACGGCGTCGACCTACGCGAACTGCCGGTCGACGACTTCCGGCGGCGGCTCGGCGCGGTGTTCCAGGACTTCATGACCTACGAACTGAGCGCGGCGGAGAACATCGCGCTCGGCGACGTCGACGGGGCGGACGACGTCGACCGGGTCCGGCCGGACCGGCTCGAAGCGGCCGCCCGCCGCGCCGGGATCCACGACGCGATCGAGCGCTTGCCCAGCGGGTACCGGACTTTCCTGTCGCGGAGTTTCGTGAGCGAAGAGGACAAGGACGATCCCGAGACCGGCGTCCTGCTCTCGGGCGGGCAGTGGCAGCGGATCGCGCTGGCACGGGCTTTCCTGCGGGACCGACGGGATCTGCTCATCCTGGACGAGCCCACGTCGGGTCTCGACGCCGAAGCCGAATACGGGATCCACGCTTCGCTGGCGGAGCACCGGGCAGGCCGGACGAGCGTGCTCGTCTCGCACCGGCTCGGATCCGTGCGGGCCGCCGACCGGATCGCCGTGCTCGTCGAAGGGCGGGTCGCGGAACTGGGCAGCCACGACGAGCTGGTGTCTTCGAACGGCACCTATTCGCGGCTGTTCCGGTTGCAGGCCAACGGATATCAAGAGGCCTCATGAGGACCCTGGCTTGGCTCGGCGCCGCGTCGCTCGTGCTGTGCTGGGTGCGGCGGCGCTGGGCGGTGATCGCCGTGACCGGGTCGAGTATGGCGCCGACCTTCGCGGAAGGCGACCGGGTCCTGGCGCGGCAACGGCCCAAGGACGTCGCGGTGGGGGACGTCGTCGTGCTCGAAGCACCGGGTCCGCGTGCGGGGTGGATCGTCAAACGGGTGGTCGCCGTCGAGGGCGACACGGTGCCTTCCGCGGCCGGAGGAGTGGTCGCGGCGGGTGAGGTCGTGCCGCCGCGGCAGGTGGTGGTGCTCGGGGACAACCGGGCACTGAGCGCGGATTCCCGGCACCACGGGTTCCTCCCGGCGGACCGGGTCTACGGCATCGCGCTGCGCAGGCTCTGACGACCGCGATTGACAAAACAGATTTTTACGTTCAAACTTGTTTTTGTGATGAGGGACGTCGAGTACCTGGAGCGGATGGATCAGGCGGAGACGCTGCTGAAACCGCAGCGGGTGGACGTCCTGCGGCAACTGGCGGAGCCGCGATCCTGCACCGAGGTGGCGGCGGTGCTGGACCAGACGCCGCAACGGGTTTATTACCACGTGAAACGCCTGGTCGAGGCCGGGCTCGTGAAGCAAGTGTCGGAACGCAAGGTGCGTGCCGTCAGTGAGGGTGTGTATCAGGCGAGCGCGCGTTCGTACTGGTTGTCGCCGGGGCTGGTCGGCCGGATCGGGCCGCGGGCGGCGCGGGACGAACTGAGCCTCGGCTATCTGGTGGACCTCATGGAAGAGGTCCAGGCCGACGTCGCCACGCTCGACCGTGCGGCACCGGAACTGCCGTCGATCGCCGTGTCCGGCGAGATCCGCGTGCAACCGGAGCGACGCCAGGAGTTCCTCGACGAAGTGAAGACGACTCTGCAAGACCTGTTCACGCGCTACGGCGGAGCAGAAGGTGACGCCTTCAAGCTCGCTGTGGCCTGTTATCCGAAGGGAGAACCCCGTGGCTGAGCCGCAAAGGTTCCGGATCCGCGTGCGCGCGCCGATCCACGAGGTCTGGCACGCACTGACCGATGCCGGGTCCATGCGGATCTGGCTTTCCGAGCACGCCGTGGCCGACCTGCCGCACCGGTACGAGTTCTGGGGCCGCTACACGCCGGCGGGTGACGCGCCGGCCCAGAAGGTGCTGACGGCCGAAGACCACGTCCTGGAGTACGCCTGGGAGGTCGGCGGCACGGAAACCGTCGTCGAATTCAAGCTGGCCGAGGACGGGGAAGGGACGGTGATCGACTTCAGCCAGACCGGTCTGCCGGATTTCCATGAGCTGCTCGCGGACCCCGATTCGCCGCTCGGCATGATGCACACGTTCTGGGCGCTGTCGGTCTCGAACCTGGTCGATCACGTCGAGGGCCGCCCGATCACCGCACGCTGCGATCTCACCTCCCCTCGGATGCGCGAGGAAGTGTGGATCGACGCGCCGCGCGGGGAGATCTACGCGTCGATCGCCGATCCCGCCGAGTTCACGCGCTGGTTCGGTGCGCGGATCGAGGCCGAGCCCCACGTCGACGGTCGCTGGGCGATGGGCTCGCTGGAGACCGATCCGAGGCCGGCGAAGATCGTCGACCTGGTATCCGACGCCAAGATGGCGCTCGCCTACGAGGACGGCATCGTCACCACCTGGGAGCTCGAAGATTCCGGTGGCGGCACGAAACTGACCTTCGTCCAAAGTGGATTCTCCGACGAGGAGCCGCCGTACGGCTCGTGGATGGGCTGGCTCAGCGGCCTGGCGGAACTGCGGCGGTTCCATGAGATCGACGTCTGGAACCCGATGTGGATCGACGTCCACCTGGAAGGTATGCCGGAGGGGCTCATCACGCTCGACGGGAAGTAGGAGAGTCCGATGTTGCTCGAAGGCAGGAACGCGATCGTCTACGGAGCGGCGGGCGGAATCGGGAGCACGGTGTCCCGGGGGTTCGCCAGGGAAGGGGCGACAGTCCACCTCGTCGGTCGCACGCTGAAGAAGCTCGACGCCCTGGCCGACGAAATCCGTTCGGCGGGCGGCAAAGCGGAGACCGCGGAATTCGACGCGCTCGACGAGGCGGCCATCGACGACCATGCCGCCGCTGTGGCCGCCTCGGCGGGCAGTGTCGACATCTCGATGAACGTGATCACCCACAACGACGTCCAGGGCACCCCGCTGGTCGAGATGTCGTTGGCGGATCTCGAAAGTCCAGTCCGGACGGCGGTGCGGACGAACTTCCTGACCGCGCGGGCGGCGGCCCGGCACATGATCGGGCAAGGGGCCGGGGTGATCCTGATGTTCGGCGGCGACGGCGATCCGTTGCCGGGCTACCACCTCGGCGGGCTGCAAATCGCGTTCAGTGCGATGGAGGCGTTGCGGCGAGGGCTGGCCTGTGAGCTCGGCCCGCAGGGGATCCGTGTCGTGACCCTGCGCACCGGCGGGATCCCGGAGACGATTCCCGCGGGCGCCGGACTCGACGACGCCATCCGCGACATGACCGAGTCCACCATGCTCCGGCGGACAGCGACGTTGGAGGATGTCGCCCGCGTCGCGGCCTTCGCCGCTTCGGATCACGCGCGCAGCATGACGGCGACGGCACTGAACATCAGTTGCGGCACGATGGTCGACTGACCCCCCTCTCGGCGTAACGCCGGCCAACGAACTCCCGACTACGCGGCACCACCAGTGCCGAGGGAGGCCGTTGTGCCGAAGAGAGCAATGAAGCTGGGGATGTCGCTGGCGATCGGTCTCCTGGTCGCCGCGGGGTGCGGCGTCGAAACCGTGCCGACCGGACGGGTCACACCACCAAGCGGCACGGTGCTGACCTCACCGACGTCCACCAGCAGTTGGGCCCCGCCCACGACCGTGCCGACGCCCCAGGCTTTGGTCCCGCCGACCACGGCCGCGGTCGAGATGCCGACGTCGGTCAAGGTGCCCGCGCCGGTCGAAACGCCGAAGCCGACAGTCCGGGCGAAACCGACGAGTGCGGCGAAGGCGCCGAATCCCGTGGATTGCGGTAGCGACTATTACCGCAACACCGACGGGAACTGCGTGCACCGACCTGCCACCGGTCCCGGCGCGGCCGACGGGGCGACGGCGATCTGCAAGGACGGTTCCTCCAGCTACAGCCAAAATCGCCGGGGTACCTGTTCCGGGCACGGCGGGGTCCGCACCTGGCTGTGATCCCGTCGGTCAATCATTCACTTGAGAGGAGGGTGCTGTGTAAGGTCGGATCATGGGACGCGCATGGTGAATCCGGTCGGCCGGGCACCTTCGCCCCGGGTCTTCGTCGTCGTGCTCGCCACCTGCGGTCTGGTGGCGTCGTTCATGCAGACGCTCGTCGTCCCGCTGATCCCGGCGTTTCCCCGGCTGCTCGACACCTCCCCGGCCGACGCGTCGTGGGTGGTCACGGTGACCCTGGTCGCCGGAGCCGTGGTGATGCCGGTGAGCGGCAGGCTCGGCGACTTCTACGGTAAACGCCGGTTGCTGCTCGTCAGCCTGGGATTCCTGGTCGCCGGTTCGGTCGTCTCCGCGCTGACCAGTTCGCTCGCGCTGATGGTCGTCGGCCGTGGCCTGCAAGGTTGCGCGATGGGCGCGATCCCGTTGGGGATCAGCATCATGCGCGACGAACTCCCGCCCGAACGCGTCGGTGCGGCGATCTCGGTGATGAGTTCGACGCTCGGCGTCGGCGGTGCGATCGGGCTGCCCGTTTCGGCACTGGTCGCGCAGAACGCCGACTGGCACGTCCTCTTCTGGGCGTCGGCGGGGCTGGGACTGGTCTGCGGTCTGCTGATCCTGTTCGTCGTCCCGGAGTCGCCGGTGAAGACACCCGCGCCGTTCGACTACCTCGGTGCAGTGGGGTTGACAGCCGGGCTGGTCTGCCTGCTGTTGCCGATCGTCAAGGGCTCCCAATGGGGCTGGGGCAGCGGCCGCACCCTCGGGTTCGCCGGTGCCGCGGTGGCGATCCTGCTGATCTGGGGCGGCTACCAGCTACGGCGCCGCGATCCGCTGGTGGACCTGCGGGTCTCCGCGCGGCGTCCGGTGCTGTTCACCAACCTCGCGTCGATCATGATCGGTTTCGCGCTCTACTCGATGGCGTTGTCGTTCCCGCAGTTGTTGCAGGCGCCCGCCTCGACCGGCTACGGCCTCGGCCTGACGATGGTGCAGGCCGGGCTCTGCCTGGCGCCGAACGGGCTGGTGATGTTCATGCTGTCGCCGGTGTCGGCCCGGCTGATCACCCGCTACGGCCCGCGCGCGACGTTGATGACCGGCGCCGCCGTCATCTCGGCCGGATACGTGTTCGCGACCGTGTTGATGGACAACGCCTTCGAGCTGATCATCGCGTCGATCATCATCGGTGGCGGGGTCGGTATCGCCTACGCGGCGATGCCCGCCCTGATCATGGGCTCGGTCCCGGTCAGCGAGACCGCGTCGGCGAACGGCCTGAACTCGTTGATGCGGTCGGTCGGCACGTCGACGTCCAGCGCGGTCATGGCGACCATGCTCGCGTCGCTGGCGATCACCGTCGGCGGGGTTTCGGTCCCGTCCGCGGACGGTTTCCGGATGAGCTTCATCGTCGCCGCCGGTGCCGCGCTGCTGGGGCTCGTCCTGACCGCGATCGTGCCGAAGCAACGGCAGCCCGAGCCCCTGGCCGTCCCGGTCCACTGACACCCGCGCACTGAAAGGCCCCTTCGTCGCGAACTTCGCGATGAAGGGGCCTTTCAGTGCGAACCGCTCGTCAGAACAGCGCCGGCACGATCGCGTCGATCAGATGCGGTCCCGGCTCGGTCAGTGCGCGCTGGAACTGCTCGGCCAGCTCTTCCGCGGTCGTCGCCCGTGTCGCGGGAACACCCATGCCTTCGGCGATCTTGACGAAGTCCATGTCCGGCCGCGAAAGGTCGAGCAGTTCGTTCGCCTTGGGCCCGCTGGCGTCCGCGCCGACGCGCTGCAACTCCAGCCGCAGGATCGCGTAGGCGCGGTTGTTCAGCAGGACCGTGGTGACGTCGAGGTTCTCCCGCGCCTGCGTCCACAGCGCCGAGATCGTGTAGAGCGCGCTGCCGTCGGACTGCAGGCTGATCACCGGCCGGTCCGGGGCGGCGACGGCCGCACCGGTCGCGACGGGCATGCCGTAGCCGATCGCGCCACCGGTCAGTGTCAGCACGTCGTGCCGCGGCGCGCCCGCGGTCGCCGTCGGCAGGAGCAGACCGGAGGTGTTCGCCTCGTCCGCGATGATCGCGCGTTCCGGCAGCAGCGCGCCGATCACCTCGACCCAGTTCTGCGGCGTCAGCGGTCCCGACGGCAGCGACGGCCGGGCCGCCTCCTGCAGTACCGGCTCGGTCTCGGCCGCCACGAGGTCCGCGACCTCGTTCAGCGCGCGCGTGATGTCCTGCCCGAGGTCGGCCAGCACGTGGACCTGCGCGCCTTCGGGCACGAGGTTGCTCGCCTTGCCCGGGTACGCGAAGAACGACACGGGTGCCTTCGTCCCGGCGATGATCACGTGCTTGATCCCGTCGAGCTGGTACGCGACCTGCTCGGCGAGATAGCCCAGCCGCTCGATCGTCGGCAGGCCCTCCCCGCGTTCGAGCCGCGAAGGGAACGTCTCGACGAACGCCTTCACCCCGGTCGCGGCGGCGATCCGGCTGGTCGCGCGCAGCCCGGCCTCGCGGCAGGCGCTGCCGCCGACGAGGAGTGCGACGGGTTCCCCGCCGGTCAGGATCTCGGCGATGTCCTTCACCGTCGTCGCGTCCACGGCCTGCGGGATCCGCGGCGGGATGGGGGCGCGGGACTCGCCGCCCTCACCCCAGGATGCGTCTGCCGGGAGGATCAACGTCGCGATCTGCCCCGGGGCGTCCTGGGAGGCCGCGACCGCCGCGGCGGCGTCGGCACCGACGTCCTTCGTGTGCTCGGAGCGGCGGACCCAGCCTTCGAGCGAACCGGCGACGGCTTCGATATCCGATTCGAGCGGGGCGTCGTACTGCTTGTGGTAGGTCGCGTGATCGCCGATCACATTGACGATCGGGGTGTGCGCGCGGCGCGCGTTGTGCAGGTTCGCCAGCCCGTTCCCGAGACCGGGGCCGAGATGCAGCAGCGTCGCGGCCGGTTTGCCGGCGATCCGCGCGTACCCGTCCGCGGCGCCGGTGACGACGCCTTCGAACAGGCCGAGCACCCCGCGCATCTCGGGCACGGTGTCGAGAGCGGCGACGAAATGCATTTCCGAGGTACCGGGATTGGAGAAGCACACGTCCACGCCACTGTCGACGAGCGTGCGGATCAGGGACTGGGCGCCGTTCATCTCACTCACTTTTTCAAGCCCTCTCGGAACAGGACGCCGGGGTTGAGGATCCCGGCGGGGTCGAAGCTCTCCTTGATCCGGCGCATCAACGCGACCTTCGCCGGGTCCTCCAGCTCGAGGAAGTACTCGGACTTCGTCTGCCCGAGGCCGTGCTCGCCGGAGATTGCGCCGCCGAGTTCCATGCCGAGCGCGAAGATGTCGGTCAGCAGTTTCTTCCGCTTCTCCGGATCCTTGCAGAAGATGGCGAGGTGGACGTTGCCGTCGCCGGCGTGCCCGCAGCCGAGTGCGCCCGCTTCGCGCGAAAGCGCCATTTCCCTGGTCCGGCGCAGGAATTCCGGCATCGCCGCACGCGGGACCACCACGTCGATGACGTCGTCGGCGCCGACCGACTTGGCCGTCCAGAACGCCTTTTCGCGGGCCTCGATGAGTTTGCGCGCGGAGCCGCCTTCGAGCACGTAGACGTCCATCGCGCCGAGATCGCCCAGCAGACCGCCGAGTTCTTCGATGTCGGCGTGCAGCCTGTCGTTGTCACGGTTCTCCAGCGCCACCACCAGGTAGGCCTGCGCGGAATCGCGGATGCCGTCCGCGACGCCGAGGCTGAGCTTCTCGTTGTAGCTGATCGCGGCGAGGGTCATGTTGTCGATGTACTCGACGATATGCGGCGCGAGCCCGCTGGAGAGGATCTTCGGGACGACGGTCATCACGTCGTCGAAGGTCTCGAACGGGGCGAGCACCGTCGCGCCGTGCGGCAGGCGCGGGTACAGCTTCACGATGACCTCGGTCGCGAGCGCGAGGGTGCCTTCGGAGCCGATGATCAGCTGGGTGAGGTCGTACCCCGTCGAGACCTTCGAGGTCTTGCCGCCCGTCCGGATGATCTCCCCGGTCGGCAGCACCGCCTGCAGGCCCACGACGTTGTGCCGCGTGACGCCGTACTTGACCGCGCGCATGCCGCCCGCGTTCGTCCCGACGTTGCCGCCGACGCTCGCGCTCAGCTCGCCGGGATAGACCGTGTAGCCGAGTCCGGCCGCCAAGGTCTTTTCGTCCAATTCGGACAGTGTGACGCCGGGCTGGACGACGGCGACGTGGTTCTCCGTGTCGATCTCCAGTACCGCGTTCATTCGCTCGAAAGAGATGACGAGACCGTCCTCGCGCGGTCGCGCGCCACCCGAGAGCCCCGTGCCGGAGCCCCGTGCGGTGACCGGGACGCCGTACTCGGCCGCCGTTTTGAGCAGTTCGGCGACCTCCTCGGCGTTCCCCGGTTTCGCCAGGTGAGCGGGCTGCTGCGGGGCGGCCGTCAACGCCTCGTCGTGTGCGTAGTCCTCGGGGATCGCCTCGCCTGACAGCAGATTCGTCTCCCCGACGATCTCGGCGAACCGTGCCGCAACATCGCCCATCGACAGCCCTTCCTCACGCGTCCTTGCCTGGTTACCGAAGCGTAGTACGTAGCGGGCGGCCGTGGCCATGAATCCTTTTCATGTTTGCTGCTCACAACCTCGCGACAACCACGTTCGGCTACGCATGTCGCAGCGGGCCCTCCGACAGCCCGCCGGAAGGGGTGGACGCTCGATGGGACCAACGATGAGACGGATCGGGACGCTGGGGGCGGTGCTCGCGGCCGCGTTCGGGCTCGCGGTACCAACGGCCGAAGGCGGGCAGACGACCTGCGCGGAGCCCGTCGTGAACGTCAGCGGCGTCAGCCGGGCCGAGGGGACGAACGCCGGATACACCACCTTCCTCTTCACTGTTTCGCTCGCGGACGGCGGCTGTGCTCCGCAGGGTTCGGTCGAGTATCGGACGATCGAAGGCAACGGTTCGCCGGTCGATCCGGCATACGTCGCCAAGGAGGACGTCGACTACGCGCCGAGCACCGGCACGCTGACCTGGTCCGGGCGGACGGATCCGCAGACCGTCGCGGTCAGGGTCCGCGCCGATTCCGGTGTCGAGAACGACGAGATGTTCTCCCTGCAGCTGTACGGCGAGAGAGGTGTCCGGATCGGGCACAGCGTCGGTGTCTCCTGGGTGGCCGACGACGACGCGGTCAAGACCTCACCGGCGATCACCACCCAGGACGGGGAGATCTGCTGGAGGGCACCGCTCGGCATCGTCCCGGGCACCACCTGCAAGGTGCCGGTCGTGCTGTCCCGGCCGTGGTCCGGTCCGCTCACGATCCGCTATCGCACCGAGGGATCCGGCCACGTGCCGGTGAAGGACGGCGTCGTCACCCTCCAGCGCGGTGAGACCAGGGGATACGCCGAGTTCACCCTCCTGTCCGGTGACGAGGGCGGGAAGGCACGGGTCGAGTTCTTCCAGCCGTCGCAGGGGAGGCTCGTGTACGCGATTTCGAACGTGGTGATCAGCCCCGCCGGGTGACCACGTCGGCGTCGGCCGTCGCGTTCGCCCGCCGGTAGAGTTCGACAGCTCTGGCCCAGTGGGCGGCCGCGGCGGCAGTGTCGCCGCCGCGCGCTTCGAGGTCGCCCAGGTCGCGGTGCAGGTGAGCCTCCTCGTAGGGATCCGGGACACCGGCCCGGACCGCGAGACCGCGTTCGAGGTTCTCCCGCGCCGCGGCCAGGTCGCCGAGCCCCAGGCAAGCACGGCCGAGCCGGTCGAGCGCGGCCGCCTCGCTGTGCCGGTTCCCGACGTCCCGGCTGATCAGCAGCGCCTGGTCGAAATCGTCCCGCGCCGCCGGGAAATCCCGCCGGGAGAGGTGGACCTGCCCAGCGTGCAGCAGGGATTCCCATTCCTGCCACCGGTCGCCGATCGCCCGTGACGCGGCCAGCGCCTTGCCGAGGTGTTCCAGCGCGACATCGTGCTCGCCGAGTTCCTCGTAGGCCTCGCCGAGGGTGTCCAGGGTGGCGGCCTCCAGGCGGGCGTTGCCGAGTTCGCGGAACGTCTCCAGCGCGGACGTCAGCGGGCCGAGCGCGTCCATCGGCTGGCCGCGGCGGATGTAGGCGTGGCCGAGGTTGCGCTGGGACAGCGCGCGCCCGAGCCGGTTGCCCGCCGAGGTGCACCGTTCCACCGCGAGCCGGTACGCGGTGATCGCCTCGTCGAACCGGCGCAACGCCGCGTAGGCGTTCGCGGTGTTGTTGTAGATATGCCCTTCGCCTTCGAGATCGCCCGCCGCGCGGGCGGCCTTCAACGCGCGGGCGTTGGTTTCGAGCGCGTCGGTCAGCCTGCGGGTCATGAAGTACGCGGCACCCAGCGCGCGCAGCATCTCCGCCTCCGCCAAGGGATCGGCGAGTTCGGCGGCGGCCGCGGCGCCCTCGCGGCACAGCCCGATCCGCTCGTTCCAGCCACCCGTGGTGTCGTAGAAACTGGTCAGCAGATAGGTGAGCTGCCAGGCGGCGGTGTTGCGGCCGTGCTCGCGCGCGAACCGCACCACGGGCAGCAGGTTCGCGCGTTCGGCACCCAGGAACGCGAGCGCCGCCCGCCTTTCCGGCGGGAACGGCCGCTCGGGCGCGGGGTGCCGCAGTGCCGGGGTGACCAGGTCGCGGTTCGGGTCGATGATCCGGTTCGCCTCGGCGGCCACGTGCAGATACCAGTCGACGAGCCGATCCGCCGCTTCCGCGCGGCCGGCCGTCGTCTCGTCGGCGCGCGCACAGGCGACGGCGAATTCGCGGATCAGATCGTGGAAGCGGTGACGATCCGGGCCTGCCGGGGTGATCAGGTGCGCGGCGGAGAGCGCGGCGACCGCGGCTCGGCCCGCCTCGGGCGACACCCCGCACAGCGCGGCGCCGAGAGCCGGGCTGAACGACGTCCCCGGGCTGAGCCCGGACAGCCGGAACAGCTGTGCGGACGCGGGCTCCAACGGCAGGTAGGCGCTTGCGAGCACGGTCCGTACGGTTCGCGAATCCCCTTGTACGGCAAGAGTTTCCAGACGCCCGACGCCGGTCAGCTCGCGGGTGAGCCCGGCGATCGGGCGGCCCGGTTCCCCGGTCAGGCGCGCGGCGGCGATGCGCAGGGCCAGCGGCATCCCGTCGCACAACCTGGCCAGCCGGGCGGCCTGCTCCGGTTCGCGGGCGACGCGTTCGGCGCCCAGCACACGGGTGAGCAGGGTCATCGACTCCGGATCGGCGAGGGCGTCGAGAGCGAGCACGTGGACCGCGTGCCTGCTGCCGAGCGCGGCCAGGGTCTGCCTGCTGGTCACGATCAGCATCGTCTTCGCCGTGCCGGGTACGAGCGGCAGGATCTGGTCGACGCCGCCCGCGTTGTCGGCGACGACCACGCACCGCTTGCCGTGCAGCAGCGAGCGGAAGAGCGCGGCGCGTTCGGCCGTCGCGTCGGGCAACCGATCGTCGGGCAGCCCCAGGCCACGCAGCAGATGGGCGAGCGCGTCGCCCGCCGTCACCGCCTCGTGCGGATCATGCCCGGCGAGGTCGAGGAAGAGCTGGCCGTCGGGGAAGCGGTCGGCGATCCGGTGCGCCCACTGCACGGCCAGCGCGGATTTGCCCATCCCCGCCGCGCCGGAGATCACCACGACCGGTCGCTCGGTCTCGTCGAGAAGCCGGTCCAGCGAAGCGAGTTCGTGCTGCCGCCCGGTGAAATGCCCGACGCGGGCCGGGAGCTGCGCGGGTGCCGTGCCCCGCGTGGGCGCGTCGAGTTCGGGCGCGCGGCGCAGGATCGACGTGTGCAGTGCGACCAGTTCCGGACCGGGGTCGACGCCGAACTCGTCGGCCAGTCCCCGGCGGACGGACTGGAAGGTTTCGAGCGCTTCGGCATGTCTTCCGCAGCGATGCAGGGCGAGCATGTGCAGCGCGGCCAGCCGTTCGCGGTGGGGATGTTCGGCTCGCAGGCGCGGCAGTTCCCGGAGGACTTCGTCGTGGTCGCCGAGCCGGAGTTCCGCGTCCCAGAGTTCCTCCCAAGCGGACAACCGCAGTTCCCGCAGCCGCTCGACCTCGCGCAACCCCCAGCCGTCGAGCTCGGCGTCCGCGAACGCTTCGCCGTGCCAGAGCCGCAAAGCCTCGCGCAACGCGGTCACCGCTTGTCCCGGAGAGTCCCGCTGAGCGGCACGTAGTCCCTCTTCGAAACGGAGCGCATCGACAGAGGACGGTGCGACCGTGAGGACGTACCCGGGTTTGCGGGTCAGCAGCACCGGCGGGAAGCCGCAGTCCTCCAGTGCCTGCCGGATCCTGGCGACGTGGCTGTGCAGGGTCTTCACCGCGGTGCGGGGCGGATCCTCGCCCCAGAGCACGTCGACCAGCCGGGGGATCGGCACGACTGTGCCCGCGTGCAGGGCGAGAACGCCGAGCACGGCTCGCTGGCGGGCGCCGTGGAGCTTCGCCCGCCCGGTGGGTCCGATCGCTTCGACCGGACCCAGCACCCGCAAATCCCCTGGCCCGGGCACGCTGCTCCCTCCGGAATGTGACCTCGGTGAGCGTATCCGGGCAGGGACCGGCCGAAATCGGCCAATTAGGGCACACGATCTCGACAACCGCGCCACAACCGGCGTGATCGACGGTCGGTAGGTCGAATGTTTCGCCCAAGGAGGGAAACATGATCAGCAGGAACCCGCGACGCCGGCGAACCCTGATCGCCGCGGCCGCCATGGCCGTCGCGACCTTGTTCGCAGGTTTCGCACCGGCGGTCCAAGCCTCGCCGGAAGCTCGCAGCGACGTCTTCATCCGGGACAACGTGAACGACTACGGATACGAGGCCTCGTCCGGTTCGCTCTACTCCAGCCCCGACATCCGAGTGTGCTTCTCGGCGACGGTCTTGTGCGCCACCGACGACCCGGTCGTCCAGGGAGGCAACGCCTTCGTCCACGTCACGGTCAACCGCCCCGGCCCGTACGGTGACGGATCCGAGAACGGGAACCTGCAGGTCTGGTACACCAAACAGGGCACCGTGGCACAGTGGCCGAACCAGTGGAACTACATCGGAACGGCCTCCAACCAGTCCGTGCCCTACGGCACCAAGACGATCGTCATCCCGTGGAAGGTCCCGATCGGTTCGCACTTCTGCCTGCTGGCCCGCTGGCTTTCGCCGACCGACCTTCCGACGGAAGGCCTCAGTACGTCCACCAACACGCGGAACAACAACAACATCGCGTGGCACAACGTGAACGCGGTCCCGTTCAAGATCAAGGTCCCGCAATTCCGGCCCATCGTGTTCGGCTGGGACGGCCCTGAACCCACGGCGGTCGGCGACATCGTCTTCACCCAGCCGGGCAAACCGCTCACCGGGCCGGGTCGGATCACCATCGATCTCGGTCCCGACCTCGCCGCACGCTGGCGGGCAGGCGGGGCGAAGGGCGAAGGCATCGAACGGGTCGGCGAGACCGAACTGGCCATCGTGAATCCGCAGCGAGCCCGGATCGGCGGGCTGACGTTCAAGTCCGGCGAACAGGTGCCCGCTCAGCTGAGCTTCACCGGCGGCGCCGAGGCGGCCGGTGGGCAGTACACCGTCCACGTGACCCAGGTCGACCAGCGTGGCAATGAAGTCGGCGGTGTCGAGTACCGCTTGACCGGCGAGAAACAGTAAGCCAGGGAGGGGTGCCGGGCTCGTGGGCGGTGAGGGAGGGGAACCCTTGCCGCCCACGAGCTTTCAGGCACGGGCGAACGAAAGCGTCTCGCCTTCGACACCGCGCAGCCAGAGGTCCTGCGCGGCTTCCGCCATTTCGGCCAGTCCCTCTTCGATCGTCGCGAACACGTTGCCGGGCACCCAGCCCGCGTCGCCGTTGATCAGCAGGTTGTTGCGCCCGTAGAAGATCGCGAGGTCGGTCGCACCCTGGTCACTGTGTGCCTCGCTCTCTTCGTCATAGCCGTACGCCGGATTCCCGATCTCCCACGCCTCGAAGCCGAAGTACACGACGTCGCCCGGAATCGGGGTCACCGTGGGGTTTTCGCGGCCCGGCTTGGGTTCGGCGAAGGGCGGTACGAGGGTGTAGACCTCGTTGCGCGCGTACTTCGCGTGGTAAGCGGAACCGCTCTGCGGCAAAGCGTCCCACACCGCACGGCAGGTCCGCGGGGCTTCGGCGTCGAGCAGCCGGGCCCGGCAGGACACTCCGCGTTTGTCGAGGGTGATCGTGAGGTAGCGGGCCATCACTGGACCCCCGCCACGACGTCACCCCAGATCCGCAGTGCCTCGTCGACCTGTTCGGTGTCGACGATCAGCGGCGGCACCATCCGGACGACGTTCATGTAGGCCCCACAGGTCAGCAGCAGCAACCCGTTGGCGGAAGCGGCTTTCTGCGCTGCCTGTGCCTTCGCGGTGTCCGGCTCGCCGTCCGCGGTGGTGAACTCGGAGCCGACCAGCAACCCCAGACCGCGAACGTCGCCGATGGACGGCGACTTGTCCGCGATCACCCGCACGCCCTCCAGCAGCTGGCGTCCGCGCTCGGCGGCGTTCTCGACCAGCCCTTCTCGCTGGATCACCTCCAAGGTGGCGATCGCCGCCGCACAGGCCACCGCGTTGCCGCCGTAGGTCCCGCCCTGGGAGCCGGGAAGCGCCTTCGCCATCAGCTCCTCCGACGCGGCGATACCCGAGATCGGGAACCCGCTCGCGAGACCCTTCGCGATGAGCACGATGTCCGGGCGCACCCCGAAGTGGTCGTGCCCCCAGAACTTGCCCGTCCGGCCGAAGCCGGTCTGGATCTCGTCCATCACCAGCAGGATCCCGTGCTTGTCCGCGCGTTCCCGGAGCCCGGCCAGGAACTCGGGGTTCGCCGGGACGTACCCGCCCTCGCCGAGTACCGGCTCGATGAAGAACGCGGCCGTCTCGTTCGGCGCGCAGACCGTCGCGAACAGGTAGTCGAGTTCCCGCAGGGCGAACTTCGTCGCGGTCTCCTCGTCCCAGCCGTAGTGGAAGGCGTACGGGAAGGGCGCGACGTGCACACCGGCCATCAGCGGCGAGATCCCGGCGCTGAACCGGGTCCCCGACGTCGTCATGGTCGCCGCCGCGACCGTCCGGCCGTGGAACCCGCCCTGGAACACGATGACGTTCGGACGCTTCGTCGCCTGCCGGGACAGCCGCAGTGCCGCCTCGACAGCCTCGCTGCCCGAGTTCGCGTAGAAGAGGGAATCCAGTCCTTCCGGCAGGACTCCGCCCAGCTTCTCGGTCAGTTCGAGCATCGGTTCGTGCATGACCGTCGTGTACTGCCCGTGGATGAGCTTGCCGATCTGCTCCCGCGCGGCGCTCACCACGTGCGGGTGGCAGTGACCGGTGCTGGTCACACCGATACCGGCGGTGAAGTCGAGGTGACGTTTGCCCTCGGTGTCATAGAGGTAAACCCCTTCACCGTGGTCGACCACGACCGGCGTTGCCTGCTTGAGCAGCGGTGATAGCTGGGCCATGGGCTGCGCTCCTAGGTCGGCTGAGCTGTTGTCGATTGTTGACAATATCCATAGCATGACGGTCGGGACAACACGGAGGAGCGTTGGGATGAGTTCGATCAGTGAGGCCGGCGTAGTCACGGCGGTCGACAAGGAACTGTTCATCGGCGGCAAGTGGGTGCCCGCCGCGGGTGGGAAGACCTTCCCCGTTCTCGACCCCTCGACAGGCGAAGCCCTGTGCGAGGTGGCCGACGCGTCACCGGCGGACGGAACCGACGCGCTCGACGCCGCCGTCGCCGCGCAGGCAGGCTGGGCGGACGTCGCCCCGCGTGAACGCGGCGAGATCCTGCGCCGCGCCTACGAGCTGCTCATCGAGCGCGCCGACGAGCTCGCGCTGCTGATGACCCTCGAGATGGGCAAACCACTCGCCGAGTCGAAGGGCGAGATCACCTACGCGGCCGAGTTCTTCCGCTGGTTCGCGGAGGAAGCCGTCCGGATCGACGGCGGCTTCGCCGTCGCGCCCAACGGCGCCGGCCGTTTCCTGGTGACGAAGCAGCCCGTCGGGCCGTGCCTGCTCATCACGCCGTGGAACTTCCCCATGGCCATGGGTACCCGCAAGATCGGCCCCGCGGTCGCGGCCGGCTGCACGATGGTCATCAAACCCGCGGCCCAGACCCCCCTTTCGATGCTGGCCCTCGCGGCGATCCTCGCCGAGGCGGGGCTGCCGGAAGGCGTGCTGAACGTGCTCACGACGTCGGACTCCGGCGGCGTGATGGAACCCCTGATCCGTGACGGACGCGCCCGCAAACTGTCCTTCACCGGCTCGACCGGCGTCGGCCGGAAGCTGCTGGAGCAGTGCGCGGACAAGGTGCTGCGGACTTCGATGGAACTCGGCGGCAACGCCCCCTTCCTGGTCTTCGAAGACGCCGACCTCGACGCCGCCGTCGAAGGCGCCATGACCGCGAAGATGCGCAACATCGGCGAGGCCTGCACGGCCGCGAACCGCTTCTACGTCCAGCGAGGCATCGTCGACGAGTTCTCGCGTCGCCTGACCGAACGCATGGAGGCCCTGCCGATGGGCCGCGGCACCGAGGAAGGTGTCGTCGTCGGCCCGCTCATCGACGAAGCCGCGGTGGAGAAGGTCGGCGGCCTGGTCACCGACGCCACCGAGCGAGGAGCGCGCGTCCTCACCGGTGGGTCCGCGGTGGACCGTCCGGGTAACTTCTACCAGGCCACGGTGCTCACTGATGTGCCGAAGGACGCCCGGCTCGCGTCGGAGGAGATCTTCGGACCGGTCGCCCCGATCACTCCGTTCGACAGCGAGGACGAGGCCATCGCGGCCGCGAACGACACCGAATTCGGCCTTGTGTCCTATGTGTACACCTCCGATCTGAAACGGGCCTTGCGGGTCTCCGAGCGGCTGGAAGCCGGCATGATCGGCCTCAACCAGGGTCTGGTCTCGAATCCGGCGGCACCGTTCGGCGGGATCAAGCAATCCGGCCTCGGTCGTGAAGGCGGCACCGTCGGCATCGACGAGTTCCTCGAGACCAAGTACATCGCGGTGGCTCTATGAGTTTTCAAACAGCGTCTTCTTCGTACCGAATCGCCGGCATCCCGGGTGACGGGATCGGTGTCGACGTCACGGTCGAGGCTCGCAAGGTCCTCGACCGCGTGGCGGCGTCGCACGGCTTTTCGTTGTCCTGGACGGAATTCGACTGGAGTTGTGAGCGGTACACCAAGACCGGGTCGATGATGCCGGACGACGGGATCGAGCAGCTGTCCCGTTTCGACGGGATCTTCCTCGGTGCCGTCGGCTTCCCCGGTGTGCCGGATCATGTTTCGTTGTGGGGTCTCCTCATCCCGGTGCGGCGCGCGTTCTCCCAGTACGTCAACCTCCGACCGGTCCGGCTGTTGCCGGGCACCACCTCGGCACTGGCCGGCCGGAGCGCCGAAGAGCTGGAGATGGTGATCGTCCGCGAGAACTCCGAGGGCGAGTACTCGGAGATCGGCGGCCGCCACAATCGCGGTCAGGAGAACGAGTTCGTCTTGCAGGAATCCGTGTTCACGCGAGTCGGGGTGGAGCGGATCATCCGCTATGCCTTCGAGCTGGCGAAGACACGGACTGGGCGGGTCTGTTCGGCGACGAAGTCCAACGGCCTCATCCACTCGATGCCGTTCTGGGACGAGATCTTCCTCCGAATCGCCGCGGAGTATCCGGACGTCCACGCCGAACAATGCCATGTCGACGCCCTCGCCGCGCGGATGGTGCAGGCGCCGGACCGGCTCGACGTCGTGGTCGCTTCGAATCTTTTCGGTGACATCTTGAGCGACTTGGCGGCGGCCGTGACGGGCGGGCTCGGAATGGCGCCTTCGGGCAATATCAATGCATCAGGGAACTTTCCTTCCATGTTCGAGGCGGTGCACGGGAGTGCTCCCGACATCGCCGGACAGGGCATCGCGAATCCGGTGGCGCAGATCCTGGCGGGTGCCATGCTGCTCGACCATCTCGGTGAAAAGGCTGCGGCACAGGATGTTCACGCCGCGGTGGAGAAGGTTCTCGAAGAGGGGGCGGTGCAGACCCCGGATCTCGGCGGTATGTCCACCACCGCCGAACTCGGGTCCGCGGTGGTCGCCGCTCTATCTTGAACCATCCGCATAGTCGCGTGTCAAGGCCCGGCAAGTCATGAATGGTCCATTCACGACTTGCCGGGGTCTCGAGTGGCGATCCGGCGCGATGGGGGAAGGCGGAAGTGGCGGCGGACAGTGAGCCGAGCCGGGTCTGTCGAGAGGGTCGCCGAGGGCTTTCGTGCGTGACCGTGGGGATCCGGCACCGAGGCGGGACGCCGGTCTCACATCCGGGCTCGGTATCCGTCGGAAGCCCAGGCGTGAAATAAAATTCTGGTGCGATCAAAGGGAAAAGTGCGGGCTTCGGAGGGGCGTCGCACTTTTTTGTCGGTGGCGCGGTGCACAGTGTCGATCATCGGATTCGACGACTGGAGGAGCGCCGATGTGCTGGCATTGCGAAAACCCCGGGAAGACCCGCGACGACTACCTCATCGAGGAGGTCCGCCCGCTGATCCGGCAGCACGGCTGGATGGTGCAGACCGTGGATGGCGGAGGCGCCCAGCCTCCCTTCGCGTATACGGTCGGGCTCACCGACGCGGGGATGCCGGAATTCGTCGTCACCGGGCTGAGAGAGCGAAGATCGGGGCAGCTGCTCAACTTCTTCGCCCGGGAGGCGGTCCGTTCGGGCCCGCCCGAGCCGGGTGAGACGCTGACGGCGGCGGGCTGGCCGGCGCTGGAGGTCGTCTCGCTCAGCTCGCCGCCCGCGCACATGCTCACCGCTGTTCTCCTGTACGGCGAGGATTTCCGTGCCCTGCAACTGGTCTACGAGGACGAGCACGGGAGATGGCCGTGGGACAGGGACTTCCGCGGCGGGACGGGCGGGCAGCCGGTGCTGGGAGCGCGGGGCCGTGGCTGATTTCCTAAGGTACGGCGGGGGCTTCGCCCTCGCGCAGGCTGGTGCCCGGCGCCAGCCGCTGGACGGCGTCCTCCATATGGGCTTCCAGCAGCGAAAGCGCGGTGTCCTCGTCGCCCTCGCGCAGGGCCTCGATGATCCGGGTGTGCTCGGTGACCCGTTCCTCGACCCGCTGGTACGTCCCCTGCAGTGCGGTGAGGCACATCCGGGTCTCGATGAGCAGGGTCCGTGCCATGCGCACGAGCCGTTTGCTGCCGGAGGCGCCGATCAGCGCCTCGTGGAACCGGAGGTCCGCCCAGGAGAGCGCGGTCGGATCGTCGTCGTCGGCGGCGACGGCCATGGCGCTCACGGCCTCTTCGAGTACGGCGGCGACCTTCTCCCGGTCTCCGCGCAGCGCGCGCAGCATCGCGGCGCGCTCGATGGCCGAACGTGCCGAATAGATGTCGTAGACGTCACCGGGTTCGAGGTCGATCACGAACAGCCCGCGGTGGCGCTCGCTGCGCAGGAGCCCTTCGGAGACGAGGTGCTGCATCGCCTCCCGCAGTGGCCCCCGCGAGACTTGGAACCGGGAAGCCAGCTCGGTTTCACCGAGCTGGGTGCCGGGGGGAAGCGCACCGGTCATGATCGCGTCCCGCAGCTGGCGCGCGATGATCCCGGCGGTCGACTCCCGGCTGACCGGCTCGATATCCGGCAAGGTCATGGTTCAGTTGCCTCTCTGCCCGAACAGCGCGCCCAAGGTGCGGACGAGCGGGGACTTCCCGGTGAGCCGCAGGCCCTCCCAGACGGTGACCTGATTGGCGGTCAGCACCGGCTTGCCGAGGCGGGCTTCGATCATGTTGATCTCGCCGAGCGTCCGCATGGCGGTGTCCGGGACGAGCACCGCGTCGGCGGCCGCGTGGTCGCGGTCCACCGCGAGTGCGATGACGGCTTCCGGGGTGAGCCTGCCGACCTCGGCGGCGGTGTCGATGTCCGCACTGCCCATGGAGACCACTTCGATCCCGCCCGCGCCGAGGAAGTCGACGAACAACCCGGCGACGTCGTCCGGGTAGCTGGCGGCGACCGCGACCCGCCGGACGCCGAGTGCCCGCGCGGCGTGGACGAAGGCGAAGGAGGTGCTCGACGCGGGGACGCCGGCGACGGCGGCCAGCTGGTCGGCCTGATCCCGGGCGCCTTCCCAGCCGTAGACGAAGCTGCCGCTGGTGCATGCCCACACCACCGCGTCCGGTTGGTGTTTGGCCAGCAGGGCGGCGCCGTCGGCGAGCCGGGCCTCGCTGCCGAGGTCGAGGAGTTCGGGCACGGCGTGCAGATCGGTCCCGTAGATGTGCTCGACCGGCAGTTTGATCCCGGCCCTGTCCCCGCCGAGGAGTTGTTCCGCGAGCGGATAGTCGTCTTCGGCCGCGTGATCGGGGTAGATGAACCCGACCGTGGTCGACTCGGACGGCGGCTCGGGTGGGGTGAGCGGGATGGGCACGGGACCTCCGGAGGCAGATTGTCGACAATCGTAGGGGAGGAGGTCAAGCGACCTCGCGGAGCCACTTGCCTGGCCCGACGATCGGCAGGTTCATCCGCCGGAGGCAGGCCCACATCGTGAGCTGGTTCGCGGTGAGGACGGGTTTGCCGAGCGCGGTTTCGAGTGGCTCGATCAGATCGTAGGTGGGGAGGTTCGTGCAGCTGACGAAGATGGCCTCCGCGTCGGCGTGGTCGGCGGCGAGGATGCGTTCGGCGATGGTCCGGTAGCTGACCTTCCAGATGCCGCCGCCCAGGCCGAGATGATCGCTCGACACCGTGCGCACCTCGAGTTCGGTCAGGAACTCGTGCAGCTTGTCCGTCAGGTCGCCGTCGTAGGGGGTCAGTACCGAGACCTGGTGGAGGTCGAGCTGGTGCAGGACCTCGGAGAGCGCGCCGGAGGTGGTGACGGCGTCCGGCGCGCCGGCGTCGCAGATCGCCTTGGTCAAGGACCGTTCGTAGTCCACGCCGTTGACGAAGCTGCCGGAGGTGCACAGATAGGCGACGACTTCGGGCTCCACGTGGAGCACGTCTCTCGTGGCGGCGGCGAGATGCCTGCTGTCGCTCACGAGCTGGGCCATCTCCATGCTGACGGGGACGGGTTCGTACGGTGTCCGCGCCAGGTGGAGGGAGACCTCCATCGGCACCCAGCGCCACAGCTCGCGTTCCAGGGCGAGGTCGAACGGGGCGATCACGCCGATGCCGCGCTGCGCCAAGGGCCCGTCGAACTCCAGTAAGTCGAAATCCAAGTCTCAGCCTCCGGAAGTACTTCTGCTGCCACAGTCCGGTGCTCCGGGGGTCTTTCCTCGGATTGTTGACAATCATACGAGCCACTTTTACGGTGTCAACGTGATCGCTTCGGAGACCCCCGTGCTGGCGGTGCTCTGCGGAAACGCACGTCCACCGGATATGCGCGCCATCGAAGCTGAAGCGGTGGTTCGTTACACCGATGAGGCAGGGCTGGCCGATGCGTTATCCGGCGCCGACGCGCTCTTCGTCTACGACTTCCTTTCGACCGCTGTCCCCGGCGCCTGGCACGCGGCCGATCGGCTGCGCTGGCTGCACATCGCCAGCGCGGGCGTCGACCCGGTGCTCTTCCCCGGGCTGCGGGACGGCGACGTCGTGCTCACCAACTCGCGCGGGGTGTTCGACGGTGCGATCGCCGAGTACGTCCTCGGTGTCGTCCTCACGTTCGCCAAGGACTTCGTCCGTTCGTGGGAACTTCAACGAGAGAACCGGTGGAAGCACCGGGAGAGTGAACGCATCGCCGGTCGCCGGGTGCTCGTGGTCGGCACCGGGCCGATCGGCCGGTCGATCGCGCGGCTGCTGCGGGCGGCCGGGATGTCGGTGGCCGGCGTCGGGCGGCGTGCCCGTGAAGACGATCCCGACTTCGGGGACGTGCATGCCTCCTCGGAGCTGGCACGGCATCTCCCCGACGCGGACTACGTCGTCGCGGTCGCGCCGCTGACCGAGCAGACGAAGGGCATGTTCGACGCCGAGACGTTCGCCGCGATGAAGCCCGGCTCCCGGTTCGTCAACGTCGGCCGCGGTGAGCTGGTGGTGACCTCCGCTCTCGTCGCGGCGCTGCGGGACGGGCCGGTCGGCGGCGCGGCGCTCGACGTCTTCGACACCGAGCCGTTGCCACCCGACAGTCCTTTATGGACGATGGAGAACGTGCTGATCTCACCGCATATGTCGGGCGACTTCGTCGGCTGGCGTAATACTCTGGTAGAGGTGTTCGCGGACAACTTCCGTCGCTGGCGCGCGGGGGAGCCACTGCGCAATGTCGTGGACAAGCGGCTCGGGTACGTGCCGTCGGAGACGCTTCGCCAAGGTTAGGGGCCGGATGAACGACACCAAGTCGACCGCCAGCGAGCTCGTCGCCGCGTATGCCACCGGGGAGCTGTCACCGGTCGAGGCCACTCAGAACGCGTTGCGCGCCATCGAAGAACGCGACGGCGACGTCAACGCCTATTGCCTGGTGGATGCCGAGCGCGCGATGGAGCAGGCCAAGGCGTCGGAGATCCGGTGGCGGGACGGCAATCCGATCGGCTGGCTGGACGGTGTCCCCGCCTCGATCAAGGACATGTTCCTCACCCAGGGCTGGCCGACCTTGCGGGGTTCGCGCTGCATCGACCCCGATCAGCCGTGGGACGTCGACAGCCCGGTCACCGCGCGACTGCGGGAAAACGGCCTGGTGCTGCTCGGAAAGACCACGACACCGGAACTCGCCTGGAAGGGCGTCACCGACAACACGCTGACCGGGATCACGCGCAATCCGCACGATCTGTCGACGACGGCCGGTGGTTCCAGCGGGGGCAGCGCGGCGGCCGTCGCGGCCGGGATGGGTGAGCTGTCCGTCGGGACCGACGGTGGCGGTTCGATCCGGATCCCGGCTTCGTTCTGCGGGATCGTCGGGCTCAAACCGACGCACGGCCGGATCCCGCTGTTCCCGGCGAGCCCGTTCGGCCCGCTTTCGCACGCCGGGCCGATGGCGCGTTCGGTGGATGACACCGCGTTGCTCCTCGACGTGCTCACGTTGCCCGACTACCGCGACCCCGCCGCGCTCGCCCCGCCTGTCGCGACCTACCGCGAAGCCGTCCGGCGCGACGTACGGGGGCTGAACGTCGCTTACTCGCCGACGCTCGGTTACGTCGATGTCGACCCGGAGGTCGCGGCGATCGTCAAGGCCGCCGTCCAGTCGCTGGGCGACGCGGGACTGCACATCGAAGAGACGGATCCCGGGTTCACCGACCCCAAGGACGCCTTCGACATCCTCTGGTCGACCGGTGCGGCCCAATGGCTCGACACCTTCCCCGCCGGTTCGGACGAGAAGGTCGACCCCGGGCTGCGGAAGGTGTGGGAGTTCGGCAAGACCTTCTCCGCGAGCGACTACCTCGGTGCGAACGCCGAACGCGCCGCGCTGGGCATCCTGATGGGCGAGTTCCACACGCGCCACGACGTGCTGATCACGCCGACCATCCCGATCCCCGCCTTCGAGGCGGGGCACGAGGTGCCGCCGGGCAGCGGATTGAGCGGCTGGCCGGACTGGACGCCGTTCACCTACCCGTTCAACATGACCCAGCAGCCCGCCATCAGCGTTCCGGCGGGCCGCACGTCCGGCGGGCTCCCGGTCGGCTTGCAGATCGTCGGCCCCCGGCACTCCGACGACCTGGTCCTCGCCGTCGCGAAGCTTCTCGAAGAGGTCCGCCCCTGGCCGTGACCTGCGGAAAGACAGCAAGGGACCTTTGCTATCACTTTGCGGGTCAGGGCTGCGGGACGGGGATTTTACGGACCAGGCCCCGCACCTCGGAGCTGCACAGCGCGAGCAACGTGGTCGTCACGACCAGCACGGCGCACGCGAGCAACGTGGTGCTGACGCCGAAGTGCAGCGCGAGCGGTCCCGCCGCCATCTGCCCGAGCGGCAGCGCGATGAAGGAACCGAGCATGTCGTAGGAGTAGACGCGCGCGAGTTTGTCCTCCGGCACGTTCTCCTGCAGCGACACGTCCCACGCCACCACGAACTGCTCGACTGCGATCCCGGAGACGAACATCGCCGCGATCAGCAGCGGCAGCAAGGGTGCCTGGCCGAGGAGGATCAACGGCGGCGCTTCGAGCACGATCACCGCGACGCCGACGAACAGCGCGCGCCGCGGTTGCCATCGCGCGACGAGGACGCCGCCGACCAGCGAGCCGATCGTCTGGGCGGCGAGGGCGAACCCCCAGCCGGAGCGACCGAAGGTGCCGTCGGCGACGAGGGGGCCCAGCACCGCGACCCCGCCGGCGAGGACGGCGTTCACCACCATGAACTGGACGACCACGACCCAGACCCACGTCCGCGACCGGAATTCGCGCCAGCCTTCGGCGAGTTCTTCCAGCGGGCGGCTGCCGGGGATCCGTTCCCGGCGGCCGAGGCGGATACGTCGATAGGACAGGGCGGACCCCAGGAACAGCAGCGCGTTCCCGCCGAGCGCCCAGCCCGGGCCGACCGCCGTGACCAGGATGCCGCCGAGCCCGGCGCCGGCGATCCGGCCGGAGTTCGAGAGCAGCCTGCCCAGCGCGTTGGCCTGCGTCAGGAGGGTGGCGGGCACCGTCAACGGGGTGAGCGACGCCGAGGCGGGTGCGGAGATCGCGGACACCGCGCCGTTGACCACACTGAGCGTGACCAGCAGGGGGATCGAAGCGAATCCACAAAGGACACTAGCGGCAATGGTCGCCTGGGTCAGCGTCGCGGCGGCTTCGGTGCCCTGCAGGATCACCGAACGCGGCAGCCGGTCCGCGAGGACGCCGCCGAACAGCAACAGCAGCACACTCGCCACCGACCGGGCACCGACGACGATGCCGATGTCCACCGCGGAGCCGGTCAGGTCGATCACCGCGAACGCCAAGGCGAGTGGTGCCACGGCGTTCCCGAACTCCCCGAACGTGCGGCCTGCCGCGAGCCAGCGGAAGTTGTGGTGGCGCAGGGGTGCGCGCAGTGTCGTCACGGCTTCGTCATCTCGAACAGCGAGACGGTCGCGTTGACCGGGATCGCGCCGCGGCCGCGGGGCGGCAGCGCGGCCTCGTGCAGCAGCCTGCCGAGTTCCCGTGCGTGCCCGAGCGCCTTTTCCCAGGTCTCGCGATCGACCCACATCTCGGCGTCGACCGTCACCCCTTGCTTGTCGGCTGCGCGGAATTCACCGCGGCGCTTGAGTTCTTCGGCCATCGTCGTGACGAGCACCCGGTCGTCCTGCGGATTCTTCGAGCCGAACCGCGAACCGGACTCGGGATCGTGCCGGTACCGTTTCGCCATCCCGCCCCGGATCCGGACCTCTTCGGCGACGTCCAACAGGCCGGCCTCGTGCAGCCGCCGCAGGTGGTAGCTGATATTCGCTTGTGTCTCACCGAGTTCGCGTGCGGCCTCGGCCGCGCTCATCGCGACGCCGGTCAAAAGCGACAGAATGCGCAGCCGCACCGGATGGGCGAGGACGCGGAGTCCGTCGAGCTCGGGGGATTCGGGCATGCGGCGAAGTATCGACTGCCGGGACACCGACCGTCAAACAGTTATTTGATGGTTCGTTGGCCGGGAGAGCTGACGCGGGGCATCGAAGACAGCCCCGCTTCCTCGACGTCGACCACATCGACCTCTATCAGATCCACTGCCCGATTCCGACGCGCCTGCCGAGGAGACCGCGGGGATCCTGCAGGAGCTCGTCGACGCCGGGAAGGTCCGGCACATCGGCGTCTCCGACTACGACACCGCGCAGCTCGCCGACCTCGACAGGGTCCGTCCCGTCGTCGAGATCGACCGCCTCACCGCGGACGCCGTTCCGGTGGCGGAGCCAGTCCCGAAGGCGTCGCCTAGAGCTTGAACTCGGTGCCGTCCAACGGAAGCGAGGCGCCGCCGTCCAGCACGGCGGCGTGCTCGGGCGACGAGGGATCGACGACCGGGTTCGTGTTGTTCAGATGCGTGTAGGCCCATTGTGGGCCGGGCCGGATCTTCGCGAGGCTGCCGGTGATCGGCAGATGCCCCATCGCCAGCTGCGCGCCGTCCCCGACCTTGGCCTCGGTGGCACCCGACATCTCGTCCGGGGCGTGGAAGGTTCCGTCCAGCAGCACCAGATCCGCTCCGTCGGTGAAGGCATCGAACCCGGCCGGCCAGCTCTTCAGACACGGCGCGTACACGAAGACACCACCGGTCCGGACGTCTTCGACGCGGTACGCCACCACCCAGGGACCGTCCTCTGTGGACGAACGTGCGTACTTCGGCCGCTTGTCGCTCACCGGGAGCATGCTCACCCCGAGCCCGTCGATGGCGATTTCCGAAGCGGGGAGCCAATCCCAGCCACCGTAGCCGTCGATGATCGACCTCGCCGGGAACTGCTCCGCCAGGGCGTGCAGTACCGCGTCCGGCGCCCAGATCGGCAGTCCGCCCGCCTCTCGCAGCAGGAGCAGGCCGAGCGAGTGGTCGAGTTCGGCATCGGTGAGGATCACCCCGCGCAGCGGGATCTCCCTCGGCCCTGGCCCCGCTCGGAGCGCCGGTGTGGCGAGGATCTGCCCGCGGATGTCGGGGGAGGCGTTGAGCAGATACCATCCTCGGCCGTCCGCGCTCACCGCGACGCAGTCCTGTGTCCGCGGTGGCGAGTCCGAAGTGCACAGTGCGCAAGCACAGTTCCATTGCGGGAAGCCACCACCCGCGGCGGTGCCGAGCAGGATCACCCTCATCGTGGCGCCCGCATCACGAGTTCGTCCGTCCGGGGCGGGGTGGCGAGAACGAGGTCGACGACGTCGCGCCGCGGGGAGCGTGAGCACACCGGATCCGTCGCGGCGGCGTCACCGGTGAGCTGGAACGCCTGACAGCGACAGCCGCCGAAGTCGAGTGAACGCCTGTCGCAGGTGCGGCAGGTGTCCGACATCCAGTCCTCTCCGCGATAGGCGTTGAAGGAAGACGATTCGTACCAGATCCACGCCAGCGGCTTGTCCCGTACGTTGTCGAACCCCAGGGTCGTGATGGCGGTCGACGCGGGGCACGGCAGCACGTTCCCGTCGGGTGCCACGGTCAGTTGCCGCGCGCCCCAGCCGTACATGCACGGCTTCGGATACGGCTCGTAGTAGTCGGCGACGACGTAGATGATCTCCATGGCGCCACGCAGTCGTTCGGTGGCCGCGCGCACGATCGGCTCGGCCTCGGCGAGCTGTTCCCTGGTCGGCATCAGGGCGTCGCGGTTGCGCAGGGCCCAGCCGTAGTATTGCGTATTGGCCAGTTCGAGCCGGTCCGCGCCCATCTTCTCGGCCAGGGCGATGATCCCGGCCAGCTGGTCGTGGTTCTGCCGGTGCAGCACGACGTTCACCGAAAGCGGCAGTCCGGCCTCCTTGATCAGCTCGGCGGCGACCTGTTTGCGGTCGTGTGCCCGCGCGCCCGCCAGCCGGTCCGCGCGCCGGGCCGTCGCACCTTGGACGGAGAGCTGGACATGCGCGAGACCGCGTTCGACTAGATCGTCCAAACGGGACTCCGTCAGCCCGAGCCCGGACGTCACCAAGTTGACATAGCAGCCCAGTTTCGTCGCGTGTTCCACCAGGATGGGCAGATCCGGCCGGGCGAGTGGTTCGCCGCCGGACATGTGCACCTGGAGCACGCCCAGTTCCCGTGCCTGCGACAGTACGGAAAGCCATTCCTCCGTGGACAGTTCGCCGTCCCGCGTGACCATCTCGACCGGGTTCGAGCAGTACGGGCAGTGCAGTGGACAGCGGTGGGTCAGTTCGGCCAGCATCCCCAGCGGCGCGGCCGCGGTGGAGGTGTTCAGGTCCATTCGACGATCCGCCGATCTCCCAGCCGGGACAGGACGTCCAAGATCTCTTCCTCGCGAACACCCGAATAGCGTTCGCGCAACGACACGGCGATCCCCGAGACGTCCGCGACGCCGTCGCACAGCGAGAGCACGGCGGCCGCCGTCGGATTCGGGACGAGCACGCCCTCGGGGAACAGCAACACGTGCGTTTCCCTGGTCTGGTCATAGCTCAGCCGGACGCCACGCCGCAGCCGCGGCACGGAGCCCATCTCGAGGGTGGCCATCGCTACTCCTTGGCCCCGGCGCGCTCGATGGCGTCGAGCATCGACCAGAGCACGTCGGTTTTGAACGACAACGCGGCGATCGCCTTCTCCTGCTGCTCGCGGGTGACGGCGTGCCGCACGACGATGTCCAAGGTGCCCTTGCCCTCGCCCGAGACCTTGTCGATGCGATCGGTGAAATAGGCGAGGTCTTCCCTGGCGATCCACGAGTAGTTCGCGAGCATGTCGGCGACGCGCCGCTGCATGAGGTGTCCGGCGAACATTTCGGTCAACCCCGAAGCGATCGCTTCGAGCCAAGGTTTCGTGCGGGCGAAATGCACATAGGCGTCGACGGCGAAACGAACACCGGGGGTGACGTACCGCTGATCGAGAACCTCTTCGCGGTCGAGCCCGACAGCGGTGCACAAGCGGAGCCAACGCTCGGCTCCGCCGTCTCCGGCTTTCGCGCCGTCGTGATAGACGATGCGGTCCAGCCATTCCCGGCGTATCTCGGGCAACGGGCAATTGCTGATGATCGCCGCGTCCTTCTGCGGCAGCACGCATTGGTAGTACCAACGGTTCGCGGCCCAGGTCTTCAGTTCGAACTCGGACAGCTCGCCGCCGTGCATCCGGTGGTGGAACGGATGCGTCCCCCAGTATCGGTGCGAAAGCCCCCGCAAGGCGGCGATGAACTCCGAGGAGGACATCGGTTCGGAGGAAAGGGGAAGAGACACTGTGCTGCCTCCAGCTGCCGGAGTGCTCGCTGATCGGGACGGCGGCCCGGTGGCGGGGAAACCGATCCCCGCCACCGGGAGGGGAATCAGTCCTCCATGCGGGCCGCGTAGGAGGTGACCTCCATGGGAGTTTCGTACTCGACGAAGTCGGGTGTCGTCCACATTTCGGTGGTTTCGATCATTTCACTCTCCTCGGATCGCTGACGTACCTCCCCGGTTCGTCCACAAGGGAGCGAACCGGGCCGAGCCCCTGCACAGTAGAAGCGCCCCTCCGATTCTGACCAGACGTAAGGACGAAGTTCAGGGAGATTTTGTAAGGATTCCTACCTATGGGCGATGGGGCTGTCCTCGTCGTCACGCTCGGCGCATACAACGGTTAAAAGACAAGCCCGTCCAGTGGTGTCCGTTTCGTCCGATGGTGTGTTTGTATCCAACCCGACAGGGGTGTAGCTGAAGGAGGCGTCCCATGTCCTTACGTCGTACTCTCGCCACCACGTTCGCCGCCGCGACGGCCGTTTCGCTCGCGGTCGCCCCGGCGACGGCCGCCGAAACGCCGTCCGTCCAGGCGATCAGACAGCTCGCCAGTGGCCTCGACCAGGCGTGGTCGATCGATTTCCTGCCCGACGGCACCGGTCTCTTCACGCAGAAGGACGCCAAGACGATCAGCAGGGTCGACAAGGCGGGCAAGGTCACCACGGTCCAGACCATCCCCGGGGTGAGCGTCACCGCGGAGGCAGGCTTGCTCGGCATCGCCGTCTCGCCGAAATACGCCACCGACGAGACGGTCTTCATCTACTACACGACCAGTTCCGACAACCGCATCGCCAAGCTGAAGCTGGGGCAGACGCCGACGCCGATCGTCACCGGCATCCCGCGCGGTTCGCAGTTCCACCACGGTGGGCGGATCCGGTTCGGCCCCGACGGCTACCTCTACGCGGGGACCGGCGACGGCCAGAACGGCGCCAACGCGCAGAACAAGAACTCGCTCGGCGGCAAGGTCCTGCGGGTCACCACCGACGGCGCACCCGCGCCGGGCAACCCGTTCAACAGCCGCGTCTACTCCTACGGTCACCGCAACGTCCAGGGTCTGACCTGGGCGAACGGGCAGCTTTACGTCTCCGACATCGGTGCCAACAAGCTCGACGAGCTGAACAAGGTCGACCCTGGCAAGAACTACGGCTGGCCGACCTGCGAGGGCCCGTGCACCACGGCGGGGATGACCAACCCGGTCAAGGCCTGGCCGACGTCTTCGGCGACGCCGAGCGGGCTGGCGGCCTACAAGGGCTCGCTGTACATGGCGTCGCTCAAGGGCGGCACCTACAAGCTCGACGTGAACGGCAACGGCGGCAAGCTCTGGACCAACCTCGGCCGCACGCGAGACGCGGTCGCGGGCCCCGACGGCCAGCTCTACACGATCACCCCGGGCGCCATCTACGTCTCCGACGGCAGCTAGCCCCGTCGCGTTTGGTCCTCTACTTGCGGTTCACCGCATGTAGAGGACCAAACGCGGTAGTTGCGTGTGCATGGACCGCAGGTAGAGGACTAAACGCGGCCGACGGACGCGGCGTGTTCGAGTTCCGCCAGGGCGGTGTCCAGGTGGACGAGGATGCGCTGCAGATGTGGCACGCTCCGGCGGCAGCCGGTGATGCCGAAGTCCAGGTTGTCGCCGTTGCTGGTCAGCGTGATGTTCAGCGCCTGCCCGTCGAGCAGCACCGACGCGGGGTAGATGCCGCCGAGCGACGCGCCGTTCCAATACATCTGCCTGCGGGGCCCCGGCACGTTCGAGATCACCAGGTTGAACGGCGGCCGCGTGTTGTTCACGAAACCCGGGATCGGCGAGACGCCGAGCTGGGCGACGTTGATCCCGGACAGCAGCAGCGTCTGCAGCGGGGTCAGTTCCGAGAACAGCTTCTTGCCGTTGCGCATGGACGCGTTGATCGTCGCGAGCCGCGCGGCGGGATCGGTCAAGTGGGTGGCGAGGTTGCACAGCAGCGCGCCGATGTTGTTGCCCTGCGCGTCCCCGCTGTCCTTGCGCCGCAAGGAAACCGGCACCATCGCGGTCAGCGGCGCGTCGGGCAGCGCGCTCTGTTCGATCAGGTAGTCGCGCAGTGCGCCCGAGCACATCGCGAGGACGACGTCGTTGCGTGACACCCCGGCCGCGGTGGCCACCTTGCGGACGCGGTCCAGCGACCACGACTGCGCGGCGAACCGTCGCGCCCCGCCGATCGGCACGTTCAGCATCGTCTTCGGCGCCTGCGCGGGCAGCGTGAGCGTGTGTTCCTGGAACGCTTCGCGCGCCACCTTCATCGCGGCGGGCGCGATGCCTGCCAGCTGGTTGACCGTCTTCCCCATGGTCTGGAGCACGGTGGGGGACGCCTTGCCGTTGCGGGTGCCGTTGTGGGTGCCTTCGCGTTTGGGCCGGGAGCCCCACGGCGGCGGGCAGTCGAGGTCGTTCGGGTCGTCCGACAGCGTTCCCTGCAGATGCCGCAGTGCCGAGACGCCGTCCATCAGCGCGTGGTGGATCTTGCTGTAGATCGCGAACCGGCCGTCCTGCAGGCCCTCCACCAGGTGGATCTCCCAGAGCGGGCGGTGCCTGTCGAGCAGCGTGCCGTGCCAGCGTCCGGTCAGTTCCAGCAGTTCGCGGATCCGGCCGGGCCGGGGCAGCGCGGAATGCCGGAAATGGTAATCGAGTTCGAGATCGGTGTCGGTCGCCCAGGCGATATGCCCGGCGGTGTTGACCGGCCGGGCGGGACGGCGCCGGAACACCGAGCGCATGTTGTCGGAATCGAGCAGTTTCCGGCGGACGTCACGCAGGTAGTCGGGTCCGGCGTCCTCGGGTTTCTTGAACAGCTGCAGTCCGCCGACGTGCATCGGATGTTCGCGCGTCTCCACGAGAAGGAACATCGAGTCGGTCACGGGCATCAACGGCATCGTGGGACCACCTTCCGCGCGGCGGCGTGCCGGGCACGCCGGGTGCGAGAGTCTACGCACACCGCAACCACCTTCTCACGCTTTAGGGTGACTGACATGACGATCCCGACCGATCCGGAGACGGGCGAGTTCCGTCGGTCCGGCAACCATTTCGACGCGCGTGTCACCGCCGACGGCCGTGACGGCTGGCCGATCGAAGCGGGGAGGTACCGCCTGGTGGTGAGCCGGGCGTGCCCCTGGGCGAGCCGAGGACTGATCGTCCGGCGGCTGCTCGGCCTGGAGTCCGCGCTGAGTGTGGCCGTGGCGGACCCGATCCAGGACGACAAGAGCTGGCGGTTCACCCTCGATCCCGATGGCCGGGACCCGGTGCTCGGGATCAAGTACCTCGCCGAGGCCTATCACGCCGCGGACCCGCACTACATGGGCGGGATCAGCGTTCCGGCCATTGTGGACGTCCCGAGTGGACGGCTCGTCAGCAACGACTACCCGCGGATCACACTCGATTTTTCCACCGAATGGACCAGTCTCCACCGGCCCGGCGCGCCCGACCTCTATCCCGAGCGGCTGCGCGACGAGATCGACGACGTCAACGTCGGTGTCCACGCGGACGTCAACGCCGCCGTGTACCAAGCCGGTTTCGCGAGCAAGCAGGCCGCGTACGAAGACGCCTACACCCGGCTTTTCGCCATGCTGGACGTGCTTTCCGAACGCCTGGAGAACCAGCGCTACCTCGTCGGCGACACGATCACCGAAGCGGACATCCGGCTGTTCACCACGCTCGTCCGGTTCGACGCGGTGTACCACGGTCATTTCAAGTGCAATCGGCACAAACTGGCCGAAATGCGGGTGCTGTGGGCGTACTCCCGTGACCTCTTCCAAACGCCGGGTTTCGGTGACACCGTCGATTTCGACCACATCAAGCGGCATTACTACGCGGTGCACGAGCAGGTGAACCCGACGCGGATCGTCCCGCGCGGCCCGGATCCGTCCGGCTGGGCGGCGCCGCATCACCGGGAGCAGCTGGGCGGGCGCCCGTTCGGCGACGGCACGCCGCCGGGACCGCCGCCCGAGGACGAACGGATCGGGGACACCGATGGGGCCACTTCCTGAACAGGCCGATGTCGTCGTCATCGGTGGCGGCATCATCGGGGTCAGCTGCGCGTATCGCCTGGCCGCCGCCGGCGTCCTGGTACTCCTGCTCGAACGCGATGGTCTCGGCGCGGGATCGACGGCGAAGGCGGCGGGCGGGATCAGGTCGTCGTTCACCACGCACGTCAACATCGAGATCGGCCTGCGCGGGCTGGCCGAGTACGCCTCCTTCGCCGAGACGTACGGCACCGAGATCGACTTCCGCCGCGACGGCTACCTGTACCTGGTCACCGACCCCGCAGTCCTGCCGGAATTCGAACGTTGCGTCGCACTGCAGAACTCGTACGGCGTCCGCAGCAGGCTCGTCGAACCGGCCGAAGCGCGGCGGTTCTCCCCGCTGATCGACAGTGACGGCGTGGTCGCGGCGCTGTGGTCGCCCGACGACGCGAAGGCGACCCCGGACGCCGCCGTCCAGGGTTACGCGCGGGCGGCCCGCCGGCACGGCGCGGTGCTGCGGACCGGCGTCGAGGTCGTCGGGATCGAGCGGGACGGCGACGAGATCACCGGCGTCCGGACCGGCGACGGTTTCGTCCGGACGACGGCCGTGGTCTGCGCGGCGGGTGCCTGGTCGGGCCGGATCGGCGAGTTCGCCGGCGTCGGGCTGCCGGTGCGGCCGTTCCGGCGGCAGGTGGTGTTCACCGGGCCGGTCGACGGCCTGCCCGGATCCGTGCCGCTGACCATCGAGATGCCGTCGGCGTTCTATTTCCACCGTGAGGGCCCGGGCCTGGCGATGTCCTTCTGCGAGGGGGACGGCGATCCCGGTTTCGACACCCGCTACCAGCCGGGGGACTGGCTGCCGAAGCTCGCCGGGATCGCCGCGCGGCGGGTGCCCGCGGTGCTCGACGCGGGGATCCGCGGCGGCTGGGCGGGGCTGTACGAGGTCACGCCCGACCGCAACCAGATCGTGGGGGAAAGCGTCCACCTGTCGCGGTTCTTCTACGCGACGGGGTTTTCGGGACACGGGTTCCAGATGGGGCCCGCCGTGGGGGAGATCGTGCGGGACCTGTACCTGGGACGGGTCCCGGCCATCGACATCACCGAGCTCGACGTCCGCCGGTTCGACGGCGACCGGGCCGTGAGCAGGGAGCACAACATTGTCTGACGGGTTCATCGAGGTCACCACCGAGGCGGAACTGCGCGAGATCCTGCCGCCGCCGATCCAGCGGGTCGCGGACAAGTCGCGGTCGAAGCTGCACGAAATGGACCGGCAGTGGCTCGCGCGGTCGCCGTTCGTCCTGATCGCGACGTCGGCGGCGGACGGCACCTGCGACGTGTCGCCGAAGGGTGATCCGGCCGGGTTCACGGTGGTACTGGGCGACACGCGGATCGCGATCCCGGAGCGGCCCGGCAACCGGCGTGCCGACGGTTTCCACAACCTGCTGTCGAATCCGCACGTCGGGCTGATCTACCTCCTCCCCGGCCGCGGCGACACGCTGCGCATCAACGGCCGGGCCCGGCTGGTGCGGGAAGCGCCGTTCTTCGACGACATGGTCGTGAACGGGAACCGGCCGAAGCTCGCGCTGGTCGTCGACATCGAGGAGATCTTCCACCACTGCCAGAAGGCCTTCATGCGGTCGAAGCTCTGGGCTCCCGAGACCTGGGCACCCGAAGGCGTGCCGTCCCGAGCGGCCATCGCCAAGGCCCTCGAACGGCCGGAGGACAGCCTGGCCGACCTGGAGTCCTACTACGAGCCGAGCAGGTATGCGGCCGGTCTGTACTGACCTCGTGAGTGGTAAGGACGGTTCTATTGACCCGTAAGGCAAATATGGCGTGTCAGTTGGCGGCGTAGCGGGTTTCTTCCTTGCCAAAGAAGGCTTTGACGTGGTCGGGCTGGTTCTGGCGGCGGCGGAGGTGGGTGCGTGCGCCGC
>JAEBEO010000027.1:0-90848 GCA_049998115.1 Amycolatopsis sp. cmx-4-19 | reverse complement strand
GGTGTTGCGAAAGCCACTTTCGCAACGTTGAAGGTTGCGAAAGTGGCTTTCGCAACACCGACGCGGGCCGTGCCGCCACCCGAACGAGTCGTATTGCCACTCATCGCACCCCTCGGCTCACCAAGGACAGAGCGCGGCTTCGATGTCCATGGACATTTCGTACTGCGGAAGCAGACCCGCGCTTTTCGCCTCGGCCAACGTCGGCGCCCGCCGGTCCCGTTCCGAGAGGACGGGCTCGATGTCCTCCGGGACGGGCAGGCCGAGCACGGGGTCGAAGGGGGAGATCGCCAGTTCGTTGGCGGCGATGTATTCCGACGACAGCAGGTAGGTCATCACCGACTCGTCCGCCAGCGCCACGAACATATGCGCCACCCCCACGGGAAGATAGACCGCGCAAGGGTTTTCGCGGTCGAGCACGACCGACTCCCAGCGGCCGAACGTCGGGGAACCCAGGCGGATGTCGACCACGACGTCGAGCACCTTGCCCCACGGGGAGAACACGTATTTGGCGACTCCCGGGGGTGTCCTGGTGAAATGCGGGCCGCGGACCACGCCTCGACGGGAAACGCTGTGGCTGACCTGTGCCATCGGGAAGGGAGGATGGCCGACCGCCTTGGCGAACTCGGACGCCTGCAACGGCGACACGAAGGCACCGCGGTCGTCCGGAAAGGACTCCGGTTCGAAGACGAACGCGCCGGGAATGCCCAGCTCCCGGGCGATCACGCCGCAGCCCTTCCGCTGTCGGAACGCGACGGCATCAGACGATCCGGACCGTGGGTACGTAAAGGATCCAGCGCCCGCCCGCGTCGCGGAAACCCTGTTCCTTGGCGATGATCTCCTCCGCGTGGTTCCACGCGAACAGGACGGCGTAGTCGGGATAGGGATCCGCGAAGGCCTCCGACGGTCTCACCGGGATGTGCTTGCCCGGCGACAGCCGTCCCTGTTTCGCCGGCGTGGAGTCGCAGATGTAGGGCACCAGTTCGGTGTCTATCCCGCAGAAGTTGGTGACCGTGGCGCTTTTGGCCGTGGCGCCGTATCCGGCGACCCGGTGGCCGTCCGCGCGCAGGGAGCGGAGCAGGCTCACGAGGTCGTCGCGGACAGTGGACACCCTGCCCGCGAACTCCCGGAGGGTTTCGGGTGCGGTCAGGTGCCGATCGGCCTCCTCGGCCAGCAGGGCGGCGACGGCCGGACCGGGCTCGCGGGCCCCCGCGCGGGCGATCGTGTACCGGACTTCGCCGCCGTGCACGGGAAGCCGCCGGACGTCGACCAGATCGAAGCCGAACCGTCTCGCCGTGGCCTGCACGGAGAGGGCCGTGAAGAAGAAGAAATGCTCGTCGTAGATCTGGTCGAACGAGTCCTTCCGCACGATGTCGCCGAGGTAGGGGTCTTCGAAGACGAACACGCCGTCCTCGGCCAGCAGCGCGTCCACCCCGTGGAAGATCGAGTCCAGATAAGGGATGTGGCAGATCGTGTTGGCCGCGTAGATGACCGACGCCGGGCCGTGCTGGTCGCGGACCTCGATCGCCGTCGCCTTCTCGAAGAAGTCGGTGCGCACCTCCACCCCGTGCGACCTGGCGACGTCTGCGACGCGCCCGGACGGCTCGAAGCCGAGATGCCGGACGCCCGCCTTGCTGATCGTCTTCAACATCACCCCGTCGTTGCAGCCGATCTCCACGGCGAACGCGTCGGGGCCGGAGAGTTCGTGCTCCAGGAAGTACTGCGCGGTCTGCTCGAAATGCGCGCGCATCGTGGTGGAGCCGGACGAGTAGTACGGGTAGTCGTGGTGGAACATGCGTTCCCGCGGTACTTCCTCGACCAGTTGCACCATCGTGCAGGACCGGCAGTGGCCGACCGCGAGCCGGTAGAAGAACTCCCCGTCGGTGTCCGAAGGGGTGAGGAAGGCGTCGGACAGCGGTTGGCGTCCGAGATCCAGGAACTCCGTGACGTCGTTCCCACACACCTTGCACGCGGTGGTCATGCGGCTCCTTCGGTCCTTGTCGCGGCGTTGTGGCGGTACTGCCTCACAGGTTCCCCACCACCTCGCGCAGCGCGGTGATCA
Organism: Amycolatopsis sp. cmx-4-19; assembly: GCA_049998115.1. Classification (GTDB taxonomy): domain Bacteria; phylum Actinomycetota; class Actinomycetes; order Mycobacteriales; family Pseudonocardiaceae; genus Amycolatopsis. Next base: position 88,789 of record JAEBEO010000027.1, on the reverse strand, counting down.
CTTTGTCCTGCAGGTCCGGGGGTAGGGACGGGTACATCGGCAGCGAGAAGATCTGGTCGGCGAGCCGTTCGGTGACCGGGAGCGAGCCCGGCCGGTACCCGAGATGCGCGAAACCGGTCATCGTGTGCACGGGCCACGGATAACTGATGTTGAGCGAGATGTCGTAGGCCTTCAGCCGTTCGATGATCTCGTCGCGCTTCGGGTGCCGCACCACGTACAGGTAGTAGACATGCTCGTTGCCGTCGTTCACCGAAGGCAGGACGAGCCCGCCGGGACCGGTCAGGTCGGCGAGTCCCTCGGCGTAGCGGTCCGCCACCGCGCGGCGTCGTGCGATGTACTGGTCGAGCCGTCCGAGTTTGCGGCGGAGGATCTCGGCCTGCACCTCGTCGAGCCGGGCGTTGTGCCCGGGGACGCTGACGACGTAGTAGCGGTCGGTCATGCCGTAGTAGCGAAGGCGCCGGAGCCGTGCGGTGACGTCGTCGTCGCCGGTGACGACGGCACCGCCGTCGCCGTAGGCGCCCAGAACCTTGGTGGGGTAGAACGAGAAGGCGGCGGCGTCACCGATCGTCCCGGCGATCTCGCCGCGGTGGCGGGCACCGTGGGCCTGGGCGCAGTCTTCGAGCACCTTCAGGTCGTGCTCGCGCGCCAGGTCCTTGAGCGGCGCCATGTCGACGCACTGGCCGTAGAGGTGCACCGGAAGCAACGCCTTGGTCCGCGGGGTGATGGCCTCGGCAACCAGCCGCGTGTCCAGCAGATAGTCTTCCTCGCGTACGTCGACGAATTTCGGCACCGCGCCGACGGAATCGATCGCCACGACGGTCGGTGCCGCAGTGTTGGACACCGTGATCACCTCGTCGCCCTCGCCGATCCCCAAGGCCTGCAAGGCGAGCTTCAACGCGTTCGTGCCGTTGTCGACCGATACGCAGTGCGCCGAGCCGTGATAGCCGGCGAACTCCTCCTCGAAACCTTTGACGCTGTCACCCAGGACGAGCCTGCCGGATTCGAACACGGTCTCGACGGCGTCGAGGATGTCGGCCCGCTCGTTCTCGTATTCCGGCAGGTAGTCCCATACGCGAGTAGTCATCTGCACCCTTCCTCGTCGGGTCACCAGAGGGTGTGCAGCGCGGCGAGCAGGCTCCGCGCTTCCACGTTGAAATAGTTGCCGTGCTGGTTGAGATCGATGATCTGCCGGGCGGTCACCCAGATGAAGTCGCCGGGGACGTCCAAGGGGAAATCGTCGTCCGCCTCGATCACGAGGTAGCGGTTCTGCGCGTGGTAGAACCGGCCGCCTTCTTCGGAATGGATGACGTCGTACCGGATCTGTTCCCGCCGCGCGGACAGCACGTAGTCGAGAAAGGGAGGACGTGTGTCGTCTTGTCCCCGGTCGAGGTTGTCCGGTGCGCAATGCACCGTCGGCGCCATTTCGACGACGTCATAGGTACCCGCTCCCGTGCGAGCCTGGACGAGGATGTGCAGCACCCCGTCGACGTTCTTGGTGATGAACGCGAGAATCCCCTGGCTGCGTGGCGCGAGCAAAGGCTGTGCCCAATGGGAAACCTCGCGATTGGTCGCGTGGACGTCGACGCCGAGAACGGTAAAGTACTTTCCCTGTTCGTGGAAGATCCGGTCGCCGGTGCGGTCCCAGTTCTTGAGTTCTTCCAAGGGGATGAGCCGCTGGGTGAGGGTGTGCCGCGCCCGGAATTCGGTGAACCAGCTGAGCAGGCCGGGCCGGTCGTGCAAAGCCCGGTGATCCCCGTTGAGCGAGGTGGCCAGTGCCGCCCGGAAGGGGTCCGCGCCGTTCCCGGAAGGCAGGTCGGCGGGCGCGGCGAACGGCAGGCAGGAGAGCACGGTCCTCGAGTCCATGTTCACCAGGTTGTCGATCCGCATGAGATGGTGCAGCTGTCCGATGCTGAGCCAGCAGAAATCCTGGTGCGGCGGGATGTCCTCGGTGGTCTCGATGACGATGTTGCGATTCCGTTTGCGCAGGAACCACGATCCCTGCTCGGATTGGAGCGCGTCGACGAGAACGCGGTCACTCCGGGGCGAAAGGAACCGTTCCAGATAAGGAATCGAACCGCCGCCGTGTACCCTGGTGTAATTGCTGTGCGTGGCTTGGATGGTGGGGGAGAGCTGCAGGGTGTTGACGTTCCCCGGCTCCATTTTCGCCTGCATCAGGCAGTGCAGGACACCGTCGAATTCCTTGACCAGGATTCCCAGGATGCCGATCTCGGGCTGCACGACGATGGGTTGTGTCCACGTCCGGGTCTCCCGGCGATCGGTGGTGACCACGAGGCCCTGAACCGAATAGAAACGCCCGCTCCGGTGCACGAGGTTCTGGGTGTCCGGCTCGAACGACCATCCGTCCAATTCCTCGAACGGGACCTTGGTGACGCGATAGTCGTTCCGGGAGCGGCATTCGGCGAACCACGCGTGGAAAGCCGCGGTCGGCATGACCGGACTGTCCGCGGCGGCGGCGGACTCCCCGAATCGGCGGGAGATTTCGTCGGAGGCCTCCAGGAGCATACCGACCTCCGATGCACCGGATGCTGACACGGAAATCTCCCATCGCCGTCGAACTCCCGATATCGGGATGATTTCCGCACCCCGGAATGTTTTCGGCTCGCGTTTCGGCAGCAGCCTAATGGCGGGCGTTGTGACGAGCCAGCCTGTCGATCGTGGTGGCTTGCCCGTTTCGGTGATGTATCCGATGGTTGGTCCGGGCGTTGTCCGATCGCCGGATGAGGTGTGCAACCGGGCAGTCTGCTCAGTTGAACACCGCGGGACGGCGGGGAACGAGGAGAGCGGTGCGCATGAGCGATCCGGCAATAGAAACAGCGGGCCTGGCCAAGGTGTTCGGCGGCGAGCGCCGGGTCGACGGCGTGGATCTCACCGTTCCCGCGGGCACGGTGTACGGACTGCTCGGCCCGAACGGGGCGGGCAAGACGACGGTGGTCAGGATGCTGGCGACGTTGCTGCGGCCCGACCACGGCGAGGCCAGGGTGTTCGGTCACGACGTGGTGCGTGAAGCCGACGCTGTCCGCGCGCGGGTCAGCCTCGTCGGCCAGTACGCGTCGCTCGACGAAGACCTGACCGGGGAGGAGAACCTGCGCCTGGTCGGCATGCTGCTCGGCCACCGCAGGCTCGCGGCGCGGGAGCGGGCCAGGGAGTTGCTGGCCGCCTTCGGTCTCGCCGAGTCGGCGGGGCGGCCGGTGAAGGGCTACTCGGGCGGGATGCGGCGCAGGCTGGACATCGCCGCGAGCATCCTGAGCACGCCGGATCTGCTCTTTCTCGACGAACCCACCACCGGGCTGGATCCCCGTAGCCGCAACCACGTGTGGGACATCGTGAAGGCGATTGTCGCGCAGGGTACGACGGTGCTGCTGACAACGCAATACCTCGACGAGGCCGATCGGCTGGCGTCACGGATCGCGGTGATCGATCACGGGAAGGTCATCGCGGAGGGCACCAACGGCGAGCTGAAGGCCTCGGTCGGGGCAGGCGCGGTGCAGCTGCGGCTGCGGGCACCGGAGCAGCGGGACGCCGCGGAGCTCGTCCTCGCCGAAGCGCTGGGGGTGACGGTTCAGCTCGACTCCGATCCGGTCGCGCTCACCGCGCGACTGTCCGGGCGGGGTGGTGAGCGCGACGCCGCCGCGCTGTCGTCCCGGGCGCTCGGCGCGCTCGCCGACGCGGGGATCGCCGTCGACGCGTTCTCCCTCGGCCAGCCGAGTCTGGACGAGGTGTTCCTCGCCCTCACCGGCAGGCCCGGCGCGGGCGACCGGGAGGCCGCGGCATGACCGCGCCGGGTACGGAGCAGCTCGTCGCCGTCCTCGGCGCCGGACGGCGGCCGCCGCCTCCCGGCGCGCTGTCGAATTCGGCCGCCTTCGGCTGGCGCGCGCTCCTGAAGATCAAACATGTCCCGGAGCAGTTGATCGACGCCACCGTGTTCCCGATCATGCTGACGCTGACCTTCACCTATCTGCTCGGCGGTGCGATCGCCGGCTCGTCCGAGGAGTACCTGCGGTACCTGCTGCCGGGGATCATGACGAACAGCGTCCTGCTGATCACCATGTACACCGGGGTCGCGCTCAACACCGACATCGGGAAAGGCGTGTTCGATCGCTTCCGCACCCTGTCGATCTGGCGTCCGGCGCCGATTGTCGGCTATCTGCTCGGCGATCTCCTGCGTTATCTGGTCACCGCCGTCGTGATCTTGCTCGTCGGTATTGTTCTCGGATTTCGCCCGGATGGCGGAATCGCCGGAGTGGCCGGTGGCATTGTGTTACTGCTGGTGTTTTCGTTCGCCTTCTCCTGGATCTGGACGATGTTCGGGTTGCTGTTGCGTTCGGAGAAGTCGGTGATGGGGATCAGCACGATGCTGTTGTTCCCGTTGACGTTCCTGAGCAACGTCTATGTCACGCCGCAGACGATGCCGGGCTGGTTGCAGGCCGTCGTCGGCGTCAATCCGGTGACACACCTGGTTTCCGCGGTGCGCGCGGCGGTCGCGGGACGGTGGGACCAGGGTGAGACCCTTTGGGTACTGGTGGCCTGTGTGGTGTTGATCGCGGTCTTCGGCACGTGCACCATGCGCCTCTACAATCGGAAATAGCCTCAGGCATACCGGTGGGACCGAGTTTGCGTGAAGGGCTTGCCATTACTCGATAGTTCCGGTGATCATTGGACATCTGTGCGAGGGACGTGTACAGATGAACGTAGGATGATGCGACGGTTCGATGGGGGCTGTGGGGTTGTCATGTCGTATGTGTCAGTCGTTGACCGGGCACCGTTCGTCCGATCGGACCGACGCGAGAGGGCGGTTTGGCGACGGGTCGGTTGACGAGGTCGCCGGAAGACTGCCGCGGCTTGTTCCGGTCATTCGATCGAAATGTGCGGGCCCGCGTTCGTCGCCCCCGATCGCCCCGAGATCGTGCTCCTCGGTCCATCGTGTCTCGACCTTGAGCTGAGCTTGCCCCTGTCGCCTGCCGCAGAGAGGAGTTGAGCGGACCTCGTTCGAAATCGGAAATCGTGATCCCGACTATCGGCCTGGTTGTTGTCATCTTCATCATGGGGGCAAGTTGAGTGACGAGCTGACACGTAGTGGCAGAATGTCAGAAGGGGACGAAGCAGGCGCGACACCACACGACCACTGGGTGAGAGAACAGCTGGACAGCTGTTCGATCGCGTTCGTGGACATCGATTCGCTGCTGCCCGCGGATTCGCCGAGGAGTTCCGGCGAGAACGCCGAGCACACGCAGGCGCTCGCCGAATGGGACGGCCCGCTGCCACCCATCGTCGTGCACGGCCCCACCCTGAAGATCATCGACGGTATGCACCGCGTGCGTTCGGCGCGCCTGCGCGGTCAGCGGGTGATCGAAGCCAAGATCTACCGCGGCGACGAACGGGACGTTTTCGTCCTCGCGGTCAGGCTGAACGTCACGCACGGGCTTCCGCTCTCCTCCGCCGATCGCTCCACGGCCGCCGCCCGGATCGTCCTCTCCCATCCCCACTGGTCGAACCGGATGATCGCGACCATGGCGGGGATCGCGCCGGCGACCGTCGCCCAGATCCGCAGGCGTTCGGCGGAACCGGGGGACCAGGCGGGCGGACGGGTGGGACAGGACGGGCGAACGCGTCCTGTCGACGCGGCAGCCGGTCGCGAGAAGGCTCACGAGTTGCTGATCGAGAATCCCGGCGCGTCACTGCGTGAGGTGGCCCGCCAGGCGGGGATCTCGCCCGCCACCGTGCGCGATGTCCGGCGGCGGCTTCAGGAGGGGGAGGAACCCGTTCCCGACCGCCACCGCCGTAAACCGGAGCCGACCGACGGCATCCCGCTGCCCCGCCCGGCCTCGGGCTCCGGCATCCCGCACAGCGAACTCAGCGCCATCCTGGACCGGCTCAAGAAGGACCCCGCGCTCCGGTTCAGTCAAAAGGGGCGTTCCCTGCTGCGCTGGCTCGACCAGCATCTCGCCGGAATGGCCGCGTGGCACCAGATCGCCCGTGACGTACCACCACACGGGCACGGCACGATCGCGAAATTCCTGCATATCTACGCCGCCGCCTGGACAGAATTCGCCACCCATATCGAGAACAGCACCAGGAACCGGCCGGACGAGACCTTCGACTCCTCGTTCGAGGCGGATTTCTCGTCGCTGGAGAAAGCGCTTGCTGCCATGCGATGGGACCTATAAGAAGGAATGGGGTGAGGGAACGGACGACACACGACCACGGTGTGTCGTCCGTTCGCTCGCGAGAGATCGTCATCCACTAACGCGTGTTCTCCACCTGGTCACGTCATTTCGCCCGGAATGAACTCGAAGGAAGACTGACGTCATGGACTTCACCTGGCCTGAAGAAACCGAACAGGTCTTCAAACAGATCCTGACGGCTACCCAGAGCTGGCCCGCTTCTCCCGACGAGGCACGGCCGTTCACTCGCGAACAATGGCGTCACTGCGCCGAACTCGGCCTGCTCGGCCTGTCCGTGCCCACGCGATACGGCGGTCAGGGACAGGGTTTCGTCACCGCCGCGCGTGCGGTGGAAGCGTTCGGCCGGGGCTGCCCGGACCTCGGGCTGGTCTTTTCGGCGATGGCGCATTTGTTCGCGTGCACGATGCCTGTCGTCGAGTACGGCGGTCCCGCGCTGCGTGAACGGATCCTGCCCAAGCTCACCAGTGGAGAATGGGTCGGCGCCAACGCCGTCACCGAGGAGGACGCCGGTTCCGACGCGATGGCGGGGAAGGCGCGCGCGGTCCGGGATGGCGACGGCTACCGGATCAGCGGCACCAAGTCGTTCGTCAGCAACGGCCCGAACGCGGACGTCTTCATCGTCTACGCGCACACCGATCCGAGTTTCGGCCACATGGGCCTTTCCGCCTTCGTCGTCGAGCGTGGCACGGAGGGCCTGACCATCGGCGAATCGTTCGACACGCTGGCGTTCGAAAGCTGTCCCACGAGCGCCATCACGCTGGACGGCTGCCGGGTTCCCGCCGAATGCCGCCTCGGCAAGGAAGGCCAGGGGGCCGAGGTCTTCCACGCTTCCATGCGGTGGGAGCGAAGCTGCCTGTTCGCCGCCTATCTCGGCCAGATGGCCCGGCTGATCGACCGCTGCGTGGACCACGTCAAGGAGCGCAAGCAGTTCGGCAAGCGCATCGGCGCGAACCAGGCCGTGTCGCACCGCATCGCGCAGATGCACACCCAGCTGGAGTCCGCCCGGTTGCTGCTGTACCGCGCCTGCTGGCGGCTGGAACGGGGCGAGCCCGCGACGATCGACATCGCGATGGCGAAGCTCGCGGTGAGCGAAGCCGCGGTACAGACCGCGTTGTCCGCCGTGCAGTTGTTCGGGGGCAAGGGGGTCCGCACCGACGTCGGGATCGAGCGGGAACTGCGCAACGCCGTGCCCAGCACGATCTTCTCGGGTACGTCGGAGATGCAGCTCGAACGGATCGCCAAGGAGCTGGGGTTGTGACTGCCGGGCGGTTGCACGGACTGGCGATCGCCGCCGCCCGGGATTTCCCCGAGCGGCTCGCGGTCTCCGCTTCGGACGGTCGGCTCAGCTACCGGGAACTCGACGAACTGGCGGACCGGATCGCCTCGACGTTGCGTGCGAGGGGGGTGCGGCGTGGGGACCGGGTCGCCCTCTGGCTGGACAAGTCGGTCCGTCTGATCGCGGCGATGCAGGGCGTGTTGCGGGCGGGCGCCGGGTACGTACCGGTCGATCCGCTCGGACCGGTGGACCGGGCGGCCGCGGTGATCACCGACTGCGCGGCGGCGGTGGTCCTGACCACGCCGTCGCGCGCCGACGCGTTACGGGAACACGGTCTTGCCGGTGACGGGCAGGGCGCGACCTTGCTCGACACGTGGCCGGACGAGCTGGCCGGACCCCTGCCCGACGAGGGCGGGGACGCGGACGATCTCGCTTACATCCTCTACACGTCCGGCTCCACGGGTGCCCCGAAAGGGGTCTGCCTCTCGCATGGCAACGCGCTGGCCTTCGTCGACTGGGCCGCGGCCGAGTTGCGCGCGGAGCCCGCCGACCGGTTCGCCAATCACGCGCCGCCGCAGTTCGACCTTTCGGTACTGGACATCTACGCCGCCTTCCGTGTCGGCGCTTCGGTGCACCTGGTGCCGCACGAACACTCTTACGCCCCGAAGAAGCTGGTCTCCTTCCTGCACGAGCAGGAAATCACCATCTGGTATTCCGTGCCGTCGGCGTTGCAGCTGATGAGCAGGGACGGCGGATTGTGCGACACGAAACCGGCGCGCTTGCGGGCGGTGCTGTACGCCGGCGAACCGTATCCGGTGCGGCAGCTGCGTGAAGTGCGGAACTCCTGGCCGCAGGTGCGTTTCCTCAATCTCTACGGTCCCACCGAAACGAATGTCTGCACCTATCAGGAAGTTCCGTTGCTGCCCGACGACGACTACGACCAGGTGCCGATCGGACGATCCTGCTCCGGCGACCGGGTCTGGGCCGAGCGGGACGACGGCGGGGAAGCGGGCGTCGGCGAGGAAGGCGAACTCGTGGTGGCCGGGCCGACGGTGATGCTCGGCTACTGGGGTCATCCGCCCCAGCAAGACAGGCCATATCGGACCGGGGACCGGGTCGTCCTCGGTGCCGACGGCGCGTACCGCTATCTCGGCCGTCGCGACGGCATGGTGAAAATACGGGGTCACCGCGTCGAAATCGGCGAGATCGAAGCGGCCCTGCACGCTCACCCCGGTATCGCCGAGGTGGCCGTGACGGTGGCGGGCGAGGGACTCGCGGCGCGACTCGTGGCGTGGGCGGTATCGAGCGGTACGCCGGTTCCCGATCTGCTCGACCTCAAACGGCATTGTGCGCAGTCGCTGCCTCGGTACATGATCGTGGACGTGGTGCGCTGGGTAGGCGAATTGCCCCGTAACCAGAACGGCAAGATCGACCGGAAGCGGTTGCTCGCCTCTGTGTCCTGATTCCTTTCGGCGTGCCTGCCGGATCATTTCTCGCGGTGGACTCCGATTTCGGAAAGGAACTACATGAAACTCATCACGAGCGCCGAGGCGTTCGGCTACGGTCCGGCCGCCAAACTCCAGACGATCTGTTCGGAGATCGGCAGGCACGGCGGGGTCAGCCATTTCTTCGGCCATGACGCGGCGCTCACGTTCGCCCAGTCGAACAGCGACACCTATGCGTCGATCACCCCGGTGGACGACATGACCGACCTCGCCGCGGTGTCCCCGGACGATTTCGACGTGGCGATCAGCGTGATGGATCCGTTCCTGGTGGCCTGGGCCGCTTATCACCGCCTGCCCTGCGTCTACGTCGACAGTCTCTATTGGATGTGGGACTGGACCGGCCTTTCCGAAGCGGACATGCGCCCGGCGGCGGACGCGATCACCGGTGCGGCGAGTGCCGGTGAGGCGCTGAGGGCCATGGCCGGCGTCGAGATGCATCCGAGCCAGTACCTCGCCCATCACCTGTGCACCACCGCGTGCGTCCAGCGGGCACCCGGCGCGTCGGCGCGTGCGGAGAAGCTGCGCGGGCATCCGAACGTACGCCTCGTCGACCCGGTGATCGATCTCGGCCACCGGACGGCCGCGCGGCCCCATTCCTGGCTGGTCACCACGAGCGGCCTCCTCAGCCCGGTCGTGTCGATCGAGCTCGCGGTGTCCTGGGTCCGCTCGGCCTGCGCGCTGGTCGACGAGGCCGCCGCGCTGTGCGGCGCCGACGAGCCGATGGTGGTCACCGGCAACCCGGAAGTACTGGCCGGGGCCGCGTCGCTGATCCCCGACCGGTTCGAGGCGGTGCCGCTGAACCACGAGGGCGTCCTGAAGCAGCTGGACCACGCGATCGGCTGTCTCGCCCCGCCGGGGCTGACCACGATCCTGGAAGCGGCCGCCTACGGCACCCCGGTGATCTTCCTGCCGGAGCAGCATTACGCGCACCTCGCGAACTATCGGCTGGTCACCCCGGATCCGGGCAGGCCGAGGTACGCCGAGGGGCTGATGAGCATCCGGACCGACCACAGCACCGACGACGACATCGCCGTCGACACCAAGTCGCTCATCGTCCAGCTGGAGGCGCACCACACCCGGCGCACCACGGCCTGGGCGGCGATGGTCCGGTCACTCGCCGACGGGATGACGGAAGCACGTGAGCACCGGTCCCGCGTCGCCGCGGCGCAGGCCGAACTCGTGGGTGAGCTGTTCGGCGGCCCGACGGGCGCGGAGGAAGTGCACCGCGTCGTCAAATCCGTCGCGAACACGGTCGGGGTCACGGGATGAGCGCGCCGATCCGGGTGGGCATCGCCGGGCTCGGGCGGGCAGGCTGGCAGCTGCACGCGGGCACCTTGGCCGCGCTGGGCGACGACTACCGGGTGGTGGCCGTCCACGACCCGGCGGCGGACCGGATGGCCGAAGCGGTCGACCGGTTCGGCTGTGTGTCCTTTGTGGACTACGCGGGGTTGGTCGCCGCGGCCGACGTCGACGTCGTGGTCGTCACGAGCCCGAGCGCCACGCACGCCGAACTCGCCGTTCGGGCGCTGGAAAGCGGCAAGCACGTCATCGTCGAGAAGCCGTTCGCCACCTCGTTGGCCGAAGCGGACGAGATGATCGCGACGGCGCAACGGGCCGGGAAGATCCTGTTCGCGAGCCAGAACCAGCGCTACAGCCTGCTGTTCCAGACCGTCCGGGACGTCGTGTCGTCGGGCAAGCTGGGGCGGATCGTCGAGGTCAAGACGCACTGGCACGCGTTCCGGCGGCGGTGGGACTGGCAGACGATCCCCGAGCTGGGCGGCGGGACGCTGAACAACGACGGAAGCCATGCCGTCGACCACGTGCTGGCCCTGTTCGCCGACGCCGGTCTGCCGGAGGTGTTCTGCCGCACGCGGGCCACGCCGTTGTCGGCCGGTGGTGCCGAGGACCACGTGAAGATCGTGCTCGCCTGGGACGACCTGATCGCGGACGTCGAGCTGAGCAACGCCTGTGCCTACCCGCAGCCGAAGTGGCTGATCCTCGGCGAGAACGGCACGCTCGTCGCCGAGGGGGACAAGGTCCGCTGGCGGTACGTCGACCCCGCCGCGCTCACCCCCCGGGTCGCCACCGCCGCCCCCGCCGAAGGCCGGGCGTACGACAGCGAAGACCTGCCGTGGGTGGAGGAAGAAGTCAGCGTGGCGGGAGACGCGTACGCGGACAGCCACGTGCGGATGTACACGGAACTCGCGCCGGCGTTGCGCGGCACCGCTCCCGTGCCGATCCCGCTCACCGAGATCCGGCGCCAGCTGGCCGTGCTGGACCAGTGCCGGTCGACCATGACGAAAACCCGGACCGCGGAGGATATTCGATGAAGCTCGCGTACAGCACGATCGCCTGCCCCGGCTGGTCCTGGCAGCACGCCATCGACCAGGCCGTCGCCTTCGGGTACGACGGCGTCGAATGGCGGCTGGTCGACGGCGACCCGGTGAGCGCGGACTTCCCGCTGGAGACGGCGGAAGCCATCGCGAAGGCCACGGTCGCGGCGGGACTGGGGGTACCGGCGCTGGACAGCAGCATCCAGCTGACCGCCGAGCCGGGCGAGGCCAGGGACAAGGTCCTCGCCGAGGCGCGGGGCATGCTCCGGGTCGCGGCGACGTTCGGCGCGGAGCACCTGCGGATCTTCGCCGGCACCTACCCGGAAACGGTGGCCGACGCCGACGCGCGGCAGTGGACGCAGGACGCGCTCGTCGCGCTCCAGCCGGACGCCCGCGAGACCGGCGTGCGCATCGCGCTGGAACTGCACGACTGCGGCTGGGACCGGGTGGGGATCCGCGGGATCACCTCCAGCGGGTTCCTCTCCGAGGTCCTGTCCGGAGTGGACGTGCCGGAGGCCTTTCTCCAGTGGGACCTCGCCGGCCCGTTCGTCGAAGGCGAACCGGCGGAGAAGACGTGGGAGAACGTCCGGTCTCGGCTGGCCTACCTGCAGATCAAGGATATGGCGCGCAAGGACGGGAAGTGGGTCTACGTGCCCATCGGCGAAGGCGAGATGCCGATCGGGGACATCGTCAGCCGCGTCACCGAGGGCGGCTTCGACGGCTGGTTCTCGTTCGAATGGGAAAAGTGGTGGCACCCCGAGCTCGCCGAGGCGGAGACGGTGCTGGCCGGCTACCTCACGCAGATGAACTCCCACCGCCGCGGCTGATCGGAGCGCCGGACCATGTCGACTCACGCCATCATCGGATGCGGGCGCGTCGCGCCGAACCACGTGGACGGTTTCCGCGCGCTGGACGACTACGACCTGACCTGGGCCTGCGACCGCGACGCGGTGGTGGCCAAGGGGTTCGCCGCCGACCACGGCATCGCGCGCTGGACCCCGTCGGTCGACGAGGTCCTCGGCGACGCCGCCCTGACCAGTGTCTCGATCGCCGTCGACCACGCGCAGCACGCGGAACTCGCCGAGCGCGCACTGCTCGCCGGCAAGCACGTCCTGGTGGAAAAGCCGCTGTGCCTCTCGGTTTCCGACGCCGAACGGCTCGCGGAGGTCGCCGCGTCCCGCGGCCGGGTGCTGTCCGCGGTGTCCCAGCACCGCTACGACCCGATCGTCCTCGCCGTCCGCGAGTGGCTGGACGACGGGCTCCTCGGCCGCCTGCTCTACGTCCAGGCGTCGCTCGAAGCCAGCCGCGAACCGGAGTACTACACGGAAAGCTACTGGCGGGGCACCCGCTCCGGCGAAGGCGGTTCGGCGCTGATCAACCAGGGCTTCCACTGCCTCGACGTGACCCGGCTGCTGTGCGGCGACCTGGCGGTCCGCGCCGCCGTGGCGAACACGACCGCGCTCGCCGGCACGATCGAGACCGAGGACACGCTGGCCGCCCTCCTGGTCGCGGGCGACACCCCGGTCACGCTGCAGGTCACGGTCGGCAGCACCACGCAATGGCGCACCCGCGTCGAACTCGTCGGCGACCGCGGCACGGTGAGCCTCGACATCGACCATCCCGGTGCCGTGCACCGCGCGTCCGGCAACGAGGAACTCGAACGCCGCGCCGGGATCCTCCGTGACCGGGAGATCGAACCGGCGCCACCGGGCATCGGCTACTACGGCGTCTCACATCGGCGTCAGATCGCCGACTTCGCCGCGGCGGTGCGCGACGGGACGCCCATGGCGGCGTCGGCCGGGATCGGGGTCGGGATGGTGCGCCTCCTGACCGAGTTGTACGCCGCGACCTGACGCACGTCTTCCTCCGCGAAGGGACATCATGCACGCGCTGCTGCTTTCCGGGCTCGGCCCGACCTACCGGACGTCCGACTACTTCGGCGAGTCGTCCCTGTTCCAGGAACGGCCGGACGAGCGGATCCAGGCGATCCTGACGCGTTCGGCCGCACCCGAACTCAAACTCTCGCACCTTTCGTTCGGCGGTGGCGACCAGCGGCAAGCGCTGCTGCGCCCGCCGGGGATCAACCCGCACCTGACCACGTTCACGCTGGAGTCCATCCTCCAGGGCTCCAAACACGACTACACCCGGATCCCGCTCGAAGACGTCTGGGAAGGCAACCCGGTCGCCGTTCCCGGGGACATCGACATGGTGCTGCTCTCCACGACCTACATCTGGAACAAGCAGATGGTCGCCGTCGTGATGGGCTGGATCAAGGACCACTGTCCCGGCGTCCCGGTCGTGGTCGGCGGGCAGTACACGAACCTCAAGTACATGGTGATCATGAAGGCGTATCCGGAGATCACCGCGACGGTCCGGGGTGACGCGGAGACCGCCCTGCCGATGCTGCTCGACGAGGTCCGGGTGGCCGGCGACCTGTCGAAGGTGCCGAACCTGGTGTGGCGGGACGGCGACCGGATCCGGATCAACCCCATCGAGTACGTGGACCTCGACGCGTTCCCGTCGCCGTCGTTCCCCCACACCTTCGACGTCGCGCCCTACGAGTCGATGCGGGGCTGCCCGTTCGACTGCAAGTTCTGCTCGTTCCCGGCCGCCTCCCCGAAATGGCGGTACAAATCGGCGCAGAAGATCAAGGAAGACTGGCTCCGCTACGCCGGTGAGAACGGCGTCACCCAGATCACGGCCATGGACTCGACCTTCACCGTCCCGCCGACCCGGCTACGGGAACTGCACCAGATCCTGCCGGGTTCCGGCATTCCCCAATGGTCGTGCTTCACCAGGGCGAACTCGGTGAAGAACGAGGAGTTCATCGACGGGATGGTCGCCTCGAATTGCACGCATCTGGAAATCGGCTTCGAGTCCATGAACGAGCAGACGCTCAAACGGATGAGCAAACGTGTGACGGCGAAACAGAACCGGCGCGCCTTCGAACTGCTCAGCGGCAGTGAAATCGGCTACGGCATGTGCTTCATGATCGGCTATCCCGGCGAGGACGAGGAGGCTTTCGAGGACACGAGGCGCTTCCTCGTCGACGAATTCGACGGCCGCTTCGGGTTGTACGTGTTCTCGGTGAACGACGAGACCATGCCGCTCTGGGAAGACCAGGAGGAGCTGCAGATCACCGTCGACGACCCGCTTTCCCCGGATTCCGCGTGGTCGCATGTCGGCATGACCAGCGACGACGCGAAGCGGTTGCAGCTCGAAACGCTGGACGAGGTGCGCCGCAAGAACGACCAGGCCGTCGTTTCGCTCTGGCAGCGCGAGTACGCGCGGCCACTGTTGCCAACCGCGGACCGAAAAGGCAATCTGGTCGTGGAAAAGGCACTGGAACGGCTGGCCATGGTGCCGCGGGACTACGAGGACGTGGCGGAAGCCGCCGAATGCGTGACGCGGCAGCTCGACGTGCTGCGTGGTAAAGGTGTCGAGTTCGATCCCGGGATGGAAACGCGTTCCGGGGCCGAAAACCCCGTGTCCTGAGGGAAATCCGAAAACCATCTCTTCGAAATCGTCGTGCCAGGGAAGGGACTTTTATGGAGCACGCGGCTGTCCTGGAAACCATCCGGAAATATCTGGTCGACGAGGTCTTGGAAGGCGCGAACGCGAACGTGGCCGCGGACACCCCGCTGCTGGAATGGGGAGTGCTCAGCTCCATGTCCACCATGCGGCTGGTCAGCTTCCTCTCCGAACGGTTCGGGGTGGAGGTGCCCTCCGACGACGTGGTCGGGCAGAACTTCAAGGACCTCGACAGCATCACCGCGATGGTGCTGCGGATGCGGGCCGAGCAGGATGGCGCCAAGGTGTCGGCGGGGACGTCCTGATGAGCGGCACCGGGAACCCCGAGGCCGAGGTCGGGATCATCGGCGGCAGCGGGATCTACGCGCTGGACGCCCTGACCGACGTGCGGCGGATCCGCGTCGAAACCCCTTACGGCGACCCGAGTGGCGAGCTCGTCCTCGGTGAGCTCTCCGGCACCCGGGTCGCGTTCGTGCCCCGGCACGGCGAGGGGCACCACATCATCCCGTCGCGGATCCCGGCCCGCGCCAACATCCACGCGCTGAAGAGCCTGGGCGTCCGGCAGATCCTCGCGGTCAGCGCGGTGGGCAGCCTGCGCGAGGACTACGCGCCGGGTGACCTGGTGGTCCCGGACCAGCTCGTCGACCGCACCCGCGTGGACCGCGGCAGCACGTTCTTCGACGAGGACGTGGTCGTGCACGCCGGCTTCGCCGAACCGTACTGCGGGCGGCTGCGGAAGTCGCTCCTCGAAGCCGCCGGGCGCGCGACCACGGCCAAGGTGCACGACTCGGGTACGTACTGCTGCATGGAGGGCCCGCAGTTCTCCACCAGGGCCGAGTCCGAGCTCCACCGCCGTCTGGGTTTCGACCTCATCGGGATGACCGCGATCCCCGAAGCCAAGCTGGCGAGGGAGGCGGAGCTCTGTTACGCCTCGCTGTGCCTGGTCACCGACTACGACTGCTGGTTCGACGGGCACGACGACGTGACCGCGCAGACGGTCGTCGAAGTGATGCGGCGCAACAGTGAGGCGGCGAAGGCCACACTCACCACACTGCTCGCGAAGCAGTCCGTCGACCCGGAATGCGCCTGCCAGGACGTGCTCGCCGCGTCGATCAACACTTCGCTCGAAAACCTTCCCGCCCGTGCCGTCGAACGCTACGGGCTGCTGCTCGGGAAATACCTCCCGGCCGGTGCCTGACCCCGGTCGCCGGAGACCCTGCCGAACGTTGTGACGAGGTGGCTGGCCGTGAATACCGTGCGACGCCGGGCCGCGCTGATGGCGATGTCCCGCGAGGAAGTCCCCCAAGACTTGCGGGCTCGTGTCGAGCGCGTGGTGCGGCCGATCTGGAACCCCCACTGGATCGGCCGCATCGGCGTCCTGCCCGAGGTGGAACTGCTGGTGACCGCGCATACCCGGCCGGATCTCACCGTGGAGCACCTCGGCTCGCTGCCGGGGCTGCGGGAGATCCTGACGACGAGCACCGCGGTCGACTACATCGACGGCGCGTACTGCGAGCAGCGTGGGGTGAGCCTGCACAACACCCCGGACTACACCGGTTCCTCGGTGGCCGAACACGCCATCGCGCTCATGTTCGGCGTGATCCGGCACCTTCCGAGGCTGGACGCGGCGGCCCGCTCCGGCGCCGCGACCGGCGGGCTCGTCGCCAGGGAGCTGTCCGGGACGGTCGCCGGAGTGGTCGGGCTCGGCGGTATCGGCTCCCGGGTCGGCGACATCGCGCGCTGTCTCGGCATGCGGCTGCTGTATGTCAACCGGAGCCGCCGGGAAGTCCCGGGTGCGCGCCAGGTCGAACTCCCGGAACTGCTCGCCACCGCCGACGTCGTCTTCCTGACCCTGCCGCTGGCCGCCGGCGCGGGTCCGCTGCTCGGCCCGGCGGAGTTCGCGCTGATGAAGCCGTCCTCGGTGGTGGTGAACATCTCGGCGGACGGGCTGATCGACTTCGCCGCACTCGCCGACGCGCTCGGCACCGGCCGGATCGCGGGGGCGGGACTCGACGTGATGGGTGACCCGGCCCGGTACGCGGAGCTGCCGAACACCGTCCTGACCAAGACACACGCCTGGTACACCAGGGAAGCGGTACGGCGTCGCGCGGAGACCTGGGTGGACACCCTGTGCGGGCTCGCCGAAGGCCGGGTGGTGCATCGAGTGCTGTGACCCGCGCGTGCGTCCGGAAATCATCTTTTTGGCTGGAGAGTCGGGATCTGACCAATGACCTTATTTGTGGCATCGTGGGGCGCGAACGACGAGGTCCGGGCGCGCACCGTGGAAACACTGCGGGAGCACGTCCGTGACTTCCCCGAAGCACCGGGACACCAGGTCCGCGAGACCGACTGGGCCGGGCCGGTGCACATCGCCTGGCTGAGTGGCGACGGGCCGGTCACGGCCGAGGCGCACACACCGGGACGGGTGTCCCTTGTGGACGGCGTCGCGATCAGCGGTGCCGGTGATTCCGTGATCACCGCCGCGGCGCTGGCGGCCAAACCACCCGGCGAACTGTGCCGGGACCCCGAACTGGACGGGCAGTTCGCGATCGTCGACGCGACCTCCGAAACCCTGGACATCGCCGTCGACACCCTCGGACTGTGCCTGCTGCACTGGTGCCGCACCCCGGACGGCTGGTTCGTCTCCAACCGCGTCGAGCCGCTGGCCAGGATTGCCGGAAAGCACGCGATCGACCGGGACGCCGCCACGGTCTTCCTGTCGGTGGGCTGGGTGACCGGGGAGCGGACCCTGGTCGAAGGCGTGAAAACGGTGCCGGGAGGCGCGCACTGGTCCTGGCGTCCCGGAGCGGATCCGGTCTTCGCCAAACCGCGGGATCCGCTGCGGATCATCGGCATGCCCCGCACCCCGGTCGACATCCCGGCGCTGCGGGACGACCTGGTCGCCCGGTGCGCGGCCGTCGGCGACTGGCTCGGCGGCGTCGAGTCCGGGCTGACCTCCGGACTGGACTCCCGGCTGCTGTTCATGATCCTGCGGGCCGCGGACGTGAACACGGTGTACATCACCGGTGGCGCGCCGGACAGCCCCGACGTCCAGGTCAGCCAGCGGATCGCGGACACCTACGGCATCGACCGCCGGTACATCCCGCCGTTCTCCGAGGACGAGATCCGCAAGAACTGGCACAGCATCTCCCGTCAGTTGCTCGCGCAGAACGACGGGATGGTCAGCCTGTGGCAGGCCAGCGACCTGATGCGGCCACCGGTGGCCGCGCCGGTGTCGCTGTGGGGCGTCGGCGGCGCCATCGGCCGCTCGTTCTACGGCATGCCCCGGGATCTCCTGGAGTTCCGGCGCGGCGCGCTGCGACGGCGGTTCGTGGACAAGCAGGCCAACGACGGCGACGGCCTGCTCACCATGGACGGCACGGCCAACGTCCGTCGCCAGCTGGGGACTTTCGCCGACAGGGCACTGGCCGACGGGGCGGCGCCCGACACCCTCTCCGACGCGTTCCTCACGCTCGAGCTCATCGGCCGGTGGGCCGCGCCGAACGCGCACAAGATCCATCCGGTGCCGGTGTTCGCGCCGCTGTCCACCCGGCCGTGGCTGCGGGCCGCCTTCTCGATGTCGCCGGTGCGGCGCTACTCGGAACCGTTGCACCACAGTCTGTTCCAGCTGCTGGCGCCCGGCGAGGACATCGCGAACCACCCGTCCGGGAAATGGCGTTCGCAGCTGCCCTATCTGAACCTGTTCCACGGGCACGCCCGGCAGAAGGTGCTGCAGAACGCCGGACGCGACCCGATGGGATTCCGTGCCCGCATCCTCGAAGACGTCCGGCACGAGGTCGCCGCCCGGTGCCTCGACCGGAAGTCCTCGCCGCTCTGGGACGTGGTCAGCCGTCCGGCGTTCGAAACCGCGATGAGCGACAAGGTCGACCCCGGGCAGCGCGCGCCGATGGCCAGGTCCCTCTACGCGGCGATCACGTTGTTCGAGTACGAGGCACTGCGCAAGGGAAGTTTCGACGACATGGTCAGCCCGGTCGGCCCCTGACCGCCCGAATCGAGGAGGACACAGGTGAGCGAGCCCGGAAAGCCGTTGAAGATACTGGTGGCGCACCTGTCCAGCGAGGCGGGCGGGAACCGGGACCTGCCGTTGCTGTACGACGCGGTCCGGGAAGCCGGTGACGTCGTCATCGAGCCGCTTTCGGTGGCCGCGCTGGTACGGGAGCACTGGGACGTCATCCACATCAACTGGCCGGAGTGGTGCGTCCGCCGCGACCGGGGTGCCGTCGTCTGCGCCGCGGACGCGGCGAGGATGCTGCTGCAGCTTCGCGCCGCCCGGCTGCGTGGCACCAAAGTGGTGTGGACGTTGAACAATCTCCGCCCGCACGAATCGGATCGGGTGGTCGATCTGTTCGTGTCCGAGTTCTCCCGGCTGGTCGATCTGGCCGTCTGCTCCTCGCAGAGCCTGCTCGACGAGTTCCTCCGGGAGTACCCGGCGCTGCGGGCCGCGGAACACCGGGTCATCCGGCCCGGTGGCTACAACGGTCTCTATCCCGACGACGGCGTGTCGACGGCGCGGGCGAGGGAGAAACTCGGCCTTCCGGCGGACGCGCGGGTGCTGCTGGCCATCGGCATGGTCCGGCGGTACAAGAACACCGTCCCGCTCGTGCGGGCCTACCGGGAGATGGGCGAGACCCCGGGCACGTTCCTGCTGATCGCGGGGGACGCGCTCGATCCCGGATACGCCCGGCGGGTACGGGAGGAATGCGAGCGCACGGCGTCGATCCGGCTGGATCTGGGCTATATCGCCGATTCCGATATGCAGTACTACCTGCGGGCGGCCGACGCGATGGTGCTGGCGACCTCGGCCGTGTTCAACTCGGCCAGCGCGCTCCTGGCGCTGTCCTACGACTGCCCGGTGATCGCACCGGACCAGGGCGCGTTCGTCGAGATGCGGGAAACCCTGGGTGCGGAATGGATCCACACCTATCAGGGCGGGATTCGCGCGGGCGTGCTGCGGGAGGCGTTCACCCACCGGCGCCCGGAAGGCCGGCTCGCGCTGGAAGAGCACTACGACTGGGCGGTGGCCGGACGCGAACATCTGGACGCCTGTCTGGACATCGCCGGGACGGGCCGGAAATCGTCGCTTGTGTAGCGAAACTGGGGGTATGACGTGTCGATACGTCGGATCACGGTAGTCGGGGCAGGCTATGTCGGGCTGACCACCGGTGCCTGTCTCGCTTCCTTCGGCCATCACGTGGTGTGCGCGGACGTGGACGTGGGCAAGGTCGCCCGACTGCGCGAGGGCAAGGTGGACATCCTCGAATCCGGGCTGCCCGAGCTTGTCGCGGCCGGGCTGGCCGCGGGCACTCTGGAGTTCGAGGTCGGGGCGGCGTCGGCGGTGCGTGCCGCCGAGGCCGTGTTCCTGTGCGTTCCGACGCCGATGGCCGCGGACGGCACGGCCGACCTGTCCGCGGTGGAATCGGTGATCGCCGAGGTGGGCGCGGTACTGCCGACGGGCTGTGTGGTGGTGAACAAGTCGACCGTCCCGGTCGGCACCGCGGAGTGGATGCGGCAGCTGCTCGGCCGGGACGACGTGGCCGTGGTCAGCAATCCGGAGTTCCTGCGCGAGGGCTCGGCGGTGCACGATTTCCTGCACCCGGACCGGATCGTGGTCGGGTCGTCGGACGAGTCGGCCGCACGCCGGGTCGCCGGGCTCTACGCGGACCTGGGCGTGCCGACGGTCCGCACCAACGCCGCGAGCGCCGAGATGATCAAGTACGCGTCGAACTGCTTCCTCGCGGTCAAGCTGTCCTACGTCAACGCCATCGCCGAGCTGTGCGAGACCTTCGGCGCGGAAATCGACGAGGTGACCGCCGGAATGGGCCACGATCCCCGGATCGGCAAGGCGTTCTTGAGACCCGGTCCCGGCTGGGGCGGGCCCTGCCTGCCCAAGGACGCGTCGGCGTTGTTGCAGCTGGCCAAGGCCGGCGAGGTCCGGTTCGACCTGTTGCAGGCCGCGGTGGACGACAACGCCGGACAAGGCAGGCGGGTGGTGCGGCGGCTGGCGGACGAACTCGGGAAACCGCTGGACCAAGCCCGGATCGGCCTGCTGGGCCTGACGTTCAAGGCCGGTACCAACGATCTGCGGGGCTCGCCCGCCGTCCAGGTGGCCGAACTGCTGGTCGCCGCCGGTGCCGAGGTCACCGCCTACGACCCGGCCGTGCAAGGGGAACTGCCCTCGATCACGACGGTCGACGACGCCTATTTGGCCGTCAAAGAGGTCGACGCCGTAGTACTGGTCACCGAATGGCCGCAATTCCGGGAACTGGATTGGCCCGCCATCGCCCAGCTGATGAACGGCGGCCTCGTCTTCGACGCCCGCAACCATCTCGACCCGGAAATCCTCGAACAGGCCGGACTTCGCTGGCGTGGTATCGGAAGACAAGCCGCGGCCTGATTCCGGCCGGACACAATTCTCGAAAGGACGAGTGATCGTTATGGTGAGACTGTGAGCGAGTTACATGAGCTGACTGCGATCGAACAATCGGCACTGGTCCGTGATCGGACGATATCCCCCGTTGAATTGGTCGACCATTATCTGGATCGGATCGATCGGCACGACGGTGCGCTGGGTGCCTTCGTCACGGTGACGGCGGATACGGCACGGGCGGCGGCCAAGGAGGCCGAAGCCAGGGTGATGCGATCCGACGTCGAAGAACTGCCGCTCCTGCACGGGGTGCCCACCGCGTTCAAGGACCTCACGGCGACCGCCGGCGTGCCCACGAAATTCGGGTCGCTCGCCCTCGCCGACAACATCCCCCCGTTCGACGCGGACGTGGTGAAGCTGCTGAACGAAGCCGGGGTACTCGGCTTGGGCAAGACGACGACCAGCGAGCTGGGGATCTCCCTGTCCTGTGAGACCGAAATCGGTCCACCCACGCACAATCCGTGGCGCACCGGCCTGATGGCGGGCGGTTCCTCCGGTGGGGCGGCCGCGGCGGTCGCGGCCGGGCTGGTGCCCTTCGCGCAGGGATCGGACGGGGCCGGTTCGATCCGCATCCCGGCGGCGCTGTGCGGCGTGGTCGGTTACAAGCCGAGCCGTGGCCTGGTGAGTCACGGACCCCTGCATTCGGGCATGTTCGGCATGCCGACCAACGGCCCGATCGCCAGGACCGTCGCCGACGCCGCGGTGCTGCTGGACGCGATGGCGGTGCCGATGCCCGGTGAGCCCTACTTCTTCCCGCCGCCACCACCGGAGGGCTCCTACCTCGCCGCGCTGCGCCGGGCACCCCGCCGGGCGGACGGGCGTCCGCCGCGCGTCGGCCGTCACGCCGAGCCGCTGCTGGCGGAGACCGTCGTGGACCCGGAGGCGCTTCAGCTGTGGGAACAGACCGGCAAGCTGCTGGAGTCGCTGGGATACGAGGTGGTCGACCTGCCCGCCCCGTTCGACACCTCGATCGGGCCGTTGTTCCAGCAGGTGTTCTCCGTGTTGTCGGCGATGCCGATGTCACCGAAGGGAGAGCAGCGGCTCCAGCCGCTCACGCGGTACGTCCGGGCGGAGGCGGCGAAGGTGTCCGCGGTGGGTGTGCTCGGCATCCTCAGCCAGCTCCAGAACGCCGCCAGGGCGGCCATGCGCGGCTTCGCCGACGTCGATCTGGTGCTCACCCCGACGGTGGCCCAGGTCTCCCTGCCACTCGGGTACTTCACCGAACCCGGTGACCCGGCCGAACATCTGGCCAGGCAGCGGCGGTTCTCGCCGTTCTGCGCGCCGTACAACCTGACCGGTCAGCCGGCGGTGTCGCTGCCGTTGGGGCAGAGCGAGGACGGGCTGCCCATCGGGGTGATGCTGGCCGCCCACCCCGGCCAGGACGCCCTGCTGCTCGCCGTCGCCGCGGAACTGGAGCAGGCCGCGCCGTGGGCGGAGCGGAAACCGTCGATGTGGTGACGTCGCTTCCTCGGTTTCCTGGCCGCTTTTCCGTGGCCAGGAAACCGAGGAAGGACAGGATTCAGTGCTGTGCCTCGCGCATCCGGCGCTCGACCTTCGCGATGATCGAGACCGGGCTGGGCATCTCGGCGATCTCCCCGGCCACCTCGCGGGCCACCTTGGCGAAGACCGGCTCACCGAGCAGGCGTTGCGTCGTCTCCCGGATCTCTTCGGCCGTCACCGTCTCCGGATCGGCTTGCACCGCGACACCGCGCTCGGTCAGCTGGTCGGCCGACGTGCGGTTCTCGCCGTACGCGGGCAGGACGAACTGGGGCACACCGTAGGACAGCGCCGCGGCGATCGTGCCCGCCCCGCCGTGGTGGATCATCAGCGAACACCTCGGCAGGATCGTCGAGAACGGCAGGAATCCCGCCGACCGCACGTTCCCGGGCAGGGTGCCCAGTTCGGTCAGGTCGGCGCTGCCACCGGCGAGCACCACCTCGACGTCCATTGTGGACAGAGCCTCCAGTACCACCGAGAGACTGGAGACCCCGGCGAGCAGGGGCACCGTGGTGCCGAGGGTGACCAGCACCCGCGGCCTGGACGGCGCGGCCAGCGCCCATTCGGGAACGAGCACGCCGCCGTTGTACGGGAGGCATTGCATCGGCCACCAGGGCTTGCCGTCCACCTCGTCCACTTCGGTGTCGGTGAGGCCGCCGATACTCGGCGCCCGAGGGTCGATCCCGGCAAGGGAAACCGGTACCGGGCCGGTGAGGCCGAGGCGGCGGCTCATCAGTTCGCCGATCACCCCGTCGGTCAGGATGCTCGGCTGTTCCCGGAAATCCCGGTCGCGCATCGCCCAGGCCATGCGGTTCCCGGTTTCGAGCGCGGGCACCCCGAGTTTCGCGGCGATGAACGGGCCGCCACCGTGATCGGAGGCGAAGACGACGAGATCCGCGCCGAAATCCCGTCCGGCCCGTACGGTCTGCTCGGCGGTCGTCAGCGCGACGTAACCGTACGAGTTGTTCGACCGTACGAGCTCGCGGACGTCGTCCGGCATCGCGGCCGTCTCCTGATTGCGGGCGAGTTCGGTGAAGTCGAGCCAGATGTCCCGATCCGGGAAGGCATCCACCACCGGCAGCCCGGCGTCGGCGAGCACCTTCGCCATCGGATTGGCGCTGGCGAACAGAATTTCGTGTCCGGCGGACCGCGCGGCCCAGGCCAGCGGAACGAGTGGGAGCGACAGTCCATACGCGGGCAAGGCCATGAAGAGGATTCGCACCGGCTCAAAATAGCCGCACTTCCGCGAAAAAGGCCAGCGCTGTTCGACCGCAAGGCGACAGGTTTGCGAGAGCGTGCCGCGATGCTAGTGTCGTCGATAGTCCACTGTGGAGTCATGAACCAGACGGAAGCGGTGTGGGGCGTATGAGCAAGGTACTGGTGACTGGCGCGGCAGGCTTCATCGGCGGTTATCTCGTCGAGGAATTGCTTGCCCGCGGTTACACGGTGGTGGGCTTGGACAATCTGTCGAAATACGGGACGTGGGCCCGGCGGGTGGAAGACCCGCGGTTCACCTCGGTGGTCGGCGATGCCGCCGACAAGGCCCTGCTGACCGAACTGGCCCAGGATTGCGAGCACCTGATCGCCAACGCCGCGCTCATCGGGGGAGTGGGCTACATGAACGCCTTCCCCCTGGACATCCTGATCGAGAACAACCGTCTGGTGGACACGGCGGCGCAGGTGGGGATCGAACTCCACCGGGCGGGCGTGCTGCGGAAGGTCACCTACGTCAGTTCGTCCATGGTGTACGAACACGTCGAGGGCGGGCACATCGTCGAGGGAAACGAGCTGACCTGCCCGCCACCCAGCACCGCCTACGGTTTCCAGAAGCGTGCCGTCGAATACGTGGCGCGGGCGGCGTGGGAGCAGTACGGCCTGCCGTTCACGATCGTGCGCCCGTTCAACAGTGTCGGCGCCGGCGAGCGCCGCACCGCGTACGGGGATGACCGGACGCGGGACGTGCAGCCGACGGCGAAGGGGCACGTGATGCCCGATTTCGCCGAACGCGCGATCCGGCGCGCGGACCCGTTCCCGATACTCGGCGACGGCCGTCAGTACCGCACGTTCACCTACGCGCGGGACATGGCGACGGGCATCGTGCTGGCGATGGAAAAGGAGTCCGCGCTCAACGAGGACTTCAACCTGTCCGGCGAGCAGGGCCGCACCGTGGAGAGTCTCGCCAGGTTCATCTGGGACAAGGTGAACCCCGGCGTCCCGATGAACATCCGGTACGAGGCGAGCTATCCCCACGACGTCCGCGTGCGGCGGCCCGACATCGGGAAGGCCAAGCGGCTGCTGGGATTCACCCCGGTCACTTCGATGGACACCATGGTGGACGAAGTGATCGAATGGGTGCGCCAGGAAGTCGTGGGGGTGGTCCGGCCCGGAGCGCCGACGGCGTGACCGGCCGCCGCTCCGAGCCGGGTCACCGGCCTACTTCGTGCAGTGGATGCCGGCTTCGCCCCGGTACATCACGAAGCTGATCTTCACCGAGTACAGGTGGATGGTCACGCACTGATCGGGCGTGTACCCGTAGGCCGACGCGTGGTCGTAGGCCTGCTGCAACGCCGTCCGCTTGGCCGACGCCGACGTCTTCTCGATGGTCGTCCCGAGAAACGCGCGGGTCTCCTGTGCGCTCGTCGCGGCACTCGCCACCGTCGGCGCGAGCGTCATGAGTCCCGCGAGGACCGCGGCCCCCGCACCGCGGGCGATCATTCTGGTCATCTTCTTCCCTCCTTGGTTCCGGACAGGGACCTCAGCGCTGGCAGTAGAGCCAGACGGTCGCGCTGTAGTAGCTCGTGTGCGACTGGACGTCGGAGCCGCGCACGTAGCACTGCGAGTCCTGCCAACCGGTGTTGCGGGCATAGGTGCGGGCGACCTTTTCCGCCGAGGTGATGGCGGCCGACGGGCCGGGGCCGATGCCCGTGGCGTAGAAATCCCCGGTCTCCACGGCGAAAGCCGGCGACGCCGACAGCGTGATGGCGGCCGCTGCCAACGCGGTCGTGGTCAGCAACTTCTTCAAGGAACTCCCCTCCTGGGCGTCAGCCAGAATCGACCAACTCCCCATAGGTATTCATCTCAGCTAACGTAGGAGACGGTAGGGGAGTGCCTTCGCGGTTGTCAAGCTCAGATGAATGAGCATCCGCATAGCATTCATTTCAGCTTACGGAGAGACGATGACCGAACCACGGGCGACCACGCTCACCGACCGGATCGACCGCCTCTTCCAGGTGGTCCGGCGGCCCAACGGCGAGCAGCACAGTCACGAGGAGGTGGCGCGGGCCTGCCGGGAGAGCACCGGCGAGTCGTTCTCGGCCGCCTACCTCTGGCAACTGCGGACGGGGCGCCGGGACAACCCGACCAAACGGCACCTCGAAGCGCTGGCGGCGTTCTTCCAGGTGCCGCCCGCGTACTTCTTCGACGACGAACAGGGCAAGGCTCTTGCCGAGGAGATCGAGTTGCTGGGAGCGTTGCGCAACAGCGCGGTGCGCGACCTGGCGTTGCGTGCGGTGACGCTGTCCGAGGAGGGGCTCGGGACCGTGACCGACATCGTCGAGGCGATCAAACGGCGCGAGTCCAAACGTGACCAGGGGGAGTAGCCATGTTCGGCAGGAAGAGTGCGCTCTGGCGCAGATGCGAACGCGTCGCGTCCGCCGTGCGACTACCGGATCCGTTCGACGTCACCACGCTGTTCGCCGAGGTCGCGGCGATGCGGGGGCGGCCCATCGAACTGGTGGCGCTCGAAACGCGGCCGGGGGCGCCGTGCGGTGTGCTCGCGGCCACCGATCGCGCGGACTACGTGTTCTACACGCGGGACACGTCCCCGTTGCACCAGCTGCACATCCTGCTGCACGAACTCGGTCATCTGCTGTGCGGGCACGTCGAAGGTGAAGTGCGGCCGGAGACCCTGGCCGAGGTGCTCATGCCCAGCCTGTCGGCGGACCTGGTCCGCCGGGTCCTCGGCCGCACGACCTACGCGCGGGAGCAGGAGAAAGAGGCCGAACTCGTCGCGTCGCTGCTCATGCGCCGCGCCGTGGGCACCGGGCCCGGAACCGATCGGCTGCGCGACGCCCTCGGGTCGTGATCAGCTACCTGTCGGCCGGGCTGCTGGCGCTGATCGGCCTCACCCGGCTGGTGACGGTCCGGACCGGACCGAGGTACCTGGCCACGTTCTTCCTCGGCATGGCGGCCGGACTCGCCGTCTCCGCCGACGTCACGGTCCGGTTGCTCGGCGACGACCTGCTCCCGCGACTGGTCACCAACGCGCTGCAACTGCTCGCGATGCGCGCGCTGGTGCAACTGGTCCGCAGTACCCGATCCCGGGAGAAGCCGACGGCGTTCTGGCCGGTCGTGCTGTGCTGGGCCCTGATGGTGCTGTGCTACCTGGACTTCGCCCCGCACCGGTTCGAGGCGGGCACCCCCGGGTTCCACTGGCGCTGGAGCATCGTGGCCTATCAGGTCGTCCTCACGACGTACGCGGTCGCGTGCCTGGTGATGTTCACCCGCACGCTGACCCGCAGCGCCGCGGGCCGTCCACGAGGGACTTTCCGGACAGGTCTGCGGATCCTCGTCTGCGCCGCCGTCGCGACCATCGGGTGGGTACTGTTCTCCGGGCTTCCCTCGCTGTGGCTGGAGATCACCGACCTCGCGGACCTGGACTTCCTGCCCCGCGCCCGCGTCCTCGGACTCTGCGCGATGGTGCTGTGGGTCCTCGGGGGCCTGTTCACGACCTGGGAAGGCGCCCGACGGCTCGTGCGCGCGTGGCTGGGCATCCGGGCGGTGACACCACTGTGGAAGGAACTCGTCGCCGCCCATCCGCAGATCGCCCTGCCCGTGCGCCACGACATCGAGTTCACCCTGTACCGCCGGGTGATCGAGATCCGTGACGGCC
This sequence comes from Amycolatopsis sp. cmx-4-19, assembly GCA_049998115.1. GTDB lineage: Bacteria > Actinomycetota > Actinomycetes > Mycobacteriales > Pseudonocardiaceae > Amycolatopsis. Next base: position 61,108 of record JAEBEO010000027.1, on the reverse strand, counting down.
TCCTGGCTTTGCGGGCCCACGTCCCGCCGCACCTCGGTGACTGGCTGCGGACACCGGTCGACGAACCCACCCGTGCCGCCGCCGAACTCGCCGCGGCGCTGGTGATGCGCGAGGCGGGCCGGAGCTGGCCGCACCGTCGGCTCGGCCCGGACGAGGCGCGCCCCGACATGCGGGAGGAAACGGCCTGGTTGAGCGCCGTGTCGTCCGCGTACACGAACTCCCTCGTCGTGCGGGAGGTACGGGAACGCGCGATGGCGGACGTCGGGGGACTCGAGCCGATCACGCGGTCGTAGCGCCACCCCAGGAAGCCTGCGCCATACTCGGCTCGCCCACTTGAGGGCCGAGCACCAGGGGGACAGATGAGTGAGACGCTGGACGAGATCGTCGCGGACGTGATGGCGGGTGTGAGCACCACGATCGCCGAGGGCGACAGCATGTTCGCGGGTAACAACACCGAGCATTACCTGAGCGTGTCGAGGGACGCGTTGCGCGCGGTGCTCGCCGCCCTGCAGGTCACCGGACGGCCGGAACCCCAGCGGATCTTGGACTTCGGCTGTGGTTACGGCCGGGTGCTGCGCTCGTTGCGTGCCGCTTTCCCGTCGGCCGAGCTGATCGCGTGCGACATGGACCCGGCGGCGCTGGCCAGTTGCGCCGAGGCGTTCGGTGCGCGGGCGGTCGCCGGCGCCGCGGACGTCGACCACATCGAGCAGGTCACCGACGTGGATGTGCTGTGGTGTGGTTCGGTGCTCACCCATCTCGATGCCCCGCAGTGGGGGCCTCTGCTGCGCTACTTCTCTCGTGCGCTGGCCCCCGGCGGTGTCGCGGTGGTCACCACGCACGGCCGCCGGATGGCGATGCGTGCCGAGGCTGGCGCGGACTACGGACTGGACGCGCGGGCCACCGACCGCGTCCTCGCCGCCTACAAGGCCTGCGGTTTCGGCTACAACGACTACGACAACAACGACGGTTACGGCATCTCGCTCAGCTCGCCCGGCTGGGCGGTGCACCGCGCGCTCGAGACGCCCGATCTGCGGCTCGCCGGATACGACGAGGCCGCGTGGGATCGCCATCAGGACGTGATGGTGCTGGTCAAGGACGCCAACGCGACGCTGAAAGCGGACCTTTGAGCGATGCTCCCGGAATTCACCGGTAACGGAGGCTTGTCCGGAATCGACTCAAGACAAGGCGTGTGGGGGTGCTCGCTCGTCCTTGCCCGCGGTTCTGAGGAGGGCCATGTTCGGTGGACGTAAGCAGCGGGAAGCGTTGGAGGCATCGCAGCGGGAGAACGAGAACCTCAAGGGCGAACTCCAGCGGCTTGGCGCTTGGGGTGTGGTGCAGTTGCGGACCGAGTTGGCGGCCGTCTCCCAGCAGGTGGCTGAACAGAGAAGACGTTTCGAAGTCGACCGGAACGCCTTCGACGCCGAGTACGCCAAGCGGCGATGGCAGCTGGAATCGGTCGCCACGGAGATCGTGCAGACGGAGGACGCCAAGATCCTGCAGGAGGTAGGGGTCTATCACTACCGGCACGTCCTCGCCGACGCCGAGGCCTATAAGCGGCAACTGGACCAGGTCAAGCAACGCATGACGGCGATGATCAAGCAGAAAAGCGCGGTCCGCGGCTCGGAGAGCTTCCACTACAACAACTCGCCGGCGAAGGGCCGTAAGTTCGTCGGCGACTTGTCGAAGTTGATGCTGCGTGCTTACAACGCGGAGGCTGATATCTGTGTTCGGGTGCTCAAAGCCGGCAACCTCCCTTCGGCGCTGAAACGGCTGGAGACCGCGGTGCGGATCATCGAAAAGCTGGGCGACATGGCAGCGATCCGCATCGCCCCCGAGTACCACGCCCTGCGAATCCACGAGCTGGAACTGACCGCCGACTACCTCGCCAAGAAGCAGGCGGAAAAGGAAGCAGAACGAGAAGAGCGTGCACGGTTGCGCGAAGAGCAAAAAGCGCTGCAAGACTACCGGCGAGAGCAAGAACGTCTCCTCAAGGAGCAAAGCCACTACCAGAACGCCATCGCCGCTCTCCGTGCCCGAGGTGACGCGGCCGGTGTCGCGGAGCTCGAAGCAAAGCTCGCGGAGATCGAAGGGGCCCTTCGCGGCTTGGCCGAACGCCAAGCCAACATCCGCGCCGGCTACGTCTACGTGATCAGCAACATCGGCGCGTTCGGGGACCAGGTGGTCAAAATCGGCATGACGCGCCGTCTCGAACCGATGGATCGGGTTCGCGAACTCGGCGACGCCTCCGTGCCCTTCCGGTTCGACGTGCACGCTCTCTTCTTCTCCCAGGACGCTGTCGGGATCGAGAACGAGCTGCACCGCCGTCTCTCCGAGCGCCGCCTCAACAAGGTCAACCTGCGGAGGGAGTTCTTCCGCGCCACACCTGCCGAAGTGAAGGATCTCCTGCAACTCGCCGGCAACCTGCTCGAATACACCGACGACGCCGCAGCGCCCGAATACCGCCAAAGCACCAGTTCCGCTAATTCATGAAACAGCTACGGTGGTGGCGTCATCGACGCTGTCTCAAGGGGGGAGCCGAATGAAGGTGGTCATCGCCGGCGGCCACGGCAAGGTCGCCTTGAAGCTGACTCGGCTCCTCGCGAAACACGGTGACACCGTCGTAGGCATCGTGCGCGACCCGCGCCACGTCGACGACATCAGACGGGCCGGTGGTGACGCCGTCGTGCTCGATCTGGAGAGCGCCACCGTCGACGAGGTCGCCGCGACTCTCGCCGGCGCCGACGCTGTCGTGTTCTCGGCGGGCTCGGGCAGCAACGCCACCGCCGAACGCCGGGACAGGATGGACCGGGCCGCCGTCGTGCTGGTCATGGACGCGGCCGAACGGGCCGGTGTGCGGCGGTTCCTGCATATCAGCTCGATCAACGTCGGTTGTGCCGACGACCCGGCCCTCGGCGAAGGTTACGCCGTCTACCTGCGGGCCAAACGCGCCGCCGAGCAGCACATCTTCGCCCGTGACGGGCTCGACTGGACGGTGCTGCGGCCCGGTGTGCTCACCGACGACCCGGGAGCCGGGACCGTCGGGCTCTCCGCCGGGAACGTGATCGGACCCGAGGTGGCCAGGTTCGACCAGGTCGCCAGGGAGGACGTCGCCGCCGTGCTCCGGGCGCTCCTCGACCGTCCCGGCACCGCCGGGTGTATCTACGTGGTGGTCGGCGGCGATACTCCGATCGAACAGGCGATGGAGGCCTGAACAGAAGCCACGGGGGAGAAGTGCCATGACCACACCGTCCACACCCGACAGTGAGCCGGTGCTCGCCCGTGCCCGGCGCAGGTACCTCGTCGCGATGTCGCTCGGCCCGCTCGTGCTGGTGGCGCTGTGCGTCGTTTCCTTCGCGGGGCCACGGAACCGGGGCTCGATCCTGCCGGTGCTGGGATTCCTCGCGTTCGCGCTGATCCTGCTGCTGCTCGGGTACGCCCGGCGGAATTCGCCCGTGCGCTGGAATCGGGTCGCGGCGATCAGCGGGGCCGTCGCCGGGGTCTATGGCGCGGTCGGGGTGCTGAGCTGGCGTGACGGGGAGAACCGGCTGCTCATCGCCATCGCGGTACTGGTCGTCCTCTCGCTCGTGCCGTGGCTCGCCGTGCGGAACGCAGCGGCCTCGGTGCCGGCCAGGGCCAAGGGGGACCTCGTCGGCACGACGGTCGAGTCGTCCTTCGCGCTCCGGGACGAGGCCGACGGCTGGTTCCTGATCCGCGAAGACGAGATCGCCGTGCGGATCCGGCGCGAACTCCGCCGAAGTCTCGACGACGATCACGACGTCGTGGTCTCGTTTCCGGGTATCGCCGAGGTCGGGGTCATCGATCTGCCCGGCGGCGACGAGGTCGAAATCGGTCTGTCGTACACCCTTACGCCCAGCGCCGGGCCCGCACTGCGCATCCGGGTGGACGACAAGTCGATCGACCGTACGGACGAATGGATCGTGCCGATCGACGAGGCGTGGCAGGCCGCCGAAACCTTGCGCACCCGGATGGCTCAGCCGTCCGCGCGGTAGCGGTCAGGGCCGCAGCGGCCGAACGAAGACCGGCTCGCCGTAGTGGGTGCGTTCCGTGCCTTGAAAACCGCAGCGGCGCCAGAACCCCTCGGCGCCACCCGCGACCGGTACGACGCTGGTCTCCAGGACCTCCCAGCGGTCCGTGCGCAGTTCCTCCAGCAGCAGTTCGACGGCGCGGCTGCCGATCCCGCGGCCTTGGTGACCCGCGTCGACCATGAACCTGACCAGGTGCGGGGTTTCGTTCTCGATCTCGACGAGCAACACGCCGACCGGTGTGTCGTCGAGGTAAATGGCCCGCAGTATCGCGCCCGGTTCGTAATTGCCCTCGGCGACGGTGTAGGCGGCGGGCGCGACGAGATGGAGCTGATCTTCGGCCAGACGGAGCTCGCAGACCGCGCGGACGTTCTCGCGAGACAGTGGCAGGAGCGAGACAGGCATTCCCCGACCATAGGGCATTCCCGATATTCGATGAAGGTCGCTGGGCGGGGACACTCTCGCCCGTAGCCCGGTGGTTCTCGCCGACCGGGGCCGCGGACGCCCCCCCCGCGGCGGATCACGATCGTTGTGCACCCGTGACCGATCGGCGTGGCCTCAGTCGATGAGGACGTTCTTGTAGAAGAGGTTCGCGTAGCGGTTGATGTCGCCCATACTGCTACGCGATCCGAAACCCATGTACAGCCGGGTTTCCCGGCCAGGCTCCGGTAGATCCCGAGGCCCTCCGGCTCGCGGAACACGAGCGACTTCCCGGCCTTGGTCGGCGCACGGCTCTTCACCTTGCCGGTGTTCATGTCGATGCACGTGACGTAGGAGTCGATGTCGGCGGGGTTCTCGTGGCCCGTACCGTCCAAGGTGTACAGATACTGACCGTAGATGGTGTATCCCTGGAACGTCACCGGCGTCTCGGCGAGCGCGGGCTGCGCGAAGTGTGCCAGCGGCGCGCTGAAGTCGCCGGCCGCGGCGGCCGCGAGCGGGTAGACACTGATGAACATCTTGCCGCTTTCCTTGCGGCGCACCGCGATCCGCTTGGTGATCGGATCGGTGGCACAGGTGATCGTGGTGCTGCCGGTGAGGAACTTCCTCACCGACGGCGTGCCACCGTTGACGAACTTGAACCTGGCCAGCGCCGTCCCGCGACCGTCGCCGGTGGGTCCGTCCGAGTCGCATTCCATCCAGATGTAGGAGTCGGTGCCCACCGGTTCGACGCCGATCGACACACCGTGCCCGGCGTTGCCGAGGTGCATCGAGCCCAGGATTTCCCCGGAGAAGTCGACCTGGGTGACGCACAGGTCGTCCCCGGTCCCGCCGTTGCGGGCGTTCACGATGAAGATGCGCACATTCTGGTTGTCGAAGGCGAAGCCCTGCATCACGTGGTGCGACTCGTGGAGGAGCTTGCCGCGGAACTCGTCGTAGGAGGGCTCGGTGAGGTCGAAACGCCGGGACGCCGGCATCGTGGTGATCGCGGCCGAAGCCGGTCCGGCGAACATCGTGCCGGTGCCGAGCAGTGCCGTCGTCGCGGCGAGACCACCGCCGGTGCGCAGCAGTGAACGTCGGGAGAACGTGGATCGGACGAGATCCGGAGGCACCTGCTCGGCCATGAGCGCTCACCTTCGTCGGGTTTCACGGTCCGCTCGAAACTTGTTCACGCTCGTACAAGATTCGTACAAATCGGCCGTTGAGGACGACGACAGGTCCGGTCACTTCCGGAGGGACGAGCAAGGAAGGACGACCCCGAACAGCAGCGGTTTACCCGGAGGCGCCGCGGGTGCCACGACGATGGTGACGTCGTCCGGCCCGGGGACGATCGGCGCGGAGATTTTTCCTTGCCGCTCGGCGACGAGGGGACTTGGCTGAGGTTCGCGTCGGGCGGGGGGTTTCGCGCAGGTGGCTTCGGCGGCGCGCAGGCTCGCACTCCAGGAAGGGCCGAATGACCGGACGGTGCCCAGCCCCCAGTCGTTGAGCAGTTGCAGGGCGAGTAGCGAGGCTGTCGCGATTCCGATCAGCGCGGGGGTGCCGACCTCGAGGCTGCCATGCTTGGCTTCGCCGCGGGTGGCGAGTTGGTCGAGGAGGACGATCACGGCGGTCCACAGCAGCAGGAGCGGGACGATGGTGTACCGGGACTCGTTCAGTCCGAACGAATCCCGATCGAGGATCCCGACGGTGCCGCGAAGTCCGAGCGCGACGACGAGGTAGGCGACGGAGATCAGCAGCGACACGACCGCGACGGCTCGCGCCGTCCGGTCGGCGATCCGCAACAGAGCCGCCAGTCCGGCGAGGACGAGGACGCCGACCACCGCGACGATCGTCAGCCCCAGCGGTACGTAGAGCCAGCCGAGGGCGCGGTCGCCGACGACCGCGCTCAGGACGACCCGGAGGGCGTAGATCTTGGGGAGATCCCCGATGGCCGTGGGGTTCGGGCGGTAAGGCACGGTCATCGTGAGATGAACCCAGCCCTGCACCGCGAGGGCCACGACCATGGCCGCCGGGGCGATCAAGGCGAGACGCCGGTGCGGGGCCCGCAGCACGCCGACGACGGCGATCGGCAGGACCAGCGCCGTGAGAGGGTCCGAGAGCGCGGCCAGCACGACCACCGCGGCGGTTCCGAGCTGCCCCCGGACGGTACGTGGTGCCGCGAGCAGGGCCCAGAACGCGGCGTAGGCGAGGTACCAGTGCAGGTTGCTGATCGCGCCGGTGACCTCGTAACCCGCTTGCGGAAGGAGCGGTACCAACGCGGTGAGTACCGCCCGGGCCCACAGGTTCCGCACGACCCGGCCGCTGCAGAACCAGACCAGCAACGAGATCAGCGCGACCAGGGCGACCGAACTCGCGGCCATCCACCCCGCGGCCCATTCGATGGGCAGGTACCTGGCGGGCTGCGCCAGCAGCCGGGCCACCACCTGCAGGTACCCGGCGTGGTGAGCGGCGAGGTTGTCCCACAGTGAATGGCGCATCGCCTGGTTCAGGAAGACGCCGCCGTCCTCCGCCCACAGCACGTCTTGGGCGCGGTGCCCGGTCCCGCGGATCAGCTGGAGGAAGGTCGCCACCGCCAGCCAGCCGACGCAGACGGCGGCCGTTCCCCACCCTTGCCGACGGCCGCGGGCGGGACGCGGGGACGCGTCCTCTCCAGGGCGGTCGACAACGTCCAACCGGCCGATCACGATCGCGGCCCCCCTCGATGCGATGTCGTCTGACACGTGTTCCGTGAGAATACGACGCCGGTGTCATCGCAGGTGCGGCAGCCAGGAAGCCGGCCGCTCGGAAGGGCCGAGCACGGCACGGGCGGGGCGGTGTAGCGGGCTTGGCCGAAGCCGAGGATGAGGTAGCCGATGATCGAGAACAGGAACAGGCCGAAGAACCCGAAGACGCCGCTCTTGCCGAAGGCCTTCGCGACGACGATGTTGACCAGCGGGATGAAGATCAGGCCCGAGGCTCCCCAGCGGGCTGTCAGGCCGGTGACGTTAGCGCCGACGAGACACCTTCGCAGCGGGAAGGCGGACAACGCGGAAACTGTCTCGTTCGGTCGTCCGTCGCTGCCACCGGCAGGTCACGGCAGCAGTCCATTCGTGGTGCGGACGAGCTTCATCGAAGTCCTCGATGCCCAAAGGGAAGCCGGAAAACGTTCCGGTCGACGACAGCGCCGAAGCCCGCTGCGTGAACGGCGGGTTTCGTTACAAAAATCGGGGAAATTCACTCGGTCGAGATCGCTGTTCGACTTTGGGTACGAATTTCGTGCCAGGAGTTCGGTAGCGGGAATCCAAAATTCACCCTGATTCGCGCAGGAGTGGGTGCTCACCGGACGGGAAATCGCCTCTGGCAGACTGACCGACCTGGCGGGTGGGGATTAACACCGAAAGGGTGCTCATGGGAGTCCAGCTGAGTGTGCGTTCGGCGAATACGGATGCCGACCTTGTCGACTTGGCCGAATGGCTGCGTAACGAGCGTGAGTTCCGCGGGTGCGTACGCCAGGTCCGCGGCACTATCGCCGAGGGCGAGCTGGGTGGCGCGTTCGAGACGATTTCCCTGGGCATCGCCTCGGGTGGGATGGGAAGTGTGCTCGCCGGATCCCTGACAGCGTGGCTGCAGAACCGGCCACGGACGACGGTCAAGATCACCCGGGGTGATGTCACCGTCGAGATCGACGCGGGCCGGGTCAAGGACCTCGACGCATTGGTGGAAAAGATCTTCGACGGGATCGATGGCGCCAGCTGATGTTCGACTACACCGGATCCCGAGCCGTCCTCATCGGCGTTTCCCGCTACGACGACGAGAATGTCTTGGATGTGCCTTCGGCCGCGCAAAGTCTCCAGGAGATGCGGGCGCTTCTGATCGACCCGGAGCTGTGCGGCTGGCCGGAGAACCAGGTCACGGTTATCGAAAATCCGCCCGCCGCGAACAAACTCGCCCAGGAATTGCGGAACCTGGCCGAGAAGACCACTGGAACACTGCTGGTCTATTTCGTCGGTCACGGCACGCTTTCGGATCAGGGGAACCTCTGCCTTTTCGTCGGCGAAACCGAGCTGGCGGACCCGGATCTGTTCGGTCTGGAGTTCGACCGTGTCCGGTCTTCGGTGATCCGGAGCCCCGCGAAGTCCAAGATCGTCATCCTCGACTGCTGCTATTCCGGCAAGGTGATCGCGGAACTGAGCGCGGACGGCAAACCACTCGCCAATCGCACCGAAATCCGGGGCGCGTACACGCTCACGGCGGCGGACAGGCAGGCACGGACACCGCCCGCCGAGGAAAGCGAGCGGTGCACCCTGTTCACCGAGGCGTTCGTCGGGCTGGTGCGCAAGGGATTGCCCGGCGCCCGGGAAATCCTGACCTTTCACGACCTCTACCCGCACCTGCTGCAGCTGGCCTTGGCCGCCGAACTTCCCCAGCCGAATCAACGCGGAACCGACACCATTCTCCGGTACCCGTTCTCCCGTAACGTCGCTTTCACCCCGGACGCCGAACCCGCGCCGGAACCGCCGCTCGAATCGCCGCCTCCCCACCCTCACGGCCGCCGTCGCGCCTGGATCCTCGGCATCGGCGTGCTCGTCGTCTCGTTGGCCGTGGCCTGGTACGCCTTCGCCCCGGAGCGGAAGGGCGAGAACACGCAGGTCGCGTCCCCGTCGTCGCCGATTCTGTTGCCGACGGCGGCACCGTCGCCGGTCAGTTCCGCACCGCCGACGTCCGAATCGTCGAGGGCTAAGACCTCGACGCCCGTTCGCGCCGCCACGGCCGCCGCGCCCGGAAACCTCGACGCGGTCACTTCCGGCGGCCAGGTCAAGGTGAGCTGGACCGCGCCCGACCTGGCCGACGGTGAATTCGTGTCCTACCAGGTCAGCGGCACCGGACTCGGCGAGAGGTCCGTGACCACCACGGACACGACCTACTCGGGTGTGCCCAGCGGCTCGAACATCACCTTCACCGTCCGGGCCATCACCAAGAGCGCCACCGGGCAACGACTCACCGGGGCTCCCGCGGTCAAGGGACTGACCATCCCGGCATCCCCGCAGATCACCATCAGCCGCGGCGCCGACACCAGCAGCTCGAAATGCGAGAAGCCGGATTGCGCGTGGATCAACGCCCGGTTGACCGGCTTCCAGCCAGGAACCACCTACCGGCTCTACCCCTTCGCCAACGGGCACGTCTTCAGCGAGCCGTGTGTGGCCACGACGGACGCGGCAGGCGCCGCGTCGTGCAACGACGTCCGCTACGACGTGCCCGACACCAACGTCTATGAGTATGTGGACACACCGTCGGGCCGGATCAAGTCCAACGTCCTGTACTGGGAACGCCGGTAGCCCGAGGCGATCGCCGACGTGGTGAACGACGAGGCTCGGCTCGTCGTCATTTCGCGAAGGCGGTCTGCAGCTTCTTCAGCGCGCCGACGATCTCGGCGAGGTACCTGTCGACGGTGCACTGCTCGAACCGTCGCAGGGTGTCGCGGTACTCCGGGCCACGCTTTTTCGACGTCGAGCACCTGCACGCGGCTGCCGCGCTCCCCTGTGAGCACTGTCAACACGCTGGCGAGCGAATCACCCGAGGTGATTACCCGCGCCTGCGCCGCCGGGCCCGTCGACGGCGAGGCGGGCCGCGAAAATCGCGGCGAAGGAACCGCGCACCTGGTGCGCGACATCGTCGGCCGACGTGCTGGTCAGCTTGCCGTCAAGGTGCAGGCAGGCCAGCCCGTGGACCAGGCCCCAGCCCGCGGTGGCCAGGGCGGCCGGGTCGGCGTCAGGAAAGACCCCGGAGACGGCGGCACCCAGCAGCGTCGTTGGCGTCGTCACAGGGAGTGCCGAACATGAGCCGAAACAGCGCCGGCCGACGGAGCGCGAAGTCGACATAGGCGACGCCGAGCTCGGCCAGGTCGGCCACCGTGGCGGGCGGCTCGCCACCCTGGAGCAGGTCGGCTTCGAGGTCGCGCAGTCCTTCGGCGGCCAGCGCCGATTCCAGCTTGCGTCCGCGGGGTTCGAACGGGGTCTCCTCGACCTGGGGGGCGGCGGTTCGTGGGTACATGTAGGTGTTGTCGAAGAAGACCAGTTCGGTGTCGTGCTCCCGGCAGGCGGCGGTCGCCTCGGCGTCCATCAGGTTGGCCTTGACCAGGTGGTCGGTCTCGTGGACCTTGCCGGGGTTCCTGCTGACCAGGCGGATGTCGTGGGTGACGTTGTCGTCGAGATTCGCGACGCAATGTAAGCAGAGTCAACATTGACCCCCTTGGGTGAGGACGTGAGTCGAATTCCTCGTCTACGGTCCGGATCGAAGTCAGCCACCTGTACTGCGTTCGAGCTGGGAAAGCTGTGCCGACGCGAAAGAAGTTCGCGAACGCCGCTGGGTTCGAAGGAAAATGTGAGGAGATGCGGGTGTATCGGTCTCGGTCGGGTGGTAATCGAAGATCATGACGTCCATCGGCTATTTCCTTTCCTGTGAGCAATACGGTCCGCACGAACTCGTCGCCCAGGCCCGCGCGGCCGAACGTGCCGGGTTCGAACGGTTGTGGATCTCCGATCACTTTCACCCGTGGAACGACGCGCAGGGCCAGAGTCCTTTCGTGTGGTCGGTGATCGGTGCCCTGTCGGAGGCCGTATCGCTGCCGGTCACGACAGCGGTGACGTGCCCGACCATCCGGGTTCACCCGGCCGTGCTCGCCCAGGCGGCGGCCACCGCGGCCGTTCAGCTGAACGGCCGGTTCGTGTTGGGGGTGGGATCGGGGGAGGCCCTGAACGAGCACATCCTCGGCGACGCGTGGCCCTCGGCGGGTCAGCGACTGGAGATGCTGGAGGAGGCCGTGGACGTCATCCGCAAACTGCACGCGGCGGGGATGCGTGGTGAGTCGATGAGTCACCACGGGACGCATTACGAAGTGCAGGACGCGCGCATCTACACGGTGCCGTCGGAGCCGGTGCCGATCTACGTGTCCGGGTTCGGCCCACAAGCCACCGAACTCGCCGGGCGGATCGGTGACGGGTACTGCACGGTCATGCCCGATGGCGACCTCGTCCGCACCTTCCGCCAAGCCGGTGGTGGCGACAAGCCGGTGCAAGCCGGCATGAAGGTCAGCTGGGAAGCCGATCCTGAAGCCGCTCTGGACCGGGCGCATCGCTTGTGGGCCAACGATGTCCTGCCTGGACAGTTGGCCCAGATCCTGCCGAGGCCCGAGGACTTCGAGGCGGCCACGAAGTTCGTGCCCCGCAAGGACGTCGGAGAGGCGATCGTGTGTGGTGACGACCCGAAGGCACACGCCGAGCGGGTGCGTCAGTATGTCGACGCCGGAGTGGACGAGATCTACGTGCAGCAGGTCGGGAACGACCACGAGGGGTTTTTCCGGGGCTGGCAAGAACACGTCTTGCCCGAGTTCCGCTGAGGGGGTTGTCGGAGCGTTGAGCGAGCCCAGGCCCGACATACGTTCCCCGCGCCACGGCCGGACTGGCAGTGTCGTTAGTGGTCGCGATCGTCGGTGTGTCGATGTGCACGGCGGTCACCCGAGTCCCGCGTAGGTGACCAGCAGGATTCCCGGACCGTGACTGTAAGGGAACAAGTCAATAACCGGGTAACACGATCGCGGTGAAATTGGTTGCCAAAGGCTCGCGTTCGGCATACGGCTCGGCCGGCAGCGAAGGCAGCCTGGTGTTCACCTCACCCGACCCCAAGGGCGTCCGGCCTGCCTTCGGCGACTGCGGGCGCTGACCGGGCTGCGTTGATCGATGTTCGGACGTTCCTCGGACGGGGTACTCCAGGCGTCCGACGACGGCGAGAGGAAGGCAGCCGCTGTGCAAGGCGACATCGAGACCTACTTCGAGAACGACAAGTGGAAGAACAAGGTCGAGGGCAGCACCCGCGCGGCCAGCGTTCACGACACGAAGGCGGAAGCCGTGGAAAAGGGCCAGGGTATGGCACGGGAGCGGAAGGTCGAGCACTTCATCCGGAACATGGATGGTCAGATCAGCGAGCGCAGCACCTACGGTCACGATCCGCGGGATATTCCGGGCTGAAGTGAGCGAGCGCGCTTTTGGCCTCGTCCCTCCGGCGACGCGGCCCGACGGCGTGGTCGGCATCACACCTCGGGTGGGCGTGCTTGTGACGGAGAAAGGCAGTTCGGTCAGGCGTCGGCGCGTCGAGGCGGAAGCATGTCGGGATGCTGATGAATGGTGAGGAGGAGGTGGTCGAACTGGTTGCGTTGCTGCAGGGGGCCGCCGCCGAGGCTGGTGAGGGCGGTGGTGAGTTTCATGGCGAGCACGCGGAGCTTGGTGTTGGTTTCTTGAGAGCGCCATCGTAGGACGTGGAATGCCTGTTCGGCGTTGATGCCGTAGACGACCATGAGTGCTCCCTTGGCTTGTTCGATGCATGCGCGGGCATCGACGAGTTCGGGGAGGGCTTCGGCGAGGATCTGTTTCCGGTGTTCGTCCAGGCTGTCGTCGAGGTCGATGTAGTAGCCGGTGGTGCCGACCGTGGCGCCGGTAGCGTCGTAGAGGCGGTCGCCGACGACCAGGACGTGGTGCTCGATCCCGACGGTGTCGATGATGCGGTGGCGGCTGCAGAAGGCGTTGCCGTCACGGACGGCGGCGGCCAGGGTTCCGGCGACGGTGTCCCGGTCTTCGGGATGTTTGTGCGAGAGCAGCAGTTCGGTCGTGGGCTGGACCGTCCCGGGGGCGTAGCCGTGCAGTCGCGCGACTTCGGCGGACCATTCCCAGGCTTGGTCCGCGAAGTGGAAGTGGAAGCTGCCGATGGTGTGAGGACGCCCGCCCAGGATCTCGTCCAGTCCGGGTCTCGAAGCGAACGGCAGGGATTCGACGGTGTCGGTCACGGGCTCAGTTTGCCTTGAGGCGACCGCTGGGGAAACGACGTCCCCCTGATTGGGCGAAACCGCACACACCCCGGGAGCCCCGTCCTGGTGCCCGCCGCTCCGACAGGAGTGACGTGAACGTCTCCTGTAGTGGTCGCACGGCCGTGACCAGCACATATCCGGCACGATTAGGCCAAGCGGGTTACTGTCGATCAGCGGACCGCGCACGAGGTCCGGTCCGCGAGTGACGGGAGCTCGTGATGGTGCGGAAGGCTGCGGGTGACCCGGGTGACGCCAGAGTTCCCGGCTGGGTGCAGCCGATGCTGGCCGCCCCGGACGGTGGGCGGCTGCGGGAGGGACCTGAGTGGGCGTACGAGTACAAGCTCGACGGCTACCGGGCGTGCATGAGGATCGCCGCTGACGGTGCCACGGTCTTGACCAGTCGTAACGGGATCGACTTCACCGACGAGTTCGCCGATCTCGCCCGTGTCCTGACCGGAGCGCTGGGAGGGCGCAGCGCCGTGCTGGACGGGGAGGTCGTCGTCTACAACGACGCCGGGCAGATCGACTTCGGGGCGCTGCAGGAACGTCGCGGCCGCTATCAGACCCATCGCGCCTCTGCTCGCCGCGACGATCCGTTCGAGGACATCCCGGTCCGGTACCTGGCGTTCGACCTGCTGCACCTCGACGGCGTCTCGCTGCTGGGCACGCCGTATGACGAACGGCGGCGACAGCTGACCTTGCTGCCGATGTCGGATCCGTACCGGGTGGAGGTGGTGCGCGGGTTCACCTTCACCGACCTCGCCGCCGATCGCCGGACCCCACGGCATCTGCTCGAGCATGTGCGGGCCAGCGGTCATGAGGGCCTGGTCGCGAAGCTCCGCACCGCCGCGTACACCCCGGGTCGTCGCGGCAACGCCTGGCTGAAACACCCGCTGACCCAGACGACCGAGGTGATCATCTGTGGCTACCGACCCGGGCAAGGACGCCTGGACGGCGTGATGGGAGGGCTGCTGCTCGGTGCCCATGACCCGGACAGCGGCGACCTGGTCTACCTCGGCGACGTCGGTACCGGGTTCACCGAAGCCGAACGCGGTCGGCTGCAAGCCCGGCTCGACATCCTGGAGCGGAAGCGGCATCCGTTCGCTGTCGCACCGCCCCGGGCCGACACCGCGCGAGCGCACTGGGTGACCCCAGAACTGGTAGGCGAGGTGGTGTTCCGGCAGTTCACCCGCGGCGCGGGCCGTCTGCGGCACACCGCGTGGCGCGGGCTGCGCGAGGACAAGCATCCCAGCGAAGTCCTCGCCCCGCGCCGGGAAAACGCCTCCGACGCCGAGGCCGGCATGCCGGCCGAAGACCGGCCTGCGGCCCCACCGGCGAGCGGGACGAAGATCACCGTCCAAGCGGGTGAGCGACGGCTTACTCTGTCCAATCTGGACAAGCCGTTGTATCCGGACGGGTTCACCAAGGGCGAGGTCATCAACTACTATTCCCGCATCGCCCCGATCTTGTTGCCGCACCTGGCTGGTCGTCCGGTGACGTTCATCCGCTTCCCCGACGGGGTCGGCGGAGAACAGTTTTTCGAGAAGAACGTTCCACGGGGCGCACCGACGTGGCTTTCCACCGCCCGGCTCGCGCCTGGCGGCACGCGTGGCTCGGCCAAGCCGATCACGTACGTGTTGCTCGACGAGCTCGCCGCTGTGGTCTGGTCGGCGAACACAGCCGCGCTCGAACTCCATGTTCCGCAATGGACCATTGATGGTGACCGGGCCCGCCGTCCGCCGGATCGGCTGGTGTTCGACCTCGACCCCGGCCCAGGAACCTCCATCGTGCAGTGCTGCCGCGTCGCCGAACGACTCCACGAAGCCCTCGTCGGCGACGGCCTGACCCCGCTGGCGAAGACGTCCGGCTCGAAAGGCATGCAGCTCTACTGCGCCATCTCCACCGACGACCCCGCGGCACCCTCGGCGTATGCGAAGAAACTCGCCCAGCGCCTGGCGCGTGAAACACCGGACCAGGTGACCGCGGTGATGGCCAAAGCACAGCGGACGGGACGGGTGTTCATCGACTGGTCCCAGAACAATCCCGCCAAGACCACCGTGGCCCCGTACTCCCTGCGCGGTCGCGAGCATCCCACCGTCTCCACCCCGATCACCTGGGACGAAATCCGCACCTGCCGGCGCCCGGTACAGCTGGTGTTCACCGCGGACAACGTGCTCGACCGCGTCGACGAATACGGAGATCTGCTCGCCGACCTCGGCACCACACGTGCGCCCTTGCCCTAGTACTTCGCGCAAGGTCTCGAACCACTCGACGACGGCCGGATCCTCGCGGCACCCACCCAGCACAGCGAAGTCGTTGGTCAGGTGGGTGAGGGCAAGACAACTGCCGACGGCGGTGGCGTCGCGGTAACGGACGAAGACCGCTGGGACATCGGACGGGGGTGAAGATAGTGCCCGAGCGCGCCCGCCAGCACTCCGATCGGCCGGGACAGGTCGCGCGGGGCGACGTCGACGCCTTCTGGCCGGCCGCCCGCCTTCTCAGCCACAGCTACCTCTTCTGCCCGACGCCCGCCCACACCACCGCTTCATTGGACGAGTCGAACGACACCGGTTGAGCGGTCGGGCCGGTCTCCTCCGGATGCCAGTCCGGCGTCCAGACCCAGCCTGGGTCGATGACCTCGAAATCGTCGAGTAGCGTTGCTATCTGTTCACGCGTCCGAAAAATGACGTTACTGCTGCTGGATTCGTCGTACATTCGTTTGAGTTCGGCCAATTTTGCGGATGACGCTTCTGGGACACCTTCGTCGGTCACATGTGATATCGCGAGATAAGAGCCGTGCGGCAGCAGTTCTCGGAATCGAGCGACGGATTCGGGGCCGATATCGTTGCCGTCCCTATCTGGCTGGTGGACGTGAAGGACCGCGATGAGCAGCAAAGCGACCGGCTCATTCGGGTCGAGCAGCTGGGTTTCGATAGCTTGCCGCCACAACTCGTCCGGATCGCGAAGGTCGCCCTCGATGACGGTTTGTCGGGACGCGTCACCTTCCCGGTTCAGGAGCATGTTGGCGTGAGCGACGGCCACCGGGTCGTTGTCGACGTAGACGACGCGCACATCCGGTGTCGCACCAGATTCGCGTTGCGCTTCGTCGGCCACCTGATGCGTGTTGCCGGCGGTCGGGACGCCGGCGCCGATGTCGAGGAACTGACGCAGGCCTCGTTTGGTCAAATGCCGAACTACCCGGTTGAGTAATTGGCGGTTGGCCAGGGCGATATCCTTCACCAGCGGGAATTTCGCCAGCACACGGTCGCCGAAGTCGCGGTCTACCGCCCAGTTGGCGGTACCCCCCAGGTAATAGTCGTAGACCCGAGCGACGCTCGGTCGATTCAAGTCGACACCTTCTGGTGGAACCGGATCAGACTTTCTCTCGGACACCGGCCGAGCCTCCCCGTCGTCGCGTTCCGGAATATTCTCCGATGTTAGCGAATAAGTGGGATCGCGCTCGTCGAGGGCGGCTTGCTGTTGGGCAGTTGTTACGGTCACGGCCCTCACCAGCGCGAAGCCGCGACGTGCATCTCGAGAAGGGCGGTCCTGCTGTCTTCGACGCTGAGCGCCTGCCGGAACACCTTGTCCCACTCCGCGACGTGGTTCTCGACCTGCTGACGTCCGCGATAGATCCGGGCAGGTCCGCCGGAATACTCGTGGTAGACCATGTCCTTGCCCGGTCCATCGAGTTTCAGGATGGTCAGGTCGTGGGGCAGGTAAGCCAGGTTCGCTTCGAAGGGCACCAAATGCACGAAGAGGTGCCCTGCGTAGTCGTCCATCATCCGTCGCAGATGCTGGATCTGCTCGCGGTAGAGCCCGGCCTGCCGGCCGCCGGGAAGCCGATCGAACGACGACGGGCTGAACAACGCCCGGTACCGTGGCGGATTGTCGCTCTGGAACAGCGCTTCCCGTTCCCGGCGTGCCTCGAGCACCGAGGTCATGTCATAGAGACTTCCCGCCACTTCGTACTGCTTCATGATGTAGGGCTCGCACTGGAACAGGTTGGGAAGCCGCTCGCTGTAGCAGCCGAGGATCTCCACGGCCTCGCGCTCTGTCTCCAGCAGGGTCAGGTAATCGCGGCTCGCGAGGATCCCCGCGACGGGGCCGCCCTTCGCTTGCGCAGCCAGCAATCGGATGCGATCGGCCTCGGCGTCGGACACCTCGTAGAAGCGCAGCAACCGAGTCAGATCTTGGGGACGGACCGCCACGAGCTCGTTCTCGATCTTGTTGATCTTCGGCTGCGTGCAATCCAGCGCTGACGCGGCGCGACTCTGTGACCACCCGATCGCCTCGCGCGCTTTCTTCAGGCTCGCACCGAGCTCTATGCGGGCATTGACGGCCTCCCGTGTCACTCCTTCTCCCCACCTCGCCTCACGAAGGAACGCTCGCCCTCCGCGGGCCACAGAAAAGATACATTTCCGCCGATCTCGTCCATCGATCGGGTCGTGTGAAATGCGTGACCGGGGTGCGCGCGACTGTCCGTGACGAGAGCTTAGCGCATGATGCGAGACAGGAGGGCTGTCCAGGCCTCGCGGCCGAAATCGAGTGTTTCGCCGCAGGCGTCCTTCGAATCCCGCACCCGGACTCCGCTGCGGAAGATTAGCAGCTCCACGCAGTTATGGTGCGGTGTCGAATAGCTGGAGCGCACCCATCGCGTCCGTCCGTCGTTGTCGTCCACGTGCCCCTGATTGACGTCAGTCATGTCCGAATCAGCCTCCCCCGAGCCTGAGCGTTGCGATTAGTCGTATTTCCCGACTATTCCTGCGTGCTCATCCAGTAGATCACGACAGGTGTCATACTCGCAGGTAGGGAGCCTGGAAGCCCTGGGGTGACGTACGCCAGGGCGCTGCCATCGGCTGCGAGCGGTAGCAGGCGACTAATCGGCGAATCGGCCGGGAGTGGTAGGCATTGCCATCTGAACAGAGCAGTATCGCGTCCTCGGGACTACCCCGCGTCGCGAGCGAACGTAACGACGCGTCTCGAAGAGTGAACCGATCGGCATTCAGGTAATTTCGTCACGCGGATAATCATGTTTTGCTTCAGTGTTTTGCCGCGCCTGCGGGCGACCACCGTCAGCGCATGCGGCTCGCTCGGTTGATCGGAGCAAGCAGACCCCGCCAGACTGGCTAACGAGTCGAAATCCTGTACTGATCACACCTGTGAGGATTCCGTGAAACAGTGCTCAAATAGGTGCTGCTCCCTGCTCGCGACAGGGAGCCGACTCTGCTGAACCCGCCCTGGGAAAAGAGGAGTCGCAGCGTGCCCACTATAAATGGCATAGCGCCAACTAATTCAAGCTGCCGTGCATCACCCTGGTCACCCTTGCGTGTCCCGCGGGTGGACCGGTCCGGACGGAACCCAGACGACCCTTCGCTGGGACGGCGCGGACCGCGACATCGGCGCCCAGACCCCGAGCACCGACGTCGCCAAGAGGGCGAACGTCACCTGCACCCGTGACGCGACCGGCCGGATCACCCCGCCGCGATCTTCTCGCTCGTGGCAACAACACGTGGAGCGGGTCACTCCGGCGAGGTGGGGTCAACGGCGAGGGCCTTCAACCCGCGAATGACCGTTTCGGCGCTGGGAGCCCGCTCGGGAGCGACGAGGTGCTGCATCATCACGCCGGCGATGAGGGCGAATTGGACGGCGCCGGCCGCGTCGGCGTCGGTGCGCGACAGGCGTTCGCCGAAGACCTTCCGGGCTTCGTCCTGGGCATCCGCGAGCCGTTCGCGGAGGTTCGGGAACCGGATGGCCTGGGTCGCGCTTTCGAGGACGGCGGTCCACGTATCGCGCTGCTCGGTGAAGGAGTCGATGAGGCCTTCCCAAGTGGCGGTCAGCGATGTTCCGGCCGGTTCACGCAGCCGCTCGACCGCCTCGGTCGAGAGTTCGATCATGGCCTCGTTCATCAGGGCCTCTTTGGAGCCGAAGTGGTACCCGATGGAGCCGAGGTTCGCACCTGAGGCGGCGGTGATGTCGCGCGCGGTGGTGTGCGCGTAGCCGCGTTCGATCAGGCAGCGCTTGGCTCCTTCGAGGAGGTCCTCTCGTTGTCCCATGCGCCGATCGTAGCGGCACGCTGTGACAAGCGTCTTATACGAACGTATTATACAAATGTTCAAGACGCTTGTATGGTCCGTGGTGCCGGAACGAGCCGGCCTCGCACAAGGGATGACGATGAACCCCAACCGCTACCTCCTCGGCAACTTCGCCCCGGTCGCCGAGGAGATCACTGCCTTCGACCTGCCCGTCACCGGGAAGATCCCGGACGACCTCGATGGCCGCTACCTGCGCATCGGCCCGAACCCGCTGGGTCTGGAAGACGCGGCGGCGCACATCTGGACCCTCGGGGAAGGCATGGTCCACGGCGTGCGCCTGCGCGACGGCCACGCCGAGTGGTACCGCAACCGCTGGGTCCGGTCGGCTTCCGTGGCCGACCGGCTCGGGGAACCGCGCCGCGGGCCGGTCGCCGACGAGCGCCTGGACTTCGCGCCGAATGTCCAGGTCGCGGGGCACGGCGGCCGCTTCTACGCGCTCATCGAGGGAGGTCTGGCCCCGTACGAGCTGACCGGCGAACTCGAAACCGTCGGACCCGCCTCCCTCGGTGTCACGGCACAGGGTTTCTCGGCCAACGCACACAGCAAGTACGACCACGCGACCGGCGAGCTGCACTCGCTGGCCTTCCGTTACGGCGCGGATTTCGTGCAGCACATCGTGATCGGCCCGGACGGGGAGAACCGGAGCGTCACCGACATCCGCACGCCGACCCACCCGTACATGCACGACTTCGCGCTCACCGAGCACTACGTGGTGCTCTACGAGTCCCCGATGGTCTTCGCGCTCGAACGCTTGGCGACCGGGGTGCCGTTCCACTGGAACCGGGACCTGCCGTCACGGCTGGGTCTGCTGCCGAGAGCCGGTGGGACGGTGCGCTGGTTCGAGACCGAGCCCGTCATGGTCGGCCACACCCTGAACGCCTTCGAGGACAACGGAAAGGTGGTGGTGGACGTGATCGTGCATCCCCGGCCGGTGGACTTCGCCGACGTCGGCGCCTCGAAGCCCGTACTGGAACGCTGGACCGCCGATCTCACCCTCGACCGGGTCACGCGAACGCTGCTGCACGACCGCCCGCAGGACTTCCCTCGCCTGAACGGCCGTTTCAGCGGCAAGCCCTACCGCTTCGGCTACTCGGCGGCGGCCGAGCTCTACGCCGCACCGAGCGCCACCGAGCCGGACCGCCCCGACGAGGGCTTCAGCAGCGCTCTCCTCAAACACGACCTCCTTACCGGCGCCACCGAAACCCACGAGTTCGGTCGCGACGCGAGCGCGGGCGAGACCGTGTTCGTCCCGGCGGGCGGGGCAGCCGCGGAAGACGACGGCTACAACCTGGTTTACGTCCACAACCCCGATCGGGGCGCGGCGGACCTGGTGATCCTGGCCGCCCAAGACTTCGCGGGCGATCCCCTCGCCAGGGTCCATCTGCCCGCACGCGTCCCACTGGGGTTGCACGGCAGCTGGATTCCCGTCGCGTGATTCGGTCTCACCAAAGGTGAGAGACCTCTGTCACCAGGGGTGCACTCTCGCCGTGCCGACGACGGTCTGTCGTCCGTGCTGTCGCTGGTTCACGCGTCAGGTCTTGGCTCATCGTGCGGATGGGCCGCGAGGTCGGCGGCAAACGGGGCGCTGGGCCGTTGGAGCCGCACCGGACCAGGACCACGGCCCCGAAGGGTGTCGTCAGGATTGAGGAGCAGGCACGCCTTCATCGACAGGCACCCGCAGCCGATGCAGCCGGTGAGCTCGTGTTCGAGGCTTTCGAGGACGCGGCGGCGTTCCTCCAGTTGTTTCTTCCAACGCCGGGAGACGCGCTGCCAGTCCTTGTGGGTGGGGGCACGATCGATGGGGAGGCCCGCGAAGACCTCGGCGACGTCCGACAGCGGAATGTGGAGGCGCTTCGCCACCATGATCAAGGATATCCGGCGGAGCATGTGCCGAGAGAAGATCCGCTGGTTGCTGCTGGTGCGCTCGCTGAAGATCAGGCCCTTGCGCTCGTAGAAGTGCAAGGCGGAGGCGGACACGCCGGTCCGGTGGATGACCTCACCGATCGTCAGGTGGTCCGCTGGACCGGCGCGCACGATATCCGCTCCTCGCTCGTCAGGGACGCTGGTGGTCAGCTGGTGCGGCGGGACGTCGCGGCGCGGCCGTGAATCAGGACGGTCACGACGATCGCCAGGACGAGGCAGAGCAGGCCGACGCCGAGCTGGGTCAGCCGCCATGACCAGGTGAAGGCTTCCAGCTCCGCCGCCTCGGCTCCGGCGGTGAGGCGTCCCGCACCGACCCTGGCGGCGTGGGCTGTGTCGCCGAGCCTTGCCGTGAGGACGCCGATGATGGAAGCACTGTACGCGGCGATCACGAGAGCCTCGGCCGCTCCCCTCAGAGTGTTGAGGAAACCGGCCGCCATGCCGACGGCGTCGGCATGGACGAGGGCCATCGCCTGGCCGTCGGTGATGCCGAAGGACGCACCCATGCCGACCCCGATCATCACCAGCGGGGCCGCGACGGCCACGACCGCGTCATCGGCGTTCAACGTCACCAGCCACAAGTTCCCGGCCACGACCAGCGCCAGGGCGATCACGATCAGCGGCCGGGCCGGAACGCCCCTGTTCACCAGCGCCACCGCGACCATGGGCATGATCAGCACCGGGGCGGTCAGCAACAGCATCGTCACCCCCGAAGCGGCGGGGGAGAGCCCGGCCGCCGCCTGCAAGTAGGTGGGCAGAAAGACCAGGACGCCGAGGAACCCGACGGAGGTGGTCAAGGTCGCCAGGCTCCACCCCAGGAAACCACGATTGGCGACCAGTTCGGGCGCCAATACCGGAGCCGCGCTGCGCCGCTGAACGACGCCGAAGACGACCAGCACGACCAAACCGCCGGTCCCGGTGATCAGGATGACCGGGTGGGACCAGCCGAGTGACGGCGCTTCCAGGAGCGCGAACATCAGCAGTGCCAGCGCGGCGACGAACAAGACACTGCCCGCCCAGTCCGCCCGGTCGGCATCGGTCGCGCGGGACTCGCGGGCACGGGTCCCGCCCAAGGCGACCAGCAAGCCGATGACCGTGAAGACCGCGAAGCTTTCCCTCCAACCGGTGGCACTGATCAGCAAGCCCGACAGGGTGGGGCCGATGGCGATACCGACCCCGGCCATGGTGCCCATCAGGGCGAAGGCGCGATTGCGTGCCGCGCCGTCGTAGCTGGACGCGAGGATGGCACCGCCCGCTGCCATGATTCCGGCGCCGCCGACGCCGGAGACGATGCGGGCGATGTCGGTGACGACGATCGCCGGGCTCAACGCCGTCCCGAGAAATCCGGCCGCGAAGACCAGCGCCGAGACGATGAACACCCGTCGCCTGCCGATGCGGTCGGCGGTCGATCCCGTGATGAGCGTCATGGCGGCGAAGGACAGGTTGTAACCGGCGACGACCCAGTTCAACGGGGAGCCGGAGGTATCGAGATCACGGCCGATGCTCGGTAGCGCCACCGCGGTTCCCGAGATGGACATCGCCACCAGGACGACGCCGACCAGGACCACCGGAAGTGTCAACGGAGACGGTCGATCCACCGGAGCCGGAGGCGGAGAGGGATTTGTGGTCGTTCTGTCCGTGCTGTTCGCCATAGCTGTTCGCTTCCTTGTCCTGAGGTCGACAGCGAGCAGCCCATCACCTCAACCTAGGTTGAGGTCAAGTACGCTGGTGAAGGCATGCGATTCGGCATCGCAAACCGTTGTTTCACGGCGGGCATCCTCCTGATCGCGCCGTATCCCTGCGGGTCAAGCAACGGGATACGGCTGTCCTCTACCCGTAACCCTCGACCGTGGGCAACCTTGGCGAGGCACTGCATCCGAGGAACGTGATCCGCCAGCACATCGCCGACTGCCTCCGCGGAGTTGTACCCGCACAGCGGATACCTGGCTCGGCGTGGCGGGTCACAGCCATGAATCACACACAATTCATGTGGGGGAGTTTGTGAGACAGAGACATCGCTACGTTTTGTTGTTGCTGGTTGCCGCGCTCGTCACGAGCAGCTATGTCGCCACGGCGAGCAGTTCGGCCGCTGACGCGGTACCGACCGCATCCGCGGTACGCCAGGCGGCGGAGTGCGCCGGCGTCCCTGGTGGCGGAGTCGCACTGGCCAGACAACACGAAAGCCTTCTCACCGGGGCCTTCATCGACTCCTGCGGAGTGCTGAACGTCGCCTGGGTCCAGAACAACCGTACCTGGCACCCTCCTGTACGGATCAGCGCTTCGGTAGCACCGCCCGGTGCGCCGATCGCGCTGGCGAAGCAGACCAACGACCGGCTGACCGCAGCGTTCTTGGACAAGTCCGGGACACTGAACGTCGCCTGGGTCGATGGCACCGGGGGGTGGCATCAGCCGGTCCCTGTCGGCGGGCCGGTGGGCAAACCCGGAGGTGGGATCGCGCTCGCTCAGCAGTCTGTCAACGCGCTCACGGCGGCCTTCGTCGACGCCGGCGGCTTCCTGGCCACCGCGTCGGTCACCGGCACCGGCGAGTGGGAGACACCGGTTCGCCGGGGCGGCGCGGTGGGTGTTCCGGGATCGCCAGTCGCGCTGGCACTGCACAAGACGAAGATCGTCGACAGGCTGGCCGCGGCGCTCATCGACAACACCGGGACACTGAATGTGGCTCACTTGGACAACAAAACCGGGGGGGTGGACGGCCCCCGCGGTCGTCGGTGAACCGGCCACCGTGCCCGGCGGCTCGGTGTCGCTCGCGCAGCAGAACAACAGCGTGCTCACTGCCGCGTTCATCGGTGGTGATGGGCTCCACATCGCCTGGGTGGCTGATGATCGGCAGTGGAACCCGGCTCCCGAAGAGATTCCGGGCGAAAATCCGGACAATTTCACCGGGGTGCCCGGAGGTTCCGTCGCCTTGGCCAAACAACACGACAGTCTTCTCGTCGCCGTCACCATCGATCTGAGGGCCGCCCGCAACAACCTGTGGCCCTACTTGATGGTGGCATGGGAGGGCAACGACGGCCCCTGGAACAACCCCCGGCTCATTGGTCCTGGACCCAGTAAGACGCCGGCACCCGCCAAGGACTTCAACGTCGCCCTCTCCCGGCAGGCCACCAGCATTCTCACTGCAGCATTCATCGACCAAGACGGACTGTTCAACGTCGCCTGGGTCGAAAACACCGACGCCTGGCACCCGCCGGTGGCCATCCCCACCGCTTACAGCCGAGCGCGGTCGTTGATGGATCACGCCCAAGCACTGCGAGCCCAGGGCGTCCATGATGAGGCAGCCATTCGCGCCATGGAAGCCATTGCCGCGGCCCGCGAAATCGTTGTTTTCGATCCGGCCTATTCTGTCACTTTGGCTGAATGGCTCACTTATGAGGCCAGCGCCTACCTTGATGCCGCCGGTCGGGGTGACGAGGTGAACGCGCTGCTGGAGGAAGGGGCGGGAATCTACCGGCAGCTCAGCCAGAACGAGCCGCAGAGCAAAAATCACCGCTGGGGTCTGTCCAATGCGCTGATGTGGCTCGGCTTTCGCCTGTGGGCCAAGGGTGACCGTGACCAAGCGGTCGTGAAGGCTCTGGAGTCGGTCTCCGTGTTGCGTCGGCTCACCGACGAGGATCCCGCCTATGCCGACGCTCTGGGGCATACGCTGTTGGCTACCAGCAACTTTCTCAGTGATCAGAAACGTCATGATGAGGCGATCGCCATGGCGCAGGAAGCGGTGGACAGCTATCTGCGACTCAGTCGGAGCCAGCCGCAGAATCACCAATACCGCAACCAACATGCCAACGCGATCATCTACGTCGCGACACATCAGTGGGCCAAGGGTGACCATGCCCAAGGCTTGGCGAAAGCCCTCGAATCGGTCGGGCTTTACCGGCAGCTGGTCGCAGACCACCCGGAACCGGAGTACGCCGACAGTCTGGGCACACTGTTGTTGTCGCCAACAGTGGGCTTCCTGGTTGAAAGCGGCCAACGCGCCGATACGATCACCTTGGCCAAGGAATCCGTCGAGATCTACACCAGGCTCAACAATGCTGACCCAGTACTCTACGGGCCCAAGCTCGCCTATGCGAAACAGCGACTCGAAGAACTCCAGCACTAAGGTTCCACAGCCAGGACCTGTATGACCAAAGCGCGGATGGGACTGTTCACCGACAAGGATCGGTGAACAGTCCCACCGGAGCACAGGAATCAGATCTCGGGGACTGTGCGACGTTCGGTGTGACTCCCGATCAGGGAAGTGCGCCTCATGACCGACACGATGCCCAGCGCGGAGGGCGCGAAGACCGCGAGGAATTCGGACGGCAGTCCCGGAGCGGCTGTCGATACGGGAGGTGCCGGTTTCGCGGTTGGCCCACCTTGCAGGCCGGGAGTGTCCGAAGTGATCTCGTGGGAAAAAGCCATGCTACGGGGGGCAGGGTGGCTGGTATGCGAAGTCTGGGAAGTGGCGTTGCCAGTCTGCCTCGCTGATCCGGGGGTAGGCGGTGGCGCAGATGCGGGCGCTGACTTCGTCGATGTCGGTAGTGGAGAGCGTGATCGTCTGACCGTTACTGGTGGCGAGAGTGCGGCCGTCGGGGCTGAAGGTCGCGGACGTGATATTGCCGCCCGCCGGGTGGATGAGGGTCGCCGCTGGCCCGGGATGGTGTGGGTCGGTGATGTCCCAGAGCCGGGCGGTGGAGTCCGCCCCCGAGGTGACCAGGGTGCGGCCGTCCGGGCTGAAGCTGGCCGAGTAGACCAGGGTGGTGTGGCCGGTCAGGACAGCCAGTTCCCGAGGCTGCGCAGGATTGGTCACATCGACCAGTCTGACAAAAGTGCCCGTGCTGTTGTTCGTGGTGGCCAGGAGGCGGCCGTTGGGGCTGAGCACCGCGCCGGTGTCGGTGGGGGCGAGGGGCAGCGGTAGTTCCCGGGGGCGGGCTGGATCGACGATGTTCCAGAGCCGGATCGCCGGGTCGCCGCCGCTGGTGCTGAGCAGGGCCCGGCCGTCCGGGCTGAACGCGAGATACCAGACCATATGCGGGTAGCCGTCGAGTCTGCTGATTTCCCGCGGATGCCGGAGGTCGGTCACGTCCCAGAGTGTCGCGGTCCGTAGGCCTCCGGTGGCGAGCGTGCGGCCGTCCGGGCTGAACGCGACGCCGGACATCTCGCCGGAGTGCGGGTCGAGGACGACGATCGTGCGCGGGGTACGTGCGTCGGTGAGGTCCCAGAGGCGGACCGTGCCGTCGTCACTGCTGCTGGCCAAGGTACGGCCGTCCGGGCTGAACACCGTTCCGCGGACGAAATGGGTGTGCCCGGTCAGGACGGCCACTGGCTTCCGGAGCCGGGGATTGGTGGTGTCCCACAGTCGTACCGTGCCGTCCCGGCTCGCGGAGGCCAGTAAACGTCCATCCGGGCTGAACACCCCCACTCCTGCGACGTCGGTGTGGCCGACGAGCGGAAGCTCCCGCAGGTTCCACAGCCGCGCGGTGTGGTCACCAGCGGCGGTGGCCAGCGTGGTGCCATCGCGGCTGAACGCCACCGAGTAGATGCCACCAGGCAGAGTGGTCATGCCCCCGGGGCGACGGGGGTCGGTGACATCCCAGAGTCGGGTCAAGTCCCCGGTGGAGGCCAGTGTCTGTCCGTCCGGACTGAACGCGACCGAGTACACCTTTCCGGTGTGTCCAGTAAGCGCGGCACCGCTGCGAGGGGCGCGCGGGACGGTGATGTCCCACAACCGCAGATCGTGATCGTCGCCGGCGGTGGCGACGACGCGACCGTCCGGGCGGAACGCCACCGCCGCCACCGCCTGACCTGCGGCGTGCCCGTCCAGAACCCCTAGTTCGCGGGGCTGCTGAGGATTCGAGACGTCCCATAGCCGGGCCGTGTCGCCGGTGGTGGCGAGGAGCTGTCCGTCGGGGCTGAACGCGGCGAACCAGATCGCGTCGCGCCGTCCGGGAAGGTTCGCCACTTGCCGCGGAGTACGGGGGTCGCTGATGTTCCATACGCGTGCGGTCCGGTCGTCGCCGACGGTGGCGGCGGTGCGGCCGTCGGGGCTGAAGGCCACCGAGTTGACCACCTCGGGGTGTTCGAGTGCGGCGATCGCTTGTGGCTGCCGTGGGTCGGTGATGTCCCAGAGCCGCACCGTGCGTTCTGTGACCGTGGCGAGGATGTGGCCGTCCGGAGTGAAGGTGAGATGCCTGAGCGGCCCGGCGTGCTGCAGAATTGCCCGTTCGCGGGGATGGTTGATTTCGGTGGCGTCCCAGAGCCGGGTGGTGCGATCCGCGCTGGCGGTGGCGACGAGCCGGTTGTCCGGGCTGATCGCGATCGCGGCCACGTCGCCGGTGTGGCCGACGAGCCGGCTGGCGTAGGGGGTGATGAAGGTGCTGAGAAGGTTGTCCCGCGTTTCCGGTGTGGGCGCGAGGCGATGGGCAGCGAGGCTCAGCTGAGTCGCCAGCGCCGGATCGGCGTCACGGAGTGCGGCGGCGTCACTGGAGGCTTTGCGAGCGAGTGCGATATCGCGTTGCTCCGCAGTGCGATGCTCGGCGTACCTGGCGTAGCCGATGGAAGCGCCGGCCAACAGCAGAAGCACCGACAGCAGCGTGACGAGCTGCCGTAGCCGGCGGGTCCGGCGGCGGGCTGTGTCCTGTTCAGCGGTTTCGGCGGCGGTGCTCGCGTCGAGGAACCGCTGTTCTCTGCCGGTGAGCGCGTTGCCGTTCAGGGTGGCCCATTCCTGAGCGGCGGCGAGCCTGGTACCGCGGTAGAGCGCGCCCGGATCTCGGCCCAGCGCGTCCCAGGCGACGGTGGCCTCGGTCAGCTGGTGGTGAATGCGCAGGCCGGCGCGATCCTCGGTCAGCCAGTTGTGCAAGCGTGGCCAGGCGCGGAGCAGCGCTTCGTGGGTGATCTCCACAGTCTGCTGGTCGAGGCTGAGGAGTCGGGCTGCGGCCATCGCCTCGAGTGCTGTCTCTGTGGCGGTCTTCTCGGAGGCGTGGTCGACCAAGTCGGCGCGGTCGGCCCGGCGTCGGGTGTCCGCGCCGTCCTCACCGACACGCACCAGACGTAAGAGCAGACGGCGTGCCGCGCGCTGCGCAACCGGAGTCAGACTGGCGTAGACATGCTCGGCGGTGGCGGCGACCGCGCCGTGAATACCGCCGGTGCGCTCGTACCCCGCCAGAGTAAGCCGGTCGCCAGTGCGTTGCTGCCAGGTGGCCAGCAAGGCGTGCGACAACAGCGGCAGGGCCCCGGGTTCGTAGCCGTCACGGTCTTGCTCGAGACCGGGGTGGAAGCCGAGGTCACGCAGCAGGACCTCGACGAGTCCGGGCTCCAGGTCGAGCCCCGCCCGGATCCCGGGCCCCGTGATCGCCTCGGTGAGTTCCGGACCGCTCATGGCACCGACCGCGAACTGGTTGTCCTGCGCCGCCGTCAGCAGCCGGGGATAGGCCAGACAGTGGTCGTAAAAATCGGCGCGAATCCCGAGCACCACCACAGCCGGCGGGTTCTCTGTCGGCTCGACGGCGGAGAACAAGGCATCGATGAACGACCGCCGGTCGGTCTCGTTCTCGCACAGCGTGAACGTTTCCTCGAACTGGTCGATGATCAACACGATGCGGGGACGCCGCGGGCCGAGCGCGGAACGCAGCGCCGATCCGAACCCGTTGGACCGCAGACCGCCCCGCAGATCGTCGGCAGAGGCGCCGAGAAGAGTGGCCAACCGCCCGGCCAGCATTTCACCGGGACGCTCGGTCGGGGTGGTGACCAGCACCGGCCAGTCCCGAGAATCGGGAACCGATAGTGCGCCGCGGGCTATCGCCGAGGCCAACCCGGCTCGTAGCACCGAGGACTTGCCCGAGCCGGACGCGCCGAACACCACCAGCGGGAGCCCGCCGTGCACCGAGTCGCCGAGCCGCCCGGTCAGCGCCGTCGTGGTGCGGTCCCGGCCGAAGAACCAGTCCGCGTCCTCGGTCTCGAACGCCACCAGGCCCCGGTACGGGCGCACCGGTGCGGCGGCGGCCGCCGCGACCGCGGCGAGGGTCCCCCCGGCGTCCAACGCGGTGTCCAGACGGCAGGCCAATTCCACGGTCGCCGGCTTGCGGCCGTGTTCGATATTGCTCAAATAGCCCTTGCTGTAGTGGACCAGGCGCGATAGTTCGGCCAGAGACAACCCTCGCTCGTTTCGCAATCGTCGCAACTCGTCCGCGAAACCAACCCAACCCCCCATTAGGCAATTCCTCCTGCTCAGAGCCGTATTCCAGGCCTCGTCTCGAGGAGGATACGGCCGCTCCCTAGCCGTCTCGACAGCTTCCATGACAGCGTTTGCGTATACCGCCGGACCGAACGGCAACGATCACCACCAAGAACCTTCGCGCCATCCAGGCGGGCGCGGAACCCCCTGATGGAGGGCACCACTCCATTGGCGTACGGCCGAGACCAGGTTCGAAGCGAATAGCTTTCCGCAGTTGAACGACACCAGTCTGACGAGATCCGTTCTGAAATTTTTATCTGGCACAGGCGTGCGCGAGAGAAGTCCATAGACCCGGTAGTGCCACCGGAAGAAGGAGAGGAAGCACATGTTTCTGAGAAGGACAGCGATAGCGGCAGCCCTGGCGGTCATAACGGCTATCGGCATGGCCGTCCCGTCCGACGCCGCCCCCGAGCAGGAGCCCGTCCTCACCAAGGTCTCCATTCTTTTCCACACCAACGACGACAACAAGGACCACGACACCGAGGTCTACACGAGGGCCTACGACAACGCCGGGCACCAGGTCGCCGTGCTGATCCCGAACTTCGGCGGCGACACGTGGGACGACCACGAAGACGAGGGCCCGTACGACTTACGGATCGACTATGCGGCGGGCTGGTTCGCCATGAAGAGCGGCGAAATGATCATTTGGATCGAGCCGGACGGGAACGATACGTGGAAGTTCAACGCCACCGCGACCTTCTTCTTCTCCAACGGTGATCGACGCCGGGCCGAGACCAGGAACCAATCTCTCGACCAGGACCGGCGATCGGTCACCCTGCCGATCGTTTGACCGCTGCACGCTCGGCACGGAGGAATCAGGTCCCAGAACGGCGGGCCACGCGTTTTTCCGGAGCGATGACCACCCCGGCCCATCCCTCGCCGGTGGCCTCAAGCTCGAAAGTCCGTGAAGGCCTCCTTCCCTACCCTCAAGGTAGGGAAGGAGGCCTTCACGGACCCGCTGCATTCGGCACATGCCTATGGGGTTGTCAAGCCGTACCTCCGGTCCGAACGGGTTCAGGTGGCAGTCGTAGGTCCTGTTGCGGAGCATGGGGTACGGCAGCTGGCGGGGTCGGACAGGGCTGCGAGGAAGAACGTGCGTTTGCGGTTGCCGGTGCGGGTGGGAATGAACCCGCGCCGACGGGGTATCCGGTCGGTTCGACGAGGAAAGGAGTCATCTTGACGAACATCGAAACCGGTGAGGTCACCGGCACGAAGGACAAGCACTACAACCTCATCTGGTTCACCGAAGCTTGTCTGTCCAACGCGCTGCGCATGGAGGTCTACGCGAAGGACGCGGAGCGCGACGGGGACGACGAGCTGGCCGGCTTCTTCAACCGTGCCCAGGCGGAAAGCCGCAAGGGCGCTGAGCAAGGCAAGAGGCTTCTGGCAAGCCGACTCTCCCAGTAGCGGGATAGGTGGCGCTGCCCGGGGCGGAACGAGCAAGTTCCGGGCATCGCCCTACTACCCACGAGACTTGCCGGACTGTTCGGACTTCAGTCCGTTTCCGGTTGTTCCCACGGGCGGCCGGCACGTTCCGCGGCAAGGCGTATCTCGTTGCGGGACAGGTTCGGTGCGACGACGGGACGACCATGATGGCGGGCCGGATCCGGGGGTTCCATGACATCACGCCTGGCGTCCTCCTCGCCGGGTGAATGCAATTCACTTTCGCGGTGCATGTGACCTCCTCCGGTCCATCGATCTTCGCTGTCTGGCTACCCGGCTATCCGATCGCGAAACTCGGACACCGATCAGCCCGGCCGCGGCCGGTCACCGGTCGCGGACGAGATCTTCGACCACGTGGTGCAGGTCGGTGGCGAGCGCGGCTTGCCGGTCGGGGTAGACGTTCAAGACGGCCTCGGCGCCGGTCACGGTCAACGCGCGCCGCACGATGGGGTGTCGTCCCGATGCGACGCGCAGTGTTACCAGGTGTGCGGCGGCGCGATCGGTGGCGGTGTGGAGCGCTTGTACCCCGGCGACGCTCAGGAAGCTGATTTCGTCCAGGTCCACCACTATCAGGCGCGGTCGCGGACGACGGGCGAGTACGGCCGTCAGCACCCACTCCAGGGCGATCGCCGTCTGGGTGTCCCATTCTCCACCCAGCACGATGTCTGCCGGACCTCCGGGCGAACACGACACCCGTACGTGGTCCGGCAGAATTCCGGAGCCCCAAGGCAAGAGATTCATCGGCAACATCCAACATCTCGGCGTACAAGGGAACACCGGCTCATTGCTCAACCGACGACCACCACCATAAACCCGGCTCCGCCTCTTCGCACCGCCTTGTCACCCATCATGATCACCCACGCCGCGAACTTCCTGACCACCTGCACCTGAACGGGCTCGAATGGGCAGCGAAGGAGCCTCCAGGACATCGGTGTGCCAGGAGATCGACCTCGATACAGCGAAGGCCTTGTCAGGGGACCAGCCAGGCAGCATAAATACGCGTTCGACCTGCTCGTGTGCGCCTCGCCGCAGCCCTTTACCGCTCAGTCTTCGGTGATTTGGGCAGATCCTTGTCCAATGGCGCGTAGCTTACGGTGATCTTGGACAGGCCTTGATCGCCAGTGATGACGGTTGCCGAAGGTCACGCGCCGGGTTGCCCGCGCCGGGGTTCTGTCCAGGGGTCGTGAGCGGTAAAGGTCGTTCTGACCCTCTTTGCCACTCGCGACCGCCTTGCATAGCTGCGTGAAGCGCCCAAATCGGGCATCGCGGCCCGGGTCGGCGTCCCTTGTGGACAGTCGCGCCCCGGTCCACAGCCGGTGACTTGTCCAGCCTGATCGGTCAAGCCTGGCAGTCGCCGAAGCTCGCACCCAAGATCAACTTAAGCTACGCGGCATTGGATCCTTGGCCAGCGCGACTCGTACGAGTTTGGCCGCGAGTGAAGCCGAATCCTTCGCGGTGGTGAGCCGTGCCAGAGCCTCCGCGTCTGCGGGGAGGCCGATTCGTCTTGCACTGTCGAGGGCTTTTTTGTCGAGGTAGGGTCGAAGTTCCGGCCACACGAGTTGTGCCTCGCGGCAGAAGATGTCCGCGCCGACCGGTCCGATTCTGGAGAACTTCCGAAGCCGTTCGGTGATCTCGCCGCGTTCACGTCCCGCTTCTTCGCGGAGTTTTCGGAGGTCGCCGGAGTATTGTTCCAGCAGGGCCTTGGCGCTGTCGCCGAGCGCCGTCGCGGTTTGCTCGTCATAGCGTTTGTAGTGGGCCTTGCCCAACGCGTCCACGCGGTTTTGCCAGTGGGCGTCCGCCATGACGCGGGGGTTGGACAGTTTCGCCTGGGACAGCTCCTTCGCTGCGCTGACCGCGATGTCGGACTTGATCCGGGTCGAGAGCAACGTCGAAAGAACGAGCAGCCGGTACAGGGGTGAGGGCTTGTCGGTCAGCTTGATCCCGGCTTCGGCGGCATACGTCGGTCCGGCCCGATCGAGCAGCCGCCGGACGATGCGTTCGTCGTTCATGCCTGGTGGCTACCCGCCGAACGCGGAATCATGCTTCGTCTGGACGGCTTCGGGTGTAACTCGCCTTGACGCGGGGTACAAGGATGGTTGAGAAAGGCCGCCGGACGTGGCTTGGCCTCGGACGGTCCTTTCCGGACGGACCTGGGTGATGTCGCGTGCGGTGGCGGGTGGCCACGACCTTGCAGGCTTCGCTCTTTGAGTCTGCGACAGTGAAACGACTACGGAGGTGGCATCGATGATGGCCGGAGACCCCACGCAGGACACCGGGATGATGAGTGCTGCGGACGCCGAACCCGCCATGCTCAGCAGCACCGAGGGGTTGGACGAGGACGAGCTGCGGGTCGATCCGCTCGAGAAGGGAATGGACCCACCGGAGCACTGGTCCGCCGCCGACCGGTACGGAACGACGCCATGGGAGCAGGCCCATCCCGCGCCGTTGGAGCAGCGGTTGGCCGAGGAAGAACCCGACGTCATGGCTCAAGAGAAGGCCGACGATCGGCGCGAGGCCTTGCCGGAGCCCGGTGATCACGGTGAAGCGGACGGAACCGCCGCAGACTATGCGGGTGGATCGATGGCCGACGAGATCCGTGATCCGGGCCCGGCGAGGTGATCGTGCACACTCGTGTACCACAGTGGCTAATGTCGCGTGATCCTGCTGCTTTAGCGCTCGGGATCCCTCGACACCGGCTCGCCGACGCCGATTAAGCGGCGCTGCGGCGGGTAACCGTACCCATGACGGACGGAAGCGGAAAGCGGATCGTGGTCACCGGTGCCACCGGCAACGTCGGGACGGCCGTGGTGCGCGCGCTGGGGGCGGATCCCGAGGTCGGGTCGATCGTCGGGGTCGCGAGGCGCCCCAGCCGCTGGGAGAGCCCGAAGACCGAGTTCGTCGTCGCCGACGTCGCCCACGACGATCTCCGTGGCGTGTTCGACGGCGCCGACGTGGTGATTCATCTCGCCTGGCTCTTCCAGCCCACCCACCGGCCCGAACTCACCTGGCGCACCAATGTGCTCGGTTCGATCCGGGTCTTCGAAACCGCCCAGGCGATGCGAGTACCCACCCTGGTCTACGCGTCGTCGATCGGGGCTTACTCGCCGAGGGACGACGACCGCCCGGTTACCGAGGACTGGCCCACGCACGGCTCCCCGAAGGCTGTGTACACCCGCGAAAAGGCCTATGTCGAACGAGTTCTCGAAGCCTTCGAACGGCGCCATTCGCGCATTCGCGTCGTCCGGGTGCGCCCTGGATTCCTCTTTCAAAGGGTCGCCGCGCCCGAGCAGCGCCGTCTGTTCGGCGGACCGTTCGTGCCGGGCCGACTCGTGCGGCCCTCGCTGATCCCCGTGCTCCCGGACATCCCGCAACTGAGGATCCAGACCGCGCACACCGAAGACGTGGCCGATGCCTATCGACGATGTGCGCTCCAAGAGGTCGAGGGGGCATTCAACGTCGCTGCCGATCCGGTGCTGGACACCCGGGCGCTGGCGCGGATCTTCGGCGCCAAGCCGGTGAAGGTCCCGGCGGCGTTCGTCCGGCGCGCGCTCACCGCGGCTTGGGCACTGCATTTGATCCCGGCCACACCGGGGCTTTTCGACGCTGTTCTGCACCTGCCGGTGATGGACTGCACGCGAGCGAGGGAAGAACTCGGTTGGACGCCCCGGTACTCGTCGCAGGACGCTGTCGAGTCGTTTCTCAAGGGCCTGAGAGAAGGCGACGGGCTGCCGACCGAACCGCTGAAGCCGGATGCCGGCCGGATCCACGAACTGGCGACCGGGGTGGGTGAGCGACCGTGAACGAGACGGAACTCCGGCATGACATGATACGGCCCTGACACCCCCGGTATCCGGGACCACGCGACACTGGGCGGATGTCTCGTACAACGGCTCCGCCGGCTTTCCTTTGTGCGCTTCTGTCACGACGCCGGTGACCGTGGGCGGGCCCGTATCGATGTTCGGGGTCGTCCACGTTGGCAGGCCGTCCGGGTGATCTCGGTGTGGAAGAGCCGAGCCAGCCGCGAGCCGGCCGCGGGTTCGGCCAACGGACATCCGCGACACTGTGGCCGCGCCGTGGGCATCGACTCCGATACCACCAACTCGATGGTGGTGATGCTCGCGCAAGAAAGGTCCGTCGTTGTCCGGAACCGGCGCGGCGACACGAGAACACCCAGCATCGTGGGCTTCCGCGACCGTGGCATCGTAGTCGGTGACCCTGTACGGAACCTGGTGACACAGGACCCGGACGCCGTCGTGACAGAGGCGCGACGGCGCCTTGGCTCTGAGCGGACATTCACCCACGAGGACACGGAATTCACCGGAGATGGTCGCCGCGTGCGTGCTCGAACAGCTCCGCGGCGACGCCGAAAATGACGGCGAAGGCGTTTCAGCGTTCCCCGGAGGGACGCACATGACACGCATGGCGTGCCATGCTGGCGATCGACGGTCATGAGATCAGCGGTTCGGGTGATCGCGGTAGGCCGCGGCGATGACTCGCAGCTTGAGCCCGAGGTGCAGCATGAGCCGGTCGTCGCCGGAGTCCAGGCTGCACCCGCTGATCTGCTCGATCCGTTTGAGGCGCTGGTACAGAGTGGCGCGGTGAACGTGCAGCGAGTCGGCGGTGCGCTGGATGTTGCCGCCGTGGTCGAAAAAGGCGGACAGCGTGGAGATCAGGACGTCGTGCGTGTCCTCCGCTTCCACCGCCGCGAGCGCCGGAACCTGCGAGGCGTTGAGGAGGTCTTCGGGCGGGAGCTTCAGCAGCAGCTCGTAGGGACCCAGTTCACCCCAGCGGGCGAGCATCCCGAAACCAGGCAGCAGCAGGGCCGCGCGAGCGGCCGGCAACGCCTGCTGGTAGGACGTGACGACCTCGCCGAGGACCGTCACGGAACCGCCGAGCCCGAACACCAGTCGCGCCTGCTCATCGCCGAGCCACCGGAAGCGGTCCGTGATCCGCTCGGCGATCGCGTCGACGAGGGCCCGGGACGGCGGAGCCCGCTGAACGAGCAGGATCCACGCGCGCCAGCGGTTCGCCGCCATCAGGGCTACGTCGTCGGCGACGGCCCGCAGCCCGTCCTCGACTGCTGCGTCGAACGCGACCTCCCGCGGTGTCGTGGGGGCCTGCGAAGCCGGGCACTGCACGGTGAAGTCGCCGCACTCGTCGCCGAAAAGCTGCTCGGCGTGCAGGTCTTCGATCGCTTGCGCACGCACCGCCGGGTCGCCGGAGACGAGTTCGCGCAGGATGCCTTCCTGACGTGCCTTCGACCGTTCGTGCAGCAGCAACCGGCGCAGGAGCACCACCCCGGCGGAGGCTGCTGCCTCGCCCGCTGCCGCCACCTCGCGGTCGGTGAACGCGCCGTCCTTGTCGATCAGCCACAGGTAGCCGAGCAGCATGCCGTTACAGCGCACCGGCGCGCACAGCCTCGGCATCGCGTCCTCGACGTCGACGTCGACGAAGCCAGGCGCGACCCAGCGGCTGATGCCATGGGCAAGGATGTGGTCGACGATCTCCGGCCGCACGGATCGGTTCATCACCGAGCTGACGCGGAGGATGTCCTCGTCGCCGAAGTGGCGGCTGGCGGCGAGCAGGCGCAGGGCCGGGTCGTCGATCGCGACCGACCGCCGCAGGCGCTCGGCGAGCTCGTCCACGATGGACTGGGGTCGCGGTCGGGCACACCCGTCCCTTCCCTCGGCGGATCCCGTCCACGGTAGCCGTCCCCAACCGGAGCCGGTCAGCCCATCACCGTGCCGGAGCTGCCCGAGTTGCGCTCGCGCCTGCGGGAGAACGCGCCGAGGTCGATCTCCAGGCCGGTGTGGGCGCCCCGGTAGCGGACCGGGCCGGTGTCGTGGTCGGCGCCCGACTCGACGCGGTCGATCAGCGTGGCCATCAGCCTGCCGACGACGGG
The DNA here is from genome assembly GCA_049998115.1 of Amycolatopsis sp. cmx-4-19. Taxonomy (GTDB): domain Bacteria; phylum Actinomycetota; class Actinomycetes; order Mycobacteriales; family Pseudonocardiaceae; genus Amycolatopsis. The sequence continues at coordinate 24,198 of JAEBEO010000027.1, read as the reverse complement.
GGCGTTCTTGAACTGGTTGCCGCTGGTGCCCATCGCGACGTAGAACCCGGGCGGCTCGGTGCGGTCGTAGATCGGCGTCCAGTCGTCGGCGGCGTCGTACACGCCGACGATCCTGCGCGCCCGGTTCGGTACCCGCAGCCCGGCCAGCCGCCGTGCCGCCCGCGTGACCTGGGCTTCGAACACGGCCATGGTCGGGTTCGGCTGGGCGTCGTCGGGGTCGTCGAGCCAGTGCAGCGGGCCGCACGCCGGCTCGGTGCCACCCACGAGCAGGCCACCGCCGACCTCACCGCGGAGGTAGACCCCCAGGTCCATGTCCGCCACAGCCGGCCCCACCCCGCCGGGCGGGTGATATCCCTCCGGCGCGAGCACGTGGGCGACTTCCTGCCGCAGCGGCCGTACGCGCCCGGGGCGGTGAGGAGGACGGGCGAGGGTGGCTGCCGTTGGCGATGGCGAGGTCGCCCCCACCGCGTACGACTGGACGGCCAGACCCCACAGGCGAGGCGCAGCCGGTGCCGGGAGTGGTGATCGCCGCCTGGACCGGACGTGCCAGTCCTAACGCGTCACGGAGTGATAGTGCTTAATTGCCGGGTGGTCGCTTGTCATCCGAGGCAGGCGCGGACGGCTTTGGCCAGGTTCGCCGCCCTGGGGTCGTCGGGGCGGAGTTCCACAGGTTGGTGACGTAACCGAAGCCGACACCGGCGTCCGGGTCCGCGAAACCGATTGATCCGCCGGAGCCTGGGTGGCCGAAGGCCCCCGGTCCGGTCATCGGCATCGGCGGGCATGCGCGGTGGAATCCGAGAGACATGTAGAAGGAGCGGTCAGCCGGGATGTCGAGTCCTGGGGGCAGTCCGTGCATCGGAGTCTTGTCCGTCTGGACGGCGGTCATTTTCTTGACGGTCGCCCGATTCAGCAGGCGAACCCCATCGACGGTGCTCACGGTGGCGGCGTACATCCGGGCTATCGATCGGGGCGTCGGCGAGCATGTTCGCGGCCGGGAACTCCGCGGCGCGCCAGGCGCGGGAGGTGAAGTAGTCGGTCGTGGGGTCGAGGGCGCCGCCCAGTTCGCCTGCTCGGGCCTGCACGGAGCCGGGCTCCCAGAGGGCCGTGACCCACCTGGTGACGGTGTCCGCGTCCAGCCCGGTCAGTGTGATCATACCGGCGATCAGTTCTTCCAAGGTGAACGGTGCGGCGTAGTGGAGCTTGGCCACACGGTTCTCGTGTTTCTCGGGTAGCCCGATCCAGGCGCTGAGCCCGAGCGGGCGGGCGATCTCGTCGGCGAAGAACTTGCCGAGTGTTTTGCCGGTGATCCGGCGGACGATTTCCCCGACCAGGAATCCGTAGGTGACGCTGTGGTAGACGTGTTCGGTTCCCGGTTTCCACAGCGGTTTCTGTGCCTCGAGTGCCCGGATGACCGGGTGCCAGGCGCAGGCCTGCTCGAAGGTCAGCGGTCCGTCGACGATCGGCAGCCCGGCCTGGTGCGACAGGAGCCAGCGCACCCGGATCTCTTCCTTGCCCGCGTTGCCGAACTCCGGCCAATACCGGGTCACCGGGGCGTCCAGGTCCAGTTCGCCGCGTTGCGCCAGCATGTGCGCGCAGATCGCGGTGGCGCCCTTGGTGGTGGACGCGACCTGGACGATGTCTGGCTGACTCCGTAGGCGCCGCCACCATCGGGGAAAGCGGCGATCACCTGACGGTAGGACAGCGTCAACACACCCAGCAGCACTGCGCTCGCGAGCGTGACCGGCACGGTGAAGCCAAGACCCACGCCACCGGCGACGGCCAGCACGATCACGATGGCTTCGAATCCCGTAGGCGACCGACGCCATCGCGTCCAAGGACAGCGCGGCCAGCCCGCCCACGACGGAAAGGCGGTGCCGTTCGGAGCGGTCGGAACCGCTCACGGGGCGGGTGAGTGTGGTTGTCACGCCGTCAGCGTGGGGCTGTGCCGCTCTTCGCTTGGAGGATGTCGACAGTTGTGGCAGCTCGGCCGGGGCGGGCCGAGCGACGGGACTCGGTGCGGCGAGGACCGAGGGGTGTGGGCCAGGTGGACGAGTTTGAGGATCAACCCTCGCGAGGTACCCGGATGGAGTACCGCGACGAATCCTCAAGGGCTGAGGCCCTAGTCGAGGTTCGGGCGTTCCCACGGTCACGAAGGAGGCGGCGATGGCTGGTCCTGTCAATCTCGTTGATGATGGACTCGCCGCCGTGCTCGGCGCGATCGCCCGCACGTTGCAGGCCGAACCCGACGTCGACGCGACCGTCACCGCGATCGTCACGGCCGCCATCGACCATGTGCCCGGTGCCGAGTACGCGGGGATCTCTCTGCTCGAGCGCGGCCGGACCCGGACGGTCGCGCCCACCGACGACGTGGTGGTCACGATCGATGAGGTGCAGTACCGCACCGGACAGGGCCCGTGCGTCGACGCGATCGCCGACCACGACGTCTTCCGTACCGGGGACCTCGCTGCCGAAGTCCGCTGGCCGTTGTTCGCCACCGAAGCCGCCGCGACGGGGGTGCGGTCGATGCTGGCCTACCGGTTGTTCGTCAGCGACACCACCCTCGGCTCACTCAACCTCTACGCCCGCCTCGGCGACGCGTTCAGCGACCGGACCGAACGGGACGGCGGTGTGTTCGCCTCCCACGCCGCGATCGCCCTGATCGGCGCCCAGACCGAAGCCGGCCTGCACATCGCGCTCGGGCACCGCGACGTGATCGGCATGGCCAAAGGCATCCTGATGACCCACCACGACATCGACCCCGTCCACGCCTTCCGCATGCTCGTCGACACCTCCCAAAGCAGCAACATGAAGCTGCATGCGGTCGCCTCCTGGCTGGTCGAGCACCATCACGAGTTGCGACCGCGTCACTCGGGGCAGCCGAGCGAGAACATGTCCACGGCGGCGGGTGTGAGCGAGTAGATCCCGGGTACCTGAGGGAGTGGTGGTCGGCGGGTTGAGCAGCCAGCCGCCGACCACCGCGCAAGGCTCGCGGTGAAACCTGGGAATCCTTACAAGCCATCGGCTCTGCTGTTGGGAGACGTCGAGGTCAGGGGTCCGTGCCGGTGACCTGGGTGACGAACCGGGTAGCCAGTTCACGCACTTTGGTGTCCTCTTGCTGGCTTTGATCGACCAGTAGAGTGAAGGCTTCGTCCCGCTGATCTGCCGGATCGCCATCAGGATTCCCTTGGCCTGTCGATGACGGCGCGGCCGGTCGACGCGGTACGCAGCGGTGCGGGGGTATCGCGTGCACGGATGTAGCGGGCATGGACGCGCAGGTGGCCGTGGCGGCGCTGGTGTAGAGGTCGAGCAGCTTCTCGTCCAGTTCCGCGAACCCGTTCACCATGCTGCCGTAACAATTGATCGCACCGGAACAGCCGGTTTCCACTACCAGAGGAGCGGACAAAAAGCTGTCGAAACCCGCCGCGCCGGAATCACGGGCGAAGACCGGCCAGCGATCCTGAACCTCGGCGGATGGGACCCGCACCAGCGTTCCGGTTTCGGCGGCACGGATACACGGGCCGTCTCCGATCGTGTATTGGCCTCGATCCAGTGCGGCGACGAGGTCGCTCGTCGTGGCCGCGGTGGTGGGAAGGTCGTCACGCAACAAGGTGACGGTGGCCTCTTCGACGCCGGGTATGGCGCTGGTGACCTGTTCGCAGACCTGATGGAACAGCAGTACCGCGAAATCCTCTTCCGTGCTCAGGATCGCGGTCAAGGTGTCCAAGGCTCCCGGTGACCTCGTCGAGCACCGTCGGTCAACGGTCGTTCCGGGTGAGATCCACGGTCTCTCCTCTGTTGTTCCACAAAAATGACGCGTCGTCTCATCGGCGCGATCGAAAGAACCTCAGCCGCTTCACCGTACCCCTGCGAGTACCGGGCCGGCCGCTGAGCTGAACGCCATACGGGAGATCGGTTTGCGGAACGACCCGGCGGGTTATGGATGGAGAGTGACTTCATCTTCGGACAAATCCTTCGCCGGCGCTTTCGGTCGCGCATGAACACGGCGGCGTTGATCATCAGTGTGCTCGCCCTTCTGATCGCCGGCGTGTCCCTGCGCTTCGCCGTCGTCGTCCACTACCACTCCCGACGGTCGCAGGCGCAGGCACAGCGGGACCGGGCCCGGCTCGACGAAGTCACCGAACGGCTCCGCGATCACCACGCGCGGCGGCTACCGGAGCCTTCGACGCTTTCGAAACTGCTCGGCGTCGTCGGCCTCGACGGGCCGCGGTAGCCCGTTCCGAGGCGGCCCGGACTTCCGCGCGGGTATGACCCGGGTAAGCGGGGTACTCGACGTCCATGTTGACCAGAGATGTCGCGCCCGGAATCCATTCCGTGACCGAAGCACATGTCAACTTCCACGTCGTCGAGGACGGCGCCGGGCTGCTGCTCGTGGACGCGGGACTGCCGACGTCGTGGCGTCTCTTCCAGGACGCCCTCGCCGAGTTGGGAAAGCGCCCACAGGACATTCAGGCGCTCGTACTCACCCACGGCCATTTCGACCACCTGGGTATCGCGGAGCGGGTGCGCACGGAGCTTGGGGTGCCGGTCTACGTGCACGAGAACGACGTGCCCCTGACTCGGCATCCCCGTCGGTACGCGCGGGCCCGTCCGCTGAGCAGGTATCTCCTGACCCAGTTCAGAGCGATGCCGATCGTGGCGGGCTTGCTCGTCCGCAGGGCGTGGTGGCCGAAACCGGTCGGACACGTCGAGCGGATCCGGGACGAGGTGCTGCCGGTGCCGGGAAGTCCCCGCGTCCTGTTCACCCCCGGGCACACGCTCGGGCACTGCGCCCTGCATTTCCCGGATCGGGACGCGGTCATCGCGGGGGACGCGGTCGTCACCCTCGACCCGTACCGCGGGACCACCGGGCCGCAGATCGTTTCCGGCGCCGCGACGGCGGACGCGGAGCGGACACTCGAGACCTTGGGGCTCATCGCCGAGACCGGCGCGGATACCGTTCTCGTCGGCCACGGCCCTCCGTGGACCGAAGGGGCCGAGAAAATGGTCGACCTGGCGCGTCGGCGCGGCCCGAGCTGAACGGCTCGAAGGAGCTGTCGGGGTTTCATACGCCAGGCCTACCCGTGTCCGCGTCGGCTACACGCCGGGACATCACCAGGCCGATCCCCACGAGCGCGACACCGAGCGCGAGGAAACCGAGGTCGTACCCGAGTTGATGAGGACCGGAGCGAACGTGGTGCACGCCGAGGATCAAATGATCGACGGTACCTTCGACGAAATTGAACACCCCCCAGCCCACCGCCGTGCCACCCCAGAGGACTCGCGGAGTCAACCGAGGGCCGCGGTTGAGCGACGCGATCCCGGCGACCACGAAAAGAAGACACAAAAGATGGAAAAACCCGTCGCCGACCATGTTGAGGTGCAGGGTCTCCGCGGTGTCCGGCGGGTACCAGCTCGACAGCATATGGTGCCAGTTCAAGATCTGGTGGGCGACGATGCCGTCGACGAATCCCCCGAGGCCGAGCCCCAGCAATATCGCCGCCCGGCTCACGCGGCTCATCCCGCCGTCAGCCCGGACACCGTAGGCGGCGGCGTAGTTCCGAGACGAACGAAGAATTTGTGGAGACCAGGACCTCCAGGTCGACTTCCGCAGGAAAGACGAGAGCCTGCGGAAGCACACTGTCGAGGATCAGTCCCACAGCGCACAGTGCCATATCGGAATCCGTCGCGTGGGCGGGCGGCTTCACCCGTTCGCGTAGTCGAGGACCGAACAGGACGTCGAATGCTCCCGGTGCGTGACCCCGGCGGCAGTATTCGGCCCGGTAGCGAGAATCGTCGACACGGCTTGTCCGCCAGATGGTACGGGCGGTCGGGTGGCTCGGTGTGGTGATGGCGTCCGGCATGTCCGGCACGTACCCGGAGAGGGGAGAGCTAAACAAACCAGCCGGACAAACCCGCAGGGATGATCATTTCCCGCGTCGGAGGGCATCCCTGGATATCAATGCCGGGTGAGGGGACCGGCTGTCGCGCGGAAAGGCTGGGCCGATGTTCCGTCATACTCAAGTTGCTTCAGTTCGAGGCGAAGCCGGACGCGGTGCACGCGCGGAAGCTTCAGGAGCTGATCGGTGGCGAGTTCGGTGAGATTTCGGTGACGATGCAGTACTTGTTCCAGGGCTGGAATTGCCGGATCGAGGGCAAGTACAAGGACCCGATCATGGATACGTCGACCGAGGAGATCGGGCATGTGGAGATGCTCGCGACCATGGTCGCCCGGTTACTGGAAGGCGCCCCGGCGACGGTCACCGCCGAAGCGGGTGAAAGACCCGGTGACGGCCGCGACGCGGGGCGGGATGGATGTCCAGGCGTCGATGAAGTGCCGAACCTCAAGGCCAGCCCCAGCGCGTCAGGCAAGGCACCCGGCGTTCCCGCGCCTTAGGCAATCTGGCGAGTACGGGCCCAGGTCGAAGGGGTAAAGATCCTGTTGACCCCGAGACGACCTCGCCCGCCAGCGGCACCCCGTGGGGATGGACCGCAGGCGCCCGCCTGAGCGCGACCAGTAAACGAAACACCGAGCTGATCGCGGAGGTCATACCGAAAGTGTTCCCCGCCGAAGGTCACCCAATCGCGTTCGGCGAGCAGAAAGTAGACGGTGGTACCGGTCGCTCAGCTCCGCGCTGGTCCTGTGGCCCATGGTGCGCGACGCGGGTCTTGTCGGGGTCGGTGGGTGGCCGCAGCCCGGAGGCGCGCATCTTCCCCGTGCGACCTCGACAGCGTTCTCGAGCAGGGGGCGACTGAGGCGGAGCGCATCCACCTTCTCTGTGAGGCCTGCTTCAGTCAGAGTCGGTGGCTGGTTCGAGAGGGACAGTGGTGCCCAAGCCGAGCAGCGTCAGTTTCCGCCGGACCGGACCGGAGACGATCACCAGTAGCAGCCGTTGTTTGGCAGCGCACCGCCCCACCAACGCCAGAAGCGGCACCACCGCCTCCATCGACAGATGCGTCACCGCCGACAGGTCCACCGTCACCGCGCCGGCCGTTTGCAGGGCCGGCCTCAACAGACCCCGCAGTGTCTCGGCATCGACGAGATCACCCGCCGCGGAGACGATCAAGGGTGCCGGTGTGGCAGCGGGGTCAAACCGCGAATCCGCGACAGTGCTCATCGCTGATACCTGTCGTTCGCAGATCGGGAACCGTTACCGCTGGTACGCCAGCGTCACCCGAATGTGCAGGTTGCCATCCGAATCGCGAGGATACGGAAGGACCAGAAGTTCGCGGTCACGACCAGCAACCTCCTGCGGCGGAAGTCGGGTGTTCGGCCTGTTATCGAGGGGAAGGAAAACGTGGCGTTCGCAGTCCCGCATGATTCGGGCCCGCGGGCGCACGACTTCTTGAAAGGGCGCCGGGAACGGATTCGTCGACACCTGGCACCCGCTCAGATGGCCACAAAGGACATCTGTGGGATCGTGACCCCACTTCGGGCACTTCGCACGGTTTCGCCCGAGGTCGTGAGTGCCGATGAGGTTCTTTTGAGGGGCAAGGCAAAGGCGTCATGTGCTGGGTGTGCCCCGCCCGACAGGTTCCGCCCCGCAGTGAGCGCACCCTCGATGGAATTTCTGCGGATACAGAGTCGGCGCATGAGTTGCTGAAAGGTCTCGACGTCCTCTGCGATGCCAGTCGCGACCCGCGTCAACGCTTCGCCGAATTCACTGTCGCGGGTGGCCTTTCGCGATCTCCGGGTCAATTCCCGCCACGCTATCCCATGGCAAGCTGGTCGTTGGGATAAATACTCAGGAAACGATCCATGGTTTCGAGTACCCTCCGCTGCCCTATCCGAACCCCAGGGGCCGTCAGGTCCGGTCGGCGAAATCCTGCCAGCGGTGCACGCCCGCGCCCTGGGCGTAGGACAGGTGGCCGCCGAGCGTCCCGCCGGCGCTGACGACGGAAAGTCCCACCATGCCGAGCAGTGCACCCTTGCGATGTTCATCCCGACGACGTGCGCGGTAGGACGCGGCGAAGATCAGGGCCGCGGCGGTGTTCACGACCGCGTGGAGGATCCCGACCCGGCGCTGGCGCTGTTCGAGTTCGGAGAAGTCCGCCAGGCCCAAAACGACCGCGGGCCGGGTCGAAACCAGTCCAATTGCGACGAGCTTCCGCGCGGCGTCCTGGTTCCCGGTACCCAGGTCGAAGACCGCCGAGGACACCCAGGCGCCGAGGGGCACCGTGACGAGAAGGGGGTGAAGCGGGTGCCCGAGCCATCGCCCCCGCAACAAGGAACTGGCTCGCGTCGCCCGCAGGCCGCGACGAGCGGCTCGTGCGAGGGCCGCTGCAGTGCCGTCCGCCGCACGAAGGGACTCTGCGGCACGAAGAAGTCTGTGCGGGTTCATGCACCCTGATTACCCGGGAGACCGCGGGTTACACACCAACCGCTTACCGGAAGAGGCCCTTCGAAGCCCGGACCGAGGTAGACGATCACCGGTCCGCGGCGCAATGCCGCCGTGCCCGCTCTCCTGCTGCCGCGTTCCCGGGCTTTCGTCGGTTGAACGTCAGCAGATCGGGTATGCCTCGGTTGATCCGGTTCGTCGGACCGAGTGCCAGGGAGGTGAGCCGGAGATGTCCCCTGATTTCCCTCGCACGGGTGAGCCGTCGGGTGCCGGGCCGGTGATCGAGGAATTGACCGCGGACCATCTGGCGACTGTCTTCGCGCGCATGTCCGGCTTGCTGCTGTCGTCCGAGAAGGTGGACACGGCGTTGAAGTTGATCACCGGGCTGGCGGTCGAGATGGTGCCGGGGACGACCGGAGCGGGAATCAGCGTGCTGGATCGGCGGGGTCAGCGGGTGACCGCGGCAGCGACGGACGAGGTGGTCGAGCGGGCGGACGCGTTGCAGTACCAGCTCGGCCGCGGCCCCTGCCTGACCGCGTGGGCGGATCGCGTGATCGTGAGAGTCGACGATCTCGCGCGGGACGAGCGGTGGCCGTCCTGGTCGCGGCCGACGGCCGCGCTGGGGTTGCGGTCGGCGTTGAGCGCGCCGATGGTCGTCGGCCCCGAGCCGCTGGGTGCGCTGAAGGTCTATGCCACCCAGTCACATGCCTATGCGGAGCGGGAGGAACACCTCCTCACCATGTTCGCGTCTCAGGCGGCAATGCTGATCAGCAACATGCGGACCGCGCAGGACGCCGAGCGGGTCAGTGCCCAAGCTGCGAAGATTTTGCGCGGCCGCGAAGTGGTCAAATTGGCCAAGGGCATCATCATGGCTCGTGACGGCGTCGACGAACGGGCAGCGTTTCTCACGCTGGCTCAGATGGCCGAACAACAGCGCACCACGCTCCGCGACCTCGCCGAGCGGCTGGCCCAGTCCACTGTGCGACGGCTGCGATGACCAGCCACCCCGATTCGACGACGCGGGCAGAGCTGAACGGTGAACTGCGGTGAAAAAGGATCATTCCCGTGATCGCGCGGCCGAGCAACAGCGCAGTGCGGCGCTGGCATTCAAACATGCCGAGTTGTCCCTCGAGGACCTATGGCTGCGGTACTTCGGAGCCGGCGGCGAGGCAGGGCTTATCGACATCGACGGCTATGTGCACGGGTTGTCCGACCTGCCACCGCTCGAACGTGACACGCTCGCGCTGGCGTTGAACGAACGCCTGGACGAGCTGACCTGGGCGCACCGGGCCGGCTTCAGCCGCCAGATCCGGGACAGCCTCCCGAGAACCGCTCCGTTCGCGGCCTTGGTGCGACTGCTGGAAGGCACCGAACTCGCGCCGCCCGACCGGCTCGCCGCCGTCGCGGAAACCGCCGCCACCGCGCTCGGCGTGCGGATCGGTGTCTACCTCGTCGATTACGAACAACAGCGCCTCCATCCCCTGGACGCCCCGAAGGACGGACCGTCCGCGGAGCACGTCCGCCGCGCCTCACGTGAAGGACAGGGCGAGATTTCGGACCGCCCGGCGTCGCTCGGTACACCGACATCGGGGCGGGAAACGCTCGATGTCGATGCCACACTCGCCGGACGTGCGTTCCAGCAGATCCAGATTCTGCCTTCGGAGGCAACTGGGCGACCTTGTCTGTGGGTCCCCCTGATGGACGGGGTGGAACGTCTCGGCGTCCTCGAAATCGAGGTGGACGAGGTCGAGGACCTCTACGACCCCGGACTGCGGGTACAGTGCCGATGGTTGTCCATGCTGCTCGGGCATATGGTCACCCTGCTGTCGCAGTACGGGGACGAACTGGACCGGGTCCGGTTGCGGACCCGCCGAACGGTCAACGCGGAACTGGTGTGGTCGCTGCTGCCGCCGTTGACCGCCGGCGTCGACAGCTTCGTCGTGACCGGTGTGGTCGAACCTCGCGACAGTGTCAGCAGTGACGCGTTCGACTACGCTCTGTCCGAGACCACAGCGAGCCTGATCGTGCTGGACGCGGCCGGGCACGACCTGCGCGGCGGCCTCATCGCCGCCGCCGCACTGTCCGCCTACCGCAGCGCACGCCACGCCGGCCACGGCCTTTTCGAACAAGCCCGGATGATCGACGAAACCATCAGCTGCCATTTCGGCGACGCCGCGCTCGCCACCGCCGTGCTCGTCGAACTCGACCTCACCACGGGGCGCTTGCGCTACATCAACGCCGGCCATCCCCATCCCTTGGTCATGCGCGCCGGAAAAGTCGTGAAACCGTTGACCAGGGGCCGCTGCCGTCCGCTCGGCCTCGGCCTCGGCGAACTGGAAGTCGGCGAGGAGATCCTGGAACCGGACGACTGGCTGATCCTCTACACCGACGGCATCACCGAAGCCCGCGACCACACCGGCGAATTCTTCGGCGAACCGCGCCTCCGCGACTTCCTGCGCCGTGAGGCCGCTGCGGGCAACCCCCCACCCGAAACCGCCCGCCGGCTCACGAAAGCCGTCCTCCGTCACCAAAACGGCACGCTGCAGGACGACGCCACCGTCCTGCTCGCCCGCTGGACACGCCCCGCCACCATCACCCCCTGAACAGCCGAACGCTTCTCGCCGCTGGCGCCGGTCAAGCGGCGTCTTCCAGCAGGGCCCCTTCCAGCAAACTGTCTCGGTACCGCCCATCGGCGTTCTGACAACGGCATCGATCCCCGTCGAACGCGAGTGTTGTTCGCCCTCGTGCCGGCACGCTGGTCCGCGCGGGAGCGTCGAAAGTTCCGATTCCGACGGACAATCTGTCACCCGCCGACCACCACGCTCACCGACGGGGGCGATTCCGTCAGCTCGACCGGACATCCCGCGGCCAGTGGCCACAGTCCGTACTCCCATTCCCACGGTGACGGCGTCTCCATACCCCGCCCGTCAGCAGCGCGGACAGCGCCCGATGATCAAGAAAACCTCCAGGAGGGGTTCCTGAATCGATCCGCGGCGGATCGTCACGTGATCACCGAAGATCATTAGTCAATAAAAACCCTCCCTGAACTGCGGAAATTCCGCTGAGTCGGGAGGGTTTCGTACTGTGGACCTTGGGGGACTCGAACCCCTGACCCCCTCACTGCCAGTGAGGTGCGCAGGGGCTTCCTACCTGCGGGAACGGAGAAACCGCAGGAAAAGCGCTGTGGTTCAGCGCTGCTGGATGCAGTTTAAGACCGTTCGGAACCCCCTCGTGGCCCCAGTTTTGCCCCAGGGAAATTCGTGTGAATGATGACAGGCGATGTCGGGAGCGCGGCACGGCGCGGAAAAGGGTGGCTCGACGTCAAGGGGGAGAGAACGCGGAGCCACCAGGAGAATCTTGGCACGATTGGGCGGTGAGCACCGGGTTGATGGCCTTCGAGATTGGCGACCCAGTCGGCATCTAAAGAGACGCATGGCTCTGCGAAGGGGCACTACCTTGCTCCGGGCCCGACGGTAGGAGGGGTAGCTTGTCAGAACGCGTCGACGACGGCGATGGTGAAGCTCGGGCACACCGGAACTGGGACCGACCGGTGGGCTTTGGAGTTCCGGCCAGGTAACGACCCGGCCTCGGCGTCGACGACTGTGTCGTCGATCAACCCGGCGCAGACGAACGCCTGGACTCATCTCGCCGGTGTTTACGACTCCGGGGCGCAGCAGGTCCGGCTGTATGTCAACGGTGATCTCCAAGGCAGTGCGGCGTGGACGACCCCGTGGCCGGCGACTCACGAGTTCGCTGTCGGGCGCGCGATCGTCAACAGCGTCGCGAAGGACACGCGTGAGCGGCGAGGAGTCGTTCACGCGGCGAGGAACAGCAATCCGGCCGCCACGATTTCCACGCAGCAGTAGAACCAGATCGGGTAGAACGCGGTGGCCCGGTCCACGAGGCGGGAGAACACCCGCCCCGCCGCCATACCGGTGAGCGCGAGTGCGACGGTGAGGAGTACCCCTTGCCGCAGGTCGCCGCCGTGGAAAACGGCGACACCGAGTGCCGCCGCCACAGCGATGCCGAAACCGCCGTACACGGCCCTGACTTCGGAGCGACTCTCAGGGGTGTCCGCGGTGATGCGGAAAGGGCGGATCAGGGCCGCCGGGGCGGCGAGCGCGTAGATACCCATGCCGAGAAAGAAAAGAGCAACGACGAAGGGTAATACCGTACTCATGTCCGCTCCCGATCGAGCAGCACCGCACCACACGACAACACCAGCAAGCCGGCGATATCGGCCCATGCCACCCGCGTCAGTTCGCTGTTGACCGCCGGCGTCACCAGCGCGATGACGGCGAAGCTGCCGAAGCTCAGTGCGTTCACGGTCAGCGCCGCCGGGCGCAGCCGCGGGCGAAAGGCCGCGACGACGGCGAGGCCGCCGACCAACGCGAGCAGCAGGGCACGATGTCTCATCAGCGTTTCCAAGTCGGCGCCGTCGATGTCGACACCGTAGGCCGCGCTCGCTCGCCCTGGAAACAGCACGCCCGCGCCAGGCACCAGATTGAGCAGTCCCGCCGCGACAAACATGGCTTGCCCGGTTCGTCGTCTCCGCACGTGGATTCCTCTCGTCGTGTGTGATCATGCTGGAGATGAACGACATGCCGCTTCCAGAAACGTGCTGCACCGCCGAGCGAGCGACGGTGTGGATACGACTGGGCTCTGCCGCCTATCTCGGCCCCTCGCTGCGGCTGGGCGAGCATTCCGGCTCGGTTCACTGCTTCGCGCTGGGTGTCGACGCGCCTTTCACCGTCCGGGTGGAAGGCGTGGGCGAACGACGTGTCCGCAGTGCCCTGATCGCGCCCCGCACCAGGCACCGGCTGGTCGCCGGGCAAGGGCGCATGCTGTTCGCCTATCTCGATCCCGGCTCGGCCTGGGTGACACGGGCGAGCAGCCGGATGGCAGGGCAGCTCGGCTCGGCGATCCGGCTCGGCTACGACCTCGAACTCGGTTTGGTGGAGCAACTGCGTGGCACGGCCGGGCCCGAGCCTCTGCGTCTTCTCGGGATCGTGGACGACGCGACGGATCCCCGAGACGACCGGATACGCACGGCGTTGCGAATACTTCTCAAAGACCCCGGCTCGCGGTCGAGCGTGGCTCAGGTAGCGCGTGAAGTGAATCTGTCGTCGTCACGGTTCCAGCATTTGTTCACCGCGAACACCGGCACCAGTTTCCGCCGTTATCGCTTGTGGGCCAGAATGTTGCGCGTCGCGGATTCCATCGGCGCCGGGACCGACCTGACCACTGCCGCCACCGAAGCTGGTTTCGCGTCGCCAGGGCACTTCAGTGACAGCTTCCGTGTCATGTTCGGCCTCAGTGCCAGCCGGTTACTCACTCCCGCCACCCAGGTCCTCACCACGGGATAGACCTGTGGGTGCCGTCGTGGCGGGGAAGGCCGCGTGGACCCGCAGACGCTGAGCAGGCGTCGGGGCGGCGGGTGTTCGGTCAGTCGAGCGGTTCGAACCCTGTTCTCGATGTCCACGATCCGGCCGGAGCATGGCGGCGCTCGCCTCACAGGTGCAGAGCTTCAAGCGCTCCACCTCGCTGTCCTCCGGTCGCAGCGTGGCGATCTGGGCGTCATCGAGGATGCCCGTCGTCGAACACGTGGTCCACCAGAGCGGGACGGCCGTTTGACGGTGGCGGGACCCAGCCGACGGGGATGAGCCGCCCGGGTAGCAGGTCGAGCCCGAGCTCGTCCTGGACCTCGCGGCGCGTGGCACCGGTATCCCCGTTGCAGTCCACGGAGGACAGGTCGACGTCGTCAAGTCCGGGTAGCGGGCCGATCGTGCCGTCGGGCGTCGGCGCCCAGCGGCCCGGTCAGGGCCATGGTGCGGAACGCCCTCGGAGGAACCATGCCGTTAGTAATGCGGCTGCTTTCCTTGCCAAGCCGTAGCTCGATGTGGCGGCGGAACGTTTAGGGAGAGACTTTGCCTCGAGCGGCGTCGACGCTGGTGTAGTTGGGGTACGCTGCGGCGAGGGCTGTCTTCGCCAGCGGTTCCAGGCCGATCGTCGTGCGCCGCGTATTGACTTCGGCCGGATCGTCGAGCGGGTACAGCCGGCATCCGGTGCCCGGGAAACAGAGGGATTGGGTGCCCCAGCGTTGAGGACGCCGCCGGTCGGTGGCGACCCGGTCGGCCAGGTAGGCGTGATCGCGTTCCGCGATGACGTCCCCGGCGTCGACGGCGGCGAGCAGCGGGAGGCAGCGGGCACGGAACTCGGCGGGCGCGTGCTGGGCGATCAACCACGCGGCATGCGCGGCCTCCGAGCCCACCAGGCCCGCACCTGGCCAGCCGACACGGTTGACGACAGCGACCAGGAACCCGGTGTTCTTATCGTCGACCTCGTGCAGCGGGCTCTTGTCGTGTGTCACTGCTTCCCTTCGGTAGTAGCGTTTTTCCGATGCCTACCGCGGTTGCGGCGGGCGCGTTCGTGAGGTCACGGCCGGCCAGAAGAAGGCGGCAGCGGCGAGTTCGGGTCCGGAGTGCTCGGTGCGAACGGCTACCGGGTGCGGTGGTCCGCGGCCGGAGCGGCCGGTACGGGTCGGGCAGGGTTCGGGCTAGGTGTACTGACCATGGAGGTTGGGTACGGGGCGACACGTGATCGGATGATCTTGGTGTGAGGGAAGGCCTCCGGGTTCGGTGTGGATTGCGACATCTGCACCGGATTCCTGGAGGCCCTCGTGATTCACGCTAACGCACCGTTGACCCCTGCTGGGAGGTTGCGGCTGGCCCGGTGTGTCGTGGACGATCGGTGGCCGTTGCGGCGGGCGGCGGAACGGTTCCAGGTCGCGGTGTCCACGGCGAAACGCTGGGTCGATCGCTACCGTGAGGATGGCGACGCCGCCATGGTCGATCGTTCGTCTCGTCCGCGCCGCAGTCCGTCGCGGACCCCGACCCGGACCCGGAACGAGCGTCGGATCATCAAGGTCCGGGTCGTGCGCCGGTGGGGGCCGGCCGGATCGCCTACCTGCTCGGACTGAAGGCCCTGTCATGGTTTCCGTGGCTTACACGGAAATCATGACAGGGCCGACCACGGCGTGCAGTTCACGTCCTGGACCTTCACCAACCGAGTCAAGGCGGCCGGGCTCATGCCCTCACTCGGAACCGTCGGCGACGGATACGACAACGCGATGATGGAGTCGTTCTGGTCGAAGATGCAGACCGAACTCCTCGACCGCCGAAAGTGGAAAACCCGGACCGAACTGGCCAACGAGATCTTCCAGTACCTCGAGATCTTCCACAACCGGCAACGCCGCCACTCCAAACTCGGATACCTCACCCCAGTCGAATATGAAAGACTCCACGAACTACAACAACCCGCCTGACACTCCACAGACGACGGTCCGGAGACCGGGGGCAACGCCAAGGTGTCCGCACCACGGGGGCAACTTCACAGGCGGATTTCAGGAATGGTCCTCCAGACAGGCATCGTGCTGGTCCTGGGTAACGCTGGCCAGAAACCGGACTGCCTCGTGTGGCGAGCCACGGCCCCACTGGGTGAGGCGCCCTTGAGCGCACCTCACCCAGCAGGTGTGGATAAATTAAAAGCGAGGGCCCTTACGTTCTAACGACGGGCTTTGAGCAGGCTTCGTCCCATCCCGGAGCCCCCGAGCAGTCCACCTGTCGCGCCGTCGAAGACGGCATCCCGCACGGTGCTTCCGCGTCCGCCTCCGATGACGGAACCCAATCCCGACGTCGTTCCGCCGACGACTGCTCCGCCGACGACGGCCCCGATCGCGCACCCCACACCAAAGGACGCGCCGCAGGCTGCCGCGACGAGCCCTGCCGTTACGGTTGCCCCCAGATAGCCGCCCAGGTTGCCCAGGATGTTGGACAGACCGTATGCCCCGGTCGGATCACTGGTGTTGATCGGATCGTTGGCGCCGTAGGTGTAGTTGTTCGCTTCCTGTCCGGTGGGGTCGGTTTGGAAGAAGCGGCCGTAGGCGGGGACGTACTGGCGGTAACCGAGTAGATAGCTTTCGAGTTTGGTTTGGTAGCCGCCGATCCAGCGGAACGGGTTCGCGGCCGCGGCCGGTCCGGCGATGGTGGTGGCTCCGTAGGGCGTGTAGGTATAGGTCGCAGCGATGTTTCCGCCGGTGTCCAGCAACGCTAGGACACTGCCCTGGTAATCGGTGACGGCGTTGTAGCGGATCCCGGTTTGGGTGGCCAGGGTGGCGAGGTTGCCTTCGGTGTCGCGGCTGTAGCGGGTGATAGCGCCGTTGTCGGTGGTCTGGGTGACTCCGAACGCGGAGCGACGGAGGCTATGCCGGTAGATGGTGCCGTCGCCGGCTGTTTCAGTGATCTCACGTGGCTGGGTTTGGTCGCTGGTGTCGTAGGTGCTTGAGTACAGCGCGTCGGATCCGCCAGTGAGGGTCTGGAGCTGGTTGGTGGGGCTGTAGGTGGCGTGGGTGGGGGGATTGCTTGAGTCGAGGCGGTTGCCTGCGCCGTCGGAGGTGAAGGTGATCGTGTCGGCGCGGGTGAGCTGGTCGGCGTCGTTGACGGTGAAGGTGTGTCCGTCGCCCGTGGTGAGGTTGTTGGCGTTGTCAGCGGTGTAGGTGGTGGTCCCGGCTTTGGTGAGGCGCCGGTATCCGTCGTAGGTGTAGTTCGTGGTGACCCCGGCGATGGTCTTGGTCTGCAACTGGTCGGAGTCTTTGCCGTCTCGCTGGTAGCTGTAAGTGGCTTTCAGCTTTTCCGTCCCGGCGGTGTTGGTGACCGTCAAGCTTGTCTGGCGCCCGGACTTGTCCAGCACCAGGCTCGTTTTGCCCGCGCCGGGGTAGGTGGTGCTGGTTCGGTGATCGGCGTTGTCGTAGCCGAATGTGGTGGTTTGCCCGAAGGCGTCGGTGAGCGAGGTGAGCCGGTAGGCCGCGTCGTAGCCGTAGGTGGTGGTGCCGGAGGTGTCCTTGACGCTGAGGGTGTTGCCGACTTGGTCGTAGTCGTAGCGGGTCGTCTCGGTCGCTCCGTTCGCTTGTCGTTGCACGCTGATGGGGACGCTGGCGACGGAGGTTTTGCTCCATTGGTAAGTCGTGGTGACCTGGCCGAAGGCGAGCTTGGTGAGGTTGCCGATTTTGTCGTAGGCGTTGACTTGCTGCACGGTGTTGTCGTTGTGACGGGTGATGGCGACGACCCGGTCGAGCCGGTCGTAGTCGTAGTCCAGTCGTTCTCCGCGTCCGTCGGTCATGCTGGTGATCCGGGACAGGGAGTCGTAGGTGTAATACTCGGGTCGCGCGGGGGCCGACGGGGTCACGCTGATGAGGTTCCCAGCGGGGTCGTAGCCGTAGGTGGTGGTGTGCCCGTTGCCGTCCTTGCGCGCGATCAGGTTGTGTTGTGGACTGTCGTAGGTGTTGACCTGCACGTCAGCGTTCAATGCCGTGGAGCGGATCTTGGTGAGGTTGCCGCTGCCGTCGTAGTCCCGTATCAGCTCGTTGCCCTGTGGGTCTTTCTCCGAGCTCGGCAGGTGCGGCTGGCCCGCTTTGGCGTATCCGACGGTGCTGGCCGCGCCGGTGGGAAGGGTGATGTTGGTGAGATTGTTGAAGGTGTCGTAGCCGCGGGTGGTGTTGCTGGCGAGCCCGTCGGTGGTGATCTGGACGTCGCTGTTGGCGTTCCAGGTCCTGGACTGGACATGTCCGAGGGCGTCGGTGGCCTTGAGCTGGCGGCCCTGGTCGTCGTAGGTGAAGACGATTTTGTTGCCGTTGGCGTCGGTCTCGGTGGTCTGCTTGTCGCCGTAGGCGAACATGGTGGTGGCCTGGGTGGACTGACCGGGGATCTGGATCCGGGTGACCCGGTCGGTGGCGTCGTAGTCCAACAGCGTGCGGCCCCCGAGGGGGTCGGTGATCGCGCGGAGGTTGCCTGCCGCGTCGTAGCTGAGGTTGGTGGCTTGGCCGTCGCGGTCGGCGTAACCGGTCAACTTGCCCTCGGAATAGCTGTAGCGGGCCGCCGTGGTGCCGGTCGGGTCGGTGATGGTGGTGATGTGTTTGTCGCCGTCGTAGGCGAAGTTGGTGACCCGGCTCTGGGTGTCGATCACCGACGCCAGCGTCCCGTCACCGTTGTAGCGCATCGAGATCGTGTTCAGGTTCCGGTCGGCCTGAGATTGCAGCCAGCCGAACGGGGAGAACGTCCACTTCTCGTTCGATCCGTTGAAGACCAGCTCGTAGTTGTTGTTCGACGCCTTCCGGAACTCCGCGGGCAACCCGGGGGCCGGTTTGAAGTTCCCGTTGCCCGTGCTGGTGAAGCGTGCGCAGTAGCCGGATTCGCCGTGCAGGATCGCGTCCGCGCCGTCGAAGGTGAGGCCGAGGTCGAAGCCGGTGTTCAGGGACCACCCAGCGCCCAGCGAGCCACCGCCGTCGATCCGGGAGTTGTAGACATGGCTCATCGACAGGTTCTCACCGGTGCCCTTGATCGACAGATCCCGCGCGGTCACCACTACATTCCCGTTCGCGGTGTTCACCCGCAACTCACTGCGATCCGACAGCGGGAACTGCTCCATCGGGTAATGCTTCATGATCCCGGTCCCCAGTGCGGTACTGCACGGCACCGACGACACGCGCGCGGCCGCCGCACTGCCTGGCCCGCCCCACGGGGTGCCGGGCGTCGGGCCACCGGACGGAGTCCGATTGACCGAAGCCGGCGGCACCCACACCGTGGCCGGTTTCTGCAACAGTCCTGGATCCGTACGCTCGACTGCCTGCGCCGGGATGATGACCGTCGCGAGCATCATGACACCGATCAGCGATAGTGATGATCCGCGCAGTACGAAGCCACGCGAAAATCCGTGCTTCATCACATTGTATCCCCTCTTTAGATTTATTTCGACAAATCATCTACAGTTCCGCAGAATATTTGAGAGCCGTATCGGAAGACCTGGTTTTCCACGCGACGCATACGAACTGTATGCGGGAGTCATATCCTGTTAATTCCTCCGTATGCGCCATCCGGACCCCAGCGCTACGCGATGAAACTCGTAAATTCGTCACGATTGGCTACCTCGCCGAGTGCGGTTCAGGTGACCCGCCTGGCGGAGGCTCGAGACCGCATGGCGCCACTCCACCCACGACAGCGGATATCTATACCAAGCCATCTGGGCGACGAGCGGTTGGCTGGTCGCCAATGCCGGTAAGAGCGCGATGAGGCCCTGCTCGAACGGAACATCCGGCACAGACTGGACTCAACGCACGCAGCACGGCACATAGGACGAAGTACATCGACATAGCGCAGATCCCCTCAGCGCCGCACAGGCCCGGCGACTGGTTTCTTGTTGACCGGTGGCGGCAGCGGCCCCCATCGCCGCACCTGACCGCTGCCTAGACCCATGTCTAGCCACCAAAGCGTTGTGAGGCGTCGGAGAGACCAGACGCACAAACAACACCGCACAACCCATTCGGCGGTATGTGATGGTCGTACTGTGGTGCTGACCGGTGGAGGAGTACCCGATTCCCGGTGGTTCCTGCACAATCGGTACACGCGCCTGGGGAGGGCGTAGGGGGAGGGATGGCTGTGCCGCGTCCGGAAAAGACAGTGGATCCGAGCAAAGGGCCGCTGCAGCGGTTCGCGTTCGAACTTCGCAAGTTACGGGAGAACGCCGGCAGGCCGGGGTATCGGACGTTGGCGGGGCGGGCGCATTTCTCGGCGTCGACTCTGGCTCAGGCCACCCGCGGTGAGGTGCTGCCCAGTCTGGCGGTGACCCTCGCGTTCGTGGAGGCCTGTGGCGGTGATCCCGGCGAATGGCGGGATCGCTGGCACGCAGTAGCCGCCGAGAACGCCGCGAAGACCGGGTCGCCGGAGCCTGGCGAGCGGCGGGACGAACAGATGGCGCCTTACCAAGGGCTTCAGGTCTTCCAGCCGCAGGACGCCGACCGGTTCCACGGCCGTGACGGACTGGTCGCGGAGCTGACGACGCTGGTCGAGCGGACCCGGCTCGTCGCGGTGGTCGGTTCGTCCGGCGCCGGCAAGTCCTCGCTGTTGCGCGCCGGTTTGGTGGCCCACGCGCGGGAACGAGTGGCTGCGGGGCACCTCGCCGCCGTTGTTGTGTTGACGCCCGGCGCCCGCCCGGTCGAGGAATGCGCGGTACGGCTGGTCGCGCTGAGCGGGGGCCCGGTCGCCGCGGTGCAGGCCGAAATCGCGGCAGAGGACCTCGGGTTGCACCACGTGATCCGCCGGATCCTGGCCGAACGCGACGAGGACGGGGACGTCCTGGTTGTGGTCGACCAGTTCGAAGAGGTGTTCACTCTCGCCGGCGCGGCCGAAGGCGACCAGTTCATCGCGGCCCTGAGCATTGCGACGTCGAGCACGACAAGCCGGCTGCGAGTGGTGCTCGGGGTGCGTGCGGACTTCTACGCGCGCTGCTGCGAGAATCCGGCGCTGGCCGAGGTCATGCAGACCGCGCAGCTGGTGGTGGGACCGATGAGCACCGCCGATCTGCGGCTGGCTATCGCCCGGCCCGCTGTCGACGCTGGCTGCGTGGTGGAGAACGCTCTGCTGGCCGAGATGGTCGCCGATGCCTCGGGTGAGCCGGGTGCGCTGCCGCTGCTGTCCCACGCGCTGCTGGAGACGTGGCGACGCCGCCGCGGCACCAGGCTGACAGTGGAGGGCTACCACGCCGCTGGCGGCATCGAGCACGCCCTGACCCGGACAGCCGAAGCCATCTACCTCAGCCTGACGGCACGACAGCAGCGCCTCGCGCGCAGCGTGCTGCTACGCCTGATCGCCCTGCGCGACGACACCGAGGACACGAAACGCCGCCTGCGCCGCGACGAGCTCGGGGCCACGGAACCCGACCTCGATGCCGTGCTGGAACGGCTGGCCGTCGCCCGGCTGCTCGTACTGGACCACGGTACGGTCGAAATCAGCCACGAGGCCCTGATCCGCAGCTGGCCCCGGCTGCGCACCTGGCTCAACACCGACCGCGAAGGCCTGCGCAGCCACCGGGAGTTGACCGAAGCCACAACGAGCTGGGTGGAGCACGACCGAGACCCCGGCGTGCTCTATCGCGGTGCCCGGCTGTCGCGGGCGCAGCTCTGGTGCGACCGGGACCCCGTCGAGCTCACCGCGCTCGAACAGGAGTTCCTGGACTCCAGCGTCGCCGCGCGGAACTCCGAACAGCTTGTCGAGCAGGGGCGGACCCGGCGGCTCAGACGGCTCGTCGCGGTCCTGACCGTGCTGGTGGTGGTCGCCACCGCGGCCACGGTCTACGCCGTGAAAACCAGTATCGCCGCGACCGAGCAGCGCGACCTCGCGCTGGTGCAGAAGGTGCTGAGCCAAAGCCGGGCCATCAGGGAGACCAACCCCGCGCTCGCCCTACAGCTACAGCTCGCCGCCTACCGGCTCACCCCGCAGCCGAACCTGCGAGAAGCGCTGTTCAACAGCTACGCCACCCCCGCCCCGACCAGGCTGACCGGGCACACCGGTCAGGTCACCGCCATGGCCGCCAGCCACGACGGCAGGCTCCTGGCCACGGCCGGCACTGACAACGCGGTCCGGCTCTGGGACCTCGGCGACCGCGCGGGACCGCGCGAACTCACGACGATCGCCCTGTCGAAATACCCGGCGTCGTCAGTCGCCCTCGCCGCTGACGGACGCACACTCGCCACCGGCACCATGGCAGGCGAAATCGCGCTGTGGAGCCTGGACGACCCCCGGCTCCCTGTGCGGCGGGCGACACGTCAGATCGCCAACGCCGTGTCGAGTCTCGCGATCAGCGCCGACAACCGCACCGCGGCGATCGCCACCACCAACAAGTACCGCCCCGACCATCGGGAAGCCCCCGGCGACGTGGCGCTGTGGGACATCACTGACCCGGCGCACCCCGTGGACCTTCCGGTTCCACCGGTGAGCGGAAACATCAACGTCGTGGCATTCGTGTCGAACGGCCGCGTGCTCGCCGCCGGCGGCGACGACGCGGTCATCCGGCTGTGGAACGTCACCGACGTCCACCACGTCACAGCTCTTCAGGGCGCCAGCGCGTCCGGGACGCTCGGCTCCCTGAGCTTCAGCCCGGACGGCCGTCTCCTCATCACCGGCGATGCCAGAGCGGCCCGTCTGTGGTCAGTCGAAGAGGGCGGCCGACTTGTGTCGCTCGGTGAGATGCCCGCCACCGCGGAAGGGATGGCCACCGTGGCCTTCGGCCCGGACGGCCACACCGTCGCTGTCGCCATCGACGGTGGCCAGCCCGCCACTCACCTGTGGAATGTCTCCGATCCCGCACACCCGCAGCAACTGCTGAAACTCGACGGCCACACCAACGTGGTCTCCAGCCTGCTGTTCAGCGCGGACGGCACCACGCTCGCCACCGCCGGTGACGACAAGGTCGTCCAGGTGCACAACCTTCCCGCACTCGCCTTCCGCGCGCTGACCGGGACGGCCACGGCCGTGGCCGTCGCCACGCAACGGCCGCTCACCGCGGTCGGCGGCGCGAACGGGACCATCCGTTTATGGGACACCCTTGATCCCCAGCGCCCCATGGCTCTCGCCGAGTTCGGCGAACGCGCCGAAGCGATCTCGTCGGTCGCCCTCACCCCGAATGGGCAGGTAGCCGCCACCACACGCTACAACGGCGCTACTGACCTTTGGGACCTCGCCGACCCGCGCAACCCCCGGCTGCTGTCGTCGCCCACCGCCCGAGGTGGCATCACCGTCGCCTGGGTCGTCTTCAACCACGACGGGACCCGGATGGCGGTCGCCGATGGCATCCGCACCCACCTGTGGGACGTCACTGCGCCGCGGAACCCCGTCCGCCTCGCCTCGCTTCCGGCACTCAGCGGCAGCATCACCGTAGAGTTCTCCCCCGACGGACACACGCTCGCCACCGATGGCTTGGACGGCATCCCCACCGTCAAACTGTGGGACATCATCGACGAACAGCACCCACAGCCGCTGTCCGCCACTCCCGGGCACCAGCAGTACATCGCCGACCTCGCGTACAGCCCGGACGGGCACACCCTGGCCACTGCCAGTGGCGACGGGACCATCCGCCTCTCGGACGTGACCGACCCCCAGCACCTCCGCGAAACGGCCACCCTGACCGGCCACACCGACAAGGTCTACCGGCTCGCCTACAGCCCCGACGGCCGATGGCTCGCCAGCGGCAGTGCCGACAACACCGTCCGGCTCTGGGACATGACCAACCCGACGACCCCGGCACCGCACGCGGTCTTCACCGGCCACACCAACGCCCTCAACGGACTCGCCTTCCTCCCCGACGGGCACACCCTCTTCACCACCTCCACCGACGGCACCACCCGCACCTGGGACGCCGACCTGGAACGGATCGCCGCACGGATCTGCGCCGGTTCGAAACCGCTGATCACCACCGCGGAATGGGCGAACTACTTCCCCGAACTGCCCTACCGGCCACCATGCCCAGCGCCGTCGGGACTGTCCCAGTAACGGTGTTTCCGGCCCGACACGCCGGGCGTGGGCTCGGCGGGATGGGCACGGTGTGTGATGACACTGGATGTTGTGACTTCACGATCGGCGGGTAAGAAGAAGGCGGCGAGGCCGCGGTCGGCGCAGGAGGAGCTGGCGGCCTCGATGGTCGCGCAGGCTCAGGCCCGGGGGCTGGCCCTGACCGGCCCGGGCGGGCTGCTCAAGCAGCTGACCAAGACGGTCCTCGAGGCGGCGTTGAACGCGGAGGTGACCGAGCATCTCGGGCACGGGAAGCACCAGGCCGAGCCGGGTCGTGCGAGCGCGAACGTGCGCAATGGCACCCGGTCGAAAACGGTGGTCTCGGACGCGGTAGGCGAGGTCGAGGTCGCGGTGCCGCGGGATCGGGAATCGAATTTCGAGCCGGTGATCGTGAAGAAGCGGCAGCGTCGGCTGGGCAGTGTGGATGAGATCGTGTTGTCGTTGTATGCGAAAGGGTTGACAACGGG
>JAEBEO010000026.1:0-92920 GCA_049998115.1 Amycolatopsis sp. cmx-4-19 | reverse complement strand
CAGTGTTTCGGTGGTCATAGCGTCAGGGAAACGCCCGGTCCCATTCCGAACCCGGAAGCTAAGCCTGACAGCGCCGATGGTACTGCAACCGAAGGGTTGTGGGAGAGTAGGACACCGCCGGACTAACATTAACAAGGTCCAGGCCCCGGTCGAGAACCCACAGTTCTCCCGGGACCTGGACCTTTTTTCATACCCGCTCCCGTCCGGCGATAGCAAAGGTCCCTTGCTATCGCCGCGGTGTCGCTCAGCTGCCCGATCGCCCAACCGCGCGCCGGCGGACCGGCGACGAGAAGACGAGTGAAGTCGTCGTCTCCCCATAACGTTGCATCCGCTCTACGAGTCCTTCAAGCTCTGCGGTGTCGCGGCAGACGACTCGCACCAACCAGCACTCGTCGCCCGTGACGTGATCCGCGTCGAGTACCTGGGGCAGCCCGAGGATCGTTTCCCGGAAACGCGCCGTATCCAGGCTGCGCACCTTCGCCCGGACTATGGCTTCGATGGGTAGCCCCAGCTTCGTCAGATCGACACTGGCGGAGTACCCGGTGATGATCCCCTTCTCCTCGAGCCGCCGGACCCGCTCCGTCACCGCAGGCGCCGACAGCGATACCCGCCGGCCGAGCTCGGAGAAGGTTAGTCGCCCGTCGGACTGGAGCAGTTCGAGCAATTGCCAGTCGAGTTCATCGAGGTTCACGGAACTCCAGGTCGGTCGTCGTCTACGCCAGGGATCTCCAGGTTAACCGGCGTCTACACCTGGGTTCGCCGATGTCCTGGGTGATCAACGGGCAGCAGGATCGAGGCATGACGACCGAATCCCGAGTACTGACGTTCCCGGCTCTCGATAGCGCTACCGCGGCCGCGCACCTCCGTGCCGAGCTCGCTCTCGACGTGGATCCCGACGACCTTGTCCGCGACCTCACCGCCCGTACCCGGCACGGATACGTGATCGTCGAGACCCGGTCGCCGGAGGCCTTCGCCTCCGCTCGCATCGCCGGCGCGGTCAATCTCCCGTACCGGGACATGACGCCTGAGTCGGTCAGCGAGCTCGATCGCGATCTCGTCTACGTTTGCTACTGCGAAAGCATCCATTGCAACGCCGCGACCAAGGGAGCCCTGAAGCTCGCCGAAATCGGCTTCAAGGTCAAACGCCTGTCCGGCGGAATCACCGCCTGGCGAGCGGCCGGCTACCCCGTCGATCGAGACGAACCCACCCACCCCGTCGTCTCCGCAACCACCCCACGCTGCGCCTGCTGACCCCGGGGAAGCAAGGGACCTTTGCTATCGCCGCTCCCAAGGTGATAGCAAAGGTCCCTTGCTCTCTGCCGGTCGTAGGCTGAGGTGGTGACCGCTCCCAAGTTGCTCGTCATCCAGCCAGACGAATCAGACCCGATCGGCCCTCTCGGCGACTGGCTCACCGAAGCGGGCGCCGAGCTCGATATCCGGCTCATGCCCGGTCAGAGCCTCCCCGCCGAGCTCGGTGAGTACGCGGGCGTCGTGTGTCTCGGTGGAGGGATGGGCGCCAACGACGATGCTGCCCACCCGTGGCTGGCGGACGTGCGGAAGCTCCTTGCGAAGGCTGCCAGCGCTCGTGTCCCCACGCTCGCGATCTGCCTCGGCGGTCAGCTCCTGGCGGTGGCAACGGGAGGCGTGGTCACCCGAGGCGATCAAGGCCCCGAAGTCGGTCCCGGGCTGGTGTCCAAGAAGGACGCGGCCTGGATGGATCCGCTTTTCGCCGAACTGCCGCTCATGCAGGACGTCCTGCAGTTCCACAACGACGCGATCACCCGGCTCCCCTCCGGCGCGGAGCTTCTCGCGTCGTCGCCGCGGTATCCACACCAAGCCTTCCGTTTCGACCGTTGTGCCTACGGTGTCCAGTTCCACATCGAGACGACGCCGGAGATCGTCCTCGACTGGGCGAGCCAATCTCCGGAGATGGCCGAACTCACCCGGCCGGACGCACTGACCCCGGAGAAGCTCGCCCGGGCGCATGCCGATATCACCGAAACCTGGCGACCGTTCGCGCATCGCTTCGTCCGACTGGTGTCCGGTGAGCTCCCACCGGCTGCGGACCGTCAACGCACATTGCCGATGGCTTAACGAATTATGTCTCAGATGCGTATGGGTTATTAACACTCCGGTCTGACTGTCAGGTACCTTGCGGAGGAAGTTTCGAAGGGTTCGGAGGTCGGGGTGGAGCCCTCAGTGTTGGTCGTGCTCGTCGTCGTCACGGCCCTAATTTTCGATTTCACAAACGGGTTCCACGACACGGCCAACTCGATGGCGACGTCGATCGCCACCGGCGCGCTTCGGCCCAAGGTGGCCGTGACGATCTCCGCTGTCCTGAACCTGGTCGGAGCTTTCCTGTCGGTCGAGGTGGCCAAGACCATCTCCAATGGACTGGTCGACGACACCAAGATCGGACCGGCGATCGTCTTCGGCGGCCTGGTCGGTGCGATCGTGTGGAACCTGGTCACGTGGTTCGTCGGTCTGCCGTCCAGCTCGTCCCACGCGTTGTTCGGCGGTCTGATCGGTGCCACGTGGGTCTCGGCCGGAACAGATTCGGTCCACTTCGGAAAGATCGTCGAGAAGGTTCTCGTGCCCGCCGCGTTGTCGCCGGTTCTCGCGGGCCTGGTCGCGATGATCGCGACATACCTCGTCTACCGCATCTTCGTCCGCCGTGGCCGAACCGCGGGCTTCCGCGTCGGTCAGATCATTTCGGCATCGCTCGTTTCGCTGGCTCACGGCACGAATGACGCGCAGAAGACGATGGGTGTCATCACCCTTACGATGATTACCGCCGGGACCCTGCCCGCCGGGTCCGGTCCACCGCTCTGGGTGATCGTGAGCGCGGCACTCGCACTGGCGCTGGGTACCTATCTGGGCGGCTGGCGAATCACATTCACCCTGGGCAAGGGCTTGACGGACATCGACGGTCCGCAAGGTTTTGCCGCGCAGACCAGCTCGGCCGCGGTCATTCTCGCATCCACGAACTTCGGCTTCCCGCTCTCGACGACCCACGTCTGCTCCGGCGGCATCGTCGGATCGGGCGTAGGCAGGCATGAGTCGCCGGTTCGCTGGCGCACCGTCGGCCGCATGGTGATCGCCTGGTTGTTCACACTTCCCGCAGCTGCCATCGTGGGTGCCGCGGCCGGCCTCGTGACCTCGACAGGCACCGTGGGTACCGTCGGCGTCGGCGTCGCGGGCCTGGTGGTCGGAATCGGGATCTACCTGCTTTCGCGGAAGCGTCCCGTCAACGCGGGCAGCTTCACGGGCCCCGCGCCGACCACCCCCGAACCCGAAGTCGGCAGGATCGCGGCCTAGCGACAGCAAGGGACCTTTGCTGTCACTCTCTTCTGGAAAGTGATAGCAAAGGTCCCTTGCTACCTTGCGCGTCCGGCTGGTCACGGGCGGCGGGGCGACTACGGTGGAAGCTGATGGTTGAGCGCGCCAGGCCGACCGCTTCCGTGGCGAGATACGGCTTCACCGATCCCCGTGCCGACGGGCAGCTGCGTGCTGCCGGTTGGTGGACCGAGGCTGGACCGGACGCCTCCGCTGTCGACGTGCTGTCAGCGCTTTCCCGGACTGCGGATCCTGATCTCGCCTTGAGCGGGCTCGACCGGATCAGGGAGGCTGATCCGGCCGCCTGGATCGAGCTTGACCAGGCACTTCGCGCGGATCGAACCTTTCGTGGCCGATTGCTCGGCGTCTTGGGTACGTCGAGCGCGCTCGCGGACTTCCTCGTCGCGAACACCTCTTGCTGGAAGACCCTTCTAGGAGACAAAAGCACCGAGCCGGAACAGTACGTAAGCCGCCTCCTGGACTACCTTCGGCCGGAAGGCGAACTACTCACCGGCCTCGACGCGGAGCAGGCGCTCCGTGCGGCGTACCGCGAACTGCTCCTCGGAATCGCGGCTGCCGACCTCGGTCACCTCGTCGAACCCGGGCTGTACCAGCCGCCTTATGCCGAGATCGGTGCTCAACTGACCACCCTTGCCGAAGCCGCTCTGACGGTCGGCCTTCTGGTCGCGGAGTCCGAAGTCGGCGCCGGGGTCGACGGCCGACTGGCCGTGATCGCGATGGGTAAGTGCGGTGGCCGGGAGCTGAACTACGTCAGCGACGTCGATGTCATCTTCGTCGGCGACGGTGATCTTTCGACTTCGACACGGCTTGCCAGCACGATGATGCGCGTAGTCGGAAAGGCTTGTTTCGAGGTCGACGCGGCGTTGCGCCCGGAGGGCAAGGCGGGTGCGTTGGTCCGAACTCTGGACGGGCACGCCGCCTACTACCAGAAATGGGCCAAGACCTGGGAATTCCAGGCTCTGCTCAAAGCGCGGCCGGTCGCGGGCGACGCCGAGCTCGGGCGCCAGTACGCGGAGATGGTCGCGCCCAGGGTGTGGTCGGCGGCCGATCGGGACAACTTCGTCCCCGAGGTACAGAAGATGCGGCGACGCGTCGAGGGCCACGTCCCTTCCGCACACGCCGAGCGGGAACTGAAGCTGGGACGCGGCGGCCTCCGGGACGTCGAGTTCGCCGTGCAGTTGCTGCAACTGGTCCACGGCCGGATCGATGCCGAGCTGCGTTCACCGTCCACGATGGATGCTCTCGCCGCCTTGGGGGAGGGCGGATACGTCGGTCGCACTGATGCCGCGGAGCTCGGGTCGTCGTACGAGTTCCTCAGGACCATCGAGCATCGGCTGCAGCTCCGCCGACTACGGCGTACACACCTGTTCCCGGCCGCGTCGGATGCGAGTGAGCTGCGCACTATCGCGAGGGCGAGCGGGGTGCGGCCCGCCCGGGGCAGGAGCGAAGGGGACGTGCTGCTGGCGGAGTTCCGCCGCCATCTCCAGAGCATCCGACGGCTCCACGAGAAGCTCTTCTACCGGCCGCTGCTGCAGTCGGTCGCGAATGTGCCGACCGAGGCGTTGCGACTGACGACGAAGCAGGCGGAAAGCCGTCTTGCCGCGCTCGGCTATGCCGCACCGGACGGGGCGCTGCAGCACATCAAGACGTTGACCGCGGGCATGTCACGGCGAGCAGCCATTCAACAGGCTTTGCTGCCGGTGTTGCTGGACCTCCTGGCCGATACCCCCGACCCGGACCGCGGTCTTCTGTCCTATCGAAAGGTCTCCGAGGCGCTTGAGGAAACGCCTTGGTACCTCAGGGTTCTTCGGGACGAAGGTGCTGTCGTCGAGCGGCTCGCTTTCTTGCTGGGCACGTCGCGCCTGGTGCCGGACCTGCTGTCGAGAGCGCCGGAAGTGCTGCAATTGCTCGGTGACCCCGCGAGGTTGGCCGGTCGCACGCCGGCCGAAGTGGCCACTTCGCTTCGGGCCGCTGTGCGTCGGCAGCCTGGCTTGAACGCCGCGGTCACCGCCGCGAGATCGCTTCGTAGGCACGAGATGCTGAGGATCGCCTCAGCTGATCTGCTGGGGCTGCTCGACGTCCCGTCGGTCTGCGCGGCGTTGTCGAGCGTCTGGGTCGCCGTGTTGCAGGGCGCGTTGGCTGCGGCGTACCGCCAGCGTCAGGCAGAGCTCGGCGGTACGCCCGCGAAGATCGCGGTCATCGGCATGGGGCGTCTCGGCGGAGCCGAACTCGGCTATGGATCCGATGCGGACGTCCTGTTCGTGTGTGAGCCCGCAGAAGGCGTGTCCGACTCCGAGGCAGCGAAGTTCGCTTCGTCGGTCGCCGAGACCGTTCGCAAGATTCTCGGTGCGCCCAGCCCCGACCCGGCTCTGGTCGTCGACGCCGATCTCCGGCCGGAGGGACGCAGCGGTCCACTGGTTCGGACACTGGAGTCCTACCGCAGCTACTACGGTCGGTGGGCCGAGGTCTGGGAATCGCAGGCGCTGCTTCGCGCCCGTTTCATCGCCGGTGACGACGACCTCGGCGCACGGTTCATCGAGATGATCGACCCCATCCGGTATCCGAAGGCCGGCCTCGATGCCGTCCGAGTGCGAGAGATCAGGCGGATCAAGGCGAGGGTGGAGACCGAGCGGATGCCCAAGGGCGCCGATCCGACCCGGCACACGAAACTCGGCCGCGGGGGGCTCGCCGATGTGGAGTGGACCGTGCAGCTCATGCAACTACGTCACGGACACGAGATACCGGGTCTTCGGACCACTTCGACGATCGAAGCATTGAACGCCGCGGTGGGGGCAGGGCTCGCCGAGCCGGCCGAGATCGAATCCCTGATCGAGGCCTGGCTGCTGGCGACGCGTGTCCGGAACGCCGGGATGCTGGTCAGGGGTAAGGCGGTCGACGAGATCCCCAGCTCCGGGCGGGATCTCGCCGCTGTCGCCCGTGTGCTCGGCTACTCCGCCGACGACGATCCCGGCGAGTTCCTCGACGCCTACCGCCGGACCACGCGCCGCGCGCACGCGGTGGTGGAGACACTCTTTTACCAGGACTAGCCGCTCTGACCTGCAGGAAGAGAGCAAGGGACCTTTGCTATCGCCGGTCGCGCGCGGACGGAGGCGGCAGCAAAGGTCCCTTGCTCACAATCGGCGTCGCGGACGGTAAGCGGCGCTTACAGTGAACCGGTGACTGTGCGCGAGCCGTTTCGCACCCGGATCAAGGTGCGCCACTATGAGCTGGACACCCTGGGCCATCTCAACCATGCCGTCTACCACTCGTACGGCGAGGTTTCCAGACTCGAACTGATGGAGCTCGCCGGCGGCCTGAACTCCGGTATGAAGGACGCGAACCTTGCCTTCGTGCTGCTTGAGTCTCATATCGTGTTCCGCCGCGAGCTTCGGGCCGGCGACGTCGTTGACGTGACCTGCGATGCCAAGTTCGGTGCCGGCAAGACCTTCCACATGGACTCGAACATCTACAAGGTCGACGGCACGCTGTCCGCCGAGATCACCTGCACCTTGGGGCTGATGGATCTCGAGCGGCGCAAGCTGGTGGACGATCCGCGTGGCCGCGTCGAGCGTGCCGGCGTCGACCTGAAGGTTCTTTCCACTTCGGAGTAAACGAACCCGTCCGCTTCAACAGAAACGCCGGTGGTGAGGGCGTTTCCGCACCTCACCACCGGCGTGCTCTGGGTGTTACCGCCGCGCGATCACACGTCGTAGTACAACGAGAACTCGTACGGGTGCGGACGCAGCCGCAGCGGGTCGATCTCGTTCTCACGCTTGTAGGAGACCCACGTCTCGATCACATCGGGGGTGAACACGCCGCCCTCGAGCAGGTAATCGTGGTCGGCCTCGAGCGTGTCGAGAACCGCGCCAAGGTCGCCAGGAACGAGCTTGACGTTCTGGGCCTCCTCGGGCGGGAGCTCGTAGAGGTCCTTGTCGATGGGCTCCGGCGGCTCGATCTTGTTCTTGATGCCGTCGAGACCGGCCATCATCATCGCCGAAAACGCCAGGTACGGGTTGCCGGACGAGTCCGGGCACCGGAACTCGGCGCGTTTGGCCTTCGGGTTGTTGCCCGTGATGGGGATACGGACACAAGCCGAGCGGTTCCGCTGCGAGTACACCAGGCTGACCGGCGCCTCGAAGCCCGGAACGAGCCGGTGGTACGAGTTGACGGTCGGGTTGGTGAACGCCAGCAAGCTCGGCGCGTGCCTGAGCAGGCCGCCGATGTAGTGGCGGGCGGTGTCGGACAGCCCCGCGTAACCCGACTCGTCGTGGAACAGCGGCGTGCCGTCCTTCCACAGCGACTGGTGGCAGTGCATACCCGAGCCGTTGTCACCGGCGAGCGGCTTTGGCATGAAGGTCGCGGTCTTGCCGGCGGCGAACACGGTGTTCTTCACGATGTACTTGAACAGCTGCAGGTCGTCCGCAGCGTGCAGCAGCGTGTTGTACTTGTAGTTGATCTCGGTCTGACCGGCGGTGCCCACCTCGTGGTGCGCGCGCTCGATCTCGAAACCGGAGCCCTGCAGGTTGCGGACGATCTCGTCGCGCAGGTCGGCGAAGTGATCGACCGGCGGGACGGGGAAGTAGCCACCCTTGAACTTCGTCTTGTAACCCTGGTTGCCGCCCGGCACATCGGCACCGGTGTTCCACCAGCCCTCGACGGAGTCGATCTCGTGGAACGAGGCGTGCTCGGCGGAATCGAACCTGATCGAGTCGAAGATGTAGAACTCGGCCTCCGGGCCGAAGAACACGTTGTCGGCGACGCCGTACTCGGAGATGTACTGCTCGGCCTTGCGCGCGATGTTGCGCGGGTCGCGGCTGTACGCCTCACGGGTGAACGGGTCGTGCACGAAGAAGTTCAGCGAGAGCGTCTTCGCCTTGCGGAACGGGTCGATGCGCGCAGTCTCGGGGTCCGGCAGGAGCAGCATGTCGGATTCGTGGATCGACTGGAAACCACGGACCGAGGAGCCGTCGAAGGCCAAGCCCTCTTCGTATGCCTCTTCGTTGAACGCCTTCGCCGGAACGGTGAAGTGCTGCATAACGCCGGGCAGGTCGCAGAACCTGACGTCGACGACCTCTACGTTCTCGTCGGCGATAAGGCGCTGAATGTCGTCTGGAGTAGTGGGCACCCTCGGTGACTCCTTCTCGTTCGTTGCCGGCGGCAGTACTCTCTTCGGCTCACGCTAAGAGCGCGGTGTTGCCCGACCGTCACCCGTATGTTTCGCCGGTGTTAACGGGTCGGCGATATCGGGTAGTCGACCAGGGCGAATGTGGTCAGCGCCACCGGCATACCCTGGATGGGTGGCGAGATGGACCGGAGAATGGCTGCCCGGAGCCGGGGACGAAACGACGGCCGGTGGCGAGCGTACGCAGCGATGGCGTGGTGAGCGGCTCGGCTTGCCCGAATCGGGTGTCGGTTCGGTAGCAGGCGGAGGCGCGCGCCTCCTGGGACTGATCATCGATCTGGCCCTCGCCTCGCTGGTGACCACTCTCGTCGTGACGCCCAGCCTCCAAGACCCGGCCGTCATGCAGAGGTTCAACCTCTGGTCTGTGGGCGTCTGGGCGGCCATCACGATCATTCCCGCGGCGTTCTTCGGCTTCACGCCGGGTATGGGGGCGGTCGGAATCCGCGTGGCCAGGCTGGACGGCACACAAATGGTCGGCGTGTGGCGCGCCGTCGTGCGGACGGCGCTGACCTTCGTGGTCATCCCTGCCGCGATCCGGAACATCGACGGCCGAAGCTGGCTTGACCGGCTGACCGGAACCGTCGTCATCCGCATGCGGTGACTCCTGCGGAGGGAGCAAGGGACCTTTGCTCTCCCGGCACCACTGCCGATCCGATGGTGATTAGGCAGCTGGCGCCGCAGGAGCGCAATGGAGCTGCGGAGGCGGGCGCTGGCGAGCGCGCCGGTGAGCTTCCCTCAGGTTTTGGATCACGACCAATGGTTCATCCCGCAGCTGTGCAGGGCTCACCCGCACGACGATGAGGCCGGCTGCGACCAGAGCTGGTGTCTTGGTGGCCCTATCTGGTTCAAGAGCGAATTCTTCGTAGTTGACCTGCATGGCGACGCCGACCTCCGGCCACCAAACCTCGGCGAGACCGACGACCTGTCCTTCCGGAGTTCGCAGCTCGGCTTTCCTTACCGGCTTGGACAGGTCGCTACCCGCGATCACAGTCTGCAGCCACTGCTCGACGGCGGTTTCGACGCCGTCCTCAAGAGCGCCGATAACCAGGCGGGGCAGCGCCGAGCCGATCGTGCTGGCCTGGGCCAGCTCATCTCGCAACTCCTCGGGCGTGCAGAGCCCGCGATGGACCGCGTCGTGAATCATCGCTCGTACGGGCTGCAGTTCATCCATGCGTCGTGCGGCGTCGATCAGGGCTCTGGCGAGTGGTGCCACTGGCAGCCCGTTGATTTCCACTGGCTCCGGGAGGTGGATGGTTCGCTCGACGACGGCGGAACCCCAGGTGGCGACTTTGCTGTGGTGAGGGATCAGAGTGTGGGCCCGTCTCTCGGGCGGAAGTCTTCGGACTCCGTACAGCCGGGCCGCCTGGATGCCGGTGAGCATCGCGTCCGGGCCGGCGTGGGTCAGCGCGACTCTGAGGAACTGGTTTCTGGTCGGCGTGGTGTTGGTCAGGAGGATGACGCCGGGGATCGGGCGTCGCCAGGGGCCGCTTTCACGACATTGACGGGAGATCCAGGAGTGGGAGTGCCCGAGGGCGACAAGCTTCGCCCGGGGGGCCACGCCGTCCGGGAACATCGCTGCCAGGGCTTTCTGCCGGGCGCTTTTGACTTCATCCACACAGTGATCATGCGACCACCCACCGACAGTTTTTCGTCCCGAAATGCATCAGGGGTCCTTTGCTCTCGTGTGGCGAGAGCAAAGGACCCCTGATGCCGGCTCGGTCAGCGGCGGCGGATGGTGCGCTGGACGTTGCGCATCTTCGCGCCGGCGGGCATCGGGCCCTTGGGCATCGCGGCGCCGCGGCTGCCGAGAGCGGCCAGCTTCGCTTCCAGCGCGTCAACCTGCGCGGGCTTGAGGTTGCGCGGGAGCTTCATGAGGTAGCCCTGAAGCTTCTTCAGTGACACCTGGTTCTCTTCGTTCCCGATGATGACGTCGTAGATCGGGACTTCACCGATCAAACGGGACACGCGCTTCTTCTCCTGCGCGAGCAGGGACTTCACGCGGTGCGGCGCACCCTCGGCGACAAGCACGACGCCCGGACCACCCAGCACCCGGTGCACGGCGTCGAGCTGGGTCGTGGCCGCCACGGTCGACGTCACCTTCCAGCGGCCCCGCATGTTCTCGAGCGCCCACGCCGCGGCACCCGGCTGTCCGTCGGCCTTCGAGTACACGGTCTTCTGGACCCGCCTGCCGAAGATGATCACGGCGGCGAGCGCGCCGAGCAGGATGCCCAGCGGCAGCACGACCCAATGGACGTCGAAGATGAACCCGATCCCGAACACCACACCGGTGATGACCAGGAGCGATCCGACCATCCAGGGGATGAGCGCCTTGTCTTCCTTGCGCTGCATCTTGAAGGCTTCGAAGATTTGCCCGCGGCGAGCCTTGCTCGCGGCGCGCTTCTCCTTCTTCGCCAGCTTGGCTGCTTCCTTGTCCTGCTTTCCCGCCATGCGACCAGGATACGGCCGCGTGCCCTGCGACGATCCCGTCGGGCCCTCTGCGAGGATCGGGAGCGTGGTTAGCGCATCGTCCCCGAAGAGTCGTCCAGGCCTGCTCGATGGGCTCGACCCCGAGCAACGTGCCGCAGCCTGCGCGCCGAGGGGGCCGGTGTGCGTTCTCGCGGGAGCGGGGACCGGTAAGACACGGACGATCACGCATCGCATCGCCCACCTCGTCCGGTCCGGTCACGTCGCCGCTGGTCAGGTCCTCGCGGTCACCTTCACCACACGCGCTGCGGGTGAGATGCGCGCGCGCCTCCGGGGTCTCGGAGTCGACGCCGCTCAGGCCCTTACCTTCCACGCCGCTGCCCGCCGTCAGCTTCGGTACTTCTGGCCACAGGTGATCGGTGACCGGCCCTGGGACCTGCTCGAGAACAAGTTCCGCTACGTCAGCCAGGCCGCGAACAAGGCCGGGCTCGGCACCGAGACCGAGCTTCTGCGCGACCTCGCCAGTGAGATCGAGTGGAGCAAGGCCTCTTTGGTATCGCCGGACGACTACCCGGCTATGGCATCCCGCACGCAGCGGGACACACCGGCACCCGCGTCGCAGGTCGCGGAGGTCTACCGCAACTACGAGAAGATCAAGAACACCGCGCAGGTCCTCGATTTCGATGACCTTCTCCTGCACACCACCGCCGTCCTCGAGGAGCACACGGTGGTCGCCCAGGAGTTCCGCGAGCGCTATCGCTGCTTCGTCGTCGACGAGTACCAGGACGTCACCCCGCTCCAGCAGCGGTTGCTCGACGCCTGGCTCGGCGGCCGCGACGACTTGACCGTGGTCGGCGACGCCAACCAGACGATCTACTCGTTCGGCGGGGCCTCGCCGCGGCCGCTGCTGGAGTTCACTCGGAGATTCCCCGAGGCCACGGTCGTGCGGCTCGAGCGGGACTACCGTTCGACTCCCGAGGTCGTGGCCCTCGCGAATCAGGTGATCGGCGCCGCACGTGGCCGTCCTGCGGGGTCGAGGCTGAAGCTCGTCGGTCAGCGTCCTCCGGGTCCGGTGCCGCGCTTCGCCGAGTACGACGACGAGACCGCTGAAGCCGCCGCTGTCGCACGCAGGATTCGTGATCTCCTCGACGGCGGAGTGGCGGCCAGTGAGATCGCTGTCCTGTATCGCGTCAACGCCCAGTCCGAGGCCTACGAGCAGGCACTCGCCGAGCTGGGCATTCCTTATCTGCTCCGCGGTGGTGAGCGGTTCTTCGCCAGGACCGAGGTCCGGCAGGCGATGTCCGCGCTACGGATGGCCTCGACCGACGCCGACACCGGCGAATTGGTGACGAGGGTCCGGTCCGTGCTCGCGAAGGTGGGACTCACCGACCAGCCGCCCGCCGGAGGCGCGGCGAAGGAACGATGGGACGCGCTCCTGTCGATCGTCGAGCTGGCCGAGGAACTGGCGTCCACTGTCGAGGACGCGGATCTGCCCCGGTTCGTGGCGGAACTCGAACAGCGGGCGTCCGCGCAGCATCCGCCGACCGTGGAGGGCATCACTCTGGCCTCGCTTCACGCGGCGAAGGGCCTTGAGTGGGACGCCGTGTTCCTCGTGGGGCTCGCCGAGGGAACCATGCCGATCCTCCACGCGGACGGCGACGACGCGGCGATCGAAGAGGAACGCCGCCTCTTCTATGTCGGCGTCACCCGTGCACGAGAGCACCTTTCGTTGTCGTGGGCCTTGGCCAGGACGTCGGGCAACCGCCGCAACCGGCGGCGCAGCCGGTTCCTCTACGGCCTGATCCCCGAAGACCACCCGGCGGCGAGGGTCGCCCGGGCTCAGCAGCCGAAGCAGTCCGCCAGCAAGGCACGATGCCGCGTATGCGGCGGGCCGCTGCTGGAGACCCTGGACATCAAGCTGGGACGTTGCTCCCGCTGCCCGTCCAATGTGGATGAGAAGCTGCTCGAGAAGCTGAAGGCCTGGCGAGCGGAACGGTCTCGCGAACTCAAGGTGCCGGCGTTTGTCGTCTTCACGGACGCGACCCTTGTCGCCATCGCGGAGCAGCGGCCGACCGATGACACAGCGTTGTGTGCGATCTCCGGGATCGGCGCGAGGAAGCTGGAACGATTCGGAGCGGAGGTACTCGGCGTCGTGCGGGCCTCGGTGGAGTCTTGACCGCGTCTCGGGCTCGATCCGCGCGGCGAACCTGCTGCTCAGAGCCGATCTTCGTAGCTTCGACGGTTTTTCTGGAAAATAAGTTGCCCCGGTGTGGTCAGGGGCAATAACCTGCAGGTACCCGGGCGGAAGCGCCCGGACTGGGGAAGAACTCTACAACACAGCGTAGACCGTAGGACGGTTCGCGCGCGACAGCGAAAGGTGGTGCCGGTGAAATGACGATCAACATGATGCTCACGAACCCTGGCACCGCTCTGTCCTGCATCGCGGAAGTTCCGCAGGCTCAGCGCCAGGGCACCTTTGTGCCCGTGAGCATTCTCGCCGCCCGCGGCACCCTGCGCCTCAACCGGCGCTGGGCCACCGCCGACGAGACCTTCGCGCACACCACCGCCTTCGGCGGGGGTTACTCGAAGGTTGCCGTCGATCTGCCGGTCATCAAGCAGTTCCGTGTTCCGTTGTCCATACGGGAGCGAAGTTCCTGACCTAGTCAGGACCAGAGGCTCACGAAGGCCGCGGAACCGGTAACCCGGATCCGCGGCCTTCGTGTTTTTGCTGCATAAACAAGTTGGCTGCACAACCTAATTGGGGTTCAGCGTTGTCCAGTTCCACCGTCAGTTCGAAAACCGTCACGGGACAAAGGAGTACACGGATGTCATCGACCATAGCTTTCGCGCCGGGGGAGGCTCTTCCCTTCGTCGACGCCGGCGTCGTCGACCTGCTCGACGCCATCGACTCGCCTGAGTCGATGCTTCCTTGCCGTTCGGGCGACGCGGACCTTTGGTTCGCCGAGTCCCCGGCAGAACTCGAGCGCGCGAAGGCGTTCTGCGCGGACTGCCCGGTCCGTTCGGCCTGCCTCGCGGGCGCCCTCTCGCGGCGTGAGCCGTGGGGCGTCTGGGGTGGCGAGATCTTCGAGCGCGGCGTTGTCGTCGCTCGGAAGCGGCCCCGCGGCCGCCCCCGCAAGAACCCGGTCGTCGAGCCCGCTGTCGAGGCTCGTCCCGCCGCGCGCAAGGTCGAGCGGAGCGCAGCGGCATGACCGTCGAACCCATCACCACCAGGGATTACGAGGCGCGTATGGGAAGCCGGACGCTCGCGCCGACCAAGTTGAATGAGATCAAGGTCGAGGAGACCAGCGAAATGTTGCTTTATGAAGAACTGTCCAAAGCTCGAATACGAGACCTCGAGGAAGGAGTCCGCGCGCAGCGGGCTCGAAGCGGCGCACGCGCCGTACGCAGATGGAACAGGGTCGCCCGCTGGGCGAACCGGCGCGCCGAGCGCCTCCAGGCCTGACCTGTCGGGGGAGCAGGGGACCTTTGCTATCGCGGCGCGATAGCAAAGGTCCCCTGCTCCCTTTTTGGGCATGGGTGTGGCGCGGGTGGTGTTCACTGGGGGAATGGCCGTACACACGCATGACGACATCGACTGGGCGGAGCGCCTTAGATCGCTTCGCATGGCCGAGGCGCTCGACGCCGAGCCGACGCGAGTGGCCGCCCGGCGGCTGCTCGCAGGACTGCCGGAGGCACCGACCATCGTCGACGTCGGCTGCGGCGCGGGCGGGATGAGCGTGCTCTTCGCCGACGAGCTTGCCGCCGCGGGCGCCAGGATCGTGCTGGTCGACGCGACCGAGCAGTTGCTCGCCGAGGCCCGACGCGTAGTGGTCGCCGCCGCGGGGGACAAGGCCACCATCGAGATCGTCCATGCCGACGTCGCCGACAACGGGCTGACCGACAAGCTCCCGCCGGCGGATCTGGTCTGGGCGTCACGCGTGATCCATCACCTGCCCGACCAGCAGGCGGCACTCGACACCCTCGCCCGGCTCGCCCGACCGGGCGGCGTGGTCGCCATTTCCGAAGGCGGCCTGGACTTCAACTGCCTTCCCTGGGACCTCGGCATCGGCAGGCCGGGACTCGAGGGCCGCCTGCTCGCCGCCCGCGGCGAGTGGTTCGCCGAAATGCGCGCGGGCATTCCCGGCGCGGTCTCGATGCCTTACGGCTGGAACACCGCGCTTCAGCAGGCCGGCCTCGACGCCGTCGATTCGTTCGGGGTGCTCATCCACCATCCGGCGCCCGGCCCGGAACTGCTGCGCGAGTTCGTCGTCGAGCGCGTGCGCTGGTTCGCCGACGTGGCCGGTGACCGCCTGGCCTCCGATGATCGCGAAACCGCGGCCGCCCTGCTGGATCCGGCGAACCCCGCCTTCCTCGGCGCGCGCCAGGACCTGTTCTTGCTGGGCGTGAAGACCATCCATTGTGGACGGCGGACGTGAGTGATCAGGTCGGTTGCTCGCTCTGCGGCCGGATCCGCGGCGTGGAGGAGGAGCCCGCGCAGACCCTCGCCTGGGTCTCCACCCGTGACAGAGGTGTCGTGCGCTGGATGTGCCCTGCCTGCGCGCGTCGGCATACCCGCGACATCGAGGGAAAGCTCCCCGACGAGTACTGGTGAGAACCGCTCACGCGGCGTTGTCGATCCGGCCGATCGCGCGGACTTTCGGACGAGGTGTCCTGGCCGCTTCGGTGAACGCCGTGACGAGTTCGGTCGCCACTTCCATCGGGACCTTCTTCAGCTGATCGATGGTGCAGCGGACCAGCACTGTCCCCGTGGCGGTCAAGGCCAGCGGGTGGAAGTTCGCGGCGCCCTGCTTCGGGGCGCGGAACTGCCATGCCAGTCCGATTTCGTTCCACCAGGCGTCGGCCGAGCCGATGGGCCGCCCTTGCCGATCACAGATCGTGGTGTTCCATGACGGTGTGGGCAGCGGGCAGCCCTCGATGACCTTCTTCGCCAGCCCGTGCGCGTAGGTCTCCTCGGGGGCGATCCGGCGCAGTGCGGAACGGACCGCGGCGGAACCTCGCCGATTACCGGCGTCGAGTTCTTCGCTGAGGTCCTCGTGCGTGCAGAGACCCCAGTACAGCGGCAACGAGATCAGCTCGCCGATCCGCGCCGGATCGAGCTCCAGCCGCGCCAGGTCGAGCGCAGCGCGGGCGGCCGGGGCGAACGGGACACCGTCGATCCACGTGGGCGACGGCATTCGTGTGGTCCTTCGAGGCAGCATGCCGGGCTCAGCCGGCATCCGCCGATAGTCGGGGACCAGCAAGTGGACCTCCCGCGTCACCGGGCAGTCGACGCCACGCGCGCGAAGCGCGTCTGCACCCGTCACCACCACGTCCGGCCCGAACCGTGCGACGGCGGCCTGCAGGAGTTGAAGCCGGGTGGGCGCCGAGTCGCGCAACAGGATCACACCCGGCATGAGCCTTCGCCAGGGACCACCCGGCCCGCACAGCTTCGCGGCATAACGCGCTGTCACGCCTGCTTTGCGAAGCTCGCGGCTGGTGATGATCCCGGACTCGCTGGTGTTACTGAGCGCCATGAGACGAGCGCTTCGTGTAGTGGTCATAGATCGAGGATGACCGTTGGGCCGTCCGGGTGGAACCACTTTCGGCAAGTTGTGGATAACTCGCCCCGCCGTCCCCGATTTCGGCTCAGTCCTCACCATCCCTGTGGATAGTTTTCAGGCGGCGAAACCCGGTTGCCACCGTTCCACGATCGCGCGGGCGGGGATCTCCGCGTCGAGCTGACAGAGGATGCCGGTCGATCCGGCGGTCACCCGGTGGATCATCAGGTACTCGGGCGGCAGGTTGAGCGAACGGCCGATCCGGAAGTCACGGCCGCGGGTGTCGCCGACCCGGCCCGCCTGCCGCTGCATCCAGCGGCGGGTGAAATGGAACGTCTCACCCGCCAGCGGCTCGGTGAACGGAGCCAGGTAGGCGAGCACGTCGTCGGCCCGCAGTTCCGCGTCCGCCCGGATGAAACCGGATTCCCGGAGCAGCCGCATCAGCCTGACGGACTCGCCATCGAGCGCCAGCCTGGTCATCTCGCCCAGGTGCTGTGGAATACCCTCGGGCAGCCGGGACACCCCACCGAAGTCGATCACGCAGAGCCTGCCGTCGGCGGTCAGCATGAAATTGCCGGGGTGCGGATCCGAATGCAGCAGCCGAGCCCGTTCCGGCGACGAGTAGTGGAACTCGGTGAGCAGGCGGCCGGCGCGGTCCCGGACCTCCTTGTCGCCGCCGGAGATGATCTTCGAGAGCGGGGTGCCGGTGACCCACTCCGTGACGACGACCTTCGGCGCGCTGGCGACCACTCGCGGGATCAAGAAGCCCTTGACGCCCTCGAACGCCTTCACGAAAGCGCGCTGGTTCTGGGCTTCCGCCTGGTAGTCAAGCTCTTCGTTCATGCGCTCGGCGAGCTCGGCCAAAAGAGGTTTCACCTCGGTGCCCGGCACGAAGGCCTGGAATAACCTGCTAAAGCGTTGAAGCTGGCGAAGGTCGCTCCGCAGCGCGTCGTCGGCCCCGGGGTACTGCACCTTGACGGCGACTTCGCGCCCGTCGTGCCAGATCGCGCGATGGACTTGACCGATGCTCGCGGACGCGGCCGGTTCGTCGTCGAATTCGGCGAAGCGCTGAGTCCAGGTGCGTCCCAGTTGCTCGACGAGTACCCGGTGGGTCTGTCGGACGGACATGGGAGGCGCCGCGGCCTGGAGCTTTGTCAGGGCCTCGCGGTAGGGCTTCGCCATCTCGTCCGGGACCGCTGCCTCGAAGACGCTGAGCGCCTGGCCGAACTTCATCGCGCCGCCCTTGAGCGTGCCGAGGACCTCGAAGAGCTGCTCCGCGGCCTTCGCGGACAACGTCGCACTGACCTCTTCTGCGCTTTGCCCGGTCAGCCGCTTGCCCCAGCCTCCGACGGCCCGGCCTGCCATGCCGAGCGGGATACTGGCCAGCTTCGCCGTTCGCGCGGCCCCTTTACGGGGGATGGCGGCTTCACGGTCCTCGGCGCTGCGGGAGTCGGTCACCTCCGCGATTCTGCCTTGATTCACTCCGCACGCGCAGCCTGTTGAGGGCGTGTGTGTGGCCTACATCGCTCGCGGTAGTCAGTGGGCACCGCATCCGCATCCGGGATGTGGCGGCCAGTCGCGGTGGCGGATCGCACCTTCGAAGAAGTCGATTTCCAGGGTCGCGTTCCACGCCGGTGGCGCCTTCTCGCTGGGGGAAAGCAGCCGGAGCGTCTGGGCGGCGGCAAGTGCGGCGCATGCGTGCACGGCGCCGAGATCCGGCCGCTGCACCCGGCCCGCGAGCTGGCTCGCCACCCTGGGCCAGGTGTTGTCGGAGGTGGCGCGGTGCAGGTCAGCGCAACGCAGGCAACTGCTGCGACCAGGCACCACGAGCGGCCCGACGATGCCGATCCCGTCCCGGACGCGCACCGGCAGATGGCTGACGCCGTTCTGGACGAGTTCGCCGACCACCTCCGGCGCGGGCACCACGGCATCGGTGAGCAGGACGAGTTCCGGCTGACGGTCGGTGTAGAGCCGGGTGGTCGCCGTGTCCCCTCCGCTACGGCGCACGACCTGTGCCATCGCGTCCCGGCGGAACATGCCGATCTCGGACTCGGTGTAGCCGGAACCCAGGTCACGTTCGAGCACTGTGCCCGACGCCCGGACGTCGATATGCCCGATCCCGGCCTTGGCGAGGAGCACGGCGATGGCCACGGCCAACCTGCCGTCGCCGTGGACGGCCACCGCCGTGTGCTTGCGGCGGGTCGTGAGCGCCGCCTGATGGTGACGGGCCCGGAGCGCCCACATAC
Organism: Amycolatopsis sp. cmx-4-19; assembly: GCA_049998115.1. Lineage (GTDB taxonomy): Bacteria > Actinomycetota > Actinomycetes > Mycobacteriales > Pseudonocardiaceae > Amycolatopsis. The sequence goes on along the minus strand of JAEBEO010000026.1, from coordinate 74,153 downwards.
CGGTCTCGGGCTTGGGTCTCGGATGTCGCTGGGGCTCTCCCGCGTCGGTCACCAGCCCGCGGATCGTCAGGTCGGCCATCAGCTCCCGAAACTGTTCATCGTGTTCGCTCTGCGCGAGCACGATGTCGTCGACGGGGCGCTTCCCGTCCAGCTTGCGGAGCGCGCCGGCGACCTCGGTGGCCACCCCGGCGATCACCACGGCATGTGCCGGGTCGAGGCCGACCTGGATCTCGCTGTTCCCGCGTTCCAGCACATCGATGCCGGGAAGCAGGGCGGGAAAGGCGGGCAGGCCGATCGACCGCAGATCCGGTTCGCGAAGGTTCATGATCGCAGGATCGCACCGCACCGCTCACTACCCGCTAAGAAAAACCCGAGTTATCCACAGGTGGGTCCCGTTGTGGACAACTCGAGGCTGTGACCCTTCGGCTCTCGGAGTTGTCGGGGACTGGCCTTACCGTGGTCGTGTGGTCGAAGCACGGATGCCCTCATTGAGGGGCCGGGAGACTCCCCTGTCGGACACTCCCGAACACAAGGTCGAGGTACGGCGTAGCCAGCGCCGCCACCGGACCGTCACCGCCTACTGGGACGAGGACACCCTCGTCGTGCTGATCCCTGCCCGGATGACCCGGGCCGAGGAGAAGCACTGGGTCGCCGAGATGCAGCGCAAACTGCTGCGCACGGGCCCGCGGCGGGCCGCTCCGCCGAAGGCCTCGGACGAGGCGCTGCTGGCTCGCTGCGCCGTGCTTTCGGCGAAGTATCTGGACGGAAAGGCGATACCCGCGAGCGTCCGCTGGGTGCCGCCGATGCGCACGAGGTGGGCGTCCTGCACGCCGGTCGACGCGACGATCAGGGTCAGTGATCGCCTGCGCCGGGTGCCGGCGTGGGTGCTGGACTACGTCCTCGTGCACGAACTCGCGCATTTGAAGGAACCAGGGCACAACGCGGCGTTCTGGGAGCTTGTGCGCCGCTACCCCAAGACCGAGCGCGCCATCGGCTATCTGGAGGGCCTGTCCTCCGCCGCCGGATGGGGCATCGCGGCGGAGGACTGACGTGCCTCAGTTCTTGTCTTCGTCGCCCTCGCCGGAGCCCTTGTCGTTCTCGGGCTTCTGCTTCTCACGCTCGGTGCGCTCGATCTCGGCGATCGGGTCGATGCCTTCGAGGGTCGATTCACCGTCACCGAGGCGTTCGGCGAAGTCGAGCGGTTCGTCGAGGTCCTCGGCGGTCGGCATGAGGTCGGGGTGGGACCAGAGGCCGTCCCGCTTCTCGATGCCGTGCTGGTCACCGACCAGCTTCCACAGCGCGGAAGCGGCTCGCATCCGCCTCGGCCGGAGTTCGAGCCCGACCAGAGTGGCGAAGGTCTGCTCGGCAGGGCCGCCGGTGGCCCGTCGGCGGCGCAGCGTCTCCCGGAGCGCGTCCGCGCCCGGGAGGCGGTCGCCGATGGCCTCGGCGACCACGACGTCGACCCAGCCCTCGACCAGGGCGAGCAGGGTTTCGAGGCGGTTCAGTGCCGCCTTCTGCTCGGGCGAGGTCTGGGGTTCGAGCAGGCCGGACGACATGGCCTCTTCGATACTGGCCGGGTTCGAGGGATCGATCTGCCCGGCCAGCTGCTCCAGCGCCGACGTGTCGACGGAGATGCCGCTCGCGAACTCCTCGACGGTGGCGAGCAGCCGCTGCCGCAACCAGGGAACGTGGGCGAACAGCCGCTGGTGGGCGGCCTCGCGCGCGGCGATGAAGACCAGCACCTCGCTGCTCGGCAGCTCCAGGCCCTCGGTGAACTTCTCGATGTTCGCCGGCAGGAGTGCGGAGGTCGCCGCGGGGCCGAGCGGAAGACCGACCTCGGTGGAGGTGAGCACTTCGGAAGCCAACTGAGCCAGGGCGTTGCCGAGCTGGGAGCCGAAGGCCATCCCGCCCATCTGTCCCATCATCGAAAGGAGGGGGCCCGCGGCCTGTTTGGCCTCTTCGGGCAGGGCTTCGACCCAGGCGCCCGAGACCCGCTGGGCGACGGGATCGCACAGGCGTTGCCATGTGGGAAGGGTCTTCTCGACCCAGGTGCGCGCGGACCAGGCGACGGTCGTCGAGGCGCCGGCAGGCAGGATCGTGGCGGCGTCGAGCCACAGTTCGGCCAGGTGGGCGGCATCACGGACAGCTGTGCCGGAGTCGCCTCCCGCCGACGAAAAGCCGAGCTGGCCGTCAGCGCTGCCGGAACCGCTGAGGTTCTGCAGCGCGATCTGTTTCGCCAGGTCGTAGTTGACCGGCCCGGTCGAGCTACCGGCCTGGCTGAGCATCTGGCCCAGCTGGCTGAGCATCTGACCGAGCTGATTGAAGGCCTCGGCGCCGGAGGGCTGGCCGCTGGAGTCCGACGGCTCGTTCTCGCCTCGTTTGTCGGGATCGGGCGGTCCGAAGCCGAACGGGGGTTTGCTCATGGCACCACCGTACGCGGGTCTTCGGACCCAGAGCTCGTCAACTGGAGTGATCAGCGTGGCCTTCATCGAGAAGCGAACACCGTCACCGTACGCTGTCACGCGTGACGGAGCCCTCGGAGGAGACCACAGCAGCGCGGAGCCGTGCCGGGTCCGCGAGTGACCAGGACCGCTCTGAACGGCGGTTGACCCGGCGGGGCTGGACGCTGCTGGTCAGCGGCGCGCTGTTCGTGGCCTTCGCGCTGGTCGGGTTCTTCATCCCGGTGCCGTATGTGGCGATCAGTCCCGGCCCGACCTACGACACGCTCGGCAAGGACGCCGCCGGGCAGTCGGTGATCCAGGTCAACGGGCACGAAGTCTTCCAGACCTCCGGCGAACTGCGGATGACGACGGTCTCCTTGCGCGATGGCGGCATTACGCTGTTCAACGCGCTCGGGCTGTGGGCGAGCGGCCGGTACGCGCTGGCGCCGCGCGAGGAGTACTTCAAGCCGGGCGAGACCAACGAGCAGGTCCGGCAGGAGAACATCCAGCAACTGCAGGATTCGCAGACCGCGGCCCAGGTCGCCGCGCTGCGCCGCAAGTTCCCGGTCAAGGTGCTGGCGAAGACCATCGTTTCCGGCAGTCCGGCCGACAAGGTCCTCGCGCCCGGGGACCGTCTCCTGGTCGTCAACGGGAAGACGGTCTCCGAGGCGACCGATGTGCGGGCCGCGCTGAACGGCACGAAGGCCGGCCAGACCGTGCAGATCACCTTCAAGTCCGACGGCCAGGGTGAGCGCACCGTGCCGCTCACACTCGCGCAGCGGCCCGACGGTCCCGAAGGTTTCATGGGGCTCACCGCGGTGGACCGCGCCGATGTCCCGTTCGATGTGAAGATCTCGCTGCAGGACGTCGGCGGCCCGTCGGCCGGTCTGATGTTCGCGCTCGCGATCGTCGACAAGATGGAACAGGGCGATCTCGCCAACGGCAGGCACATCGCCGGGACGGGCGAGATCTCGGAGAAGGGCGTCGTCGGCGCGATCGGCGGCATCTCGTTCAAGGTGGTCGGCGCCCGCGAGGCGGGTGCGACCGATTTCCTCGTGCCCGCGCACAACTGTGCCGAGGCGAAGACGGCCGCGCCCGACGGCTTGAACCTGATCAAGGTGTCCACGTTGGACGAGGCGATCGCGCAGCTCGAGAACCTCAAGGCGGGGCGGCCGACCGCCTCCTGCTGACCCGCGGGGTAGCAAGGGACCTTTGCTATCGCCCATGGACCTGAAGAGAGCAAGGGACCTTTGCTATCACGGCCGGAGCTAGCGCCGGGGCGATAGCAAAGGTCCCTTGCTCCCTTTTTGCCAGGTCAGGGGAGCAAGGTCGCCTTGAGGGCCTCAAGCAGGTTGGGGGCCAGCTCCGGGTTCTCGATGATCTCGTCGACGGGGCCTTCGCCGCCTTCGTCGGGCTGTCCGGCCCCGCGAAGCCGCATGACGCAGGCCCCGGCACCTTCACGCAGTACGGCGGCCACAAGCCGCGCTTCGGTGCGGCGGGGGTGGTCGGCGGCCGCTTGGCGCAGGCGGTCGGAATCGGTCTCGGGCACGACAGGGAGTTCGGCCTCGGCATCCGGCGGGAGCACGATGATCTCCTGCGCGAGCGCGCAGCCCAGTACCAGATCCGGCCACGCGATCTGCGCCAGCGCCTCACCGAGATCACCGTCCGGCAACGACTCCTGGGCGACCGGCGTGAGCGGGCTCGTGGGGTCCAGTTGCCCGGCCAGTTCGGGTTGTTCGTCCAGCAGGGCCGCGGTCGGAACCAACGCGAAAAGCTGCGGCGGCTGGTCCCATCCGCCTGAGGCGACGAACTCCTCGACTTCGCGGGCCAGGCCGGCCACGCCCTGTTGCTCACTCGGTGCCATGGGGCCATCGTTCCAGGCGGCCGCGACCGCGGCCTTCCGAGTCCGGTTTGGGCGGGTTCCGGGAACTTCTGACGGCATCCGTAGAGTTAGAGCATCAGGGGCCGCACGCGGTACGCGCGCCTCCGCTAAAAGTTCACCAAACCAGGAGCGTGTGCAGTGGCCACTCGGCCCCCCGTGAGCCTGCCGAAGCTGTCCCGGCGCAGCCGGATCCTGCTCATCATCGCCGCCGTCGTCATCCTGGCGCTGCTGCTGGGCGCGAGACTGCTGGACACCTACGTCGACTGGCTGTGGTTCGGCGAGGTCGGCGCCCGGACGGTGTTCAGCACGGTGTTGATCACCAGGGTCGTGCTGTTCTTCGCCGTGGGCATCTTGGTCGGCGGTACGTTAGCGGTCAGTTTGATGATCGCGTACCGGACCAGGCCGGTCTTCGTGCCCATCTCCGGCAACGACGACCCGCTCGCGCGCTACCGGTCCGCGATCGTCGGCCGCATCCGCCTGTTCGGCATCGGCATCCCGGTGCTGACCGGACTCATCGCCGGCGCGTCCGCGCAGAGCGACTGGCAGGTCGTGCAGCTGTTCCTCAACGGCACGCCGTTCGGCCAGACCGATCCCGAGTTCGGCAACGACGTCGGCTTCTACGCCTTCGACCTGCCGTTCTACAACTGGCTCCTGGGCTGGCTGTTCATCGCGGTCGTCATCGCCTTCTTCGGCGCGCTGATCTCGCACTACGTCTTCGGCGGCATCCGGCTCGCGGGCAAGGGCGGCCAGCTCGCCGGCCCGACCCGCGCCCAGCTCGCGATCACCATCGGCATCTTCGTGCTGCTGAAGGCGGTCGAGTACTTCTTCGACCGCTACAACCTGCTGCTTTCCGATCGGGGAGCGCCGCTGTTCGTCGGTGCGACCTACACCGATCTGAACGCGGTACTGCCCGCGAAGCTGATCCTCCTGTGCATTTCGGTGATCTGTGCCGTCGCGTTCTTCGCCGGCGCGTTCCTGCGCAACCTGCAGCTGCCGGCGATCGCGCTGGTGCTGCTGATCCTGTCGAACGTGCTCGTCGGTGTCGCGTGGCCCGCGGTGCTCGACCAGTTCTCGGTGCGTCCCAACGCGAACGAGAAGGAATCCACGTCGATCCAGCGCAACATGGACGCGACGCGCCAGGCGTTCGGCCTCACCAACGTCGAGTACAAGGACTACACCGGCAAATCCGAGGCGACCTCCGCGGAGATCAAGGCGGACAAGGGGACGGTCCCGAACATCCGGCTCCTCGACCCGAACGTCCTCAGCGACACCTTCACCCAGCGCGTCGGCCGTGAGAACTTCTACGGCTTCCCGTCCAAACTCGACATCGACCGCTACACGCTCAACGGTGTCACACAGGACTACATCGTCGCGGCCAAGGAGATCAAGACCGAAGGCCTCACCGGCAACCAGACGAACTGGATCAACAAGCACCTCGTCTACACGCACGGAAACGGTTTCGTCGCCGCGCCGGCCAACACGATCGACCGCGCGCTGAAGGACGCCAACTCCGACGGCGGCTACCCGATCGCCACCACCAGCGACACCCAGAACCCGGCGGGCGCGGGCGCGACCGACCCGGCCAAGCCGGGTATCAAGGTGGACGAGCCCCGTATCTACTACGGCGAGCTCGCGACCGACGCCGCGTACGCGATCGTCGGCGGCAAGGCCGGAGAGGCACCGGGTGAATACGACACCGCCGTCGACCGCGCCTACATCTACAAGGGCTCCGGCGGCGTGCCGCTCGACAACTGGTTCAACCGGCTCGTCTTCGCCGCCGAATACGGAGAGCGGAACATCCTGTTCTCCGACGCCATCGGCGACGGATCCAAGATCATGTTCAACCGCGAGCCGCGGGAGCGCGTCGCCAAGGCGGCCCCGTGGCTGACCCTCGACGGCGACCCGTACCCGGCCGTCGTCAACGGCAAGATCATCTGGATCGTCGACGGCTACACGACGATGAACAATTTCCCGTACGCCCAGCAGACCCAGCTCGGCCAGGCCACCAACGACTCGCTCAGCGGCACCACCCGCCAGGCGAACTCCTCGATCAACTACATCCGCAACTCGGTCAAGGCGACCGTCGACGCGTTCGACGGCACCGTGACCCTGTACGGGGTCGAGGACAACGAACCGGTGCTCAACGCCTGGAAGAACGTCTTCCCAGGCCTGGTCAAGCCGAGCACCGAGATCTCGCCGGACCTGCGGTCGCACTTCCGCTACCCCGAAGACCTGTTCAAGGTGCAGCGGGAACTCCTGTCGAAGTACCACGTGAACAACCCGGCGGAGTTCTACGCTCAGCAGGCCTTCTGGAGCGTGCCCCAGGACCCGACGCAGGAAGGCGGCGTCAACGCGTCCGCGTCCGGCATCGCCAACCAGCCCGGCTACTACGTCCTGGCCACCGCACCGGGCGATACGAGGTCGCGGTTCCAGCTCACGAGTTCCCTGACCGGTCTCCAACGGCAATACCTGGCCGCCTGGATGTCGGTGTCCTCGGATCCCGAGGACTACGGGCGGATGCGGGTACTGAGGCTGCCCACCGGGGCGAGTGGTGCGACGCAGGTCGACGGCCCCGTCCAGGTCCAGAACAGATTCCAAAGTGACCCCCGGGTCGCGCAGGACCGGACCCTGTTCAACAACCCGAACGTCACGGTCACCTACGGAAACCTGATCACGCTGCCCGTCGCCAACGGATTCCTCTACGTGGAACCGGTCTACATCCGGCAGCGGAACCAGCTGAGCTATCCGCAGCTAGCCCGGGTCCTCGTCTCCTACGGCACCAAGATCGGCTTCGCACCGACCCTCAACGAAGCCCTCGACCAGGTCTTCGGCGCCGGCACCGGTTCCGGCGTCACGCCGCCCCAGTCCGGCGGAACACCCGGACCCACGACGCCGGCGCCACCGGGCTCGACACCGGCACCGGCCCCGCCTGCCAGCGGAAACCCGGCGCTCGACAAGGCCTCGGGCGAGATGCACGACGCCTGGATCAGGTTCCGTGCCGCCCAGCAGGCCGGCAACTACGCCGACCAAGGTGCTGCCCTGGCCGCCCTCGAAGCCGCCTCCAAGGCCTACGAGTCGGCCAAGGCCACCCCGCCCGCGGCCAGTACGCCGCAGCCCACCGGCCAGCCCGGAGGGTGACGTCGCTTACCAAAAGGGCACCTGCTTTGCGCCTGCTGGAAACGCAGGCGTAAGGTAGGTGCTACGACGCGGGGTGGAGCAGCTCGGTAGCTCGCTGGGCTCATAACCCAGAGGTCGCAGGTTCAAATCCTGTCCCCGCTACAGAGGTCAGAGGCGTGTGTCTGCGGAAACGCAGGCACACGCCTCTTTCGTATTTGTACCGAAGTCGGCCCCGCCAGGGAGGGCTTCGTGGCCCGGACCCCCGAAGTGGTCGGTTGCGTAGGTGCCGCGGCTGTGGGCGGGGGTAGCAAGGGACCTTTGCTATCACCGGGGGAGCGGGGGACCTTTGCTATCGCGTAGGGGCCGTCCAGCAGGCGTAGCCGTCGGGGCGGTACAGGACGGCTTCGGTCTCGGGCCACGGCAGGGCGGTGACGAGTTGCGTCGTCAGGCGCGGTGACCAGGCACGAGCGGCGTCGATGTGGGCCGGTGTGGTCGTCAGGAGCACGAAGTCGCCGGTGTGGAACAGCGTGCTCGGGCGCAGGGGCCCGGCGTCGGTCGCGACCTCCTGGTCTGACAGGCGCGCACCCAGGGCAGGGTGAGACGTGCCGTAGGTCGCGTAGCGGATCCCGAGACCGGAGACCATGCCCGACAGATGCCGGTTCACCTCGGGCAGTGCGGCGAGGTCGGTGAAGACGGCGCGTAGCGCGCGAGCCTCGTGAGACCTTGGAGTCAGCCCCAGTTGCGCGGCGACGTTATGCAGCACCTGCGCGCCGACAGGATGCCGCTCGGCCTCGTAGGTGTCGAGCAGGTCGTCACCGGCCCTGTCGTGCACGACCGTGGCCAGCTTCCAGCCCAGGTTCATCGCATCCTGCACGCCCAAATTCAAACCCTGCCCGCCTGCGGGGAAGTGGATGTGCGCGGAGTCGCCCGCCAGCAGGACCCGGCCGTCGCGGTAGTGCGCCGCCTGTCGCGCGGCGTCCGAAAACCGTGACGCCCAGCGAATCTCCGACTTCGCCGCCGAGTCGCCGTAGGACTCGAGCAAGGCCTTCCGCACTTCTTCGACGGTGACGTCGGACCGCATGTCCGCCGGTCGCGAGGCCCGGTCGCCGTAGATGAAGCGGTAGAGACCCGGTTCTCCCAACGGGATCAAACCCTTGAACGTCGTCGCGCCGGTCGGCTCGCCGACGTTCCGCATCGTTCGCCACTGCTTTTGCGCACCGTCGGGTGCTTTGTCGAACAGGACGTCCGCGACCACGCCGAAACCTTCACCGTCCACACCGGGAAAGTCCACGTCGAGTCCTTTGCGTACAACGCTTCGCGCGCCGTCGCAGCCGACGAGGAACTTCGCTGACAGCCGGTTGTCGCCCCCGTCTGTTCGGTACCGGACAGACACAGAGTCCTTGTCCTGTACGAAATCGATTACTTCGGCGCCGCGCAGCACCTTTGTTCCTTGTGCGGCAAGCCGATCCTCCAAGAAGTCCTCGACCGCCGCCTGCGGAATCCCCAGCTGGAACGGGAATCGAGTGTCCCAACCGTGGTAGTCGACCGGGATCATCGCGAAATGCCCGTCCTGCACCGTCGCGAACGAACGCTCTTCGGCGCCGTCCAGAAGTCCGCGCAGCTCCAGCAATTCCGCGGTGCGCGGTTGCATGTTCAGCGCTTTGGACAGTCCCGTCCGTTCGGTGAGCCGTTCCAGCACCACGACGTCGACGCCGGCGAGCGCGAGTTCGTTCGCGAGCATCAGCCCCGTCGGCCCCGCCCCGACCACGACGACGTCCGTCCCCAGGTTGTCCATACCACTCCTTAACGTTGTTAAATTGACCTGGACAGAGAGTGCCCTTAACATCGTTAAATTGTCAAGGTCGTACTGGTGGAAGAGGAATCAAAAGTGGCTCTGACCAGGCAGGACATCGTCAGCGCCGGGCTTCGGCTGCTCAACGACGTCGGGCTCAACGGGCTCACGCTCCGCCTCATCGCGCAGGAGCTCGGGGTCAAGGCGCCGGCGCTGTACTGGCACGTGAAGAACAAGCAGGAGCTGCTCGACGAGATGGCCACGCGGATGTACGCCGACGCGATGCCGGGACGTACTCCGGAAGGTATGGGGGAGCGGGAGTCCCTTGAGCTGGCCGCGCGACGGATGCGCCAGATGATGCTCGCTTACCGTGACGGCGCGAAGGTCTTCTCTGGGACCTTTTTGACCGACGACACCCTGCTTACCGACAATCCGCTCCGGGGCCGGGTCGAGGCGGGGCTCGAAATGTACCTGGCTGGACGAGCGCTGTTCACCGTCTACAGCTACGTCGTCGGCTTCACCATCGAAGAGCAGGCCGTTTATCCGATTCCGGGCGAGCGGGACCCGCGTTACGACCTGACGCCCACGGTGTGGGTCTTCGACGAGGACATCGAGGGCAGGTTCGGCGACGGACTGACCATGGTGCTCAACGGCGTCTTCGCCTGGCTGGATGACAAAGTCGTGACATAAAGCCAGGTCAGCGGCCCTGTGGGAAGTTAAGGGTACCCGCCTGAAACCAGGTTCCGGGCCCATGTAATCTATTAACACAACGACGCGGGGTGGAGCAGCTCGGTAGCTCGCTGGGCTCATAACCCAGAGGTCGCAGGTTCAAATCCTGTCCCCGCTACAGAGAACGAAGCGCGTGTCTGCGGAAATCGCAGGCACGCGCTTCTTCTATTTCCGGTTCCGTCGGCTGTTCGCCCTCCGGGTCGATCACCGGCCGTCGTTAGGCGGGGCGGGGGACGCGAACCGCTGTCCGTGTCCGACGCCGGTTGCGCAGCGTGTTCGGTCCTTTGTGGACGGGCGTAGCGCATTGGGCCGAATGAGCGCATATCACTAGCCACAATGGACAGATGCGCTGACCACAGTGGACACAGGTTCTGAAAAGTGGGACCGTAGAGGATGTGTCCGAATTGAATGCAACAGCCGCCGCACTGCTCGGTCTTCTCCACGACGGTCCCGCCACGGGCGGGCAACTGGTCGCGGGGGCGGGTGAGCGTTTCGGCGCCTTCTTCAGCGTGACCCGCAGCCAGGTGTACCGGGAGCTCCCCGCCTTGTCGAAGGAGGGCCTCGTCCGCCTCGGCAAGCAGGGCCCGCGATCGAGCCAGCAGTATCTCATCACCGCGGCGGGCAAGAAGGCGTTCAAGACGTGGCTGTCCTCCGAAGCCGGTCCTGACCACCTCCGCAGCCCGCTGATCCTGCGTCTCGTGCACGCCGGTTCGTTGACGGTGAAGCAGCGTTCGAGCCTGCTCGAGTCGGCCCGCGCCAGCTACACACAGCAGCTCGACGAGGCCAAGGGCGCCACCAAGGCCGCCGACGGCCCGTACGCCAAGGCTGTCGCCGAGTTCGCGCAGGCTCAGGCCAAAGCGGCACTGAAACTGCTGGATTCCATCCCCCAGTCCTGACCCGGACAGGTGCCCACGACCGGTTCCCCGCAACCGGTCGTGGGTTTTGCCGTAACCTTGGCCGACGTGAGTGATGAGTTCGATGCGGCACTGAAGGACCTGGCCGGCAAGCTGACGCAGATCGAGTCGGTGATGGACCTGGATGCGCTGCGTGCCCAGGTGGCTGAACTGGAGGAACAGGCGTCCAGCCCGAACCTCTGGGACGACCCCGAAGCGGCGCAGAAGGTCACCAGCCAGTTGTCCCACCGGCAGAGTGAGCTGCGACGCATTTCCGAGCTGCGGCAGCGGCTCGACGACCTGGGCGTCCTCTACGAACTGGCCGAGGCCGAGGGTGACTCCGCCAGCGCGGCCGAGTCCGAGTCCGAGCTGACCGCGCTCACCAAGGACATCGACGGCCTCGAGGTCCGCACCCTGCTGTCGGGTGAATACGACCAGCGCAACGCCGTGGTCACCATTCGCTCCGAAGCCGGCGGCGTCGACGCGGCCGACTGGGCCGAGATGCTGCTCCGGATGTACCTGCGCTGGTCGGAGCGACACGGCTACCCGACGGACGTCTACGACATCTCCTATGCCGAAGAGGCGGGCATCAAGTCCGCGACGTTCAAGGTGACCGCTCCCTACGTCTACGGCACGCTCTCGGTCGAGCAGGGCACGCACCGGCTGGTGCGCATCTCGCCGTTCGACAACCAGAGCCGCCGCCAGACCTCCTTCGCGCACGTCGAGGTGATGCCCGAGGTCGAGGAGGTCGACCACGTCGACATCCCCGAGAAGGACATCCGCGTCGACGTGTACCGCTCGTCCGGCCCCGGTGGGCAGAGCGTGAACACGACCGACTCGGCGGTGCGCATCACGCACCTCCCGACCGGCGTGGTCGTCTCGTGCCAGAACGAGAAGTCGCAGCTGCAGAACAAGGCGGCCGCGATGAAGGTGCTCCAGGCGCGGCTGCTGCAGCGGAAGAAGGAAGAGGAGCGCGCCGAGATGGACGCGCTCAAGGACGGCGGCTCCAGCTGGGGCAACCAGATGCGCTCCTACGTGCTGCACCCGTACCAGATGGTCAAGGACCTGCGAACCGAGTTCGAGGTCGGCAACCCGTCGTCGGTGCTCGACGGCGAGATCGACGGTTTCCTCGAGGCGGGCGTCCGCTGGCGCAAGCAGTCCGGAACCGCGTAACGACCCTGCGTGAGACAGCAAGGGACCTTTGCTATCACTCTCTTCCGGAAAGTGATAGCAAAGGTCCCTTGCTCGCTTGGCCGCCGGGACCGGGCTACCCGGGCTTAACGGGCGGCATGGGTAGTATGCCGAACCGTGATCCGGCTCGAAGAGGTTTCCAAGGTCTACAAGACCTCGACCCGTCCCGCCCTCGAAAGGGTGTCGGTCGAGATCGACAAAGGTGAGTTCGTCTTCCTCATCGGTCCCTCGGGATCCGGGAAGTCGACGTTCCTGCGTCTCCTGCTGCGCGAAGAGGTCCCCAGCAAAGGCCGCGTGATGGTCTCCAACTTCGACGTCGCCAAGCTCGCCCGCCGCCGGGTGCCGCGTCTGCGGCAGACCATTGGCTGCGTCTTCCAGGATTTCCGCCTGCTGTCGAACAAGACCGTCGCCGAGAACGTCGCCTTCGCGCTCGAAGTCATCGGCAAGCCGCGCCCCACGATCCGCAAGGTCGTGCCCGAGGTGCTGGAACTCGTCGGCCTCGACGGCAAGGCCGACCGTCTCCCCAACGAGCTGTCCGGTGGTGAGCAGCAGCGCGTCGCGATCGCCCGCGCGTTCGTGAACCGCCCGCTCGTGCTGCTCGCCGACGAACCGACGGGAAACCTGGACCCCGACACCAGCCAGGACATCATGCTGCTGCTGGAGCGGATCAACCGCACCGGCACGACGGTGCTGATGGCCACCCACGACCATTCGATCGTGGACTCGATGCGGCGAAGGGTCGTCGAGCTTCAGCTCGGCAAGGTCATCCGTGACGACGCCCGAGGCGTCTACGGCATCGGCCGCTGACCGGCCCCGCCCTCCTCCGATACCCACGACTTCCAAGGGACATCAACCCCGATGCGCGCCAGTTTCGTCTTCAGCGAGGTAGTCACCGGCTTGCGCCGGAACGTCACGATGACCATCGCGATGATCCTCACCACCGCGGTCTCCCTCGCCATGCTCGGCTTCGGTCTGCTGGCCGTCGGAACGATCGACAAGATGAAGGCCAACTTCCTCGCCGATGTCGAGGTGTCGGTCTATCTGGTCAACGACATCAGCGCGGGTGACCCGAACTGCTCGCAGTCGGCGTGCCAGTCGCTGCGCCAGGATCTGCAGGCCAACGACGGCGTCGAGTCGGTCGTGTTCGAGAACCGCGAGCAGTCCTTCGAGCGGTTCAAGAAGATGTTCGAGAGCCAGCCGGAACTGCTCCAGCTGACCGGCCCGGAAGCGCTGCCCGCGTCGCTGCACGTCAAGCTGAAGAACCCGGAGCGCAGCCAGGCGATCATCCAGGAGTACACCGGCAAACCCGGCGTCAGCAAGGTCGACGACCAGCAGAAGGCACTGGACCGCGTGTTCAACGCGCTCAACGGTGTCCGGAACCTGGCCTTCGGTGCCGCGCTGATCATGGCGGTCGCCGCCCTGCTGCTGATCGCCAACACGATCCAGGTGTCGGCGTTCACCCGGCGCACCGAGGTCGGCATCATGCGCCTGGTCGGCGCGACGCGCTGGTACACGCAGCTGCCGTTCCTGCTGGAGGCGGTGGTCGCCGGCCTGGTCGGTGCGATCATCGGCATCGTCTTCCTGGTGCTCACCAAGGTGTTCCTGCTCGACCTGGTGCTCACCGGTGACGTGTTCCCCGCGGTCGGCATGCTCGAGTTGCTGTTCCCGGTGGCGCCGATCCTGCTGGCCGTGTCGATGCTGATCTCGGCCATTACCGGCTATGTGACGCTGCGTCTGTACGTACGCCACTAGCCTGCCCGATAACCACCTGCTCACGCACAGAAACTCACGTAGAGTCGCCGCATGCCCAAAGAACGTGGTCAGAAGGTGATCGTGTCGAACCGCAAGGCTCGGCACGACTACTCCATCCTCGATACCTACGAAGCCGGTCTCGTGCTTGTCGGTACCGAGGTGAAGAGCCTGCGTGAAGGACGGGCATCACTGGCCGACGCGTTCGCCACGGTGGACGAGGGCGAGGTGTGGCTGCGCAACGTCCACATCCCGGAGTACGTACAGGGCACCTGGACGAACCACACGCCGCGCCGCACCCGGAAACTGCTGCTGCACCGCAAGGAGATCGAGCGGCTCATCGGCAAGACCAAGGAGAGCGGTCTTTCCCTGGTGCCGTTGTCGATGTACTTCAAGGACGGCAAGGTCAAGGTCGAGATCGCGCTGGCCAAGGGCAAGAAGTCCTACGACAAGCGCCAGGACCTCGCCAAACGGGACGCGCAGCGCACGATCAGCCGGGCCATGGGCCGGGCGTTGAAGGGCCGGTACAGCGAGTGATTTACGGGCCAGCGTCCGACGCCGAGATCCCCGGCTGGATCTCGGCGCTGGGCATCGACGGGCTCGTGGACATCCACCTGCACTTCCTGCCGAAGCCGGTCATGGACAAGGTGTGGGCCTACTTCGACCAGGCCGAGGAGCACTACGGCATGGCCTGGCCGGTGCATTACCGCACTTCGGAAGAGGAACGCGTCGAAACCCTGCGTTCGTTCGGCGTGCGCAAGTTCGCGCCGCTGGTCTACCCGCACAAACCGGGAATGGCCGAATGGCTGACGTCGTGGGCGCTGGAGTTCGCCGAGCGGGTCCCGGAGGCCGTCCCGACGGGGACGTTCTATCCGGAGCCGTCCGCCTTGTCCGTTGTGGACGGAGCCCTGCGTGCGGGCGCGCGCTGCTTCAAGGCACACGTCCAGGTCGGCGCCTACGACCCGCGTGACGAGCTGCTGGACGGCGTCTGGGGCGCGCTGGCGGACGCGGGCGTCCCGGTGGTGGTCCACTGTGGACACGGCCCGCTGCGTGGTGCCTACACCGGTCTGCGGCTGTTCGAAGAGATCCTGGTGCGGCACCCTGGCCTGACGCTGGTGCTCGCGCACGCCGGGATGCCGGAAATCGACTTCGCGTTCGAGCTGGCCCGCAGGTATCCGCGCGTGTACCTCGACACCACGATGGTCGGGGTGGAGTTCACCCAGCGTGGCAACCCGTTGCCCCCCGACTGGATCGACCTGTTGGCGGAGTTCCCGGATCGCGTCGTGCTCGGCACCGACTTCCCGAACATCCCGTACTCCTACGCGACACAGCTGCGGGCGATCGCCGGCTGGGCTGCCGACGATCGCCTGGGTGAGCCGTTCCTGCGGGCGGTGCTGCACGACACCCCCGCGAAACTGCTCAGCGTTTGAGCTGTGCCACCTCGGCGACCGAGACGGCGCGGCCGAGCAGCCGCGTCGAAAGGTCCGAGACCGCGATCTTCTTGCCCGCCAGGAAGTATCCGCCCATCGCCAGCGCCACCCAGGGCACCGGACCCTGCGTGATGCCGTCGCTCAGCGGGGCGAAACCGTGCGCCGCCAGGCCCAGCAGGCCGCCGGCGATCAGCAGCCCGGCCAGGACGAGCTGGGGCGTGAGCGCGGTGGGCGCGGGGCCGGAGCCCTGCGTCTCGAAGCGGTCGAACATCCGCAGGAGGCCGAAGAGCACCAGTCCGCAGGCGCCGAGCCACGCCGGGACCATCGTCAGCCACAGCACCGAACCCGGTTCGGGAGTCTCGTAACCCAGGCCGTAGACCGTGACACCGGCGACGACGATCAGCGCCGGCATATGCCACAGGTAGACGCTCATGAACCGCGGGCCGATCCACTTCAGCGCGGCGTCGAGGTTCGGCCGGGCGGCCAACGCGTTCAACTTCGGCTTGAAGGCGAGCAGGAGGCCGATCTGGCCGATCGCGAGGAAGGCCAGCAGCACGGTCGGCGGGCTCATGTTCGACACCGGGGCGCCCGGCATGCCGATCATGCTGGCGGGGTACGGGCCGAAGGCGACCATCAGCGCGGTGATACCGAAGCCGGTGGCGGACATGCCCAGCGCGGCGTTGCGGCTCATCGAGCCGAGACGGCCTCGCGTGTAGTGGAAACCGAGCTGGTGCACGGCCATCCAGACGAAGACCGCGTTCGCGAAACCGATCAGGCCGAAGTCGTTGAAGCGGGCGACGTCGACGAGGACGGCGGCGGCGAGCATCGCGAGCGGGACCTTGAGACCCCAGCGCCGGTGCGCCGCGGCCAGCAGCGGGGTGAGCAGCACGGTGAGCACGTACACGGCCAGGAACCACAGCAACTGCGCGGCGATCGCGCCGCCGACCTGCAGCGGCTGCTCCGGGATGCCCATGCCGCGCAGGATGTCCGGGACGAACAGCCAGACACCCACGAGCGGCAGCACCGGCACCATCAGCCGCTTCAACCGGGAGGCGAGCCAGGAGCGCGAACTTCGCGCGCGGTCGAGCGAGATCAGGTTCGCCGCGCCACCGGCGAAGAAGACGAGCGGCATCACCTGCGAGGCCCAGGTGATCACCCACCAGCCGGGGGTCGCGAGGGCGTTGCCGGTGGCGAGGTGCCCGTCGGCGTAGGAGAGTACCGGCATACCCCAGTGCTGAACGACGACCGCGAGGATCGCGATCGCCCGGACGATGTCGAGGAACCGGTCCCGGCCCGGCTTCTGGCTCGTGTGCATGCAGAGAAGCCTGGTGCTTCGGGATCTCGGAAACAGCGGTGCCGGCCGCCGTATCCGTCTTCCTGTTTTCGCCCCTCGGAGGTGAGGTTTTCCCTACCCCACACCGTCGGTCTCGGGCTCCGGCCGCGGTGCGGGCTCCGGAACCGGGGCGGTGCACAGCCGGAACTCCCAGCAGTCGTCCTCGGCGAGGCCGAGCTCGTAGCGTGTTTCGATCTTCGGGCCGTCGTGCAGATGGACGTGTTTGAGGACGGTGCCCGCGATCGGTTCGGTGTCACCGAGTTCCTGGACGCGCCCGTCGAGGGGGCCGCCGAAGAAACGTGCGTGATGGGAGGGCCGGTCGGTCATGGGGTCCTCCTCGGTTCGGCTGGTCGCTCACCAACAGTCTGCCTATGTTAGGTGAGTGACCGCGTCGCCACCAAGAGCTACTTCAGCGTCCTAAGTAAGTGAGGACGGCGCGGACCCGGCGGTGTTCCACGGAGCTGGCTTCGAGGCCGAGCTTCGAGAAGATGTTGCCGATGTGCTTTTCGACGGCGCCGTGCGAGACGACGAGCGACACCGCGATCGCGGTGTTCGAAAGACCTTGTGCCATCAGCCCCAGCACCTCGGACTCGCGGGCGGTGAGCGCGTCGAGCGGGTTCTTGCGGCCTCGGGCCATCAGCTGAGCGATGACGTCCGGGTCGATGGCCGTCCCGCCGCCGGCGACGCGCTTCACGGCGTCGAGGAAGTCTCCGACGTCCGCGACGCGTTCCTTGAGCAGGTAGCCGACGCCGCCCGCGCCGCCGGACAGCAGCTCTACGGCGTAGCTCTCTTCGACGTACTGGGAAAGCACCAGGACGGGTAAACCGGGAATGGCGTCACGGGCGCCCAGCGCCGCGCGCAGGCCTTCGTCGGTGAAGGTGGGCGGCATCCGCACGTCGACGATCGCGAGGTCCGGCCGGTGCTCCTTGACCGCGAGCAGCAGGTCGTCACCGTTGTCCACGGCGGCGACGGTCTCGATGTCTTCGTCGGCGAGAAGGCGGATCACCCCCGCGCGCAACAGAACCGCGTCTTCGGCGATGACGACCCGCATGCTGCCCCCGGCTTCGTGAGTGAATGGCCCCGAGCCTATTCACTCACGAGCGGGTCACCACTGACAGGGCAGGTCCGCGCGAATCACCGTCGGGCCGCCGAGGGGGCTGACGACGGTGATCACTCCGTCGATCGTGGCGGCGCGGTCGGCGAGCCCGGCGAGACCGCCACCGGGCCGGACCTCGGCGCCACCGTGCCCGTTGTCGGTGATCTCGACGATCACCATCGAGTCGGTACGCCACACCTTGACGCCCGCTTCGGTCGCGCCCGAGTGCTTCGCGATGTTCGTCAGCGTCTCGCCGACGATGAAGTACGCCGTCGTCTCGACCGCCGCGGGCGGACGCGGCTCCACGTCCACGCTCACGTCGACGTGGATCGGCGACTTCGCGGCCTGTGCGGACAGCGCCGCGTCGAGTCCGCGGTCGCCGAGCACGGCAGGGTAGATCCCCCTGGCGAGGTCGCGGAGTTCCGAAACGGCGAGTTTGGCGTCGAGGTGTGCTTCGTCGATCAGCTCGCGGACGGCGTCCGGGTCGTGGTCGAACTTCGACTTCGCGCGGCCGAGGCTCATCGCGACGGCGACCAGGCGCTGCTGCGCGCCGTCGTGCAGGTCGCGTTCGATGCGGCGGCGTTCGGCCTCCGCGGCGTCGACACCGCGGGCCCGCGACGCCTGCAGCCGCTCGGCCTTCTGCTCCAGCCGCTGCGTGCGGTTCGGGCCGAGGAGCGAGAACGCCAGGTTGCCGTGCAGCCAGGCGAGCCACGGGGTCACCCAGACCGCCATCGGCAGCAGCACGATCGACGCGATCGCGATCGGGAGCTCCACGCAGGCCAGCGGGAACGCCACCATCAGGTAGGCGAGATCGCGCCAGGTCGTCGGGTCGGTCAGCCGGGTCAACCAGCGCTTGACCAGCGAGAGCCCCTCGGTGGGAAGCCGCTCGACCGGCTCCAGCGGGGTGTCGAGCATCTTCCGCACCCAGCCGCGCTCTCGATCGGCGGACCAGCGGATGAAGTTGGTGGTGACCATGAGGATCGGGAAGCCGATCCACACCACCGCCGTCGCGACCCCGACCGACATGCCGACGATGATCAAAATGAACTGGAGCAGCCGGAACACGAAACTGACGAACATGTAGACGATCGACCTCAACGGCCGTGGCCGCGGGATGTCGACTTTCTGGGCCTGCTGATCGATCGTCATCCGGTCACCGTGCTCTCGCCCCAGGAATCCTCCAGACGGCGGCGCTGGGCGTGAGTGGGCCCGAGCAACGCCGTCGCCAGCCGGGCATGTGTCCCGGCCAACGCCTTCGTCAACGCTACCGAGAGCGCGACGCAGAGCACCCCGAGAGCCGCCCAGGGCAGCGCCGAGATCGTCGAGTCGACCGTGAACCAGGCAACGTCCCAGCTCGGGAAGCGGTACACGCCGTCCGGCAGGAAGCGGTAATAGATCGGCAGGCCCGCGAGGCCGAGGCTGGTCGACCAGAACACCGTGACCAGCACGAACTCGATGATCCCGACCGGGAACAGGACGAGGAAGTAACCCAGGTCGCGCCAGGTGGAGCGGTCCTTCAGGCGCGCCTTCCAGCGCATCGACTGGCCGGCGGCGGGCAGCGGGAGATACGGCAGGTCGATGTAGCGGTCCAGCAGCGCGTACACCCGGGCGCGTTCCATCCGGGCCGCCCCGCGGACCGACAGGATCACCAGCGCGAGGATCGGCAGTCCGATCCAGACGACCGCGGTGCCGATGCCCAGCCAGATGAACGACATCAGGAGCGCGAACGCCAGGATGCCCATCGGCAGGTTCATCAGCAGGTAGACCAGCGAGCCGCCGAACGACGGATCGGACCTGCTCAGCTCCCGCTCGGCCGCTAGCGAACTCATGGTCGTGCTCCTCTCCGGTTCGATGGGAACAAGCATCGCGCCCTGGAGAGGCGGGCGACATGGTGTCCGCGGGTATCTCCCAGGTGGGGCTAGCCCCACCTGCGGGATCAACCCGGTTGCCGTCCGGGTTATGCTGTACGGGTTGTGTCCCACCAAGGGGGTGAACGGTTTCGACTTTGGACGTTGAATCAGGAGAAGCGTGCCGGTGCAGGCGAGAGACCACCGTAAGCGTCATCGCAAACCAATAAGCGCCGAGCCTAAGAGCCAGCGCGAGTTCGCCCTTGCTGCCTAAGCAGTAGAGCAACTCTGTCGGTCCGGGGTCGCCTCCGACCCGGTCACCGGCATCAGCTAGGAGGCTTACCGCCACACTCGGTTACGGGGTGTGGTTGGGAATCAAACAGTGGCTGGGCTCGTCACTTCAGCTCGTTCGCGTGACTGAAGGGGCCAAGTAGAGACATAGCGGACTGCGCACGGAGAAGCCCTGATGAAGCGCCAGAGGACCCGGGTTCAATTCCCGGCACCTCCACCGGTCGAGATGGCGAGCGCTCGTAATGAGCGCTCGCCATTCGTCGTCTCGGATGTCTCGAGGGATTCACTGAACGCGATGGGTTGACCTGCCGAGGCGCGGTCCGGCTCCAAGACCTGGTCTTCTGGGTCGAAGTGCGAAGCGCCGACCTGCGAGATCTCGGTCAGGTGGATGCCCTTGTGAAGCTCGCCACGGAGTCTGGTCCCGCCGGACGAACGTTGTGCGAGATCAAGCGCCGGATGACGGCTGAGCCGGCCACGGCTGTCCTTTCCTCCGTCCGGGTCGCGCAAGCCCACCATGCCCCAGGTAGCCGAACAAGATCCGCCCGTTCTTCATGTTCGTAACGGCCGACGTTCGTCCTGCGACCAGTGAGTGCGTATGAGAGCGAGCTTGCCAAACACGGCGGAGGCGGATGACATGGACGGCCCGACCTTGTTCCGAGATGGACTCGGAAGACGTTCTGTTGCCTGGTGGACGGCCGCCGGTGTCGGCGCGATGCTCGTCACCTATGCCGCCCTGCGGAGCCCGCGACAGCAGGTATCGCCTGGTTCAGGAGCTAAACTTGCCGACGATTCGTCGGGCGCTTTGAACGCGCTTTATCAGAGCGAGAAGGCGGACGCCTCCGCGATATTCAATGTTTCCATGGCGATGATGGGAATCGCCGCCGCCTACGTGGTCGGGGCGATCTCGCTGGCCGAGAAGTACGGCTCGGATTCGATCCCCTGGTCGGTGGTCGTCCTGTTGCCCGCCCCGCTGTGGGTCATCGTTGTTTTCCACTCACTGATCACGCTCAACGCGATGAATCACGGTCTTTCTGTGCTAATACTGGAAGACAAGCTGTTCAGAAAATCGCAGCTGCCCCGCAGGAATCGGGTCAGGCAGAGGATCGGCTCCGAGGCGGGCGACCAGGTTATGGACATCATGAAGTCGCATTGGGCGCATAAGGCGGCGACGGCCTTTTGTTACGCGGGGGTCGGGTTCTTGGTTATCGGCTACACGACCTATGACGTGATCAAGTGGTGGCCGCACGGAGGCAGTGGCTGGCGCATCGTGGTCTTGTCGCTCTACTCCTTGTCCTTCCTGGTCGCGGCCACCTCGTGGATCGCCGGACTGTGGAGGCTGAAGAAGGCTCAGGGCATCAGGGAAGAGCTGTCTCCGAGGTTCCCTTGAGTGCTGCGAAAAGTTGTCTTCCCGTGCCGGCGATCAAGCGTGTTGCCAAGGTGTTCATGGTCTCCTTGGCGGCGTTGTTGGTGATCGGGGTCCTGGATGTGGTGGCCGGTACACTGTTCGGTGTGGACGGTAGGCAGAAAATAAGCGTCACGCGCCCTGTCGCGCAGCCTGCGCGCCAAGTGCTCGTGGTATTCCCTGGATACATCATGCCAGGCGACGTTCTTTCTGCCGCTTTTGCTCCTCATCTGAGCACGGATACCGCCATGCTGGTCGCCCAGTACGCGGATCACGGATTGGACATGGATGACTTCTATGCGCGGATAATGGCTGAATTGGAGGTGTTGAAGCCAGAAAAAATCCGATTGTACGGAGCTTCTTTGGGGGGCATGTGTGCCAAGGAGTTCCTTGATCTCTATGCGCGATCGGGAATGCGCTTCGGAAAAGCTTCCCTGATTCTCGACACGGCCCCCAGCAGTGTCCGAAACGTCAAACGCTCGCCGATCTTGTTCTGGATCGCCTCTTGGTATCGCGGTGGGCCGATTTCAGGGTCGATCTGGACATTTTTAAGCCGGTTCAACGATCTTGGTGTTATCGCCGAGCCCGATGCCGACAAGAATCTCATCGAAGAATCCCGGCGCCGATCTGCTCGGGCGGGGATGCCGGCATTGACGACCCAGGCGATGTTCATCGATTCGTTCCCGGCCTTGCGGCCGCTGGAACTCGTGGAGGTGGCCGACCGGGTGACCTACCTCCACTCCGGCAGCGCGGAGGACGACCCGCTGGTTCGGGTCGAAGCGTCGGTTGCGGAGTGGGGTAAAGCTTTTCCTGCGCTGGTGCGAGTCGAAATCGAGGGCCGATCAGGTGCGTGGCACATCCCTTTGATCGAACGTCCGAGAGAAGTGATGCGTGCGATCCTTGCCGCGTGAGTCGTGGGAAGGCCGTGCTCGACGCGCGGCTGTGCAACCGTCCGAGACGGTATGGACACGCACCGTCGTCAAGCCGCTCGCGATCGGTGCGACGGCGTCGTCGATGCGTGGGACGACCGGAATCGCCGCTCGATGTGTTGATCTCAGCGGATTTCCCGATTCTCGTGGTCGTCGGTGCTCATCGGCGGAGTACGAAATCATCGTCGATGACACCGCGAACCGGACCGAGTATGCCACTCCATCGTGGCGGGGCCTGGGCATTCGGTGTCCGACACGAGTGGCCGTTCCAGGCCCGGCTTGCTACCTTTTGGATCACGGAGAGTAGCAAAATCTAGATCATTTTCGTCTCAATTCACCCGCGCCGGGAACACTCGGCGGGCGGGATGTCATGCTAAGTGTCCGACCATGGCCCTCTTTCGAACCGACCCCGTGTCGCCGGAGGGCCGGAAGAAGGTGGCAGATGACCTGGGCTAGGCATTCCAGTCGTCCCGATCCCGCAGAAGACCAGAGCCGGATGGCAGGTGTGCGCGCGGAAGAAGAAGTCCGCCTCACCCTGCAGAACGGCAGAGCCGCACGAACCGTCGCAGGGCACTCTTCGGACGCCCTCGACTGTGCCGAGCTGCTGGCCATGCTCGGTCTCGAGGGAGTCCAGAAGAGGCACGCTCAGCGCACCTGACCCCCGATCCGGGTGGTCAGTTCGGCCGCGGTCACGCGGACCTCTTCGGCTAGGTCAGGCCAAGTTTCCTGACAACCTTCAGCCCCCGGGCAGAGGTGGCGGAGGGTCACGCTGATCGCGGCCATCGGCCGACCGCCGTGGTCGAAGACCGGGCAGGCCACCGAGGCGAATCCCTCGGTGACGTGGCCGTCCTCGACCGCCCAGCCGAGCCTGCCCTCTCCGTTGAGCGTGCGGCGCAGTTCGGCGAGGGTGTGCGGGCCGCGGCCGGTGCGCAGGACGAACGCCGACGCCGCCGGGAACAGCGCTCGTACGTGCGGCGACGGCAGGTGCCGCAAAATCGCCCTGCCCGACGCGGTGAGCTGCCCCGGCAGGCGTACACCCACTTCGGTGACCAGCGTTTCCGGGCGGGTGGGGCGTTCTTTGACCAGATAGAGCGACTCGTTGCCGTGCAGGACGCCGAGATGCGCGGTGTGACCGACTCGGTCGGCCAGTTTGCGCAGCAGCGGGGCGGCGAGCCGTTCCAGCGGGTCGTGCCGCAGATAGGCCGAGCCGAGTTCGAACGCGGCGATGCCGAGCCCGTAGCGGCGCTCGGCGGGCAAGTGCGCCACGAAACCGGCGGCCTCCAGTTCGGCGAGCAGGTGATACGTCGTCGAGCGCGGCAGATTCAGCTCGCGCGCGATCGCGGCCGCCGACACCGGGCCCGGCCGTGCGGCCAGGGCGCGAAGGATGGCGAGGCCGCGTCTCAGCGCCGGTACTTCGCTGCTCTCACCCATGTCGACCTCCTGCTCGTACGGCATCGGGGGAGCAAGGGACCTTTGCTATCACTCTCCCGGAGAGAGTTGATAGCAAAGGTCCCTTGCTCCCTTCCGTCGCGTCTTGGATACCAGACATAACCACCGGTTGGGGCCGCCCACCAGCGGGCATGGCGTTGTCCAATGGGGTCATGCCGGAAACCGTACTTCTGGGGTCCGAACCGCTTCGGCCCGAACAGGTCGTCGCGGTCGCCCGTGACCACTCGCCCGTCGCGGTCAGCGAAGCGGCCGAGAAGAACCTCGCCGCGACGCGTCAGCACATCGACAACCTCGCCCACGCCGAGACGCCGACGTACGGCGTTTCGACGGGCTTCGGGGCTCTCGCCACCAGGCACATCCCGCTCGAGAGCCGTACCGCCCTGCAGCGGTCTCTGATCCGCTCGCACGCGGCGGGCGCGGGTCCGGTCGTCGAGACCGAGGTCGTGCGGGCGTTGATGCTGCTGCGGCTGCGGACGCTCGCCAGTGGCTTCACCGGCGTCCGGCCCAAGACCGCGCAAACGCTTGCGGCCCTGCTCAACGCCGGGATCACCCCGCTCGTCCACGAGTACGGCTCCCTCGGCTGCTCCGGCGACCTCGCGCCCCTCGCCGCCATCGCGCTCGCGATGATGGGAGAGGGCGAAGTCGCGTACAACGGCGACGTCGTCCCGGCCGGCGAAGCGCTGAAGCACGCCGGGATCGAGCCGGTCGTTCTCGCGGAGAAGGAGGGCCTCGCCCTCACCAACGGGACCGACGGCATGCTCGGCATGCTCCTGCTCGCCGCGGCCGACCTCCGCAAGCTCTTCGACACCGCCGACATCACGGCCGCCATGAGCGTCGAAGCGCTCCTCGGCACCGATCGCGCCTTCGCCGCCGATCTCCAGGCCCTGCGCCCGCACCCCGGGCAGGCGTTGAGCGCTCAGCGCATGTGGACCGCGCTTCAGGACTCGAAGATCGTCGAGAGCCACCGCGGCCCGGACTGCAACCGCGTCCAGGACGCCTACTCGCTCCGCTGCTCCCCCCAGGTCCACGGCGGCGCCCGCGACAGCCTCACGCACGCCGAGCTCGTCGCCGAGCGTGAGCTCCACTCCGCGGTGGACAACCCGGTCGTCCTGTCCGACGGCCGCGTCGAATCGAACGGCAACTTCCACGGCGCCCCGATCGCGTACGTGCTCGACTTCCTCGCCATCCCGCTCGCGGACGTCGCCAGCATCGCCGAGCGCCGCACCGACCGGATGCTCGACAAGTCCCGGTCGCACGGCCTGCCGCCGTTCCTCGCCTTCGATCCCGGCGTCGACTCCGGCCACATGATCGCCCAGTACACGCAGGCGGCCGTGGTCAGCGAGCTCAAGCGCCTCGCGGTGCCGGCGTCGGTCGACTCGATCCCGAGCAGCGCCATGCAGGAAGACCACGTCTCGATGGGCTGGTCCGCAGCGCGCAAGCTGCGCAAGGCCGTCGAGGGCCTCAACACCGTCCTCGCCATCGAACTGCTCACCGCCGCGCGGGCACTCGACATGCGCGCGCCCCTTGCCCCGTCGCCGGTCACCGGCCGGGTCCGGGATCTGCTCCGTACCAAGGTCGAGGGCCCCGGCCCCGACCGTCACCTGGCGCCGGAGATCGCCGCCGCCGAAGAACTCGTCGCGTCGGGCGCCGTCCTCGCCGCGGCCCAACTGGAGGTCTGAGCCCATGTCCCGCACGGTCCGTGC
This sequence comes from Amycolatopsis sp. cmx-4-19, assembly GCA_049998115.1. GTDB lineage: Bacteria > Actinomycetota > Actinomycetes > Mycobacteriales > Pseudonocardiaceae > Amycolatopsis. The sequence goes on along the minus strand of JAEBEO010000026.1, from coordinate 48,879 downwards.
CGCCCGAGGCACCACGCTCACCGCGAAGAACTGGCAGACCGAAGCCGCGCTGCGGATGTTCCACAACAACCTCGACCCCGACGTCGCCGAGCGCCCCGAGGATCTGGTCGTCTACGGCGGTACCGGCAAGGCCGCCCGCAACTGGGCCAGCTTCGACGCGATCACCCACGAACTGACCACTTTGGACAGTGACGAGACGCTGCTCGTCCAGTCCGGCAAGCCGGTCGGCGTGTTCCGCACGCACGAATGGGCACCGCGGGTGCTCATCGCGAACTCCAACCTCGTCGGCGACTGGGCGACCTGGCCGGAATTCCGCCGCCTGGAGGCACAGGGCCTGACCATGTACGGCCAGATGACCGCGGGGTCCTGGATCTACATCGGCACGCAGGGCATCCTGCAGGGCACGTACGAGACCTTCGCCGCCGTCGCGAAGAAGCGGTTCGGAGGCAGCCTCAAGGGCACGCTCACCGTCACCGCCGGCCTCGGCGGCATGGGTGGCGCGCAGCCGCTGGCCGTCACGATGAACGACGGCGTCGCGCTCGTCATCGAATGCGACCCGCAGCGCGCCCACCGCCGCGTCGAGACCCGCTACCTCGACGAGGTCGCCGACGACCTCGACGACGCGATTCGCCGCGTGGAAGCCGCGAAGAAGGAGAAGCGCGCGCTGTCCGTCGGTGTGGTCGGCAACGCCGCCGAGGTGCTGCCCGAACTGCTGCGCCGCGGCGTCGAGGTCGACATCGTCACCGACCAGACCTCCGCGCACGACCCGCTTTCCTACCTGCCCAAGGGGATCGGCGTCGACGAGTGGCAGGACTACGCGGACAAGAAGCCCGACGAGTTCACCGAGCGCGCCCGCGAGTCGATGGCCGAACACGTCGACGCGATGCTCGGCTTCCTCGACAAGGGCGCCGAGGTCTTCGACTACGGCAACTCCCTGCGCGGCGAGGCGAAACTCGGCGGCTGCGAGCGTGCGTTCGACTTCCCCGGTTTCGTGCCCGCCTACATCCGCCCGCTGTTCTGCGAGGGCAATGGCCCGTTTCGCTGGGCGGCGCTCTCCGGTGACCCCGAGGACATCGCGGCCACCGACCGCGCGATGCTGGAACTGTTCCCGGAGAACGAATCTCTCGCGCGCTGGATCAAGCTGGCCGGTGAACGCGTTGCCTTCCAAGGACTTCCGTCGCGGATCTGCTGGCTCGGCTACGGCGAGCGGCATCTGGCGGGCCTGCGGTTCAACGAGATGGTCGCCAGTGGCGAGCTGAAGGCGCCGGTCGTCATCGGCCGCGATCATCTCGACTCGGGCAGTGTCGCCTCGCCGTACCGCGAGACCGAGGGGATGGCCGACGGTTCCGACGCGATCGCCGACTGGCCGCTGCTCAACGCGCTGGTCAACACCTCGTCCGGGGCGACCTGGGTGTCGATCCACCACGGCGGTGGCGTCGGCATGGGCCGCTCGATCCACGCCGGCCAGGTCAGCGTGGCCGACGGGACCCCGCTGGCCGCGCAGAAGCTCGAGCGCGTGCTCACGAACGACCCGGGCATGGGCGTCATCCGGCACGTCGACGCCGGCTACGACGGCGCCGCCGACGTCGCCGACGAGCGCGGCGTGCGCGTGCCGATGCGGGACGCCGAGTGACCGCGTCCTCGCTGCTGGCGGAGATCTCGGACGTCGGCCGCGACCCGAAGCGCGGCGGTTACTCCCGCCACGCCTTCGACGCGGGCGAAACCGAGTTGCGCGCGTGGTTCGTCGAACGCGCGGGGCGGCTCGGGCTGGGGGTCGAGACCGACCGCAACGGCAACATCTGGGCCTGGTGGGGCACGCCCGGCCCGGACGCCGTCGTCACCGGGAGCCATCTCGATTCGGTGCCGGGTGGCGGTGCGTTCGACGGCCCGCTCGGGGTCGCGAGCGCGCTCGACGCGGTGGAGATCCTGCAGGCCAAGGGATTCCGTCCGGTCAAGCCGTTCGCGGTCGTGGTCTTCGCGGAGGAGGAGGGTGGCCGTTTCGGCCTGCCGTGCCTCGGCTCGCGGTTGTTGACCGGGACCATCGACGCGGACAAGGCACGCGGCCTGCGTGATCCCGACGGCGTCACGTTCGCCGAAGCGGCCGCGAAATCCGGCCTCGATCCGGAACGCGTCGGCCGGGATTCCGAGCGGCTGGGCCTGATCGGGCGGTTCGTCGAACTGCACGTCGAACAGGGGCGCGGGCTGATCGACCTCGGCTCGCCCGTCGCGGTCGGCACTACGGTGATCGCGCACGGCCGCTGGCGATTCTCCTTTCACGGGCAAGGAAACCACGCCGGTGCGACACTGATCGGCGACCGCCGTGACCCGATGGTCCCGGCGGCCGAGACCGTTCTCGGCGTGCGGAAACTGGCGAGGGCGACCGCGGCTGCCAGGGCCACGGTCGGCAGGCTCGTACCGGTGCCGGGCGGCACCAACGTCATCGCGTCCACCGTGGACTTGTGGCTGGACGCGCGGGTGCCGGGCACGGGCACGCCCGAACTGGTCGCGGAGATCGCGAAGCTGGCCGAGGAAGCGGCTGGTCGGGAAGGGTGCCGGGTCGAGGTGGCCAGGGAGTCGTATTCGGACGACGTGATCTTCGACGACGAGTTGCGCCGGGACCTCGGCACCTGGCTCGGCGGGCCGCCGGAACTGCCGACCGGGGCCGGGCACGACGCGGCGATCCTCGCCGGATTCGTCCCGTCGGGGATGCTCTACGTGCGTAATCCCACCGGGATCAGCCATTCCCCGGAGGAGTTCTCGGAGGCGGAGGACGTCGACCACGGGGCGCGAGCTCTCGCGGACGTGCTGGAGAAGTTGTCGACATGACGACATATTGGTGTGAACGTGCCTGGCTGCCGGACGGGATCGCCGATGCCGTCCTGATCGAGGTCGACGCCGGGAAGATCACTTCCGTGACGTCGAACGCACCCCGTACCGGAACTGTCCTGAGTGGACTGACCTTGCCGGGCTTCGCCAACGGGCACTCGCACGCGTTTCACCGTGCGCTGCGGGGCCGGACGCATCACGATCGCGGGACCTTCTGGACGTGGCGTGAACGGATGTACTCGCTCGCGTCCCGGCTCGAACCGGACACGTACTACCGGCTGGCGCGCGGTGTCTACGCCGAGATGGTGCTGGCCGGCTACACGAGTGTCGGCGAGTTCCACTATCTGCACCACGCGCCGGGTGGAAAGCGTTATGCCGAGCCGAACGCGATGGGCGAGGCGCTGCGGCAGGCGGCCGCGGACGCCGGGATCCGGCTCACGCTGCTCGACACCTGCTATCTCGCGGGTGGCATCGGTATCGAGCCCGACGAAGTGCAGCGGCGGTTCTCCGACGGTTCCGCGGCGAAATGGGCGCAACGAGTCGACGACTTGCGGGAGAAGGAGACGTTCCGGGTGGGCGGCGCGATCCATTCGGTGCGCGCCGTTCCCGAAGATCAACTGTCCGAAGTGGACAACGATACGCCCGCGGATCGGCCACTGCACATCCACCTTTCCGAGCAGCGGGCCGAAAACGAGCAGTGCATGGCGGCTTATCACTGGACTCCGACGGGACTGCTCTGGGACAACGGAGTGCTCAGCGAGCGGCTCACCGCGGTGCACGCGACACACCTGACCCCTGGCGACGTCAAATGGCTCGGCGAGGCCGGGAGCCGAGCGTGTTTCTGCCCGACGACCGAGCGGGATCTCGGCGACGGTATCGGCCCGGCGCGGAAGTTGCTGGACGCGGGGGTGCGGCTCGGCGTCGGCAGTGACAGCAACGCGGTCGTCGACGCGTTCGAGGAGACCAGGGCACTGGAACTGAACGAGCGGCTCGCCAGCGAGCGTCGCGGCCGGTTCACCGCGGAGGAACTGCTCGCGGCGGCGACGGATCACGGTGCCATCGGCTGGGACGAGGTCGGCGAACTGGCCGTGGGGGCGGGTGCGGACCTCGTCACGGTCGGCCTCGGTTCGGTGCGGACCGCGGGGATCGAGCCGTCCGGGGTGGTCTTCGCCGCTTCCGGCGCGGATGTCCGGGATGTCGTCGTCGCCGGGCGGGAGATCGTCCGCGACGGCGTACATCAGCTGATCGACCGGCCGGAAACGGTCTTGGCCAAGGAGATCGAGGCATTGTGGCAGTCCTGATCACGGGTATCGGCGAGCTCACCACGAACGACGCCGAGCTGGGCAAGCTCCACGACGCGGCTGTCGTCATCGAGGGTGAAAAGATCGCCTGGGTCGGCGTGGCGGCCGACGCCCCCGACGCGGACGAGCGGGTCGATGTCGACGGCCGGGCGGTGCTGCCCGGATGGGTCGACAGTCACACGCATCTGGTCTTCGCCGGTGACCGCACCGCCGAGTTCGAAGCACGGATGGCGGGGAAGGCGTACAGCGCCGGGGGAATCGCGGTCACCGTCGACGCGACGCGGTCGGCGTCCGACGAAGAGCTCGCGGCGAACCTGCGGCGTCACGTCGACGAAGCGGCGAAGCAGGGAACGACATGCCTGGAGACGAAGACCGGGTACGGGCTCAACGTCGCCGACGAGGCACGCTCGGCGCGGATCGCCGCCGAGGTGGCCGACGAGGTCACGTTCCTCGGCGCGCATCTGGTGCCGCCGGGTGCGGACGCGGAGTCCTATGTGGATCTCGTGTGCGGCGACATGCTCGACGCCGTCGCGCCGCTGGTGCGGTGGGCGGACGTGTTCTGCGAGACCGGCGCGTTCGACGAGGCGCAGTCCGGGCGGGTGCTGAAGGCGGCGCGGGAGCGTGGGCTCGGGCTGCGAGTGCACGGCAACCAGCTGGGAGAGGGGCCTGGCGTACGGCTCGCTGTCGAGCTGGGCGCGGCGAGTGTCGACCACTGCACGTACCTGAGCGAAGCGGACGTAGCGGCTCTCGCCGCTTCGGACACTGTCGCGGCCTTGCTGCCCGCTTGCGACCTGTCGACGCGGCAGCCGCTGGCGCCGGCGCGGCGGTTGCTGGACGCGGGCGCGACGGTCGCGCTGGCGAGCAACGCGAACCCGGGGAGCTCGTACACGACGTCGATGGCGTTCTGCGTCACGACAGCGGTGCTGCAGATGCGGATGACGATCGACGAAGCCGTGTGGTCGGCGACGGCGGGTGGTGCTCGGGCGCTGCGTCGCGACGACGTGGGCTTCGTGCGGCCTGGCGCGCGAGCCGACCTACAGGTGCTTGAAGCGCCTTCGGTCACTCACCTCGCGTACAGGCCCGGAGTGCCGCTGACGGCCGCTGTCTGGCGGCGGGGCACGCGTCTGACCTGCGGAAAGTAGCAAGGGACCTTTGCTGTCACTCTCTTTGGGAAAGTGATAGCAAAGGTCCCCTGCTCCCCCGGTAAGGGGCGAAAGGTGATAAAGGGACATGTCGGGCATCGACTCGGGGGCCTCTTAACGGAGTGTTCGGGAAGCCGACACTCGCGAGCGATCGGCTGTCGTCCGTCTGTTGGGTAGCGTCGAAGGGAACCTGACGCCGCCCTTCGCGACGGGAGACAGTGCATGGATTTCTCGCTGATCGTCATGGTCGTGATCATCGCGGCGCTGGCCTTCGATTTCACGAACGGTTTCCACGACACGGCCAACGCGATGGCGACGTCGATCGCGACCGGCGCGTTGAAACCCAAGGTCGCGGTCACCATCTCGGCGGTGCTGAACCTGGTGGGCGCCTTCCTCTCGGTCGAGGTCGCGAAGACGATTTCGGGCGGGATCGTGGACGACGCGAAGATCACGCCGGTGATCATCTTCGCCGGACTGGTCGGCGCGATCGTCTGGAATCTGCTGACCTGGCTGGTCGGCTTGCCGTCGAGTTCCTCGCACGCGCTCTTCGGCGGGCTGATCGGCGCCACGTGGATCGCGTCGGGTTCCGACGCGGTGCATTTCGCGAAGGTCGCGGAGAAGGTCCTGATCCCCGCTCTGGCGTCGCCCATCGTGGCCGGGGTGGTCGCGATTCTCGGGACCTTCCTGGTCTACCGGATCACCGCGAAAGCGCGGCAGGACGTCGTCGGCAAGGGATTCAAGTCGGCACAGGTCCTGTCGGCGTCGCTGGTTTCCCTGGCACACGGCACGAACGACGCCCAGAAGACGATGGGCGTCATCACGCTGACCCTGATCTCCGCCGGATCACTGGCACCCGGCGCGAGCCCGCCACTGTGGGTGATCCTCAGTGCCGGCGGCGCGATCGCGCTCGGTACCTACCTCGGTGGCTGGCGGATCATCCAGACGATGGGCAAGAAACTCACGGAAATCCAGACGCCGCAGGGGTTCGCGGCCGAAACGAGCGCGGCGGCGGTCATCCTCGCCTCGTCGCACCTCGGGTTCGCGCTTTCGACGACGCACGTCTGCTCGGGCGGGATCATCGGGTCCGGGATCGGCCGGAAGCTCGCGGAGGTCCGCTGGGGTGTCGCGGGCAAGATGGTCGTCGCCTGGGCGTTGACGCTGCCCGCCGCCGCGATCGTCGGCGCACTCGCCGCGGAGGTCTCGACCCTGGGTTCCTGGGGAACGGTGCTGGTCGGCGCCGCGGGCATGGTACTGGCGCTGGTGATCTACGTGGCATCCAAACGTAACCCGGTGAACGCGAAGACCATTAACGAGCCCGAGCCGGCCACGCCGGTCTCGGCCTAGGGAGCGGGCATGCAGATCGATGGGGCAGCGCTCGGCACGGTCTTCGTGATCGCCATCGTCGCCGTGGCGATCCTGACGACGGTGTTCTCCTACGGCGTGCGCAGCCTTTCGGACCGGGTGACCGCACGCGAGGCGGGCGGCGCCGGCACGGCCGCACTCACCGCCGCGATCGCCTGCTTCGCGGTTTGCGGGCTGATCGTGGCGTATGGGATCTATCTGATCGTCTCCTGAACCCGTTCCCGCAGCGCGGGCGGGAGTTCGGCGAGCAGGTGCGACCACTGTTCGACGCGCTTCTCGCTCAGGTGCGTGAGCAGGTCGAGGATCGGCGCCCACAGGTCCTCGTCGGCGGCCGCCACCCGCAGCAGACCCTGGAACCGGCGCTCGGGGAGCAGACCGAGGACGTGGTCGATCCGGCTCTTGTCGTCGAGGACGAAGGCGATCCGGATCAGCGCTTCGTCGTCGATGGCGCCGAGCGCCCGCCGCACGGTCGGGTCGGGCAGGTGGCCGACGAACCGGCCCACGGTGATCCAGTCCTCCCGGCGCACCAGTTCGACGGCGACCGCGACGACCGTGTCGAGTGGGATCTTCGCGATGATCGCGCTCGCCCGCCGCGGGTCCAGTTCGGCCGCGACGTCGCACAGGAACGGCGGTTTGAGCCGTTTCGCGACGTCGACGCCCCGGGAAACGTCCACCAGCCCGGCGATCCGGGCGCACAGGAGCGGACCGAAGACCTTCTCGGCGATTTTCGCGAGGATCGGGCTCGGGATCAGCTTGCTCGCCGTCGCCATACGTTCGAGCAAGGCGAGATTGGCATCGAACAGCGTGTCGGTGACTTGTTCGCGGAACGCCTGGAGTTCGGCGTCGTCCACGCGTTCGAGGTACGCGAGCCGCTCGGGAGTGGTACCGAGGACGCGCGCGAGCTTGAGGATCTCGGCCTGCGAAGCGAAGTTCTCGGTGGTCACAGGCCTACCACCTTGCGGATGGTGCCCCGCAGAAGCGCGGGTACGTACTTCAGTCCCTCTTCGCCCGCTTTGGCCAAGGCCTTGGCCTGGCGATGCCGCGCATCGCGCAACGCGTCGGAGAGGTCCTGTTTCTCGTTGTCGGCCAGCGCATCGATGCCTGCCGGGACAGGACCGCCTAGCTGACCGGAGAGCGTGCGCTCGGCCATGGTCGATCATCATGCCGCACGAATACGTTTTCCTCAGCCAAGGACCTTGACTTTCGTCCATGGCGGACCGGTCGCGGCGGCTTGTAGCGTCCGGTCGTGTGAAGGACGTCGTGTGATGGACGCCGAGGAGCCCGCGCGGCGCGGGTGGCGGCTGGTGATGGACCTCGCGTTGTGGCTCGGGCTCTGCGGGTTCGTCGTCGTCGACGCCGGAGGCGACGCGCTGAGGGGCGTCGGCTACTGGGAGTTGGCGGGCGGATTCGCCATGGTCACGCTCGCGATCGTGATGTCGCGCCGATATCCGGTGGTGTCGCTCGCCATCGCGATGGTCGCCAGTTTCGTCGTGCTGGGCAGTTTCGGGGGGCGTGTGCCGATCTGGGAGGCGTTCCTCCTGGTCGCGGTGAGCTATCTCGCCGGCTATCGACAGCCGGTCGCGAAGCCGATGCTGCGCGTCTTCGCGATCGTCTCGGTGGCGGCCGTCCCTGTCTCGCTGGTGTGGGCGAAGGACGGCTTCTCGGCTTGGGGTGCGCTGCTCGGCATCCTGGTCTTCGCGTCGGTGACGCCGTGGCTGCTGGGCCGGTACATCCGGCGGCGCGAGGACATGGCGCGTGACGGCTGGCGGCGTGCGGAGGAGATGGAGAGCCGTCAGCGGCTCATCGCCGATCGCGCGCGGCTGCGCGAGCGGACCAGGATCGCCAGCGACATGCACGATTCCCTCGGTCACGAACTCAGCCTGATCGCGGTACGCGCGGCGGCGCTGGAGGTCGACGGCGGGCTCGGCGAGCAGCAGCGGCGGGCCGCGGGCGATTTGCGGCAGAGCGCCGCGACGGCGACCGAACGGCTGCGCGAGATCATCGGCGTGCTGCGGGAGGACGACGCGCCGACCGAGCCGGTGCACGAGAGCATCGACGAACTTCTCGGCCGGGCGAGGGCGTCCGGCGTGCTGATCGAGTCCTCGGTGGACGATCAAGTCGACGGTGAACCGCAGATGGTCGACAGGGCGGCGTATCGGGTGGTCCAGGAGTCACTGACGAACGTCGTGAAGCACGCGCCCGGAGCCGCCGTGACCGTGCGGGTCGTGCGGTCGGAAGGAAGGACCGACGTCGCGGTCGTCAATACCGCCCCGCCGGCGGGACCGTTGCCCGGCCGGTCTTCCGGACGGCGAGGGCTGATCGGACTGCGCGAACGGATCCGGCTGGTCGGGGGGACCCTGCGTGCGGGCCCGCGAGACGGCGGTTTCGAGGTCAGCGCGATCCTGCCGCATGACGCGGCGCCGTCGGAGGAGACGCCGGAGAGCCAGGCCGCGATGGACGCCGAGGTGGGCCAGTCGACGTCGGCCAAGGAACTGGAACGCGCCCGACGTGACGTCCGGCGCAGCCTGATCCAGGCGATCGTGGTGCCGATCGGGCTTTTCGGCCTGGTGGTCGGGATCAGCGGTGTGGTGTTCCTCGTCCAGTGGTACCGCTCCGTGCTTCCGGGTGCCGACTACGACCGGATCCGGCTCGGCCTGCCGCGGGCGGAGATCGCCTCCGTGCTGCCCGAAGGTCAGCGGATCGCCCGGCCGCGGGTGGTGGAGCCGCCGGTGCCCGCCGGTGCGACCTGCGAGTACTACGGCACCGAGCGCAGCGTGTTCAACTTGAACTACGAGGCTTACCGGCTGTGCTTCGTCAACGGGAAACTCACGGCGAAGGACATGATCAGTGAAGACGAGCAAAGGGGGAACCCGGATGATCCGGGTGGTGCTGGCCGATGACGAGGCGATGATCCGCGCCGGCGTATCGGCGATCCTGGCCGCGGACGCCGGGATCGAGGTGGTCGCGGAGGCCGAGGACGGCCGTGCCGCCGTCGAGCAGACGCGGGCGACCAGGCCGGACGTCGTGCTCCTCGACATTCGGATGCCGGTGATGGACGGGCTCAAGGCGGCCGAGGAGATCCGGCGGCTGCTGCCGGACATCGGCGTGATCATGCTGACGACGTTCGGCGAGGACGCCTACATCCACCGCGCGCTCGGCCTCGGCGCGAGTGGTTTCCTGCTGAAATCCGGTGATCCGCGCGAACTGCTGTCCGGGATCCACGCTGTCGCGGGCGGGGCGGCGTTCCTTTCGCCCAAGGTCGCCCAGCGGCTCATCGCGCAGTTCTCCGGTAACCGGGTTTCCCGTGCCGAAGAGGCGAGGGCGTTGATCGCTAAGCTGACCCCAAGGGAGCAGGAAGTACTGGCGCTGCTCGGATCCGGACTGTCCAACGCGGACATCGCAGGCAAGCTGTTCGTCGTCGAGGGCACGGTGAAGGCCTACGTGAGCACCATTCTCAACCGGCTCGGCGCGCGGAACCGCGTGCAGGCCGCGATCACCGCGTACGAGGCGGGGCTGGTCGGCGGGGAACCGGAGGCGTCCAGCCGCTGACCCCGGCGCCGATACGGGCGGTGAGCGCGCCGGGGAGCAGCCGGAGCACGCCGTTGCGGACGGCCACGGCGAGCGGATTTCGCAACTGTGGTCCCACTTTGCCCGCCTGGATCGAAGCCTCGGCCACTTTCTGACTACGTGGGCGGCGCTGCTCGTCGTAGCTTCTCAGCGCCTCGTCGACGTCTTCGGTGGTACTGAGCGCGGCAGCGAGCACGACGGCGTCCTCGATCGCCTGGCAACCGCCCTGGCCGAGGAACGGCGGCATCGCGTGGGCGGCGTCGCCGAGGAGCGCGACGCGCCCTTTCACGTACGACGGCAGGGGAGTGCCGAGCAGGTAGAGGTCGTGGTGGAGCAGTGCCTCGGGCGGTGTCGCGTCGATGAGCCCGGGGATCGGCGCGTGCCAGCCGCCGAAACGTTCCCGCAAATACGCCTTCGGGTCTTCGTACCGGATTCCGGCTTCGGCGACGTAGCTCGCCCACCAGTAGACGCGGCCGTCGTGGAGCGGGAGCACGCCGATTTCGGCGCCGTCGTCCCAGCTGGTGCTGAGATCCGCCGGATGGGTGGTGACCGCGCGGAACGCGGTGCTGCCGCTGTAGACCGGTTCGGGATGGTCCGGCCACAGCAGTTTCCGGAGCCCACTGTGGATTCCGTCGGCGGCGATGATGACGTCCGCGTCCAGCTCGTCGAGGCTCGTGACCGCTGTGCCGGTGTGGACGCTGTTCGCGGGCAATGCGTCACGAAGTGTGCTGACGAGGTCGGCGCGGTGGATGGCGGCGAGGGGGCCGCCGTGGTGGCGGCGGAACGCGGCGGCATCCCATCGGGTGATGCGGCGCCCTTCACGATCGTGGAGTCCGCCGGATGACTGTTCCTGGAGTTCGTCCAGGTGGACGCCGAGTGTTTCGAGTGAGCGCAGGGCGGTTCGGCCACAGGGAGATGCCGGCACCGGCGGCGGTGAGTTCCGGGGCCTGTTCCACGACGGTGACCTCCCAGCCGATGCCGTGCAACCCGATGGCGGTGCAGAGCCCGCCGATCCCTCCGCCGACCACGATCGCTTTGCGCATGGCGACCTCCTCTACGGATGTAGAGTACTACTACACTTGTAGAGTGCGAAAGGCGATAATCGGGGACGCGGCCATCGAGGTGATCGCGGCCGAGGGGATGCGCGGGCTGACGCATCGGGCGGTCGACCGGCTCGCGGGACTGCCGTCGGGCTCGACCTCGTATTACGCGCGGACGCGGGCGGCGCTGCTCGAGCTGGCGATCTCGCGGATGATCGAACTCGACGAGGTCACCCTCGACCCGCCGCCCGGCCGGTTGGCCGAGTATGTGGCGGGGTTCGCCCACGCGGCGATCACGCGCGGGCGGACGCGGATGCTCGCGCGGTACGAGTTCGCGCTGGAGGCGACGCGGCGGCCGGAGCTGCGTGAGCCGTATGACCGCGGGGGCCTGGTCATACGAAAGCGTTGCGCCGAGGTGCTGGCCGACCGTGGCTCGGCGGAGCCGGAGCGGCACGCGCGGGTGCTCGTCGCGTGGCTGGACGGGACGATCTTCGACGCGCTGGCCGGGACCGGCTCGCTGCGGCCACCCGATCTGGCGGAACTGACGCTGGCGGCTGGGGAGGTCCTGGCGGGGCTCGGGGTGGCGGGGTAGCAAGGGACCTTTGCTATCACTGGGGGCGCTGACCTGGGGTTATGGCGAGGAAGGAAGCAAGGGACCTTTGCTATCACTCTCTTTGGGAAAGTGGCAACGGGTGGTGTCGGGAGTCCGTGAAGGCCTCCTTACCTACCTTCAGGGTAGGTAAGGAGGCCTTCACGGCAAGGAGACGCCTGTGCGGGGGTCCCCAGACTTGCGAGGGTGTCTTACCCCGCCGCGGGCCCCGGCTTCCAGTGAAAGTGATAGCAAAGGTCCCTTGCTACTTTTTAGGCGTCGCGGCGCCGGAGGACGGTGGACCCGGCAGCGAGACCGGCGGCGGCCCAGGCCAGACAGAGCGCGACGCCGACCCAGGGCGTGTAGGGCGCGACGCCGCCGAAGATGGGGTTCGGTTCGCCTGAGGTGACCATCGCGTTGACGCCCGCGAAGCCGGGGAAGTAGTTCACGAGGTCTTCCCAGCCCAGCGAACCGGCGAACATCGGGATCATCACCAGCAGCACGAAAACCGTCACGATCGTCCCCGCCGTGCTCCGCAGCGCCGTCCCCAGGCCGAGGCACAACAGCCCGAGCAGTGCGAAGTAGCCACCCATGCCCACCGCGGTCAGAAGGACGTCGCCCACCGACGAATCCGGAACGGGGACCAGCGGAGCCGAGATCGCCACCCCGGCTAGCGTGTTCAGGACGCCGTATCCGAACAGCACCGGCAGCAGCACGGCCGACTTGGCCAGAAGGACCTGGTTGCGCGCGGGCACCCACTGCAGGGTCGAGCGGATACTGCCACTGGCGTATTCGCTCGTGATGAACAGTGTCGTCAGCGCGACCACGGCGAACTGCGTGAGATAGAACGCCGCCCCGACCACGACGGCGTGCGGCGCCATCGGCTGTTCGACGCCCGCGTTCGCCGCCAGGCCCAGCGCGCCGGAGTAGGCGAGCATGAGGATCACACCGCTGATCAGGCACCACCACGTGGACCGCACCGACCAGAACTTGGTCCATTCCGAGGAGATCGCGTTCATCGTGCGCTCCACTGCTGGAAGAAGCCGGTCAGCCGGTCGCGGAAGAAGTCCAGTGCCACCCGGGAGCCGATCGAGCCGTACTGGTTCTCGACCTCGCCCGGCGGCAACTGCGACCGCAGTCCCAGCTGGTCGACGAGGATCGCGGCGTCGGTGACCGAGGAATGGCCGCTGTTCTCCAGCAGGTAGCGCTCCTTCGGGCCGGTGAGCCGCGGCCAGGTCTCGTCCCAGGTCGGGCTGAAGTACTTCTGGCCGATCGGGCTCGCCAGCAGAAGCAGCGGCCGGTCGAGGGAAACGGTGCCGTAGAACGGGCCGTCGACGTTCACGCCCGCCTTGATCCGCCGGTCGGCGACCATGGCCGCGGCGGTGGCCGAACCGCCTGCCGAATGCCCGGCCATCCCGATCTTCGTGGCGTCGATCGACCAGCGCCGGTCCTTCAGCAGCGTGTCGATGACGAACGACGTGTCGACCGCGCGATTCGCGATCGCCGCGGGCCAAGGGGCGTCGGCCGGCCGCCCACAGGGGACGCATTGACGCAGCCCGTCGGGGAACTCCGTCGCCCAGGCTTCATAGGCGTGGTCGATCCCGGCGACGACGAAGCCCCGCGCGGCAAGACGTTCCGCCACCGACGTGAGGGTGATCCGGTTGTTGCCCGCGCCCGGCGACAGCACCACGAGCGGACGTCGTCCTGGCAGGGAAGGCGCGTTCTCCCGTGCATGGACCCGCACCTCGCTCAGCGTGTCCGGCGGCAGGTCGAGCTTCCGCCCGGCGATCGCCGCCGCCGACTCCGCTCGCGTCATGTACAGCGGCGCGCGCCCGACCGGCACGGCCGGATACCAGACGTTGACCATGAGCTCGCGCCGCTTCTCCGGCACCCACGGATCCGCCCGTTGCTGGTCGGTGAGGTGCACCGTGCGCATCCCGATCGGGAACGGGCCGCCGGGCGAGGGCAGCGACAGCTGGGTCGACGCCGAAGCGATCGCCGGTGACCCCAGCAGACCGGCGATCACCGCCACCAAAACCATGAGCGACTTCATGCCGCGACTCCTGTCCCGTATTCGACCGACGACGCGGTCAGTTCCATGTAGGCCTGTTCGAGTGACGCGGTCCGTTCGGTCAGCCCGTGCACGCGGATCCCGAGTTCGTGCACCACGTCCCCGACGCGGGCGACAGTCAGGTCGTGCACGATCAGCTCGTCTCGATCGGTTGCCGTCGTCGCGCCGAGCGAACGCAGACGCTGTTCGAGGGCGCGGAATTCGCCGGGTGCGGGCACTCGCACCGCGACCGACGTCCGCGAATTGCCCGCGATGAACTCGTCGACCGGGGCGTCGGCGAGCAGCTTTCCCTTGCCGATGACGACCAGCCTGTCCGCGGTCAGCTGCATTTCGCTCATCAGGTGACTCGACACGAACACCGTGCGGCCCTCCGCCGCGAGCGAGCGCATCAGCTGACGCACCCAGCGGACGCCGTCGGGGTCGAGACCGTTGACCGGCTCGTCGAACATCAGCACGGCGGGGTCGCCCAGCAGCGCGCCGGCGATACCGAGCCGCTGGCCCATACCGAGCGAGAACGTCCCCGCTCGTTTGCCCGCGACGTCGGTGAGGCCGACCGTCGCCAGCGCCTCGTCCACCCGGCTCGCCGGGATCCCGTTGCTGCGCGCCATCGCCAGCAGATGCTTGCCCGCGCTCCGGCCGGGGTGCAGTGCCTTGGCCTCCAGCAGGGCGCCGACCTCGCGCAACGGATACCGCAACTCCGTGTACTTCTTGCCGTCGATGCGGACGTCGCCCCCGCTCGGCGCGTCGAGGCCGAGCGTCATCCGCATGGTCGTCGACTTGCCCGCGCCGTTGGGACCGAGGAAACCGGTCACCTTGCCCGGCGCCACGGCGAAGGTCAACCCGTCGACGACCGTCTTCTCGCCGTAGCGCTTCGTGAGTCCTCGAAGTGTGATCATCTTGGCCTCCTTTGTGTACCCGAAGTCTCCGATGCGGGGCCACGCGCGGGCATCGCACCGAAGTCACCGGACACCCCTTACTTTCGGCAGGTGCCGTTCGGCGCGAGTCACCGGCGGAAGGCAGAATCGGCGCCATGACCACCCGCGAACAACGGCGTGTGAACCCGCTCGACCTGGTGATGCTCGTACTCGCCGTGTTCTCCGTCGGGCTGCTCGTCTACGTGACGTTCTTCCCGCATTCGGACGAGACGGCACACACCGTCTTCGTCGTCGACACCGTGGTGTGCGGGATCTTCGCGCTGGAATTCCTGTGGCGGTGGCGGCGCAACGGGTGGCAGAAGTGGTTTCCGCTGCGCAACTGGTACGAGATCCTCGGCATGATCCCCATCGCGCACCCGGCGCTGCGCGGGTTCCGGCTGCTGCGGATCATCGTGGTGCTGGTGCGGCTCGTGCGCACCGCGGACCGGGCGTTCGGGGAGCAGTTCACCCAGCGGCTGGTCGAACGGCTCTCCCGGCCGATCGTGCTGGCGATCAAGAAACCGATCACGATCGCGGTGCTCGACGAGGTCGTCAAGGTGCTGGAAACCGGGAACTATCCGCAGAACCTGGCGCGGTCACTGGGCGACAACCAGACGCTGCTGCGGGTGATCATCGCCGAGAAGCTCAAGAACGACCCGCAGGCGGGGCGGCTTTCGAAGCTGCCGTTCCACGACGAGGTGGTGCGTTCGGTGATCGACACCGCGATGCGCGTGATCCTCGAAGTGCTGACCGATCCGCGGATCGACGAGTTCTTCGCGCATGTGGTGCGGGAGAACCGGGAGCAGATCCGGAGCGCGGTGCAGCTCGGGCTGAACGAGCGGGAGGACGACGAGGAGCTGGCGGCGCAGCTGCCCACGCGGCCTCAGCACCAGATGATGGAGTGAGCGCTGCCTTCCGGTACTGGCTGGGCGGTGCGGGTGCGGGTTCTGTAGCAGGTATTGCCCGGATCGCGAAAATAGCAAGGGACCTTTGCTATCGCCTGGTCTACATGCTGTGGCGACCGAGGATGGCCGACCACAACATGAGCCGGTAAGGCGTGAGAAACCCAAGGAATGAACGGTCCGTTCACGCACCACCGCGGCGAGTGGTCCGGCGCGTGGGGGCGGCGGCGAGCGGGTCGTCCGGCCAGGGGTGTTTCGGGTAGCGTCCGCGGAGGTCGGCGCGCACGGCCGCGTAACCGTTGCGCCAGAACGACTCCAGGTCGGCGGTGACGGCGGCCGGGTGGCCGGCGGGGGAGAGCAGGTGCAGCACGACGGGCACCCCGGCCAGTTCAGGCGTCGCGAGCCAGCCGAAGGTCTCCTGCAGTTTCACCGCGAGCACCGGCTGCTCACCCGAGTAGTCGACCCGGATCCGCGAACCCGACGGCACCTCCAACCGATCCGGCGCCAGTTCGTCCAAACGCGACGCTTCGGGCCACGGCAGCAAGCCGCGCAGAGCGGCGCCCGCGTCCAGCGAAGCCAGATCCGACCGGCGGCGTGCTGAACCGAGATCCAGCCAAGAGTCCAAGGTGGACAGCAAGTCGGCGGATTCCACCGACGGCCAAGGCGCGCCGAGAACCCGGTGCAGGAAGGACATCCGTTCGCGCAACCGCCGCCCGTCCTCGGACCATCGCAGGAGCCCGAGGCCTTCGGCACGCAAACCGTCCAGCAGTGCCGCGCGGATCGCGTCCGGGGCGGGTGAGCGCAGCGGCTTCTCCGACAGCACGATCGCGCCCAGCCGGCGTACCGACCGCGCCACGACGTCACCGCCGGACCAGTGCACTTCCTGGGCCGACGAAACGAGATTCGGCGCCGCGCGTACGGCGAGGTCTTCGTCGGCGGGCGCGGCCAGCCGGATGATTCCCTGTGCCCGCCCCGGATCACGGGTCGCTTCGGCCACCGCGAGCCATTCGACGTCGGCGAGTCCGCTGCCACGCGGCAATTCCGCCGCGGTGCCACCGGCCATCAGGTACACGGGTGTGCCCGGCGAGCGCCGACGCGCCAGGCGTTCGGGATGCGCCAGCGCGACGACCAGCGCCGGATCGGGCGCGCCGCCACCATCGGGCACCAGCTTGGAAAGCCGCCGCACGTCACGCTTCCACCGTTCGTCGCCCCGCACTCGCCGTAATTCGGCTTCGAGGTCGGTCAGCGTGCCGCCGCTGTCCAGCAGCGCGACGACCTCGGCCGCCGAACGCGCGTTGGTCCGCGCGGCGCCGTCCAGCAACGCCCGCGCCAGCCGCGGATGCAGCCCGAGCCCGGCCATCTTCCGGCCGCGCTCGGTCACCGTCCCGTCTTCCGCGGTCGCCCCGAGTGTCACCAGCAGCGCCCGCCCGGCGGCCAGCGCGCCCTCGCCGGGCGGATCCCACCAGGCGAGGCCGGAACCGTCCGGAGTGGACCAGCAGGCGAGTTCGAGTGCGAACCGCGCCAGTTCCGCCGTCCTGATCTCGGGCTCGGGGTACGCCGGTAGGGAACCTTGCTCATGCGCCGCCCAGCACCGGTAGGCACGCCCCGGCGCCTCACGCCCGGCCCGGCCGGTGCGCTGCTCGGCGACCGCCGCCGACACCCGGACCGTGGCCAGGCCCGGCAGACCGCGCCGGTGATCGACACGAGGGACCCGCGACAACCCGCAGTCCACCACCGCGCGCACGCCCGGCACGGTCAGGCTGGACTCGGCGACCGACGTCGAAAGCACCACCCGCCGCCGATCGCGGGGGCGCAGCGCGTCGTCCTGGCTCGCCGCCGAGAGCCGTCCGTGCAGCGGCAGCACGTCGGCGTCGAGACCGTTCAGCAGGCCGCTCACCCTGGCGATCTCACCGGCACCGGGCAGGAACGCGAGGACGTCACCATCCCCTTCGGACAGTGCTTTGTGGATCGCCCGGACCACGGTCGCCTCGATCCGCTCACCACGGGCAGGCGGGGAGTACGAGACGTCGACGGGGTACGTCCGCGCGTGCGCGGTGATCACCGGAGCGTTCCCGAGCAGCGCGGCCAGCCGACCGGCGGCCACGGTGGCGGAGGTCGCCAGCAGGCGCAGGTCGTCACGCAACCCGGCGCGCACGTCCAGGAGCAACGCGAGCAGCAGATCCGCGTCGAGATGCCGTTCATGACACTCGTCGAGCAGCACGGTCGACACCCCGGCCAGTTCTGGATCGCTTTGCACCCGCCGCACCAGCAGCCCGGAGGTGACCACTTCGATCCGCGTCGAAGACGAGACCTTCCGGTCGCCGCGCACCGAGTAGCCGACCGTCTCGCCGACCCGCTCACCCAGCAGGGACGCCATCCGCGCCGCCGCGGCCCGTGCGGCCAGGCGTCTCGGTTCGGCGACGATCACCCGGCCCTCGCCAGTGTTCAGCGCGAGCGGCACCAGCGTGGTCTTGCCGGTCCCGGGCGGCGCGACGAGCACCGCCGTGCCGTGGGTGTTCAGGGCGGCTTCGAGTTCGGACAGAACGGCGCGGACCGGCAGGTCGGGAAGGATCACTGTTCGGTGACCTGTGGCGGGGCCGGGATCCGGTAGCCGGACGGGCCGATGTTCCGGTTCAGCGATTGGAGCCATTCGCCGGAGGAGATCATCTTCTGGATCGCCCTGCCCACCGCGGCCCGCCCCTCGCTGTCACCTTTCCGCAGTCCGACGCCGTACTTCTCGGCGGAGAACGGCTTGCCGACGACCCGCAGCAGTTCCGGGTTCTGCGCGACGTACCCGGCCAGGATGACGTCGTCGGTGGTCACCGCGTCGACCTGTTCCGCGAGCAGAGCCGTCACGCAGTCCTGATAGCGCGGATATTCGACGAGCTGGACGGCCTGCGCGAACTTGTCGCGCACCTGTTCGGCCGAGGTGGTGCCGCCCACGGCGCAGAGCTTGCGGCCGTTGAGGTTCTCCGGACCGGTGATGTCGGTCGACCGGAGGCGGACCAGCAGGTCCTGGCCGACGTCGAAGTACGGGCCCGCGAAGGCGACCAGCTGTTTGCGTTTGTCGGTGATCGAATAGGTCGCGACGATCAGATCGGTGATCCCCGATGTTATGTCCGTCTCACGGGAGGACGGCCTGCTGTCGTGCCAGGTGATGTGATCCGCGTCGACGCCCAGCTCGCCGGCGACGTACTTCGCGACATCGACGTCGAAGCCGACATACCGGCCGTCGACCGTCCGCTGGGAGATCCCCGGTTGGTCGAAACGGATGCCGATGGTGAGTTTGTTGGACCCGACGGCCCGTGAGACGAGGGAATCCGAAGGCCCGGTCTCCTTACTACAGGCAGCCGCTGTGAGCAGCATCAAGCCGGCCACGAGCAGAGCGCGTCCCCGCATCGGGTTACCTCCGTCCGCCGACTCACGTTGTTCTCAGGGTTGACGGCTAGCCTAGGCCCGTGCGTAGACCGCCCCAAGTCGTGCTCGATGCCGTGGGCACGCTGGCCCGGCTCGGACTGGCCGCCGTCTGGCTGATTTCCGGAGCGCTGAAGATCAGCGATCCGGGACAGACCTATGTCGCGGTACAGGCCTTCGAAGTCCTGCCGGACAGCCTCATCCGTCCGGTCGCGATCGGGATGCCGCTCGTCGAACTGGCGCTCGGCCTGTTCCTGCTCGTCGGGTACCTGACGCGGTGGGTGTCGGTGCTGTCGGTACTGATGCTGGCGGTGCTCATCGCCGCGATCGCCCAATCGTGGGTACGCGGGCTGAGCATCGACTGCGGTTGTTTCGGCGGTGGCGGTCAGATCGCCGCTGATCAGACGCAGTATCCGCAGGAGATCGCCAGGGACCTCGGGTTCGCCCTGCTGGGTGTCTGGCTGATCGTGCGGCCGCGGACCTGGCTGTCCGTGGACGGCTGGCTCGGGAACTCCGGGGCCCCCGCCGACGACGACTATGTGGGTATCGCTGAAGGGAACGAATAATCGTGGGTGGAGCTGAGCGGAACGCTCGGAAACGCAAGCAGCAGCAGACGGCCTCGCGCTCGGTGGCGCAGGCCAGAGGCGTAGCGGGCGGCGACAAGAAGAAGGTGGTCGCGATCTCGGTCGCGGTGGTCGTCCTCGCCGCGCTGGTGATCGGTGGCGTGATCTGGACGACGTCCAGCAAGGACAGCACCGAGGGCAAGGTGATCCAGGCGCAGACCGGCACCTCGGCCCCCGGCGTGGTCGAGAAACGCGACGGGGCCGTCGTGACCGTCGGCAAGCCCGAGGCTCCGAAGACCATCGACGTCTACGCCGACTTCCTCTGCCCGATCTGCAAGCAGTTCGAGGAATCGTTCAAGGGGCAGATCGAAGAGCACGTGAACAACGGGACCCTGCAGGTCCGCTATCACATGCTGCCGATGCTCAACCAGCGCTCCGACCCGCCGGGCTACTCGCTGGACTCGGCCAACGCCTCGCTCGCCGCGGCCGACGCGGGCAAGTTCCTCGCGTTCCACGACGCGCTGTTCAAGGACCAGCCGCAGGAAGGCGCACGCGGGTTCGACAAGGCGCAGCTGATCAAGCTCGGCCAGGACGTCGGCATCACCGACCCGGCCTTCGCCATCGCCATCAACACCGGTGTCCATGAACAACAGATCAAGGACGCGTACGCCAAGATCTCCGCCGATCCGGCACTCAAGCAGGACTTCGGCAACGGTCCCGGTTTCGGTACGCCGACCGTCACCTCGAACGGGCAGGTCGTGAAGCTCGAAAGCGACTGGGTCCAGAAGGTCGTCGGCTAGTACTGCGTGCGTTTAGTCCTCTAATTGCGGTAGTTGCGCGTGCAAGGACCGCAACTAGAGGACTAAACGCGGCGTGGTCAGGGGCGCGAAGCGGAGGCGACGGCCGCGAAGGCCTGTACGCGGGCGGTCTCGGCGGAGCGCGGCCAGACGAGGCCCCACTCGACGTCGGGAGAGCCCGCGAAGGGCACGAAGCGGATCCGGGGGTGCGTGAAGTACTCCTGCGCGTGCGCGGCCAGCGGGCAGATGCCGGCGCCGCCGGCGATCGCGGCGAGCAGTTCCTGGAAGGTCGCGAACAGCTTGCCCCGGGTTACCGGGTGTCCGGCGGGTGTCAGCCATTGGTGTGGTTCCTCGACCCAGTACGGCTCCGGCGGATGTGCCGCGCGGAGGACGGTGTCGCGGGCGAGGTCGTCCAGGGTCACTGACTTCCTTCGCGCGAAAGGGTGTTTCGACGACACCGCGAGGACCATGGGTTCGGAGTACACGGCCGGGCCGGTGGTGACATCGACTTCGTCAGCCGGAAGCAGGGTCACCAGTACGTCGATCTCGCCCGATCGCAGCATCGCGAACGGATCGGCGAAATCGGCCTCGCGGATGAGCAGTTCGGTGTCCGGGTATCGACCGCGGAAGCGGTCCAAGAGGTCTTCGGTCAGATCGGCGACGCCGGGGGCCTCGAAGCCCAGCCGCAGTACGCCGCCGATCCCGCGCCCGGCCGCGACCGCGCGATCGATGCCTTCGTGCAGTGCCCGGTAGGCGGGGCCGAGGTCGTCCCGCAGCCGCTTCCCGATCGGCGTCAGCTGGACGCGCCTGCTGGTGCGGGCGAACAGGGGCGCCCCGATCCGGCGCTCCACCTGTTTGATCGTCTGGCTCACCCGCGCCTGCGAGACGTGCAGGCGTTCCGCGGTGCGGCCGAAATGCAATTCGTCGGCCAGCGCCAGGAAGATCTCGATATCCCGCAGTTCCATAAGCCCCAGGTTATCGATTCCGACCGGTGTCGGTTACCGGGAACTGCCTTTTTCGCAGATCTAGACCCTGACTACTTCTCTATGCATTAATTCAAGCCTTGAACTTACACCTGGCGTCGAGAAGGACTCCGGATACGGAGAATCCCGCCTGCCAGCCGGTGAAAATCCGGCTGGATGCGCAGTGCTGACCAGCAGCCGATCAACGTCGGCGACGGGAAGTCCGGGCTGTTCCCCTTCGGGTTCGGTCTCCGCTACCTGCATGGGTGGTGAAGTACGAAAAAATTCGTACTACGGCTCGCTTTGCTGTTCGTCTCGTACCGCTCCGAGACGAACCAGCCGCTGTCGTCGAAGTTCGCCTGTGAGGTTCAGAACCGCTTCGTCATTGACGGTCTGTTGTGGCTCGGCGGAAAGCAAGCCGCACGAGGATGAGCACGGCCAGCCGGGCCAGGTTCGCGCGATGCCATTTCCTGGCGAGCTCTTCGCGCCGGACCTGGTCCGGCTGTTCTTTCAGCAACGGCAGGTTGACCGACCGGACGAGGTAGGCCGTGATGCCGGTGGCGGCGGCGGTGCCCGCGGCGGCGGTGACGATGGCGCGGCGGTCGCCGCCGTCGCGCCAGCTGTCGGTGAGGGCGACCGCCGTCGAAGCGATCGTCACCGGCGCGGCCGGGATGTAGTAGCGAGCCGGGCTCCCCGAGGTGAGGAGCCCGGGGGACCGGTCGCCGACGAGCCGGGGGACGTCGACGACGGCTTCGTAGAGGTTCCCGAAGAACCAGTGGGCCTGCCCGAACTTGGCGATCCGGGCCCAACGCCCGGTCCTGACCTGCATGTACCCACAGTGCCACAGGGCGGTGCCGCAAAAGTGACAGCAAAGGTCCCTTGCTCTCTTTTTGCAGGTCAGGCCGTCCGGTGATAGCAAAGGTCCCTTGCTACTCCTCGATGGCGCCACCGACCGCCCGCAGGTGCTCGCGAAACTTCAGCGAAGGCGTCTTCGCGCGCTCCGCGAGGAAGTCGGCGAAGCGGACCTGCTCGCGAAGGGACTCTCCGGCGCGGATCCGGTCGGCCTGGAGCCTTTCGGTGTCGCGGATGGCCTCCGCGCGGTCCAGGACGTCGTCGGCGTGGTCGGCCGCGATGAACAGGACCCCGTCCTCGTCGCCGAACACGAGGTCGTCCCGTGTCACCGTCCACTCCCCGACGACGGCCGAGTCCAGCGCGTCGTCCGGGCGGGCGGCGACCGAGAGCGGGCCGGTCGGGATCGAGCCGAGGCTGAACACCGGCAGCCCGATCTTCATGATGTCGGCGGTGTCGCGGTGCAGCCCCCAGATGACGACTCCGCTCAGCCCGGCCGCCTCCGCTTCGAGGACGGCGAGGTCGCCGACGCAGCTCTCGTCGAGCCTGCCGCGGTTGTCGACGACGAGGACGTCACCGGGGTTCGCGGTCTCGTACGCCTCCAGGAAGACGTCGACGCTGCCGACGTGCCGGGCGGGGGTGACCCGCCCGGCCAGCCTGGTGCCGGGTACGACCGCGTGCGTGCCCGCCGGCGCGCACCGGACCGGGACACCCGCGCGGACGCAACCGTCGGTCAGATGCGCGGTGGTCAGCAGGGAGAACCGCTGCCGAAGCTCTTCGGGATCCATGCCCCGACTTTAGCCACGACGCCACACCACGGGCGTGTTGCCGGAGTTGCCCTGCAGTGCGCCCGCGATCTCGCCGTTGTCGCCCACGAGGACGCCGGACGCGTCGACAGGCGAGGGGAGTGTCGTGATCGAGCTGCCGGGTGACCACACCGCGGGGACCGATCCGGGACGGTCCGGCGGGGGAATGGCGCCTGTGACGAGGCCCGAGCCGTTGAGGGCGGTCGTCCGCATGTTGCCCGGGATCTCCTCGGAGGTGTCGAAGGCCGTCCAGAGCCGGTCGCCCATCGGAGTCGCGGCCAGCACCTTCCCGTCCCGGATCGCGATTCCCCGCGATTCGGTGACGCCCTCGGGGAGGACGAGCTGCCGCAGCACGCCGTCCTTCCAGAGCCAGGTGCCGCCCGACTGTTCGTTCAGCAGGATGGTGCCGTCATGGTCGATGTCCACCGGACCGAGCAACGGCGGGACGTCCAGCAGTACCGGGTGCGCGCGGTCGCCGGACGGCCAGAACGCCGCCCGCGAGCCATATCGGGGATCGTTCGCCACGGAGCCGACGACGTCGCCGCGGTTGTTCATGCCGAGGCCTTGCGTGTTGGCGTAGCCGGGAACCTTCCCCAGGAACTGGAAGCCGCCGTTCTCGAAGACGAACACCTGACGGCTGGGGTAGACCCTGGCGTCGCCGAGAACCGCTCCCGACGAGTTCTCGTCCACGGCTTCGACCGTTTCGTAGCCCGCCGGGACGCCGTGGTCGGCGAAAGTCCCGCCCACCCAGGTGATCAGCCGCCCGTCGTAGGTCCCCGCGTAGGCACCGGCGCCGTCGGTGGCCGCCAGCCGTGCGGTGCCGCCGCCGGGCGGCAACGGCAGGTAGCTCATCGTCCAGTCGCTCGCCGACGCGGTACCCGCCGACAGCAGTCCGGCGGCGACGGTGGCCGCCAGGATCAGGCTCGTACGTTTCATCGAAACCCCCAGTGAGTCGTGTTCGCCCTGTTTAACGGGGGTGCGACCGGGCCGTCTGCGTCACCTGACACTCAGCGCGCCGAAAGTAACATCGTGCAGGATTGTATGTAAGGGGTTGATAAATACAAACCTGTCTGTATCTTCAGTCTCATCAGCACCCGGCAACGACAAGGAGCGTCGCGGTGGCGAACAAGGTGTATGTCGTCGGCGTGGGCATGACGAAGTTCGAGAAGCCCGGACGCCGCGAGGACTGGGACTATCCGCAGATGGCCAAGGAGTCCGGGACCAAGGCGCTCGAAGACGCCGGGATCTCCTTCGACGAGGTCCGGCAGGCCTACGTCGGCTACGTCTACGGCGAGTCGACCTCGGGACAGCGCGCGGTCTACGAACTGGGCATGACCGGCATCCCGGTGGTCAACGTCACCAACAACTGCTCGACCGGGTCGACCGCGTTGTACCTGGCCGCCGAGGCGATCCGGGGTGGCCGCGCGGACTGCGTGCTCGCGCTCGGGTTCGAGAAGATGCAGCCGGGTTCGCTCGGCTCGACCTACGACGACCGCGAACAGCCGATGGGCAGGCACATCCAGGCACTGGCGGAGATCTCCGAAGTGCTCTTCCCGCCGGCACCGTGGATGTTCGGCGCGGCCGGGCGCGAGCATATGAAGGCCTACGGCACCACCGCCGAGCACTTCGCCAAGATCGGCGAGAAGAACCACCGGCATTCGGTGCACAACCCCTACGCGCAGTTCCAGGAAAGCTATTCGCTGCAGGACATCCTCGACTCGCGGATGATCTACGACCCGCTCACGAAGCTCCAGTGCTCGCCGACCTCGGACGGTTCCGGCGCGGCGATCCTGGCCAGTGAGTCCTTTGTGGACTCGCACGGGCTGGCGGGTCGGGCCGTGGAGATCGTCGGACAGGCGATGACCACCGACTTCGCCAGCACCTTCGACGGCACCGCGAAGAACATCATCGGCTACGACATGAATGTCCAGGCCGCACGTCAGGTCTACGACCAGGCCGGGCTCGGCGCGGAGGACTTCCAGGTCATCGAGCTGCACGACTGCTTCTCCGCCAACGAGCTCCTGCTGTACGAGGCCCTCGGGCTGTGTGCCGAAGGGGAAGCCGGGAAGCTCGTCGACTCCGGCGACACCACCTACGGCGGCAAATGGGTCGTCAACCCGTCCGGCGGGCTGATCTCGAAGGGGCATCCGCTCGGCGCCACCGGCCTCGCGCAATGCGCCGAACTGACCTGGCAGCTGCGCGGCACCGCGGCCAAGCGGCAGGTCGACGGCGTCGAAGCCGCATTGCAGCACAACATCGGCCTCGGCGGTGCCGCCGTCGTCACCGCCTACCAGCGCGCCGAGCGCTGATCCCACCGAAAGGAAGAACCCATGGGCAAGATCAGTGCCTCCGTCGAACTCCCCGCCGCGCCCGAGAAGGTCTGGGCGGAGTTCTCCAACCCCAACAACTTCGAGAAGTGGCTGACCATCCACACCAAGTGGAAGGGTGCCGTTCCGGCCGCGTTCGCCAAGGGGGCGCAGGCTTCCGAGGTCGTCACGATGCTCGGCATGCCGAACACCATCACCTGGACCGTCGACGAGTTCGAGGCACCGTCGAGGCTGGTCATCTCCGGGACCGGGATGGCCGGGGTGAAGGTGCAGTTCGAACTCGCCGTGGAGGCCTCCGGTGACGGGTCACTCGCCAGCATCAACGCGGAGTTCGCCGGGCAGATGATCGTCGGCGCGCTCGGCAAGGCCGTCGAGAAGGACGGCAAGAAGAACCTCGACGCGTCGCTGGAGAACTTCAAGGCGCTGGTCGCGTGACCGACGAGCGGTTCGATCCCGCCGGCCTGGACAAGTGGACCGACGAGTCCCGGTTCGAGGTGACCCGCGAGCGGCTGATCGAGTACGCGAAGGCCACCAACGACCCGATCCCGGCGCATCTCGCCGGGGACGTCGCGAGCCCGGTGTTCGCGATCGTGCCGGTGTTCGAGTCGCTGATGGAACCCGCGCTGGAGGTCGTACCGGTCGGGTTGTTCGGCCGGATCGTCCACGGGGAGCAGGAATTCCGGTTCCACCGGCCGATCCGGCCCGGTGACAAGCTGGTGTCGCGGGCCAGGATGACCGGCTACGAGGGTCTGCCGAACGGCACCCGCGGCACCGTCCACCTCGAATGCCGCACCGACGGTGGCGACCTGGTCAACGAGCAGTACGTGACGTTGTTCGTGCGCGGGTTCGACACCGGTGAGACACGCGGCGAACTCGGCCCGGAGCACAAGTTCGACGACGCGCTGCGTGCCAAGGCACCGGTGGCGAAGGTCGGCCAGCACGTCGACGACGACCAGACGTACCGCTACGCGCCCGCGGCGGGCGATCCGATGCCGATCCACCTCGACGAAGAGGTCGCGAAGGATTCGGGACTGCCGGGCATCATCGCGCACGGCCTGTGCACGATGGCGTTCACCTCGTGGGCGCTGCTGACCGAGGTCGCCGGGTCCGAAGTGGACAGATTGAAGCGGTTCGCCGTCCGGTTCGCCAAACCGGTGCTGCCGGGGCAGGACCTGACGACGCACATCTGGCGCGCGGGCGAGACGAGCTACGCGTTCGAAACCACCGTCGGCGACACCGTCGTGCTCAAGGACGGTCTCGCGGAATTCGCGGAGTAGGAGCAAAGCCATGGGAGTACTCGACGGGCGGGTCGCCGTCATCACCGGCGCCGGGCGCGGGATCGGCCGCGAGCACGCGCTGCTGTTCGCGGCCCAGGGCGCGAGCGTCGTGGTGAACGACCTCGGCGGGGCGAACGACGGCAGCGGCGGAGACGCCGGGCCCGCGCAGGAAGTTGCCGACGAGATCCGCGCCGCGGGCGGGAAGGCCGTCGCGAACACGGCCGACGTCGCGGACTGGGCCGGTGCCGAAGAGCTGGTCGCACAGGCGGTGGGCGAGTTCGGCAGGCTCGACGTCGTCGTGAACAACGCGGGCATCCTGCGCGACGCGTTCCTCGCCGGGCTGGAGGAGTCCCAGTGGGATTCCGTGATCGCGGTGCACCTGAAGGGGCACGCGGCAGTGCTGCGGCACGCGGCCGCGTACTGGAAGTCCGCGAGCAAGGCCGGTGAGCAGGTCGCGGGATCGGTCGTCAACACGGCGTCGGCCTCCGGCGTCACGCTGCCGAACGCGGGGCAGGCCAACTACGGCGCGGCGAAAGCGGGCATCGCCGCGCTGACCCTGGTCGCCGCCGAGGAGCTGGAACGCTACGGCGTCCGCGTCAACGCGATCGCGCCGATCGCCCGCACCCGGCTGACGCTGGCGACGCCGGGCATGGGCGCGATCTTCGCCCAGGAGGTCGAGGAAGGCGAGTTCGACGCGTTCTCCCCGGCCAACATCTCACCGCTGGTCGCCTACCTCGCGACCGAGAAGTGCCCAATCACCGGCAAGGTGTTCGCGGTCCAGGGTGGCGCGATCTCCGAACTCGCCGGCTGGCACGACGTCAAGGTGATCGAAACCGACGGCGCCTGGGCGATCGACGACATCGCGGCCAGGCTCCCGTGATCGAGTGGTCCGAGACGGAACTGCTGATCCGGGACGCGATCCGCGAATTCGTCGACAAGGAGATCCGGCCGCATGTCGACGCGCTGGAAAGCGGGACGCTGCCGCCGTACGACCTCATCCGGAAGATGTTCGCCGCCTTCGGCATAGACGTGCTCGCGCGGGAATCGGTGACGAAACTGCTGGCGAAGGAGCGCGGCTCCGATGGTGGTGGCGGCGGCTTGGCGTTCGGCGGGCAGGAGGCGATGGCACTGATCGCGGTGAGCGAACTGGCCAGGGTCAGCCTCGGCATCGTCGCCTCGCTCGGCGTGAGCATCGGGCTGACCGCGCAGACGATCCTGACCAAGGGCACGCAGGCGCAGAAGGAACGCTGGCTGCCCGGGCTGGCGACGTTCGAGAAGGTCGGCGCGTGGGCGATCACCGAACCCGACTCCGGCTCGGACGCTTTCGGCGGTATGAAGACGTCGGTGCGGCGTGACGGCGACGAGTATGTCCTCAAGGGACAGAAGACGTTCATCACCAACGGGCCGTACGCCGACACGATCATCGTCTACGCGAAGCTCGACGAGGGCGACGGCGCGGACAAGCGGGACCGCAAGGTACTGACGTTCGTGCTGGACAAGGGCATGCCCGGGCTGACGCAGGGCAAACCGTTCAAGAAGATGGGCATGATGTCGTCGCCGACCGGGGAGCTGTTCTTCGGCGACGTCCGGCTGGGTCGGGATCGGCTGCTCGGCGAGTCCGAGACCGGCCGGGACGGCGACAGCAAAGCCGAGGTGAAGGCGGGCTTCGCCGTCGAGCGCGTGGGTGTCGCGGCGCTCGCGCTCGGGATCATCGAGGAGTGTCACCGGCTCTGCGTCGACTACGCGAAGAACCGGAAGCTGTGGGGCCAGGAGATCGGGCGGTTCCAGCTGATCCAGCTGAAGCTGGCGAAGATGGAGGTCGCACGGATCAACGTGCGGAACACGGTGTTCCAGCTGATCGAGACGGTGCGCGCGGGCAGGATGCCGACGCTGGCCGAGGCTTCGGCGATGAAGCTGTACTCGTCCGAGGCGGCCACCGAGGTCGCGATGGAGGCCGTGCAGTTGTTCGGCGGCAACGGATACATGGCCGAGTACCGGGTGGAGCAGCTGGCGCGGGACGCGAAGTCGCTGATGATCTACGCGGGGAGCAACGAGATCCAGGTGACGCATATCGCGAAGGGGCTGCTGGGCCGCTGACGGCGAGCGTCGTGAAAGGGGACCTCGGGACGAGGCCCCCTTTCACGAGTGCCGCGAGATCAGCCCACGACGACCGATCGTCCGGTGCGTACGGCGTCGGCCAGGGACTCGAGTACCCCTACGGTGCTGCTCAGGTCGAGGCAGGAGTCGGTGATGCTCACCCCATAGGGAGCGGGGTAGTCCTGTCGTCCCTCTTCGAGGAACGACTCCAGCATGATCCCCGCGATGCCCCGCTCGCCGCAGGCGATGCGGCTCGCGATGTCGGCGATGACGGCGGGCTGGCGGCGGTGGTCCTTGCGGGAGTTGCCGTGCGACGCGTCCACGACCACCCGGTCCAGGGAATTCGTGGCACGCAACCCCTCGATGGCCGCGTCGACGTTCTCCGAGTCGTAATTGGATCCGGCCGAGGAGCCACGGAGGATCAGATGCGCCGAGGGGTTGCCGGGTGACCTTCGCACGACGAGAGCACCGTGCTCGTTCACGGCCGGGTGCCGCTGCGGGGTGCGGGCGCAGTGGATCGCGGCGGTGGCGACCGACAAGTCACCGTCGAGGCCGTTCTTGATGCCGACGGGCAACGGCAGCTCGGACGCGAGCTCCCGGTGCGACTGGCTGGCGACCGTCCGCGCCCCGATGGCACCGTAACTGAGCAGATCGCTCAGATAAGGGGCGAGCATCGGCTCGACGAACTCCCCCGCGAGGGGCAATCCGGTTTCCGCGGCCTTGATCAGGAAGCCGCGGCCGGTCCGCAGGCCGCCGACGATGTCCTCGGAGCCGTCGAGCCAGGGATCGTGGATCAAACCTTTCCAGCCGACCGCGGTCCGCGGCTTCTCCAGGTACGCCCGGAGCACCACGAGCAAGTGGTCCTTCATCGGCCGGGTCGCTTCGGCCAGCCGTCCGGCGTAATCGAGGACCGCGGCCGGGTCGTGGACGGAACACGGGCCGACGACGGCCAGCACGCGTGCGTCGCGCCCGTTGAGCACGTCGGTGATTTCCGAGCGGTGCCCCTGGATTTCGAGGCCGGTCCGGGCAGGTACGGGAAGTTCGGCGGACAGTTCCGCCGGACTCGGTAGTGGTTCGTAAGAGGGGACCGTGGTCACGCCGAGCTCCGTTTCTTGGTCCGGGAAACGCCGACCCCGGCAAGGCAGAGAACGCCACCGAGGATGGCGATCAGGGTGGGAACCTCGTCGATGAAAAGCCAGGACAGGACGATCACGATCGCCGGAACCGCGTAGGTGGTCACGCCGAGCTTTCCCGCCGGTGTCCGGGACAAGGCGTAGGCCCACGTGTAGAAGGCGAGCGCGGTGGGCAGCAAGCCCAGGTAGACCATCGCCCAGGTGGCCGAGGCCGGTGCGGTGCTCACGTCGTGGATCAGCTGGCCGCTGAACGGAAGGCAGGCGACCGCTCCGACGATGCAGCCGAACGTCGTCGCCTGCAACGCGGTGGCGTGGCTCAAAGCCGGTTTCTGGGAGACGACCCCCACCGCGTATCCCGCCGCCGCCAGCAGGCAGAGCGCGACGCCGAAAGCGCTGGAGGGGCCGTGCTGGGAGGAGAGTCCCACGATCGCGGCACCGGTGAAAGCGACGACGAGCCCGATCACGAGCGGGCGGGGCAGCCCTTCTTTCAGGACGATCCCGGCGAGGATCGCGGCGAAGACGGGACCGATCCCGACCAGCAGCGACGCCGTCCCCGCGTCGGTATAGCGTTCGCCCCAGTTCAGCGCGACCATGTACAGGCCGAACCAGAAGACCCCGGCGCCGGCGATACCCGGCCAGGCCTTGCGCGGCGGGAGCGGCATGCCTTTGACCACCGCGATCGCACCCAGGGCGAGCGCGCCGACCAGGAGCCTGCCCAACGCGAGCGCTCCCGGCTCGTAGCTCGCACCGGCGAAGCGGATACCGACGAAGGCCGATGCCCACAGCACCACCGTGACGGTGACCGCGGCGAGGGCCTTGACGTCGAGCCTGGTTTCCGTCTGGGTGCTCATCGCACGGCCGCCAGCGTCCGGAGCGCCCGGCGATCCAGCTTGCCGACCGGAGTGCGGGGTAGGGATTCGACGACGATGATGTCCTCCGGTATCTCGTACCAGCTCAGGTTTTGCTTGGTCAGGGAATCGATCTCGGCGATCACCCGGTCCGGTTCGACGCCGTCGTCCAGCTCGACGTGGGCGCGCAGTGAAGTCGTGGAGGACTCGCGGCGCACCGAACAGACACCGGCCGCGCGGACGGCGGGATGCCGCACCAGGAGATCTTCGATCTCGGCGGGGTGCACATTCTGCCCGCCGACGATCTCGATGTCGTCCAGCCGTCCGTGCAGGCGGACGAAGCCGTCGTGATCGACGGTCGCCGCGTCGCCGGTCACGTACCAGTCGTCCGGCATGCGCAGCGGTGTGTCGGAGCCGCGGGGGACTCCGGGCGCGATCGTCGGGCCACGGACCTCCAGCTTCCCCTCCACCCCGGCCGCCACCTCCTGACGCAGCTGGTCGACGACCCGCATGCGGTACGGCGGAAGGATCCGGCCGATGGTGCCGTCCCGTTGCGAGGACACGGTGTTCGAGATCAAGGCATGCCCGATTTCAGTGGTGCCGAAGATGTTGAGGAATCTCTTGCCGAGTGTCGCGCGGAGCGTGGTTTCGACGCTGACAGGCAGGGGTTCGCCGGCGACCAGCGCCAGCCGCAGTCCGTCGAGCGCCGCGGTGAAGGGGTGCTGGAGCAGCCGGGCGTAGAAGCTGGGCTGCCCGAAGAGGAGGGAAACCCGGTGTCGCGTGATCAGCTTGAGGGCCGCGGATTCGGTCAGGCGCTCCCGGCTCAGCACCGTCGAGCTTCCGCGAAGCAACGGTAAAAGGATGGAATTGCCGAAGCCGTAGGAGAAGTACATTCGCGACACGGACAGGACGATGTCGTCCGGCCCGAGAGCGACGACCCCGCCGATGGCCTGGTCGTAGACTTCCGGGTCGCCGTGGGTGTGGAAGCAAAGCCGGGGGCTGCCTGTCGTGCCGGAGGTGAAGAAGGCGAAGGCGGGCGTGTCCGCGTGAGCCGTGGCGTACCCGGTCGCCGGATCGTGGTCGAGGAGCTGTGCCGGCGTGACCGGGCCGACCTGGTCGATACCGGGGGTCCCCGGTTCCGCGACGGTCAGGAAAGGGACCGCGGTTTCGGCCACCCGCCGGATGGCCGCTTCGTGCATGAGGGTGTTGACGGGGATCGCCACGGCCCCCAGCCGAAGCGTGCCCAGGACGACCTGCACGAGTTCGACACTGTCGGGAAGTGCCAGCAGGACACGGTCTCCTGCCTTCACCCCGTGCGCGGCGAGTCCGCCGGCGCATCGGGCGGCCCCGGCATACAACTCCGCGTAAGACACGGTCCCGTTGTCGGCATGGTAAGCCGCTCGCCCCGACCAGTCTTTGTTCCTGGCGAGTGCCGCAAGGCGAAGGGCCAGATTCATTGGACCATCGCCTCTATTTCGACCAGCAGATCGGGGCGGCAGATATCGACGTTCAAATAGACGACCCGTGCGTCGGGGGAAAAGACTTCTTCGCACCGTGAACGGACAAACGGGATATCTTCGGCTCGGCTGACGTATACCTTGATCAGGTCGAGATCACGGAGAGTGTAGCCGCCTTCCGGCCGGACTTTTTCCAGATTTTCCGTGCTGATCAGTGTCGCGATGTTCTCCAGCGTGACGTCCACCTGGCCCGCGATGTCGCCCTTGTGCACGGTTTCGTCGCCGATGATGCTCGCGGTCCCGGAAATGTACAGGGTGCCGTCGGCGAAGGTGGCTCGCGCGAAGTTCGGCGCTTTGGGGCCGTAACTGTCCGGATAGTGGTATGCCGGTGTCTGCCGGGGATTCTCCAGGTGGTGCACCTCGGCGTCGGCGCGCCCGGAGATGAAGTACAGGTACACGCCGTTACCCCTGGTGCCGATCCCGGTGGCCGCCGGGATGTGGAGGATCCTGCCCTCCCACAAGGCGAAGGCTTCGGCCCGTCCCGAGCAGAAGTCGCGGTAGATCTCCATCCCGTCCGCGTTGGGGTCGATGATGCCGCCGACCAGGTTCCACATGCGGAGGATGTTCGGATAGCCGAGGCGAGTGGCGAGCTCGAAGGCCGAGTCGTAGGCGATCCGGGCCGCGTCGCGATAGACGGCACGTTCGGTCACCTGCACGGAGCAGAAGAGATGGCGGCCGTCCACGGCGTAGACCAGGCCGCTTTCCCTGCCTGCCACGACCGGGCCCGAGGCGGAAAAGACCTCCTGGAATCCCGGCTCGGTATCGGTGGTCATCGGAACGCCCAAGGTCGGTACACCCTTGTGCAATTCGGGTGCGAATCCATTCTTTTCGAATACCACGCGGGCGAGAACGTTCTCGCTCTCCGCTTGTTCACCTGGTTGTTCGAATTTGATGTTCTGCCTTACTTCCCTCGGTGAGCTGAGCAGGTCGACAAAACCGGACATCCGAAATCCCCTCAGTACAAGATTCGTGGCTTTGTGTCCGCATCATTGGCGCGAAAGTTTTGAGCCGAGCTGACCCGATCGGCAATCTATCCAGATCTTGGTATCGAGGTCAACTGTCGACACAAGGAATGGGAATCGCCTGAATGGACCCTTGAAATACCGAGAAGTTCGCGCACGTGAGGTCTTTACCTGTTTCCCCGTGTTAAATCCCTACGATTTCAGCAGGGGGAGCGGAAGAACGATACGGAAACCACTTCGGGGTTCCCTGAGCGCTGAAGGACGGGAGGGCTCTCCCGCTCGCCCTTAGGGGCACGGACAGGGCCTCATGGCTCAAGCCATAAGTCGTAGCCGATCCGGCGGCCCGCCTCCCCGGCGAGTACAGGAAGGCCCCCTTCCTCGAGCCAGGCTCGAGGAAGGGGGCCTTCCTGTACTTGTGAAGCGGGTCAGCCGCGTTCGATCAGGTGGCCGACGACCTCGGGACCGGGGTGCGCGTGGCCGGAGCCGTCGCGCCGGATGTCGATCTCGGGCAGTTCCACCGGGTCGCCGTTGCGGGCGGCACCGGCAGGCCGCGGGCCGATCCAGCCGACGACCAGGCGCGTCTCGCCCTTGAGGAACCGTTGCGCCCGGACACCGCCGGTCGCGCGGCCCTTCGCGGGGTACTCACTGAACGGCGTCACCTTCACGCTCGCGCCGGTCGCCGTGACGACCATCGGTTCGCCGTGCTCGGCGTCGTCGGTGCGGATGGCGCCGAAGAAGACCACTTCCGCCTCGCCGCGCACGACGATCCCCGCCATGCCGCCGCCCTTGAGGCCCTGCGGCCGCACCAGCGAAGCCGGGTAGCGCAGCAGCGACGCTTCGGAAGACAGGAACGCCAGCGTCTCGTCGCCGTCGGTGAGCCAGGTGGCGCCGACGACCTCGTCGCCGTCCTTCAGGCTGATCACGTCGAACTCGTCCGAGCGGACCGGCCATTCCGGCGCGCACACCTTCACGACGCCGAGTTTCGTGCCGAGCGCCAGACCGGGGGAGCCGGACGCCTGCTCGCCGAGCGGGGCCAAGCCGATGACGCGCTCACCCTTTTCCAGCGGTACCAGTTCCTTCGCGGCCATCCCGCCACGCAGTGACACGGTGCCCGCCTGCTCCGGCAACACCGGCAGCGGCAGCACCTCGGTCTTGAACGCCCGGCCGCGGTTGGTCACCAGCAGCACCTGGCCCCGGGCCGTCGAATGGACGACCGCGGCCACCGAGTCGTGTTTCACCCGGCCGTTGCGGCGCCGGACTTCGGACGCCTCCTCCGACTCCGCCGCCGTCCGCGCGACCAGTCCGGTCGCGGACAGGATCACCTGACACGGATCGTCGGCGACCTCCAGCGGGCCCGACGGCTTCGACGCGGCGAGGACCTCCTTGAGGTCGCCGTCGATCAGCGCGGTGCGGCGTTCGGTCGGGGAGTCCTTGGCGACCTTGGCCAGTTCGGCCGAGACGACCTTCTTCAGCACCGAATCGTCGTCGAGGATCTTCGACAGTTCGGCGATCTCCGCGCGCAGCTTGTCCTGCTCGGCTTCGAGTTCGATCCGGTCGTACTTCGTGAGCCGCCGCAGCGGGGTGTCCAGGATGTAGGTCGCCTGGATGTCGGAGAGCTTGAACCGCGTCATCAGGCCGTCTTTCGCGGCCGCGGCGTTCTCGCTCTCGCGGATCAGCTTGATCACCTTGTCGATGTTGAGCAAGGCGGCCAGCAGGCCCTCGACCAGGTGCAGCCGCTCTTCACGCTTGCGGCGGCGGTAGCGCGTCCGGCGGGTGACGACCTCGTAGCGGTGGCTGAGGAAGACCTCCAGCAGCGCCTTGAGCCCCAGCGTCCGCGGCTGCCCCTCCACCAGCACCAGGTTGTTGATGCCGAAGGACTGCTCCAGCGGCGTCAGCCGGTACAGATCCGCCAACAGCGCCTGCGGGTTCACGCCGACCTTGCACTCGATGACCAGCCGCGTGCCGTTCTCGCGGTCGGTGAGGTCCTTGACGTCGGCGATCCCGGTGAGCCGCTTGGACTTGTTGACCTCGTCGGTGATCTTCTCGATCACCTTCTCCGGTCCGACGCCGTACGGCAGCTCGGTGACGGTGATCGCCTGGCGGCCGCGGCTGCCTTCCAGCGGGCCGGTTTCGGCGCTGGCGCGCATGCGCACCACGCCGCGGCCGGTCTCGTACGCGCGGCGGACCTCGTCCAGCCCCAGCAGCGAACCGCCGGTCGGCAGGTCGGGGCCGGGGACGAACTCCATCAGCTTGTCGAGCGTGGCGTTCGGATGGTTGATCAGCCACCGCGCCGCGCCGATGACCTCGGTCAGGTTGTGCGGGATCATATTGGTCGCCATCCCGACCGCGATCCCGGAAGTGCCGTTGACCAGCAGGTTCGGGAACGCCGCGGGCAGCACCGACGGCTCTTCGAGCGAACCGTCGTAGTTCGGCCGGAAGTCGACGGTGTCCTCGCCGAGCTCGCCGACCAGCAGCATCGCTTCCGGGGACAGCCGCGCCTCGGTGTATCGCGAGGCGGCCGGGCCGTCGTCGGGGGAGCCGAAGTTGCCGTGCCCGTCGACCAGCGGGACGTTGAGCGAGAAGTCCTGGGCGAGCCGGACCATGGCGTCGTAGATCGCCGTGTCGCCGTGCGGGTGGTACTTGCCCATCACGTCGCCGACCACGCGAGACGACTTCACGTACGCGTGCGTCGGCCGGTAGCCGTTCTCATTCATCGAGTACATGATCC
This sequence comes from Amycolatopsis sp. cmx-4-19, assembly GCA_049998115.1. GTDB lineage: Bacteria > Actinomycetota > Actinomycetes > Mycobacteriales > Pseudonocardiaceae > Amycolatopsis. The sequence continues at coordinate 12,885 of JAEBEO010000026.1, read as the reverse complement.
GCCGGTGCACCGGCTTCAGCCCGTCCCGCGCGTCCGGCAGCGCCCGTGAGTGGATGACCGAGTAGGCGTACTCCAGGTACGAGTCTTCGATCTCCGTCTTCAGCGAGTTGTCGAAGACGTTCGCGCCGGGCTTGTCGAACGCTGACGGGTCGACCTTGGTGGTGGTGCCCTTACGGCGTGCCATTACTCAAAGCTCCTTGAATAGCAACGAAATCAGGCGTCGATGGCTTCGCGGTCGACCCGGTCGGAGGATTCGACCAGCCAGTTGCGGCGCGGTTCGACCTTCTCGCCCATCAACAGTTCGAGCGCGTTCTCCGCGGCATCGACGTCGTCGAGGGTGATGCGGCGGACCGAGCGGGTGGCCGGGTTCATCGTGGTGTCCCACAGTTCGTCGGCGTCCATCTCGCCGAGGCCCTTGAACCGCGGCACCGGCGTGACGATCTGCTTGCCCGCGCGCTCCAGCGCGGCGAACTTGGTCTCCATCTCCTTCTGGGTGAAGGTGAAATGGGTTTCCGGGTTGCGGCCCTTGGTGACCAGTTTGTGCAGCGGCGGCATCGCGGCGTACAGCCTGCCGTCCTCGATCACCGGCCGCATGTACTTGGCGAACAACGTGATCAGCAACGTGCGGATATGCGAACCGTCGACGTCCGCGTCGGCCATCAGGATCACCCGGCCGTAGCGCATGGTCGTCAGGTCGAAGGTGCGTCCGCTGCCCGCGCCGAGCACCTGCACGATCGAGGCGATCTCGGCGTTCTTCAGTGTGTCGCCGAGCGACGCCTTCTGGACGTTGAGGATCTTGCCGCGCAGGGGGAGCAGCGCCTGGTACTCCGACACGCGTGCCATCCGCGCCGAACCGAGCGCGCTGTCACCCTCGACGAGGAACAGTTCACTGCGGGAGACGCCGGTGGTGCGGCAGTCGACCAGCTTCGGCGGCATGGCCGCGCCTTCGAGCGCGGTCTTGCGCCGGGCGGCGTCCTTCTGCTGCTTCTGGGTGAGCCGGACGCGTGCCGCGTCGACCACCTTCTGCAGCACGATCTTGGCCTCGGACTTGGTCTTCCGCTCTTCGGTCCAGGCACGGATGTGCTTGTCGACGACGCCCTGGATGACCCGCGTGATGCCGGCGGTGGACAGCTCGTCCTTGGTCTGCGAGGTGAACTGCGGTTCCGGCAGCCGGACGTGCACGACCGCGGTCATGCCTTCGAGGACGTCCTCGACGGTCGGCATGTCCTCCTTGGGCTTCAGCAGCCCTCGGGTCTTGGAAATCGCGTCCTGCAAGGATTTCAGCACCGCACGGTCGAAGCCGCGGCGATGCGTGCCGCCGTGGACGTTGCGGATGGTGTTGGTGAAGCACTCCACCGTGCGCTCGTAGCCGGTGCCCCAGCGCAGCGCGACCTCGATCTCCGCGTGACGCTCCACATTGGACTGCATGACGCCGCTGGCGTCGGCGGCGTTCTCCTTGTAGGTGCCCTCGCCGTTGATGATCAGCGTGCCGCAGACGGGCTTCTCGCCGGACGGGCTGAGGAAATCGACCATGTCGGCCAGGCCGTTGGGGAAGTGGAAGGTCTCTTCGCTGATCGCGTCGTCGACGGCGGTGCGCAGCACGTACGTGACGCCGGGGACCAGGAACGCGGTGTTGCGCATCTTGGTGCGGACGCCCTCGACGTCGAGCGCGGAGCCTGTCTCGAAGTAGCGCGAGTCGTACCAGTACCGGATCGACGTGCCGCCGCGCTCGCCGCGCTTCATCTTCCCGGTGATGTTCAGCCCGGACTTGCGGGTGAACTTGGCCTTCGGGCCGGGGCCGTCGAAGACGCCGGGCACGCCGTGCGCGAACGACATCTGGTGGACCTTGCCGTCTTGCTTCACCGTGACGTCGAAGCGGTGCGAGAGCGCGTTCACCGCCGAGGCGCCGACACCGTGCAGACCACCGGAGGTCTTGTAGCCGGAGCCGCCGAACTTGCCGCCGGCGTGCAGCCTGGTCAGCACGAGTTCGACACCGGACAGCCCGGATTTGGCGTGTGTTCCGGTGGGGATGCCGCGGCCGTCGTCGTCGACCTGGACGCTCCCGTCGGCGTGCAGGGTCACCACGATCCTGGCGGCATGGCCCGCCACGCCCTCGTCGGTCGAGTTGTCCACGACCTCGGAGAACAGGTGGTTGATCCCGCGGCTGTCGGTGGAGCCGATGTACATCCCGGGGCGCTTGCGGACCGCTTCCAGACCCTCGAGGTGCGTCAGGTCGTCGGCCCCGTACAGGGTCTCAGCAGTCACTGGGTCTTTCTCCTGGAGTCGTGGCTCGCGAACTTGCTCGTGGCGGTGGCGTTCAACGCGACACCGTACTGGAGGATATCCGTCCCCTCCGACAACTCGTCTCCTCCAGCGCCCTCGGTGTGGCGAACACCTGTTCGTGGCCACGCCCAGTCATCTGTCCGCCGCGCTTCGCTGACCGTCAGTGAACGCTCGCACCTTCACGCCCGGAGCCGGTCACGAAACCGTGAAAACCTTGCCGATCATCGCACTGCTGATCTTGGTGGGCGTTCTGACCCTTTTGTTCCGTGCGGAGGTCGTCGCCGGTATTTATGCCCTGGTCCTGCTCCTGACAGTCACCTGATGAGGCGTTATGGTTTCCACTGTCACACTGCTGGGGGCGGCAGGGGGAATCGGGAAGTGGCCGTCGGAGTCGGTCCCACACGCGCGTCGACCGCGCAGCGTGTGGTGAGTCTTTGGTATTTCGTGGTGGTCATCGGGTCACTCGGGGTGCTCACACCCCTGCCGTTCGTCCACGCGGCGCTCCGGCTGCGTCGCGCGTACCTGTTGCTGTTCGTGCTGGCCTACACCGCGATCTCCGCCGGGATGCTCTACCTGCTCTCGCTGGCGGGAACGGAAGGGGCCGACGAGGCGATCCTGTCGGTCTCGTGGTTCTTCGGCACGATCGTGCTGATCGCCGTGTCCTGCGTCCACCTCGCCCTGCTGCGGAAGAAGATCCTCTATCCGGCGCGGCCCGTATGGGTCGAATCCGGCATGCACTGCGGGCTGTTCTCCATCGACATCGCCGGATTCGGCCAGGTCGGACGCAGCAGCGAGATCTTCGTCCAGGTGCGGCGGATGCTCTTCGGCCTGCTGGCCGACGCCTTCGAGGCCAGCGGCATCGGCTGGGAGGCGTGTCTCAAACGGGACACCGGGGACGGCATGATCGTCGTCGTCCCCCCGCATTTCCCGAAGTTCCGGCTGCTGCTCCCGCTGCTTTCGCAGCTGGCGGCGGAACTGGCGAAGTACAATGTGGTCACCGAGCCGGCGCTGCGGATCCGGGTGCGCGTGGCGATCCACGCCGGGGAGGTCACGCTCGACGAATACGGTGTGACGGGACGGCCGAAGGTGCTGCTCGCCCGGCTGCTCGACTCGCGGGTGCTGCGTGACGCGCTCGCCGAAGCGCCGGACGGCTCGCCCGTCGTCGTACTCGTCTCGGACCGGTTCCACGAGGACGTCCAGGACCAGGGCGGCCCCGGTCTCGACACGATGAGCTACCGGCAGGTGCTCGTGCACGAGAAGGAGACCGAGGTCCTTGCCTGGCTGCACGTCCCGACGCCGGTGATCAGAGAGCTGCGGTGAGGACCTCCAGCGCGCTGTGCTGACGGGCCGCGTCGATCCGGTCGACCGGACCGGCGCGGCCCAGGGCGTGCTGGTCGAGTGACGTGTCGCGCAGGACGCCGTCCTCGTGCAGCAGCGCTGTCGTCGTGGAGGACGATGCCTTGGTCGTAGCTCCACACGGCCTGCCCGTTTGTCGGCGCACAAGAAGTCCAGGCCGTCGTTGACCAGGCCCGCGCCGGTGATCATGCCGCTGTTCCGGAACCAGTCCCAGACCTCGCGCGCCCTGGACGGCGTTGGTGACGGCGTTCTTGTACGTCTTGGCCGTGGACCACCAGAGCCCGCCGTCGCGGTAGGAGTACATGTAGTTCGCGGCGATGACGGCGGTGTCGAGGTAGCGGCGCTCCTTGGTCAAGTCGTAGGCGCGGATCCAGGCGGGCGCCCACCAGCCGGTGTCGTTGGTGAAATTGTCGCCGCGGTTGCGGTCGAAGGTGGTGGCGATGGCGTGGCGGTGGTTCCGTGAGTCTGTTCGCGTGCTGTAGTCGAGGATCGCGGTGAGCGCGTTCGCCGAATTCCACCGGCCCGTGGCCTGCCAGCGCTCCGTGCCGTTGTCGTAGAACTGCATGAGCGCGGTGGCCGCGGCGAGCCAGACCTCGTCCAAGTCACCCTTTCAGTTGGCGCCGATGGTCTGGAATACATCTTGCGCGCGTAAGGTTGAACGCTCAAGCAACGATGATCCGGTGACCAGGGAGCAGTCATGCAGTTCGGAATCTTCACGGTGGGCGATGTGACGACCGACCCGACCACCGGGGAGGCATCCAGCGAGCACGAGCGCATCAAGGCGATGGTGCGGATCGCGCTCAAGGCCGAAGAAGTCGGTCTCGACGTGTTCGCGACCGGCGAGCACCACAACCCGCCCTTCGTGCCGTCTTCGCCGACCACGATGCTCGGGCATATCGCCGCGCAGACGTCGAAACTGATTCTTTCCACGTCGACGACGCTGATCACCACGAACGACCCGGTGAAGATCGCCGAGGACTTCGCGATGCTGCAGCACCTCGCCGACGGACGCGTCGACCTGATGATGGGCCGCGGCAACACCGGGCCGGTGTACCCGTGGTTCGGGCAGGACATCCGACAGGGAATCCCCCTCGCCGTCGAGAACTACCACCTGCTGCACCGGTTGTGGCGGGAGGACGTGGTCAGCTGGTCCGGCAAGTTCCGGACGCCGCTGCAGGAGTTCACCTCGACCCCGCGGCCGCTCGACGGTGTCCCGCCGTTCGTCTGGCACGGTTCGATCCGCAGCCCGGAGATCGCGGAACAGGCCGCCTACTACGGCGACGGCTTCTTCGCGAACCACATCTTCTGGCCGAAGGAGCACTTCCAGTCGCTGATCCGGCTGTACCGCGAGCGGTACGAGCACTACGGGCACGGCACGGCGGACCAGGCGATCGTCGGCCTCGGCGGCCAGGTGTTCCTGCGGCCGAAGTCGCAGGACGCGGTGCGCGAATTCCGGCCGTACTTCGACAACGCGCCGGTGTACGGGCACGGCCCGTCGCTGGAGGAATTCACCGAGCAGACGCCGCTGACCGTCGGCAGCCCGCAGGAGGTCATCGACAAGACGCTGACCTTCCGCGAACACTTCGGCGACTACCAGCGTCAGCTGTTCCTGGTGGATCACGCCGGTCTGCCGCTGAAGACCGTGCTGGAACAGCTCGACCTCCTGGGCGAGCACGTGATCCCGGTGCTGCGTAAGGAATTCGACGCGCTTCGTCCCTCTCACGTGCCTGAGGCTCCTACGCACGCTTCGCTTCTGGCGGGTCTTTCGGAGGTGTCCGCATGACGACGATCGCAGTGGTGACCGCGGGTTTGAGCCAGCCGTCCTCGACGAGGCTGCTCGCGGACAAACTGGTCGCGGCGGTTTCCTCCGCGCTGCCGGACGTGCAGGTCGAGGTGATCGAACTCCGGGACCTGGCCCTCGACGTCACGAAGAACATGCTGACCGGGTTTCCTTCCCCGGCACTGCGTTCGGCGATCGACACGGTGACCGCCGCGGACGGCCTGATCGCCGTGACGCCGGTGTTCACCGCGTCGTACAGCGGACTGTTCAAGTCGTTCTTCGACGTACTGGAGCAGAAGGCACTCGACGGGAAGCCGGTGCTGATCGGCGCGACCGGCGGAACCGAACGGCACTCGCTGGTGCTCGACTTCGCACTGCGGCCGCTCTTCGCTTACCTTCGCGCCGAGCCCGTCGCGACAGCGGTCTACGCCGCTTCGTCGGACTGGGCCTCTCCGGGAGATCTCGACATCCGGGCTTCGCGGGCTGGGCGAGAGCTCGCTTCGCGGCTCTCGGATGCTCCTAGTGCTCCGGCCGCTTCGGGGTTCGTGCCCTTTGAGCAGCTGCTGGCCGGGGGATCTTCAGGGAAGTGAGCAAGGGACCTTTGCTATCACGTTCTTGGGGAAAGTAGCAGCAAAGGTCCCTTGCTATCGGTTTCGGGCGCCCCAAGTCCGTGAAGGCCTCCTTCCCGACCCTCAAGGTAGGGAAGGAGGCCTTCACGGACAGAGCGTGCGACCAGCGCGGTCAGGGAGTCGGCCAGATCGGCCGGATCTCGATGGTCGCCACCTTCGTGACCGGATGCTTCGACGCGATCTCGATGGCCTCGTCGAGGTTCGCGCATTCGATCAGGTCGTAGCCGAGGATCTGTTCCTTCGTCTCCGCGAACGGCCCGTCCGAGACGAGCAGTTCGTCGTCGCGCAGCCGCACGGTGGTCGCCGTGGCCGCGGACCGCAGCCTGCTCCCGGAAAGCCGCACCCCGCGCGCGGTCATCTCGTCGACCCACGCCTGGGTCTTCTCGTCGAGCGGGTCGTCGCAGCCGTCCGCGCCCGGATAAGGGGTACCGCAGATCAGCAACATGTAGTGCATCAGGCCTCCATCACGTTCGCCGGAGCTTTCCGCGTGCGCAGCGTCGAGAGCGCGATTACCAGGCCCAACGCCGCGAAGCCGGCCGCGGCCGCGAAACCTGCGCGGAAGCCTCCGGTCACCGCCTCGGCCGAAGTCGCGGTACCGGTGACGGCCGCCGACAGGGCCGAGGCTACCGAGACACCGAGCGCGCCGCCCAGCTGGAACGCGGCGGTGGTGATGCCGGACGCGAGTCCGGTGTCACCCGCGTCGACACCGCCCAGCGCGGCCATCGGCCCGGCGACGGTCGCCGCGCCCAGACCGAGTCCGAAGGCGGCCAACCCCGGCAGCAGGTCTGTCAGGTAAGCACCGTCCGGCGAGACACCGGCAAGCGCGAGGCAGCCCGCGCCGAGCAGCACCGTGCCCGCAACGGCCAGGCCGCGCACGCCGATCTTCGGGATCAGTGCCTGCCCGCCGTACGCGCCGACGACCGCCATCACCGGCAGGACGGCGGTCGCGACACCGAACAGCAGCGGCGAATAGCCGAGCACTTCCTGGGCGTAGCGCGAAACCAGGAAAGACACCGCGAAGGCACCCATCGCGCTGGTGAGCATCACCAGGTTCCCGCCGGTGAGCATGCGCGAGGAGAAGATCCGCAGCGGGATCAGCGGCGCCCCGCGCCGGGACACGTCCCGGCTCTCCTCGAGCAGGGCGGGCGTGGCCACGAGCAGGACCAGTGCCACCGGGATGTTCAGGAAGAACACCCACTCCCAGCCGAACGCCCGCGTCAACGTGCCGCCGATGAGCAGCGCGGCCGTCGCGCCGAAGCCGCCGACACCCGACCACGCGGCCAGCGCCTTGGTGCGCTCGCCGTCGTCGGTGAACGTCGTCATCACCAGCGCGAGCGCGCTCGGCGCCATCAACGCGGCCGAGATCCCCTGCAGGACACGGGCGGCGATCAGGACGTCGTCGCTCCACGCGAATCCGCACAGCAGCGAGGAAAGCAGGAACAACGCCGTGCCTGCCGAGAACGTCCGGCGGCGGCCGAGCAGATCCGCGGCGCGGCCGCCCGGCAGGAGCAGGAGACCGAAGCTCAGCAGGTACGCGCTGAGCACCCAATGCGTCCCGACGCCGTCGAAACCGAGGTCCCGTTCGATCGACGGTACCGCGAGCACGACGATCTGCGAGTCCAGGATGACCATGAAGTTGGCCGTGCAGAGCAGGGCCAGCGCTCGCCATCGGCGCGGGTCGGGGTGCATGCGTGCCTCCGTCCTTCGGGGGTGGTTCACCACCCCGACGAACGGTCCCGGCCGAAACAGACCGATCCGGCGAAAAGTTTTCGAACCGGGCGAGACCAGCGTGTTACCGGCACAATCGGGGGGAACACGACGGCGAGGAGAAGACGTGGGCATCGGAAAACCCGTGAAGCAGGTGCTGATCCTGATCGCGGGCGGCATTCTGCTGCTGGTCGGCATCGCTTTGCTCGTCCTGCCCGGCCCTGGCCTGCTGCTCGTGCTCGCGGGCCTGCTGGTGCTGGCTTCGGAGTTCCCGGCGGTGGAGAAGTACGTCGATCCGATCCGCGACAGGGCGATGAAGGCGGCCGAGGAAAGCGTGTCGTCGCCGCTGCGCATCGCCGGGTCGGTGCTGGCCGGGCTGGGCCTGCTGGCCGCCGGGGTCGTCTGGGGTCTCGTGCCCGGGTTGCCGCTCGCGGGCTGGAGCACCGGTTCGAGCCTGATCCTCTCCGGGCTCATCCTGTTCGCGCTGCTGATCTGGAGCTACAAGCGGGTGCAGGCCAAGAGGACCGCCAAGACCGAATAACAGCCGGGTGGTCTGGTACCGTGCGGCGCGTGGCTCCCGACTTCCAGCGCGCCCGGCGGCCGGAACAGGTGGAGGCGCGGCGCACGGCGATCCTCGCGACGGCTCGTGAACTGCTGGCCGAACGCCCGGTCTCCCAGATCAGCCTCCGGGAGCTGAGCGACCGCGTCGGCCTGGCCAAGTCGAACGTGCTGCGGTACTTCGACAGTCGTGAGGCGATCTTCCTGGAAGTCCTCGACTCGGTCTGGGTCGCCTGGCTGGACGACCTCGAAAGCGAACTAGGCGAGCCAGGCGACGCGAAGCCGGGGTATGAGCGTGAAGTGCGCGTCGCGACTGTCATCGCGACGTCGCTTTCGCGACAACGCCTGCTGTGCGAGCTGATCAGCACGATGGCCGCCGTGCTCGAACGCAACATCTCCGTGGAGACCGCCAGGACGTTCAAGGCCCGGGCCGCCGAGCGGACCGGACGGCTCGCGAGCGTCGTCCGCGCCCGGATCCCGTTGGACGCCGAAGCGGCCGGGTACTTCGCGAAGGCCGTCTTCATCCTCGTGGCGGGACTGTGGCCCTACGCGAATCCGGGCGAGGCTGTCGCGACGGTCCTCGCCGAACGAGGAGCGCCCGCCGGTCGCGAGATGTTCGTCGACGCGCTGACCGAGGGACTGGCGAACCAGCTGGTCGGCCTGGTCGTGCGCACCGGGCGGAATACGTAGGGACTCGAGGCCGGGGCTGGCCGATCCTCAGTGCGTCCGGCGTGTCTTGGAGGTATCCCCGAAAGGGGAGACTTGGCCGCTTCGAGACGGCAGAATCTTCTTCCCCGCCACAGCGGAGGAAAGGAAGAGCGTGTCCGAAGAACGAATCTGGCTCGACGTTCCCTACGCGGAAAAGGACGACGCCAAGGCAGCCGGGGCTCGGTGGGATCCGGCGGCCAAGCGCTGGTACGCGCCTCGCGTCGGCATGGCCTCCTTGGTCGGCTGGGCCGCGGCCGCGCGGATTCCGGAGCTGCTTCCCGGCGAAGACCGTTCGTTCGGCTCCGGGCTCTTCGTCGATCTCGTGCCCAGCAGTTGCTGGTTCACCAATGTCCGGTCCTGCGTCACTCCCCGGGATTGGGAACGCCTGCGCCGGATGCTCACCCACCGGGCGGGACAGCTCTGCGAGATCTGCGGCCGGCCGGAAGAGCGGATGACCCGCCGGTGGCTCGAAGCGCACGAACGCTGGCACTACGACCCGGCCACCCTCACCCAGTCGCTGCGGCGGTTGATCTGCCTGTGCAGTGACTGCCATCTGAGCACGCATTACGGCTATGCCCAGGTCACCGGCAGGGACGCGGACGCGCTCGCTCATCTGCGCGCGGTGACGGGGATGACCCCCGAGCAGGCCGCGACGCACATCCGCGACGCGTTCGAGGTGTGGCGGCACCGGTCGAGCCGGGAATGGACCCTCGACCTCGGGATGCTCACGCGGGCCGGGGTCACGCTCACGCCGCCTCCCGGGCCGTCGAGTCGGCGAGGCGAAGCGGCCAGACAGCTCCGACGACCCGTCTGAGGCTCCGTTTGCGCAGGTCAGGGGCGCGGGTGAGAGCAAAGGTCCCTTGCTCCCTTCCCGCGCGCGCCGAGCAGGCCTGTCCTGCATAAGGTGAGGCGGGGGACCACGCACGGACCCCACTGGACAAGGAGCGATCATGAGCCCAGGCGGCACCCTCACCCTCGGCGATCTCACCGTGAGCCGGATGGGCTACGGCGCCATGCGGCTGTCCGGCCCCGGCATCTGGGGACCGCCGAGCGACCGCGACGCCGCGATCGCCGTCCTCCGCGAGGCCGTCGATCAGGGCGTCACGCATATCGACACCAGCGATTTCTACGGCCCGCACACGGTCAACGAGCTGATCCGCGAGGCGCTGCACCCGTACCCGCAGAACCTGCACATCGTCACCAAGGTGGGTGCGAAGCGGACTCCGGACAAGGGCTGGCCTTCGGCGCTTTCGCGTGAGGAACTGACCTCCGCGGTCCACGACAACCTTCGCAACCTCGGCGTCGACGTCCTCGACGTCGTCAACCTGCGGCTCGCCGGCGAGCACGGCGTCTTCCCGATCCCGGTCTCGATCACCGAGCCTTTCGAGGTCCTCGCCGAACTCCAGCAGCAGGGCCTCATCCGGCACCTCGGGCTGAGCCACGTCTCGCCCGAGCAGGTCAAGGATGCCCGCTCCATCGCGCCGGTCGTCTGCGTGCAGAACGAGTACAACGTCGCGAACCGCGCCAACGACGGCCTGCTCGACGCCCTCGCGAGCATCGGCGTCCCGTTCGTGCCGTACTTCCCCCTGGGCGGCTTCAGCCCGCTGCAGTCCGGCGTCCTCGACGACTGCGCCCGCCGGGTCGACGCGACGCCGATGCAGGTCGCGCTCGCGTGGCTGCTCCAGCGGTCGCCGAACATCCTGCTGATCCCGGGGACGTCGTCGGTGGCGCACCTGCACGAGAACATCGCCGCCGCGAAGCTGGAGCTGCCCGAGGACGTCCTCAAGGACCTCGACGCCCTCGCCTGATCCGTGAAGGCCTCCTTCCCTACCCTCAGAGTAGGGAAGGAGGCCTTCACGGACTGTCAGAGCACATCCCGGCGCCGCAGCAGCCAGCCGCCGAGACCGGCGAAGGCCACCAGGTAGCCGCCCACCACCAGTGCCGCCTGCGAGACGCCGACGAGCTCGCCGATCCTCGGCGCGCCGTCCGAGGCCCCGAGCGACGCGGCCAGCGAACCGGCGTTGGCGCCGGGCAGGGCCAGCTGGAGCGTGTTCACCCAGTCCAGCAGCGGGGCCGCGACCCCGAACAGCAGGTTCTGGACCACCAGCAACCACACCAGGCCGAGCCCGATCGGCAGCGCCACACCACGCATCGCGATCGCCAGCGCCGCGCCCAGCACCGCCCAGGTCATCCCGATCAGCCAGCCGGCGCCGATCCCGGTGAGCAGCGAGCCCGCCGAAGGCCAGTTCATCGGTGAGCCCTCCGACGCGGCGATGAGGGCACTCGTGATCGCGCCGGTCGCGAAGCTCGTCAGCACCACGGCCAGCGTCGCGACGGCGAGCGCGAACAACTTTCCACTGTAGACGGTCAGTCGCGAAGGTCCTTGTGTCAGCACGGTCTTCCACGTGCTCCAGCCGTATTCGGTGCCGACGGCCAGCACCCCGATCACAAGCATGATCGCCCCGAGGAACACCGGCAGCCCACCGATCGAGTTGCCGACCAGGTTCTCCGGCATCGTCGCGGCCAGCCCGCGATCGGTGCCCGGCGCCCCGCTCGGCGCGCCCGCCGCTCCCGCGAGCGGCAGCAGGTAGGTGAAGGTCAGGCCGAGCGCGACCGCGATCCCGAGCATGAACCAGTTGGCCGGACGCCGGACGAGCTTCGCCAGCTCGGCGGTGCAGCTACCCCACATGAGCTGCCACCTCTCCGGTGAGCTCGAAGAACACCTGCTCCAGATCCCGCTCGCGGACGTGCAGTTCCCGCACCGCGATCCCTTCCGTGACGAGTTCGCTGTTCAGCCACGACGCGCGCTCCGGCTCGACGGTCAGGTCGAGCCCGGTCCCGCTCGCCCGCACGTTCTCGTCGCCGATCCAGCGCCTCGTCAGGTCGGCGGCACGCGTGAGTTCGTCGGCCTCGATGTGCAGCACCGTGCCGCCGCGGAGTTCGGCCACCGTGTTCTCCGCGATCAGCCGTCCGTGTGAGACCACGCCGACGCGGTCGCAGATCTGCTGCACCTCGCCCAGCATGTGGCTCGACAGCAGCACCGTGCAGCCCTCGGCGCCGAGCCGCCGGATCAGCACGCGCATGTCGGCCATCCCGGCCGGGTCGAGCCCATTGGTCGGCTCGTCCAGGATCAGCAGCCGCGGATCCTTCAGCAACGCGGCCGCGACCCCCAGCCGCTGCTTCATGCCGAGGGAGTACGCCGAGTAGCGGTCCTTGCCGCGATCGGCGAGATCGACCATCGCGAGCACTTCGCCCACCCGGAGCGGATCCGTTCCGCTGTACCGGGCCAGCACTTTCAGATTGTCCGAACCGGACAGATACGGGTAGAAGCCGGGCGATTCGATCAGCGCGCCGACGCCGTCGAGGGCGCCCGGTGGCCTGCCGAACAGCCGCACGCTGCCCGACGTCGGCCGGACGAGCCCCAGCAGCATCCGCAACGTCGTCGTCTTGCCCGCGCCGTTCGGGCCGAGGAAACCGTAGATCTCGCCCGGCAGCACGGTGAGGTTCATCCGGTCGACGGCGACGTGCTCGCCGTACTGTTTCGTGAGTTCGTCTGTGTCCACGGGAATGTTCATGGTCACCAGGGTGTCCGCCCGACGAGCGCGGCACATCCGTTCCGGAGCGGCTTCCCGCGTACGTCATCGGACGTAGCCGCCGGAAAAAGCTCGTGAGTGGTAAGGAGGGTTATTGACCCGTAAGGCAAATATGGCGTGTCAGTTGGCGGCGTAGCGGGTTTATTCCTTGCCAAAGAAGGCTTTGACGTGGTCGGGCTGGTTCTGGCGGCGGCGGAGGTGGGTGCGTGCGCCGCTGGCCAGTTCGGCCTTCCCTCGAGGGCTTGTTGTTGCGGTGACGTGGTGTTTGAGG
>JAEBEO010000025.1:0-101388 GCA_049998115.1 Amycolatopsis sp. cmx-4-19 | reverse complement strand
GGATACGGGCGAGACACCCGAAACTGGGTTGGCACAAGGTTCGACGCCGGTTCCTCACAGGATATCCGGCACACCGCCCAGAAGAGAACGAGACCGTGCTCTATAACCCGCAGGAAATCATCATCGAGCGCTATCGATGGCGAGGTTACACGATCCCAACACCATGGACCAACCTGGCGAACATGCTGGACACAGCCCGACAAGCATAACTTCGTGGAGAGCCCGTTGCGGTGAGAGTCGCACGGCGGGTTCGGCGGGCGGCCTGGGGAAACGCACCCGAGGAAACTCGGGCAGCGCGCCCCAGGTCGACCCATCTGCGACATGCCCGTGCCTCGCCGCACCGCACACCATGTCGTTTTTTGGCGCCACCACGGCGAGACGAAGATCGACAACCTGGTACTGCTGTGCTCGAAGCACCACCGCCTGATCCACAAGAGCGAGTGGAAAGTCCGCATCGCCAAGGACGGGCTGCCGGAATTCATCGCCCTCGCCTACCTCGACCCCACCGGACAACCAAGACGCAACACCATGCACCTACGAACATAGGCCGCCCCTGCCCCCGCTGAAGCTGGGACTGGGACCTGCCCCAGACCACACCCCGCACACCCACCGGCGTCGAGGATGTGCCGGGTACACAAATGCCCTCCGACTTGGATGATTGTTCTCACCACGGAACTCTCACGCCGCTTCGGGGTGCCGTGAAGTTCGACAATGCGGTCTCGGGTCGTACACGACACGCCCGGCCCTCAGCCCACCCGGGCGGCCAGCTTCCCCACCGCTCCCCCATCACCCGATGCGCCTCCGCGATCTCCTCGAACCCGTACACCGGATGGATCTTCAGCGGCAGTCGTCCGGATTCGACCAAGTCGACATAGCGCTGAAGCGCCTCGGCGGTTAGGTCGCTGCTCTTCGGGATCACCGCATACGGCGGGGAGAAGCCCGGGATCGACCAGACGTCGCCGAGCATCCCGGTGCAACACACCGTCCCCTGCGGCGTGTCCGGTAAGACATCGGTCCCGACCAGTTCCAGCGCCGCGTTCACCCGCCCGGCAAGATCTCCCGCACCGCGTCGGCGACCGGACCGTCGTCCACGAGCGGGCCGCGGCACCGATCGACGACGTCCCGCCGCGGATCAGTGCGCGGTCTGCGGCATTTCCGGCAACGCCCCATCCCGCCCATCATCGCGACGACGGGTGGGCCGGGTCCGTCGAGCACGATCGCACGCATGTCCGTGACCCCACTCGCCGTGGCCTTATTCCGCCGGCCGCTCGAACTCCCGGATCAGCACGGGGTACTGCTCCCCGCCGTGCCCGGCGGCGATCGCGCGGTCGGCCATCGCCTTGATCAGTTTCGGCAATTCGGCGTTCACGCCCAGCGCCTCGCTCTCTTCGACCATATGCGCCATCGCCCGCGCGTCGGTCTCCAAGGCCGACACCTCGGCCGGGAAGGAGCCCTTGTCGATCTGATCGGCGTAGCCGGGTAGCCAACTGGCGACGCCGACGGCGATCTGCTGCGCGAAGGGGGCGTACGTCGCGGCATCGACACCGGCGGTCCGGAGCATCGCGGTGCCCTGGAGCCACGCGTTCAGGACACTCCACATCATCGTCAGGCCGGCGACGTCGTACAGGGACGCCAGCCCGGGGTCCTCCCCGAGATACGAGACCGTCCCGAGCGCGCCCAGCGCCGGATCCAGCCGGGGGCCGCTGAGCAGGATCACCGCCTCCTCGGTGCCGATCGTCGACGGGATGGCCATGATCGCGCCGTCCAGGTAGCGGGCGCCCCGCTTTTCGGCCCACGCGGCGGTTTCCCTGGCCTGGGCGGAATCGCCCGAGGTCAGGTTGACCAGCGTCGTGTCCTCCAGCGCGACCTCGCCGAGCAGTTCACGCACAGCCGAATAGTCGGTGAGGCACACGATCGTCACGCCACCCGCCGCGAGCGCGTCGCCGACGGTCGGTGCCGGACGCGCGCCGTCGGCAACCAGCGAGTCGGCCTTGGCGGCTGTCCGGTTCCACACTGTCGTGGGATGCCCGGCCTTCAGGAACGCGCGGGCGAGCGCCTGGCCCATCAGGCCGAGGCCGAGAACGGTGATCGGGGTATTCGCGTTGTCAGTCATGGCAGCATCGTCAACGTTGATACCGGTATGAAGGTCAAGTGAGGATTCGATGCTGATCGGGGAACTGAGTCACCGGACGGGCGTCAACGCCCACCAGTTGCGTTATTACGAGGCGCAAGGCCTCCTGGAGGCGGACCGCGGCACGAACGGCTACCGCGAGTACGACGAGGACGCCGTGCTGCGCGTGAAGCAGATCCGGCATCTCCTCGGCGCCGGTCTCTCATCCGAGGACATCGCGTACCTGCTGCCCTGCGCGATCGGCGAGGAGCCGGAACTGATCGGCTGTCCCGAGTTGCTGGCCGCGATGCGGGAACGGCTCGGACGGCTGGACGAGCAACTGGTCAAGCTCACCCGTTCTCGTGAGGCGCTCACCGACTACATCGTCGTGGCCGAACGTATCGGCGGCGAGACTTACCCACCCTTCGACGGAGCGGCGGCATGAGCGAGACACGAGAAGCGATCCGGCTGCGTGAGCAGGGCACCGACGAAGCCCGCCTGCGGCTGATCGAACTGGCCGAGCGGAACCCGAAGGACGCCGTGATCGCCTACCAGACGGCGTGGGCGCACGATTCCCTCGGCTTCGAGGCGGAAGCCGCCCCGTACTACGAGCGCGCGCTCGCGGCCGAAGGACTTTCCGCGGAGGACAGGCACGGCGTGTTCCTCGGGCTCGGCAGCACGTACCGCGTACTCGGCAAGTACGAGGATTCGCTGCGGACCTTGCGCCGCGGCCTCGGCGAATTCCCCGGGGACACGGCGTTGAGGACGTTCCTCGCGATGGCGCTCCACAACGTCGGCGAAGCACGCGACGCGATGGGAACGCTGTTGAAGGTGCTCGCGGAGACCAGCGCGGACGCGAAGGTCCAGCGGTACCGGCGGGCGATCGAGTACTACGCGGATCACCTGGACGACGTCGAGTGACCCTCTTATTGACACCTTGTCAACGTAGTCTTACGTTCACGTCATGAGCGCGTACGCCGAAATCACCTACGAGGTCGCCGAGCGCATCGCGATGGTCACGCTCAACCGGCCCGAGGCACGCAACGGCTACACCATCCGCATGGCCGACGAACTCGGCGACGCGATGGACCGGGCCGATCGCGACGAGGACGTCCGGGTGGTGATCCTCACCGGCAACGGCAAGGACTTCTCGGTGGGCGCCGACCTCTCGCAGGGCGGATTCGACTTCGACCCGGAATCCGGGCCGGACGCGGCGTGGCAGGAGCCGGCGGGACGCTGCTCGAAGCGGATCTTCACGATGGACAAGCCGGTGATCGCGGCACTGCGGGGCGCGGCCGTCGGCGGTGGCGTCACGATCACGCTGTCGTGTGATTACCGGCTGGCGTCGACCGATTCGCGCTTCGGTTTCGTGTTCGTCCGCCGCGGGATCTACCCCGAAGGCGCGTCCGCGTGGTTCCTCCCCCGGCTCGTCGGGATGGGCACGGCACTCGACTGGATGATCAGCGGCCGCGTCTTCGGCGCCGAGGAGGCGAAAACCGCCGGACTGGTCCACAGTGTTCACGAGCCTGGCGAAGTACTCGCCAAAGCCCGCGAACTGGCTCTCGAAATAGCCACGACCACGTCACCGGTGTCGGTCGCGGTGACCCGGCAACTGCTGTACCGGATGGCGAGCGCCGAATCGCCCTTCCCCGTGCACGAACTGGACTCCCGGCTGATCGGCGGCCTGGGCAGCAGCCCGGACGCCGTCGAAGGGGTCCTGTCCTTCCTGCAGAAACGACCACCGGAGTTCTCCATGCGTGTCGACACCGACCAGCCCGCGTACCTGCCGTGGCGGAACGCGTGACCACCTATCCCCCGGAGCCGTGGCACCTGGCCGGCCAGGCGTACCTGTCGGTGTGGCGGATCCCGGTGAGCGAACTGCCCGCGCTGCCCGAAGGCGTCGAGCCCGCCGTCGTGGGCAGGCGAGCGCAGGTCTTCGGCGCCTGGGTCGACTACCAGGAGCCCGGGCAGCTCCAGTATCACGAGCTGCTGGCGACGGTCGCCGTCCGCGGCCGTCGCCTCTCCAGCTCCATCACCGACATCTGGGTCGACAGCGAGGTCTCGCTCGCGGGCGGGCGCGCGCTGTGGGGCATCCCCAAGGACCTCGCCGCGCTCGACTTCACCCACGGGCGGACCTTCACCGCCTCCGCGGCCACTCGGGAGGACTGGATCGCGACGGCCGCGTTCACCGCCCGCCCGAGCCTGCCGGTGAAACTCCCCGCCGCCTTCGACGTCGTCCAAAACCTGGACGGCCGTCTCAAAAAGAGCCCCGTGCGGGCGACGGCGCGCCCGTGCCCGGCGGCCGCCGACTGGCGGATCAACGAGGCCGGACCACTCGGCTTCCTGGCCGGTCAGCGGCCGGTTCTGAGCGCCCACCTGCGTGCCTTCAAGATCGTTTTCGGCGGCTGACCAGCCGCTGAGCGTGATCGCCTAACCCGCCAGGGTGAGCCCACGACACGCCACCCATTGGGGCACGTGCAGCCTCCGACCCCTACATGTAGTCTCTGAGAACCGGCACCGCCCAGCGACGGGGAGACCGCTCGGGAGCGGTGGTCGGACAGCTTGGAGAACCTGCAGCGCACGGCCTCGTGAGGCCTTGTGGTGCTTCAACGCGCCCATTGGAGACACGCATGTCAGTGGAAACCGGTCAGCGGCCACCTTCGTCCTCGGACACCACGCCCGCGACCGTGCGAGTCATCCGGCGGGACGGCAGCGTGTCCCCCTTCGACGCGAACAAGATCTCGGTCGCCGTGACCAAGGCCTTCCTCGCCGTCGAGGGAGGTGACGCGGCCGCCTCGTCGCGGATCCACCACCTGGTCCAGGAACTGACCGAGCAGATCGAGGCCACCCTGCTCCGCCACGCCGGTCCCGAGACCGCGCTGCACATCGAACAGATCCAGGACATCGTCGAACTCGCGCTGATGCGCGGCGAGCATCACAAGGTCGCCCGCGCGTACGTCCTCTACCGCGACGAGCGCGCGAAGGCCCGCGAGTCCGAGAAGCCGGCTTCGTCCGACGTCACCATCAGCGTCAAGGCCGCCGACGGTTCGCTCCGCCCGCTCGACTGGGCCCGCGTCTCGCACGTGGTCGGTGAAGCCGTGTCCGGCCTCGAAGACGTCTCGGCCGAGCCGGTCCTGGCCGAGGCCAAGCGCAACCTCTACGACGGCATCAGCGCCGACGAACTCGCCCTCGCCCAGATCATGGCCGCGCGCGTGCTCGTCGAGCAGGAGCCGAACTACTCCTATGTCAGCGCCCGGCTGCTCGCGGACAAGCTCCGCGGCGAGGCCCTCACCTATCTCGCGGGCACGCCGCAGCTGGCCAGCCAGGACGAGATGACCGCCCGGTACCCGCAGTACTTCCGGGACTACCTCAAGCGCGCCATCGAACTGGAGCTGGTCAACCCCGAGCTGCAGACCTTCGACCTCGACAAGATCACCGAGGCCATCCACGCCGAGCGCGACCTCGACTTCGGTTTCCTCGGCCTGCAGACCCTGTACGATCGGTACTTCCAGCACCACGACGGCGTCCGGTTCGAGCTGCCGCAGGCGTTCTTCATGCGCGTCGCCATGGGTCTCGCGATCCGTGAGGACAATCGTGAAGCCCGTGCGATCGAGTTCTACGAGCTGCTTTCGTCGTTCCACTTCATGGCGTCCACCCCGACGCTGTTCAACTCCGGCACCACGCGCCCGCAGCTGTCGTCCTGCTTCCTGACCACGGTCGACGACGACCTGGACTCGATCTTCCAGGCGTACAAGAACAACGCGCTGCTGGCGAAGTACTCGGGCGGCCTCGGCAACGACTGGACCCCGGTCCGCGGCCTCGGCGCGCACATCAAGGGCACCAACGGCCAGTCGCAGGGCGTCGTGCCGTTCCTCAAGATCGCCAACGACACCGCCGTCGCGGTGAACCAGGGCGGCAAGCGCAAGGGCGCGGCCTGCGCGTACCTCGAGACCTGGCACGTGGACATCGAGGAATTCCTCGACCTGCGCAAGAACACCGGTGACGACCGTCGTCGTACGCACGACATGAACACCGCGAACTGGGTGCCGGACGAGTTCCTCCGCCGGGTCGAGGCCGACGCGCAGTGGACGCTGTTCTCGCCGAACGAGACCCCGGACCTGCACGACCTCTACGGCACCGCGTTCGCCGAGCGCTACCGCGAGTACGAGGCCGCCGCCGAACGCGGCGAGCTGAAGGTGTTCCGCAAGATCCGCGCGGTCGACCTGTGGCGCCGCATGCTGACCATGCTGTTCGAGACCGGCCACCCGTGGATCACCTTCAAGGACCCGTGCAACCTGCGTTCGCCGCAGCAGCACGTCGGTGTCGTGCACTCGTCCAACCTGTGCACCGAGATCACGCTGAACACCACCACCGACGAGGTCGCGGTCTGCAACCTCGGCTCGGTGAACCTGCTCAAGCACGTCACCCCCGAGGGCCTCGACACGAAGCGCCTCGAAAAGACCGTGCGCACCGCGGTCCGGATGCTCGACAACGTGATCGACATCAACTTCTACACGATCCCGGAAGCGCGCCGCTCCAACCTGCGCCACCGCCCGATCGGGCTGGGCCTGATGGGCTTCCAGGACGCCCTGTTCGAGATCGGCGTGCCGCTGTCCTCGGACGAGGCCGTCCAGTTCGCGGACACCAGCATGGAGCACATCAGCTACTACGCGATCTCGGCTTCGACCGATCTCGCCGAGGAGCGCGGCCAGTACCAGACGTTCGAGGGTTCCTTGTGGAGCAAGGGAATCCTGCCGATCGACTCGCTGCAGCTGCTGATCGACGCGCGACAGGGTGACGCGCTCGACGTCGACACCTCGTCCACTTTGGACTGGGCGCCGCTGCGGGACCGCGTCAAGACCGTCGGCATGCGCAACTCCAACGTGATGGCGATCGCGCCGACCGCGACGATCTCCAACATCTGCGGTGTCGGGCAGTCGATCGAGCCGTTGTTCCAGAACCTGTTCGTCAAGTCGAACATGTCGGGCGACTTCACCGTGGTGAACCCGCACCTGGTCCGCTCGCTCAAGGAGCGCGGGCTGTGGGACGAGGTCATGGTGTCGGACCTGAAGTACTTCGACGGCAGCCTCGGCCAGATCGACCGCGTGCCGGACGACCTGAAGGCCCTGTACGCGACCGCGTTCGAGATCGAGTCGCGGTGGCTGGTGGACGCCGGTTCGCGGCGCCAGAAGTGGATCGACCAGGCGCAGTCGCTGAACCTGTACATCGCGGCGCCCAGCGGCCGCAAGCTCGACGAGCTGTACCGCTACGCCTGGCACAAGGGCCTCAAGACCACGTACTACCTGCGGGCGCGGTCCGCGACGCACGTGGAGAAGAGCACCCTGCGCGGCACCGACGGCAAGCTGAACGCGGTCTCGGCCACCCCGGCCCCGGCCACACCTTCGGCTCCCAAGCCCGCCGCCCCGGCTCCGGCCCCGTCGGCTTCCGCCGCGGTCTCGCCGTCGCCTGCCGCCGCCGTCCCGGCCGTGCCGGTGACCGCACCGGCCGCCAAGCCGGAGCCGAAGGAGATCCCGCAGGTCTCCGACGTCGACTTCGTCGCCACCGAAGGCGCTGCCTGCCGGATCGACGACCCCGACTGCGAAGCCTGCCAGTAAACATCCTCGTGAGTGGTAAGGGCCGTTCTAACCGCCCTTACCACTCACGACCCCTTTTGGAGTGTGCTCGTTCATGACCACCTTTGACGCTTCCGCCGACGCCACCGGCCTCGGTGAGATCGAAGTCGGCGCCGCCCGGATCAACGTCGACGACAAGCGGATGATCAACGCCCGCGCCGACGTCAACCAGCTGCTGCCGATGAAGTACACCTGGGCGTGGGAGAAGTACCTCGCCGGCTGCAACAACCACTGGATGCCGACCGAGGTCGCCATGCAGGCCGACATCGCCCTGTGGAAGTCGGCCGACGGCCTCACCGAGGACGAGCGCACCATGCTCAAGCGCAACCTCGGTTTCTTCGCCACCGCGGAATCGCTGGTGGCCAACAACATCGTGCTCGCGGTGTACCGGCAGATCACGAACCCCGAATGCCGCCAGTACCTGCTGCGCCAGGCGTTCGAGGAAGCCGTGCACACGCACACCTTCCAGTACATCTGCGAGAGCCTCGGCCTGGTCGAGGGCGAGCTGTTCAACATGTACCGCGAGGTCCCCTCCATCTCGGAGAAGGACGCGTGGGCGCTGAAGTACACGCAGAACCTGGAGAACCCGGACTTCGAGACCGGGACGCCGGAGGCCGACCAGAACTTCCTGCGTGACCTCGTCGCGTTCTACGTGATCTTCGAGGGCATGTGGTTCTACACCGGCTTCGCGCAGATCCTCTCGCTCGGCCGCCGGAACAAGATGATCGGCATCGCCGAGCAGTACCAGTACATCCTGCGCGACGAGTCGATCCACCTGAACTTCGGCATCGACTGCATCAACCAGATCAAGATCGAGAACCCGCACCTGTGGACCGAGGAGTTCCAGGCCGAGATCCGCGGCATGCTCACCGAGGCCTGCGAGCTCGAGGTCGCCTACGCCCGCGACACCATGCCGCGCGGCATGCTCGGGCTGTCGGCCGAGCTGATCGAGCAGTACATGCACTTCATCACCGATCGACGGGCGCAGCAGATCGGTCTCCAGCCGATTTTCGGCGAGACCGAGAACCCGTTCCCGTGGATGTCGGAGGCGATGGACCTCAAGAAGGAGAAGAACTTCTTCGAGACCCGCGTCATCGAGTACCAGTCCGGTGGCGCCCTCGACTGGGACTGACAGAAGTACTCGAAGGCCTCCTTCCTCGCGCCTAAGCGCGGGAAGGGGGCCTTCGTTGCCGTCACCGCCTTGGTGTCCGCCGCCGTGCGGCGTGTCATCACCCTCCTGCTGGACGGGCTGCGCCGCCTCCTCCGACGACGAGACCGGGCCGGCCGACTTTGCTCACATTCGAGCGACCCCGTAGCAGGCCTGAGTACGCTCCAGGGTGCTACTGGTTCGCCCGGCCTCCCAGGCCGGTCGAGGTAACAGGGAACCCGGTGCGAATCCGGGACTGCCCCGCAGCGGTATGTGGGAACGAAAGCCGTCACCGTGCGAGACACGGTAAAGCACTGGGCATGGCGCCCGGGAAGCGACGGCCGGTAGGAGCGAGCGAGTCGCCCACGAGTCCGAAGACCTGCCCGTGGTACGTGCGCCGACGGCGTGCGTGAGTACGGGCCTCGTGGGATGGGCGCGACCGAAGGGCGGTCACTCCCGCGCGCGTCCGGCTCTGCCAACGAGCTCGCGAGGAGAGAGCTAGTGACCGAAATCGGCACCACTGTGCTGGGTTACCCCCGGATCGGACCGGACCGGGAACTCAAGCGTTCGCTGGAACGCTACTGGTCGAACAAGATCGAGGAAGCCGAACTCCTGGAGACCGGCCGCGCGGTGCGCACGCGGACCTGGCGGGAACTCGAGGACGCCGGTCTGGACTCCGTCCCCTCCAACACCTTCTCCCACTACGACCAGGTGCTCGACACCACGGAGCTCTTCGGTGCGCTTCCGGAGCGCTTCACGAAGCTCGGCTTCGCGCCGATCGACACCTACTTCGCCGCCGCCCGAGGGGTGCAGGACGCGCCGGCGATGGAGATGACGAAGTGGTTCGACACCAACTACCACTACCTCGTCCCCGAACTCGGCCCGGACACGACGTTCTCGCTCACCGGCTCCAAGCCGCTGGACGAGTACCGCGAGGCCCGCGCGATCGGCGTCGAGACCCGGCCGGTGCTGGTCGGGCCGGTGACCTACCTGCTGCTCGCCAAGGCGACCGAAGGCGCATCGGAGGGCTTCCGGCCGTTGGACCTGCTCGACGGCCTTCTCGACGGCTACGTCGAGCTGCTTCGCCGTCTGCACGACGAAGGCGTCGAATGGGTCCAGTTCGACGAGCCCGCCTTCGCCGCGGACCGGACCGAGCCGGAACTCAACGCCCTCATCCGTGCCTACCACCGCCTCGCGAAGCAGACCGCGCGGCCGAAGATCCTGGTCGCCGGGTACTTCGGCCGCCTCGGCCGGGCGCTGGGCGTGCTGGCCCGCTCCCCCATCGACGCCCTCGCCGTCGACCTGGTCACCGATGAGTCCTTTGTGGACGCCGTCGCCACCGAACCCGCCTTGCGCGACAAGGAGGTCCTGGCCGGCGTCGTGGACGGGCGCAACGTCTGGCGCACCGACCCCACTCGCGCCCTCGGCCGGGCGGCGACACTGCTCGGGACGGCGAAGTCGGTCAGCGTCTCGACGTCCTGCTCGTTGCTGCACCTGCCCTACGACGTCGAGCGGGAAGACGGGCTCCATCCGCGTCTGAAGGGCTGGCTCGCGTTCGCCCAGCAGAAGGTCGACGAGGTCGTCCTGCTCGGCCGGGCGCTGAAGGAGGAGGGTGTCGACCTCTCCGCCGCCCGCGCCGCGGCCACGGATCGCGCCACTGCGGCCGATCTGGCCGACCCCGGGGTGCGCGCCCGGCTGGAAGCGCTGCGGCCCGAGGACACCGTCCGCTCGCCGTACGCCCGGCGTGCGGCCGCGCAGCAGGCGGCGCTCGACCTGCCGCCGCTGCCGAGCACCACGATCGGCTCGTTCCCGCAGACCACCGACGTCCGCAAGGCGCGTGCCGCGCACAAGGCGGGCGCGCTGGACGACGCGGGCTACGAGGCGTCCATGAAGGACGAGATCGAGCGCGTCATCCGGCTGCAGGAGGACCTCGGCCTGGACGTGCTGGTGCACGGCGAGCCCGAACGCAACGACATGGTGCAGTACTTCGCCGAGCGGCTGGCCGGGTTCGCGGCCACCGACTTCGGCTGGGTGCAGTCCTACGGTTCGCGCTGCGTGCGGCCGCCGATCCTGTACGGCGACGTCTCGCGGCCCGAGCCGATGACCGTCGGCTGGGCGCGCTACGCGCAGAGCCTGACCGCGAAGCCGGTCAAGGGGATGCTGACCGGGCCGGTGACGATCCTGGCGTGGTCGTTCGTCCGCGACGACCAGCCACTGGGCGAGACCGCACGCCAGGTGGCGCTGGCCATCCGCGACGAGGTGCACGACCTGCAGGAGGCGGGTACCCGCGTCATCCAGGTCGACGAACCGGCGCTGCGGGAACTGCTGCCGCTGCGCTCCTCGGCGCACGAGGCGTACTTCGCCTGGGCGGTCTCGTCGTTCCGGCTGGCGACGTCCGGCATCGACGACGCGACGCAGATCCACACGCATATGTGCTACTCGGAGTTCGGTGAGGTGGTCACCGCGATCGACGCGCTCGATGCGGACGTCACCAGCATCGAGGCCGCCCGGTCGAAGATGGAGGTCGTCACCGACCTCGGCACGGCGGGCTTCGGCCGCGGCGTCGGGCCGGGTGTCTACGACATCCACTCGCCGCGTGTCCCCGGCGTCGACGAGGTCAGCGGGCTGCTGCGGACCGCCGTCGGCGCCGTGCCGGCCGAGCGGATCTGGGTGAACCCGGACTGCGGCCTGAAGACCCGCGGTTACGCCGAGGTCGAACCGGCCCTGCGGAACCTGGTCGCCGCCGCGAACGCGGTCCGCTCCGAACTGGCCTGACGTCGCGTGAAGGGGGCCTTTCCCTCGGCCGAGCCGAGGGAAAGGGGCCTTCACGTCCTACCGCCAGGGTATTGTCAGGACGTCAACAAGGGTGCGAGGGTGGAGCGGTCACCGATCTCAACGGGGAGCTGGTCGCCATGGCGAACGCCGTCGAAAAGGTCACCGGGGCGCTGCGTGAGCGGGTCCCGCCGCTCACCTCGATCCCCCTGCCGCGTTCGATCGACCAGCGCTGGCTCGGCGCGACCTGGCCGGTCCGGGAACTCGCGCCCGCCCCGTCCGGCCTCAAACCCGTCCTCGGCGACGAAGGACCGCCCGTCATCGGGCACGCGCTGGACTTCATGCGCTTCGGTATCGAGTTCGGCCTCAAACGCCACGAGACCTACGGCCCCGTCTCCTGGATGGGCGCCTTCGGCCGCCGCATCGTCGCGCTCTCCGGTCCCGAGGCGACCCAGATCGCGTTGGTGAACAAGGACAAGGCCTTCTCGGAGGAGGGCTGGAAGTTCTTCATCGAGCAGTTCTTCGACCGCGGCCTCATGCTGCTCGACTTCGGCGAGCACCACCTGCATCGCCGGATCATGCAGGCGGCGTTCACCCGGCAACGGCTCACCGGGTACGTCGACCAGATGGGACCGGCGCTGCGCGAGGGCGTCGCAGCGTGGACGGACCGGCCGAACCCGCGGATCTACTGGTCCCTCAAGCAACTCACCCTCGACGTCGCGACCCGCGTGTTCATGGGGATGCGGCCGGGCGACGAATCCGCCGCGATCAACCGCGCGTTCGTGAACTCCGTGCGCGCGGGCACGGCCATCGTCCGGTTCCCGGTACCCGGCGGCCGCTGGGCGGCGGGGCTGCACGGCCGTAAGGTCCTCGAACGCTACTTCGCGGCGAACCTGCCGTCGAAACGGCGAAGCGACGGCGACGACCTCTTCACCGCGCTCTGCCACGCCACCACCGAGGACGGTGACCGGTTCACCGACTCCGACGTCGTCAACCACATGATCTTCCTGATGATGGCCGCGCACGACACCTCGACCATCACCAGCGCGGCCGCCGTCTACCACCTCGCCAAGAACCCCGAGTGGCAGGAACGCGCGCGTCAGGAGTCTCTTGCTCTCGGTGACGATGTGCCGGACATCGAGGCGCTGGAGACCTTGAAGACGCTGGACCTGGTGATCAAGGAGTCCCTGCGCCTGGTCGCCCCGGTTCCTTCGCTGGCGAGGAAGACGGTGAAGGACACCGAGGTGCTCGGGCACTTCATTCCCGAAGGGACACTGGTCGGCGTTTCCCCCACCGTCAACCATTTCGCGCCGGAATGCTGGACCGACCCGATGCGCTTCGACCCGGACCGGTTCGGGGAGGAACGCCGTGAGGACAAGGCACACCGCTACGCGTGGATGCCGTTCGGCGGCGGCGCGCACAAGTGCGTCGGCCTGCATTTCGGGACCTTCGAAGTGAAAGCACTGCTGCACGAGATGCTGCGGGCGTACCGCTGGTCGGTCCCGGACGACTACACCGCGCGCTGGGACTACGTCTCGCTGCCCGTCCCGGCGGACGGCCTGCCGATCCACCTCACGCCCCGCTGATCCCGACCACAGGGACACCCACGATCGAGTACTCTTGGTAACTTCCGGTCACCACTCGTGTAGCAGCGATCACCCTTTCAGCCGGTAGACACCCCGTATCGCGCATGATGCCGTGGCACTACTCCCGGTCGGCTCATACCTAGTGTGGGTCCCTGAGCACGGACACCCTGTCTGAGCTGGCCATCAACCGCGCATGAAGAGGTGAAGTGTGCCTGAGCCTGGTGCCGCGCCAGGGTTGGTCGACGTCGCTCGAAGATGGGCCGCGACGCTCGCTGACACTAAAGGAGTATCGCTTCCCCAAGAGCAACTCGAACAGCTCCTGCTCGGCGTCGCCCAGGACGCCGTCCGCAGCGAGCCCGATCACCAGCCTGCGCTGTTGCGGTTCAGCAAGCTCTACTCCGCCTCCCCGTTCGGGATCGCGCTGGCCGATTCCGACGGCCTGATCGTCGAGGCGAACACCGCGCTCGGCAAGCTCCTCGGCTGCCGTCCCGCCGCCCTGCGCGGGCGGTCGATCCCCGAACTCGGCTCCTCCCACCACGACGTCGTCCGGCTGCGGAGCGGGCTCTCGCAGCTGATGGAGCTCGGCCAGCCGATCCAGCAGGAGCGGCTCCTGCTGGACCACAGCGAGGAAGGCACGCTCTGGGTCGACGTCACCCTGACCGACCTTCCCGGCGACCGGCCCGGCTCGGTCTACCCGGTACTGATGGTCTCCGACGCCAACGAGATCCACCTGCTGCAGGAACGACTGCTGCACCAGAACGTGCACGACGCGCTGACCGGGCTCCCGAACGCGACCTCGTTCGGCAACGCGCTGGAGACCGCGCTGGCGGACGCCGGCCCGGAGCAAATCGCGCTGGTCTATCTCGACGTCGACGGCTTCAAGGTGATCAACGACGGGCTCGGCGCCGGTGTCGGCGACCAGGTGCTGCGCGGGGTCGCGAACAAGCTCAAGAGCGTGTTCACCGGCAAGCACCACGGTTCCGTCGCCCGGCTCTCCGGCGACGGGTTCGCCGTCCTGCTGCGTGGCGAGTTCTCCCCGACCCAGGTGATCACGCTGGTCGAGCAGGCGCTGGAGGAACTGGCCGAGCCGATCTACCTCGGCGGGCACGGCATCGGGGTCAGCGCGAGCGCCGGCATCGTCGTCCGCCCGGTCATCGACGGCGGCCCGGAGGAACTGCTGCGGGCAGCGGAGATCGCCCTGCACCGCGCCAAGGAGGCGGGCAAGGCGCAGTGGATGCTGTTCGACCCCGAACTCGACGCGCGCGACCGCGGCCGCTACCAGCTCGGCGCGGTCATCGCGGGCGCACTGGAGAACGGCGAGTTCTCGCTGATCTACCAGCCGACGGTGAAACTCGCGAACACCGATCAGCTGGCCGCGGTCAACGCGGGGCTGCGCTGGAACCACCCGGAGAAGGGCGAGCTGGACTCGGACGAGTTCTACCCGCTGGCGCAGACCACCGGGATGACCATCCCGCTCGGCCGCTGGCTGCTGGCGGAATCGCTCGCCGCCACCGCGCGCTGGCGGAACCGGTTCGGCGACGCGGCCCCGGACGTCTGCGTCCGGCTGCCGAACCGGCTGGCCATCGACCCGGATCTGGTGCTGCTGGTCAAGGAACAGCTCGACCGGCACAGCCTGCCCGCACAGGCGCTGCGGCTGTGCACCGACCGCGAGTCCGTCCTCGATCCGCGCGGCGAGGTGCTGGACTCGTTCGCCGTCCTGTCCGATCTGGGTGCCCAGCTGGTGCTGACCATCTCCGGTTCGGCCGATCTGGAGCTGATCCCCCGGCACCGGCTGCCGGTCCGCCACGTGATCCTGTCCGGCGCGGTGATCGACGCGCTCGCCGACGGCGAGGACGAGGCCGACGTGCGGCATCTGAGCCAGCTCGTCACCCGCGCCAAGGAGCTGAAACTGCGGATCGGCGCGGAAGGCGTCCGCACTCACGAACAGGCAGAACGGCTGCGACGGCTCGGGGTGCTCGCGGCGCGCGGCTCGTTCGTCGCCGATTCCGCCACCGGGGACGAGGTCGACGAGCTCATCGAACGGCACGCCCACTGACGTGACAGGATCCGGCCATGGATCAAGGAGAGCTCGTCCCGGACTTCACCCTGCCCGACGACAAGGGTGAGGAGCGCACGCTGTCGGACTTCCTGTCGTCCGGCCCGGTCGTGCTGTTCTTCTACCCCGCCGCCATGACCAGCGGCTGCACCGCGGAGAGCTGCCATTTCCGGGACCTGGCCGCGGAATTCGCCGAGGTCGGCGCGCACCGCGTCGGGATCAGCCCCGACGCCGTCGGCAAGCAGCAGGAGTTCTCGGCCAAGCACGGGTTCGACTACCCATTGCTGTCCGATGTGGACGGTGTGGTGGCCAGGCGGTTCGGGGTGTGGCGCAAATTCAGCCCACTGCACGCCAAACGGCACACCTTCGTCATCGATACCGACCGCAAGGTGCTCGAAGTGATCAAGAGCGAACTGAAGTTCACCGTGCACGCCGACAAGGCCCTCGCGGCCCTGCGCGAACGCAAGACTAAGGACGCTTGAGCCGCCAGACCTGGTGAACGCCCGTGCAGGCCGGGGCGAGCGGCGGTTCGGCGGTCTCGTCGCCGATCATCGTGAACCCCAGCCGCGCGGGTACCGCCCCGCTCGCGACGTTCTCCACGTCGTGCCGGATCTCGACCTCGGGCGCGCCGAGGCGGAAGGCCTCGGCGGTCAGCAGCCGCGCCGCCCTGGTGACCAGGCCGCGGCCGGTGTGGTGGCGGCTGAGCCAGTAGCCGATTTCGATCCGGTCCGGATGGGTGATCATGCCCGTGGCACCGACGAGGTCGCCCCCGGCGAGAATCGCGAAGTCGTAGTTCTTGCCCTCGGCCCAGTTCCGGGCCGAGGTCTCGAGGAACTCCTTCGCCTCACGCTCGCCGTAGCCGCCGGTGGCCCAGATCAGCCAGGCACCGAGGTGGGCGGCGGAATCCCCGGCGACCGCGGCCAGCGTTCCGAGCTGTGACGGCTGCCAGCGGCGTAGGACGACGACGTCGTCGGTGAGGGTTTCGGCGGGCGCTTCCATCGGTCCATGGTGACGCACCGGCCACCCGGACGCCTCCGGTTTTCGCCGGGCTCACGTCAGGATCGCGCTGTCCGGGATCTCCGTGTCGTTCTTGAGCGCGTCGAAGAGCAGCTTCGACTTCGTCTTGTCCCAGTTCTCCGCCGAACCGTTCGTCACCGGGACCGTGGTGGTCACCACCCCGCCCGACGAGATCCCGCGCATCGCCAGCGCGAGCCCCACCAGGTTGTGCACGTGGTCGCCGGAATCCATGGTGAGCGCGTCGGGCGCGGTCGACAGCAACGGGAACAGGGAGAACGGGTTCAGCAGTGTGCCGGGGCTGCCGATTTCGCTGACCAGCGCGCCGATGAACTTCCGCTGGTTGGCGACGCGGTCGAGGTCCGACCGCGGGGTGGCCGCGCTGTGCCGCATGCGGACGAACCCGAGCGCCTGCGGGCCCTGGAGGTCCTGGCATCCCGGCTCGATCTTGATCCCGGTCATGCTGTCTTCCATCGGCTTTTCGACGCACATGTTGACGCCGCCGATCGCGTCGACGATCTTGGCGAACCCGCCGAAGCCGATCTCGGCGTAGTGGTCGATGCGCAGGCCGGTGGCGCCTTCGACGGTCTGCGCGAGCAGCGTGGGTCCGCCGATCGAGAAGGCGGCGTTGATCTTGTTGGTCCCGTGGCCGGGAATCTTCACCTGCGAGTCACGCGGCAGGCTCAGCAACGTCGGCTTGGTGCTGTTGTCGGGGACGTGGGCGACCATGATGGTGTCGGTGCGCCTGCCACCGCCAGCGGCCTTGCTGTCGCCGGTGACGAGTTCCTTCTGTTCCTCGGCGGTCAGCCCGTCCCGGCTGTCGGAGCCCACGATCAGCCAGTTGGTGCCCTCAGCCGCGGCGGGGCGGCCGGCGTAGTCGGCCAGCGCGTCGACGCGGTTGATGGAGAACTCCAGGTACACCCACACACCCGCGAGGAACACCACGAACACGGTCAGCAGGGTGAGCAGCACCTTGCCGAAACCCCAGCGGCGCTTACGCGGGGGACGGCCGCCCTCCATCGGACGGCCCTGAGGGGGCCGCGGCGGGCCCGGACGGCGCGGTGGCGGGCCCGCGGGGCGTTCCGCGCCCCGTGAGCCCATCGGCCGCGTCCGCTCGTCGTACGGGCTGCTCCCCCGGCCCGGCAGCGGCATCATCTGCGCGGGCTGGTGCTGCCGGGGGCGGCCGGACGGCGGCATCCGTCGCCCTCGATCGTCGCCTCCATACGTCATGCCGAATCACCCGTCCCGATTTGCCGTGTTGGGGCCAGTCAACCGCAGACCCTAGGTGAAAGACGTGCGGCACCCCGCATCGGTTGGGTGGCGTTCACCGCCCGTTGTCGGCGAATCCGAACTGGTGGACCTTCAGATACCCGGAGCGGAACCCGGCTTCGGAGTACGCCAGATAGAACTCCCACATCCGTTTGAACACGTCGTCGAAGCCCAATTCGGTGATTTCGTCCCACCGATGGGTGAACCTCTCCCGCCACAATCGCAGCGTGCGGGCGTAGTCCTGGCCGAACTCGCGCACACCCTCCAGTCTCAACCGGGTGTGCTCCAGCATGCCCTGCTCGACCGACGTCGTCGACGGGATGAGGCCGCCGGGGAAGATGTACTTGTGCACCCAGGTGTACGACCGGGCGGCGGCGAGCATGCGTTCGTGGTCCATGGTGATGGCCTGGAGACCCAGCCGCCCGCCCGGCTTCAGCCGCTTCCCGATCGTCTCGAAGAACGTGGGCCAGTACGACTCCCCGACCGCTTCGATCATCTCGACGCTGACGACGGCGTCGTACTCTCCGGAGGAATCGCGGTAGTCGCACAGCTTCACGTCGACGCGGTCGGCGTAACCCGCCGCGGCGATGCGTTCGGTCGCCAGCGCCGCCTGCTCCTCGGAGATGGTCAGTGACGTGACCTTCGCGCCGCGGGAAGCCGCCCGGATCGAGAGTTCGCCCCAGCCGGTGCCGATCTCCAGCACCGTGCTGCCCTCGCGGACGCCGGCGTAGTCGAGCACGCTGTCGATCTTGCGGTGCTGCGCGGCGGTGAGGTCGTCGTCCGGGCCGAAGATCGCCGACGAGTACATCATCGACGGGTCGAGGAAGGCACCGAACAAAGCGTTGGACAGGTCGTAGTGGCGGTGGATGTTCGACCGCGACCCCTCGATGGTGTTCTCCTCGTCCGCGGGGTGGCCGCGGTCGACGAACCGGCGGAACCGTTGCAGCAGCGGCGGGATGAGCGTCGCCATCCGCTCCGCGAACGGGGTCAGCACCTCGGCGAGGGCGTCACTGGTCCAGTCGCCGACCATGTAGGCCTCGCCGAAGCCGATCTTCGCGTCCACGCCGAGGCGATGGAAGAAGGCGGCGGGACGGTTGACGCGCATCTCGGGCGCGTCCGGGCCGCCGGAACCGAGCTGTGAACCGTCGGGCATGCGCACGCGGACGGGCAACGGGCGCACCGCCTGCCGGAACAACTGTTCCGCGATCCGCGCCCGGAACGGGGAATGCGGTGGCGTGGCCAGTCCCGGCCACCACGTTTCGTCGGGCAGGCCGGCCGGACCTGCCATCCGGTCGACACTTGAGGTGGACATAAAGGTGCTCCCTCCCGCCCGGTCTAAACCGGGATCCGCAACCGCTCGGAGCTCGGCCGACCCCAGGCCGCGCTCACCGTTTCGTCATTTCCCCCGGCTTCGATCAGCTCGAGAGTGAAAGCCCGTACGAGACGGTTCCAGACGCGAGACCTCCGTAGCATCGCGTGCCCTTCGCCGCCGATTTCGAACCGCGCGGACCGCGAGGTCACCTTTTCGGCGCGTTCCGCGAAAGCGTGTGAGGCCACCGGATCGGTCATCCGGTCCTTGGTGCCGTGCGCGATGAGCACGGCACGGCCTTCGACGGCGCCGATGGGTTCACCCGGTGGTGTCCAGGGTGCCAACGCGCAGACCCCGACGACAGCCGGATCGTCCGCGACGCGCAACGCCACCCGTCCTCCCATCGAGTGGCCGACGAGCACGATCGGCAGTCCCGGATGGTCTTCGTGGATGCGTTCCAACGCCCAGCGCGCGTCGGCGACGGCGTCCGTACCGCGGTCGTTCCAGCCGTAGACCCGGTTGCGCAGAAGCCGCACCTCGAGCCCGTGGTCCCGGCCCGCCCGGTGGACGTCCTTCGCCAGCGGAACCATCCGCTGGTACGCCAGCCGCCGCGGCGCCACCCGCGCATGACTGTGCTCGGCGCCGCCGTGCAGCACCAGCACCACGGCTTTCGCCTGGCCACGTGCGCGCCAAATCCGCACCGCTGGATCAGCCTCGCTCACCCTGGACCCTCCAGTCTCCGAAAACCCCGGCCGCAGCGAACGGGTCAACCTCGATCATCTCCCGATGTATTCCACTTCGGCCATTGGTCCACGCGATACATTCGTCGCTGATCTCCAGACGGAAGGGCGGATGTGGTGAGTACCACCGAACGTTATGCGGGCGTCGCCGAGCGGCTCGCGGAAGCCGAACGGGGTAACGCGGCGCAGATCCGGAAATCGGCCGAGCTGATCCTGGGGGTCATCAGGGCCGACGCCCTGGTGTTCACCGCCGGGGCGGGCCATTCGCTGGCCGCGGTCGCCGAGACCTTCTATCGCGCGGGCGGGCTCGCCTGCGTCTACCCGGTCTACCACCCGGAACTGCTGCCGCTGCACGGCGCGCAGCACAGCACCAAGACCGAACGCCGCTCCGGGCTGGCCGAAGAGGTGCTGGCCGAACGGGCGCCGGGGCCGGACGACCTGCTGGTGGTGTTCTCGACCTCGGGCGTCAACCCGTACCCGGTCGAGCTGGCCGCCGGTGCGCGGGCGCGTGGCGCGGCGGTCATCGCGGTGAGCTCGGCCGCGTCCGTGGCGGCGGCGCCGAAGCGCGCGGCGACGACGCTGATCGAGGAAGCCGGCATCGTGCTCGACTCGCACGTCCGCCCCGGCGACTCCAGCTACCCGCCGGACGCGCCGCGGACCGCGCCACTGTCCACAGTGATCAACGCGTTCCTGTGGAACCTCGTGCTCGCCGAGGTCGTGGACCTCGGTGCGGCGCAGGGTGTCGACGTCCCGCTGTGGCGCAGTTCCAACGTGGACGGTGGCGACGAGGCCAACGCCGCGCTGCTGGCCAAGTACAGCCCCCGGGTCCCCGCTCTTCGTTAGGCACCCCCGCGCGGACGAATCCCTGGACTCGTCCGCGCGGGGCTTCCACGGTTGCATACCGCCTGGTCGGTCTCCAGAAGCCGCCCACCCGAGGATCAGGCGGCCGCGGGCTCCTCCGAGAACTGCGTCAGGTACAGCGTCGCGTAGCGCCCTTCGAGCGCCAGAAGCTCTTCGTGCGTCCCGCGCTCGACGATCTCCCCGTGCTCGACGACCAGGATCTGATCCGCCGCCCGCACCGTCGACAACCGGTGCGCGATCACCAGCGCGGTCCGCCCGTCGAGCGCGTCGGTCAGCGCCTCGCCGACGGCCGCCTCCGACTGCGAGTCCAGATGCGCCGTCGCCTCGTCGAGGACGACCACCCGCGGTTGCGCCAGCAGGAGCCGGGCGATGGTCAGCCGCTGCCGTTCCCCGCCGGAGAGCCGGTAGCCCCGCTCCCCCACCACGGTCTCCAGCCCGTCCGGCAGGTCCCGGATCAGCTCGGCCAGCCGCGCGCGGTCCAGCGCCGACCAGATCTCGGTCTCGGTGACGCCGGCTCGCGCGTATTCGAGGTTCGCCCGGATCGTGTCGTGGAAGAGATGCCCGTCCTGCGTCACCACGCCGACGGTTTCCCGCAGTGAAGCGAAACTCAGCTCTCGAACGTCCACACCGGACAGCCGGACCGAGCCGGCGTCGACGTCGTAGAGCCGCGGCAGCAGCGAGGCGATAGTCGACTTGCCCGCGCCGGAAGAACCGACCAGCGCCACCATCTGCCCGGGTTCGGCGCGGAAGGTGATGCCGTGCAGCACCTCTTCGCCGCCCCGGTGATCCAAAGTGGACACGTCCTCCAGCGACGCCAGCGAATAGCGGTCCGCCGCGGGGTAGCCGAACCGGACGTCGGAGAACTCCACCGAGACCTGCCCCTCGGGCAGGGCACGCGGCACCGGCTTCTCCTCGATCATCGGCTTGAGGTCGAGCACCTCGAAGACCCGCTCGAACGACACCAGCGCGGTCATCACGTCCACCCGGACGTTCGCCAGCGCGGTCAGCGGCGAGTACAACCTGGTCAGCAACAGCGCCAGTGCCACCACGGTGCCCGGCGCGAGCGCCCCGGTCAGCGCGAGATACCCGCCGAGTCCGTAGACCAGGGCCTGGGCGAGCGCCGACACCGTGGTCAGACTGGTCAGGAACCAGCGCGTCAGCATCGCCGTCCGCACCCCGATGTCACGCACGCGCCCGGCCCGCGAGCCGAAGTCACCCGCTTCCCGCTCCGGGTCGCCGAAGAGCTTCACCAGCGTGGCGCCGGGAGCGGAGAACCGTTCGGTCATCTGCGTGGTCATCGACGCGTTGAGCTGCCCGGCCTCGCGCTGCAGCCCCGCCATCTTCCGGCCGAGCCGCCGCGTCGGCAGGATGAACACCGGCAGCAGGACCAGTGCCAGCAGGGTGACCTGCCACGACAGCGTCATCATGACCACCAGCGAGAGCACCAGCTGGATCACGTTGGTGACCAGACCGGACAGGGTCGCGGTGAACGTGCGCTGCGCACCGATGACGTCGTTGTTGAGCCTGCTCACCAGCGCGCCGGTGCGCGTGCGGGTGAAGAACGCGACCGGCATCCGCTGCACGTGCCGGTACACCGCGACCCGCAGGTCGAGGATGATCCCTTCCCCGATCCTCGACGACTGCCACCGTTCCGCCAGCCCGAGTCCCGCGTCGAGCAGTGCCAGCCCGGCGATCGCGACCGCCAGCCACACCACGAGCGCGACGTCGTGACCGCCGATGATCGTGTCGACCACCTTCCCGGCCAGCACCGGCGTGCTCACCGCGAGCACCGCCGAGACGACCGTGAGCACCAGGAATATCAGCAACCTTCGCCAATGCGGCCTGGCGAACCGCGCGACGCGGCGGAGTGTCCCCTTGTGCAGCCCCTTCGGAACGTCGCCCGACTTCATCGCCGAGTTCATCAGCGTCCACGTGTTCTCCATGAGATCCCTCTTCCTCGCCCCCGCCAAAACCTCGACATTAGTCGAGATTTTTCCCGGATATAACCTCGACCAACACCGAAGCCCACCGGATGCTTCCCGGTTTCCGCGTCCTCTTTCCGGCGGACATCACCACGCCGGTAGCCTGGGCCGGTGACCAAGGACTCCCGACGGCTGACCATCGACCTGGTCTTCTATACCGGGTGCTTGATCTTCGCCGGGATCAACACCGCCCTGGCGGAGTTCTACGGATACCGCGTGTGGGCGAACTTCGCTGTAGCAGGTTACGGCCTCGCCGTGGTCCATACCGGCTGGCTGATGCTCGCCGCCCGGCGTGGCGCGCGCCCGCCCGGCGTACTCGGTTCACGGTGGATCGGTATCGGCGCCATCGGGTTGTTCGCGATGATCCTTCCGTTGGGAATGCTCGTCATTCGCCGTCTGACCGGAGTGGACTGGCTCATCACGCCGAACTCGTGGGCCGCCCAGCCCGAGGTCTGGGTGATCGAGCGATCGGCGAAACTCCTTCTGGAGAACGGAACCCCGTACGTCGACGTCACCGCGCTCGGTCGCGCGGCGGGAGTAAACGATTACACGCCATACGGTCCGGTGATGACCGTCTTCGGCCTGCCGCGCGCGCTCTTCGGCGGCGGACCGGTCGCGAACGCCCTCACCGACGCGCGCTGGATCTTCGCGCTGGCCGCCGTCGCGTGTGTCCTGGCGACACTGAAGCTCCTGAAGTGGCCGAAAATCCCGGTGAGCGCCGCGCAACTCGCCGTGGCCTGCCCGCTGACGGCGCTGACCTGGGCCGTGGCGGGCCCGGACCTGGCCATCGTCGGCCTGCTCGTGCTTTCCGTCGCGCTGGCCACCACCGGCCGCGCACTGTGGTCGGGGCTGGTGCTGGCGCTGGTGATCAGCGCGAAACTCATCGTCGCGCCCGCGGCGGTGGTGCTGGGCGTCCTGCTGCTCACGCGACGGGGCCCTCGCGCACTGGGCGGATACGCCGCGGCACTCGTGGTGACGACCGTGGTCCTGCACATACCGGTGTACTTCGTGGACCCGAAAGCGTTCGTCGAGCACGTCTTCCGGTTCCCGCTGGGAATGGGCGTGGTCAAGTCGCCGGCGGCGAGCCCGTTGCCCGGGCACCTCATCGCCTCGCTCGGTCCCGTCGGCACGGCGGTTTCCTTCGCCCTGCTCGGTATCGCGGCCGTCGCCATCGGAGTCTGGCTGATGCGCCGGCCCCCCGCGACCGGTTCGGACGCGCTCTTGCGCATCGCCGTCGGACTCGGCGCGCTGATCCTGCTCACTCCGGCGACGAGGTACGGCTACCTGGTGTACCCGCTGGTCCTACTCGGTGCCAGGCTGGTGTTCGCCGCCGGTGAATCCACTGAAACAGCGGTCCCAGGAAAGGGAACTGCGCCCCCCGCGCAGCAGTCCGCTACTTCTTCGTGACTACTTCTTCTTGACCCTGGTGGCACCACCACGGCCACGCAGCTGGACGCCGGACTCCGAGAGAACCCGGTGCACGAACCCGTACGAACGGCCCGTCGACTCCGCGAGAGCACGGATGCTCGAGCCCTTCTCGTATTTCTTCTTCAGGTCAGCGGCCAGCTTGTCACGCGTGTTGCCGGTGATCCGCGCGCCTTTCTTGAGATCAGCCACGTCGATCGCCTTCCCGCCGAGAGTGTTCTGGGCCACATTACGGCCCCTGTCGCCGCAATGATCGAACACTGAGCGCCGGAATGCCAGACGACGAGCGCAAAACTGCTGAAACCGCGATCACATTGGGCCATTTCAGTGGCCGGATGGCATCGATCAAGCACCCGAACGGACGCAGACCTCACGCAAGCTGGACAAGTTCCAGATAATCGGCGGACCAATGGTCCTCGGTTCCGTCCGGCAGCAGGATCACGCGTTCCGGCTCCAGCGCCTCGACCGCACCCGGGTCGTGCGTCACCAGGACGACGGCACCGGCGAAACTGCGCAAGGCGTCCAGGACCTGGGCGCGACTGGCCGGGTCCAGGTTGTTCGTCGGCTCGTCGAGCAGCAGGACGTTGGCGGCACTGGACACGAGACCGGCCAGCGCGAGCCGCGTCTTCTCACCGCCGGAGAGCGTTCCGGCGGGCTGATCGAGCTGCTCGCCGGTGAACAAGAACGAGCCGAGAAGGTTCCGCAGCTCTTGCGCGCCGGTGTCCGGCGCGAGGTGCCGGATATTTTCCCACACGGACGCGTCATGGTCGAGCGTTTCATGTTCCTGTGCGTAATAGCCCAAACGCAATCCGTGACCCGGAATGACGCCGCCGGTATCCGGAGTTTCCATTCCGCCGAGCAGCCGGAGCAAAGTCGTCTTTCCCGCACCGTTCAATCCGAGTACGACGACCTTCGAACCGCGATCGATCGCGAGATCGACCCCGGTGAAGATCTCGAGCGAGCCGTAGGACTTCGACAGTCCCTCCGCGGTCATCGGGGTCCGGCCGCACGGGGCGGGCTCGGGGAACTTGATCCGGGCGACCTTGTCGGCCTGGCGGGTCTCGTCGAGTGAGGCGAGCATCTGCTCCGCGCGGCGCGCCATGTTCTTGGCGGCCACCGCTTTCGTCGCCTTGGCGCCGAGTTTCGCGGCCTGCTGCTGCAGCGCGGACGCCTTCTTCTCGGCGTTCGCGCGCTCGCGGCGGCGCCGCTTCTCGTCGGTGGCCCGCGCGTCGAGATACCGCTGCCAGCCCATGTTGTAGAGATCGAGCTCGCCGCGCGTCGCGTCGAGGAACCAGACCTTGTTGACGACGTCCGCGAGCAGGTCGACGTCGTGGCTGATCACCACGAGCCCGCCGTCGTGCTGCTTGAGGAACCCGCGCAGCCAGTTCACGGAGTCGGCGTCGAGGTGGTTGGTGGGCTCGTCGAGCAGCAGGATCGTCTCGGACTTGCCGCCGGCGCCCGCCTCGGCCGCGGCGAACAGGATCCGGGCCAGCTCGACACGGCGGCGCTGACCGCCCGAGAGCGTCCGCAGCGTCTGCTCGAGCACCCGGTCGGCGAGACCGAGGTTGGAGCAGATCCGCGCGGCCTCACTCTCGGCGGCGTAACCACCGAGGGAGGCGAAGCGCTCTTCGAGACGGCTGTAGCGGTTGACCGCCTTGTCGCGTTCCTTGTCGTCCGCCAGCTCGGACATCGCGGTCTGGGCCTTCTCCATATTGCGAAGCAAGGCGTCGAGGCCGCGGGCGGAGAGCACGCGGTCCTTCGCGGTGACGGACAGGTCGCCCTCGCGCGGGTCCTGCGGCAGGTAACCGAGCTCTCCGCTGCGGCGGACCTCGCCGGTGTACGGCTCGCCCTCCCCCGCCAGCACCTTGAGCGAGGTGGTCTTGCCGGCGCCGTTGCGGCCGACCAGGCCGATGCGGTCGCCCTGCTGGATGCGGACGTTGGTGTCGTCGAGCAGAATGCGCGAACCGGCGCGCAGCTGCAGGCCAGAGGCCGTGATCACGGGAACTCCCGGTAAAAGGGGTGGATGAGCGGACAGCTTCGACTCGCCGGCGCGGATGCCGGCGAGGAGCTACTCCAGGAGGATGTCCACGCGATCAGTGTACGGGCCCCTGTCGAACGGTTTTATCCCACCGTGCCCGACGTCACGGTTCGCGCAGCGTGATCTCCACCGCGACGGCGCGTTCGGCGGCGTCGTCGAGCACCGTCCGGCGCGGTTCGGCGATGTCGAGGACGCGGGGGTCGGCGCGATCGAACAACGGGGCCAGCCGCCGGTCCTCGCGCAGTGTTTCCAGTGCCCGCCGGTCACCTCCGAGGACGACGGCGTCCACTCCGGACAGTTGGGGGACGAGCACTTCGAACGCGTCTTCCGCGGCGGAACGGAGCGCGGTGCGCGCCTGCCCCTCCCGGCGCCGCGCGAACCGCTGCTGCGACCAGCCGCCCGCCGCGGACCGGCCCTGGACGAGGTGCCGATCGGTCCGGGACTGGACGACCACTCCCCCGCGCGCGATCCCGACGCTGTGCCCGCCGCGGCGCACCAGCAGCAGCGCGATCCGGCGCGAGACCAGGGCGTGCTCGACGAGCGGGGCGACGGCCAGGCCGTCCATCCTCCCTCCGGCTTCGAGCGGTCCGAAAGGGACGGTCGCGACGGCGACGACACCGTTGTCCGCGGTGACCGTGACGATGTCGGGGCCCAGCTCGGTCTCGCGGACGCCTTCGTTGCGGACGGCGAAGCGGGCGTACCAGCCTTCGAGGCGGTCCGGGGCGACCTCGACCGCCCTGCCACCTCCGGCCACCTGCCGTTCCTTCGCCATCAGCTCAACCTACGCATTCCGCCACGTGTCCGCCCTTTGCCTGGTGCTGGGTGGCGGGTCCGTGAAGGCCCCCTTGAGGGACCCAGAGTCCCTCAAGGAGGCCTTCACGGACTTTCACGCGCTTCCGTAAGAAGGGACTAGACCGGCTTCACCGGCCCGCGCCCGACGGACTTCCCGACGCCCGCCGGCCGCTCAGCCACCCCGGGCTGGACGAAACCGTTGATGTGCAAGGAAATCGAGCGGAGGGAGCCGGTGTCGCCACCGGCGACGTCCACCGCGGTGAACTTCCAGACCCCGTCGGCCGCCGTGCCGGCGGTCAAGCCACCGAGCGCCTGCGCCGGCTTGTACGTGCCGGTGAACGGCGCGTTCGCCGCGGTCACCGAACTGAACGCGGCGGTCGCGGTGTCGGCGAAGACCACCTGGCACAGGTTGTTGCCCGAGGCACCGCCGCGCTGGAACACCGTCGCCTTGGCGCCCGACGGCGAGGTCAGCGTGCCGACCAGGTCACCGACGTACGAGTGGTTGATGCCCACCGTCTCCGACGTCTGGTCGGTGTTGCACGTGGCCCCGTCCACCGAGAACGCCAGCTTCGACGCGCGCCCGACACCGCTCACCGTGATCGGCACGGTCACGCCGGTCGGGTCGCTGTCGGGGATCGCCACGGCGGCACCGGCGTAGGCGAAGTCCTTCGCCACCGGCGACGGGGTGCCGACGGGCAGCGAGAACGACGTCGTGGTCGGCGAGAACGAACCCGCGAAGGTCACCCGCGCGTTCAGCACCACCGGCACGCCCAGTTCCTGCGTGGCGGGCACGGTGATGGTGAAGTCGTTGACGCCGGTCTGTCCCGGGCTGATCGTGCCGTACGACTTCGAGCGCGGCGCCACCGTGACACCCGGCGTCGGGCTGGTGAGCACGACGCTGGTCGAGTTCGCGGTGCCGTCGCCCCGGTTGGTCACCGGCAAGGTCACCTTGGCGGTGTCGCCCGGGTCGAGCGCCGAACCGCCGTCGGCCGGGGTGACCGTCGGCTGGCCCGCGGTCGCGAGCGGCTGCGGGCTGGCACCGGTGTAGGCGAGCACCTTGTCGGCGAGGATGACGCCCGCGCCGCTGGAGGGATCGCGGCCCGGGGCCAGGATGTCGACGGCGGTGGTGATCAGCGCCTCGCGCACGTCGGCCGGGGGCAGCCCCGGGTTGCCCGAGAGCACCAGGCCGGCGATCGCGGCGGCGTGCGGCGCGGCGGCCGACGTACCGTAGAACGTGGTGAAGCCGGTGACGCTGGTGGAGACGCCGTCGGCCGCGGTGATGTCCGGCTTGGCGCGGACCTCACCACCGGTCCCGGACACGTTGCCCGGGGTGATCGGGGTGCCGTCGGCCTGGTAGAACATCCGCCGCGGACCGTCCGAAGTGAACCGTTCGACCTTGGTCGACGCGCTGAACGCACCGGGGAACGGGCCGGCCGGGTTGGCCGGGTCACCCGGTTCGAGCGCACGCGGGAACGCCTTGGCCGCCGGGGCCGCCGCGACGCTGAACGCGTCCCGTGCGGCCGAGTGCCCGACGGTCACACCGGGCTTGGTGTAGGCCTTGAGTCCGTCCGCCGAGTCGCTGAACCGGCCGCGCAGCGCGGACAGCGACAGGTAGCGGCCCTCACCGGAGAACTTGACGATCGCCAGCCGCAGCCCGGCGCCGCCCGTGGTGTCCACCCGCTCGTAGGCGTCCTGGGTCCCGGTCTGGTTGTCCTGGCTGAAGTCCACGACGTTGCCCGCCGCGTTCAGCAGGTAGAGGTCGTAGTCGTTGTTCGACCGGCCCAGCGGGTCCGACCAGAACAGCGTGACCGGCACGGCGCCGGATCCGCTGGAGACCGGCTCGAAGATCTGGTTGCCCGCGGCACCGGCGAAGTTGTGCGCGGTGCCGGCGAACTTGCCGACGCCCTTGCCGGAGTCGACGAAGTCGCCTTCCCAGTGGCCCGAGGTGCCGTCGGCGACGTTGCCCTCGTTACCGGCCGAGGAGAAGTAGAGCGCGCCGTTGGCGGTCACGTCGTTCACGGCCTGGGCGATGATCCAGTCCTGGAACGGGGATTCCTTGAAGTACAGGACATCGTCGACGATGACGTCGCAGTGCGCGTCGAACCGCAGTTTGCGGATGTTGTCGGCGAAGCTGGCGTCGGAGTTGAACGCGCTGGCGAAACCGAGCGACGCGTTCGGCGCGAGATCGTGGATGATCTCGAGCATCGCGGTGCCCTCGTCGCCGTCACCCTCCTGGCCGGGGATGACGTCGACGCCCGCCGGGAGTTCGCCTCGCGCCTGCGAGGTCGCGAGCGAGTCGACGCCGTCGGACAGCGCGCAGATCTTGGTGCCGACGCCGGTGACGCCGAACTGCTGGCGCGCGGTGTCGGCGTTGTGGGCGCGGTCGCCTTCACTGGTGGTCGGCCCGGCGGCGATACCGACCTGGCCCTTGGCCTCGACGGCCTTCTTCAGTTCGGCCGCGATCCGCGCGGCCTTTTCTTCCTTGCCCTCCCGGTTCGCCGGTTTGCCCGCGGTGGCGGGCTCGGCGAGCTGGCGGGCGGTGAACGCCTCGTTGGCGGATTCGACCTTCTTGACGTCACCGCGGCCGGCGATCGCGGGGACCGCGTTCAGCGGCACCTCGGCGCGGACGCTGCCGTAGTGCTCGGAAACCGCGCGAATTCCCGCACCGGATTCGCGGAGGCTCTTGAGGAGTTCTTCCGAGACCTGGCCCCGGATGTCCACGAGCACGGTACCGGCCGCGGAGACCTTCGCCCCAGACCCCAGTGCGGGAACCGCGGAGGCCGACATGCGCTGTGCGCGGAGTTT
Organism: Amycolatopsis sp. cmx-4-19; assembly: GCA_049998115.1. GTDB lineage: Bacteria > Actinomycetota > Actinomycetes > Mycobacteriales > Pseudonocardiaceae > Amycolatopsis. The sequence goes on along the minus strand of JAEBEO010000025.1, from coordinate 71,849 downwards.
CTGTTCGACGAGCAGTCGGCTGTCCACTTTGGACTCACCGACGGTCTGACTCTTCTTGATCGACTGCAATGCCTCGATCTGCCGGACGGTGTTCTCCGAGAACGCGTCCGGGGATTGGCCGGTTTCCGCTCCCGCGACCGGCGGGCCGACCAGGCCGAGCGCCGTGACGAACGCCGCGGTGCCCGCGGTCAGGATCGTTCTTCTTCTCCTGCTAGAACGGGTTGGACGCACGTGCGCCTCCGATTCCTAGGCGCGTGCCCCGACTCACGCTGACCAATGCCGGCGATCACCGGCTGGATCAAGCTAAGTACCGCGCGTGCACCGGCGGCAGGAGCCGTTCGAGTGACGTCGGAAGGGGATTTTCCGGTTTCGACCAGAGGTCGTAGGCCGTTCAGCGTAATCGTGTGGTCACCGGCTGCTCCGGACCGGCCTCAAAGGACGAACGAGTCCGACCAGGGCTGCGATGCGCGACCGGACAAGCCGTCCAAAAGGGTCACTGCCTGCTTGTCCGTCAGTGACGCCACGAAATCGACGACGGCGCGCCCGCGCGCGAGCCCGCGGACGGCGTCGGCTCCGGTGACCGGTTCCCCGGTCGCTCCGACGAGCAGTTCCGGTGACTTCCGTGCGAGCTCGCCGAATTCGGACTGCGCCAGTTCGACGAGGTCGTGCAGCCGCCGCGGCAACCGGTAGAACTCGTCCCGGTCGAGCAGCCAGGCGTCGAGCGCGTCGACCAGCGTCGTCACCAGGCTCGCCTGGCCGCGCTGGTGCAGCGCCAGTTCCGGGCGCAGCAGCACGAACCGCCGGTGGACGAACTTCAGCACCTGCACCTCGTGCCACTGCGCGGGCCGCAGGGTGAGATGCCCGGTCCGGGTCGACGGCGACGGCACCATCTGCACGCCGTCGACGAGCCGCGCGGTCCACTTCGAAGAGAAGGCCGCGGTGGCCTGTTCCGCTTCGATGGAACCGTCGAAGCCGGTGGCCAGCAGGCCGTCGACGAGTTCGGCGCGGACACGGGCGATGGCGCTGGTGAAGGCGTCGTCGTCGACGATCCAGCCGTCCTTGGCGTGCATCCGGCGGCGCAGCCGTTCCAGCGATCGGCCGGGCAGCCGCCGTTCGGCGGTCAGCGTCGCGTCGTCCAGTCCGGCGAGTTCGACGGCGTGGTTGATCCAGCCGCTGAACTCGGCCGCGACCGGGGCGTGCTGCAGGACGCCGATGCGATGGAAGTCCTGGAGGTCGTGGATGGCGTACGCGATGTCGTCGGCGGTGTCCATCACGGACGCTTCGACGGTCTGCTGCCACGGTTCGATCCGGCCGTCGAACGGCGCCCGCGCCTCGACGAAGTCGTCGAGTTCGGTGCTGTAGGCGGAAAACTTGCTCGCCCCGGTGCCGGGAGCGTCGGCCGGTTCGGCCGCGCCGCGCGGCTGGACGTCCATCGACGTCGGATGCGGATCGGGGACGTGCAGCCGGGCCCACGGGTACTTCAGCACCGCGGCGCGGACCGCCGTGGTGAGGTCGAGCCCGGACGCGGACGGCCCGCGGACGTCGGTGGTGGTGATGATCCGGAACGACTGCGCGTTGCCCTCGAACCCGTCGGCGAGGCCGAACCGGTGCCGGGCGATGCGGTCCAGGGTCTGCTCCCCCAGATGCCCGAACGGCGGATGCCCCAGATCGTGTGCGAGTGCGGCCGCCTCGGCGACGTCCGGATCGCAGCCGCCCAGTTTCGCGGCGAGTTCGGCGGAATCGCTGGTGGCATTGATCCGCTCGGCGATCGCGCGCGCGACCTGCGCGACCTTGAGGCTGTGCGTGAGGCGGTTGTGCAGCAGCCCCGCGCCCCCGGCGCTGACCACCTGCGTCACCCCGCCGAGCCGGGCGAAGAACGGCGACGCCGCGATCCGGTCCCGGTCGATCCGGAACGGGCTCGTGGCGAGGTCGCTGAACCCGGCGCTTTCACTCTCCGGGTCTCGCCGCCACGTCCTCGGGTCCGTCTGTTCCATGCGTCACACCGTATCCGGCGGGGCGGCATGGTGAGATGCCCAGGTGGCGGACGTGGTGATCGCGGGCGGCGGCCCGGCGGGGCGCGCGCTCGCCCGCGCCTGCGCCCGCCGGGGCCTGGCGACGGTCTTGATCGACCCGGCGCCGGACAGGCGGTGGCGGGCGACCTACGGGCTGTGGGCCGACGAGGCGCCGTCGCTGCCCACGAGTGTCGTCGCCTGCGCGCCCTCGACGACGCTCGCCTTCGGGACGGGACCGCATGTCCTGGACCGCCAGTACCTCGTGGTGGACAACGCCGGCCTGCGTGACTGGCTGTCCGGCGGCTACGAGGTCGTCCCCGGCGAGGTGTCCGGTGTCGAGCACGGCCGGTTCGGCTCGTCGGTGCGGCTTTCGGACGGCCGGGTGCTCGCCGCGGGCCTCTACTTCGACGCTTCCGGCGCCCGGCCGAAGGGCGACCGGTACGAGCAGACGGCGTTCGGCGTCGTCCTGCCAGCCGAGGACGCGCCACGCCTGGTGGACGACCCCGGCACGGCGGTGTTCATGGACTGGCGCGGCAGCGACCAGGACTTCCTGTACGTCCTTCCGCTCGGCGACGGCACCGTCCTGGTCGAGGAGACCTCGCTCGCGCGCAAACCCGGCCTGCCGCTGGACGTACTGGCGGCGCGGCTGCGGACGAGGCTGTCCGCCGCCGGGCTGCGGTCCCGCGGCCGCGAGGAACGTGTGCGGATCGTGCTCGACACGCCGGTGCCGCGGCGCGGGCGGACGGTGCCGTTCGGGGCCGCCGCCGGACTCGTCCACCCGGCGACCGGGTACAGCTTGGCGACGTCGGTGCGGCTCGCGGATCCGGTCGCCGCCGCCGTCGGCCAGGCGTGGGACCGGGGGCCCGCCGAAGCCGCGTCTGCCGCTCACCGGGCGCTGTGGCCGTCCTCGGCCCGCGCCGTGCACGGACTGCGCCGGCACGGACTGCGCGCGTTGTGCGGGATGCCACCGGAACTGGTGCCGGTGTTCTTCGATTTGTTCTTCACACTGCCCACCGGGCTCCAGCGCGCTTTCACCGGCGGTCGCGACGATGTTTCGGGTACCGCCGAAGCGATGTCGACACTTTTCCGAATGGCGCCACGGCGAGTAAGAAAACACCTGATCGGGTGGCGTGCACTACGCCGTTCTAGGTAACCCTGGGGCCTGCACGATGAACATCAGTTGACACGTGTTTCGCATCGCGGCGTCACCGACGAATATGCGATTGTGACGTTGCAGATGGCGGTCCGCTTCGCTTACCAGCCGTTGTACAGCCTGCACACCGGTGGCGTCGTCGCGTTCGAAGCACTGGCGCGGCCGGGGCGCGGCACCGCCCACGAACTGCTCGCCGACGCGCGGCGCAGCGGCAGGCTGGCCGAGGTCGACGTCGGCCTGGCCGCCGAGGCCGTCCGCCGTCAGAACGAACCGCAGACCACGCTCCCCCTGCATCTGAACCTGTCCGCGCGGACCCTCTCCGCGCCGGTGTCCCGCTTCGACCCGCTGATCGACGCGCTCGGCCTGTCCGGCCGCCGGACCAGGGACGTCGTACTGGAGATCGGGCCGCCGTTCTCCCAGGTCCCGGCCGATCAGCTGCTCACCGGCATGCGACGGCTCACCGAACTCGGGTTCCGGCTCGCGCTCGACGGCCTCGGCCGCGGCGACCTCCCGCTCACCCTGCTCGCCTCCGCGCCGATCGACCTGGTGAAGCTGGACCGCAGCGTGCTGCGCGGACTGCCGCACGACCCGGCCGCCGTCGCGGTGGTCGAGGCGGTGCTGCACTTCGCGTCGCGCACCGACAACCGGCTGGTCGCCACCGGGCTCGAAACCACCGAACAGCTGGAGTCCGCCCGCAGGCTCGGCGTGCGGATCGCGCAGGGCAACCTGCTCGCCCCGCCGGACGGCAACCACGCGCCGCTGCCCGCCCCGGACACGCCCGGCCCGTTCATCCCCGGTACCGCGCGCGCCCGCCGCGTCGGTGACTTCCTCCGCCCCGCGACCACCCTGCCGGAAAGCGCCACCTGCGACGACGTCCGCGAGGTGATGGCCACCACCGACGGGCCGAGCGGCATCGTCGGCATCGACGACCGGCACCGTCCACAGTGGTCGATCGACCGGACGCGGTTCCTGGTCGCGGTGACCGGCTTGTACGGCCACGCGCTGCACGCCAAACGGCCCGCGTCACGGCTCGCCGACCAGCCGCACACCATCCACGCCGACGCGAGTGCGCTCGAGTTCCTCGAACTGGTCACCGACGCGGACTGGAGCCGGACCGGCGACGACGTCGTGGTGGTCGACGATCGCGGCCGCTGCGTCGGGGTGGTGCTGGTGAACGAGGTCGTGCGCGGCGTGGCGGAGGCGAAGGTCGAGGAGGCCGTCTCGCTGAGCCCGCTGACCCGCCTGCCCGGCAGCGACGCCGTCGCCAGGGACGTCGACCGCCGGATCAACGCGAGGGAGCCGTTCGTCGCGGCCTGGCTGGACGTCGACTCGTTCAAGACGGTCAACGACACCGCCGGGTTCGCCGCGGGCGACGATCTGATCCGCACCCTCGGCCGGACACTCACCGATCTGGAGTCGCGGCTGCGGCGGATGCGCGTCAGCCACGTCGGCGGGGACGATTTCCTGATCGCCTGCGACGTCGACGAGATCGGCACGGTCGCCGCCGCGTTGCTGGACACCGCGTGGTCGGCCGACGGGCTGCCGGTGACGGTGTCACTCGCGACCCTGGTGTGCGGGAACGGCGCGATCCGGTCCTACAAGGACGCTTCCCGGCTCTTGGCGCCGTTGAAGAAACGCGCCAAGGACGTGCCCGGGTCCAGCTGGGTGCTCGGGCGCCCGGGCTCGGAACGCGTCGAGGTCCTGCGCGGGATCACGACCCGGGGCCTCCCCGCCCAGCGCTCGGCCGCCGGCTTCTGACCCCTCCCCCTGCGTGGGTACGCAACCAGAGGACTGAACGCGGGTTCAGAGGGTCGTGGGCGGCGCGGTAGACGGAGAAGCGCTCGTCGACCTCGCCCTCGTGAGGCCGGAGTCCGCGAGGTCGTACCGATGAGATCCTCGACTACCGGCTCGACGTCACCACCCTGCACCGCGACGTCGTCTGGCATATCGCCGCTGTCGCCAGGGCGGAACGCGCGACACGCGGGCTCACCGGGCTTTCCGCTTCCGGGAAGTCGAGTGTGGCCGTCGAACTGGAGCGCAGGCTGGTCGCGTCCGGGCGGCCCGCGTACCGGGAATCTCGGGTTCGGCCCGGCCGACCGCGCCCCCTTACGAACGTCCGGAGACCCCGGATCTGGTGCTGCGACCGGAAATCCGGGATTCCGGCCGCGATGGCCTCGCTGATCCTCGCCGTCCTCGACCAGGGCGCGTTTCAGGAAACACGCCCTGGCGATCAGCCGCCGTTGGTAGCCCGGTACGGCGCGGTGGCGTAGGTGCGGGCGGTCGAAGCGGTCAGCTTCTCGACCGTGCGGAACATCGATTTCCCGAGCCGCGTCCGCGCCTTCAGCGCGGGGTGCGTCGCCGCGTAGTTGTCCTTGTTCACCGCCGCGTCGCCCGCGAACGCGCCGGACGCGAACAGCGAGTAGGTCAGGATCGGCTTGCCGTCGGCGCTGAACATGACGCCTGCCTCGTTGCGGCCGTCGTTGAACCAGCCCGCCTTCGTGGCGACCCGCAGCCGCTCGGCCGAGGTCAGATCGAGCCGCACACCGTCGGTGAACGCGCTCAGCGAACGCAGGATGTTCAGCAGGTACGCGGTCGACTTCGCCGAAAGCAACGTGCCGCCGACCAGTTTCTGCAGCAGGGTGTGCGTCTCGGCCGGGGTGGTCGTGCCGAGGAAGAAGCGGTTCGGTTTCGCCACCGGGACGACCTGGGTGTGCACGAATCCCTTGTCCCGCAGGATCTGGTTGAGTTCGGCGGCCGGGCAGACCAGGCCGCACAGACGGACGGCGGTGTTGTCCGACAGCGTGAGCAGCGCGGCCATCGCGTGTCCGAGGGTCACCGAACTGGGGTACGCGCCGTCGAGCCCGAAGATACCGTCGGTGTCCTTGATGACGATGTCGGCCGTGACGTCGACCCGCTGGTCCAAGGTGAGCAGTCCGCGGTCGATCTTGTCGAGCACCGCGGTGGCGACCGCGATCTTGTTCACGCTGTACGCCTCGACGACCGCGTCGGCGCGCTCGGAGACGGCGGGAACCAGGGTTCCGGCGGAGTCCGCGACGCTGATGCAGGACGACCAGGTGCCGCCCGCCTTCACGGTTTCCCTGGCGTAGACCTCGGAGATCCGGCGGGCGGCGGACGACGCGGTGGCGGCGGCCGTGTCCGCTTCGGCTTCGTGGGCGGAGGCGACTTGCGCCGTGCCGAGCACCGCACCCGCGGCCGCGACGGTGCCCAGCCCCAGCAGACGGCGGCGGTCGACGTTCGTGTCCACCCAGGAACTCCCCACTTGAAGCGAGTGTTTGTGGAAATCAACCTACCGCGTTCAGCCCGCCGGTGTGACGAATCCGGTGTCGTAGGCCTTGATCACCGCTTGTGTCCGGTCCCTCGCGCCGAGTTTCGCGAGGACGTTCCCGACGTGCGTCTTGACCGTCTGCACGCCGAGGTACAGCTCGCCCGCGATCTCCACATTGGACAATCCACCTGCCATCAGCCGCAGCACCTCGCGTTCGCGTTCGGTGAGCCCGGCGTCGGCGAGGCCGTCCTGCGGGCCGCGTCTGGCCTGCTGCGACGCCAGCCGCCGGATCGCCGCCGGGAACAGCAGGGACTCCCCCGCCGCCACGGTCCGGATCGCCGAGACGATCTCCTCGGGCCTGGTCCGCTTCAGCAGGAATCCGCTGGCGCCGGCGAGCAGCGCGTCGTAGACGTAATCGTCGTTCTCGAAGGTGGTCACCACGATCACCTTCGGCGGATTGTCCATAGTGGACATCAGGTGGGTGGTCGCGCGGATCCCGTCGATCGAGGGCATCCGGACGTCCATCAGCACGACGTCGGGTCTGAAACGGGAGACCAGGCCCGGCACCTCGGCACCGTCGGCCGCTTCCCCCACGACCTCCAGATCCGGCTCGGAGGCGACGATCGCCCGCAACCCGGCCCGGATCAGCTGCTCGTCGTCGACCAGCAGAACCCGGATGCTCATCGCCGTTTCCCCCATGGCACCGCCACCTCGACTTCCCACCGTTCGCCCGCGCGGCCCGCCGTGATCGTGCCACCGAGCACGTCCACCCGTTCCGCCATCCCCCGCAGCCCGCGGCCGCCCCCGTCACGAGACGGCGCCGCCGCCCCGAGCGGATTGGACACCCGCAGCCGCAGGAGTTCCGGCCCGGCGTCGACGAGCACCGTCACCGGCACCTTACCGGCGTGCCGCAGTGCGTTCGTCAGGCATTCCTGCAGGATCCGGTACGCCTCGCGGGAGACGACCGGCGGCACCGACGACGGTTCGCCCCGTACCTCGGCCGCCACTTCCGCGCCGGCCAGGCGAGTCGCCTCGACCAGCGAAGACAGCTCTCCCAGCCCGGATTGCGGTGTCCTGGCCGACGCCTCTTCGCGCAGGAGGCCCAATACGTGGTCGAGGTCGTCGAGCGCGGCGCGCGCGGACTCTTCGATCGCGGTCAGTGCCTGTTCGGTGAAGTCCGGGTCGGAGCGCAGTGTCCGGCGCGCTGCCCCGGCCTGGATCGTCACGACACTCAGCGCGTGCCCGACCGAGTCGTGCAGTTCCCTGGCCAGCCGGTTGCGTTCGGCGAGTTGTTCGGTGCGCTTCTCCAGCCGGGCGATCCGCTCGGCGGCCGAGATGCCCAGCAGGCTCCGGGCGACGCGGGTCAGGATCGCACCGGCCATCCAGACGCCGTAGGCCAGCGCGACGAGGCCGAGCAGGAGCGCCGCCGGGATCCACGCGCTCGCCCAGCCTTTCGGCACCACGATCGGGTTCTCCGCGGACAGTGCGATCCGGCCGGTGAACGGTGCCGCGACAGCGAAGCCGAAGGCGACCGGGACGAACAGGCTCACCAGGCTGACCACGCAACCGGATCCCACGTGCAGCAGGAACATCGCGCTCGACCGCAGCCGGACGGGCCAACTCCCCGCGGATCCGAAGCTCACCCCGGGCACCGGGTCGTCCAGCAGTTCCCGCACGGCCGCGCCTTCCAGCACCCGGACGGCGGGGATGAACGACGAAGCGATCATCACCAGGACGACGGTGATCAGCCCGATGACGACCCCGCGACCCATCGTCACGACGAGCGGCAGCAGCGAGGGCACCACGATGGCGGCGAAGAGCAGATACGGCACGCTGAGAGCGCCACCGAGGATGAAGTACACCCAGCGGCGATAGGTCGCCCGATCGACGAGCGGGCCGAAAAGTCGCATGCGCTCTTTCTAACGGGTGGCGGCTTGGCGCGGATCCTTCAGCAGTATCTCCGCGATCTCCCTCGCCAGCGTGATCCGGTGCGCGTCGCCGTCGATACCGGTATGCGCCACCGCGCCCTCCAGCAGCAGGAAGATCTGTTCCGCCAGCCGCTCGGGATCGGTCGCGTGCGGCGCGTCCTCCCGGATGAGTTCGGCGAACTTCGCCCGCACCGCCGCTTTGTGCCGCCGGATCACGTCGAGTCCCGGATGCCCGACAGGCAGCTCGGCGGCCGCGTTGAGGAACGCGCACCCCCGGTCGCTCCCGAGCTTCGGGTGGTCGATGTAGGAGTCGAAGACCGTGAGCGCGCGCGGCGACCCGGCCTCGGCCAGCCGCTTTTCGAGGTACGCCCACCAGACGTCGTGACGGCTCCGCAGGTACGCGACCGTCAGTTCCGTCTTCGACCCGAAGCACGCGTACAGGGTCTTCTTCGTGACGCCTGCGGCCTCGGCGATGGCCGCGACGCCCACGGCGTTCAGGCCGTCCCGGTAGAACAACGTGCTCGCCGCACTCAGGACACGTTCGCCCGCAGGAGTCAGCATGCCTCGACTATACCGATCGGTTGACCTGAGCGCGAAATGCGGGAACACTCCCCGGGTATACCGATCGGTATACCTCTGGAGGAGAACTGATGGTTTCTTCGCACAAACGCGAACTGACCCTCACCGCGGCCGGGTTGTCCCTGATCGCGGTGTCCTACGGGCTCGCGCGGTACGCGTACGGCCTCTTCGCGCCGACACTGCGGACGGAGTTCGACCTCGACGGCGGCACGCTCGGCGCCATCGCCGCGGGCAGCTACGTCGCGTACTGCCTCGCCGTCGCCGCCGCGACCGCCGTCACGGCCCGCTGGGGTGCGCGGACGGGAGCGCTCGCCGCCGGGACGAGCGCGACCGCGGGGACCGCGCTGATCGCGGCGTCGCCGAACGCCGCCTTCCTCACGCTCGGCGTGGTCCTGGCCGGGGCCAGCACCGGGCTGGCGTCCCCGTCGCTCGCGGACGCGGTCTCGCGTGTCGTCCGGGTGACCCGCCGCGACCGCGCACAGTCCGTCGTGAACGCCGGAACCGGCCTCGGCGTGCTCGTCTCCGGCCCGGTCTCGCTGCTGGCCATCGGCGACTGGCGGCTGGCCTGGTGGGCCTTCGCGGCGGCTTCGGCCTTGGTGACGTTGTGGATCGTCCGCGTCGTGCCGCCGGTGAGGGAGAAGAAGAGGAGTGCTCTGCCGTCTCCGCTGTTCCCGCCGGCGACCGGACGGCTGCTGCCCGCCGCCGCGCTGCTGGGCGCGGCCAGCGCCGCGATCTGGACGTTCGGCCGGGACATCGCCGTGACCGTCGGCGGGCTCGGCGAGACCGAGTCGACCGTGGTGTGGATCGTCCTCGGCGTGGTCGGCCTGGCGGGCGCGTTCACCGCCGAACTGACGTCGCGGGCGGGCCTGCGGCGGACCTGGTCGGCCGGGATGGTGCTGTTCGCGGTCGCGACGGCCTTGTTCGCGGTCGCCACCCGATCGCTGCCCGCGCTCCTCGTCGCGGCCGCCCTGTTCGGTGCCGTCTACATCGGACTGACCGGCGTGCTGATCCTCTGGGGCACCAGGGCTTATCCGGCGTCACCTGCCTTCGGCGTCGGTCTCGCCTTCCTGATGCTGGCACTCGGCCAGGCCGCCGGGGCACCGCTCATCGGACTCTTGGGCGACCTCGTCGATCTGCGGCTCGGGTTCCTCGCCGCGGCGGCCATGGCCGTCCTCGGTGTCCTGTTCGCGCCCCGGGAGGCGACCACGACCTACAACTTCGGGCTCCGTTCCCTCTCGAGGGTGAGTTCCGTCCCGCCGGAGCGGGAATCCCGGACGGGCTGCGCGTGATGTCCTCATCGCATGAACCTGCTGCTCGGCCTGCTCACCCTGCCCGTCTACGCGCTCATGCTGTGGCCGCTCGTGGTCGCCGCCCGCCGCGTGCTGGGTGTGCGGATCGGCGTGATCCGCGCGTTCTGCGCCGCCGGTTTCGGCTGGCTCGTCGCGGGCGGCATCCTCAGCGCGTTCCCCCGGCCGATGTTCCACGGCGGCGGGGTCTTCGCCGGGCTGATCATCCCGGTGGCGGGTGGTGCTTTCCTGGCGACGCTGGTCTTCCTGTTCGTCGCGGAGTTCGCCCTCCCGTCGGGGTCCGGGCTCGGGCTGATCGGCAGGCTCCGGTCGCTGCGCCGCCGCGCCGCCCGGACCCGGCGGTACTCGCAGATCACCCGGATCGCGATCAAACACGGCCTCGGCCGCTACCTCACCGGCCGTCGCGAGGCCGGGCTCGCCCAGGTCCGGCACGCCAAGCTGGCGCGTTCGCTGCGGCGCGCGCTGGAGGAGGGCGGCGTGACGTTCGTGAAGCTCGGCCAGCTGCTCTCGACGCGGTCCGATCTGCTGCCGCCGGTGTTCGTCGACGAGCTGAGCAAACTCCAGGACCAGGTCGCCTTGGCCGACGCCGACGAGGTCGCGACCGTGCTGCGGGAGGAACTGGGTGGTGACCCTGGCACGATCTTCGCGGAGTTCGACCCGGAGCCGATCGCGGCCGCGTCGATCGCGCAGGTCTACCGGGCGAAACTGCGTGACGGTCAGGACGTCGTCGTCAAGGTGCAGCGGCCCGGCGTGCAGGCACTGGTCGACCAGGACCTCGACATCGTCCGCCGCGTCGCCGCCGCACTGGACCAGCGCGCGGACTGGGCCCGTTCGCTCGGCGTCGTCGACCTCGCCGAGGGGTTCGCCGACGCGCTCGTCGAGGAACTCGATTTCCGCACCGAGGCCAGGAACATCGAGGCCGTGGCCGCCGCCTACACCGGCACCGAGGTCGCCCTGCCGACCGTCCACAAAGCACTGTCCACCGAACGCGTCCTGGTGATGCGCCGCCTCGACGGCAAACCGCTCGCCACCGCCCGCGAGCAGGTCCCGGCCGCCGAGCGGGCCAAACTCGCGCGGTCGATGCTGCGCTGCGTGCTCGGCCAGGTGATGGGCAGCGGCGTCTTCCACGCCGACCCGCATCCCGGCAACGTCCTGCTGCTCACCGACGGCAGGCTGGGCCTGCTCGACTTCGGTTCCGTCGGACGGCTGGACTCGGGCCTGCGCGGCGGGCTGCAGAACCTGATCCTCGCCCTCGACCGCGGCGACCCGGCCGCGTTGCGCGACGGCCTGCTGGAGATCGTCGACCGGCCGGACGAGATCGAGGAGCGACGGCTCGAACGGGCGCTGGGATCGTTGGTGGCCAAGCACTTCAACCATGGGCAGGCGCCGGATCTGGACATGTTCACCGACCTGTTCCGGGTGATCGCCGACTTCCGGCTCAGCGTGCCCCCGCCGATCGCCGCGGTGTTCCGCGCACTGGCCACCTTGGAGGGAACGTTGGGCGCACTGGCGCCGGGTTTCAACATCGTCGTCGAATCCCGCGCCTATGCCGCCGAGCAAGTGGGTGCCGGATTGCGGCCGGAGTCGTTGCGCGCCACCGCCACCAACGAACTGATGGCGCTCCTGCCGGTGCTGCGCCGCCTCCCCCGCCGCATCGACCGGATCGGCAGCGCGCTGGAACAGGGCAGGCTTTCGGTCAACGTCCGGCTGTTCTCCGACGAACGCGACCGCGACGTCGTCACCGGGCTGGTGCACGAAATGCTGCTGGCGTTCGTCGGCGCGGCGACCGGGCTGATGGCCGTCCTGCTGCTGGGCAGCGCGACCGGCCCGGAGATGCTGCCGGGTGTCACGCTGCACCAGATGTTCGGCTACAACCTGCTGGTGGTCAGCGCGCTGGTGGGATTGCGGTTGCTCTTCGTCGTTTTCCGGCGGACCGGACAACGGCCACGATCGAACCGATGAAGCCGTAGAGGCTCCAGCGCGACGACCCCCGTGCCGATCCAGACGTAGCCGCGGTGTTCGCGCACGCCGCCCTGTTCGAGCAGGGCGGCGTTGCGAAAGCCACTTTCGCAACCTTCAACGTTGCGAAAGTGGCTTTCGCAACGCTCGGTTGGTCATTCAAAACCACGGCCGAGCGAAGGGGGCTATTCACGCGTACAAAGAAAGGGTCAGACGGTGAAGCCCAGGGCCCGCAGCTGTTCGCGGCCGTCGTCGGTGATCTTCTCCGGGCCCCACGGCGGCATCCAGACCCAGTTGATCCGGAAGTCCTTGACGAGCCCGGTCCCGCCGCCGACGAGCGCGGCACCGGTCTGGTCCTCGATGACGTCGGTCAGCGGACAGGCCGCGGACGTCAGGGTCATGTCGATGGTGGCGGTGTTGTCCGCCTCGACGCGGATGTCGTAGACGAGCCCGAGGTCGACGACGTTGATGCCGAGTTCGGGGTCGACGACGTCACGCATCGCCTCTTCGAGGTCCTCGACCTTCGCCACGTCGGCCGTGTCGGGGGCCGCGGCGGTCTCGGCGTCGAGGTCGGCGGCGGTGCGCCCCTCGCGGGATTCGGTCTGCTGTTCGGTCATGCCGTCTCAACTCCGTTGGTCGTGCGGGCGACGGCGTCCTTGAACGCCATCCATCCGAGCAGGGCGCATTTCACGCGGGCCGGGTACTTGGCGACGCCGGCGAAGGCGATGCCGTCCTCCAGCACTTCCTCGTCCGGCTCGATCTGTCCCTTGCCCTGCATCAGCTCGACGAAGGCGTCCATGGTGACGAACGCCTCCTCCACGGTGTGCCCGACGACGAGATCCGTCAAGACCGACGTCGAGGCCTGGCTGATCGAGCAGCCCTGCCCTTCGTAGGAGACGTCGGCGACTTTACCGTCGGCGACCTTCACCCGCAGGGTCACTTCGTCGCCGCAGGTCGGGTTGACCTGGAACGACTCGGCGTCGAACGGCTCGCGCAGACCGCGGCCGTGCGGGTTCTTGTAGTGGTCCAGGATGATCTCCTGGTACATGCTCTCCAGGTTCATCAGGCCACCCCGAAGAACTTCTGCGCCTCGCGGACACCCTGCACCAGCGCGTCCACTTCGGACAGGGTGTTGTAGAGGTAGAACGACGCGCGCACGGTCGCCGGGACCGAGCAGGCGCGGTGCAGCGGCCACGCGCAGTGGTGCCCGACGCGGACGGCGATGCCGAGGCTGTCCAGCACCTGGCCCGAGTCGTGCGGGTGCACGCCGTCGATGACGAACGACACCAGGCCACCGCGGTCGGTCATGTCGGTGGGGCCGATGATCCGCACGCCGGGGATCTCGCCGAGCCCGGCCAGCGCCGCTTCGGTGAGGGTGTGCTCGTGTGCCGCGACGCGGTCCATGCCGATCGCCGACAGGTAGTCGACGGCGGCGGCGAGGGCGATGGCCTCCGAGGTCATCGGGGTACCCGCCTCGAACCGCTGCGGCGGCGGCGCGAACGTGGTCCGCTCCATGCGGACCATCTCGATCATCGAGCCACCGGTCAGGAACGGCGGCATGACCTCGAGCAGTTCGCGGCGACCGTAGAGGACGCCGATGCCGTACGGGCCGACCATCTTGTGCCCGGCGAAGGCGGCGAAGTCGACGCCCAGGTCGTGGAAGTCCACGGAGAAGTGGGGCACCGACTGGCAGGCGTCCAGCACGGTCAGCGCGCCGACCGCGCGGGCCTTCTCCACCAGGAGCTTGACCGGGTTGATCGTGCCGAGCACGTTGGACTGGTGCGTGAACGCCAGCACCTTGGTCCGCCCGGTGATCAGTTCGTCCACATTGGACAGATCGAGGCGGCCGTCGGCGGTGACGGAGAACCACTTCAGCGTCGCGCCGGTGCGCTGGCAGAGCTGCTGCCACGGCACCAGGTTCGCGTGGTGCTCCATCTCGGTGACGACGATCTCGTCACCGGGGCCGATCTTGAAGCGCCCGGCCTCGGGACCGGCCGTGGCGGCGTTGCTCATCGCGTAGGCGACGAGGTTGATGCCCTCGGTGGCGTTCTTGGTGAACACCAGCTCCTGCGGGGAGGCGCCGACGAACTCCGCGATCCGCGCGCGGGCGGATTCGTAGGCGTCGGTCGCCTCCTCGGCGAGCTGGTGCGCGCCGCGGTGCACCGCGGCGTTCGAGGTCTCCAGGAACCGGCGCTCGGCGTCGAGCACCTGCGTCGGTTTCTGCGACGTCGCACCGGAATCCAGATACACCAAGGGTTTCCCGTCCCGCACCGTACGGGACAGGATGGGGAAGTCGGCCCTGATGGCCGCTACGTCCAGCGGTACGGCAGAGTTAGCCGTGGTGGTGGTCATCGGGCCAACTCCTCTCGGTGTAGTCGCGAAATTCCCAGGATCAGACAGCGGCGGTCTCGGCGGAGCCGGTGTACTTGACGTACCCGTGCTCCTCCAGCTCGTCCGCGAGCTCACGGCCACCGGACTCGACGATCTTGCCGCCGGCGAAGACGTGCACGAAATCGGGCGTGATGTGCCGCAGGATCCGCGTGTAGTGCGTGATCAGCATGACGCCCGCGTCGTTGTTCGCCTTGAACTCGTTGACGCCCTCGGACACGACGCGCAGCGCGTCGACGTCGAGGCCCGAGTCGGTCTCGTCGAGGATGGCGATCTTCGGCTTGAGCAGCGCCAGCTGCAGGATCTCGTGGCGCTTCTTCTCGCCGCCGGAGAAGCCCTCGTTCACCGAACGCTCGGCGAACTCGGACGAGATCTCCAGCTTGCCCATCTCCTCCTTGACCTCCTTCACCCAGTGACGCAGCTTGGGGGCCTCGCCACGGACCGCGGTGGCCGCGGTGCGGAGGAAGTTGGACATGGACACGCCCGGAACCTCGACCGGGTACTGCATGGCGAGGAACAGGCCCGCGCGGGCACGCTCGTCGACGCTCATCTCGAGCACGTCCTCACCGTCGAGCAGGACCTGCCCGGAGGTGACTTCGTACTTGGGGTGGCCGGCGATGGCGTAGGACAGCGTGGACTTGCCCGAACCGTTGGGGCCCATGATCGCGTGGGTCTCGCCCGACTTGATGGTCAGGTTGACGCCCTTGAGGATCTCCTTGGGGCCCTCCTCGGTCGTGACCGAGGCGTGCAGATCCTTGATTTCCAGCGTAGGCATTTCTTTCCTAAAGTCTGATGTGGACGGACGGGGGCTCAGACGCCCACGGCTTCAAGCTCGGCTTCGATCGCGGCCTCGAGACGCTCGCGCACCTCGGGGACACCGATCTTGACCAGGATCTCGTGGAAGAACCCGCGAACGACCAGCCGCCGCGCGGCGTCCTCACCGATTCCCCGCGACTGGAGGTAGAACAACTGCTCGTCGTCGAACCTTCCCGTCGCGCTCGCGTGCCCGGCGCCTTCGATCTCGCCGGTCTCGATCTCCAGGTTCGGGATCGAGTCCGCCCGCGCACCCGGCGTCAGCACCAGGTTGCGGTTGAGCTCGTAGGTGTCGGTCGCCTCGGCGGCCGCCCGGATCAGCACGTCGCCGACCCAGACGGTGTGCGCGTCCTCGCCCTGCAGCGCGCCCTTGTACATCACGCGCGACTTGCAGTTCGGGACGGCGTGGTCGACGAACAGCCGGTGTTCCTGGTGCTGTCCCGCGTCCGCGAAGTACAACCCCAGCATCTCGACGTCGCCGCCGCGGTCGGCGAAGGTCGCGGTCGGCGAGACGCGGACCAGGTCACCGCCGAGCGTGATCACGATGTGCTTGAGCTTGGCGTCGCGGCCGAGCTTGAGGTGCTGCTCGGAGACGTGCACCGCGTCGTCGGCCCAGTCCTGGACGCTGACCACGGTGAGGTCCGCCGAGTCGCCGACGACGAACTCGACGTTGTCCGCGTACGTGCCGGAACCGACGTGGTCCAGCACGATGGTGGCCTTCGAGAACGCTTCGGCACGCACCTGCAGGTGCCCGTAGGCGACCTTGCCCTCACCAGGGCCGTGGATACGCAGCACCGCGGGCTTCGCGGGGCTGGTCTCCTTCGGCACGGTGACGACGGTGGCCTTGTCGAACGCGGAGTACGCCTGCGCGGCGATCCGGTCGCTGGGAACACCGGCGACGCCGAGACGCGAGTCCTCGCGGCCGACCGTCTCGACGGCCAGCTCTTCGGCGGCCTCGATTTCGACGGTGACTTCGCCGGACTTCGTCGCGGAGCCGTCGTGCAGGCCGCGCAGTCGCTTCATGGGGGTGAAACGCCAGTTCTCCTCACGACCGCGAGGCGCTTCGAAGGCCTCCACGTCGTACGAGGTGAACCGCTCCGCGCGGGAGGCCGCCGGAATGACGGCCCCCTCACGCAAAGCTTCGGCAACGTTGTTGTCTGCCACTAGCCGACGGACCCTTCCATCTGAAGCTCGATCAGGCGGTTCAGCTCGAGCGCGTACTCCATCGGCAGCTCACGCGCGATGGGCTCGACGAACCCGCGGACGATCATCGCCATGGCCTCGGCCTCGTCGAGACCGCGCGACATGAGGTAGAACATCTGGTCTTCGCTGACCTTCGAGACCGTGGCCTCGTGGCCCATCGACACCTCGTCGTTGCGGATGTCCACGTACGGGTACGTGTCCGACCGCGAGATGGTGTCGACCAGGAGTGCGTCACAGACCACGCTGGACCGCGAGTGGTGCGCCCGCTTCGCGACCTTGATCAGGCCGCGGTAGGAGGTGCGGCCACCGCCGCGCGCCACCGACTTCGACACGATGGTCGAGGAGGTGTGCGGCGCCAGGTGCTCCATCTTCGCGCCGGCGTCCTGGTGCTGGCCTTCGCCCGCGAACGCGACCGAGAGGACCTCGCCCTTGGCGTGCTCGCCCATCAGGAAGACGGACGGGTACTTCATCGTGACCTTGGAACCGATGTTGCCGTCGATCCACTCCATGGTCGCGCCCTCTTCGCACTTGGCGCGCTTGGTGACCAGGTTGTAGACGTTGTTCGACCAGTTCTGGATGGTCGTGTACCGGCAGCGGGCACCCTTCTTCACGATGATCTCCACGACCGCCGAGTGCAGCGAGTCGGACTGGTAGATCGGCGCGGTGCAACCCTCGACGTAGTGCACGTAGGCGTCTTCGTCGACGATGATCAGGGTCCGCTCGAACTGGCCCATGTTCTCGGTGTTGATCCGGAAGTAGGCCTGCAGCGGGATGTCCACCTTGACGCCCTTGGGCACGTAGATGAACGAACCGCCGGACCACACCGCCGTGTTCAGGGCGGAGAACTTGTTGTCCCCGGCCGGGATCACGGAGCCGAAGTACTCCTTGAAGAGCTCCGGGTGCTCCTTGAGCGCGGTGTCGGTGTCCAGGAACAGGACGCCCTGCGCCTCCAGATCCTCACGGATCGAGTGGTAGACGACCTCGGACTCGTACTGCGCGGCGACACCGGCGACGAGGCGCTGCTTCTCCGCCTCGGGGATGCCGAGCCGGTCGTAGGTGTTCTTGATGTCCTCGGGCAGGTCTTCCCAGGAGGTGGCCTGCTTCTCACTGGACCGCACGAAGTACTTGATGTTGTCGAAGTCGATCCCGGAGAGGTCCGCCCCCCAGTTGGGCATCGGCTTCAAGTCGAAGAGCTTGAGCGCCTTCAGTCGTGCTTCGCGCATCCACTCCGGCTCGGACTTCTTCGAGGAGATGTCGGTGACGACGTCCTCGTTCAGTCCGCGACGGGCGCTGGCGCCCGCCTCGTCGGAGTCCGCCCAGCCGAACGCGTACTTGCCAAGGGACTCGATGGTCTCTTCCTGGCTCAGGGGCGCGGTGGTGGGAGTGCGCTGCTCGGCAGCGGCAGTCATGCGGGTTTCCCTCCATTCGGGATCCGTGCTGTGCGCCCAGGAGAGGGCGCCGTGCTTCCCGGCCGGGGTGTGGCCGGGTGACCCGCCGAAGCGACGGGCACGTGGGTGGTGCACACGTTGTCACCGCGTGCGATGGTCGCCAGTCGCTGCACGTGAGTACCCAGTAAGTGCGCGAAGGCCTCTGTCTCGGCTTCACACAGTTGGGGGAACTCGGCAGCGACGTGGGCGACCGGGCAATGATGCTGGCAGAGCTGTTCGCCGACACCGACCTGACGGGTCGACGCAGCGTAACCCTCCCTGGTCAGCGCCGCAGCGAGGGCCTCGGCACGCGCGGCGGGGTCCTCGTGCTGCGTGATCGCTTCCTGATGCGGGCCGACCAGCGAAGCCACGCGAGCCTCGGCGAAGGCCTTCACGGCGTCTTCGCCGGCGTGCTCGGCGAGGAACCGGATGGCCGAGGACGCGAGGTCGTCGTAGGCATGCCCGAACCGGGCGCGACCGGCCTCGGTGAGGAGGAAGTTCTTGGCGGGGCGGCCGCGTCCGCGAGGGCCGCGGCGGGGCACGTCGCGGGTCTCGGCCTCGCCGTCCGCGAGCAGCGCGTCGAGATGACGCCGGACGGCGGCGGCGCTGATCCCCAGCTGCTCGGCGACCTCGACGGCGGTCATCGGACCCTGTTCCAACAGCAAACGGGCCACTTCGTGCCTGGTCCGGCCCTCGGGGCCGACCTGCGCGGGGACAGGCTCGACCTCGACGCGGGGCATGTCGCCACCGGCCCGGTCTTCCGTCCCCGTCTTTTTCACAACACAAGTGTGACGTATTTCCGGTGAGACGGCAAAGAGGGGTGCCTCACGGAGTGGCGCGGGTCACGTCGGCCGCCGTTCGCACGGGGGTAACCACGTACCCGCTCGGCCTGTTCCCGCGATCGCTACCCTTCGTGCGTGGCAGTGGGCGAACACCCGGCACGGCGGGACACGGACGGAGCGGTACCGGAGGACCCGGCCGCGGGATCGGTGGCGATGCTGTCCCCGGTGCGCCCGCACGAACCCGAGCCGCTCGACGACAAGGAACTGCGCGCGCTCAACGTCGTCCGCCGGTTCGGCGCGGTCGGTTCCCTGTTCCTCGCGCTCGGCTCGCTCGGCGCGGGTGCCGCCCCGGTGCTCAACCCGGTGCAGAACATCCCGGTCCTGCGGCTGTTCACCCGCATCCCCACCGTCTCGCTCGCGATGGGCCTGGCCGGGATGGCGATCATCGTGCTGAGCTGGCTGCTGCTCGGCCGGTTCGCCCAGCCCGCGCGCCGCCGTCTCGCCACCCAGGGCCAGCTCGCCCGCACGATCGCGCTCTGGTGCGCGCCACTGCTGTTCATCCCGCCGCTGTTCTCCCGCGACGTCTACAGCTACCTCGCGCAGAGCGAGATCGTGGCCCGCGGGATGGACCCGTACTCCCTCGGCCCGGCCGAGGCGCTCGGCGTCTCCGACCCACTGACCTCGGGCGTCTCCAACATGTGGCGCGAGACCCCTGCCCCGTACGGTCCGCTGTTGCTCCGCCTCGGCGGCTGGCTCGCGCCGCTGAGCAGCGGCAACATCGTCACCGGCGTGCTGCTGCAACGCGGTCTCGCGCTGATCGGCGTCATCCTGATCATCTGGGCGCTGCCCCGGCTGGCCCGGCGGTTCGGCGTGCAGCCCGCCACCGCGCTGTGGCTCGGCGCGGCGAACCCGCTGCTGATCTTCCACTTCGTCGCGGGCGCCCACAACGACGCGCTGGCGATCGGGCTCATGGTGGCCGGGCTGGAGATCGGCATCCGGCGGCTGCCGATGCGGATCAAGGGCGACACCCCCCCGCCACTGGCCAAGGGCGAGGTGCTGTTCATCGGGCTCGGCGTGGCGATCATCACGCTCGGCGTCGCGGTGAAGCTGAACGCGATCCTCGCGTTGGCGTTCTTCACCGTGATGGTAGCCAGACGCTGGCACGGCCGGGTCAAGGACCTGGTCACCGCCGCCGTCCCGATGGCCCTGCTGTTCAGCGTGGTGCTGGTGGCGGTCTGTTACGGCACCGGTCTCGGCTTCGGCTGGGTCGGCGCGCTCGGGACACCGGGACTGGTCCGCTCGTGGATCTCGCCGACGTCGGAACTCGCCGCGCTGGGCGGGGTCCTCGGCATCGCCCTCGGCCTCGGCAACCACACCAACGCGCTGGTGCCGATCCTCGGTTCGCTCGGCTACGTCGTGGCGGGCGCGGTGACGGTCAAGTTCCTCTGGGACAGCTTCAACTGGCGCTACCGGCCGATGATCGGCCTCGGCGTCTCGCTCGGCGCGGTGATGGTGCTGCACGTCGCGCTGCAGCCCTGGTACCTGCTGTGGGCGATCATCCCGCTCGCCGCGTCCGCCGGGACCTCGCGTTTCCGCCTCGCCGCGACGATCGTCACCGCCGTCCTGCCGTTCCTGTTGCCGACGACGGGCAGCACCTTCGACGGCCGGGGCTACGTCCTGCCGTTCGCGTGGGCCGCCGCGGGTGTCGTGACCCTCCTGGGGCTGTTCATCGTCCACCGCGTCTCGCCGCTGCTGCTGTCCAGACCGTCCCCGGAGCATTCGGTCCCGGTGTGACGCCGTATCGTGATCCGTCGTGAACACCCCCGCCGTCGAGATCACCGGGCTGGTGAAACGCTACGGATCCACCCCCGCCGTCGAGGGACTCGACCTGCGGATGGAACGCGGCACGCTGCTCGCGCTGCTCGGCCCGAACGGGGCCGGCAAGACCACCACCGTCGAGATCTGCGAAGGCTTCCTGCGGCCTGACGACGGCGAAGTCCGGGTCCTGGGCCTGGACCCGGCGAAGGACGGCTCGGCGCTGCGCCCCCGGATCGGCGTGATGCCGCAAGGCGGCGGCGCGTATCCCGGCGTCCGTGCCGACGAGATGCTCGGCCTGGTCGCCGCGTGCGCCGCGAACCCCCTCGAACCCGCGTGGCTGCTGGACGTCCTCGGCCTCGCGGGAGCGCGGAAGACGCCGTTCAAACGGCTTTCCGGCGGGCAGCAGCAGCGGCTTTCGCTCGCCTGCGCGCTCGTCGGCCGCCCGGAACTGCTCTTCCTCGACGAGCCGACCGCGGGGATGGACCCGCAGGCCCGGCGGCTGGTCTGGGATCTGCTCGGCGCCCTGCGCGCCGACGGTGTCAGCGTGCTGCTCACCACGCATCTGATGGAGGAGGCCGAGACGCTGGCCGACACCGTGGTGATCGTGGACCACGGCAAGGTCGTCGCCGAAGGCTCTCCGCGCTCGCTGACCGTCGACGCCGGCGAAGCCGCGCAACTGCGCTTCAAGGCGCGTACGCGGCTCGACACCGCCTTGCTGACCGCGGCCCTGCCCGAAGGTCACCTCGTCCGGGAGTCCGCCCCGGGGACGTATCTCGTCGAAGGCGTGATCGACCCGCAGGTGGTGTCGACGGTGACGGCGTGGTGCGCCCAGCAAGGCGTCCTGCCCGAGGAACTGCACGTCGGCAGGCGCACGCTGGAAGAGGTCTTCCTGGAGCTGACCGGACGGGAACTGCGCGCATGACGACCCTGCCCACCCCCCGGTTCACCCCGGGTACGTTCACCCCGGCCCCCGGCCGCGGTTCGCTCGGCAAGATGCTGCGCACGCACGCGAAGGTCGAAGCGAGCCTGACCCTGCGCCACGGCGAGCAGATCCTGCTGACCCTGCTCATCCCCCTCGCCTTGCTGATCGGCCTGTCGCTGCTGGACCTCCTCCCGGCGTCGCAGCTCGGTTCGTCGTCCAAAGTGGACTGGATCACGCCGAGGATCCTGGCGCTCGCGGTGCTGTCGTCCGCGTTCACCGGACAGGCCATCGCCCTCGGCTTCGACCGCCGTTATGGCGTTCTCAAACGACTTTCCGCCACCGCGCTGCCCCGCTGGCTCCTCGTCGCCGGCCGGGTCGCCGCCGCGCTCGTGGTGGTCGCGCTGCAGGCCGTGATCCTCGGTGTGGTGGCCGCGCTGCTGGGCTGGTCGCCCTCGCTCGGCGGACTCCTCGGCGCCATCCCGTTCCTGATCATCGGCACGTTCGCGTTCGGTGCGCTGGGGCTGCTGCTCGGCGGGGCGCTGCGCGCGGAAGCCGTGCTGGCGCTGGCGAACATCGTCTGGTTCGTGCTGCTGCTCGCGGGCGGCATCCTGCTGGCGCCGTCGACGATGCCGCCGGGTGTCGCGACGATCGTCGAACTGCTGCCTTCGGGCGCGCTCGCCGAAGGGCTCCGTTCGGTGCTGCTGGACGGTTCCTTCGGCTGGGGCCCGTTCGCCGTCCTCGTCGGCTGGGGTGTCGTCGCCGGCGCGCTGGCGAGCAAGACCACGAAACTCACCTGAGTCCGGCGACACAGCGGAAGCGGCCGGTGGAACGCTCTCAGGAACGGCGTTCTAGCATCGGGCGGTGCCGTTCCAGAGCCTTGTAGCGCGTCTGCCGTATCCCTCGTTCGCGGTCCAGCGAGCGGTCGCGATAGCGGCGGTGATCGCGCAGGCCGGAATCGGCGTCACCGGCTCGGTCGTCCGCGTCACCGGTTCGGGCCTCGGCTGCCCGACCTGGCCGACCTGCGTCGGGAACAGCATCGTCCCGGTGGCACACCCCGAATTCGACGCGCTCACCCAGTGGATCGAGTTCAGCAACCGGCTGCTGACCGGCGTCGTCATCGCCGTCGCCGCGCTGTGCGTGATCACCGCGTGGCGCGTGCAGATCGCGCACCCGAACCGCCGCCGCCTGGTGAAGCTGGCCTGGACGATGCCGGCGGGGGTGATGCTGCAGGCCGTCGTCGGCGGGATCACCGTGCTCGCGAAACTCGAATGGTGGACGGTCGCGCTGCACTTCCTGGCGTCCACTCCCCTGGTCTGGCTCGCGGTACTGCTGCTGCGTGCGTTCTCCGAAGGCGACGAGCCCGCCCGCTGGCTCATCCCGGACGCGGGCCGCAAGACGCTGATCGTCCTCGCCGTCGCGATGTGGGCCGTCCTCGCGGCGGGCACCACGGTCACCGGCGCGGGCCCGCACGGCGGCGACCCGGGCACCCACCGGCTGCAGGCGCCGATCGAGACGCTCACCCGGATCCACGGCGGACTACTGGTCGCCTACCTGATCGTGCTGGCCGTGTTCGGGCTCCTGCTGTTGCGTGGCAGCACCCCGAAGCAGCTGTGGCAGCGCTACACCGCGGTGTGGGTCATCGCGCTCGCACAGGGCGTCCTGGGCACCGTGCAGTACGCGCTGGGCGTGCCCGAGGCGCTGGTCTCGTTCCACGTCCTCGGCTCCGCAGCGGTGATCATCGCGACCGCGGCGCTGTGGTGCGGATCACGGGATCGCGGTCCTGCGCCGTTTACAAACGCCTCCAAGCGGGAACTCGCCACTTCGAACTGACCCTTCGGCAAACCGGACGTAACCCCCAGGCGGCGTACGCGCCAGACGGTGCCCTTACGCTGCGCACGGTGCCCCACCCGGGGGTCACCACCGAGTCGAGGCACGAGGTGTCGCATGACCGCCAGCACGGAGCCGGACGCACCGGCCAGTCAGTCCAAGCCCCTGATCTCCCATCGCCGAGGTTCCGGGGAGATGCTGATACTCAAGACTTTCCTGCTGGTCCCGTTCGTCGCACTGCTCGCCGCCGTGCCGATCGTCTGGGGCTGGGGCATGACCTGGGTCGATCTCGGGCTGGCGGCCGTGTTCTACACCGTCGGGACCCTCGGGGTGACCGTCGGGTACCACCGCTACTTCACCCACGGTGCCTTCAAGGCCGGACGTCCGCTGCGGGTCGCGCTCGCCATCGCCGGGAGTTTCGCGGTGCAGGGCTCGGTCATCTTCTGGGTCGCCAGCCATCGCCGTCACCACGCCTTCGCCGACCGCGAAGGCGACCCGCACTCGCCCTGGCTGTTCGGCACGTCGCCCTCCGCGCTGCTGCGCGGGTTCTGGCACGCGCATATGGGCTGGATGTTCAGCCGTGAGGTGACCAACTACGAGCGGTTCGCGCCGGACCTGGTGGCCGACAAGGATCTCCGCGTGGTGAACCGCTACTTCTGGCTGTGGATCACGTTGAGCCTCGCGCTGCCCGCGGTGCTCGGCGGACTGATCAGCTGGTCCTGGTGGGGCGCGGTGACCGGGTTCTTCTGGGCCGGGCTGGTGCGGATCGCGTTCCTGCACCACGTCACCTGGTCGGTGAACTCGATCTGCCACCTGGTCGGCGAACGCCCGTTCGCGAGCCGCGACAAGGCGGCGAACTTCTGGCCGCTGGCGATCCTGTCCATGGGCGAGTCGTGGCACAACTCCCACCACGCCGACCCGACCTGCGCGCGGCACGGCGTCCTGCGCGGCCAGGTCGACGTCTCGGCGCGGGTGATCTGGCTGTTCGAGAAGTTCGGCTGGGCGCGGGACGTGCGGTGGCCGAAACCGGAACGCCTGGCCGCGAAGCTCGTCAAACCCGCCTGACCCCCTCTTCGCAATTCGTCCTCTGGTTGCGGTACTTGCGCGTGCATCTACCGCAACCAGAGGACGAATTGCGTCAGGCGAGTTGCTGGCGGACGGCGGAAGCGAAACGCCAGGCGGCGGAAGCGTCGGTCTGCCGGAACCCGAGCGAAGGCTCGACGAGTTCGACTTCCAGCACGAGCGGCCTGCCATCGAGCCCGGTGACGAGGTCGACGCGGGCGTAGAGCAGTTCCGCGCGCAGGATGCCCAGCAACGCAACCGTCGCGTCGAGCGCGTCCTCCGCCAGGGCACGGAAGGCGGCCGAAGGCTCCACGGGCGCGAGCTTTTCCGTGACGTACAAACCGGACTCGTCGAGCTCCCGGCCCAGCATCGCGGCCTTCGAGAACGCGTGGGAGTACACGCCACCGAAGAACGACAGCGCGATTTCGCCCTCGCTGTCCACACTGGACTGATAGGGCTGGAGCAGCACGGTGTGCCCGTCGGCGTGCAGTCCGGCGAGGTGTGCGCCTGCCCCGTCGCCCGCGGTGAACCGGCCCGCTCCCCGGGACCCGGCGCCGATCGCCGGCTTCAGCACGAACTCGCCCTGGGGCCAGCGCGGGGCCTTCTCGTCCGGCGCGAGCAGCGTCGTCGGCACGACCGCGACACCGGCGTCACCGAGTTCGGCCAGATAGGACTTGTCGGTGTTCCACCGCACGACTTCGGCCGAATTGGACAGTACGGGCACCGATTCGGCCCAGGACAGGAATTCGTCGCGGCGCTCGGCGTAGTCCCAGGTGGCGCGCAGGATGACGATGTCCGCGGCGCCGAAGTCGACGGTCGTGTCGTCCCAGGCCGCCCAGCGGGTCTTGAAGCCGAGATCGGCCAGTGCCTCGGGGACGGCGTGTTCGTCGCCGTCGCCTTCCGGCAGCGCGGAGCAGGCGACGAGGATCGCGGAACCGCTCACTTCCCGGCCATCCGGCGGCGGTGCTCGGCACCGATCTTGGTGGCCTTCACGGTCTCGCTGTCCCATTCGGCAGGCTCGAGGTCCTCGACGGCCTCGACCAGCGCGTCACCTGCCTCCGTGGAGGCGACGACGACGTCGCCGAGCGCGCCGTCGGCGCCCACGAGCACGACCCGGGCGCCGATCCGGCCGATGTTCTCCACCACCGCGCGCGACGGCTTCCCGTGCCGCTTGACGAAGTCGCGGGCGGCCGCGACCTGGCGCGACGTGGGGGCGGCGGTCTCGGTCTTCTCTTCGGTCTCAGCCACGGCCAGAGCTTAACCGCGAAAAGCCCGGGACGCGGAATAACCGTGGCGTCGGCCATAGTTGTCCCGGTCGGAACGACCTTGAACGAGGAGGATGTATGCCCACCGCAGTCCGGCTCCGGCGCACCGGCGGTCCCGAAGTCCTTGAGTTGTCGGAAGTCGAGGTCGGCGAGCCCGGTTCGGGTGAACTGCTGGTGGACGTCGCCGCGGCGGGTGTCAACTACATCGACACCTATCACCGCGAGGGCATCTACCCGGTCGACCTGCCGTTCATCCTGGGCATGGAGGGCGCCGGAACGGTCGCCGCGATCGGCGACGGCGTGACCGGTTTCGCCGTCGGCGACAGGGTCGCCTGGCAGGGTCTGCTCGGCAGCTACACCCAGCGCCGTCTCCTCCCCGCCGCGATCGCGGTGAAGATCCCGGACGGCGTGACCGAGGAGACCGCCGCCGCGGCGATGCTCCAAGGTGTCACCGCGCACGCGCTGGTCGCCTCGACCTACGAGGTCAAGGCCGGTGACGACGTGCTGATCCACGCCGCCGCGGGCGGGATGGGCCTGCTGCTGGTCCAGCTGGCCAAGGCACGCGGGGCGAGGGTGATCGGCACCGTCTCCACCGAAGAGAAGGCCGGACTCGCCAAGCAGGCGGGGGCGGACGACGTCATCCGCTACGACCAGGTCGACTTCGCGAAGGCCACCCGTGATCTCACCGACGGCAAGGGCGTCGCGGTGGTCTACGACGGCGTCGGCAAGTCCACTGTGGACGGGAGTCTGGCGAGCCTCCAGGTCCGTGGCCTGCTCGCCCTCTACGGCGCGGCGAGCGGCCCGGTGCCGCCGATCGACCCGCAGCTGCTCAACCGCAGCGGTTCGGTGTACCTCACCCGGCCGACGTCCGCGCACTACGTCCTCACCCGCGAGGAACTGGAGTGGCGGGTGAGCGAATTGTTCGCCGCGATCGGCGACGGCTCGCTGAACATCCGGATCGGCGGCCGCTACCCGATGGCCGACGCGCGGCAGGCGCACGAAGACCTCCAGGGGCGGCGCACCACCGGCAAGCTCCTGCTGATCCCGTGACCGTGGTCTGGCCGGCGCGGATCCGGCTCACCGGGGAAGGTCTGGTGCTGCGCGACTGGGTCGAGGACGACGTCGCGTTCATGCCCGGCCTGTTCGACAACCCCGCCGTCGCGCGCTTCACACCGTTGCCTTCGCCGTTCGACGAGGAGGCGGCGAAGGGGCACCTCGAAAAGGCCCTCGTCCGCCGCGCCGAGGGCACGGGACGACGGCTCGCCATCACTACCGAGGGCGGTGAGCCGCTCGGTGAGGTGGTGCTGTTCGTGCGGGAAGACGGTCCCACGGAACTCGGCTACGCCGTCGGTCCCGCTCATCGCGGCCAAGACCTCGCGGCGCGGTCTCTGCGGGTGCTCACCGCGTACGCGCTGGACCTCGGACTCGATCGGCTCCAGCTGAAGATCGACGCGGGGAACGCGGCGAGCGAGGCCGTCGCGCGCCGGGCAGGCTATGTCGTCACCGACGGGGAACCTGAGGTGAAGGTCGAGAAGGGCGTCGAGATCAGGCTGCTCACCTGGGAGTACGCGGGGTCGTGAGTGGTGAGGACGGTTCTAACCGTCCTCACCACTCACGACCCTTACCCCTTGTCAGTCGGAACACTCACGGCGTCAGTGACGAAGACGAGCGTCTCGTTCGGCTCGATCCCGCGGCCGCCCTGGCCGTAGCCGAGGTCCGGCGGGATGACCAGCAGCCGCCGCGCGCCCTGCTTGATCCCTTCGAGGCCCTGGTCCCAGCCCTGGATGACCTTGCCGGCACCGAGGGGCAGCTCGAACGGCTCACCGCGGTCGAAAGAGCTGTCCAGCTTCTGCTTGTTGGACCAGGTGACCAGCGTGTAGTTCATCTTCAGGTTCGCGCCGGCCTTGGCTCCCTCGCCGGTACCAGGCTCGAGGTCCTTGGTGACGAGCTTCTTCGGCGGGTCGCAGTCGTCCGGGATGGTGATGGTCGGCGCCTCGCCGAACTTCCCGGTGGTCTTGATGTCCTCCGCCGTGCATTCCCTGCCCTTCGAAGCGGCACCGGCCGCGCTGGAGGACGAGGGGACGGGGGCCGGGCTGGAGGCCGAGCCCGCGGTGTTCTGCTTCTCACCACAGGCCGCCAGGGCGAGCACGCCCGCTCCGACGACCACGATCTTGCCGAATGTGCGCATGCGGCCGACCTTAGCCAAGACCTTCCAGCGCCGGAACAAGGTCACCGGTCTGCACTACACCCATCCGACGGGTCGCCCTGGTCAGGGCCACATAAAGATCGTTGAGTCCCCGCGGGGACTCGGCGACGACGTCGTCCGGCGCCACCAGCACGACCGAGTCGAACTCGAGCCCCTTCGCCCGCTCGACAGGCATCACCGACACCCGGTCCCCCGACTCGCCGAGCACCTCCGAGAGCGGATCGACCAGAGACGCCGGGCACAGGACGGCGACCGTCCCACCGTCCACAGCGGACAGTTCGGCCTCGACGAGACCGGGCAGCGCGGTGGCGAGACCCGCCGGTTCCACGGTGCGCAGCCACGGCGCGAAACCTGTCTCCCGCACCGAGACCGGCGCTTCGAGTGACGGGTCGACGTCGGCGAGCACCCGGGACGCGACGGCCATGATCTCCGCCGGGGTCCGGTAGTTCACGGTCAGCTCTTCGAGCTTCCAGCGGTCGGCGACGTACGGCGAGAGCACCTCGCCCCATGACCGCGCGCCGCCGGGAGCGCCGGTCTGGGCGACGTCGCCGACCAGCGTCATCGACCGGTTCGGCGACCGGCGCATCAGCAGCCGCCAGTCCATCGCGGTCAGTTCCTGCGCCTCGTCGACGATCACGTGCCCGAAGGTCCAGGTCCGGTCCTGCGCGGCCCGTTGCGCCGCGGTCATCTCGCTGCGGCGCTGCTGGCGTTCGGCGAACAGTTCGGCGTCGAGGACGTCACCCACGCGGAGGAGTTCCTCGTCGATGATCTCTTCGTCCTGTTCGAGGATGTCGAGCACGCCTTCCGCGTAGGCGCGGTCCTCCCGCTCGCGGCGGGCACGCTCGACACGGGCGTCGGTGTCGTCCTCGCCCAGCAGTTCGGCGAGTTCGTCGAGCAGCGGGACGTCGGCCGGGCTCCACTGCGCGTCGGTCGGGCTGTGGAGATGCTCACGGTCGGTGTCCGTCAAGGCTTTCCCGGACGCGCTGCGCAACCGTTCGCGGTCGGCGAACAGCTCGTCGAGCACCACCTCGGGGGTGAGCGTCGGCCACAGCCCGTCGAGCGCCGCCGCCACGTTCTTGTCGGCGGCGACCTCGGCGCGGATGTCCTGCACGTCCCGCGCGTCGAGCAGGTCCTCCCCCAGTTTGCGGGCGGCCTGGCGGGTCAGCGCGTCGAGGAGATCGGAGACGAAGATCCTCCGCGCGAGGTTGTGCGGGCGGCGCGACCGGCGGGCCCGCGTCCGCGCCTCGGTGCAGGTCTTGCGGTCGAGCATGAGGATCTCGCGTTCGAACTCGATCTCCAGGACCGGTTCGGGAACCCGCTGCCGGTCGCGGACGGCGTTGGCGAGCACGTCGGCCATCACCAGCCGTCCCTTGACCTCGGCGGCCTCGCGGCTGACCGGGCCGACGGCGTCCAGCCCCGGGTAGAGCTGCCCGACGGTGGCCAGCAGCACGCCGGTCTCGCCCAGCGACGGCAGGACCTGCCCGATGTAGCGGAGGAACGTGCTGTTCGGCCCGACCACCAGCACGCCGCGGGTGGTGAGCTGCTGGCGGTGCGTGTAGAGCAGGTACGCCGCGCGGTGGAGCGCGACCGCGGTCTTGCCGGTGCCCGGCCCGCCCTGGACCACGAGGACGCCGTTCGGCGAAGCGCGGATGATGCGGTCCTGCTCGACCTGGATGGTGGCGACGATGTCGCTCATCTCACCGGTGCGGCGGCGTTCGAGCGCGGCCAGCAACGCGGCCTCGCCCGCCAGCCCGAGGTCCTGGCCCTGGTCGGCGGCGGAGAGGTCGAGGATCTCGTCGTCGACGCCGACGACCCTCCGGCTCAGCGACCGGATGTGCCTTCGGCGGCGGACGCCCTCCGGCGAGGCCGCGGTGGCGAGGTAGAAGGGCCGGGCGACCGGCGCACGCCAGTCGACGAGCAGCGGGCGGTACTCGTCGTCCTCGTCGAACAGCCCGAGCCGTCCGATGTAGGTGGTCTCCTCGGCGTGGCCGGGGAGGAAGTCGAGGCGGCCGAAGCACAACCCCTGCTCGACGGAGCCCAGCTGGGACAGCCTGTCGGTGTACAGCGTCGTGGCGACGTCGCGTTCGGTACGCGCCTGCGGGGTGCCGCCGGTCTGGCGCAGCGTCTGGTCGAGCCTGCGCTGCGCGTCGACGCGTTCGGCGTCGAGTTTGCGGTAAAGGGTGGTGACGTACTCCTGCTCGAACGCGACGTCCTGCTCGATCGCGTCGAGTTCCCGGTCCGGGGACACGGACAAAAGCAGCCTGCTTTCGGAGGTGGGACAAGGGGCCGAACGGATTACAACGGCGCCCGCCATCATCTCATTCCCGCCCGGGGACCCGGACCAGGAGGAACGCCGACAGCTGCCATGGTGTCGATTCAGCGGGGGTGTTGCGAAAGTGGCTTTCGCAACGCCGGTCCTGGGACGACGGCGGCGGTCGCCTGGAGCCCCTTGGGAACGATCACCGTCTCGAAGGGGGCCTTCAGGACACGAGAGCAGCGGGCACGCGCCGATCCTCGCGAGAGGTGCGCTGCAAGATCAGAAGGGCAGCCCGATGACGGGGAGGCCGATGGCCGAGTCGACGGCCAGCGCGACGAACAGGATCATCAGGTACGTGTTCGACCGGTGGAACAGCGACATCGGCTTGGTCTCCTCGCCGCGCCGCACCGCCGCGTTCAGGCTGTGCGCGTAGAAGAGGAACCAGCCACCCGCCAGCAGCGCGAACGTGGTGTAGATCCAGCTCGTCACCGGGACCAGCAGCAGCGTCCAGGCGACCATCACCCACGAGTAGATGACGATCTGCCGTGCCACATGCTGCGGGGTGGCGACCACCGGCAGCATCGGCACGCCGGCGCGCTCGTAGTCGTCGCGGTATTTCATGCCCAGCGCCCAGGTGTGCGGCGGGGTCCAGAAGAAGATGACGCCGAACATCGCGAACGCGGGCCACTCGACGGTGCCGGTGACGGCGGCCCAGCCGATGACGACCGGCATGCAGCCCGCCGCGCCGCCCCAGACCACGTTCTGTGACGTACGCCGCTTCAGCAGCAGCGTGTAGACGAAAATGTAGAAAAGGATCGTGACGATCGCGAGGATCGCCGAAAGCAGGTTCACCGTGAAATAGAGCACGACGAACGACAGGACGCCGAGCACGAGACCGAAGATCAGCGCGTTTCGCCGGGGGACCGAATCCCTCACCAGCGGACGGCGCTTCGTGCGGTTCATCACCTTGTCGATGTCCGCGTCGATGACGCAGTTCAAGGCGTTGGCGCTGCCGGCGGCCATGGTGCCGCCCACGAGGGTCGCGAGTACCAGCCACGGCGACGGGATTTCCCTGCCTGCCAGGAACATCGCGGGAATCGTGGTGACGAGGAGGAGCTCGATCACCCTGGGCTTCGCGAGGGCGGCGTACGAGCCGACGACCTGGCGGACTGTTCGCCGGCCACCGTGCGGTCGTTCACCGGTCGGATGTACGGCGCTGGTGCTGTCACTGCGTCCGTGCGCAGCGTTCACCAACGACATTTCACTCCCTGCGTCAGTTTTCGGGCCGGGGTCCCACCAGGCTTCTGGGTGATGTGGCGGGACCCGGATCCCTGCGATCTGAACCCTCCCTCGATGTTAGACGTGCTGTTTCCAGAGGGTGATCGCGGGTCCTCGACCGGCCGAACCATTAGGCTGGCCGCGGTAGGTCGCGGCGTGCCCCTGCGAACGACCCGGAGCAGGAATATCGTCCCTTCCGGATCGATTGAGATTAGCAGCGGTACACGTGGGTTACCCACGAGGGAAGAGAAGCCACAACCTGATGACGGGGAGTTCGAGTTCAGTGTCCGAAACCGCCTCTACCAGCGAGAAGAACCCACTCCTCCGGCGTAACGTGCCCGCCGACTGGACCGACCTCGACACGCGGGCCGTCGACACCGTTCGGGTGCTCGCCGCGGACGCGGTCGAGAACTGCGGCAGCGGTCACCCCGGCACCGCGATGAGCCTGGCGCCGCTCGCCTACACGCTTTTCCAGCGGACGCTGCGTCATGACCCGGCGGACCCGGAGTGGCCCGCCCGTGACCGCTTCATCCTCTCCGCCGGACACTCGAGCCTCACGCTCTACATCCAGCTGTACCTCGCCGGTTTCGGCCTGGAGCTGGAAGACCTGAAGCAGCTTCGCAAGTGGAACTCGAAGACCCCGGGTCACCCGGAGTACCGCCACACCAAGGGCATCGAGACCACCACCGGCCCGCTGGGCCAGGGCCTGGCCAACGGCGTTGGCATGGCGATGGCGGCCCGGCGCGAACGCGGCCTGCTGGACCCGGAGCCCGCCGTCGGCGAGAGCATCTTCGACCACCACGTCTACGTGATCGCTTCCGACGGTGACATCGAAGAGGGCGTCACCGCCGAGGCCTCGTCGATCGCCGGCCGCCAGGAGCTGGGCAACCTCATCGTCTTCTGGGACGACAACGAGATCTCGATCGAGGACGACACCAAGATCGCCCTGTCCGAGGACGTCGTGAAGCGCTACGAGGCCTACGGGTGGCACACCCAGGTCGTCGAGGGTGGCGAGGACGTCGTCGCGATCGAAGAGGCCATCAAGGCGGCGAAGGCCGAGACCGAGCGCCCGTCGTTCATCGCGCTGAAGACCGTGATCGGGTACCCGGCGCCGAAGAAGATGGGCACCGGCAAGGCCCACGGCGCCGCGCTCGGTGCCGAAGAGGTCGCCGCGGTCAAGGAGATCCTCGGCTTCGACCCGGAGCGGAACTTCCAGGTCGACGACGAGGTCATCGCGCACACCCGCCACGCCGTCGACCGCGGCAAGACCGCGCGCGCCGAATGGCAGGAGAAGTTCGAGGCGTGGGGCGCCGCCAACCCGGAACGCAAGAAGATCGCGGACCGGATGTCCACCCGCACGCTGCCCGAGGGCTTCGCCGACAACCTGCCGAAGTGGGAGCCGGACGCCAAGGGCATCGCGACCCGCAAGGCCTCCGGTGAGGTGCTGAACGCCCTCGCCGACCCGTTGCCCGAACTGTGGGGCGGCTCCGCGGACCTCGCGGAGAGCAACAACACCACCATGAAGGGGGCCGACTCGTTCGGCCCGGAGAAGGCTTCCACCGACATGTGGAAGACCAGCCCGTACGGCCGGACGCTGCACTTCGGCATCCGTGAGCACGCGATGGGCTCGATCCTCAACGGCATCGCGCTGCACGGCGGCACCCGCCCCTACGGCGCGACCTTCCTGATCTTCTCCGACTACATGCGCCCGCCCGTGCGGCTGGCCGCGCTGATGAAGGCGCCGGTCACCTACGTGTGGACGCACGACTCGATCGGGCTCGGCGAGGACGGCCCGACCCACCAGCCGATCGAGCAGCTCTCCTCGCTGCGCGCGATCCCCGGTCTCAACGTCGTCCGCCCGGCGGACGCCAACGAGACCGCGTACGCGTGGAAGGCCGTCCTGGAGGACGTCCACCACCCGTCGGGTCTCGCGCTCACCCGGCAGAACGTGCCGGTTCTGGAGGGCACCAGCGCCGAAGGCGTCAAGCGGGGCGGTTACGTCCTCGCCGAGGCGTCCGGCGAGCTGCCCCAGGTCGTGCTGATCGCGACCGGCTCCGAGGTCCAGCTGGCCGTGGAGGCCCGCAAGACCCTCGAAGCCGACGGCATCCCGGCGAGCGTCGTCTCGATGCCGTGTGTCGAGTGGTTCGACGCCCAGGAGCAGTCCTACAAGGACTCCGTGCTCCCGCCGTCGGTCAAGGCACGCGTCTCCGTCGAAGCCGGTATCGCCCTTTCGTGGCACCGCTTCACCGGTGACGCCGGGGAGAACGTCTCGATCGAGCACTTCGGTGCCTCGGCCGACGCCGGCACTCTGTTCCGCGAGTTCGGTTTCACCGCGGAAGCCGTCGTCGACGCCGCCCGTCGCTCGATCGCCAACACCGAGAACTGAAGGGGAAGCCAAGCATGAGCAACGACAAGCTCGCTCAGCTGTCCGAGGCAGGGGTGTCGATCTGGCTCGACGACCTGTCCCGTGAGCGCCTGAACACCGGCAACCTCGCCGGCCTGATCCGCGACAAGCACGTCGTGGGCGTGACGACCAACCCGACGATCTTCGCCAACGCGATGTCGAAGGGCGAGGCCTACGACGAGCAGACCAAGGAGCTCGCCGCGCGCGGCGCCGACGTCGAGGCCACCATCCGCGAGCTGACCACCACCGACGTGCGCAACGCCGCGGACCTGTTCCGCGACGTCTACACCGCCACGAACGGGGTCGACGGCCGGGTGTCCATCGAGGTGGACCCGCGGCTGGCCAAGGACTCCGACAAGACGGCGGACGAGGCGCAGGACCTGTGGAAGACCGTCGACCGGCCCAACGTGCTGATCAAGATCCCGGCCACCGAAGAGGGTCTCCCGGCGATCACCAAGACGCTGGCCGAGGGCATCAGCGTGAACGTGACGCTGATCTTCTCGGTCGAGCGCTACCGGGCGGTCATCGAGGCCTACTTCGCCGGTCTGGAGCAGGCGAAGGCCAACGGTCACGACCTCAAGGGCATCCACTCGGTCGCGTCGTTCTTCGTGTCCCGTGTGGACACCGAGATCGACAAGCGCCTCGACGCCATCGGCACCGACGAGGCCAAGGCGCTGCGCGGTGAAGCCGCCATCGCCAACGCGCGGCTCGCCTACGCGGCGTTCGAGGAGCTTTTCGCTTCGGACCGCTGGAAGAAGCTCGCCGAGGCGGGCGCGAACGCGCAGCGTCCGCTGTGGGCCTCCACCGGCGTGAAGGACCCCGAGTACTCCGACACCCGCTACGTGGACCAGCTCGTCGTCAAGGACACGGTCAACACGATGCCGGAGAAGACCCTCGACGCCGCGGCGGACCACGCCGACGTCACCGGTGACACGGTGACCGGCAAGGGCGCCGACGCGCAGGCCGTCTTCGACAAGCTGAGCGCCGTCGGCATCGACATCACCGACGTGTTCCTCACCCTGGAGAACGAGGGCGTCGAGAAGTTCGAGAAGTCCTGGGTGGAACTTCTCGAGACCGTCACCGGGCAGCTGGAAAAGGCAAAGGACTGATCACCGACCATGGCAGGGGAAACGACCGGCGTCGAAATCGTCGACGCCGCCCTGGCCGGCCAAGCCGCTCCGCTCGCGGAGCGGCTTGTCGCCGACCAGGTCGCATCGAAACTGGCGTCCCAGGACGCCACACTGTGGGGTCCCGAAGCCGAGTCCGAAGCGTCGATCCGTCTCTCGTGGACGACGCTGCACAAGTCCTCGCGGCCGTTGATCGGTGAGATCGAGGCACTGCGGACCGAACTTCGCTCGGAGGGCGTCGATCGCGTCGTCCTCGCGGGCATGGGCGGTTCGTCGCTGGCACCCGAGGTGATCACCGCGACCGAAGGCGTCGCGCTGACCGTCCTCGACACCACCGACCCGGGTCAGGTCGCCGACGCGCTCGCCGGTGACCTGGAGCGGACGGTGCTGGTGGTTTCGTCGAAGTCCGGCGGCACCGTCGAGACCGACAGCCACCGGCGGATCTTCGCGAAGGCCTTCGTCGAGGCGGGCATCGACGCGGCACGGCGGATCGTGGTCGTCACCGACCCCGGCTCCCCGTTCGCGGAACTGTCCGAAAAGGAGGGTTACCGCAAGGTCTTCCTCGCCGACCCGAACGTCGGCGGCCGTTACTCGGCGCTGACCGCGTTCGGGCTCGTCCCGTCCGGCCTCGCCGGCGCGGACATCGCCCGCCTGCTCGACCAGGCCGCTTCGGTGGCCGACACGCTGGCAGCCGACGCCGTGGACAACCCCGCGGTCAAGCTCGCCTCGGCGTGGGCGGCGGCGCACGAAGAGGGTGCCGAAAAGGTCGTCATCGCCGACACGGGTTCAGGCATCAAGGGCTTCGCCGACTGGGCGGAGCAGCTGATCGCCGAGTCCACCGGCAAGCAGGGCACCGGCCTTCTGCCGGTCGCCGTCGAGGGCCCGGACTCCCCCGGTTTCGCCGACGCGAAGGCCGACGCCACTCCGGTGGCGGTCGGCCCGGCCGAAGGCACCGCGAAGGTCTCCGTGACCGGCTCGCTCGGCGCACAGTTCCTGCTGTGGGAATTCGCGACCGCGTTCGCCGGACGGCTGCTCGGGATCAACCCGTTCGACCAGCCCGACGTCGAGGCCGCCAAGAAGGCCGCGCGTTCGCTGCTGGACAACCCGGACGCGCTCGAGGGCGGCGAAGAGCCGTCCACTGTGGACGGCGCGGTCGAGGTGTTCGGTTCGGCGGGAGTGGCCACGGACGGGAAGCTCGCGGACATCCTGCGGGCTTTCTTCGACTCCGCACCGGAAACCGGCTACATCGCGGTGCAGGCGTACCTCGACCGGCTCGACGACGCGTCGACGTCGATCCTGCGCGGCGAGATCGCCAAGCGGACCGGTCGGCAGACCACCTTCGGCTGGGGGCCCCGGTTCCTGCACTCCACCGGGCAGTACCACAAGGGCGGGCACCAGAACGGCGTCTTCCTGCAGCTCACCGGTGCCGTCGAGCAGGATCTCGACGTGCCGGACCGGCCGTACACGCTCGGTGTCCTGCAGCACGCGCAGGCGCTGGGTGACGGCCAGGTGCTCGCGGAACACGGTCGTCCGGTGCTGCGGCTGCACCTCACCGACCGGGCCGCCGGCCTGGCCGAACTGGTCCGCGCGGTACAGGAGGTGGGCGCATGACCCGAGCCTGGACCAACCCGCTGCGCGATCCGCGCGACAAGCGGCTCCCCCGGATCGCCGGGCCGTCCAGCCTGGTGATCTTCGGGGTGACCGGGGACCTCGCCCGCAAGAAGCTGATGCCGGCGATCTACGACCTCGCCCACCGCGGGCTGCTGCCCGCCGGGTTCTCGCTGGTCGGTTTCGCCCGCCGCGATTGGGAGCACCAGGACTTCGGCGAGCTCGTGCACGACTCGGTCAAGGAGCACGCGCGGACGCCGTTCAAGGAGTCGGTGTGGAACCGCCTCTCCGAAGGCATCCGTTTCGTCCAGGGCACCTTCGACGACGACGACGCGTTCGACCGGCTCGCGCAGACGGTCAAGGATCTCGACGCCGAACGCGGGACCGGTGGCAACACCGCGTTCTACCTGTCGATCCCGCCGGACGCGTTCCCGGTGGTGACCAAGCAGCTCGCCCGCTCCGGCCTCGCCGACGCGAGCGACGAGACCTGGCGCCGCGTCGTCATCGAAAAGCCGTTCGGCCGCGATCTCAAGAGCGCCAAAGAACTCAACGAGATCGTGAACGACGTCTTCCCCGAGGAGTCGGTGTTCCGCATCGACCACTACCTCGGCAAGGAGACGGTGCAGAACCTGCTGGCGCTGCGGTTCGCGAACCAGCTGTTCGAGCCGATCTGGAACGCCAACTACGTCGACCACGTGCAGATCACCATGGCCGAGGACATCGGTCTCGGCGGTCGCGCGGGGTATTACGACGGGATCGGCGCCGCCCGCGACGTCATCCAGAACCACCTGCTGCAACTCCTCGCGCTGACCGCGATGGAGGAGCCGGTCTCGTTCGCGCCGCGCGCGCTGCGCGCGGAGAAGGTCAAAGTGCTTTCGGCGACGAAGCCGCTGGGCCCACTCGACGAGACGTCCGCACGCGGTCAGTACGCGGGTGGCTGGCAGGGCGGCATGAAGGTGCCGAGCCTGCTGCAGGAAGGGGGCTTCGCGAAGGACTCGACGACCGAGACCTACGCCGCGGTGACCCTGGAGGTGCAGAACCGCCGCTGGGC
Organism: Amycolatopsis sp. cmx-4-19; assembly: GCA_049998115.1. Lineage (GTDB taxonomy): Bacteria > Actinomycetota > Actinomycetes > Mycobacteriales > Pseudonocardiaceae > Amycolatopsis. Next base: position 34,187 of record JAEBEO010000025.1, on the reverse strand, counting down.
CGGCGTGCCGTTCTACCTGCGGACGGGCAAACGCCTCGGCCGCCGGGTCACCGAGATCGCCGTCGTGTTCAAGCGGGCTCCGCATCTGCCGTTCGACTCGACCTCGACCGAGGAACTGGGCCAGAACGCGCTGGTCATCCGGGTGCAGCCCGACGAGGGCATCACACTGCGGTTCGGGTCGAAGGTGCCGGGGACCACGATGGAGGTCCGCGACGTCACGATGGACTTCGGCTACGGGCACGCGTTCACCGAGTCGTCCCCGGAGGCCTACGAACGGCTCATCCTGGACGTGCTCCTCGGCGAGCCGTCGCTGTTCCCGGTCAACGAAGAGGTCGAACTGTCCTGGGAGATCCTCGACCCGATCATCGAGCACTGGGCCAAGAAGGGCGCGCCCGAGCAGTATCCGCCCGGTTCCTGGGGACCGCCGTCGGCGGACGAGATGCTGGAGCGCACCGGCCGTAATTGGAGGCGTCCGTGATCATCGACCTGCCGTCGACCACGACGTCGCAGCTGAACAAGAAGCTCGTCGAGATCCGCGAACAAGGCGGGCAGGTGGCGCTCGGGCGAGTGCTGACGCTCGTCATAGTGGCCGACGACGACGACAAACTCGAAGAGGCGATCGAAGCCGCCAACGAGGCCAGCCGGGAGCACCCTTCGCGGGTGATCGTGGTGGCCAAGGGGGCGCGGACCGCGGCACCGCGGATCGACGGCCAGATCCGGGTCGGCGGCGACGCCGGCGCGAGCGAGGTCATCGTCCTGCGGCTCTACGGGCCGCTGGCCACGCAGGGGCAGAGCGCGGTCGTGCCGCTGCTGCTGCCGGACGCACCGATCGTCACCTGGTGGCCGGGCACCGGGCCGAAGGCCCCGGCCAAGGACCCGCTCGGTGAGCTGGCCCAGCGCCGGATCACCGACTCCGCGGCGGAAAAGGCGCCGGTACGGGCACTCACCACCCGGGCGAAGTCCTATGTGGAGGGTGACACCGACCTGGCGTGGACCCGGCTGACCCACTGGCGTGCCCAGCTGGTGTCGGCGCTGGACCTCCCGCCGTACGAGAAGGTCACCGGCGCGACCGTGACCGGCGAGGCCGACTCGCCGTCGACCGAACTGCTCGCGGGCTGGCTGGCCGAGTACTTGAAGGTGCCGGTCAAGCGGGTCAAGAGCACCGGCGCCTCGGGCATCATCTCGGTGACCCTGGAGCGGCGCTCCGGTCCGATCGAACTGCACCGTCCGGACGGCCGGGTCGGCGCGCTGACCCAGCCGGGCCAGCCGGCGCGGCGGATCGCGCTGCAGCGGCGGGACAACAAGGACTGCCTGATCGAGGAGCTGCGGCGGCTCGACCCTGACGAGGTCTACGAGGCTTCGCTGAACGGGCTCTCCAAGATCTCGTCGGGTACCGCGGCGAAGGCCACTCCGGCCGCCGCCAAGAAACCGGCCGCCGCCAAGAAGAAGGCCGCCGTCGCCGCTTCGAAGAAGAGCGACTCATGAGCAAGACCGAGGTCGTCGTCTACGAGAACCCGGACCTCCTGGCCGCCGCCGCGGCGGCCAGGCTGGTCACCCGGCTCGTGGACGTCCAGGCGGCCAAGGGGTCGGCTTCGGTGGTGCTCACCGGTGGCGGCACCGGGATCGCGATCCTGAAGGAACTGCGCGAGTCCAGTGCCCGTGACGCGATCGACTGGTCGCGTCTCGACGTCTACTGGGGCGACGAGCGGTTCGTCCCAGCGGATTCCGACGAGCGCAACGAGAAGCAGGCCCGCGAGGCCCTGCTCGACCACGTCCCGCTCGACCCGGGGCGGGTGCATGCCATGGCACCCTCGGACGGCGAGTTCGGCGATGACGTGGATGCCGCGGCCGCCGCGTACGCCGAGGTCCTGACGGCCGAGGTGCCCGCGTTCGACGTCATGCTGCTGGGTCTCGGCGGGGAGGGGCATACGGCCTCGATCTTCCCCGAGTCGCCGGCGGTGCACGAGACGGAACGCTCGGTCGTGGCGGTGCGCGACTGCCCGAAGCCGCCGCCGACCCGCATCTCGCTGACCCTGCCCGCGATCCGTCGCGCGCAGGACATCTGGCTGGTCACCGGCGGCGACGCCAAGGCGGACGCCGTCGCGCTGGCGCTGGCCGGTGCGGGCGAGGTCCAGATCCCGGTGGCCGGGGCACGCGGCAGCCGCCGCACGCTGTGGCTACTGGACCGGGGTTCCGCCTCGAAGCTCACGAAGGTCTACCAGACGCCTACCGCCTGACCTTTCTCTCTCTGCGTGTGAAGGCCCCCTTCCCTCTCGGCTGAACCGAGGGAAGGGGGCCTTCACGCTGTGTCCTGGCCGCGCCCACGGTCGCCGGTACCCCCATGGCGGAGGTCCGTGAAGGCCTCCTTCCCTACCCTGAAGGTAGTGAAGGAGGCCTTCACGGAACGCACGAAAAGTAGCCGTCTGGGGGCGGAAAGTGACAAAGATCGACTAGCGCCGGTTTCACCGTCAGACTCGGCGGACTTGTCCGTCCCAGTGATCACCGGACCACCCACCCGAGTGGTCCGGGTTGGATCCAGCCGACCGAACGTTCATGCACTTGTCCGCAGAACGGACAGTGACCGGACGATCGCTAGCCCGACTGGGGGAAACTTACCGCCCCCGTACATCCACCCGTTAGCATCCGCACATTTGTTCGTTCCTGCGCGTCCCGATCGGGCGAAGAACACGTCTCTTCAGTCAAGTCCACAAGACGAGTGAGGTCGCCAGCGATGAGCACAGAGGGTCTCTCGATGCCAGGTATCTCGGTGGGCGGCGCCGGAGCGGACGCCGCCGACCGGATGCGCCGTGCCGCCGGGGTCATGTCGTTCGCCAAGATCAAACGTCCGGCGCTGGTCGCGCTGGGCGTGGACACGCTCGCGATCTTCCTGGCCGCACTCGACGTCTGGCTGGTGATCCCCGAAAAGGCCCAGCCGTACTCCATCTACCTGTCCGGCGCGGCGTGCCTCGGCCTCGCCTTCCGCCGCAAGCTGCCGTTCCTCGCCGTGATCGCCACCGTCCCCGGCTTCCTCGCCGGCTGGTCACAACTGGCCGCGATGATCGCGCTGGGCTTCCTCGCCACCCGCAAGCAGCTGCACTGGCAGACCTGGACCGGCTTCGCACTTGTCTTCACCTGCCGGTTCGTCCAGTGGCCACTGCCCGACTTCGTCGAGCTCAGCTGGCGCGAACACGTCCTGGACGGGATCTACGGCGTCATCGTCGCCGGGATGCCGGTGGCCATCGGCCTGCTCATCGGGGCGCGGACCGAGATCTCGCAGAAGCTCTCCGAACTCGCCGCCAGCCGCGATCGCGAACGCCGGTTCCACGCCGACGCCGTCCGCGCGGAGGAACGGGCCCGCCTCGCTCGCGAGATGCACGACGTCGTTTCGCACCAGATCACCCTGATCGCGATGCAGGCCGGCGCGCTCCAGGCGCAGACCAACGACGCCCGGTCGCTCGAAACGGCGCTGGTCATCCGGAAACTGAGCACCAAGACCCTCGAAGAACTGCGTTCACTGGTGAGCGTGCTGCGCTCGGGCTCCGAGGAGGACGGGCCGCGGCCGGGGATCAACGAACTCGACCGGCTGATCCGCGGCTCGGACGTCCCGGTGCACCTCACCGTGGAGCGGATCCCCGATCTGCTGCCCAGCCAGGTTTCGGCGGCCGCCTATCGGACCGTGCAGGAATGCCTCACCAACGTGCACAAGCACGCACCGGGCGCCACCGCGACCATCCGCATCCAGGGTGAGCACGGGGCGCTCAAGGTGGAGATACGCAACGAGCGCGCCCGGACGTCCGGTGCGGCCCTGCCCTCGGGAGGGCACGGGCTGACCGGTCTGGCCGAACGCGCTCGACTGCTGGGTGGAAGCTTCGAAACCGCCGACACCGAGGACGGCGGGTTCCGGGTGCGTGCCCGGTACCCGCTCGACCGGTAGGCCTCGGGGAGTCTCAGATCTCCCGGCGCTGGCGCAGCCGCTCCAGCGCCTCGGCGAGGATGGCCTCGCCGTCGGCGTCGGAACGCCGTTCCTTCACGTAAGCAAGGTGGGTCTTGTAAGGCTCGGTCCGCGGCGCGGCAGGCGGGTTCTTCTCGTCCTGCCCGCCGGGAAGCCCGCAGCGTGGGCAGTCCCACTCGTCGGGAATCTCGGCGTCCATCGAGAACGACGGCTGCGCCTCGTGCCTGTTGGCACACCAGTAGGAAATGCGGCGCCGCGGCGCCGACTCACCCCGTTCCGATTCGCCCGAAGGACCGGCACCCACACGGGTGCCCCGAATCGCGTTACCGCCAACCATGAATCCTCACACCTATAGGGATCGGCGGCGCGCCCCCCATAGGCACGCCGAAACACCTGGATGGATCAGACCTTGAGCAGGAGCCCGAGGCCGATGATGCTGATCAGCCACACCGCGCCCAGCAGCAGCGTGATCCGGTCGAGGTTCTTCTCGGCCACGCTCGAACCGGACAGGCTCGACTGCATACCGCCACCGAACAGCGACGACAGGCCGCCGCCCCGGCCGCGGTGCAGCAGCACGGCCACCACCAGCAGCACGCTGGAGGCGATCAACAGGATTTGCAGGAACAGCTTCATGTCATCCTCTGCGCTCTTGGAGAATGCAGGAAAACGGTGTGCCGCCGATGGCGGGTGTTATCGAACACACGCCACCAGAACACACCGTACTCCTGGACTCGTCCACTGCTGTGTGACGGACCGGATACCCAGGTTACCCGGTAGGTGCCCCGATCAGGGCAGGGGCCCGCCCGCGGCGAGTGCGCAGAGTTTGGTGAATTCGTCACCATCCAGGCTGGCACCACCGACGAGTGCGCCATCGATGTTCTCGCACGCGACGAGGTCGCTGATGTTGTTGGCCTTGGCCGAGCCGCCGTAGAGCACCCGGACCGAAGACGCCACCTCGGCGCCGTACTTCTCGGAGAGGGTGGCACGGATGGCTCCGCACACCTCCTCGGCGTCCTGCGGGGTCGCGACCTTGCCGGTCCCGATGGCCCACACCGGCTCGTAGGCCACGACGACGTCCTTGACCTGCTCGGCCTTAAGCCCCTTGAGGCCCTCGACCAGCTGGGTCGTGGTGTGGGCGATGTGCTGGCCCGCCTCGCGGACCTCGAGCTTCTCCCCCACGCACAGGATCGGCGTGATGCCGTGCTTGAGCGCGGCCTTGACCTTCTTGTTCACCAGTTCGTCGGACTCGGCGTGGTACTCGCGCCGCTCCGAGTGCCCGACGGTGACGAAGCTGCAGCCCAGCTTCGCCAGCATCACGCCCGACACGTCACCGGTGTAGGCACCGGAGTCGTGCGGCGACAGGTCCTGGGCGCCGTAGGTGAGTGACAGCTTGTCGCCGTCGGTCAGCGTCTGGACGCTGCGGATGTCGGTGAACGGCGGCAGCACCGCGACGTCGACCTTCGCGTAGTACTTCTCCGGCAGGGCGAAGGCGATCTTCTGAACCAGCGCGATGGCTTCGAGGTGGTTCTGGTTCATCTTCCAGTTGCCGGCGATGAGCGGTTTACGCGCCACTAGTCGTTCTCTCCCAGCACAGCGACTCCGGGCAGTTCCTTGCCCTCCAGGTACTCCAGCGACGCGCCGCCGCCGGTCGAGATGTGCGAGAAGCCGTCCTCGGGAAGGTCGAGCTGCCGCACGGCGGCGGCGGAGTCGCCCCCGCCGACCACGGTGAAGGCGTCGCTCTCGACGAGTGCTTCGGCCACGGCACGGGTGCCGCCGGCGAAGGACTCGAACTCGAACACGCCCATCGGGCCGTTCCAGAACACGGTCGCCGCGTCGGCCAGCTTGCCCGCGAACAGCTCGCGGGACCGGGGACCGATGTCGAGACCCATGCGGTCGGCCGGGATGGCCGTCGCGTCGACGACGTCGAACTCGGCGTCGGCGGCGAAGCCCGTCGCGGCGAGCACGTCCACCGGCAGGATCAGCTCGACGCCGCGCTTCTCCGCCTCGGCGAGGAAACCGCGGACCTGCTCCAGCTGGTCTTCCTGCAGCAGGGAGTTCCCGACCTCGTGGCCCTGGGCCTTGAGGAAGGTGTACGCCATGCCGCCGCCGATGAGCAGCCTGTCGACCTTGGTCAGCAGGTTGGCGATGACACCCAGCTTGTCCGACACCTTCGCGCCGCCGAGCACGACCACGTACGGCCGTGCCAGATCGTCGGTCAGCTTCTTGAGGACGTCGACCTCGGCCAGCACCAGACCACCCGCGTACGCCGGCAGCGCCCGCGCGATCTCGTAGACCGAGGCCTGCTTGCGGTGCACGACGCCGAAACCGTCGGAGACGAACGCGCCGCCCGGGACCAGCGCGGCCAGCTCGGCGGCCAGCGCCTGGCGCTCCGCCTCGACCTTGCTGGTCTCGCGCGCGTCGAAGCGCACGTTCTCCAGCAGGGCCACCTGGCCGTCGGCCAGGCCGGCGACGGTGGCCTTGGCGGACTCGCCGACCAGGTCACCCGCCAGCGGGACATCGACGCCGAGCAGCTCGGTGAGCTTCGCGGCGACGGGCGCGAGCGAGAACTCCGGGTCCGGCTCGCCCTTGGGGCGGCCGAGGTGCGCCGTGACGACCACCTTCGCGCCCGCCTCGGCGAGCCGCTTCAGGGTCGGCAGGGCCGCGCGGACGCGGCCGTCGTCGGTGATCTTGTCCCCGTCGAGCGGGACGTTCAGGTCGGAACGCACGAGTACGTACCGGCCCGAGACGTCCTCGCCCAGCAGGTCTTCGAGATTCTTCAGCGCCATGGCTCAGTCGAGCTTGGTGCCGACGAGCTTGACGAGGTCCGCGAGGCGGTTCGCGTAGCCCCACTCGTTGTCGTACCAGCCGACGACCTTGACCTGGTTGCCGATGACCTTGGTCAGCGGCGCGTCGTAGATGCAGGACGCCGAGTCGGTGACGATGTCGGCCGAGACGATCGGGTCCTCGTTGTAGCGCAGGATGCCGGCCAGGGGGCCCTCGGCGGCGGCCTTGTACGCGGCGTTGATCTCCTCGAGCGTGGCGCTCTTGGTCAGCGTGACGGTGAGGTCGGTGGCCGAACCGGTCGGGATCGGGACACGCAGCGCGTAACCGTCGAGCTTGCCCTGCAGCTCCGGCAGGACCAGGCCGATGGCCTTGGCGGCACCGGTGGAGGTCGGGACGATGTTCAGCGCGGCGGCACGGGCGCGGCGCAGGTCCTTGTGCGGCGCGTCCTGCAGGTTCTGGTCCTGCGTGTACGCGTGGATGGTGGTCATCAGGCCCTGCTCGATGCCGAACGAGTCCTGCAGCACCTTGGCCAGCGGGCCGAGGCAGTTCGTGGTGCAGGAGGCGTTCGAGATGATGTTCTGCGAGCCGTCGTACTTGTCGTCGTTGACGCCCAGCACCACGGTCAGGTCCTCGCCCTTGGCGGGTGCGGAGATGATGACCTTCTTCGCGCCACCGGCGAGGTGCGCCTTGGCCGCGTCGGCGTTGGTGAAGAACCCGGTCGACTCGACGACGACGTCCACGCCCAGGTCGCCCCAGGGCAGGTTGGCCGGGTCGCGCTCGGCGAGGGCCTTGATCGTCTTGCCGTCCACGACGATGCCCTCGTCGCTGACGCTGACCTCGCCCGGGAAACGGCCGAGGATGGAGTCGTACTTGAGCAGGTGGGCCATCGTGGAGACGTCGCCGAGGTCGTTGAACGCGACAACCTCGATGTCGTGACCGGCGGCCTGCACGGCCCGGAAGAAGTTGCGGCCGATGCGGCCGAAGCCGTTGACACCTACGCGAACCGTCACTGCTGCCACTCCCTAGAGACTCGTCCGGGATCGCCCCGGTAAGACGTCCTTTACTCGGGCGCAACCCTAGCGTGCGAGCTCGGGCGGCCCTCTTTGCCCTGACGAGACTTCCACCACTCGGTGGGTCAGGTCAAGAATCGATCAAGTGGTTCGCCACCAGGACGTCTATCGGAAACTCTCAGCTTCGTTGTGCTAGTCGTCGCTCCAGCGGCGTGCGCATCCGTGGCGTGACTCGCACCTCTCCGAACCACCCGGCCAGGTGGTTCGCCTCCGCCTCGACGGCCTTCTCGACGTCCGCGCCGACGTCCTCCAGGAAGTGGTGGACGACCTCGCCGTCCGCGCGCTGCGCCCAGCCGCCGACGATCCGGCCGTCGGCCCAGACGGTGGGCCCGATATTGCCGGTGCCGTCGAACAACGGCGCCCGATGCGGGCCGAGGTACCAGTCGCGCTCGATCCAGCCCATCGACGTCGGATCGAGCGACGGGAGCAGCGCGACCCACGGCTCGGGCTCCGCGACCGGCTCCAGATCGTCGGCGAGGACGACTCCGGGAGCGCCGTCGAGATCGACCTCGATCGGCTGAATGGCCGCGAGCGCCTTCTTCGTCTGTGCCGCCGTCCAGCCGGTCCACCACCGCAGGTCCGTGATCGGGGCGGGACCGTAGGCGCGGAGCCACCTCCGGGCGAGTTCGACCCGGGCGGCGTCGGCGTCCCACGCGGTGAGGCCGTGGGGCAGCCAGCCTGCCATCGGGGCCCAGGAGTACTGGCTGCTGATCCAGCTGCCGCGCGGGCGGCCGCGCACGATGCGGCCGTCGACGGCGAGCTGGAACAGGACCCGGCTGGTGACGTTGGCGATCGCCTCGTACGGCTTGCCCTTCGCCATGAGCAACTGCTGTTTGAGGCGCGGCTCGTCCTCGCTCAGCTGGTGCGCCGTCGCGGAGCCGCGGGCCTTCAGCGCTCGTTCGGTGGCGTCCTCGACGTCGGCGAGCCAGCGCTCCGGATCGGGGACGTTCTCCGGATGTCCTTGCTGGGCGAGATGCTGTTCGAGCAGGCGGCGCTGCTTCTTGGCGATGTCGGCGGAACAGGCCGCCTGGATGAGCGCCGCGTTCTCGTGCCCGACGACGAAGACCGTGCGGCGCATACCGAGCATCCGGATCAGCGTGCGCTCCTCGTAGAGCGCGTTCTCCAGTTCCGCGACGCCGTCGCCCCTGACCCGCGCCCACGCCGAGAGATGCACCGACGCCGGGTCCGTGGCGTGCAACGCGACGACCGCGTCCGCCGCGGCGTGCACCGACGTCGCGGGCGTGGTGAGGCGATGGCGCACCGCGAGGCGGGCGCGGCGTTGCCGGACGCTGATCTTCGTGGTCACGGAACGGTTCTACCACCGGGGTCCGACATCCCCGCCTGAACCGAAGGGGGCGGCCGGTCGCGAGGGGCGGCCCGCTCCCTAGATCCGCTCCAGCTCGATCACCGGGATGGTGCGGCTGGTCTTGCTCTGGTACTCGGCGAACTGCGGCATGACGGCGGACTGCCGGACGTAGACGTCCTCTCGCTCGGAGCCGGTGAGCACCCGGCGCGGACCGGGTGCAGACCCCTAGCCTCGGGGCCGGGTGACCGGAACGACGTCGAGAAGTTCTTTCAGGCCTTCGAAATCCTGCGGATTCGTGGTGTACAGCGGCATCCGGTGCGCGATGGCGACACTGGCGATCATGAGGTCGGCGACTCGCCGCCGGGGTGTCCTGCCCATCGCGAGCACGGACGCCGACACCCGGCCGAAGATCCGCGCCGCCTCGGTGCCGAACGGCAGCGGATCGAATTCCGATTCCACCCGTTGCAGCAGATCCGTGCGCCGGGCCCGCTCGGCCGGGTCGGCGGCGTAGTGCGGTCCGGCCGAAAGCTCGGCGAGCGTGATCGTGCTGATCGACATCGAATCCGGCAACTGGGCGTGATCGATCGTCCGGCGCAGGATGAGGATGTTCGTGTCGAGCAGGCCGTGAACCTCAGCGGCCATAGGGATCGTCCGCCTCCCCTTCGAAAGCTTCGTCGAGGTCCGCACGGAACCTGCCCGGGTCGACGAGTGGAGCGTTCGCCGAGACGGCGGCGAACTGCTCACGGGAAACGGCGTGCCGGCGACAGAGCGGAACCAGCTGGGCAATGGGCGAGCCGCTGCGGGTCACGGTGAAGGTTTCACCGTGCTCGACCGCGTCCATGATCTCGCCGGACCGGTTCCGGAGATCACGCTGGGAGATCTCATGCTGAACGCTCATGAAACGATTCTAACACCCTGTGCCCCGCTGTGCCACCCTGTGCCACCTCTCGCTCAGGCCGTCTCTTCCTCCGCTTCCGGTACCTCGGCCGGTCGCGTGAACAGCCGCGTCGCCGAGAGCCGCGCGACACCGTCCGGTTCCCCGAGTTCGTCGGTGGCGTTGCGAATCGTCGCGTCCACCGACAGGTACTTGCGTCCCGCCCGCAGGTCCGCGTCGTTGCGCAGCCGCACGATCAGCGGGAACTCGCTCAGCGCGCCGGCGTCGAACAGGCCGGTCGTGTAGATCAGCTGGACACCCAGCGCCTCCGCCACCGCCCGCTGCAATTCGAGCAGGTATCCGGCCGAAGCGCGGCCGATCGGGTTGTCGAGGAACAGCACACCGGAGTGCCGGTTGCGGGCCTTGCCGCGGTTGTTGGCCCGTAGCGCGGCGAGGGTGCAGTACAGGATGATCGCCGCTGTCAGCTGCTGCCCGCCGGAGAACACGTCGCGGATCTCGGAGACGCGCTGGCGTTCGGTCCGCAGCACGGAGTCCGGTTTCAGCATGTCGACCCGGAAACCCTTGGGGGCCGCGGCCTGCACACCACGCAACACGAGCGACAGCCCGTCCCGTTTGACGTCCCGGCCGTCGGAGGTCTTCCCGATCGCGGCCTCGTCGACGACCTCGCCCAGTTTCTCGGCGAGTACGTTCTCTTCGAGTTCGGTGAACCGGATCCGCAGGAACTCCTGGCCCGACCAGTCGCCGAGACCGTCCGGCAGCCGCGAAACCCGCTGCGCCGCGCGGAGAGTGCGCAGCGCACCGTCGACCATGCCCTGCAGGCGCGTGATGATGCCGCCGCGGTGCCGGTCGATCTGGGCGAGGTCGTCGGTGAGCGTGCGCAGACGCGGCCGCAGCGCCCCCGCCCATTCCGCCGCGTGTGCGGGCAACTGGTCGCGGCGGACCGAGATCACCTGCTGCCGCACCGGCGTGCTGAGCTTTTCGAACCGCTTGTCCGTGGCGTACTGCGCCAGCTGATCGGCCGCGGCCCGCACCCGGCGATCGCCCGCGTCGGCGGAGTCCTGGGCCTCGGTGAGCGCGGCGTTGAGCCGGGAGTGCTTGGTACGCGCGGATTCGACGTCGCCGTCGAACGCCGCCACATCGTCCCGTTGGGACAGCAGATGCGCCATCGACTCGGCGAGCAGGCCGAAGCCGGACGCCGAGGTGTTCGCCGACTCCAGCGTCGCTTCGGCCGCAGCGCGGCGTTCCTGCAGCTCTTCCCATTTCCGGGCGGCCGCCGAAACCTCGAGGCTCGCGTCGTCGATCAGCGCCAGCCCGTGCTCGATGTCCTTCGGCCGCGCGTCGGACGAGATCGCGGCGAGGGCCGACGGCTGCTCCGGAAGCTGGCTCAGTTCCGCCTTGCGGGTCGCGAAGAGGCCGACGATCTCGGTGCGCTCCTCCTCCAGTATCGCGACCGCCCGGTTCGCCCGCGCCTGCGCCGCCGCCCGCGCCGAAACGTCGGAACCGTCCGGGGTCTCCAGCAACGTCAGGGCCCGCTCGCGGACCGCGTCGTCCAGCGCCTCGACGGCCGCCCGTGCCGAGGCCTCGACGCTCTCCGCCTGATCGAGTTCGGCCCGCAGATCGCTGCCGACCTCCACCTTCGCGTAAGCCTCCGACGCCGACGCGAAGGTGCGCCGCAGCGCGTCCACCGGCTCGGCGGGCGCGGGGTCGTCCTCGGTGACGTCGCTCGACCCCGGGACCTCGGCCAGTTCGGCTTTCGCGGTCGTCGCGGTACGCCGATGGCCGTCGGCGGTGCGCTGTTCCTCACCGGCCTGCTCGCGCGACCTGGACGCCTTCACCGACGCGTCGGACGCCGTCGACTCGGCCCGCTCGGCGACTTCGGTCGCGCGCTCGACATCGTCCGTCCACTCGGGAATCTTCGCGGCGCGCGTGGCGAGCGCCTCCAGCCCGCGGGCCCGCTCCCCCGCCTCGGCCGAAGCCGTGCGCAGTTCCGGGACACGCTCCCGCAGCCCGGCCGCTTTCTCGCCAAGGCGCTGGAACTCCTTCTCCGCTTGGTCCAGCGCGGTCCGCGCGGTCTCGTGCGCGGTGCGCGCGGTCTGCCGTTGCTCGGCGAGGGTCGCGATACTGCCGGGCGGGTAGTCCTCGCGCCAGGTCTTGAGTTTCCACGACAGCGCGCCGTCTTCGGCCAGCGAAGCCGACAGTGCCTCCAGGCGGCGCTGCCGCTCCGCATGCCGGAGCGCGATGGCCTCGCGTTCCGCGTCGGCGGCCTCCTCGTCGTACATCGCCGGGTTGGGCGGGACGAGGAACTCGATGCCCGCTTCACCGGGGAGGCGATCGGCGGTGGTGGCCTCGGTCGTGGCGACCGGGATGATCGTGGTGGGCAGCAGACGCCGCTTGCCGAGCACCTTCTCGGCGAGCCGGACCTGGTCGGGCTCGTTGAGCAGGATCCCCGAGACCAGCTGGGGCGCGCGGGCCAGCACGGCCGCCCGCCGCTTCTTGTCCAAAGTGGACAGATAACGCCAGCCGGACCACGCGGTCATCCCGGCGGCTTCGAGCGCGTCCAACGCGGCCTGGACCTCTTCGGTGGCGGGCAGGAGGCCGCCCGAGCCGAGGGCGGCCAAGGCGCGCTCGTCGACGGATTCCTCCATCCGCAACGAAGTCTGTTCCTTCTCCGCGGTCGTACCGGCCTCGCGGAGGCGCTCCAGCAGCACCGGAAGATCCGTCTCCAGTGCGACGTCGTCCGCGCCGAGCAGTTCGGTCAGCCGCGGTTCCACGGCGAGCGCGTCGGTGCGCCGATCGGCCCGGTCCAGCTCCTCCGCCGCCCGCTCCAACCGGTCCTTGGTGGACCCGGCGAGGCGGTGCGCGTCGTTCACGGTCGCTTGCGCGGCCCGCAGATCCTCGGCGACGCGTTCGAGTTCCTGTTCCCGCCGGACGAGTTCGGCGGCGGTCGTCTCCGCTTCGGCGCGGGCGGCACGGGCCGCGTCGGCGACGTCGGCCCCGGCTTCGAGCACACCGGAACGGACCGCTTCGGCGATCTCCTCACGGATTTCGGCGATCCTCGCGCCGAGCCCGCGTGCCTCGGCACGACGCGAGGCCGCGACGTTCGCCGACTCGTCGCGCTCCGCTTGCGCCTTCTCCGCCTCGGCACGCAAAGCGCCGACATGCGCCTCGGCCTTCGCGGCCTGCTCGGAGGCGTTCCTGGCCAGTGCCAGCAGACCCCGGGCGAGCGCGGCCGCGGCGGTGTTGCGCGCCTGCAGTGCCGGCTGCGCCTTCTGCTCACGAGTGCCCACCAGTTCCCGGAAATCGCGGGCCTTGCGGGCGGCGTTGAGGTGGTTGAGCACGGTGGCGCATTCACGCCAGGCCTCGGCGGCGGTCTTGGCCTCGGCCAGTTCGCCGTCGACCCGCTTCTTGTCGGACTGCGCATCGTCGAGCCGCAGTTTCCCGACCAGGCGACGCAGTTCGGTGACCCCGGCGGTCAGCCTGCGGTGGTCGCCCTCGGCCAGCTTCTCCGCCGACTTCACCTCGTCGACATGCTGTTCGAGACCGCTCAGCCGTTCGTTCTCCAGTTTGTCGCGCGCCGCGACCTGACCGGCCAGCGTCCGCATCTCGGCACGGGCCGCGTCGGCCAGCTTCCGCGACGCGGCGGCGACGCCTTCCTCCTCCGCGAGCGGCGCGAGGAGATCGAGCGCACCGGCGACGAAATCTCGTTCCGACAGGAGATCCCCGCGCTGGGCGAGGTTGTGCGCGTAGGTCGCGACGACCTCGGCGAGATCCTTGGGCTCCTCCTCGGAAAGCACCGCGCGGAGCAGGAACTCGACGAAAGCCTCGTCGGTGCTGAACGCGAACGCGTCCGCCGCCTCACCCTCACCGGCGTTCATCGCGCGCTGGTAACGGAAAAGCTCGGTGTCGAGGCCGAGGCCGTCCAGCCTCGACGTCCACTCGTGGTGGCGCCGGGTCCAGAACAGCTCCAGTTCCGGCTCCCCGCCGTGCACCTTGTCGAGCCGGTCGTGGAAGCCCGACATCGTCAGCAGCCTGCCGTCCGAGGTCAGCGGCAGCGAATCCAGATCGAGCGAAGGCGTGGGACGGAAGCAGTACCAGGAGTCGACGAGGTTCTCCGAATCCGACGACACCACGTGCCCGCGCCATTCCGACACCTTGCCGGTGATGACCCGCTGGCCGGTCTCGACCTGCAGCCACTCCAGCACGACGTGCGAGACGTCCTTGGCGGAGACGAACTTCTCCAGCACCTTGGTGTTCGTCGTGCCGACGACCTGACGGCGGCCCGGCAGCATGACCGAGAAGATCAGCTTGATCAGGACGGATTTGCCGCCGCCGTTCTCCAGGAACAGCACGCTCGCCGGCGACGGGCGCCGCGGTGGCCCCTCCCCCGCCAGGTGGATCCCGGCGCTGAAGAGCGCGTCCTGTTTGGGCGCGGTGATGGCCGCGCCGACACCGCTGAAGTCCAGCACGACGTCCTGGTATCGCGCGCCCGCCGGGCCCACCGAGTGCAGGCGAACCCGCGAAAGCTCGTACATCTCTTCTTCCCCTTAGAGCGTGTCCGAAGCGGCCGCGCGCAGGGTCCCGCCGCCGTTGGCGACCGAGACCACGTTCAGCGCGAGCAGATCGTCGAAGGCCGCGTCGGCGGCGAGTTCGCGCACCTGCACCTGATAGCGCGGCGTGGTGCGGTAGGTCCCGCCCTGTTCCCCGCTGACCTGGACCAGAAAGCCTTGATCGGCCAGGAAACGCAGGGCTCGCGCGACCATGCCGCGGGTGGTGTCCGACGACAGCCTGCCGTCCTTGGTCGCCGCCGCCGCGGGACGCCGGGCGTAGGCGCGCCAGGCCTGTTCGAGTTCGGGCGCGTCGGCCAGCGGGTCGTTGTTCGCCTCGGCGTCGGCCGCACGTTCGTCGAGGATCCGGCAGGCCTCCCGCACCATCGCGTCCACCTGCTCGACGCTGACGCGGCCGATGTAGGTGTCGTTGGCGAGGTCGTCCGGTCGTGGATAGCCGAGCGCGGCGGCGGCCAGGTGGATGACCCCGTGCAGGACCTTCTCGGTCTCGCGGCGCTCCCGGATCTTGCTCTGCCGCGCGTAGCTGTCCATCTTGATCTCGAAGACGGACTCGTCGGTCGCCGCGAGTACCGCGCCCGCCTGGAGGTTGACCTCCAGCACCATCAACCCGAGCCCGGCCGCGACCGCGTGGGTGAGCTGTTTGAACGCCCTGTCCTCGCCATAGCGCCGGACGAGATCGCCGTACACGACGTCCCGCGACGGCAACTGCTTCGGGCGCATGCCGAACGAGACGAGCCGGGCCGCGGATTCGACGTCCCCTGTTGTCGTCACGCGACCTCCTCTTCTTCTTCGTCGTGGCGATCGACCCGCGCCGAGGAGAGCAGCAGATCCGCTCCGCCGAACTCGGGGTCTTCGAGCAAGGTGCCGTCGTCGACGGCCAGCAGGACCTGGCGTTCCCCCAGCCGGAGCGCCGCGCCGACCCCGGGACCGTAGGCGTGCACCGCCCGCAACGCGACCAGTGCGGGCAGCGCGGGATCGATCCGGCGGGCCTCTTCGAGCAGGCCGGACAGCCGTCGCGGCACCTCGGGCAGATCGAGCAGGTCGTCGGCGAGGCGCCACTGCTCGTCACCGAACTTGTCGGTGACGTCGGCGGGCATCAGTTCCGGTTCGGGGATCTCGCCGACGAGCTGGTCACGTTCGGGTGCCGGCCGCAGCAGCAGCGACACCAGCGAGGACAGCGACGGCACCGTCGGCGGCGAGATCCCGGCCCCGGCGTGGAAGAACGACTCGGCGGGCGCGACGGCGTCGGCGATCGGCAGGCGCAGTGTCGGCATCAGCAGCTGGCCGAACAGGTCGATCGTGGCGCGCTGCGGCGGCCCCGAGAACTGCTGACGGTCCTGTTCGGCGCGGAACACCGCACCGGCGTCGGCGAGCCTCGACTGCAGCCGGGTATGGCGCCGGATGCAGTCGCCGACGATGTCGACGAGTTCGGCGGCGCGGCGTTTGCGGTCGAGGTCCTCGGTCTCGTCGCGGGACGCGGTGATGTTCTTGAGGATGGCGTTCTCGGCGCGGAACCGGGACTCGATATGGGACAGCGCCTGGTCGAGCAGGTCCGGGACCTCGCGCTCCCAGTCGACCGCGCGCACGTCGCGCCGGGTGGCGTCGAGTTTGGCGCGCAACGTCTCGCCGTACTGGACGGTGCGGTAGCGGGCCTGCTCGGCGGCGAGTTTCGCGTCGGCGAGACGGCCGCGGTTGATCAGGTTCTCCAGTTTGACCTCGGCCGCGATCTGCGCGGATTCGACGTCGGTGTCCAGCGCGCCGACCAGGACGTTGATCGCCTCGTCGGTGGCACGCAGGTAGACCTCGCCGTTCGGCGCGGCCAGTTCGACCAGCAGCTTGAAGTCGAACTGACGACGCTGGTAGCCGCCACCGGGGCCGATGGAGCCGTAGACGCGGCGGAACCCGCGATCGGTCGTGCCGACGTTGATCAGGTTGTCGAGTACCCAGCGGGCGACCTTGGCGTGCTCGTCCGGGGTCCGGCCGGGTGCCTGGAGCGCGACGAACGGCAGCAACCGGACGATGACCTGGTCGTGGTCGGCGCCGGTGTCGAAGTCCATCGACACGGTGACCTGGTCGATGGTGTGCAGCGCGATCTCGGCCATCTGGTAGATCGTGGCGTCCGCCCAGTCCAGCTTCGCCTTGCGCGCGTCGAGGTCGTGCAAGGGCGCGGTGCAGGCCAGCGCCTTGAGGCGGCGGGTCAGCCCCTCGTCGGCCAGCCCCATCCCGGTCAGCTCGTCGTCTCGCACAGCAGGCCAGGCTAGTCGGCACCCCCGACACCCCGCACGGGTGACCGGGGTGAGCGGCGCCAGGGACGCGGTGGCGGCCGTCCCCCCAGCAAGTCCGGCGGCACTTGCACCTTGGCGCCGCCGGACCCGGGGCGGGTGGTCCTGCGCGGGGACGGGGGCCGGGCAGTACACCCACGGGTGACCGGGACGGCTCACCGGGGCTCGTCCCGGTACCTTCTGGTCCATGCGTGAGATGAGCCGGGACGAGTGGTGGCGGTTCGCGAGCGAGGGCACCCGGACGGGCATGCTCGGCCTGGTCCGCGCCAACGGTGCGCCGATCGTGACGCCGGTGTGGTTCCTGCTGAACGAGGGGCCCGACGGGGACGAGCTGATCTTCACCACCGGCACGGACACGCTCAAGGGAAAGGCGCTCCGGCGCGACTCGCGGCTTTCGCTCGCCGTCGACGACCAGAAGCCGCCGTACTCGTACGTGCAGTTCACCGCCGAAGCGGTGCTGCGCAACGACTACGACGAGATGCTCGCGTGGGCGACCAGGCTCGGTGGCCGGTACATGGGCGAGGATCAGGCCGAGGCGTACGGAAAGCGCAACGCGGTGCCTGAGGAGTCCCTGGTGCGGGCGCGGATCGTGAAGGTCGTCGCACGCGCCGACATCGCCGGCTGACGCCCCCGCCCCACCCCCACTCACCCCCGCGTTTAGTCCTCTAGTTGCGCGCAACTACCGCAACTAGAGGACTAAAGGCGGGGGTGAGGGGCGTCCCGCTGGCCGGGCACACTCGGATGCGCCATCGCGGCGTGACACACCGTGTCGATGTTGGTCGACTATTGACACGAAGCACCCACTGGTGTGTGATCTGAACCATAGATAGGAAAGTTTCCTAACTAAAACTCCCATCCCCCGCCGGGCCTCGCCCGGTCCGCCGTTGCACCTCCCTAACCCGACTTCACGCATGGAGGCTCCAGTGGCACCCCGACCACCGTGGCGCGCGCTTCTGACGTGTGCCGCCGCAACGGCGATCACCTTCGCCGGACTGCCGGCGCTGCCCGCCGGCGCGGCATCGACCGACTACGAATCCGAAGTCGCGACGATCTCCCAAGGCGCCGTCGAAGCCAACCACACGGGCTATTCCGGCACCGGGTTCGTGAACTTCGACAACGTCGCCGGCAGCTACGTCGAGTACACGGTGAACGCCGCCCAGGCCGGAACCCAGACGCTGACCTTTCGCTACGCCAACGGAACCGCGGTCGACCGTCCGGTAGCGCTGGCCGTGAACGGCACCGCCGCCGGCACGCTCTCCTTCCCCGGAACCGGCGCGTGGACGACGTGGAAGACCGTTACCAAGGACGTCGCGCTGACCGCCGGGGCCAACAAGATCCGCACCACCTCGACCACCGCGAACGGTGGTCCCAACGCCGACAAGCTCACCGCGAGCGGAGTGGTCGACGCCGAGGCGCCGACCCCGCCCAAGAACCTGGCCGCCAAGGACGTCAAGACCCGCAGCGCCACCTTCACCTGGGAGGCCGCGACCGACAACGTCGGCGTCGTCCGCTACGAGGTCATGCGCGGAGGCAACATCCTCAAGTCCGTCGACGGGACCACGCTCACCGCGACCGTCGACAACCTGACCCCGAACACCGCCTACGACATCTCGGTCGGAGCCTTCGACGCGGCCGGGAACCCTTCGCAGCAAAGCAATGTCGTGCAGTTCACGACACCGTCCAGCGGGGACACCACGCCGCCGACCGTGCCGGGGAACCCGCGCTCGACGTCGGCGACCGCCAACAGCGTTTCCTTGGCGTGGAACGCTTCGACCGATGACAGTGGCACGATCGCGGGATACGACATCTACCAGGGGACCACGAAGGTCGCGACGACGCCTTCGCTCGAAGCCACCATCACCGGGCTGACGGCGAACACCTCGTACACCTTCACGATCAAGGCGCGGGACCCCGACGGCAACGCCTCCGCGGCGAGCGACGCGGTGACCGCCAAGACGAGCGGGAACGCCGGCGGCGGGATTCCCGAGTACGACAAGGACATCGCGAAGGCCGACCTCGCGTGGTCCGTCGACTTCCTGCCGGACGGCACGGCACTCGCGACCGAACGCGACCGGTTCGAGATCCTGCGGATCACGCCCTCCGGTCAGAAGACCACGGTGGGCAAGGTTCCCGGCGTGGCCGGGACCAACGGCGAAGGCGGGCTGCTCGGCATCGCGATCTCGCCGAAGTACGCCACCGATCACGCGATCTACCTGTATCACACGGCTTCCGGCGACAACCGGGTCGTGAAGATGACCTATGACAACGGAACGCTGTCCTCGACGTCGACGCCGGTGCTCACCGGGATCGCGAAGAACCGTTACCACAACGGCGGAAGGCTGCGGTTCGGTCCGGACGGCAAGTTGTACATCACCGCCGGCGACGGGCAGAACAAGGACAACCCGCAGAACAAGGGTTCGCTCAACGGCAAGATCCTGCGGATCGACCCCGACGGTTCGGCGCCGAGCGACAACCCGTTCTTCTCCACCGGCGGCAACGCCCGGTACGTCTGGAGCTTCGGGCACCGCAACCCGCAGGGCCTGGCCTGGGATTCCCGCGGCCAGCTGTGGGCGTCGGAGTTCGGCGACGGCAAACTGGACGAGCTCAACCTGATCCAGAAGGGCGGCAACTTCGGCTGGCCCCAGTGTGAAGGCACCGAAGGCACTTGCGGTGGGACCGTCGCGCCGAAGAAGACCTGGCCGACCAGTTCCGGCGGGCCGAGCGGGATCGAGATCGTCAACGACTGGATCTACGTCGCGGCGGTCACCAGCGAGCAGCTGTTCGCCACCCGGATCAACGCTGCGGGCAACGGCGTCGGTTCGGTGCAGTCGCTGTTCTCCGGCCGCTGGGGCAGGCTCCGCTCGGTCACCAGGACACCGGACGGCGGGCTGTGGGTCACCTCGACCAACGCGGACAAGAACGGCGGCACACCCAGCGGGATCGACAACGTGGTGGTGCGCTTGAAGTTCCCGGGTGGCGGCCAGCCGGGGGCGTTCAAGCTGACCAGTCCCGCGTTCGCCGACAACGCCTCCATCCCCGGCAAGTACACCTGTTCCGGTGACGGCACCGCGGGCCAGGACACCTCGCCGCCGTTGGCTTGGGGTGCCGGGACCACGGGGGCCAAGGGGTACGCGGTGGTCTTCGCCGACGTGGCCAACAGCGGCAACAAGCTGCACTGGGCGATCTGGGACATCCCGGCGTCCGCGGCGTCGCTGCCCGAAGGGCTGGGCGCGGGCTTCACCGTCCCGAACCAGAACGGCGCCAAGCAGAAGGCCATGGGCAGCGGGGCGAACTCGCAGAAGTACTTCGGCCCCTGCCCCGGCGGCTCCAGCCACCCGTACACGTTCACGCTGTACGCGCTGAAAACGGCGACGGTGCCGGGCCTGACCTCGTCCTCGACGATGGCGCAGATCGAGACGGCGATCAAGAACGCTTCGACGGCCAACGTCAAACTGCGCGGCAATTCCAACGCCGCGACCTGATCGCGGTCGGGGTGTCCGGAGCGGCGCCGGGCACCCCGGCCGTATCCACGGTGAGCGCCGGTGATCGCCATCCCGTCCGGGATTTCCCGGCGGGATGGCGGTTTCGTGAGAAAGCACCTCGTTGACGGAAGGTCCACCGCCGGGCAGGATCATCCTTAGCGGAGTGTCCTGGTCGGGGCCCAGTGGAGACACCCGCGACGAAACTGGGGAGAAGAAAATGCGCAATCTCAAGAGATTCCTCGTGTCCGTGACCGTCCTGGCGGGATTCTCGGCGCTCTTCGGCGCGCCGGCCGCACAAGCGGGCGAGCGGCAGGACGAGCGGGCGGGTGCCCGGGTCGACATCAGTCAGCTGTCGTTGCGCCCGGCGAAGATCCGCGGTGCCGGTTTCGCCGTGCAACAGGAGGTCTACCTCCTCGGCCCGGCGTCCGACGAGAGCCGGTGCCTGGACGCGGATCTGGGCTCCATCAACGGAAACGGCACCAAGGTCCAGCTGTGGACCTGCCTCATCGACCCGGACAACACCGTGCCAGCCAACCAGGCGTGGTATTTCACGCGGAACCCCGAGGGCTACTACCGGCTCCAGAACGCGCACAGCGGGCGCTACCTGGACGCCGACCTCGGCACGATCGACCGTAACGGCACCAAGGTCCAGCTCTGGGACTACGTGGCGGGCGGGAAGAACCAGTGGTTCGCATTCACCGAGAACCCCGAGGGCTACTACCGGCTCCAGAACGCGCACAGCGGGCGCTACCTCGACGCCGACCTCGGCACCGCCGGTCGGGACGGCGCCGTCGTGCAGCTGTGGGACTACCGCGCGGGCGCGAAGAACCAGTGGTGGTTCTGATGCGAAGGGCCGCCGCGCTCGGCACGGCGGTCCTCCTGGCGGTGACGGAGCTTCAGGCGACCGCGCAAGCGGCCCCTTCGCAAGCCGCGGCGGCCTGTTACTGGCGCCAGACCCACCTGCCGATGCCGTCGAACATCGAATTCGCCTACGTCACCGGTTCCGCCGGTACCGAGTGGATCGTCGCGAACGGCAGCAACCATCCCGACTCCGATTTCGGCATCATCTGGCACAACGAGCAGCCTCGGATCATGCTGAGGTTCCGTGACGGTGGCGAGAACCGGCCCCGTGACATCAACGCGAACGGCACCGTGACCGGAGTGCGGTTCGGCGCGTCCGGCAAGCCGGAACCTTATGTGTACAAGACGCTCTACCGTTGGCTGCCGAAACCGGCGACCGGAAACACCTATGCCACCTGGCTCAACGATCGCGGCGACATCACCGGTTTCGTGGATGTCGACGGCGCCATGAAGATCATTTACTGGCGGGCGGGCGGTACGGGCTACGAAATCCTCGGGGACGGCTTTCCGGTCGGGATCGACGGAACGGGACGCGTGGTCTCCGGGACGGGAGAGATCTACCACGCGGACGGTACCCGGGGCAGGCTCCGGGTACCGGCCGGTTTCACCGGGATCGCCGCGGGACAGTTCAACGAGGGGATGACGGCCGGCTACGGCACCGACGCGAACGGCGAACGAGTGGCCGTGGTGTGGGACGCCGTGGGCAATGTGGTCTCGACCATTCCTGACGCGACCGCGAGAGCCGCCAACCCGCGGGGGCTCGTGCTCGGGATCGTCGGCGCGTACGGAGGAGGCTCCGCCGAGGTCTGGCGGAACGGGGTGCACGAGGTCACACTCGCCGCGCCGAGGCCCCAGTTCGCGGACTCCCCCCAGCCGTTCAGCGCGAACGCGGACGTGACCGCGGACGGGGCGATCATCGCCACACCGATGGGCCTGCCACGGCCGTCGATCTGGCGCTGCTCCTGAGTTCGTGACGTGCGGTCCTTCACCGGCCAGCTAGGCTCCGGCGCCGGTGAAGGACTGGACGTTCTGCCCGCGCTGCGGAAATCGGACCCGGCTCGCCGGTGACGGCCGGGAGACCCGTGTCGAATGCTCCGCGTGCGGCTTCACCAGATACGACGACCCGCTGCGAACTCCGGAACCTCAGGTTCGCGGGGTCGTACTCCTCGGCCTACGGCGGCGCTCACCAGCCGAACAGGTTCCGCATGATCCGCCCGCACCGCTCCGTCATCGCCGCCGCGTCCTGATCGGGCTGGTCGATCCACCAGCTGATCAGCGAATCGACCACACCGGTCCACACCTGCGCGATCGCCTCGATGTCCCGCTCGTCCTCCAGCCCGCGTGACCGCATCAGCTGGGCGGCGCCGATCAGCGCGAACCCGTCCAGCCGGAAGCGGTAACCGGTCGCGACACCGGCGATCTCGCCCGTCGAGGGCACTGTCGGGTCGCGGAGCAGCTTCCAGGCGTAACGGTCGTGGTCGAACGTCTCGAAAATGGCCGAAAGCACTGCCAGCGGCATCCGCTCGGGTGGCTCGCTCTCCTCCGCCATCGTCTCGGCGACGCCTTCGGTCAGCCTGTCCCCCGCCCGGTGCAGGCAAGCGAGGTACAGCCCGTCCTTCGAGCCGAAGTACTGGTACAGCAAGGGTTTCGTGACACCGACCCGGCGGGCGATCTCCACCATCGACGCCCCGGCGTACCCGTTCCTGCCGAACTCCTCCGTACCGGCCCGCACGATCTGGCTTTCCCGCTCTTCGCGGGGCACGCCCTTCGTGCCGACGGCCCTTGCTTCTGTCACGGCGATTATCTTACCCTGAAGTAAGTGACCCAAAGGTAAGTTACCTGAAGGTCAGATCACGAGGGGTCGAGACAGGAGAGGCGTGTGGCGGATTTCCTTGCCCATCTGAGTGACCCGGTGCTGCTGGCGACACCGGTGTTCCTGCTGTTCATCGCGATCGAGATCCTCGCACTGCACGTGCTCGGCCATGACGACAACGTCATCGGCTACAGCGTCGACGACACCCGGACCAGCATGTCCATGGGCGCGGTGGCGGTCGTGATCAACGGCGTCTTCCGGATCTTCATGCTGTTCGTGTTCGCCGCGCTCTACGCACTGGCGCCGGTGAAGTTCAGCCCGGGCGACTGGTGGACCTGGGTCTTGATGCTGCTCGGCCAGGAACTCGTCTTCTACGGCTACCACCGGGCCAGCCACCGCGTCCGGCTCCTGTGGGCGGGCCACCAGGTGCACCATTCGAGTGAGCACTACAACTTCTCGACCGCGCTGCGGCAGAAGTGGACGCCGTACTTCCAGCTGCCGTTCTGGTCGGTCCTCGCGTTCGCCGGCATCCCGCCGTGGATGATCCTCACCGGGCTGTCGATCGACCTCGTCTACCAGTTCTTCGTGCATACGGAGAAGATCCGGAAGCTGCCTCGCTGGTTCGAGTACGTCTTCAACACACCTTCACACCATCGTGTGCACCACGGCAGCGACCAGGAGTACCTGGACGCGAACTACGGCGGCATCCTGATCATCTGGGACCGGTTGTTCGACAGCTTCGTCCCCGAAGGTAAACGGCCGACCTACGGGCTGACGAAGAACATCGAGACCCACAACCTGCTCGAGGTCGGTTTCCACGAGTACGGCTCGATCCTGCGCGACGTCCGCGCGGCCGGATCGTGGCGGGACAAACTCGGCTACGTCATCGGCCCGCCGGGCTGGCGGCCCGCGGTCTCCACGGAAACCGCGGCGGCACGCCTGCCGGGCGCAGGTAACAGCTGAACTAGCCGAGCGCGGCGGAAAGTACCTCGCCGGTCCGGCGCTTGGCCAGGTAGAACGCCGCCTCGTGCGGTTTGGCGCCGTTGTCGACCGTGTAACCACTGTCGAGGACGCCGTCCGCGCCGGGGAACAGCGGTGTGAGATCGGGCTTGGCGGCGACGAGGTCGTCGCGGTCGGCCAGGTTCACCCAGCGCGCGACACCGGGCGGGATCGACGGCGGCTGCGGGCGGGTGCGTTCGTAGACCACGGTGCGCAGGCCGAGCGGCGAACCGAGGGTGAGCAGCAGCGGCAACGGACGACCGAGCCGGTGAGCGGCCTCGTAGGCGACGACGGATCCGAGTGAATGGCCGATGATCACCTCGGTCTCCGGTCCGAGGTGCTCGGCGACGCGGTCCTGCACGCGTTCCCGGATCGTGTCGTCGGTGAGGTACAGCGTCACCTGTTTGAGTGCCTTGACCACCACACGTTCGGCGAACGCGACCCCGAGCCGGGCGAACGGGCGCAGTCGCATCAGCGCGTTGAGCACCGGACGGGCGGCCGCGCGGACCCCTTGCGTTTCACCGGCTTCGCCACCCAGGCGGAGGAGATCCGCGCGGGCCCGGTCGCGATCGACCTCGCGGGACGACCGGTAGGCCGCGTTGCGCAACCACTCCCCCGCCAGTGCCTCGGCGACCCGCCATTCCTCGGCGGTCAGTTCGTCGGCGCCGCCCTGCCGGCCCTCGCGAAGGAAAAAGTCGCCGTAGAACGCCATCCGCGCGACGCCGGGCCGGGAGTCGCGCCACAGGTCGTCGGCCAGCGCGGGGTCTCCGGCGAGCCGGACGCCGCCTGCCAGACTCGGCAGCCATTCCGCCTCGAGGGTGTCCGCGGACTTCTGTTCCTGGGCGATGCCGTGCACCAGAACGATCCGAGCCATGGCGAACAGTATCGCCGAAACGCTTGCCGGTGCACCGCCGATGAGACAAAGTGATCTCCGTGGGAGAGCGGAGATCGTTGGTCGTCGCGTCGCAATGCGATTCGCTGAACCTTCTGTCGTTCCTCCCGGACGTCGGCCACGACGTTTCGAAGGCGTTGCTCGATCCCGGGATCGGCGGCTGCGTGCCCGCCCTCGCGGACGGCCGCGGCGTGCTCGTCGACCCCACGATGACCGAACTCGACGACGCGCTGGTCGAGGCGTTCGAGCGCGCGTCGGAGGACGAGGCGACGCTTTTCCTTTCCCTCGTCGGGCACGGCGAATACGCCGACGACGACTTCTACTTCCTCACCAAGGAAACCAGCCTGCCGGTGGACAGCCGGAAATCGTTCCTGTTCGCCCAGCGGATCAAGGAACTGCTCGGCCGCTATTCGACGCTAGACGGGCTGGTGATCCTGCTCGACACCTGCCACGCCGGGATCGGCGCGCTGCAGGCGGGCAGGCGCTGGCTGCGGATCGTCAGCGAAGCGGGCAGGCGGTTCGACCTGCTCACCGCGTCCGACGATCGCGCCGCGGCCAACGGCTGCTTCAGCCGCTCGCTGGTCACCGTGCTGCGTTCGGGGCACACGAGTTTCGGCGAGCGCGTACGCTGCGCGGATCTCAAACAGGTCATCACGGGGCTGTGCCCGGCCCAGACCGCCGTCCATCTCGGTTTCGACGGCACCCGTGAGGTGATCGGAGCCGATCAAGGCCTGTGGGTGGCGCTCAACTCCTCCCCCGCGTGGCGCCGTTCGCCGCTGGCGGGCAATCCCGCCGCCGCGGATATCGAACGGCTGACCGCGAACTACCGGCAGGATCCGCACCTCGGGGAGGTCGTCGGACGCCTGCTCACCGGCGCCCGGCTGGTCACGCTCGCCGGCGGTCCGGGTGCGGGGAAGTCGACCACCCTGGCCGCGCTCGCCCGGCCGTCGGTGGCCGGATCCTATGTGCCGCCGGACTTCCTGCACGCCGTCCTGTTCGCCACCCGCGGGCAGACCGCGGAACAGCTCGCCAGGGAGCTGGCCCGCCAGCTCCAGCACACGGTCCCGTGGTTCGCCGAGTCCCGTTCGGCGTTCCTCGATGCTCTAGACGACGACACGCGCAGCGGCGCAAGCGCTTTCGATCTGGCGGTCCTGGGCCCACTGCGGACAGTCACTCCACAGTGGACGGACAGCCCGGTGCGGATCGCCGTGGACGGGCTGGACGATCTCGACCCCGACGTCGGCTCGCGCCTGACCGGTCTCGTGCGGAGCCTGTCCACCGATCCGGACCTGTCAAGCGTGAAGACGGTGGTGGCGACGCGGGCCCCGGCGATCTTCCCGGCCGCGAGCGTGGTGAGCCTGACCCCCTTGCTCGACACGGCCCCGGTGGTCAGGCGCCGGGACCCTGTGCACGGCTTTCCCGGGTCGCACCCGGGACGCGACGTCCCCGCGCATGACACCGGCGACTCGCCGACCTCGCCGAGGCTCACCCCCGCGACGCTGATCATCGACATCCCGGGCCGGGCCCCCGTCCACCACGAACTTTCCTACGGATTCACGACGCTGGGCCGCAGCCGCCGCGCCACCCTCAGCCTCGGCGATTCCCGTGTTTCGCGAATGCACTGCGAGATCCGCTGGGACGGGACGACCGCGTGGCTGACCGACCTCGACTCCGTCAACGGCACCTTCGTCAACAAGCGGCGGGTCCTGAACGCCGAACTGGCACATCGCGACGTGATCCGGATCGGCGACGCGACGGTCACCTTCATCAGCGTCGGCCAGGAGGAAAGCCGGCCGGAGTCCGATGAGGACACCGGCTCCCTGCCCTCCCCCCGTCCGGCGCGGGCGATCCTGCTGGACCTGCTGTACCTGGCCGCGGGCCGCGGCCCGATCCCGATCTCGATCCTGACCGGGGCGAGCGCCGCGAGCGGCGGCCCGGACCGTGTGGTGCACGTCCGTGACGTCCTGGCAGGCCTTCGCACCGCCGTCCGCCGGACGCAAGCCGGTCTGGCGACCGAAACCGTGCTGTGGACCGACCCCCTGCCCGAGACGACACCCGGTCTGCACCTGCGGCTGGCGGAGGCGATCTCGGCGGTGGAACCGGTGTCCGGGGACGGGGAACCGACCCCGGAGCAGGCCTACGCGGCCGCCAACGAAGCCGAGTTCCGGTGGCTCGCGGGCCTGCACGAGGACGCGCTCGCTTCGGTGGAGCGGTGGGAGTCCGGGATTCCGGTGGAGAACCGGGAAAACTGGGCGGCATGGGCGCGGCGGGCGGAACGGGAGCTCGGCGCGGAGCATCGGATCACGGTGCGATGCAAGGCCCGGCACGCGACGTGGGCGGGCAGGGCCTCCCCCTCCGGTCCGGAGAACAAGAAGTGAGCGCACTGCGGATCGCGGTGCAGAGCTGTCGGGGAAACCCTCGTTCCGGCGGGCAAGGAGTTCTGGCCGGACGAACGCACCACCCGGACCGCGGGCGCCGTCCTCCAGGCAACCGCGGCGTGAGCAAACCTCGTGAGTGGTAAGTGACGTTAGAACCGTCCTTACCACTCACGAGGATGAACCCTCAGGCCTCGTCTTCTTCCAGCATGTCCGGGGTCACGGCGGATTCGGTGTCCGGGATGCCTTGTTCCTTCGCCTTCTTGTCGGCCATCGCCAGCAGGCGGCGGATGCGGCCGGCGACGGCGTCCTTGGTCATCTGCGGGTCGGACAGCTGGCCCAGCTCTTCGAGCGAGGCTTGCCGGTTCGACAAGCGCAGTTTGCCCGCGGCGAGCAGATGGTCCGGGGCGGATTCGCCGAGGATGTCCAGTGCCCGTTCGACCCTGGCCGCGGCGGCGACGGCCGCGCGGGCCGAGCGCCGGAGGTTGGCGTCGTCGAAGTTCGCGAGCCGGTTCGCGGTGGCGCGCACCTCGCGGCGCATCCGCCGCTCCTCCCACGCGAGCACGCTCGTGTGCGCGCCCAGACGGGTCAGCAGGGCACCGATCGCGTCGCCGTCACGCACGACGACGCGGTCCGCGCCGCGCACCTCGCGCGACTTCGCCTGGATGCCCATCCGCCGGGCGGCGCCGACCAGTGCCAGCGCGGCCTCGGGGCCGGGGCAGGTGACTTCGAGCGACGACGAGCGGCCGGGCTCGGTGAGCGAACCGTGCGCCAGGAACGCACCGCGCCAGGCGGCTTCCGCGTCGGCGACGCCACCGGACACGACAGCGGCGGGCAGCCCGCGCACAGGACGGCCGCGCTGGTCGATCAGGCCGGTCTGCCGCGCGAGGCCCTCGCCGTCCTTGACCACCCGAACGACGTACCGCGTCCCCTTGCGCAGGCCGCTGGAGGAGATGACATGGACGTCGGACTGGTGTCCGTACAGTTCGTGGATCTCCTTGCGCAGCCGCCTCGCCACCGAACCGGTGTCCAGCTCGGCCTCCACCACGACGCGGCCGGCCACGATGTGCAGCCCACCCGCGAATCGCAGCATCGACGCGACCTCCGCGCGGCGCGGGCCGATCTTGGTGATCTCCAGCCTGCTCAGCTCGTCCTTCACGGCGGCGGTCATCGCCATCGCTGCCCCTCCATACCTTCAGCTTCTCCCCCGGTGAGACCGAGAGCGTCCCGCATACAGCTCGCGAGCGCATCAGGATCATGCCGCCCCGTCACGACCGGGTCAGCCACCGCCCCCAGCAACGCCCGCGCGCCGAGTCTCCCGGCCGCTTCCCTCAACAGGGCAGGTGAGGGTACCGAGTCACCATCCGCGATGACCGCGTCCACCCGTAACTCCGGGGCGTGCTCGAAGAGTACGTCCAGATGCTTCTCCGGAGAGAATCCCGCCGTCTCCCCCGGCTGGGGGATCAGATTGAGGATCACCACCTTCATGGCCTCCGTCCGGAGCAGCGCGTCGTGCAGATCCGGCACCAGCAGATGCGGCAGCACACTGGTGAACCACGACCCCGGGCCGAGGAAGACGGCGTCCGCGCCGAGCACCGCTTCGATCGTTTCGTCGCAGCCTCGTGGCGGCCGGTCGGCCTGCCCCGACGGGTGCAGGCTGATCCGGTGCACCTGCCCGGGTGTCGTCGCCACCGCCACCTGACCCCGGATCCGCCTGAGCGCCGAAGGGTCCTCCGCGTCCAGACCCGAGACCTCGCCCTGGATCTCCAGCGGTTCGGGTGACATCGGCAGGACGCGGCCGGAGATGCCCATCAGCCTGCTCGCCTCGTCGAGCGCGGCGACCGGGTCGCCGAGCACCTCGAACAGCCCGGCCAGCAACAGGTTCCCGACCGCGTGCCCGGCGAGCGCGCCGTCACCGCCGAAGCGGTGCTGGAACACCTCCGCCCACAACGTCCCGCCGTCCTCGGCGGCGAACGCGGCGAACGCCTGCCGCAGGTCGCCCGGCGGCAGCAGCCCGAGTTCCCGGCGCAGCCTGCCGGACGAGCCCCCGTCGTCCGCGACGGTGACCACGGCGGTGACCTGCGAGGTCACCCGGCGCAACGCGGTGAGGGTGGCGTGCAGGCCGTGCCCGCCACCCAGCGCGACCGCGCGCAGCTCGCTACTCGCGGCCAAGGTCGCGGTGCACCACCTTCACGGCCATACCGTCCTCATTGGACAGGCGCTGGGCGAGCTCCTCGGAAATGGCGACGCTGCGGTGCTTCCCCCCGGTGCAGCCGACGGCCAGCGTCAGGTACCGCTTGCCCTCGCGCTTGTAGCCGGCGCCGATCAGGCGCAGCAGCTGATGGTAGCGGTCGAGGAACTCGTCCGCGCCTTCCTGGCTGAGCACGTAGTTGCGGACCTCGCCTTCGAGGCCGGTGTGGTCGCGCAGTTCCGGGATCCAGAACGGGTTCGGCAGGAAGCGGACGTCCATCACCAGGTCCGCGTCCATCGGCAGGCCGTACTTGTAGCCGAAGGAGAGCACGGTGACGCGGGTCTGCGTACCGGCCTCGGAGCCGAACGCGTCCTCGATCTTGGCGCGCAGGTCGTGCACCGAAAGCGACGACGTGTCGAGCACGAGGTCGGCTTCTTCCCGCAGCGGCTCCAGCAGCGTGCGTTCGGCGGTGATGCCGTCGGCGAGCCTGCCGTCACCCTGCATCGGGTGCCCGCGGCGGACGGCCTCGAAGCGGCGCACCAGCACCGCGTCGGTGGCTTCCAGGAACAGCACGCGCGGCTTGTAGCCGCGGGCGTCGAGGTCCTTGATGACCGACGCCAGGTCGTCGGTGAACGCGCGCGAGCGCACGTCCATCACGACCGCGACCTTGGTGATCGCGCCCCGCGCCTGCGCGCCGAGTTCGACCATGGTGGCGATCAGCTCGGGCGGCAGGTTGTCCACCACGAACCAGCCCAGGTCCTCCAGGCATTTCGCGGCGGTACTGCGGCCCGCGCCGGACAGCCCGGAGACGACCGCGACCTCCATTCCGGAACCGCGGCCTTCTTCTTGCGCACTCACGATGGTCCTTTCCCCGATCACGTACCGGACTCCCCCGTCGTCTGCACAGGCTCCCCTGCCAGCGCCGCGACGACCGCTTCCGCGGTGCGCCTGCCGAAGCCGGGCACCGCCTCGATCTCCTCGAGTCTTGCTTCGCGGAGTTTCTTCACCGAGCCGAAATGCTTGATCAGCGCGGTACGGCGAGCTTGCCCCAGTCCCGGCACACCGTCCAATGCGGACACCTGCATCCGCTTGGACCGCTTCTCCCGGTGGTACCGGATGGCGAAACGGTGTGCCTCGTCGCGCAACCGCTGCAGTAGGTACAGCGCGTCCGAGGTGCGCGGCAGGATCACCGGATCGGGATCGCCCGGCAACCACACTTCTTCCAGCCGCTTCGCGAGGCCGACGACGGCGACGTCGGTGACGCCCAATTCGGAGAGGACGTCCGCGGCCGCGGTGGCCTGCGGGCCCGCGCCGTCGACGACGAGCAGGTTCGGCGCGTAGGCGAACTTGCGCGGCTTACCGGTCTCCGGGTCGATGCCCGGACGATCCGGGTCGACCGCTTCGGCGTTTTCCTTGAGATAGCGGGAAAAGCGGCGCCGGACGACCTCGGCGATCGACGCGACGTCGCCTTCCTCGGCGGCCTCGCGCAGGGCGAAGCGCCGGTACTCGGACTTGCGCGGGATGCCGTCCTCGAACACCACGAGCGACGCGACCACGTCACTGCCCTGGATATGGCTGATGTCGACGCATTCGATGCGCAGCGGCGCGGTTTCCAGCGCCAGGTAGTCCTGCAGTTCCGCCAGCGCGGCGGACCGCGCGGTGAGGTCGCCGGCGCGGCGCAGCTTGTGCTGGGTGAAGGCCTCGCCGGCGTTGCGCGTCACCGTCTCCGCGAGCGCGCGTTTGTCGCCGCGTTGCGGCACCCGCAGGCTCACCCTCGAACCGCGCAGCCCGGAAAGCCACTCGCCGACAGCTTCCGCGTCGGCGGGCAGTTCGGGGACGAGCACCTCACGCGGCACCGGCGACCCGAGTTCGGGGTCGTCCGCGCGTTCGGCCTCTTCGCCGTAGAACTGCGTGAGGAAGTGGTCGACGAGGTCCTTGACGTCCATCTCCTCGGCCTTGTCGATCACCCAGCCGCGCTGGCCGCGGACCCGGCCGCCGCGCACGTGGAAGACCTGGACCGCGGCTTCGAGTTCGTCGTGGGCGAACGCGACGACGTCGGCGTCCGTGCCGTCGCCGAGCACCACCGCCTGCTTCTCCATCGCGCGCCGCAGCGCGCCGAGATCGTCGCGCAGCCGGGCCGCGCGCTCGAACTCCAGCTCTTCCGACGCGGCCGCCATTTCCTGTTCCAGGCGGCGGATCAGCGCGTCCGTGCGGCCCGCGAGGAAGTCGCAGAAGTCCTCGACGATCGCGCGATGCTCGTCGGCGGAGACCTTGCCGACGCACGGCGCGGAGCATTTGCCGATATAGCCGAGCAGGCAGGGCCTGCCGATCTGACCGTGCCGTTTGAAGACGCCCGCCGAACAAGTACGCGCCGGGAAGACCCGGAGCATCAGATCGAGCGTTTCGCGGATGGCCCAAGCGTGCGCGTACGGCCCGAAGTACCGCACGCCCTTCTTGCGCGCGCCGCGATAGACGTGCAGGCGCGGGTACTCCTCGTTCATCGTGACGGCGAGCATCGGATAGCTCTTGTCGTCGCGATAGCGGACGTTGAACCGCGGGTCGAACTCCTTGATCCAGTTGTACTCGAGCTGGAGCGCCTCGACCTCGGTGCCGACCACGGTCCACTCGACGCTCGCCGCCGTCGTCACCATCTGGCGCGTGCGCGGGTGCAAGCCGGTGATGTCGGCGAAGTAGGAGTTCAGCCGGCTGCGGAGGCTTTTCGCCTTGCCGACGTAAATGACCCTCTTCGCGGCGTCACGAAATTTGTACACGCCAGGGGCGTCCGGGATGCTCCCCGGCGAGGGACGGTAGGTGGTCGGGTCAGCCACGTCGTCAAGCCTATGGGGCAGCACCGACAGTCTTACGAGCCCCCATGCTCTAGCACTCGCACGGGTGGCGGCTACCACGATGTGGTCCGTATTTCACTACGTATACCGACCTAAGTCGGATATTCAGCCGGAACCGACGTTCGTTGGTTCCTAGCGGGTGAACCTGGTGATTACTTTCCGTTCCAGTTCCACTTCACTCGGTTCTTCGTCCTCATGACGCTCGAAAGGACTCCTGCACCGTGAGCCGTCTTCGTACGCTGGGCGCCGCCACCCTCGCCGCCGCAGCCCTCACCATGACCGCCGGCGCGGTCGCCTCCGCGGGCACCCCCACCGGTGTCCAGCCCAACATCGTGGGCGGCGGCACCGCCCCCACCGTGAGCTGGGGCGCCCAGGTCTACGTGAACACCCCGGGCCGTCAGTGGGACGGCTTCAACTGCTCCGGCAGCGTCATCGCCCAGCGCTGGGTACTGACCGCCAAGCACTGCCTCGACTCCGACGGCAGCGGCATGCGCGTCCGCGTCGGCAGCAACCAGCTCCAGGGCGGCCGCGTGATCGCCGTCGACCGCAAGGTGTCCTCACCCTCGGGTTCCGACATCTCGCTGCTGCACCTGGCCTCGGACGCCGGTGTCACGCCGATCTCCCTGGCCGGCTCGAACCCGTCGGTCGGCAGCACGAACCAGCTGTACGGCTGGGGCCGTGAGACCCCGACCGGCCCGCCCGCCTCGGCGCTGAAGGTGGCCAACGTCCGCGTCTCCGGCAGCTCGTCCGACGCCTACGGCGGCCCGGCGATCCAGAGCGTCGGCATCAACGGTTCGGCGTGGAAGGGCGACTCGGGCGGCCCCCAGGTCTCCAACGGTGTCCAGGTCGGTGTCGCTTCGACCGTCCAGAACCAGAGCGGCTCGAACACCCGCGGCACCAACAACTACGGCAGCGTCGCTTCGGCCCGCTCCTGGATCCGCACGACCGCCGGGGTCTGACCTCACCCCCCGGCGGGGCCCCTCCGAGACGCGACCCGTCTCGGAGGGGCCCTTTCGCGTGGACCTGTCGGTGGGGTGTGGGACGCTCGCGGGCATGCGGATCGCCACCTGGAACGTGAACTCCATCGGGCCCCGGCTGCCGAGGGTGCTGGACTGGCTGGGCTCGGTACGACCGGACGTGCTGTGCCTGCAGGAACTGAAATGCGGCACGGACGCGTTCCCGTTCGACGCCGTACGGGAACTGGGCTACGAGACGGCGGCCTATGGCATCGGGCGCTGGAACGGCGTCGCCATCGTGTCCCGCGTCGGGCTGGAGGACGTGACGCGGGGGCTGACCGGCGAGCCCACCTTCGAGGACAAGACCGACGCGCGGGCCATCGGCGCCACCTGCGGCGGCGTGCGGCTGTGGTCGGTGTACGTGCCCAACGGCCGTGACCTCGAAAACCCGCACTACGGCTACAAACTGAACTGGCTCTCGGCGCTCGAAGCGACCGTGCGCGAGGAGATGACGCGGGGCCTGCCGTTCGCGGTGCTCGGCGACTTCAACATCGCGCCCGCCGACGAGGACGTCTGGGACATCGGCGTCTTCGCCGAGTCCACGCACGTGACCGAGCCGGAGCGGAAGGCGCTCGCGGCGCTGCGGGACCTCGGGCTGTCCGACGTGTTCCCGCGGCCGCTGAAGTACGACCACCCGTTCACGTACTGGGACTACCGGGCCGGGAACTTCCCGAACAACAAGGGAATGCGGATCGACCTCGTCTACGCGGACACCCGTGTCGCGGGCGGGGTGACGGATTCCTATGTGGACCGGGACGCGCGGAAGGGAAAGGGTCCGTCGGACCACGCGCCGATCGTGGTGGACTTCACGCTTTGAGCGGTCGTGAGTGGTGAGGACGGTTAGAACCGTCCTCACCA
>JAEBEO010000024.1:0-123009 GCA_049998115.1 Amycolatopsis sp. cmx-4-19 | reverse complement strand
GAACCGCCGCGACCACCCGCTGCCGCAAATCCTGCTGCGACGCCTGGGAAAGCCGCCGCGCATCCGTCACCCGAACCCTCGCCACCATCACACCATAATGACACATTTGCCTTACGGGTCAATAACCATCCTTACCACTCACGAGGCAGAAGGTCACGGTTGCTGGATCGTTGAACGATCTGGCACTATCGGCGGGGTGCCTTCACCCACCGGAGCCCAGCATCTGGCCGACGCGCTGACCGCTCTGGGGGCCGAAGTCGTCTTCGGTCTCCCCGGGGTGCACAACCTGCCGTTATGGGAGGCGCTGGCCGGTACGGACATCCGGCTCGTCGGGGTCCGGCACGAGCAGACGGCGGGCTACGCGGCCGACGGGTACGCCCGCACGACCGGGAAACTCGGGGTCGCGCTGGTGACCACCGGGCCCGGTGCGGCGAACACACTGGCCGCGGTCGGCGAGGCGATGGCGTCCGCTGCGCCGATCCTGGTCATCGCGACCGACATCCCGTCGACGCTTCGACGTCCCGGCGTGGTCCGGGGCGTGCTGCACGAGACCTCCGATCAGCAGGCGATGTTCGCGCCGGTCACCAAGGCGGGGTTCACCGTCCAGAGCGCCGACCAGGTCGCCGCGACCCTCCATCGTGCCGCCCGGCTCGCGCTCCAGCCGCAGAGCGGGCCGGTCTATCTCGGTGTCCCCACCGATTTCCTGTCGGAGCGGACACCCGCCCGCCGTCCGCCGAGGTCGCACGCCCGGCCACCCGAGATCCCGGACCTTTCCGAGGCCGAGGCGCTGCTGGCCACCGCCGAGCGGCCGCTGATCTGGGCGGGTGGCGGCGCGCTGCGCGCCGGGGCGGGCGAGGCGATCGGCAAACTCGCCGAACGGCTGGCCGCACCGGTGCTCACCACGTTCGGCGCGCGCGGGCTCCTGTCGGTCGACCACCCCTGCCTCGCGCCGAACCCGGTGCACGCGCCCGAGGTCGGCGCCCTGTGGGACGAGGCCGACGTCGTCCTCGCCATCGGCACCGACTTCGACGGGCTGATGACGCAGAACTGGCTGATGCCGCAGCCGAAGAAGCTCATCGCGATCAACGTCGACCCGGACGACG
This sequence comes from Amycolatopsis sp. cmx-4-19, assembly GCA_049998115.1. Classification (GTDB taxonomy): domain Bacteria; phylum Actinomycetota; class Actinomycetes; order Mycobacteriales; family Pseudonocardiaceae; genus Amycolatopsis. The sequence goes on along the minus strand of JAEBEO010000024.1, from coordinate 121,906 downwards.
CGGCCAAGAACTATCCGCCGGACATCACGCTGGTCGGCGACGCCCGCGCGCTCACCGAGGCGCTCAAGGTCGAGGAACGGCCCGGTATCGCGGCGCTCGTCGGCAGGCTCGCCAAGGTGTCCGCGCGGGTCCGGCGGCGGATCAAGGAAGAGGAACCGCAGGCCTACGACCTTCTGTCTACTTTGGACGAAGTGTTGCCGCAGGACGCCGTCGTGGTCGCGGACATGTGCGTGGCGGGCTACTGGATCGGCGGCTTCCATCGTGTCCGCGCCCCGCGCAAACTCGCCTATCCGATGGGCTGGGGCACACTCGGCTACGGCTTCCCGGCGGCACTCGGCGTGGGCGCGGCGGAGACCGGCCGGGCGATCTGCGTCAGCGGCGACGGCGGATTCCTCTTCGGCGTCGGGGATCTCGCCACGCTGGCGCAGGAACAACTGCCGGTCACGGTGATCATCGTCGACGACGGCGGCTACGGGATGTTGCGTTACGACCAGGACCGGGCGGGGCTGCCCCGCCGCGGCGTCGACTGGGACAGCCCCGATTTCGTCGGTCTGGCAAGGTCGTTCGGGGTGCACGCGGACCGCGTCTCCGGATTCGGGCGCGCGTTCCGGCGGCTGCTCGGGGAGTTCGTCGAGTCCGACGAGCCGAACGTGCTGGTCGTCCGCGCGAAGATGGCGCCGCCGCTCAACACCTCGCCGCGCTGGTACCGAAAGGGGGCTTCGTGAGTGGGCTCCGCGTCGGCGTGGACATCGGCGGCACGTTCACCGACCTCTGCGTACTCGACGAAGCCGGTGTCGTCACCGTCGGCAAGGTGCTGACGACACACGACGAACCCGCCCGCGCGGTCGAGGAAGGTCTCGAAAGGACACTCGCGGACGCCGGACTGGACGCGGCCGACGTCGAGCAGTTCGTGCACGGCACCACACTGGTGACGAACGCGCTGATCGAGCGGAAGGGCTCGTACGAGCTGTACGACCTGCTCACTGGCTTTCGACTTCGTGCGTTCGGTACGCGCCGCGGTGCTCGATCTGTCCTGGGAACAGGTCGACGCGCTGTTCGCCGAGATGGAGGCCGAAGGTACGGAACTGCTGGAGAAGTCCGGTGTGGACAGTGTGCGGATGACCCACCGCCGCGTCGCCGAGATGCGGTATTGCGGAAGCTCGCGAACGCGGCGGCCGGAGATGACGCGCGCAAGGGAAGCCGTCCGGAGGGCGGCGTGATGGGCCGCCCCGGCGACCCGGTGTACAACGCCACCAAGCACGCGCTGGTCGGCATGACGAAATCGCCGGCCGTCGCGCACGCGCACCAGGGCGTCCGGGCGAACACGGTCGGCGAGGCGTGGGAGGTCGCGAAGGCCGCCGGCGCCATGCCGGGCGACCGGTACAGTCTCGTTTTCGAACTCGGCGTCGGGTAACGCCATGTCCACTGTGGACGCCGAGCGGAAGCTCTCGGGCGACCGGCACCTGCTCGAACGGAGCGGGACGGCGGAGCGGGTCGCCGAGATCCTGCGCCGGCGCATCACCGAAGGTCTCTTCCTGCCGGGGACACGGCTCTCCGAGCCGTCGATCAGCGCGGCGCTGGGCGTCTCACGCAACACCCTGCGCGAGTCTTTCCAACTGCTCGCGCACGAACGGCTGGCCGTGCACCAGCTCAACCGCGGCGTCTTCGTGCGGGAACTGACCGCGCAGGACATCGCGGATCTCTACGTCATACGGCGGATCACCGAATGCGGCGCCCTGCGCCGCGCGGCGGAGCTGTCCACTGTGGACCTTTCCGCCGTCGAAACGGCGGTGCGCGAAGGCCTCGCCGCGGCGGGCGAGGGTGACTGGCACGCCGTCGGGACCGCGAGCATCGCGTTCCACCAAGCGCTCGGTGACCTGGCGGGCAGCGAGCGCGTCAGCACGACCATGCGTCAGGTACTGGCGGAGACGCGGCTCTTCTTCGTGCTGGCGGAGAACACGCGCACGTTCTTCGAGCCGTTCCTGGAACGGCACGAGCGGATCTTGCGCGACCTGGAACGCGGGCGGTTCGGGCCCGCGGAGACGGCGCTGGAGAAGTACCTGCGGGATGCGGAGAAGCAACTCCTGGCGGCTTGCGGGCGGCGGGGGTCGTGAGTGGCAAGGAGCGTTAGAACCGCCCTTGCCACTCACGACCCCCAGGTGCGGCGTTCGGCTGCTTCGACGGCCAGACCCGGTAGACGGCCGAACCGTGGCTCGGCAACCCGGCGCGCAGCACGCCGGCGGACTCGGTCTCGCCGCCGGTCCACAGATCCCGCACCCGGTATCCGGGGGACGCGGGGGCACCGATCTCCCCGGCGGTGGCGGACGACGTCGCGGGCGCGCCACCGCGGTTGAACAGGACGACGACGTTCGAGCCGTCGGACAGCGGTTTGGCCCAGACCTCGGTATCGCCGTCGTCGCGGACCTTGCGGCCCTGTTTGCCACCCCGGTCCTGGTTCACCGCGAGGAGATCCTTGTTCAGCAAGATCTTCTTGGTCGCCTCGGACATCGAACGCAGATCGTTGCCCGCCAGCAGTGGCGCGTCGAGCAGCGACCAGAGTGCGAAATGCGACCGGTATTCCGTGTCGGTCATCCCGCCGTTGCCGACTTCGAGCATGTCCGGATCGTTCCAGCCACCCGGCCCGGCGTAACCCTCCAGGCCGACCTGCAGATCGAGCAGGTGGGTCATGCTCGCCCAGGTGTCGCTGATGTCGCCGGTGGTCCGCCACAGCTGCGCACCGGCGTTCTTGCCCCATTCCCACGGCTTGTTCTCGCCCCATTCGCAGAGGGCGTAGACGATCGGGCGGCCGGTCTTCTTCAGTGCCTCGCCCATTTTCGTGTACCGCTCCAGGGCAGGACGACCCTGGTTGTCGCAGTTGTCGTACTTGAGGTAGTCGACACCCCAGTCGGCGAACGTCCGCGCGTCGACCTCTTCGTGGTCGAGCGAACCGGGCATGGTCCGCGCGCAGGTTTCCGTGCCGGCACTGGTGTAGATGCCGAGTTTCAGGCCCTTGCCGTGGACGTAGTCGGCCAGCGCCTCGATACCGCCGGGAAACCGTGTCCGGTGGGGTTCGTACTTCCCGTCCGGGGTGCGGTTCTTCTCCGCCCAGCAGTCGTCGAGGTTGACGTACTGGTAGCCGGCCGCCTTCATCCCGGACGACACCAGGGCGTCGGCGGTCTCCCGGATCAGTTGTTCGTTGATGTCGCAGCCGAACTTGTTCCAGCTGTTCCAGCCCATCGGGGGTGTCTCGGCCAGTGTTCCCGCAGGTGCCGGTGGACTTCCGGCCGCGGTTGCCGGGACGGCGTGCAGACTGGTGAGCGTGCAGGCTGCGACGAGCGCGCCAGCGAGACGACGCATGAGTTCCTCCCAGGACGCTCAACTTTGAACAAACCCACTCATCAACAAACAGGACCACTCGGTGCGGGTCAAGAGCCCGTTGGGATGGTGTCGGAAATTCACCGGCGGTTCCGGGGACAACCTGGACAGGCCGGTGTCGCGAACTGTGCACGATGGAGTGTTCGCGTCCCGGCCGGATCCGGGTGAGGATGGGGACACGAGCACGAGGAGGAATTTCATGGTGTCGTCTGCGTCCGCGCGCAATCCGCTGTGGCATCCCTTCGCGGACATGGGAGCGGTCGACGGCGATCGGCTGGTCATCACCCGCGGTGAGGGTTCCTACGTCTGGGACGACGAGGGGACGCGTTATTTCGACGCGACCGCCTCGCTCTGGTACGCGAACTTCGGGCACGGGCGCGAGGAGATCGCGCGAGCCGTCGCGGACCAGTTGCGAACGCTCGATTCGTACAACCTTTTCGGCTACAACGCCAACGAGCCCGCACTGAAGCTCGCCGAGCGGGTCTCCGCGCTGGCGCCGGAGCCGGGCTCGAAAGTGTTCTTCGGTTCGGGCGGCGGCGACGTCATCGACACCGCCGTCAAGGTCGCCCGGTCGTATTTCGCGCATACCGGACGTCCGGAGAAGGTGCACGTCATCGGGCGTGTGCAGGGCTATCACGGCACGCATGGTTTCGGCACGGCCGTCGGTGGGATCGCGGCCAACGCGGCGGGTTTCGGGCCGCTGCCGGGCGACATCTCGCACGTGCCGTACGACAGCGCCGAAGCGCTGGAAGCGGAGATCCGGCGAGTCGGGCCGGAGCGCGTCGCGGCGTTCTTCTGCGAGCCGGTGATCGGCGCGGGCGGTGTCCTGCTGCCGCCGGACGGCTACATCGAGACGGTCGCCGAGATCTGCCGCAAGCACGGCGTGCTGTTCGTCGCGGACTGCGTGATCGCCGCGTTCGGACGGCTCGGGACCTGGTTCGGGATCGACCGGTGGGCGGTGGAACCGGATATGATCACGACCGCCAAGGGCATCACCGGCGGACGATCCCGCTGGGCGCGCTGATCGTCGCGCCTCGGGTGGCCGAGCCGTTCTTCACCGGTAAGCCCGGTGCGCCGGTGCTGCGGCACGGCGCGACCTACGCCGGACATCCGGTCGCCTGCGCCGCGGGGAACGCGACACTGGACATCTACGAACGCGACGGCCTCATCCCGCGTGGCCGCGAGCTGGAGAAACCGCTGGCGGACGCGCTTTCCGGGCTGGCCTCGCACCCACTGGTCGCGGAGGTCCGGGCCGGGCTGGGATTCTTGGCGGCGGTGGAACTGGAGGCCGACGTCGTCTCGGCCGAACCCGGTGCGGCGAACCGGCTGCAGCGGCTCGCGCGGGAGGAAGGCGTCCTGGTGCGGAACCTCGCCAAGGGCATCGCGGTGTCGCCGCCGCTGATCGCCGGGGAGGCCGAACTGGACCTGCTCGCGTCCGCCCTTCCGCGCGCACTGGACCGGTTGGCTCAACCGGCCTCGGCGGGCGCCGGTCCCGGTCGATCCTGGCCACCGCGAGTAGGTGACCGCTTGCGATGAAGGGGCCTTCCACGGCGGGATCCGCCATGAAAGGCCCCTTCACGTCATCACGCTCCGCGAACAGAGCGTGACGTGGACGAGGGCGACCTGCTCGGTCACGAAGGGCTCAGCCGACGGGACCGGATCCCTTCACGACACCCCCGGTGCGGCGGGCTCGCCGCCCCGGAGGCCGAGTTCGTCACCCCCGGGTCCTGGGGGTCACCTGGAAGTCATCCGCCATACCGGCACATTGACCACGCGCCCCGACATTTCCGGGTACTCATGCCCCCTGACCACGGTGAACCGCCACTTGTCGACCCCGCCGCCGATGATCTCGGCGTAGCGGCGGGCGCCGTCCGCGTTGGCGAAACGCACCTGCTGGCCATTGGTGAGATGGGTGATCTTGACCGCCATCCGTGCCTCCTGAGTCCGGTGCCGGCCCGCGGAGCTTCCCCCTCCGGGGCCGGCGAGCACAGTAGAACACACGTTCGATACCGGTCGCCAACCCAACCCCCCGGCAGGGTCATCGCCGCATGGTCACCCTCGGCCACGCGTCCAGGCCACGGGCGATCTCGTGGGCGCGGACGGCCTTCAGTCCCTCGGTGAGCTCCTCGTCGTCGAGGGTCGCGAAGCCGAGCCGGGCGTAGTACGGCGCGTTCCACGGCACCTCGGCGTACGTCGTCAGTGTCAGGCCCGCGAGGCCTTCGCGCGCCGCCCACTCCGCCGCGTGCTCGATCAGGCGGCGGCCGAGGCCTCGCCGCGCGTGGTCCGGATGGACGGACACCTGCTCGAGGTGACCGTGGCCGTCGACGACGTCCGCGAGCAGGTACGCCACCGGGCCGCCGTCGTCGAACACCCAGGCCCGGTCCGCGCTCAGGTAGGCCGTGAGCTCCGCGATCGACGGCGGGTCGTCGTCGGCGATCATGGCCATGCCGAGTGCGCGGAACGGTTCGCCCGCCGCGCGTTCGACGTCCTGGAGTACGGGCAGGTCTTCGGCGGTGGCGGGTCGGATCACACAGCGAGTTCTACCCGGCCCGCGACCCGGAGGCGCGCGAATTTACCGCCTCGTCAGAGGGAAAACGACGAAACGGCCCGGTGGATCCTGCCGGCGTAGGTCTGGAGCGCCACGATGGCGGCCCGTTTCGCGTCGTCGCTGATCCGGGTCGCCGGGGCGGCAAGGCTCAGCACCGCGGGCCGGTGCCCGGAACTCGGGATCGGGACCGAACACGACCAGACGCCGTCGTCCAGTTCGCCCCAGCTGACCGAATACCGGTTGGCGCCGGCGCGTTTGACCTCTTCCCGCACGCTCGGCCCGCGACGCTGGACGATCGACGAAAGCCGCCTTTCGCGTTCGCCCTCCGGCAGCATGGCGAGCAGCATCTTCCCGGACGCGCCCGCGCCGAGCGGGACGGAATGCCCCGGCTGGAAGGTGAACCGCATCGCGCGTTCGCATTCGACCCGGTCCGCGCAGACCGCGGAATCGCCGAAATGCTGGAACAGCAGCACGGTCTCGCCGAGGTCGCGTGCCGCGTCCTCCATCGCGGGACGCGCCAGCCTGGCCAGGTCGTTGGCCAGCTGCGCGGCCCGCGCGAGCGGCATCACCTGGCTCGTCACGTGGTAGCGGCCGGTCTTGCCCTCCTCCAGAAGCTGGAGTTCCTTCAGCAGCGCGACATAGCGGTATGTCGTGGCGACCGGGGTGCCGATCCTCGCGGCGAGTTCGGCGACACTCGCGTCCCAGCGGCGTTCGGTGAACGAAAGCAGCAGCTGCAGGACCTTGCGTGAGCTGCTGGCGCCGGGGGTGCGTTTCGGGGGAGCGGTGGTGTCCAGGGATCGTGCGGCAGGCGTCATCTCGACCTCTCGCCGGGGCAATCACAAAGAGTCAAGAAAGTAGCACATTGTGTGAATTATCGACCAGGGTCTTTGGTCCATCAAACCAGCGGGCTTCTTGCTAGGTTCGGCTCATGGAAAAGCCATTGGCAGGCAAGATCGCCTTGGTCGCCGGAGCCACCCGCGGCGCCGGGCGGGGAATAGCGGTGCGGCTGGGGGCCGCCGGGGCGACCGTTTACGCGACCGGTCGCAGCAAGAGTTCGAAAAGATCGGAAATGAATCGCCCGGAGACGATCGAGGAGACCGCCGCGCTCGTCGACGAGGCGGGCGGGCACGGGATCGCGGTCGGGGTGGATCACCTGGTGGCGGACGAGGTCGGTGAGCTGATCGCCCGGATCGACGCCGAACAGGGCGCGCTCGACATCCTGGTCAACGACATCTACGGCGCGCCCATCGAATGGAACAAGACGGTCTGGGAGTCCACTTTGGACACCGGGCTGCGGACCCTGCGGCTGGCGATCGACACACATGCCATCACCAGCCATTTCGCGCTCCCCCTCATGATCAGGAAACCGGGCGCGCTGGTGGTCGAGGTCAACGACGGCACCACCGAGTACAACTCCGGGAACTATCGGGTCTCGTTCTTCTACGACCTCGCCAAGACCGCCGTGAACCGGATGGCGTTCGCGCTCGCGCACGAAATGGAACCGCATGGCGGTACCGCGGTGGCGGTCACCCCGGGATGGCTCCGTTCGGAGGCGATGCTCGACGCCTATCAGGTCACCGAAGAGAATTGGCGGGACGCGACGAAAGTGCAGCCGCATTTCGCCATTTCCGAAAGCCCGGCGTTCGTCGGCCGCGCGGTCGCCGCGCTGGCCGCCGACCCCGAAGTGGCCCGCTGGAACGGGAAATCGGTGTCCAGTGGCGAATTGGCGAAGGATTACGGCTTCACCGACCTCGACGGCAGCCGTCCCGACTGCTGGCGGTACCTGGTCGAGGTCCAGGATCCGGGCAGACCGGCGGACGTCACCGGCTACCGCTGAGGCGTGCGCCGGAGGAACGGCGTGAGCAGACCGGGCGCGGCCTGCTCCGCCATCGCCAGTCCGTCCGATTCGCCGACGTCGGTCACGTGGTAGGCGCCCTTGCCCGCCGCGATCGGGGCGATCACGGTGATCAACCCGGCGCGACGCTGGAAGAACGAGCGGCTGACGACGATCCCGGTGAGCCCTTCGCGCCGGATCGCCACCGTCGCCCGCGCGAGCGAACCGGAGCGGCTGACCAGGTACCGTCCGACGATCGCGTGGCCGAGGTTGCGGTAGCGGTCCCAGCCGACGAGTGCGGCGAACGGCACCATGGCGAGCGCGACCTGCCACATCCAGGCGGGCAGGAAAGCGATCCACGCCAGGCCGAACAGCGCCGCCGCCAGGATCAGCACGCCGCCGACGGCCCGGGTGAGCCGCCGGGCCAGCGCGCGCCTCGGATGCCGGTTCAGCGGGACGGTGGCCGGATCGAAGTTCTCCCGCAGCACGTCGGCCGCGACCTCGTGGACCCGCCCGACCGGCGCGGGCGGCAGCAGGAGACCGCCGCCCTTGTCGCCGCCCTTGCCCTCGCGCAGCCCGCCCGCGATCGCGGTGAGCCGGGCCCCGCCGGCGATCCGCAGCGGCAGTGGTTCCTTCACTTCGACGCCGCGAAGCCGCTCTTCTTCGAGGGAAACCGAACGGGTGGTGATCAGCCCGCGCCGGACGTGCAGGGTGCCTTCCGTCTCCCGGGTGAGCCGGAAGTTCCAGAACGAAAGCACGTAACCGCCGACGGAAAGCAGCGACACGACCACCAGCAGGCCGACGGCCGCGATCACGACGATCAGCCACACCGCGGTGTTCGCCAGGTCGTCCAGGAGGTCCCGCAGCGGCCCGACGTTGCCGGGATCGATGTCCAGCTGGTGCGCGAAATGCCAGACGGCGGCGAACACCGCGCCCACCACGGCGAGCCCGGACAGCGTGAACGGCGCGTACCGCACCCACTTCCGGTCGACCTCCGCCACGACTCGCTCCGGCGGCGCGGCGGCCTCGGTGACGACTTCCTTGCGGTGCAGGAGAACCGTGCGCAGGCGGTGTGCCTCTGTCTGACTGACGGCGTCGAGGACGAGCTGGTCCTGGCCCGCGCCCTGGCCCGCCGAATGCCGTCCGGTGCCGATGCGCACGGCGCTGAGGGAGAACAGCCGGTGCTTCGGCTCCGAGGTGACGTCCACCGTGCGGACGCGGTCCAGCGGGATGGCGCGATGCTTGCGCAGCAGCAGCCCGGTGGTCCATTCCACCTGGCCGCCGGTGATCCGGTACCGCGACGTGAGCACATGCGAGATACCGACGAGAACGGTCAGCGCGGTGACGCCCAGCCCGATCCATTCCCAGCCGTTGCCGCGGCCGAGGAGCACCGTCCCGATCAGGACCGGGAGCGATTTGACGAGATCGAGCACCGGCCGGATCAGCAGCATCCGGCGGTCCAGCCGATGCCAGTGGCCCACGTCGGGTGCCACGGCCGGGGTCTCGACGCTCATGTCGCGTCCCCGCGGACGGCCTGGGTGGCCTTCGTGAGTTCCGCGGCCAAGGCCAGCGCCTCGGTGTGACCGAGGCCGGCGATCTTCACCGGGCCCGCGGCCGACGCGGTCGTCACCGTGATCGTCGCGAGCCGGAACAGCTGCTCGACCGGGTCGCGTTCGATGTCGACGGTCTGGATCCGCGAGATCGGCGCGATCCGCCAGTCCTGCTTCAGCCAGCCCTCCTGGGTGTACACGGCCTCGCCGGTGATTTCCCAGCGGTGGATCCGGTAACGCCACTGCGGCATCACCACCAGATGCAGCGGCGCGAGCACGCAGGAGATCGTCAGCGTCACCGTGAGCCACGCGGGTGGGTCGTCACTCGTGAGCACGAACACCGTCTGGACGCCGATCAGCGCCGCCCAGACGACCGCGGCCCACACCGTCCAGTACCCGATGGCACGAGGGCTGACCCGGTGGGCGGGTGGGCGCAGGCTGAGCGTTTCCGGCGCGGCTGTTTCCTCAGGCACCCCTCCAGCCTGCACCACCGGAGTACGGACCGCCCACGACGACTGTCACGGACCGATAAGATCGCGCCACCGTCGGCGGAATGGATACCCCCTGTCGGGGCGTTGCCACCCATGGCCGGTTGTACACACGAAAGCTGGAGGATCTGGTGGCACTGGACCCGGAGGACCTGTACGAGGTGGACTCTGACGTCCCCGACCTCGGCGGGGCCGTGCTGCTGCACTACTTCGACGGGTTCATGGACGCGGGCTCGGCGGGCAAGCTCGTGGCCGAGCACCTGCTGAACATCTCCGAACACCGCGTGGTCGCGCGGTTCGACGTCGACCGGCTCATCGACTACCGCTCGCGCCGCCCGACGATGACCTACGCCATCGACCACTGGGAGGCCTACGACGCGCCCGAGCTGGTCGTCCACCTGCTGCACGACGCCGACGGCGTGCCGTTCCTGCTGCTCACCGGCCCGGAGCCGGACCACGACTGGGAGCGGTTCTGCGCGGCCGTGCGCGGCCTCGTCGAACGCTGGGACGTCCGGCTCACCACCGGGTTCCACGGCATCCCGATGGGTGCCCCGCACACCCGCCCGCTCGGCGTGACGGCGCACGCGACCCGGGACGAACTGGTCGGCGAGCACCGGCCGCTGCCCAACCGGATGCAGGTGCCGGGCAGTATCGCCGGCCTGCTGGAGTTCCGGTTCGGCGAATGGGGGCACGACGCCGCCGGGTTCGCCGCCCACGTGCCGCACTACCTGGCGGAGTCGACGTACCCGAGCGCGGCGCTGCACCTGCTGGAGGCGGTCGCCAAGGCGACCGGGCTGAACCTGCCGGACGGGGACCTGCGGGAAGCCTCACGCGAGGCCGACGCCGAGATCGACCGGCAGGTCGCCGAGTCGAAGAAGGTCGCCGACGTCGTGCGCGCGCTGGAGCGGCAGTACGACACGTTCATGGAGGCTTCCGACAAGGAGAGCCTGCTCGCGGAGTCGGTCGAGCACATGCCGACCGCCGAGGAACTGGGGAACCAGTTCGAGCGCTACCTGGCCGACCCCGACAGCTATGGCGGGAGCAATCCGGAGCGCTGAGGCCGAGCCCCCTGCGCGTGAAGGCCCCTTCCCTCTGCTGAGCCGAGGGAAGGGGCCTTCACGCGAGATGAGCCGGGCAACGTGTGGGTCGGGGGCGGTTGCCGCCAAGGTGCACGGGGAATCCCTTACGGATCACCGCGCCGGAAGGTTGTCCGGTCAGTGGTCGACGGCGACCATTTCCCTCGAATGCCCCGGCCGGTCGATCTCGTCGACGAGCGCGACCGCGAGATCCGCGTACGAGAACGGCCCGGCGTCCTCCGCGCGCGGCAGCACCCGGTGGTCCCCGCTGCGGTACTCGCCCGTGCGGCCGGCGTGCTCGTCGAGCAGCGCGGGCGGCGGCGCGATGATCACCCAGTCCAGCGCGCCGCCGGACGCACGGAAGACCTCCAGCTCCGCCGTGTGCCCGAGGGAGAACTCGCGGTGTTCGGCAGGCTGGTCCGGTTGGTCGTGGAACGCGACGCCCGGGGAGATCTCCAGTGCCGATCCGACGCCGACGACGACCAGCCGTGCGACGCCGGCGCGGCCGAGACCGTCGATCAGCGCGTGCGCGGCGGCGGGGTAGTACTCGCGGGACGGCAGGTCCGCGCGGTAGATGGAGCTGATCGCGGCGTCGTGCCCGGCGGCCGCCTTCGCGACGTCGTCCGCGTCGGTGACGTCCGCGGCGATCAGGGTGACGTCGCCCCCGGCGAGATCCGCGTGACGGCGGGGATCCCGGACGGCGGCGGTCACCTGATGGCCTCGGCTCACCGCTTCGGCGACGGCGCGCCGTCCGCCTCGTCCGCCCGCCCCGAAGATGACGATCTTGCTCATGCTGCTCCCTTTTCCGGCGCCGGGATCCGATCACCGGCGTCGAACGCGAGGGTAGGAGCGGACCCCTCGGTTACCGCAACGAAACCGGCCCCGGAGTTCCGACGGTGTACCGGGAACTGAACCGGGTCGCCGACGAACCGCGGGCGGGGGACGGCGATCTGTACCGCTCGGCGAAAATCGTGCTGGACCTGGCGGGGCCGCGGCCGGGTGGCACCGTGCACTTCGCGGGCAACCAGGTCACCGCGCGGAGCACCGGCTAGCGCATTTCCCGGACCTCGATCGTCCCGATCGCCGCCCAGGGATGGCTTCGGGCCGCTTCGACGGCCTGCTCGCGGCTCGCGCACTCGATGACGTTGATGCCGCCGATCTGTTCCTTCGTCTCGGCGAACGGGCCGTCGGTGAGCAACGCCTTGCCGCCGCGGACCCGGACGGTCGTCGCCGACTCGGGCGGATGCGGGCCCATCCCGTCGACGCGCATGCCGCGTCGCGTCATTTCCTCGCCCCAGGCCAGGCAGGGCGCGGTGATGTCCGTGTCGAGCGCCTGGTTCCCGTCGGGCTCACCGCCGCAGAGCATGAGCAGGTACCGCACGATGTCTCCTAGTCCGTGAGCCCGTCTTCGTAGGCTCGCAGCGTAGTGATGAACAGGCGGCGCTGTGACGGCGTCAGCGGCGCGAGCGCCTTCTGCCAGGCGCGGGCGCCCTGCGCGAGCCAGCCGTCGATCGCGGGCCGCATCCGGTCGGTGATGCCGACGATCCGCCGCCGCCGGTCCGCCTCGTCCTCGCGCCGGTCGAGAACGTCCTTTTTGGTCAGTTCGCCCACCATCAGGCTCACCGTGGTGGGGGCGACCTCGAGCCGTTCGGCCAGTTCGTTCACCGTCATCGGCCCGTCGAAGAGCAGGTACGACAGCAGGGACAGGTGACGCGGCGCCAGTGACAGCGACTGGAGTTCGTCGGGGATCTTGATCCGCTTCGCGCGCCCGACCATCCGGGGCATGAGCAGCAGCAAGGCCCGGACGGCGTCGTCGACCTCCATGTCCTCGGTTGACACGGCCACCCTCCCTGGATACCTTTGCAGACAAAGAGGCTTTGCTTGCAAAGCAAAATAGCTTTCAGCGACGATGCTACCCGGGGAACGCCATGGAAACCTTGCTGATGACCACCGCGGACGCCGAGACCGGACGTCCGCGCACGACTCGCGTCGCCTACCGGCTGGGAGGGAATCGCTACCTGGTGCCCGCGCCGGACCTCGATGCCGGGTGGTGCCGCGATCTCGCCAAGAGTCCACAAGCGACGATCGAGGTCGGCGGTATCCCGCACGCCGCCCACGCGGTGCCGTTCGAAGGCGGTTTCGCGTTGCGTCCCCCGGAGGTCGACGCCGCTCGCGGCCGGGCGATCGCCGATCAGCTGCTCGTCCATCACGGGGAACTCCGCAAGGCACTGGCGGCCGCGCGGGCCGAATTGGCCGGAGAGGCCGGGGAATCACCGGCGCTGCACCGTGAACTGCTCGGGCACTGCGTGACCTTCTGCAACGGCCTGCGCATGCATCACCTCCGGGAGGACGGCGCGTTCACCGCGATCGAGAAGGCCTATCCCGGGCTCGCTCCAGCACTTGTCCGGCTGAGGGAAGAGCACGAGATCGTGTCGCGCGCGCTGCTCGAACTCGACGGTTTGTTGCAGGGCAAGGAAGAGATCGCGAGTACCGTGCTGCGTGAAGAGTTCGAAAGGGTCGCGGCGGGACTGGAGGAGCATTTCGCCTACGAGGAGGCGAATCTGCTCCCGGCGCTCAGGGGAGAGGGCGCGAATTCGCGCTCGTGACCGAATCGGTATGGATCGACGCCGTCGCGCTGCCGCACTGTCGACTGAAGGTAGGCGGTACGCGAGGACATCGTCGCTCGTGCCTGCGAGAACGGGCCCCTGGGACGCGGTGGAACGGCTCGCGAGCGGAGGGACGGTCGAGCGGATCCCCTCCGGTAGCCCGGCGGAACCGGTCCCGATTGGGCCGACCGGGTGAGGTCACCCGGCCGCCTGCCCGGAACGGGGCGGTAACGAACATCCGTGGTCGCACGACTGATCGTTGTCCGCACCGATCGGCGCGACGTACCCGACCGGAACTGTGAGATCCGATGAAGTTTCGTAGAACCACACTCCTGTCCCTGGTGGCCGCCGCGGCCGCGATCACGCTCGTGGCGCCGGCGCCCGCCTTCGCGGACACCCCGACCAGTTCGGTGGTGGCGAGTCCGACCACTGTCCAACGTGGACAGACATTCACCGTCGAGCACTCGTTGTACAACGCGCTCACCGACGCGGCCATCGAAGGCGGGGCGGCGACGCTCTACAGCGCGCCGACCGCGCTCACCGGCATCGCCGACGTCGTCTCGTGCCCCGGCGCCCTCAGCTGCGGTTCCCACGTCGTCAGCATTCGCGGCGGGGTCGGGGACGTGGCCCCCGGCGACAGCCGCAAGGTGACGTTCACCCTGCGGATCAAGGACGACGCCCCGCTCGGCCCGGTGACCCTGCGGCACCAGTTCCTCGGCGAGAACTACAGTTTCGAGACCTTCGACGGTCCCGTCCTGAACATCACCGGTGGCACGACCGCCGCCGATCTCGGCGTCCAGCTGACCGCGTCCCCGCGCGGCGTCCTGACGTCGACGATCGAATACACCGTCAAGGTCACGAACTCGGGACCGGCCGCGGCGTCCGGGATCCGGGTCGCCTCGACGCTGGGCAACGGCCTGCGCTTCACCGGCTCGTCCACCTGCTCGAACCCGGGCGGCGCGAAGGTCGTGAACTGCGACATCTCCTCGCTCGCCTCCGGTGCCAGTGCCACGGCCAAGTTCACGTCGGCCGCCGGGCTGCTGTCCCTCGGCCAGGTCAAGACGACGGCGAAGATCACGCAGAGCTCCGTCACCGACCCGAACGCGGCCAACAACACCGGTTCCGCGTCCTGCACCGCCATCACCGGGCTCCTGCTCGTCTGCTAGACCCCGGTCCCCGTACGCCCTTCGGCACCTGCTCGCGAGATTCTCGCGAGCAGGTGCCGAAGGGCGTCAGCGGAGGCGAGCGGCGCGGGAAGTCAGGTAGTGACGCTGCGGCAGGCTCGTCGCACGTCGAGCGGCCTCCTCGTAAGCCTCGATCGCCGCGGCGGTTTCCCCGGCGGCTTCGAGCAGATGCGCGCGGGCGGCGTGAAAGCGATGGTCGCCGGTGATCCGGTCGTCGAGCCTTCCCAATGCCCGCAGTCCTTCTCACGGACCGCGGGCCATCCCGACGGCGACGGCGTGATTCAGCGCCACCACCGGATTGCCGGAAAGCCGCAGCAGAAGTTCGTACAGGGCCTCGATCTGCGGCCAGTCGGTCTCTTCGCTGTCCGGCGCTTCGTCGTGGAGTGCGGCGATGGCCGCCTGGATCTGGAACTGCCCGACGTCGCCGCGCGGCAGCGCTTCGGACAACAGGGCCAGGCCTTCGGCGATGTACTCGGCGTTCCAGCGGCCGCGGTCCTGTTCGGACATCGGGATCGGCACGCCGCCGGGACCGGTCCTCGCCGGGCGGCGGGCGTCCGTGAGCAGCATCAACGCGAGCAGCCCGGCGACCTCGCCGTCTTCGGGCAGCAGCAGGCGGACGATCCGCGCCAGCCGGATCGCCTCGCCGGAGAGCTCGCTCCGCGTCAGGTCGGGGCCGGCCGTGGTGGCGTAGCCCTCGGTGAAGATCAGGTACAGCACGTGGAGCACCGCGTCGAGCCGTGCCGCGCGATCGGCCTCCGGCGGCATCCCGAACGGGACGCCGCCCGCCTTGATCCCGGTTTTCGCGCGGCTGATCCGCCGGGTCATCGTCGACTCGGGGACCAGGAACGCGCGCGCGATCTCCGCCGTGGTGAGGCCACCGACCGCCCGCAGCGTCAGCGCGATCTGCGACGCCGGGGACAGGGACGGGTGGCAGCACAGGAAAAGCAGGATGAGCGTGTCGTCGGCGTCCGGGGCGAGCGGGGTTTCGGGCAGCGTCCACTGCGCGACGGTGTCCTCGCGACGGCGACGGGCCTGCTCGCTGCGGAGCAGATCGGTCAGCCGCCGCGAGGCGACGGTGATCAGCCAGGCACGCGGGTCGTCCGGCAGACCTTCGTCCGGCCACTGCGTCGTGGCGGCGAGAAGCGCCTCCTGCGTCGCGTCCTCCGCCAGGTCGAAGTGGCCGTACCGGCGGACGACGGCGCCGAGGACCTGCGGCGACAACTCGTGCAGCAGGTCCTCGACGCCGCTGTCCGGCACTCACAGCTCCAGTTCTTCGAAGCTGTCGGCGCACGGCCGGATGTCGACGTACCACTCGCGGCCGAGGTCGGTGCCTTCCGGATACGGGGTGGCCGCCAGCCGGGCGGCGATCTCGGTCGCGCGGTCGTAGCTCACGCAGTCGACGGTCGTGTAACCGACCAGGACCTCCTGCGTCTCCGCGTACGGCCCGTCGGTGATCACCGGGGCGCCGTCGCGCACGGAGATCCGGCGGGCGTGGGCAGGCTGGGTGAGGCCCTGCGCGTCGACGAACTCGCCGGACTCGACCAGGTCGTTGTTCCATTCGGCCATGAACTCGTGCAGGGCCGTGACGTCCTCGGCGCTCCACTTGCCGCCGATACTGTCGAGATCCTGCTGCGACCCGAACATCATGATCATGTACTTCACGGTTTCTCCTCTCGGCCGGCACCGCTTCGGTGCCTTCTGCCGGAGACGTCGGAGCCGCCGGACCAGACCGGACACGGTCGCCGGGAATTCTCCCTCAGGTCCGGTCGGCGGCGGTGTCCATCGCGTCGGCAGGTTCGAGAATCCGCCCGCCGGTGATCTTCGCGTAGCGGTGCCGGCAGTCATAACGCGACGGTAGTGAGGCGAAGGCGTGAAGATCGAGTTTCCCCGGTCGTCCGACCGGGCGGGATACGCCTCCCGAACGGACGTGAACTCGTTCGGGCCGGGGCGCGAAGAGCGGGATGAAGACGGACAACCGACGGAAGGCGGTCCATGAGTCCTGCAGGACAACGGTCCTCACCGGGGGAGGACGACGCGGCGGTGATCGGGCGGTCACTGGCCGACCCCGACAGCTTCGCCGTGATCTTCGATCGCCACAGCCCGGCCATCGCGCGATACCTGGCACGGCGGCTGGGACGGCAGAGCGCCGACGACCTGCTGGCGGAGACGTTCCTCGCCGCGTTCCGCGCGCGGCGTCAGTACGACCTCGCCAGACCGCACGCGCTGCCGTGGCTGTACGGCATCGCGACCAACATGCTCGCCAGGCATCGCCGGGAAGAGGCCCGTGAGCTGCGGCTCCTCGCCGCCGTCCCGGTCGAGGACGCCGAAGAGGGCCATGCCGAGCGGGTGGCAGCCCAGGTCACCGCCGAAGCGATGAACGGGCTGCTGCGCCAGGCTCTGGCCGGGCTGGCCGACGGCGATCGCGACGTCCTGCTGCTGGTCGCCTGGGAGGGACTGGCCTACGACGAGGTCGCCGCCGCGCTCGAGATCCCGGTCGGCACCGTCCGGTCCCGGCTGCACCGCGCGCGCAGGAAGGTCCGCGTCGTCCTCGACATCCCGGACCCCGCCACCCACGAGGAGATCACCCACCATGGATGAGATGCAGATGCTGCGGGATCTCGGGAACGGGACCCCGGCCCCGCCCGCCGCGGACCTGGCCGCCGCGCGGACCCGCCTGCTGGAGGGGATCGCCGAAGAACGGCCCGCCCCGCCGAAGACCCGGCCGCTGCGACGGCTGGCGTCGGCCGGTGGCGTCGCCGTCGGCCTGGCCGCCGCGGCCGCCGCCGTGGTCGCGCTCAGCCCGGCCGCACAGGTCGCCCCCGAGCAGCCGAAGCACATGCTGCTCGTCGCCGCGGAGGTCGTCCGCGAGCAACCGGAGCTCCGGCCACGGGAAGACCAGTTCGTCTACTCGCGGCATCAGCGCGCGGACGGCTGGTACTACGAGCAATGGTCCTCTGTGGACGGTGAACACGACGGCCGCTTCGACATGAACGGAGAGGTGGGCACGGCCGCGGGCTGCCGGGACGGCAAACGCGCGCTCCCCGCCGACGAGGGCGGCGGCGCGCGGGACTGCATCCCGTTCCGCACCTACTACCCGGACCTGCCGACCGACCCCGACGCCGTCCTCGCCTACCTGCGGGCAGACCATCGCGGCGAGGGGAGCGGCTCGCACGCGACGAACATGGAGGCGATGGACTTGATCGAGAGCGTCCTGACACCGGCGTCCCGTTCGGCGCTCTACCAGGCGCTCGCGAAGATCCCGGAGCTGAGCGTGCGTACCGGGACGCGGGATCCGGCCGGGCGTCCGGCGGTGACCGTCAGCTGGTCGGCCGGGGGGATACCGCTGGAGTTCTACCTGGACCCCGCGACCTACGAGTACCGCGGTCGTGACGGCTCCGGCGCCCTGGTGGCGCACGGGATCGTGGACAAGGTGGGCCAGAAACCCTGAGCCTGCGTTTAGGCCGTGTCCTGCAAGTCGTGTTCGCGGTCTTCGCGTCCAGGCGGCCCCCTGACGGCACGGGCGGATACGCCCGAGTACAACCCGGTACGAGGACGATCCGCCCGCACCGCCAGGGACTGAACACGGTCCAGACCACTCGCGTCTTAACGCAGCGTGCCGATCCGCCCGTCCGTGATCACTCCACGAAAAAGCTCGCGAAGCCGGGAACCGGAGACGGCCTTCCGACGACTTGTGGGGCTGAATCGTGCTGCCCGGCGAGCGGAGTGAGATGCACTGGTACGAGGACGACGACCTGTGGGTCGGCTTCGCGGACGTGATGTTCCCGCCGGGCCGGGCCGGAGAGGCCGAACGCCTGACGGCCACCTCGCCGTTGCTCCGCGTCGCCGAAAGTACGCGGGTGCTGGATCTCGCGTGCGGCCCGGCGATCCACGTCGTCCCGCTGGCCAGGCGGGGCGCCGACGTCACCGGGGTCGACCTCAGCCCGGCCATGCTCGAACGCGCCCGCGAAGCCTGCGAAGACGCCGGAGTCACCGCCAAGCTGATCCAGGCCGACATGCTCGAGTACAGCGAGCCGGACGCGTACGACCTGATCATCAACATGTACACCTCGTTCGGCTACTTCACCGAGCCCGGCGACAACCTCACGGTGCTGCGCAACGCCTACGCCAGTCTCGCGCCCGGTGGACGGCTGCTGATCGACGTCCTCGGCAAGGAGGTGCTGGCCGGCTGGGTCGGCCGCCCGAAGGCGGTCGACCTCGACGGCGCCACGGTGTTTATGCGCGACACCATCCTCGACGACTGGACCCGCCTCAAGACCGACTGGACCCTGGTCCGCGACGGCGAGGCGAGGCAGGCGTCGATCCTGTCCTTCCTGTACAGCGCCGCGGAACTGAAAGCGCTGTTCGAGGCGGTGGGCTTCACCGGTGTCGAGTGCTTCGGTGACTTCGACGGTTCGCCTTACGACAACCACGCACACCGCCTGATCGTGCGCGGTGAACGTGCCGGCTGAAACCCTCCGCCTGTTCGCCGAGCCGGACGACGAGACCGTTCGTCCGCTCCGCCTCACCGGACCGGTGCTCCTGCTGTCCGCCGCGCTGCTGAGCTCGCTGATCGCGGGCATCGCGCTCGGCCCGTCGAACGTCGCCCTGCCCGATGTCCTGCGCTACCTGGGAAAGGCGATCACCGGCGGCACGATCACCCCCGACGAGGTCACCGGGTACTCCATCGTCTGGCAGGTCCGCACCCCGCGGGTGCTGCTCGCGGCCGTGGTCGGCGCGGGGCTCGCCGTGGTCGGGGTCGCGGTGCAGGCGCTGGTGCGCAACGCCCTCGCCGACCCGTTCGTACTCGGGATCTCCTCGGGTGCCTCGGTCGGCGCCGCCGCCGTCGTGGTGTTCGGGCTGTTCGCCGGGCTCGGCGTGCTGGCGCTGTCGACGGCCGCGTTCCTCGGCGCGCTCGGGGCGACGGCGCTGGTCTACCTCGCCGCCCGCAGCAGATTCGGCCTGACGCCGTTGCGTCTCGTCCTCACCGGCGTCGCGCTCACTTACGCCTTCCAAGCCGTGATGAGCGTCCTCGTCTACCTGTCGCCGAACGGCCAGGCCGCGCAGACCGTGCTGTTCTGGCTGCTCGGCAGCCTCGGCGCGGCGACCTGGGCGTCGCTGCCCCTGGCCGCGCTCGGCGTGCTCGTCGCGATCGCGGTCCTGCTGCGCTACGGCACCGCGCTGGACGTCCTGTCCATGGGTGACGAGACCGCGATGAGCCTCGGCACCGACGCGGCCGCCTTGCGCCGCTGGCTCTTCCTGCTCACCGCCGTCGTCACCGGCCTGCTGGTGGCGGTGAGCGGGTCGATCGGGTTCGTCGGACTGGTCCTGCCACATGTGGTGCGGATGGTCGCCGGTTCCGGGCATCGTCGCGTGCTGGCCCTCGCGCCGCTGGTCGGCGCGGTCTTCCTGGTGTGGGTCGACCTGCTCGCCCGCACCCTGGTGGCGCCCGAGGAACTGCCGCTCGGCGTGATCACCGCGCTGATCGGCGTCCCGGTGTTCCTCGTGGTGATGCGGCGACGCGGCTACGCGTTCGGAGGCCGCTGATGCTGTCCTTGAACGACTTGTCGGTCGAAGTGGCCGGATCGACGTTGATCCGCGCGCTGCACCTGGACGTCGGTGCGGGCGAGGTGGTCGGACTGCTCGGCCCCAACGGCAGCGGCAAATCGACCGCGTTGCGCTGTGTCTACCGGGTGCTGATCCCGTCCGGCGGAGCCGTCCTGCTCGACGGCACCGACCTCGCCGGGCAGGGCTTGCGCGACACCGCCCGCCGGATCGCCGCACTCACCCAGGACAGCCGCGCGGATCTGGACTTCACCGTCGAGGAGGTCGTCGCGCTCGGCCGCTCGCCCCATCAGCGCGGCAATCTCCGGCTCTCCGCCCGCGAACGCGCGTTGTGCCGGGAAGCGTTGCGGCGCCTGGACATCACGCATCTCGCGCAGCGCAGCGTGCTGACCCTGTCCGGCGGCGAACGCCAGCGGGTCCTGGTGGCGAGGGCACTCGTCCAGGAGCCGGAAGTGCTGGTCCTCGACGAGCCGACGAACCATCTCGACGTCCGCCATCAGGTGGAACTGCTGAAGTTCCTGCGTGACTGCGGGCTCACCGTCCTGGTCGCGCTGCACGACCTGAACCTCGCCGCCGCGGTCTGTCACCGGATCGCCCTGCTGCGCGGCGGATCCCTCGCCGCCTGCGGTACTCCCGCCGAAGTGCTCACGCCGGGGACCGTCCGTGCGGTCTTCGGTGTCGAGGTCACCCAGGTGACCCATCCCGTGACCGGCGCGCTCCAGCTGCTTTACGACCTTCCCACCGAAGAAACCGAGGGGATCACACGATGAAGCCGTCCAGGGTGACCGCGCTCTTCGCCGCGGTACTGCTCCTGAGTGCCTGCGGTGCCCAGGTCGAGGCCGGTCCGGCCGCGCCGGCACAGGCCACGGTGACCAACTGCGGCGCGCAGGTCGCCTTCCCCGCGCCGCGACGTCCGGTGGCCTACGACGTTTCCGGCGCCGAGAAGATGTTCGCGCTCGGGCTCGCCGGCCGCATGCGCGGCTACGTCATGAATTCGCTCGGCGACCCGTCGATCGCCGGTTCGCCGTGGAAGGACGACTACGCGAAGGTCGAACGCCTCGGCACTTCCCGGGTGACACGCGAAATCCTGATCGACGCCAAGGCGGACTGGGTGATCGCCGGCTGGAATTCCGGGTTCAGCGAGGAACGCGGGATCACCCCGAAGCTGCTCGACCAGGTCGGCATCCGCAGCTATCTGCACACCGAGACCTGCTGGGAGTACCCGGCCGCGAAGGCCGAAGTGACGCCGCTCGAGGCGCTCTACACCGACCTCCGCAATCTCGGCGACATCTTCGGCGTCCGCCAGCGGGCCGACGAACTGGTCACGGAACTCAAGGGACGCATCGACAAGGTCCGCGCGGGAGTGCCGAAGACCCCGCCCGCCAAGGTGTTCGTCTACGACTCCGGCACCGACCAGCCCTTCACCGCCGGGAAACACGCCGCTCCCACCGACATCGTCGACGCCGCGGGCGGGACCAACGTGTTCCGCGACCTCCAGGACGGCTGGGGCAGCGTCGGCTGGGAAGCGGTGGTGAAGGCCGAGCCCGAGGTGATCGTCGTCGTGGACTACGCCGACCAGCCCGCCATGGACAAGATCGCGTTCGTCAAATCCGCGCCCCAGCTGAAGAACACTCCCGCCGTGCGCGACAACCGCTTCCACGTCGTGTCCTACGGCGACCTCGTGAGCGGCCCGCGCAACGCGCAGGGCGCCGAGTCGCTGGCCGCCTATCTGCGCTCGATCGGCCGGTGACCGCGATGCCCGTCGAGACGGAAACCCTGGTCCACGACCACATCACGGACGCGATCAAGACACCGGCGCTGATCCGGCTCACGCCGAACGTCGTGCTGATCCGGTTCGAAACCCTCAAGGTCTACGCGGCACTCGGCGCGGTCCGGTCGCTCCTCGCCGACGGCATCGTCCGGAAAGGACAGACGCTGGTCGACAGCTCCAGCGGGATCTACGCGCTCGCGCTGGCGATGGCCTGCCATCGCCACGGCCTGCGCTGCCACATCGTGGCGTCGACCACCGTCGATCTCACGATGCGTTCGCAGCTGGAGATCCTGGGGGCGACCGTCGACCAGATGCCGCCGTCCGAAGACCTCCGCCTCGATCAGCGGCGCCGGGTCGCGCGCGTGCACGAACTGCTGGAAAGCCGTCCGGACATGCATTGGATGCGGCAGTATCACGACCCCGTGCACTATCTGGGTTACGGCGAGGTCGCCGACCTGGTCGCGCGCGCCTTGCCGTCCGGTCCGCTGACCGTCGTCGGCAGTGTGGGCACCGGCGCGTCCACCGGCGGGATCGCGCGGTCGCTGCGCGAACGGGATCCGGACGTCCGGCTGACCGGGGTCCAGCCGTTCGGCAGTGTCACCTTCGGCAGCGAGCGGTTCACCGACCCGGACGCCATCATCGCCGGTATCGGCAGTGCCATCCCGTTCGACAACGTCGACCACGAACTCTACGACCGGGTCCACTGGCTGGATTTCGTGCACGCCATGGCCGCGACCATCGGCCTGATGCGCGAACACGCCGTCTTCGCCGGGCTTTCCACCGGCGCCGCGTACCTCGTCGCGGGCTGGGAGGCGGCGCGGGATCCCCATCGGACCCATGTCGTGATCGGTGCCGACACCGGGCATCGGTACACCACAAGGGTTTTCGCCCGGCATCGGGAAGCCGTCGACCCGGCGGGGCTGGCGCCACGCGAGATCGGTTCACTGGACGAGCTCGACCTGCCGTGGTCGGCGATGGACTGGCGGCGGCGCCGGTTCGGGAAACCCGCGCTGCCGTCACAGCAGCCGTACCGGAAGGAGCGAGTGTCGTGACCGTCGTGCTGCTGGAAGCACTCACCTTCGGGCTGGGCAGGCTGGCCGACGCGGCGGCGGAAGCCGGGCGGAAACTGGTGCTGTTCACCGGGAACCGCGACATCTACCGCTACGAACTCGGCACGCTCGGACCGGACAGGGTCGAGGTCGTGGACATCGATACCACCGACATCGCGGCCTGCGAAGCGGCGTTGCGGGCCATCCCGGATCTCGCCGGGATCATCAACTCGACCGACACCTGGGCGCTCCCGGGCGCGGAACTCACCGCCCGGCTCGGTCTGCCGGGGCCGGACGCGGCGGCCGTCCGCGTGCTGCGCGACAAGGGCGCGGTGCGCGACCTGCTGTACGAACACGGGCTCACCCGGGGCCGCCCGGTCCCCGTCATGGTCGCCGAAGAACTCGGCTTCCCCTTGGTGGTCAAGGATTCCTCGGGAACGTCGTCGCGTGGTGTGTGGCTCGTCCGCGACACCGCCGAACTCGGAAAGGCCAGGCTGGAGGCGAAGGACACCCCGCTCAAGGGACACCTGATCGCCGAACCGTATTTCGCCGGACCGCTCTACAGCGCGGAAACCGTGACCTGGCAAGGGCGCACCCGGCTGCTCGGGATCCTGTCCCGTCAGCTGTCGCCGGAACCCGCGCGGCGCGAGGAAGCCGCCGCGTTCCCGGTGGCCTTCCCGCACACCGAACACACCGGACTCGCCGAATGGATCGGCGAGGTCCTCAAGACGGCCGGACACGGGCAAGGCTTCGCGCACACCGAATTCGTCCTCACCGCCGACGGCCCGGAGGTCGTCGAGATCAACATCCGGATCGGCGGGGCGATGCTCGGCGAGGCGCTGTGCCGTTCGCTGGGCACCAACGTCTACACGGCGATGGTCTCGATGGCGCTGGGGGAAGAACCCGCGCTGCTCACCCAGGAGATCGGCGGGGGCCCGGGAGTCGCCTTCGTCCTGGCGTATCCGGCGGCGGAAGGCGTCCTGAAGGGATGGTCGGGCCTCGATCGGTTGCCGGAGCTGCCCGGCGCGCCGGAGTGGTATCCGACGGCGACCCCCGGTGACGAGATCCGGCATCTCGGGGATCAGCGATCGTGCACCGGGATCGTGCTGGCCGAAGGGCCGACGGCGGAACTCGCGCTGCACCGCGCGCTCGCCGCGGCGGGCGGGATCACGCCGGAGATCGATTCTTGAGAATCCTCTCAGATGGATAGTCTTACTCTCCATTGCGGGAAGTGTGACTATCCATCTGGAGGGAACTGTGGGCGAAGCAGTGGGCAGGCGCGCGGTACTCGGGGGCGCGGCGGCGGCAGGGGTGGCGATGCTGGCCGCGAACACCGCCGGGGCGCAGGGGGTTCAGCGAGGCAAGGGTCGTTTCGCGGACAAGGTCGTGATCATCACCGGGGCGACGTCCGGGATCGGTCGCGAGGCGGCCCTCGCCTTCGCCGCGGCCGGTGCCAAGGTCGGTTTCTGCGGCAGGCGCGAGGAACTCGGCCGCGAGGTCGAGCGCGAGATCCGCCGCGCGGGCGGCGAAGCGGCCTACGTCAAGGCGGATGTCCGGGTGCCCGAGCAGGTCCAGGCGTTCGTGGACGGTGTCGCCCGCCGGTACGGGAGGCTCGACATCGCCTTCAACAACGCCGGTGTCCATCTCGACAAACCGGTGCACGAGATCACCGTCGAGGAATGGGACGACGTCCAGCACACCAACGCGCGCGGGGTGTTCCTCTCGATCAAGTACGAGATCCCGCATTTGTTGCGGGCGGGTGGCGGGGTGATCGTCTGCACCGCGTCGGCGCAGGCGGAGCAGACCCGGCCCGGCCATGCCGCGTACACCGCGAGCAAACGGGCGGTCCAGGGTCTGGTGCGCGCGGCCGCGCTCGACTACGGCGCCAAGGGCGTCCGGGTGCTGTCGATCGACCCCGGCACGACCGACACCCGCCTGGTGCGCCCACCCGGGATCCCGGACGACCTGTGGGTGAAGTTCAAGCAGGCGTGGGGACCACTGAACGTCTACGGCCTGTCCAGGATGGGCGAGGCCAAGGAGATCGCTTCGGCCGTGCTTTCCCTGGCGTCACCGGGCTTCGCCTACCTGACCGGTACTTCGGTGCTGGTGGACGGCGGCCTGAACACCGGGCGGCCGATGACCATGCCGCCCGGGTTCACCCCGCCCGCCTGAGCCGCTACGAGGACGGGACGCACTTCTTGGCGGCCGCGGCGGCGGCCAGCATCTCCTGACTGTCCATTTTGATCGAAGCGAACGGGTCGGTGCTTTCCGTGAGCGGCTTCTGTGCCGCGTCCAAGGCCTTGAGCCCGGCGTCCAACGCGGACTGGCTCTTGGACGCGTCGAGCTTCCGCTTCCCTTCGGCCGCCGCGTCCCTGGCCGCGGTGTAGCGGTCCACAGTGGACTTCTTCGCCTCGTCGCCGCCCGGGACGGGAGACGCGGGCAGCGCGTTCAGCTCGTCGACCACCTTGCCCGCGAGGTCGGCGCGGACCTTGAGGTCCTCGCTCAGCCAGCTGCGGGTCACCTCGACACCCGAGCCCTGTTTGCTCGCGTGGGCGTTGCTGGCCTTCACGAAGCCGTAGAGCGCGCCGCACATCCCGTCGAGCCAGGCCACGGTCTTCGCGTCCGGCCCGGCGGGGAGTGCGGGTGCCGAAGAGGACGGGGTGACGGTGACCGTCGCCGGCGCCGCCTCCGGTGTCCCGCTCGAACAGGCGCTCACCGCGAACAGGGCTCCGGCCAGGGAAACGAGCAGTATTTTCGTCTTCATGGGATCTCCCTCCGCGGTGAACACGTTCCGGAGGGGGCCGGGGTTGCCCTGGGGTTTCAGTCGCAGTCGCCCATGAGTCGCGCGAGCTCGCCGGGCAGCAACGGCGGTTCGGGAAGCGGGCTCGCGGCGGTCGCGCGCATCCCGTCGAGCAGCAGGGCGAGGTGGCGGCGCCAGACCTCCGGCCGGACCGCCGTGGTCGCCTCCACCGTCCGCGCGATCCCCCAGGTCACGAAAGCCATGTCCTCGAGGGTGAAGTCGGCTCGCAGTGCCCCGCTCTCCTTGGCGCGGTCGACGATCCGGGTCATCAGCGCGTACCCGCGCTCATGGTCCTCACCCTGCGGCAGCCGCGCCGAGGCCAGTTCGTTGTAGCCGCGATCGGCGGCCTGCAGTTCGCAGATCCGGGTCACGAAATGGGTCAGCCCGGTCCAGGGATCGAGGCCCAGCGCGTGGTCCGCGATGCTCGCGATGGTCCCGGTCCGGTCGGCGAACACGGCGTTCACCAGATCCGCGCGCCGGGGGAAGTGGTTGTACAGCGTGCCGATGCTGACACCGGCGGTCTTGGCGATCTCCTCCAGCGGGATGTCGAGACCGCGGACCGCGTAGAGCCCTCGGGCGGCTTGGACCAGCAGATCGCGGTTGCGCTGGGCGTCCTTTCGCAAGGGCTTGGGCATGACCGCATCCTAGTCAAGTTGAAGGTGGCCTCGACTTGTGTGTACCTTCGGAAAAGTTGAGGGCATCCTCAACTTAACCCTGGAGGACAGATGACCAAGACGCTCGCGATCTTCGGCGCCGGACCGGTGCTGGGACTGTCGCTCGCCCGCCGATTCGGCCGCGAGGGCTTCCGTGTCGCCCTCGTCGCGCGGACCACGGAGAATCTCGACGCCCTCGTCGCCGAACTCGCCCGTGACGGCGTCGACGCGAGCGGTTTCGCCGCCGACGTCTACGAGCCGGACCAGCTCGAAGCCGCCGTGACCGCCATCGGCCGGATCGACGCGGTCGCCTTCAATCCCGGCGGCGGGACCCTCGGCGACGGCATCGCCCCGGTGCTCGACGTCGATCCCGAAAACCTGCGGCTGATCCTCGACCGGTTCCTGATGTCCGCGGTGACGCTGGTGCGCGCCGTGCTGCCGGACATGACCGAGCGCGGCGACGGCGCGATCCTGTTCACCGCAGGCCAGGCCGGCCTGCATCCGGTGCCGTTCCTCGGCAACATGGGCATGGCGCAGGCCGCGCTGCGGAACTACTTCCACAACCTGAACGCGGTGCTCGCCGAGAAGGGCGTCTACGCCGGTGCCGTCAACGTCGGTGCGCTGATCGAAGGCAGCGTTCCGCATCTGGCGCTCACCGCGAGCCCGCTGGACTTCGAGCCCGAGGTGATCCACCCCGACGTCTTCGCCGACGCCTTCTGGAAGCTCCACGTCACACGCGAGGCCCCCGAGATCCTGGTCGGCTCGTTCGGGAAGTGATCAAGGCGGGGTGACCAGGCCATGACGACCGGACGGTCCAGCCGTCCGGTACCTGGAGTCCCGAGTGGACGGTCGACCAGCCGGCCGCCACCGCCTGGTCGACGTGCCGAAGCGGACCACCGTGAGGCTCGCCGTCGCATTCGGTCACCACACGGACCCGTCGACTCCGTACGTGTACCACTGCCACATCCTCCGCCACGAAGACGAAGGAACGACGGGGCACTTCGTCATCGCCGCCCCGGGCGCCGAAAGACGGCGCGCCGCGGCGACTTTCGATGGCCGGCCATCACCGCGGTGGCTGAGCCTCGTCTACTTCTCGATGGCGTAGGCCTCGATCTCGACCTTCATTTTCGGGTCGAGCAGCGCCGAGACCTCCACCATGGTGGCGGCGGGCAGCACATCGCCGAAGGCCTCGCGGTGCGCCCGCGCCACCAGTTCGGCGTCCTTGATGTCGGTCACGTAGGTGACGGTCCGCACCACGGCCGCCAGGCTCGAATCGGCGTCCCGCAGCGCGGTCTCGATGATCGAAAGCACGGCCGCCGCCTGTTCGTAGGCGTCTCCGGAAAGGAACGGCTCTCGCGCCGTCGTCCCCGAAACGTGGATGTGCTCGTCGACGCGCACCGCCCGGCTGTAGCCGAACACCTTCTCGAAATCCCCGCCGGAGGGAATGTTCACCCGCTGAGTCATGACCGAACCCAAGCACACCCGGCGGATCCGGGGAACCGAATTCGGGTCAACCCGACCAGGGTGGTCGGCCACCGAAGATCCGACACGTTCAGGTGATGGTCGGAACTTCGAGTTGAGAGTCGGGACTCCGCTTGTAGCGTCGGCTTGACTTGGCTCTCCTCAGGAGGATCCCCGTGGTCGTCGCGCAGCGCAGGCGCCGTGCACTGAACCTTTTCACGCGCCGTGCTCTGGCGTTCGGCACCGCGATCGCCGTCGTCCTCGCCGGATTCGTCCCGGCGGGCACCGCGCTGGCGGCCACCTGGCCGGTCGAGGGGGAGAACGTCCCGTCGGTGTTCGACTGCGATCACCTCTACTACAGCAACATCCGCTCCGGCATGCAGTTCCGTTCGGACGCCACGGGTGACGCCGAGATCCAGAACACGGTGATCAGCAAACGAGCGGGCGCGGGCCTGCCGGACTACTGGTCGACGAACATGGCACTCGGCAAGGACCCGGACACCGGCCGGGTCGCCGCCTTCTATTCGAGCTACACCACCGGAAACCTCACTCTCTACAAGCATGTGTCCGGTACGGACACCGTCACCGACGAGATCGCCGGCGGCCGCCCCCGCCGGTTGCCCGCCGGGGTGAACTGGGGCGGCCTCACCGCCGACCCCGCCGCCGGGGCGCTCTACGGTGCGCAGAACGGCGGTGCGCCGGTGCTGTTCGCGATGGACCTCGCGAGCGGCACGACCAAGACGTACTCCCGCGGCTCCACGCTGAAGCCCGTTCCGACGAACGACCCCGTGTTCGCCGGCGGATCGCTCGTGCCGGACCTGTTCGTCGATTCCTCCGGCGGCGTGTACTACGGGATCGTCTACGGCGGGCAGAGCTACGTCTACCGCTTCGACCCGGGCACCGGCGAGACCACCCAGGCGGTCAAGATCACCGGACCCGGCTCGTCCAACGGGTTCAACAACTACGGCATGGCCTTCCTCAACGGCTCGATCTACCTCGGCTACTACGGCGGGGCCCTGTACAAGGTCGATCCCCGCACCGGCGTCTCGGTGCAGGTACCCGGCGGCAACGCCCACACCAACCAGATCGGGCGGATCACCTCCGAACCCGGTGGGGCCTGGCCGATCACCGACCTCGCCAGCTGCTCGATCGCCCCTGACCTGACGAAACGGCTCGTGGTTTCCAAGAAAGCGGACAAGGCGAGTGCCAAGCCGGGCGACAAGGTCACCTATACCGTCACCGTCGCCAACGAAGGAACGGCGCCGGCACCGGACACGGTCGTCACCGACGACCTGTCCGGCGTGGTCGACGACGCGACCTACAACGACGACGCGAAGGCCGTTTCCGGGGATGTGGAGCAGGCGAAACCCACGTATTCGGCGGCCCGTGAGAGGGTGACGTGGACCGGCGGGATCGCCCCCGGCGCGACGGTGACGATCACCTACTCGGTGACCGTCGGCTCCCCGCCGGGCGGGGACAAGAAGCTCGACAACGTCGTGACGGTCCCGGGCAGCAATTGCGCCGAACGCGCGGCGGACTGTGCCGTGGTCGTCCCGTTGGCGACGCTGAAGGTCGTCAAGAGTTCCACGCCGAAGAAACCCATGCCCGGCCAGAAGGTCACCTACACGGTCGTGCTCACCAACGACGGCACCGCCGACTGGACGGACGCCACCGCCGTCGACGATCTGTCCGATGTGGTCGATGACGCGGACTACAACCGGGACGCCACCGCGACCACCGGCGTCGTGACCTATACCGACGGCGACAAGACCCTGCGCTGGGCAGGCGACGTCGCGAAGGGCGGCACGGTGACGATCACCTACTCGGTGACCGTCGCGAACCCGCCGGGCGGGAACAAACGCCTGACGAACGCCGTCGTCGGACCGGACGGCTCCACCTGCCCCGAGGGCAGCACCGATCCGGACTGCCGGACCGATGAGCCGGTCAGCGGCCTGGTGATCACGAAATCCGCCGCCCCGCCCACCGCGAAGCCCGGCGACGTCGTGACCTACACCTTGACCGCGCGCACCCTCGACGGCTCGGCCGCGACCGTCGTGACGCTCACCGACGACCTGTCCGGCGTCGTCGACGACGCCACCTACAACGGTGACGCCGCCGCCTCGGCGGGCGGTACCCCCACTCCGGCCCAACCCACCTACGACAGCGCGACCACGACGCTGCGGTGGACCGGTGACGTACCCGCCGGGCAGACCGTCACGATCACCTACTCGGTGAAGGTCGGCACGCCGCCGGGCGGGGACAAGGTGCTGCGCAACGCCGTCACCGGCCCCGACGGCTCGACGTGCCCTCCCGGGAGCACGGACCCCGCCTGCCACACGGTCACCCCGATCGGTGTCCTGACGCTCTCGAAGACGGCGAGCCCGACCTCGGCGATGCCGGGCGACAAGGTCACATACACGGTGAAGGTGGCCAACACCGGCTCCGCCGTGTACCCGGGAGCCGCGTTCACCGACGACCTGTCCGGCGTCCTCGACGACGCCGCCTGGAACGGCGACGCCACCGCGACGTCCGGTGTCACGACCTTCGACGAGCCGGGCCGGAAGCTCACGTGGACCGGTGATGTCGCCGCGGGCGACACCGTGACCGTCACCTATTCGGTCACCATCGGCAAGCCGCCCGCCGGGGACCGGCGCCTGGCCAACACCGTCGTCGGCCCGGACGGCTCCACCTGCCCGCCCGGCGCGACGGACCCGGACTGTTCGACCGAGACGCCGATCGGCGTGCTGGTCCTCGCCAAGACCGCGGCACCGGCCACCGCGAAGCCCGGCGACGTCGTCACCTACACCGTGACCGCGAGCAACCCCGGCACCGGCGTCTATCGAGGTGCCCGGTTCACCGACGACCTGAGCGGTGTCCTGGACGACGCGACCTACAACCGGGACGCGCGGGCCACCGCGGGCACGGCCACCTACGACGCGCCACGGCTGACCTGGGCGGCTGACTTGCCGACGGGCGCCACCGTCACCGTGACCTATTCGGTGACGGTGAACCGGCCACCCACCGGGGACCGGAACCTGCGCAACGCCGTGACCGGACCCGAGGACTCGACCTGCCCGCCAGGGACGACGGACCCGGACTGTTCCACTGTCACCCCCGTCGCGGCCCTGCGGATCGCCAAGTCCGTTTCCCCGGCGACTCCCCGGCCGGGCGACCGGGTCACCTACACCGTGCGCGTCCAGAACACCGGGACCGCCGCCTATCCCGGAGCCCGCTTCAGCGACGACCTGACCGGGGTTCTCGACGACGCGACCTACAACGACGACGCGACGGCGACCGGCGGCACCACCGGCTACACGGCCCCGGTGCTGACCTGGACCGGCGACGTCGCGGCCGGCGCCACCGCGACGATCACCTACTCCGTGACCGTGAACCGCCCGCCCGGCGGCGACAAGAAGCTGACCAACGGCGTCACCGGAACACCGGACGGCAACTGCCCGCCGGGTTCGGACGACCCGGACTGCACGACGGTCACGCCGTTGCCGTCGCTGAAGATCCGCAAGACGGCCACCCCCGAAGAGGTCAAGACCGGCGACACGGTCACCTACACCGTCACGGTCGAGAACATCGGCGAGGCGACGGATCCCGCCGCGTCGTTCACCGACGACCTCACCGGTGTGCTGGACGACGCCACCTACGACAACGACGCGAAGGCGGACTCGGGCACCGTCGCCTTCACGACGCCGACGCTGACCTGGACCGGTTCGCTGGCCCCCGGCGCCAAGGCCACCGTCACCTACACCGTCGTCGTGACCAACAAGGGCGACAAACGGCTGGTCAACGTGGTGACCGGACCAGGGTCGAACTGCGAGGAGGGCTCCGACGATCCCGACTGCCGCAACGAACTGCCCGCCCCGGCGCTGCACATCACGAAGTCGGCGGCCCCGGCGGCCGCGGCGCCGGGCGGCAAGGTCACCTACACCGTCGTCGTCCGCAACACCGGACAGGCGCCCTATCCCGGTGCCGCGATCGCCGACGATCTCACCGCCGTCCTCGACGACGCGACCTACAACGACGACGCCGTCGCCGACATCGGCACCGTGACCTACACCCCGCCCCGGCTGACCTGGACCGGCACGATCGCACCCGGCGCCGCGGCGACCATCACCTACTCGGTCACCGTCGCGAAACCCATTCGCGGGGACCATTTCCTGGACAACGCCGTCACAGGTGGCGAAGACACCAACTGCCCGCCTTCCGGCCGCGCGTCGCAGGCGGATCCTGCCTGCGGCACCCGCACCCCGGTGCTTTCGATGACCGTCGCCAAGACGGCGTCGCCGTCGAGCGGTGTCGCCCCCGGCGGCAAGGTCACCTACGCGCTGACCATCACCAACACCGGCACCGCCGCCTACGACGACTCCGCCGTGACCGACGATCTGTCCGGCGTTCTCGGCGCCGCGACCTACAACGGTGACGCGAAGGCCACGAGCGGATCGGTCGCGCTGACCGGGAAGCTG
Organism: Amycolatopsis sp. cmx-4-19; assembly: GCA_049998115.1. Lineage (GTDB taxonomy): Bacteria > Actinomycetota > Actinomycetes > Mycobacteriales > Pseudonocardiaceae > Amycolatopsis. The sequence goes on along the minus strand of JAEBEO010000024.1, from coordinate 89,474 downwards.
CTTCGCTGGCACGGCAAGCTCGCGGTGGGACAGAAGGTCGTCGTGACGTACTCGGTCACCGCCAAGCCGGACTCGGGCGGAGCCAGGCTCCGCAACTCCGTCACCACCACGACACCCGGCGGAAACTGCCTGACCCCGGCCGAACCCGGCTGCTCGACCGACACCCCGGTCACCTCGGGTGAACCGCCGACACCGACACCACCCCCGACGCCGCCCGGCGACCCGGCACCTCAGGTCCATCCGCCCGGCACCGGACCGTTGGCCTCCACCGGTTCGCACACCAGCGACCTGCTCGCGCTGGCGTTCGCCGCCTTGCTGGCCGGAGCCTGGCTCCTGCTGTACGGACGCCGCCGGGTCCGCCGCTGAACGATCGGTCATGGCGCACCCGCGTCCTCGAGGATCTTGGCGACCGTCGCCTGCCCTCGGGATCGCGCGTGGGCAAGGGGAGTCACGCCGTCCTTGTCGGCGAGGTTTACCTTCGCCCCGGCCTCGAGCAACGCCCGCACCACTTCCTGGTGACGCGTTCCGCCGTCGCCGAGGACGACCGCTTCGAGCAACGCGGTCCAGCCGAGGTCGTTCACGTGGTCGACATCGATCCCGCTGGCCGCCACCAGGCGCACGTACTCGACGTGGCCGCGTTCGGAGGCGGGAATCAGCGAGACGCCGCCGAACCGGTTGGTGATGGTCAGATCCGGCTTCGCCGACATAAGCACCTTCGCCATCGCGACGCTCCCGGTGACCCCGGTGACCAGCCACGGTGTGTCGTGCCGGCCGTCCAGGGCGTCCGGATCGGCGCCCGCCTTGACGAGGATCTCGGCGATCTCGACCCGGTCTTCGGTGACCGCGACGAGCAGCGGGGTCCGGCCGCTCGCGTCACGGGTCTCCAGGTCGGCGCCCGCCGCGACGGCCGCCTTGACGAGGTTCGCGTCGGCGTCGAAGAGGTGGCTCACAGGGACTCCTTGTCTGCTGGGCGAGGGCTCGGCGGACGCGGGCTGGGTGCCCGGCGCCGCTACCGGCGTGGAACAGCCGCCGAGCACGAGGGCTGCGAGCAGTACCACGACCGCCCGCCTGCCGAACATCAGCGAAGCTCCCCGACGGCACGCAACCCCGCCGTGGCGAAGCGCTCGTCGAGGTCGCCGCTGGACGCGCCGCCGACCCCGATCCCGGCGACCGGGCCACCGTTCGCGGCGACCGGCACCCCGCCTGCCAGGAAGAGCGTGCCGGGGATGTCGCGGATGGTCGGGCCGTCGCCCTGGGCGTTCTTGGCGAGCGCGGACGTCGGCTGTCCGAACGAGACTGCGGTGAACGCCTTGCGCTTGGCTGATTCCTCGGTCTGTGGTCCTGCGCCGTCGCCCTTGAGCAGTACGCGCACCGCTCCCGAACGGTCCAGTACGGCCACGGTCACCCGCTGGCCTTCCTTCTCCGCGGCGTCGAGCGCGGCCTGCGCGGCGCGGGTGGCGGCGTCGACGCCCAGCACACCGGTCTGCACCACGGCCGCGGGAGCGGGCGGTTGCGGCTTCCGGTCCTGCGCCTGGGCCGCGCCGATCCCGGTGGCGATCGCGACCGTCGCGAGACCGGCCGTCATGCCGAGGACGAGCCGGGTGCGGGGGAGCGTCGTGTCCATGGTGTTCCTCTTTCGTGGAGGGGCGTTCGTGCTCCTTCGACTCTCGTCGCCCGGGCGGCTTGGCGAATCGGGTGTGTGGTGGCCGATCCGGAGTCGTCCGGTGGGCAGGGGCATCCACCGAACGATTGATGCGGCCCGACCCCCCTTCCTGCCTACGATCATCTGCGACGAAGGGAGGACCGGATGAAGCCTCAGATCGAGGCGGACGGGTGGTTGAACGCCGCCATGCACGCCGGCTTCTTCCTGCTGCTGGCCGCGTCGGTGGCACGGTTCGTCGCCGCGCACGGGTTCAGCGGGGCCACCCCGTTGATCCTCGCGCTCACCAGCGTGCTGGCGCTGGTCTATGTGGTGGGGGTGCTGAGCTGGCCCGTGCTCGGCGATGGGCGTCCGGTGTGGCTAGGCGCGGTGATCGTCATCTGGCTGGCGCTGGTGGTGGCGGCGCCGAGTTTCGCCTGGTGCGCCGTCCCGCTGTTCTTCGTCTGCCCGCAGGTGCTGCGGCGGCGGACCGTGGTCGTGATGGTCGTCCTGCTGACCGTCGCCACCATCCTCGCCCAGCTGCGGATCGCGACCGGGTTCGATCCGAGCATCGTGCTCGCTCCGGTCGCGGTCGCGTTGATGGCCACGATGACCTTCCTGCGGCTCGATCGCGACCGGGCGCGGTCGGAGGAGCTCGTCGGAGACCTCCTCCGCACCAGGGTGGATCTCGCGGAGAGTCAGCGTCTGGCCGGGGTGGTGCAGGAACGGGAGCGGCTGGCGCGGGAGATCCACGACAGCCTCGCGCAGGGACTCTCGAGTCTGCGGATGCTGCTGCAGGCGGCGCAACTGGCCTGGACCACCGATCCGGAACTGGCCAGGGAACACGTGTCCCGTGCCGTCGAAGAGGCAGGCGACAACCTCGACGAGGCACGCCGGTTCGTCCACGACCTGGGTTCGCCGCGGCTCGACGGCACCGATCTCGCCGCTTCCTTGCGAGATCTGGCCGGGCAGATCGCCTTGGCCACGTCCCATGTCGTGCGGTTCGAGGCCAGCGGGGAACCGTATCCGCTGGCACCCGAGGTGGAAGCCGGTCTGCTGCGGGTCGCGCAGAGCGCGCTGGCGAACGTGAACGAACACGCATGGGCGCGAGAAGCCGCCGTCACGCTGACCTACCTGGCGGACAAGGTCGTCCTCGACGTCCGCGACGACGGTGTCGGCTTCGACCCGGCGGTGGCGCGTGTGAGCGGGATCCGGGGCCACGGGCTGCGGATGATCGGCGAGCGGGTGGCCGATCTCGGCGGTGAGATGGTCGTCGAGAGCGAACCGGGCGAAGGCACCGCGCTCGCGGTCAGCGTGCCCACCACCAAGGAGGGGCGATGGTCATCCGGGTCCTGATCGTCGACGACCATCCGGTGGTGCGCGCGGGAATCCAAGCACTGCTCGCCGGCGAAGCTGACATCGAAGTCATCGGAGAATGTGCCGGCGCGGACGAGTCCTTGCGGTTCGCCGTCGCGCTGAAACCGGACGTCGTGCTGATGGACCTTCAGCTCGGCGAGGGGCCGGACGGTGTTTACGCCACCGAACGCCTGACGGCCCTGCCCGAACCACCGAGGGTCCTGGTGCTCACCACCTACGAGGCGGAAATGGACATCACCAGGGCGGTGGCGGCCGGCGCCACCGGCTATCTGCTCAAAGCGGGCCCGCCCGAGGACCTCTTTCGCGGTATCCGCGCGGCCGCGCGCGGCGAGACCGCGATGGCACCCCAGGTCGCGGCCCGGCTCTTCGGTCACATGCGTGACCCGGCGCCCGCACTGAGCGTGCGGGAGACCGAGATCGTCGAACTGCTGGCCGAAGGGCTGATGAACCGGCAGATCGCCAGCCGGCTGTTCATTTCCGAGGCGACCGTGAAAACCCACCTGATCCACATTTACGGCAAGCTCGATGTCGAAAGCCGGGCGGCCGCGGTGGCCGTGGCCGCGGAAAGGAGGATCATCCGGATCGAACCCCGCTGATCCTCGCCTTGACCTGGAGCGCGCTCCAAGGCCTAGCGTGCTCGGACCATGACGGCAACACTGATCACCGGAGCGAACAAGGGACTCGGCTTCGAGACCGCCAGACGGCTCGTCGCCGCGGGGCACACGGTCTACCTCGGCAGCCGCGACGCCGGACGAGGCCGCCGAGCGGCGGAAGAGATCGGCGCGCGGGCAATCCACCTCGACGTCACCGACGACTGGTCGGTGGGTGCGGCCGCCGAGGCCGTCGAGGCAGACGGCGGACTGGACGTCCTGGTCAACAACGCCGGTATCGCACCGGAATGGGGCGACCCCGTGGTCGGCGCGCGAGACCTGACGGCCGACCTGATGCGCGGCACCTTCGAGACGAACGTGATCGGCACGGTCCGGGTGCTGAACGCGTTTCTCCCGCTGTTGCGGCGTTCCGCCGCCCCGGTCGTGGTCAACGTCAGCAGTGGCCTGGCTTCGCTGAGCAGGGTCGCCACGCCGGGAACACCGGCGTACGCGTACCCGGGCGTCGCCTACCCGGCGTCGAAAGCCGCGGTCAACATGATCACCGTGCAGTACGCGAAGGCGTTCCCGGAACTGCGGATCAACGCGGTGGAGCCGGGTTTCACCGCGACCGCGTTGAACGGGAACGCCGGGCACCAGACCGTGGAGCAGGGCGCCGAGGTCATCGTGCGGATGGCGCTGGTGGGCGCGGACGGTCCTACCGGTGGCTACTTCGACATCGAAGGCGTGTTGCCCTGGTAAGCCCTACCCTGGCAGGAAAGGGGGCGCATGATGGCAGAGCCGGTCCTGCGGGACGCCGACCGCGACGACGTCATGGCCGTCTGCCGGTTCGGGGAAGAGCACGTCCAGTCCCATTACACACCCCTGATCGGCGAGGAGGCCGCCGGTAAACAGGTCCGGATGTGGTGGAACGTGACGCATATCGGTGCCGCCGTGGCCCGGGGTGCGGTGGTCGTCGCCGAGGCGGACGGCCGGCTCGCCGGTGTCGGGCAGCGTGGCCAGGACGGGAACGATCACGTGATCTACAAGCTCTACGTCGCCCCACTGCATCGCGGCAGGGGGCTGGGCCCGCGGTTGCTCGACGCACTCATCGAGCGGTTGCCCGAGAACGCCGATCGGCTGTACATCGAACATTTCGCGGCCAACGAACGCGCGGGCGCGTTCTACGAACGTGAAGGCTTCGCGGTGGACCGGATCGAGCCGAGTTCCACCGGAGACCCCGCGCTCGACGTGGTGTGGCGGCTCCGCGATCTGACCGTCTAGCGGAGGTTCCAGGCGAGAGACCCGCGAAGCCAGCGATCGACCTGTCGCTGACCACGCAGGCGGACGATGACGAGATCAGGATGACGGTTCTCGTCGATGACCTTGTGCACGCCGGCCCGGATCATCGGGTGGTAGCGCCACGCGAGCTTGACGATGTGCTCGGGGTCGGTGAAGAACGTGCGCAACGGCCCTTCGACGTTGCCGCCGGCGATCTTCGAGCCGCGGCCGGCGCGTCGTCTCAGCGTCCGGATGACGGCTCGGGTCACGGTCATGGCGCGCGGATGGTCGAGCCACACCAGTACGTCGAGCCGCCCGGTCATCTGTTCCCGGACCTGTTCGCCCTGCCACTCGATGGCCCACTCGTCGCCGTCGAGGAACTCCAGGACGTCGGCCTGCCAGGTCTCCCGCACCGTCCACCCCGGACCGTGGAAGAAGGACTCGAACTCGACGAACGGCAGGCCCATGCGCTCGCACAGCGTCCGGGCCAGCGTCGACTTGCCCGCCCCGGCAGGACCCGCCACCGCGATCCGCCGGATTCGCCGTTCGGGAAGGGGACCGTCCGGTCCGATGATCCGCATGCCGGGATCCTAGGGAAGAAAAAGAATTAATCACATCAGTTTTCCGCCGGGGGATGCCTGGTCACCGACGCGGCCCGCTTTTGGCTGGCGGACAGCGCTCTCGCGGGACTCGAACTTATGGAGTGGCCTCGTTCGGCGGGGCATCCCTGAGGTCGCGCCGCCCCGGAGGGCTGCGACGGAATCGGCGATGTCGCGGCGGACCGGTCCTTGTACGGCAGATGGACCGGGACGGCGCCGATCGCTGCCCGGCGCCGTTGCCGATATCGCGTGCGCCGGTCGCCGCAGTGGTCAGTGGACGGGTCGCGTCGCCATCGAGGACGTCTCCGGTTCCTGGACCCCTGGTTTCCAGGAGCAATGACTCGGAGTTTCGTGTGCTCACCGAGTATGGCTACCTGTCCGACGACAAGGCTCGGCAGTTTCGGCCGGGCGAAGGGGTGTTCTTCGAGGAGTGGATCGGCTACCAGGCGCTCGACTCGAGTGCGGCGCTGTCCGGCGCCGGTTCATCGAGAACGCGCCGCAGAATACATTCGCAGGGCCGAATCCGCCCCCCGGCACGTTTAGAATTTCCTCGAAAAGATCAGGTGTGCCCATAGGTTCCGCGACTGCTCACCCTTTCCTGTCGGTGGTGTACGCGTGACCGCAGGGGCCGCCCGTCTTCGTTGCCGTTTCCGGGTCGTGGTCGCTGAGACAACACAGCCGAATCGTCAGTTCGCCGGACTGCGGCAAGCGTATATCCCCTCTGTGGTGGATTTATGGCCGGTTCGCTTCCTGGCGTAACGGTGCGACTGACCGTCACGACTAGACGTCATGAGGCTGCCCGGAACGGGTGATAGCCGATTTCGTGCTGCGCATCGGGAACGAGGGTTGAGTGAGTTCGAGTTCGGTAGACGCTGTTGCCAGCAGACTCGACAACCTGGCGAGTGAACCCGCATATCAGAACTTCGCTGCGGATCTGACGCGACTTGCCGGGGATCTGCGTGCCGAGGACACCGCCGCGTGGCGCCGGATCGATCTGGTGTCGTACTTCGACGCGAGCTCGGTGGTGGGGCGGGCGCGAGGGCTGCTCGCCGTTCTGTCGCGGCATGTGGAGGTAGTCCGCAACGTTCTGCTTTTCACGCCGCTGTTCTTCACCTGGGTGGGCATTTTCGCGGCTGTCCAGGCATATCGAGAGTTGCTCGCCGCGCCGTGGGCGGAGCAGGCGCAGTTCGAGGAAGCGTCGTTCCTGCAGCTGTGGACCAGGGGGTTCGGCGATCGCACGTGGTGGACGCTCGACCACGTCGCGATGTGCGATTTCATCGCGCTCGGCGCGGTGATCGTCATGTTCCTGCTGGGGTCCTGGTTGCAGAATCGTACGGACGCCATCGAGGAGAAAGACCGTTTGGCCAAGGCGAGTGAGCTGCGGTCGGTGCTCGTCGACGTCGGGCTGGCGTCTCGGCAGGAGAGCACCGAATTGGTGGATCGGATGAGCGCGAGCCTGCGTTCGCTGCTCCCCGAGTACCAGAAGACCGTGCGGCAGCTGGTGACGGCACAGCAGGAGATGAACAACCTCGTCACCCACGGGAAGGACAACATCGCACTGATGGTGCGCGCCACCGGCGACCTGGCCGACAGCAGCACGACGATCGCCGAGAGCGCGAAGAATTTGGAGAGTCCCGCCGGCCTGTTGGCAGGGCATGTGCACGGCTTGGAGACCACGAGCCGTGACCTCGCCGCGAATCTGGGCCACGTGACCACCGGCATCACGTCCGCGAGGGACGGTATGGCCGAAGTGGTCAAGGGGACCGGCGACCTCAATCGCGAGTTGCGCGACGTCTACACGAGCCGCATCGAGGAGCTGCGCCGGGAGTCCTCGGCGCACGCGGCGACGGTCGGAGAGCTGATCGAGGCCCAGCACGAGCTGGGCCGCTCCATCGAGTCGGGGCGCGTCGGCGTGGCGCAATGGGTGCGTGGTGCGGAGGCGCTCGCCGCGGGTGGGAGCACTATCGTGGACACCGCGAACGAGCTGCGGGACCACGTCGGCGCGTTGCGGGTCGCGTCGGAGAAGTTCGGCCATGCTGTCGGTTCGATGGTGTCCGGCACGCAGAGTCTCGCCACTCAGCTGCCCTCCGCCCAGCAGGGCGTCCTCGACGTACTCGGGGCCGTGACGCAGCTGAGCAAGAAGTTGGACGGCGTTCACGAACGCCAGGAGCGGGTGACGGCGAACATCGCCGCGCTCGCCGACAACCCCCAGGCGGCCGCGAACGCCGCCAAACGTACCGCGCAGACGGCACTCGACGCGGAAGTGGCGCTGCGGCAGGCGGTTGAGGCGTTGCCGGGACAGATGGACCAGTTGCGTGTCGCCGTCGTCGAGGCGTTCGATCGCGAATTGGAGCTCCGCAGAACGGCCGCGGACAGCCTCGGCGCGTCGGTCGGCAGGTTCAACGGCACGGCGGGAGAGACCGCGCAGGCGCTGCACGACGCCGTCGAGGGACTGCGTTCGGCACCCACGCTGATGCTCCCGGAGCTGAGCACGGCGTCTCAGGACCTGGCGGTCGCGCTGGAACAGTGCCGCGCACTGGTCACGGAATTGGTGGCAGCCAACGGGACGAAGCCACGCAGACGGTTTTTCGCGCGTGCCTCCGGCGACGGGCGGTGACCTCCGATGGTCGGATCGAAAAGCCGGAGCTCGCAGGTCACCGGGCTGGTCGGCTGGATCTTCGCGGACACGCTGCTGGTGCTCGTGGTGATCTTCCTGGCCACCCAGACCGGTGGTGCCGTACAGAGACCCCTGGCCGCCAGTACGACACCACCGACCACCACGACGAAACCACCGACGCGCGGCGTGGACAGCGGGTTCTTCTGCTTTCGGGTCGCCACCAATCCGGTCTTGCTCGCCGGACCGTCGTCGCCGCAACGGGACGAGCACCTGGCGGCGATCGGGAAGCAGGTGGCGGACCGGCTGGCGCGGCCTGATCTCAAGGGCAGACGCGCAGGAGTCGTGTTGTCGTTCGGTGTTGCCGAACAACCGCTCGTGGGGGCGGACCGGGCGAAGGCCTTCAACGCCGAGATCCTGCCCCGTCTCGGGCCGTTCGCGACCCGCGACGACGGCGGCCCGGTCGCCAACCGCGCCTTCTGGGGCGGCAGCTCGAAGGCGGGCAAACCCGATGGCGTGATCACCGTGAACATCTATCCGCTGCTCGAAGGCGGCCAGGAACCACTCGCCGGTCCTCCCCCCGAGGACTGCTGACCCCAGGAGATACGTCTTGACCTCCACCGACCTGCCCGGCGGGCCGCTCTCGCACCGTCCGCTCCGCTTCTACTGGATGCTCGACGTGTCCGGTTCGATGATGGGCAAGAAGATCGGCATGCTCAACCACGCGATCCGTGAGGCCCTGCCGCACATGCGTGACTCGGCTGACGACAATCCGCACGCCGCCGTCGAGGTCCGTGCCATGACCTTCGGCACCGGTGCGCGCTGGGTCACCCCGAACCCGGTGCCACTGGCCGACTTCAGCTGGACCGACGTGTCCGTCACCGGTATCACGGACATGGGCGCCGCCATGAAGATGATGGCGAAGGAACTGGCCGTCGGGAACATGCCCGACCGCGGCCTGCCGCCGGTGATCGTGCTGGTTTCGGACGGCCAGCCGACCGACGACTTCGACAGCGGGCTGAAGGCGCTGCTCTCTCAGCCGTGGGGGAAGCGCGCGGTTCGCATCGCGATCGGCATCACCGACGACGACGAAGTCGCCGACCTGGACGTCCTGCGGCGGTTCATCGACCATCCGGAAATCGAGCCACTCACCGCGAAGAACCCGGGCGATCTCACCCAGTTCATCAAGTACGCGTCGACGGTCGTGCTGAAATCGGCGTCCTCCCCGGCGAGCCAGCCGGTCGACAGCACACTCGTGGGCACTCCGCCGCCGCCTCCTCCGCCGCCGGCTGTCGACGACGACCAGGTGTGGTGACCGTGTTGGAAAAGATCAAGCAGGCCGTGATGACCAGGACGGGACGCAGCCTCCGATCCTGGCAGGCCACGCACCTGTCGATCCAGGGCGACAAGCACGTCCGTGATGGCTCGCCCTGCCAGGACCACAGCGACAGCAAGGCGCTCGAAGGTGGGAGCTGGGCCTACGTCGTCGTCGCGGACGGACACGGGTCCGGCAGGCACTTCCGCAGCGAGCGGGGTTCCGAGCTCGCCGTCGCGACCCTGCACGATGTCTTCCACTCCTTTCTCCGGAGGGCACGCGACCTCGGCGAGCCCGGTGTGACCGAGCTTGGGGAGCTGTGGACGCAGGAGATCGACCAGACCGTGCGGAGGTGGCGGTCGAAAGTGCACGCCGACCTGGTGAGGTACCCGGCCAAGGTGCCAGGCAAGGGTGACGGGGAGCGTGCCTTCGTCCGCTACCTCGACGATTTCACCAAGCGCAACGGGTATGCGCAGCTGGAGCTGTTGTTCTGGCAGCTGCGGAGATTCGACGATTACGCGGAGGGAGTCGTCTCGAAGGAAGCCGAGTTGCTCGGACCACTCCCGTACTCCACCGACGCCGAGTGGGACCAAGCGAAGTTCGGCGGATGGCAGGCGAAGGCGTACGGCAGCACCGTACTGGGCGTGCTGGCCGGTCCGGAGTCACTGCACTGGGTGCAGCTGGGCGACGGCGCGATGGTACAGATCGTCGGCGGCGAAGCTTCTTACCTGGTACCGCCGCCGGTGGAAGCACTCGGCGATCTGACGCCGTCGTTGTGTGACGATGACGCACGGGAAAAGCTTCGGCACGGCACCTCGGCAATCCACAATGGACGCGTTCCGTCCGCGATCCTGCTGGCCACCGACGGTGTTCCGAACTCGTACGAGGACGATGGCGGCTTCTTCAGGTTTTGTCAGGATCTCGCGTACCGGGCGGAGGCGTCACCGGGCTTCTCGGCAGATTTGCCGGGATGGCTGCAGACGATCTCGCACAAGGGCAGCGGGGACGACGTGAGTGTGGCACTGGCGTGGCTGACCGAGCTGCCCGCGCCGGAGAAGCAGACGCAGCAGACCGAAGAGGTGTCACGGGACGCTCAGGTCCCGGCCGACCAGGTCGAGAGTGGGCGGGAAACGGTCCACGTCGAGAGCGAGGCGGATGTGGCCGAGCCCGCGAACCCGGTCGAAGCCGAGCGTCCAGCAGTGCCCACGGAAGATCCGAAGGTGGAGAAGGAGGAACGCGGTGCTGAAGACGGGCCAACAGCTCAATTGTGAGTCCGGTGCGCTGGTCACGGTCGGCGAAGTGCTCGGCACCGGAGGCCAGGGTGAGGTGCGCGAAGGCCGCATGAGCGACGGCCGCACGGTCGCGATCAAGTGGTACTACCCGCAGTACCAGGACAGCGACCTGCGGGAGAGCATCGCGACACTGGCACGGGAGAAGGCGCCGTCCGCGCACTTCCTGTGGCCGGAGGACATCGTCGTACAGGGCGATCACTTCGGGTATGTGATGCCGCTGCGGCCGGCGAACTACGCGAGCCTGCCGCAAGTGCTGGGACGCAAGGTGTCGATCCGCTTTCGCGAGCTGGTCCGCGCGGCGGGCCACACGGTGGCGGCGTTCAAGGCACTGCAGGCCAAGGGATTGTTCTACTGCGACATCTCCGACGGCAACCTGTTCGTCGAGCCTGCCACCGGCGACGTGCTGATCTGCGACAACGACAACGTCGGCTCGACCCGCACCGCACCGAGAGTGCTGGGCACGCCGAGGTTCATGGCACCGGAGATCGTGCGCGGTGACACGAGGCCATCGGCGCTCACAGACAGCTTTTCCCTGTCCGTGCTGCTGTTTCTGCTGCTGATGAACGACCATCCGCTGCACGGTGCGGCGGAATCGCAGATCCACGTGCTGGACCCGCGGGCCATGCGCAAGATCTACGGCACCGACCCGGTGTTCATCTTCGATCCGAACGACGGGAGCAATCGCCCGGTGCCGGGGGTCCACCGGAACGTGCTCGCGTTCTGGCCGTTGTACCCGGAGTCGATGCGCAGGATCTTCATCAGGGCTTTCACCGCGGGGCTGGCCGATCCTGGCAGACGTCCCACGTTCGGGGAATGGGAGGCGGCCCTTGCGGCGGTCTCCGACGCGATCTACGAGTGCGGGCAGTGCCGCAGGCAGAACTTCTACTGCCCGGAGACCGCGGGCGAGGCCTGCTGGGGTTGCGGGCGGATGCTCGCCAAGCCGCTGCGCCTGGTGATCGGTGGTCGCAACAGCGTGATGATGAACCCGGACAGCAAGCTTTATTCGCGCCATCTCGGCAAGCGCGGCGAGCCGGCACCAGGCGACCCACCGGTGGCCGAGGTGACGAAGCACCCGACGCAGGACGTGTACGGCCTGCGCAACCTCGGCGAGCGTCAGTGGTTCGCCACTCCGCACGGTGCGACCACCGCGCGGCCGGTGGCACCGGGGCAGTCGATCACACTGGTCCCTGGGACCCGAATCGACTTCGGCACGCTGGATGCCGTCGTCGAGCTTTGATCAGGCGCCGAGCGACTGGATCTTCCCGCTCGGCGTATCCACGTTTCCGCAGTTCAACCGTCCACACACGCCAACTCGGTGTCCGCGTATTTCTCCCTGCCCGCGGGAGTTTCGTTGATCGGGAATGACCACGATACGTACCAGGAACCAAGGCGCTCTTCCGCGCGAAGGCCGAACAAGCCGGCGTCTTTTCGACATCTCGCGGTCAGCACTTCACCGCTCATCGGGCGAGATTAGTCGATGAGACCGGATTTCAGATGCGTCGTCTGCGGTGAGCTCCTGGGATCGAGCTGGCTGGAGGATCACTTCGACGAGCGGATTTGCAAGAAGTGCGTCCACCGCTCATCTTGCTGGAGCTGCTCCGCCGTCACAGGAGGAAGGGGGATGCGCGCCGAAACCGTTCTTCCCGACGGTCGAAGCCGCTGTGCTCGCTGTTCGAAATGGGCCGTGGATCACCAGTCGGACGTGGGTGCGGTGGTGCGCCTGGTCCGCCCGCTTATGCACTCCTACGGCCTTCGCCTGCCTAACCAAGTGCGTGTGGAGCTGGTGGGGCCGGGGGAGCTGTACGCAGGCGCCGGCGAATTCCTCCACGGCGTGACCGTCGTGGAACAGGGCCGGCTGGGCGGCGCGAGCCGAGTCCGCGGCATCAAGGTGGTGTCCGGCATGCCCGCGACCCAGTTCGGTCACGTGATTTCCCACGAGATGGGCCACGGCTGGCTGGCCCGTTGCCCGGGCCGCCACTCGCGGCCGGCCAAGGAAGAGGAAGGCATCTGCGAACTGATCGGCAGCTGGTGGCTACGGCACCGAGGCGGTCGCCTCGCCGCGCATTACCTCGACCGTATGATGCGGAATCCCGACCCGGTTTACGGTGACGGCTACCGGTCCGCGTACCGCAGGGTGGGTGGTTTGGCGCCGGCCGAGGTGGTGCGCCGGATAACGACAACCGGTCGGCTCTGAAGGAATCTTGGGCATACCCACACCAAGCCCGCATTCGCGGCCTGCGACGCACCCGCCATCAACGGTCTCGCAGGCAAGTGGCGGCTTCGCCGCACGCTCCTGGCGAGACCAGCTCGCCACCTCTGTCGCGTCGCGCGACCCAATTGTGTGCCCTCGGCAGGATTCGAACCTGCGACACCTGCCTCCGGAGGGCAGTGCTCTATCCCCTGAGCTACGAGGGCGTTGCCGCCTGAGTGACGTGGGAAGTTTAGCGCATCCGTCCGGCCCCCTCGCGCGCGGTGGTCGTTAACCGTGGTGGTGCTCGACGACGCGGGCGAGGAGCCGGGTCAGCTGCTCCCGTTCCGCGGGCTCCAGGGGGTCCAGCAAGGCGTCCTGTGTCTCGCTGACCAGGTCTTCCAGGTGTTGGAGGCGTCGTGCGCCCGTGCCGGTGAGGGTGATCAGGTTGCGCCGGCCGTCCGCCGGGTCGGGGGCGCGTTCGACGTAACCCGAGTCGGCGAGTTCGTTGATGACGGCGACGACGTCGCTGCGGTCGATGCCGGTGGAGCGGCTCAAGGTGGCCTGGCTCGACGGGCCGTTCTCGTCGATCGCCGCGAGGATCCCGTAGTGGTACCGGCGGGCGCCGCTGCGGGCGAACTCGTCCATCGTGAGCCGGTGGGCAACGGTGGCTGCCTGGTTGACCAGCCAGCTGGCCTTGCTGCGAAGCCGGACCGGTGCGGTAATCATCGGGGCAGCGTACTGAACCATTGGCGGAACCAACGAATCCGGTTAGCGTTGGTCATACCAACAAACTGGGAGGACGTCGTGATCGAACCGTTCGAAGTGCGGATCCCCGAATCCGCCATCGCCGACCTGCGGACCCGTCTGCGCGCCACACGCTGGCCCGAACCGGCCACTGTGGACGATTGGGAGCAGGGTGTCCCGCTGGAGTTTGCCCGAGAGCTCTGCCGGTACTGGACCGAGGATTACGACTTCGGTCTGGCCGCCCGGGTGAACGCTTTTCCCGGGTTCAAGACCACTGTGGACGGTCTGGGCATCCACTTCCTGCACGTCCGCTCGCCGGAGCCGGACGCGACGCCGCTCGTGCTCACGCACGGCTGGCCGGGCTCGGTCGTCGAGTTCCTCGACGTGCTCGGCCCGTTGACCGATCCCCGGGCACACGGGGGTGATCCGGCGGACGCGTTCCATGTCGTGGCGCCGTCGTTGCCCGGCTTCGGCTGGAGTGAGAAGCCGTCCGCGACGGGGTGGACGGTCGAGCGCATCGCGCGGGCGTGGGACGAGCTGATGGGGCGTCTCGGCTACGCGCGCTACGCGGCACAGGGTGGCGACTGGGGCGCGGGGGTGACGAACATGCTCGCCAAGATGGTTCCGGGGCGGCTGATCGGCGTCCACGTGAACATGGCGGGCGCCCAGTACGACGTGGCGGCGCTGGGTGAGCCGACCGACGCCGAGCGCGAGGCGATCGGCGATCTGGAGCGGTTCCGCGAGGTCGGTTCCGCGTATGCGCAGCAGCAGGCCACTCGGCCGCAGACGGTCGGCTACGGGCTCACCGACTCGCCCGCGGCGCAGGCGGCCTGGATCGCCGAGAAGTTCCGGGAGTGGACCGACAACGACGGTTCGCCGGAGACCGCGCTGTCCTGGCGCCAAATGCTCGACGCCATCTCCGTCTACTGGTTCACCGAGACGGCGGCGTCGTCCGCGCGCATCTACTGGGAGAACAAGGAGCGGGACGTTTCCTCGATCGAGGTTCCTTCGGGTATCTCGATCTTCCCGCGCGAGATCATCCGGCCGTCGCGTCGCTGGGCGGAGCTGCGTTACACCGATCTTCGCTGGTACGAGGTGCTGGACAAGGGCGGGCACTTCGCCGCTTTCGAGCAGCCGGAAGCCTTCGTCGGGCAGTTGCGGGGGTTCTTGCGGACGCTTCGGTAGCGGTGCGTGTCGGTATCAGGTTTCGGGAAGGCCCTCCTGGGGGATGGCTTCCTTGGGTGGCTTAGGACATGGTGAACTTAGGCTCACCTGTATTGCACATATGCGCATGTGACAATATATTCGGCCTGTCGACTTCACGAGAGGCGGAGCAATGGGTCACGGGCACGGGCATGGGACGGCCTCGCCGTCGAGCGCGTCAGGCCGCTACCTCAAGAGCCTGACGATCGCCCTGGTCATCGGCGCCGGCTTCATGGTCATGGAGTTCATCGTCGGGTTCGCGACCGGCTCGCTCGCGCTGATCTCCGACGCCGCCCACATGTTCACCGACGTCCTCGGGATCGGCATGGCGCTGGCGGCGATCATGCTGGCCCGGCGCAGCGGACCGACGCTCACCCGCACTTTCGGGTTCTATCGGGCCGAGGTGCTCGCGGCGCTGGGCAACGCGATCCTGTTGTTCGGCGTCGCGGGCTACGTCCTGTTCGAGGCCATCGGCCGGATCAGCGACCCGCCCGTGGTGCCCGGCCTGCCCGTGCTGCTGGCCGCCGCCGCGGGCCTGGTCGCGAACATCGTGTCCTTCCTGATCCTGCGCAAGGGCGCCGAAGAGAGCATCAACGTCCGGGGTGCGTACCTGGAGGTCCTCGCCGACCTGATCGGCTCCGTCGGCGTGCTGCTGAGCGGCGCGATCACGCTGCTGACCGGCTGGCGTTACGCCGACCCGATCATCGGTGTCGCGATCGGACTGTTCGTCCTGCCCCGGACGTACGCGCTCGCCCGTCGCGCGCTGCGGATCCTGTTCCAGCACGCGCCGAAGGGCGTCGACGTCGCCGGGATCCAGACCGAACTCGGCGCGCTGAAGGGCGTCGAGGACGTCCACGACCTGCACATCTGGACACTGACCTCGGGGATGGAGGTCGCCTCGGCGCACCTCACCATCGCGCCGACCGTCGAGCAGGCCGCGGTGCTGACCGAGGCGCAGAACCTGCTGTCGAGCCGCTACTCGATCGAGCACGCGACCTTGCAGATAGAGGTGCCCCAATGCGCGCAACGCTGCCGGGAACTCTCCTGGTAGCGCCCTCTGAACGCGGGAGGGGAGCAGGGGTCAGGCGGGCAGGGGGGCCGCGCCGCGTTCCTGGAGCAGGCCCTTCATCAGGGTGATCTCGGCGCCCTGCGAGACGAGCATGCTCTGCGTCAGCGACTTCACGTCCGCCACGGAGGTGTGGTCGTTGCCGTACCGCGCCATCTCCGTCCCGCCGACGTGGTGCCGCAGCATCAGCTGCAGGAAGAAGACGTCCATCTCCTTGCCTGTCAGCGACCGCAGTTTCGCCAGGTCGGCCGACGTCGCCATCCCGGGCATCGGCGCGCCGTTCGACGGCTTCAGGTCGGAGCCGCCGTGCCCGCTGTGGCCGGCCATCGGTTCGGTCATCCAGGTCATGTACGCGCCGGTCGCCTGCTCGGGCCGACCCCACAGGCCGAGCCAGCCCTTCATCCGGCCGACCTGGCCGGTCTGCGTCCGCTCGATGTCGAACGCGAGGGTCTTGATCGCCGGATCGGCCGTGTGGTCCCGCGCCCAGCCCGCCATGGTGACGGCCTGGAGGTGGTGCACCGACATGTCCTGCGCGAAACCGACCTCGACCGAACCCGCCCCCGGTGTCGTGGAGGCGGGATCGGGGTCGATCAGCCTGGTCGTCAGGGCGCCGAGGCCGAAGCCGACGATCAGCATGACGACCAGGGCGGCCCCGATCACCAGCCAGCGCGACGTCACCGAGCGCGGTTCCTCGTCGCCGGGTTCGTCGACGTACTGGGGAGCGGGGTCCATCCGGCTCACTTGCTCGCGGGCGCCGAGGGCTGGGTGGCCGGGGGCGGCGAAGGCTGTCCGGCGCCGGGCTGACCGTCCTGCTGGGTGCCCGCGGTGCCCTTGTAGTCCATCGGCTTGGCGTCCGGCCCCGGCGGGTCCGGGTTGAACTCGCCCGGTTCGATCTGCGCGTCGCAGGTCGCGTCACGCTCGGGGTACGCGTCGAACGGGTTGGTGCGCAGGGCCGCGATGAACTGGTCGATCCGCTCGTCGGAGGCGCTGTCCAGCTTCAGCTGGTGGCCCCAGGACTGCAGGGAGATCGGCTTGTCCAGGTTCGGGTACGGCGACATCGTGGTGTACGGCTTGCCCTCGACGCGCACCTTCAACAGGTCCAGTGCCTCGCCGGTGATCTGCTGCGGGTTGTAGGCGATCCAGACCGCGCCGTGCTCGAGACCGTGGACCATGTTCTCGTTGCGGACGGCGTTCGGGTAGACGACGCCGTTGCAGGCGGCCCAGGCCTGGTCGTGCGGGCCACCGTAGGGCGGGGTCTTGTCGTAGGCGACGCGCTCGGCTGCCGAGACGTGCACGCTGCCCTCGTACTTCGTGGTGGTGACGCCGTTGATCCGCTTCGAGGGATCCTGGTCCTGCTGCGTCGGGGCGAAGGCGGCGGCGGCCTCTTCCCGTGTCTTCTGGTCGCGCTTGGGCGCCGAAGCGATCATGTAATAGGTGACCACCGAAGCAGCCAGGGCGACGATCGCGACGACGGCGATGATCGTGCCCCAGGGCGTGCCCTTCTTGGACACGACGGAACTACGGGCGGCCTTCATGGCGTCTTTCGACGACGCGCCCTTTTTTCTGGTTGTCCCGTTAGCCATGGCTCCTGCGTTCTCCGAAGGGGGTGGTCCCTGCGCGGGTCAGTGTAGAGACCGCGCGTCTGATCACCGTGAACGCCCGCGACGCTCACCGACTTGGCTCACACCTTCCGGCGGTCGCTGCGAAGCCCGGACCTGGTCACACCTAGAATTCCACGAGTGACTCCCGCAGCTCTCGCCGACCTGGTCCGTAACTCAGCCGTGCAGGTTCTCACCGCGCGCGGCCTCGACGATTCCGTGCTGCCGGAGAAGGTGACGATCGAACGTCCCCGCAACCCCGAGCACGGGGACTACGCGACCAACCTGGCACTGCAGGTGGCGAAGAAGGCGGGCATGAAGCCCCGCGACTTCGCCGACGCGCTGGCGGAGGCGCTCGCCGCCACCGACGGCATCGACTCGGCCGAGGTCGCCGGGCCGGGTTTCCTCAACCTGCGGCTCGCCGCCGACGCGCAGGGCCAGATCGTCCAGCAGGTCCTCGACGCCGGGGAGAAGTACGGCGTCGGCGACGCGCTGGCCGGGGTCAAGATCAACCTCGAGTTCGTCTCCGCGAACCCCACCGGCCCGATCCACCTCGGCGGCACCCGCTGGGCCGCGGTCGGCGACGCGCTGGGCCGCGTGCTGTCCGCGCAGGGCGGCGAGGTCACCCGTGAGTACTACTTCAACGACCACGGCGCGCAGATCGACCGGTTCGTCCGCTCGCTGATCGCGGCCGCGAAGGGCGAGCCCGCCCCCGAGGACGGCTACGCGGGCGGCTACATCAACGACATCGCCGCCGAGGTCGTCCGGCAGGAGCCGAGCGCGCCGTCGCTGCCGGACCCCGAACGCGCCGAGACGTTCCGCCGGGTCGGCATCGAGCTGATGTTCACCGAGATCAGGCAGAGCCTGCACGATTTCGGCACCGACTTCGACGTCTACTTCCACGAGAACTCGCTGCACGAGTCCGGCGCCGTCGCGTCCTCGGTCCAGCAGCTGAAGGACTCCGGGAACCTGTACTTCGAGGACGGTGCCTGGTGGCTGAAGTCCAAGGAGCACGGTGACGACAAGGACCGCGTCGTCATCAAGAAGGACGGCAACCCGGCCTACATCGCCGGTGATCTCGCCTACTTCCAGGACAAGCGCAAACGCGGCTTCGACCTGTGCATCTACATGCTCGGCGCCGACCACCACGGCTACATCGCCCGCCTGAAGGCCGCCGCGGCCGCCTTCGGGGACGACCCGGCCGTGGTCGAGGTGCTGATCGGCCAGATGGTCAACCTGGTCTCCGACGGCAAACCGGTCCGGATGAGCAAACGCGCCGGCACCGTGATCACCATGGAGGACCTGGTCGGCACCGTCGGCGTCGACGCGGCCCGCTACGAGCTGATCCGCTACTCGGTGGATTCCACTTTGGACATCGACCTCGATCTGCTGCGCAAGCACTCCAACGACAACCCGGTCTACTACGTCCAGTACGCCCACGCGCGGCTGGCTTCCTTGCAGCGCAACGCTTCCGACCTCGGCCTCAAATCCGACGATGCCGTCGACTTCGGACTGCTGACACTGCCTGCCGAAGGTGACTTGATCAGGACACTCGGTGAATTCCCGACCCTCCTCCGCCGGGCCGCGCAGCTGCGTGAACCGCACCGTGTCGCCCGCTATCTCGAAGAACTCGCCGGCGCGTACCACAAGTTCTACACCGTCGGCCGCGTGCTGCCCCAGGGCGACGAGGAGGCCACCCCCCTCACCTTCGCCCGGCTCGCGCTGTGCCAGGCCGTCCGCCAGGTGCTGGCGAACGGCCTGAACGTGCTCGGTGTCTCTGCTCCGGAACGGATGTAACGCAAAATGGCTCACCCCGCGGGCCCCCGCCACGCCGACGTCCACCCCCACGCCGACGCTTCCGGTTTCCCGCCGTCGAGTCCCGAGGAACTCGACAGGCTGTATCCGAAGGTCTGGCCCCGAAACACCTTCCGCGGTGGAGACGGCGTCGTGCGCATCGCAGGCGTCGACGTCCGCGAACTCGCCGAGACCTACGGCACGCCGTTGTTCGTGGTCGACGAAGCCGATTTCAAGTCCCGCTGCGCCGACTACGCCGAGGCGTTCGACGACCCGGCGCTCGTGCACTACGCGTCCAAGGCGTTCCTCTCCATCGAGATCGCCCGCTGGGTGGCCGAGCAGGGGCTGAGCCTGGACGTCTGCAGCGGCGGCGAACTCGCCGTGGCGCAGCGCGCGAACTTCCCGGCCGAGCGGATCACCTTCCATGGCAACAACAAATCGGTCGCGGAACTCGAAGCCGCCGTCGAGGCGGGTGTCGGCACGGTCGTGGTCGACTCCTACTACGAGATCGCGCGGCTGGCCGACGTGGCCGCCCGGCACGACGTCGTCCAGGAAGTCCTGATCCGGGTCACGGTCGGCGTCGAGGCGCATACGCACGAGTTCATCGCGACGGCCCACGAAGACCAGAAGTTCGGTTTCTCGCTGGCTTCCGGTGACGCGGCCGAGGCCGTGCGCCGGGTGCTCAACGCGCCGTCGCTCAAGTTGATCGGCCTGCACAGCCACATCGGCTCGCAGATCTTCGACGCCGACGGTTTCGAGGTCGCCGCCCGCCGCGTGGTCGGCCTGCTGGCCGAACTCGCCAAGGAGCACGGCACCGATCTGCTCGACCAGATGTCGATCGTCGACCTCGGCGGTGGTTTCGGTATCGCCTACACCGACAAGGACAACCCGCCGCCGCCCGCGCAGATGATCACGCAGATCCGCGAGATCGTCCGCAAGGAATGCGAGTACGCGGGCCTCCCGGTGCCGAGGATCGCCGGTGAGCCGGGCCGCGCCATCGCCGGTCCCGGCACGATCACGCTGTACGAGGTCGGCACCATCAAGGACGTCTCGCTCGGCGACAAGGCCGCGCGGCGCTACGTCAGCGTCGACGGCGGCATGAGCGACAACATCCGCACGGCGCTCTACGACGCGGTGTACGACTGCCGTCTCGTTTCCCGGACCTCGGACGACGACGGGGACGGCCAGGTCGCCGCCGCGCTTTCCCGGGTGGTGGGAAAACACTGTGAGTCCGGCGACATCGTCGTCCGTGACTGCTGGCTCCCGGACACTCTTGCTCCCGGCGACCTGCTCGCCGTGGCGGCCACCGGGGCGTACTGCTACTCGATGGCCAGCGGGTACAACCGGCAGCCGCGACCCGCGGTGGTGGCCGTGCGCAACGGCAGCGCCCGCGTGCTGCTGCGGCGGGAGACGACGGACGACATGCTGCGCCTGGAGGTCTAGCAAGTGTCTACTGTGGACGGACGCGTGATCAGGGTCGCCCTCCTGGGCTGCGGGACGGTCGGCGGCGAGGTGGTCCGGCTGCTCACCGAGCAGGCGGAGGAACTCGCCGCGAGGGCCGGTGCGCGGGTGGAGCTGGCCGGTATCGCCGTGCGGCGCCCGGACAAGCACCCCGAGCTGCCGCCGGAACTGGTGACCTCCGACGTGACGAAGCTCGTCACCTCCGACGGCGTCGACGTGGTCGTCGAACTGGTCGGCGGGATCGAGCCGGTGCGCGAGTGGCTGCTCGACGCGCTCAAGGCCGGGAAATCCGTCGTCACGGCGAACAAGGCGCTGCTGGCCGAGCATTCCGCGGAGCTGTTCGAGGCCGCCGACGCGGCGGGCGCCGACCTGTACTTCGAAGCGGCCGTCGCCGGGGCGATCCCGTTGCTGCGCCCGCTGCGCGAATCGATGGCGGGCGACCGCATCACCCGCGTGATGGGCATCGTCAACGGCACCACGAACTACATCCTCTCCGCGATGGACTCCACCGGCGCCGGTTACGCGGAAACGCTGGAAGAGGCCAGCAGGCTCGGATACGCCGAGGCGGACCCGACGGCCGACGTCGACGGCTACGACGCCGCGTCCAAGGCCGCGATCCTCGCCTCGCTCGCGTTCCACACCCGGGTGACCGCCTCCGACGTGCACCGCGAGGGCATCGCCGACGTCACCGCGTCGGACCTCGCGGCGGCGAACGTGCTGGGCCGCACGGTGAAACTGCTCGCCATCTGCGAGCGCGTGACCTCCGACGACGGCACCGAATCCGTTTCGGCGCGCGTGCATCCGGTGATGATCCCCCGCAGCCACCAGCTCGCCGGGGTGGGCGGCGCGTACAACGCCGTCTACGTCGAGGCTGACGCCGCCGGTGAGCTCATGTTCTACGGTCAGGGCGCCGGTGGCGCGCCGACCGCGAGTGCCGTGCTCGGCGACCTCGTCGCGGTGGCTCGAAACCGGGTCGTCGGCGGCCGTGGCCCGCGCGAATCCGCGCACGCCGCGCTCCCGGTCAGGCCGATGGGCCAGACGCCGACGCGATACCACGTCAGTCTCGACGTGGCCGATCGAGCGGGCGTCCTCGCCCAGGTGGCGCAGGCGTTCGCCGCGCACGGCGTCAGCATCGCCGCGGTGCGGCAGCGCGACGCCAACGACACGGCCAGCCTGGTCGTGGTCACCCACCTGGCACCGGACGCCGCGCTGAAGTCCACTGTGGACGAGATCGCCAGGCTCGACGTGGTGAACCAGGTCGTCAGCGTGATGCGTGTGGAAGGCGAAGACCAGTGATTTCCCGACCCTGGCCCGGAATCATCCAGGCGTACCCCGACCGGATCCCGGTACCGTCCGGCGCGAAGGTGATCACCCTCGGCGAGGGCAACACCCCGTTGCTGCCCGCGCCGTACCTTTCGGAACTGACCGGCTGCGAGGTCCACCTCAAGGTCGAAGGCGCGAACCCGACCGGCTCCTTCAAGGACCGCGGGATGACCGTGGCGATCACGCACGCGCTGGCCAGCGGGCTCCAGGCGGTCATCTGCGCCTCCACCGGCAACACGTCCGCGTCGGCCGCGGCCTACGCGGCGCGTGCCGGGCTCACCTGCGCGGTCCTCGTGCCGCAGGGCAAGATCGCGATGGGCAAACTCGCCCAGGCCGTCCTGCACGGCGCGCGAATCCTGCAGGTGGACGGCAACTTCGACGACTGCCTCGAACTGGCGCAGAAGACCGCGATCGACTACCCGGTGACGTTGGTCAACTCCGTCAACCCGGTGCGCATCGCCGGCCAGAAGTCGGCCGCGTTCGAGATCTGCGACGTGCTCGGCAAGGCGCCGGACATCCACTGCCTGCCGGTCGGCAACGCGGGCAACATCACCGCCTACTGGGCGGGGTATTCCGAGTACGCCGGGGACGGTGTGGTGAAGAACACCCCGCGGATGTTCGGTTTCCAGGCCGCCGGTGCCGCGCCGCTCGTGCACGGCGAACCGGTCGCGGAACCGGACACCATCGCGACCGCCATCCGGATCGGCAGCCCCGCGTCCTGGGACGGCGCGATGAAGGCCAGGGACGCCTCGTCCGGGCTGTTCGAGGCCATCACCGACGAGAAGATCCTCGAGGCGTACCGCCTGCTCGCCCGCCGGGAAGGCGTGTTCGTCGAGCCCGCTTCGGCGACGAGCGTCGCCGGTCTGCTCGCGACGGCCGCCGACGGACGCCTGCCGAAGGGCTCCACGGTCGTGTGCACGGTCACCGGGCACGGCCTCAAGGACCCGGCCACGGCACTGGAGGGCAACGTCGAGGTCGAGCCGCTCGCCGTCGACCCGACCGCCGTCGCCGCCGCGCTGGACCTGCGATGACGCTGCTCAAGGTCACGGTCCCGGCATCTTCGGCGAACCTCGGCCCGGGGTTCGACACGCTGGGACTGGCGCTGGCGCTGTACGACAAGGTCGAACTGCAGGTGACCGACGCCGGGCTCAAGGTCGAGGTGACCGACGCCGGCGCGGGCGACGTGGACGACGTCCCGACCGACGAGTCGCACCTGGTCGTCCGCGCTTTCCGGCGTGCTTGCGGGCACCTCGGCGTCCGGGTGCCCGGACTGCACCTGCGGTGTTTCAACGCGATCCCGCACGCTCGCGGGCTCGGTTCGTCGGCCGCCGCCGTCGTCACCGGTGTCGCGGCCGCGTACGCGCTGGCCGAGAAGGCCCTGGACGACGACGCGCTCCAGTTGGCGGCCGAGTTCGAGGGGCACGCCGACAACGCGGCGGCGAGCCTGCTGGGCGGCTTCGTGGTGGCCTGGAACGAGGGCGAGCACTTCCGCGCCGAACGGCTCCAGCCGCATCACGACATCCGGCCCGTGGTCGCGGTCCCGGCGCTGCGGTCCTCGACGGACGCGACCCGCGGCCTGCTGCCCGAACGGGTGCCGCACGCCGACGCGGCGTTCACCGCCGGCCGGGCGGCGCTCGCGGTGCACGCGCTCACAGCGCGCCCCGACTTGTTGCTCTCCGCCACCGAGGACCGGCTCCATCAGCATTACCGGGCGTCCGCGTACCCGGCGAGCAGTGAGCTGGTGCGCGCGCTGCGCGCCGAGGGAGTGGCCGCGGCCATCTCCGGCGCGGGTCCTTCGGTGCTCGCGCTGACCACCGCCGGAATACTGCCAACGAATGTGGACGTCACATCTTTCGACGTCACCGAGCTGCCGATCGATCCGGGCGGCGTCCAGGTTGCGGCCCAGTAAAGCCTCGGTCTCGTGCCGGAGCCCCGCGCCGCCACGCGGGGGGTGGTTGTTGCACCCGGCCGTGGCGCGGTCTACCCTCGGGGGCGTTCGATCACCGTGCGTTTCCGCACCCGGTGCCGGTCCAGGTGACCAGTGTCATCCTTGGCCCGCATCCTTCGTTGATCCGCCAGTTCCGCACACCGCCTGGCAAGCGGGAGTGGCGGAGGGACGCAGGCGGGTTCCCGGTTCCAACGGTGCCGAATTCCGCTTCCTCCGTTTGGAGGACGCAAACCCCTGTGCTGGAGGCCTTTCCTTGGTCCTGTTGGAGCAGCTCCGCTGTGTTCAACACGGTTGAGGAGCTGATCGCCCGTATCGGGGGCCAGATACGCCGTTTCGCAATCGGACGCGAGCGGCGGTCCGCTGATCCACCTGGAGGCGTGGATCGGTCAGGAAGGACTTTTGTGAGCAACACCGATCTTTTGAGCGACGTCGAAGGTGGCGCCGCCGAGTCGAACGGCGTCGTCGCTCCCAAGCGCGCGGTCGGCGGATTGACCGGCAAGACCGTCGCCGAACTGCGCTCGATCGCTGGGGACCTCGGCATCGGCGAGACCACGGGTATGCGTAAGGGCGACCTGATCGCGGCCATCCGCGAGCGTCAGGGCAAGACCAAGCGCAAGTCCCCCGCGGCGGCGAGCGAAACGCTTCCGCTTGAGGGGATCGACGCACCCACGAAGGCTCCCAAGGCCGAAGCGCCCAAGACGGCGGCCCCGAAGCAGGAGGCCCCGAAGGCCGAAGCGCCGAAGGCGGAAACCGCCCCGGCCGAGGCCCCGCGTGCCGAGAAGGCCGAAAAGGTCGTCTCGGAGAACGGCTCCGCGCCCGCCGTCGAGCGGCCCGCGCAGCAGGAGAACCAGCAGGACGGTCAGCCGCAGCAGGAAGAGGGCGGCCGAGGCCGCCGTCGTCGCGGCTCCAACCGCGCCGCGGGTTCGCCCGAGCAGGGTGGCCAGCAGCGTGACCGCGGTGAGCAGCGTGACCGCAGTGACCAGCGTGACCGCGGTGACCGCACTGAGCGTGGCGAGCAGCGTGAGCGTGGCGACCGCACCGAGCGCACCGAGCGTGGCGACCGCAACGAGCAGCGCGGCGAACGTGGCGACCGGGGTGAGCAGGGCGGGAACCGTCAGGGCAACCGGGACGGCAACCGCGACAACCGCGGTCAGGACAACCAGCGCCAGCGCAACCAGCAGGGCGGTCAGGACAACCGCGGCCAGAGCCAGAGCCAGGGCCAGCAGGGCCCGCAGGGTGACGACGACGAGGAAGGCGGCCGTCGCGGCCGTCGCTTCCGCGACCGTCGCCGCCGTGGCGCCGGCGGTGGCCGCGAGCAGGGCGGTTCGCCCGACACGGAGATCCGCGAGGACGACGTCCTGCTGCCCGTCGCGGGCATCCTGGACGTGCTCGACAACTACGCGTTCGTGCGTACCTCGGGCTACCTCGCCGGGCCGAACGACGTGTACGTCTCGCTTTCGCTGGTCCGCAAGTACGGCCTGCGTCGCGGTGACGCCATCACCGGTGTCGTGCGCCAGCCGCGTGACGGCGAGCAGCAGCGGCAGAAGTTCAACCCGCTGGTGCGCGTCGACTCGATCAACGGGCTGGAGCCGGACGAGGCCAAGCGTCGTCCCGACTTCACCAAGCTGACCCCGCTGTACCCGAACGAGCGCCTGCGTCTCGAAACCGAGTCGCACAAGCTCACCACCCGCGTCATCGACCTGGTGATGCCGGTCGGCAAGGGGCAGCGCGCGCTGATCGTGTCGCCGCCGAAGGCCGGTAAGACCACGATCATGCAGGACATCGCGAACGCGATCTCCACGAACAACCCCGAGTGCCACCTGATGGTCGTCCTCGTCGACGAGCGTCCGGAAGAGGTCACCGACATGCAGCGGTCGGTGAAGGGAGAGGTCATCGCCTCGACCTTCGACCGCCCGCCGTCCGACCACACGTCGGTCGCGGAGCTGTCGATCGAGCGGGCGAAGCGCCTGGTCGAGATGGGCCACGACGTCGTCGTGCTGCTCGACTCGATCACCCGCCTCGGCCGTGCGTACAACCTCGCGGCCCCGGCTTCCGGCCGGATCCTCTCCGGTGGTGTCGACTCGACCGCGCTCTTCCCGCCGAAGCGGTTCCTCGGCGCGGCGCGCAACATCGAGAACGGCGGCTCGCTCACGATCTTCGCCACGGCGATGGTCGAGACCGGGTCCACCGGTGACACGGTCATCTTCGAGGAGTTCAAGGGCACCGGTAACGCGGAGCTCAAGCTCGACCGGAAGATCGCCGAGCGCCGGGTGTTCCCCGCGGTGGACGTCAACCCGTCCGGTACCCGCAAGGAAGACCTGCTGCTTTCGCCGGACGAGCTCGCTGTCACCCACAAGTTGCACCGGGTCCTGCACGCGCTGGACTCGCAGCAGGCCATCGACCTGCTGATCTCGCGACTGCGCAAGACGAAGACCAACCTCGAGTTCCTCATGCAGGTCTCGAAGACGGCCCTCGGCTCGAACGACGACGACTGATCTTCCCGGTCGCCTTCGGCACTACGGCTCCGCGACGAAGGGGCCTTTCCCAGCGAAAATTCGTGGGGAAAGGCCCCTTCATCGGGTCCTGGGGCCGGCGTGCCTGATGGCGGGTGTTGCGAAAGCCACTTTCGCAACGTTGAAGGTTGCGAAAGTGGCTTTCGCAACACCCGCACCCAACCCGGCGGGAGAAATACCTGAAGGCCCCCTTCGAGACGATCAACGTCCCGAAGGGGGCCTTCAGGACAGCGTGTCCTTCGGGGATGACCGAAGGCTCAGTGGCGCGGGCGCGCGGCCGGGGTCCAGCCCCGGTAGTTGTTGAAGTAGTGCACGCTCGAAGCGTGGCCGATCTTGCCGCCGATGCTGGAGGCGTAGATGCCGCCGCTGCCGTCGGCGATGCCGACGTGACCCCACTGGCTGATGTTCCAGTAGACGAAGGAGCCCTTCGGCGGCGTCCCGGTCGTGTGCTTCGGGCTCGCGCCGTTCCAGTGGGCGTTGGCCGAGGCCCAGATGCCGGTGGTGCCGTAGGCGTTCTCGACGGCCTTTTCGCAGAGGCCCTGGTACGCGGTCGAGCCCTGGTGGTTCTTGAACCACTGGACGGCACCGGCGGGCGTGCCGTCCCCGGCGCCCTGGATGGCGAGGTCGCCCTCGGCCACGGTGGTGAACGTGCCCGCCGCCGGGTTGATGTCGGCGGCGGTGATGGTGGTGCCCGCGTCGGGCGCGGCCGGGGAGGCCTCGGCGACCGGTGCCACGGCGAGAACCGCGATGGCCAAGGCGGCGACGGACGCGGGCTTCGCGACCTTGGCGAGGATGGTGCGCATGTCCAGTACCTCCCGTTGAGGAATTACCAACAAGGGAACCATCTCGTGAGCGGGTACAAATTTCGTACAACCGGGTGTCGGTAGTTGATTACTCGACGTGCTGGAATATGCCGGGGCGGGGGTGCGTTAACCCCACTGCCAGCGCATCTGGCAAAATAACCCGCTGAAGTCCGGCACCGGTTCACCCCGACTCGGGGACCCGGGGCCAACGAGAGAGGACCCCATGAAAAGCGGTATTCACCCCGAGTACGTGGTCACGAACGTGAACTGCGACTGCGGTAACACCTTCACCACGCGCAGCACCAAGACCTCCGGCAACCTCCACGTCGAGATCTGCTCGAACTGCCACCCGTTCTACACCGGCAAGCAGAAGCTCATGGACACCGGCGGCCGCGTCGCGCGCTTCGAGGCTCGCTACGGCAAGCGCAAGAAGGCCGAAGACGCCAAGTAGCTTGTTCGACGGCGCCTACCCGCATGTTCGGGTAGGCGCCGTTTTCGTTGTCTGGCCAGAGGTCTTGAGAGAGGTGGAGTGGTGGATTCGAGTTCGCTGAAGGGTCTGCTCGAGGAGCACGCCCAGCTGGAAGGGCAGCTGGCCGACCCGTCCGTGCACGCCGACCAGGCGCGCGCACGCAAGCTCGGCCGTCGCTACGCGGAACTGAGCCCGGTCGTCAAGACGATCCGCGAGCTCGACGCCGCCCGTGAGGACCTCGAAGCGGCGAAGGAACTGTCCTCGGAAGACTCGACCTTCGCGGCCGAGGCCGAGGAGATCTCCGCCAAGATTCCCGCGCTGGAGGACAAGCTCACCGAACTGCTCCTGCCGCGCGACCCGTACGACGGGTCCGACGTGGTGATGGAGATCAAATCGGGTGAAGGCGGCGAGGAGTCGGCGCTGTTCGCCGGAGACCTGTTGCGCATGTACCTGCGCTACGCCGAGCGTCACGGCTGGAAGGCCGAAGTCCTCGACTCGGTCGACTCGGACCTCGGCGGCTTCAAGGACGTCACGGTGTCCATCAAGAGCCGTTCGGCCGACGTCGACGGTGTCTGGGCGCGCCTGAAGTTCGAGGGCGGGGTGCACCGCGTGCAGCGGGTGCCCGCCACCGAATCGCAGGGCCGTATCCACACCTCCGCGTCCGGCGTGCTCATCTACCCCGAACCCGAGGACGTCGAGGTCGAGATCGACCCCAACGACCTGCGGATCGATGTGTACCGCTCGTCCGGCCCCGGTGGCCAGAGCGTGAACACGACCGACTCGGCGGTGCGCATCACGCACCTCCCGACCGGTGTGGTCGTCTCGTGCCAGAACGAGAAGTCGCAGATCCAGAACCGTGCCCGCGCCCTGCAGGTGCTGCAGGCCCGCCTCCAGGCGATCGCCGAGGAGGAGGCCGCCGCGAAGGCGTCGGACGCGCGCCGTTCGCAGGTCCGCACCGTCGACCGCTCCGAGCGGGTCCGCACCTACAACTTCGCCGAGAACCGCATCGCCGACCACCGGGTGAACTACAAGGCGTACAACCTGGACCAGGTCCTCGACGGCGACCTCGACGGTGTGCTGGACGCGCTGATCACCGCGGACCGCGAGGAACGCCTGGCCGCGCACGCCGGCTGACGCGGATGTCGGGCGACATCGTTCTCGAAGCCACCGAGCCGTCCCACCCGCAGTTCTGGTGGAACGCCTCGAGTGGCGTGATCGCCTGGGTCATCGACGTGCTCTTCGAGTACGTGACCGATCCTGTGCTCGGGGCGGAACTGGGCGAGTACCGCGGCGCGACGTTCCTCGGGACCGGCGTTTTCGACGAGCGCGCCCCGGAACTGATCCGGGTTCTCCGCACGGAGTTGTACGCGGCGGCGGAAAGGGCGGTCGACGCGGGCGAACTGGCCGACTGGATGCTCCCGCGGGTGGCCGAGCTGGCCCGCTACGCGGACTGGTGGGCGGAGCTCAACTGGGATTCCGCCGAACCCCTGCCGGGCCGCTCGCCGCTCGGCTACTTCCTCTTCCACGACGATCGTCTTCCCGAGTCGTGGTGGACGGCGCCGAGGGAACTGGTCCTCTGGGTGCTGGATGTCCTGCTGGAGAACGCTTCCACGCCCGGCCTCGGCGCGAAACTCCGTCAGCTGCGTGAGGCGAAGCAAGCCCTGTTGGCGACACTGCTCTTCGACGGTGACGAGCTCGTGGAGGTGCTCGCGATCCTCCGCTGGCGGCTACGTCCCGCGGCCGAGCAGGCGTTCGGCGATCAACGGCGCACCGACGCGGAACGGCTGGCATATCTCGCGGGCAAATGGCAGGGGCGCTAGGGTTCGGTGGAGAACGGGTCGTCGTCCAGGCCGGTGTGGATGGCCCGGACGGACATGCCCACTCCGGAAAGCCTGTCCGCCACTTCGTCTTTGACCCGGCCGAGCGCTTCTTCGCCGCTTTCCCCGGCACCTGCGGGGAAAGCCGACAGCAGCACCGCCTCGCAAGGTCCCGCGGCCGTGGTGATCCGGACCAGCGACGCCGAAAGATCCGCCGCCGGCGCGCCGCACAGACGGACGGCGGTCCGCAGGTCGCCGGTGGGGACGTAGAGATGCACCCGCGAGATGACGTCGGTCTCCGCGCGCGGGGTGAAATCGTGCCGGGGGACATACGCCGGCTCGCGGGGATCGGTGCCGCCGAAGGTCGCCATGAGTGAATAGAGCCGGTAACCGTCGGCCTGGGTGTCGTACGCGCCGTAGCTTCCGTATTGCCCGGTCTCCGGCGTGCCGTGGATTTCGAAGTATTCCGCATTCAGGCCGTAACGGAAAAGCGCGGGCACGGCGGCGCGGTGCAAGGTGTCTTCCCGCTCCTCGTCGTCGGCAGGCGGCGTGCGATAGCCGACGGAGACCGAGTAACCCGTCCAGCCGCCCTCCGGGTCCGCCCGGCAGATTTCCATTTCGGTGGCTTCGAACTCCTCGACGAGCCGTTCGCCCAGCTCGGCGGCCGTCGCGAAGTCGTCGGTGGGAATGTTCGCGGATATCCACGTGACGACATCCGTTTCCCGGAGCTCCATGACGATTTCGCGACCCCTTCGGTGATGGCAGGTCCGTCGATACTACGGGTGGCCGGGCCCGGCCCGGAACGGCCTTGTCCCGGATTCCGGACTTCCGCTACGGTTAGGGCGAGTAGGAAAACTCTGCACTGAGGGAACACGAATTCGTGACGCGCGTGGACGACTTGACCATCGACGAGACATCGATTCCGGTACGCCGGAAACGTGTTCTGCGCGGTTTCGCGCTCGCTGCCGGAATCGTGGTGCTGAGCGCGGCCGTCGTCGCCAGGGTCGGCCGGTTCGGGTTCAACCCGAGCGATCAGGGTTTCATCCTCGCGCAGGTCTGGCGCGTCCTGCACGGTGAGATCCCGCAGGTCGATGTTCTCGGGCCGAGGCCGTTCGGTTCGGCCTACCTGCATTTGATCGACCATCTCGTCCCGGCGCCGCTGATGATCGGGTCGAGTTTCGTGATGATGGTGCAGCTGACCGTCGCCACGTTCGCGCTGGTGGCCTTCCTGACCGGGACTTCGCCACTGGACTGGGGCCCGCTGCGGCTCGGTCTCGTCTTCACCGCCACGCTGGTCGGCCTGAACACGTACCCGCTGATGGCGTGGCACACCGTGGACGGCCTGTTCCTGGTCGCGGTCGGCTGGTGGCTGCTCGACAGCGGGCTGCGTTCCGGTTCGCGGTGGCGGCGGTGGCTCGGCCTGTTCTGCCTCGGCTTCGCGATCATCGTCAAGCAGAGCTTCCTGTTCGCCGCGCCGATCGGCCTGCTGATCCTGCTCTTCCACCCCGCCGCGCCGCCGAAGAAGTGGCCGCGCCTGCTCGGCGACGTCCTCGTGCTCGGCGCCGCACCCTTGCTGTACTTCGGCATGGTCACCGTCGCCGGGGGACTGCGGTCGGCGATCGCGCAGCTCTCCCAAGGCACGCAGACGTGGGGCGAAGGCCTGTTCCAGATCTGGACGGCGGATTTCGGCGGCCGCGAGGACCCGAGGACGTACGTCGTCCCGGTGCTGGCCGGGCTGATCGTGCTCGCCGCGGCGTGGTCCGCCCGCGCCCGGCTCGGCGAACCCGGCCGCTGGCTCCGGGTCGTGACGGCCTCCTGCGTCGTGGCCGTGGTGGTGTTCGTCGTGGCCGACGGCGGATTCGAGCACGCGGGCAGCTGGCCGGTCACGCTGCTGTGGCTCTTCCTGGCGGCCGCGGCGTTCGACGCCGTCGTCCGGAAACGGTTGCCCTGGCAGTACCTCGCCATCGCCGCGCTCGGCTGGATGATCAGCCTGTCCTGGGGCTACCCGCTCCCCGGACTGCTCACCGGGATCTTCGCACTGGGTGTCCTCGAAGCCGTGGTACCGCCGGATCTTCCCCGGCCGCCCAGATTCGCGGGTGCCGTCCTCGGCGTGCTCGCGTTCGTGCTCGCCGCCCTGCAGTTGCTGTCCGCGCACGACAAAGCGCCGTACGCGGACAGGCCGCAGGGTGAACTGACCAAGGACCTCGGGGACGTGGCGCCGGCCATGCGGGGTGTCCGTACCAACCCCAGCGTGTACACCTACGTCGCCCAGATCCGCGGGTGCCTGGACCGCTACCCGGCGTCGAGGGTGGCGGTGCTGCCGGACAACGCGTTCGTCGCCCCGATTTTCGGGGTGCGCAACCCGTTCCCGCTGGACTGGCCGCTGCCGATGGAACTGACCGGCGACAGTCCGGAAAGGATGGTCGAGGCGGCGAAGCGCCTCGACCGGGAAGGGGACTACCTCGTGCTGTTCGAGACGATCAGGCCTCTTTCGCTGACCGAGGGCGCCCCGGTTCCCGGCGCCGTCGCCCTGGACGCCCCGACGGTCGGCTTGAGCAGCGTCGAACCGAGGATCAAGGACGCGCTCACCGGCACCAAGGTCACCTGTGGCAGCTTCACCGGTTTCTGGGCGCCGTCGCGCTGAGCGTCACCCGGTCCAGGAACCGGTCGCGAACCGCAGGAACAGCACCGCGCACAGCAACGAGTTCGCGTAGAGCACCACGTGCACGCCCAGCCGCAGCCGGGGGTTCCGTTCCCCGAACAGCACCAGCGCGACATACAGCACGAAGCACGGCAACAGATACCGCTGCACCGAGATGACGTTGCTGTTGACGGTCAGCATGACGATCGACGCGATCCCGAACAGCGCGAGCGGGAGTCCTTTCGACCGCAGCGCCACGAAGACGTACACCGACGACGCGAGCAGCAGGACCAGGCCGACGAACGGCAGGACCTTGTTGATCAGCAGCCATTCCGTCATCGGCGTTTCGCCGAGGAACACCCGCAGCGACGGTTTCGTGGCGTCCCAGAGCGCGGGCAGGATGTTCGGGTCGAGTTTGTGATACGGCCAGTACGCCTTCATCATCGCCGGGTCGAAACCGGCCATGGCGTCGCCCACCTGGAGTTTCATGAACGCCAGATGCGCGCCGAGGCCCGCGAACGCGGCGGGGAACCACAGCAGCCGCCACGAAAGCAGGCCGCGGAACTTCCAGTCCTCGCCGCGCCAGAACTCCAGGAAGCACAGTCCCACGAAGACCGCGGCGGTGATCCGCGTGGCGGTCAGCGGCATCAGGCACAGCCCCATCCACGCCCACTGCCGTCGCAGGGCGAACAGGAACGCCCAGAAGCCGAGCGCGCAGAACACCGCTTCCGTGTAGAAGGAGTGCAGGAAATACGCCGTCGGCGCGGTGAGGAAAGCGGCGACGACGAGCCGGGCGCCGCGTTCGGAGACGAAGAACCGCGCGATCTTCAGCAGCGCGACGGCGGCGAGCCAGGTGGCGACCAGGTTCACCAGGAAACCGGCGGCGATGACGCCGATGCCGCCGAAGCTGATCGTGTGCACCAGCCAGACGAGCGCCGGGAACAGCGGGTAGAACGCGCGGACCTGCGGCGCGCCGTCCGCGTAGCCGTGCTGGACGATGTCGCCGTACCACACCGAATCCCAGCGGTAGGTGTGCACGAGCAGGCTCGACGACGAGCCGATGCCCGATTCGGGGACACCCTTGCCCGGTTCGATCGGGATGATCGGCCCGAACAGCCACGCCAGTCCGATGAGGACGAGGTTCCACACGACCACGACGACGAAGACCTTGAGGAAGTCGCCGGTCTGCCGGACCGCGGGTCCCGGGTCCGTGGCGCGTTCGAGGGTGCGGGTCATTCGGCACCCCCGGCCTGCCGGAAGACGACCTTGTCGTAGAGCAGGTAGTTCCACACCAGCCCGACGGCGATCCCGGCGAACTTCGGGATCAGCAGGTGGACCCCGGGGAACGCCGCGGTGACTGCGAAGATGATCAGCGCCTGCACGACCCAGAGCCCGAAAGCGGTGACCGCGAAGAACAGGATCACCTGGCGGCGCACGTCACCACCCTTGGCGCGGAAGGTGAAGTTCCGGTTGAGCGTGAAGCTGAGGAGCATGCCCGCCGTGGTCGAGAGGAAGTTGGCGACGAAGAGCGGCACGCCCGCCGTCGCGAGGACGGCGAACCCGATCGCGTCCAGCAGGGTGTTCGCCACCCCGACCAGCCCGAACCGCAGCTGGGTCGCGGAAATCGTCTTCACCGCGTGGCACTCCCGGTCTCGGAGGCGGCGAGTGTCCCGGTGCGGACCGACGCGACGCCGTACAGCGGCCGGTTCTGCACCTGCGAGTACGTGCGGCCGACGTAGCTGCCGAGCACGCCGAGCATGACGATCTGGATCCCGCCGAGGAAGAACATCGCGATGGTCATGAACGCCCAGCCGGGGACCGCGGTCTCGGGGGCGAACAGCTTCACACCGGCGACGTACAGGATGCCGATGAAACTGAGCAGCGAGATCAGGTGGCCGAGCCGGGTGATCATCCTCAACGGGGCGACGGAGAAACCGAGGATCCCGTCGGCGGCGAACCGGAGCATCTTGCGCAGCGGATAGCCGGTGACGCCCGCGTGCCGTTTGTCCCGGTCGAACAGGACGGCCGTCTGCTTGAAGCCGATGTAGGCGACCAGGCCGCGCAGGAAGCGGTCCCGCTCGCGGTACTTGCGCAGTTCGTCGACGACCTTGCGGTCGATGAGCCGGAAGTCGCCGGTGTTCTTCGGGATGTCGACCGACGCGAGTTTTCGCAGCACCTGGTAGAAGACGCCGGCGGTGAGCTTCTTGAACGCGGAGTCCTGCCGCGACCTGCGCTGCGCGTAGACGACGTCGTACCCCTGCTCCCACCGCTCGATGAGTTCGAGCGCGACGCGGGGCGGGTCCTGCAGATCGCTGTCCATGATGATCACCGCGTCGGCGTCGGCCAGGTCGAGCCCGGCGGTGACCGCCATCTGATGCCCGAAGTTGCGGGCCAGTTCGATCACGGTGACCCGGGCGTCGCGTTCGGCGAGTTCGGTCAGCACGGCGAGCGAGGCGTCGCGGCTGCCGTCGTCGACGTAGAGGAAGTCGAAGTCGTAGCGATCGGCCAGCGGCTCGATCACGCTGTCCACAGTGGAGTGGAGCAGCGCGATGTTCTCCTCCTCGTTGTAGATCGGGAAGAGGAAAGTGATCCTTCGGCGCTGCGCGTTCTGGTGCACGGGGGTCCCCACGTGAGGTCTGTACGGAGGTGTCACTTCATTGACGATATTGACGGCTGGAACGTTGCCTCGCGCGGGTGCATTCGAGACGGATTCAAGGAGGACTGAAGATCGGCCGGAGGCGACCACGGTCGCTGTCGCAGGCCCGGGGCGGCACCGTAGGGGAAGCGGACGAACTGCTCCGAAGGCCTGTCGGACTCGCAGCCGGCACAGGATGCGCCAGCCGTCGCCGTTGTCCGCCATGCCGATCGGACGGGGGACCGGGGACCTGACGAGAAGCACCCCGAGCGCGGCGAAAACACGCCCAGGGTCAGTCGGATCTCCCGGATCTTCACCCGCTCCACCGTAGGAGATGCCGGACGGTGATCAGTTCGTGCCCTCCCTGACACTGGTGGTGAGGAAGTTCCGGATCGCCGTCGACCACTCGTCGCGGGCCTCCACGCCGATGCCGTGCCCGGCCTCGATCTCGACCAGCCGGGCACCCGGTATCCCGGCCGCCAGCTGCCGGGAATGGGCGGGCGGGACCAGGCCGTCCCGGGTGGTGGCGATGACCAGGGCGGGAACCGCGATCCCGGCCAGTTCGCCTCGGATGTCGATGCCTTCGGCCAGGCGGACGTGCTCGGGACTGCCCGCCGGGACGAACTCGGCGAGCCCGTCGATGCCCGCTTCGAGTTCGGCCGGGGTGAGCGCGTTCAGATACGGCTCGCCGGCGGCGGCGAAGGTGGCGAACTTGGCCAGCAGCGCGCGGTCGCCGCTCAGCAGTTCGCGCCAGATGCCGAGCGCCAGCAGGAGGCGGTTGTCCGGCTTCGCGAACCCGGCCGTGAGGATGAGCCCGGTCACCCGATCGGGGTGCCGGGTCGTGGCCCGCACGGCGACCGCGGTGCCCAGCGAGTAGCCGAGGATCGCGAAGCGGTCGAGCCCGGCGTCGACGGCGACGGCGACCAGTTCGTCGGCGACCGCGTCGAGGTCCAGCGGTGTGGTGCTGCGCGGGGTGGCCCCCGACCCGGGATAGTCGGGGCCGACGACGGTGTGGGTGCGCGCGAGATCGTCGAGGATGCCGCCGAAGTTGCCCTCCACGCTGCCACCGGCACCGTGGGCGAGCAGCAGGCCCGGACCGGAACCGCGGACGACGCCGTCGAAATGATTCGTCATGCCGACGACGTTAGGTACTGACATCCATGTGAAGGTCAATCACGGATGATGGGGGTCACATGCTGATCGGCGAGCTGTCCCGGCGGACGGGTGTCAGCCACCGGCTGCTGCGCTACTACGAGGAGCAGGGGCTGCTGACCTCGCGGCGCGGCCGCAACGGCTACCGCACCTACGACGAGGACGCCGTCACCACCGTGCGGCAGATCCGCGCACTGCTCGCGGCCGGGTTGACCACCGAGGTCATCGCCAAGATGCTCCCGTGCGCCAACGGTGAACTGCCCGAGCTGGACCTGTGCCCGACGGTCGTGGCGGAGATCCGGCGCGAACTCGCCGAGATGGACGACCGCATCGACACGCTGCGGCAGCGGCGCGGGACACTGGCCGGATACCTCGTCGCCGACGTCTAGGAGAACAGTGGAAGCCCTGGCCAGGTTCGGATTCGAACTGGGTGTACTCAAGCGGATCCGGCGGGCCGGATGGTGGCAGGCGGGTGTCCGCGATCCCGAATCGGTCGCCGAGCACACGACGCGGGTCGCGCAGCTGGCCGGGCTGCTCGCGGCCGAGGGCGGCGCCGATCCTGCCCGGGCGGCGTACCTCGCGCTCTGGCACGACACGCAGGAGACCCGGACCGGTGACCTCCCGCACACGATCAAGGGATTCGTCGAGAAGCCGGACCCGCGGGCGATCACGGCGGCGCAGACGTCGGGGCTCCCCGGTCCGGCCGGTTACTCGGTTCGAGAAGCCGTCGACGAGTACGAGACCGCGGAGAGCCCCGAAGCGCTGTACGCCCGAGACGCGGACAAGCTTGAGATGTTGCTTCAGGCCGTCGAGTACCGCGATATCGGCGTACGGAATGTCGACGAGTGGATCGCTTCGGCGACGAAGAGCCTCCAGACCGACCTCGCGCGGCGAGTGGCCGAAGCGGCCCTGACGTTGTCGTCGCTCTCATGGCGGGTGCGCTGAAGGGAATCGATACCCTGGGCCCGCGTGTATCGACCCCGGCACGCGTGCCCCGTGTGTCAGGCTTGACTCTGTGAAGGAACACCAGTGAACCGGCAGCCACTGCGCCTCGCCATCATGGAAGCGACCCGCATCCTCACCGAAGCCGGGGTCGCGTCACCCCGCTCGGACGCGGAGCTGATCGCCTCCCATGTCCTCGGCGTCGAACGCGGCCGCCTGCCGATGGTGCCGCTGGTGGACCCGCCGGTCATCGACGCGATCGGCCAACTCGTCACGCAGCGCGCGAAGCGGATCCCGCTGCAGTACCTCACCGGCTGGGCCGCGCTCGGCGACATCACGGTCAACGTCGGCGCCGGGGTGTTCGTCCCGCGGCCGGAGACCGAACTGCTCCTGGAATGGGGCCTGAAGCTGCTGCACGGCCGCGAGTACCCGGTCGTGGTCGACCTGTGCACCGGCTCCGCCGCGCTGGCCCTCGCCGTGCAGCACGCGCGGCCGGACGCCGTCGTCTACGCCGTCGACATCGACGCGCAGGCACTCGCCTGGGCAAGGCACAACGCCGACGTGCACGCCGACGCCGGGGACACGCCCATCCGGCTGTACTCCGGCGACGTCGCCGACAGCACGATGTTCGCCGAGCTGGACGGCCTCGTCGACCTGGTCCTGTGCAACCCGCCGTACGTGCCCGACGGGACCCCGGTGCCGCCGGAGGTCGCCGAACACGACCCGGCGCGGGCGGTGTTCGCGGCGGAGAGCGGGCTGGCGGTGATCCGGCACGCGATCGCGGCCGCCGCGCGGCTGCTGCGGCCCATCGGCGGGATGGCGATCGAGCACGACGACACGCACGGCTCCGCCGTCCCGGCGCTGGTGCGGGCGCGGCGGGTGCTGACCGACGTCCGGGGGCATATCGACCTCGCGGGACGACCGCGTTTCGTCACCGCCCTGCGCGTCTCCTGATCCCCCTGCTCGCGTTCAGTCCTCTGGTTGCGGTACTTGCACGCGCAACTACCGCAATCAGAGGACTGAACGCGGAGGGCGTGGGGCCGGATGGTTAGCGGGACTCACGACTTCCGGCGGTGCCCAGGGCAAAGCCCACCTCCTAACGTCGATCACGGCCGCCTCTTCGGCGGTCCGACTGGGAGGTGTACCCCGATGCGATCGTCTCTCCGACGAGCCCCACTCAGAACACTCGCCGTCCTTGCCACCGTCGCGCTGCTGCCGGGTCTGCTCGCTCAACCCGCTTCCGCGGCGGCCCCCGCGAAGGGCTGGCCCGCCCCCATCGACGGGTCGACCTGGGAGAACCAGGACCACATGACCTGGGACGACTACCGCAAGCCGCCCGGCACCAACTGGGCCGACCCCGCGCTGAAACCGACCAAACGGACGTTCAAGGGCGCCGTGGTGCTCGCGGACTACCCGGACCAGGAGTTCGCCGTCACGCAGCCGGTGCGTTCGACGGTGTTCGGCAACCCCGGCCCCGCCGCCAGCGACATCCCCCGCGCGAACGTCGCGAAGTTCTACCAGGACTTCCTCAACAAGCCCCAGGCGCTCAACCAGGGCCACACCATCAACGAGTACTGGATGGAGGACTCCGGCGGCAGGATGGGCGTCCAGCTGACCGCGTTCGGGCCGTACCGGCTGCCGGGCAAGTCCTTCGAGTACGGCATGGAGTTCCAGCCGGACGCCTGCCCGCCGGGCGCGAACTGCAAGCGTGACCTGCGCGCCGACGCGGGCGCCGCCTGGCGGGCGGACGTGGGTGACGTCTCCAAGCAATTCGACTTCGTCTTCTATCTCTCCGCGGGCCAGGACGAGAGCGCGACCTGGCAGGAATTCGGCGTTATGAAATTCGGTGATCGC
Organism: Amycolatopsis sp. cmx-4-19; assembly: GCA_049998115.1. Lineage (GTDB taxonomy): Bacteria > Actinomycetota > Actinomycetes > Mycobacteriales > Pseudonocardiaceae > Amycolatopsis. The sequence continues at coordinate 50,616 of JAEBEO010000024.1, read as the reverse complement.
GAGAACGTGCCCGACGAATTCGGCCCCGGCGTCGCCGGAATGCCGAACGCCGCGTCCACCCGCTATGTCCCGTGGACGTCGTGGAAATCCGCGGCGAGCATCTGGCCGAACGCGGTCACCGGTTCCTCGACCCAGGCGGAAAGCTCCGGCCAGGCGGTTTACGCGCACGAACTGAGCCACATCCTCGGCATCGGCGACAACTACAACAACCCGTTCGGCACCCCGCCGTCCAGGACCTACACCGGTCCGTGGGAGATGATGTCGCGCGGCAGCTTCAACGGACCGGGCGGACCGCACACCCGCTGGCAGATCCCGGCGACGCAGGGCGGCTCGATGGGTTCGCACCACATGCTGCGCACCAAGATGAAGCTCGACATCATCGACCCCGAAGACGTCCTGAAACTCGACCGGAACCAGCTCGCCAAGACCGGCCCGGTTTCGACGCGGATCACCGCGCGTTCGGTCCTGCCGGGACAGGGTGCCTACAGCGGGATCACGATCGCGCTTCCCGGCGGGGACCATTCACCGAAATGCGATCGTGCGAAGGACCCGTTCTGCGACGGCGGCGGTTACGACAATTACACCGTCGAGGTCGTCGACCGGATGGGCAGCGATTCCTTCGCCCCCGATTCCGGTGTCCTCATCGCGAAGACGAAGAACCAGGACAACGCGCCGTTCGAATGGATCGTCGACGCGCATCCGGCCGACATCGGCATGACCGACTACAAGAAGCCCGACGGCACCGCGGTCCCGATCCCCATCGGCGACTACCGCCAGCTCAACGACGCCGCGTTCAAGGCGGGCACCGGTTCGGCGAGCAAGTACGAGTACACCGACGAGGCGAACAGGCTGAAGTTCCTGGTCTCGGACGTCGAGCGCGACCGCAAGGGCGTGCTGTCCTACGTCGTCACGGTGGCCTCGCTCGACGGTGCCGGCTCGCAGGCCCGCGGCGTCGCGCTGTGGCCGTCGCTCCCGGCGTTCGCCGAGCAGGGGCTCGCGAGCTGCTCGTTCCCGGTGCTCAACACGGGCAACGCGAAGGGCGCCGTCGCGCCGTACGACACCGACACCTACCGCCTGAGCGCGTCCACCACCGCGAAGGGCTGGGAGGTCCGGTTGCCGAACGAGCTCGCGACGGTCCCGTTCGGCGGGCGCTCGTCGGCGACGGCGCACGCCAAACGGGCCGCGGGCGGTGACCACGTCGCGCAGATCAAGCTGACCGCGACGTCGATCGCCGACCCGGCCAAGACGGCGACGTCGTTCTGCGCCGCTTTCGCCTTCTGACGCAGCTCGGCTCGTGAGTGGTGAGGACGGTTCCAACCGTCCTCACCACTCACGAGGTGAGTCCCGGGACCATGACCCCACGGCTCCGACCTGAAGTCCGTGAAGGCCTCCTTCCCTACCCTCAAGGTAGGCAAGGAGGCCTTCACGGACCTGCGATCGGCTCCGAGACACGGGCGGTCCACCAGAACCGTCCTCACCACTCACGAGAGGGCAGGACTACGCTCATCGGCCATGAGCGCGGTTTACGACTGCAGCAAGCGTGACACGCGGGCCGACGGGCTCGCCGCGGCGGCGAGCGCGGTGCGTTCCAGCCGTCTCGTGGTCCTCCCGACCGACACGGTCTACGGCATCGGCGCGGACGCCTTCGACAGCGGCGCCGTCCAGTCCCTCCTGCGGGCGAAGAACCGCGGTCCGGACATGCCGGTCGGCGTCCTCGTCGGTTCCTGGTCCACTGTGGATGGACTGGTGCTCGGCACGCCGCCGCAGGCCCGCGCGCTCATCGAGGCCTTCTGGCCCGGCGACCTCTCCATCGTCCTGCCGTACGCCCCGAGCCTGCAGTGGGACCTCGGCCAGTCACGCGGGACGGTGATGCTGCGGATGCCACTGCACCCGGTCGCGCTGGAACTGCTGCGTGACGTCGGCCCGATGGCCGTCTCCAGCGCCAACGTCTCCGGCAGGCCGCCGGCGTCCACCGCGCAGGAAGCGGTCGACCAGCTCGGCGACAGTGTCGCGGTGTACCTCGACGGCGGGTCCACGGGCGAACCCGTCCCGTCCTCGATGGTCGATCTCACCGGCGACGACCCGGTCGTCCTGCGTGAGGGCGCGGTCAGCCGCGCCGCGATCGCGGAAGTACTGGGAGTGCCGGTGGAGTCACTCGCCTGATCACCGAGTCCAGGTCCGTCGGCCGCCGTGTCCCCCTGGCGCGGTAGCGTGTTCGAGTGACTTGGACCTCGGCGGCGTAACGCACCATGCCTCCTACGCAAGGCCTCCCGATCCGGGAATACATCCTCGTCGCCCTCACCGCGGCGGCCGTTACCTTCCTGCTCACCGGAGTCGTGCGGCGGTTCGCCATCCGGATCGGCGCGATCGCGAACCCGCGGGCCCGCGACGTCCACGTCACCCCGATCCCGCGGATGGGTGGCATCGGCATCTTCCTCGGCGTCGCCGCCGCGATGGGGCTCGCGCACCAGCTGCCCGCGTTGAGCCGCGGTTTCGACTTCTCCTTCGACTCGCTGGGTGTCCTGCTCGCGGCCGGGGTCATCGCCCTGATCGGCGCGCTCGACGACCGGTTCGAACTGGACGCCTGGACGAAACTGGCCGGTCAGGTCATGTGCGCCGGAATCCTGGTGATCTTCGGTGTGCAGTGGGTGTCGTTCTGGGTGCCGTGGGGCGGCGGAACTGACTCCTTCGGCCAGGTACTGGTGCTGGACAAGAACCAGGGCGCGCTGCTGACCGTCGTGCTGGTGGTCGTCATGGTCAACGCGATGAACTTCGTCGACGGACTCGACGGGCTCGCCGGCGGTCTCGGTTTCATCGCCGCCGCCGCGACCTGTTCGTTCTCCCTCGGCCTGCTCGACTCCTCGGGCGGCGACGTCGGCGCGTACCCGCCCGCGCTCATCGCGGCCACGCTCGCCGGGGCCTGTCTCGGCTTCCTGCCGTACAACTTCCAGCCCGCGAAGATCTTCATGGGCGACTCGGGGTCGATGATGATCGGCCTCATGCTGGCCGGTGCGACGACGTCCGCGTCGGGCCGGGTGCCCTACCCGCAGTTCAGCGGAAAGGACGCGCTCGCGCTGCTCTCGCCGCTCGTCGTCGTCGCCGCGGTCCTTTTCGTCCCGCTGCTGGACCTGATCATGGCGGTCGTCCGCCGGACCCGCCGGGGCGAGAGCCCGTTCGCCGCGGACAAGATGCACCTGCACCACCGGCTGCTGGAGATCGGCCATTCGCAGCGCCGCGCGGTGCTGCTCATCTACTTGTGGGCGGGGCTGCTCGCGTTCGGCGCCGTCTCGGTGACGTTGTTCGACGATGCCGCGGTTTTCTGGATTGTCGGATTCGGGTTCCTGCTGGCGACTCTGGTGTCGGTCATCCCCAGGCTGCGATCGAGGAACCGGACTGCCTGAAAGACGCGATCCGCGCGCGCCTACACTGGCGGGCTGAGACGACCAGGGAGTTTTCTGTGAGCGAGACCGAGAAGACCGTCGAGGCGGAGGAGAACCCCCACGCCAAGGTGGTTCTGCAGGCGGCCAACGCGATGATGAAAGCTTCCCTGAAGCTGGTTCCGCCCGCGGTGCTGATCTGCGTCGTGGTGTTCACCATCCTCAAAGGACAGCCGGGTCTGCTCGGTTCGGTCATCGGCGGCGTGCTCGCCATCGGGTCCGCTCTCGCGACGCTGGGCCTCATGCGCTTCAGCGCGGGTATGGACCCGATGTTCGTGATGGTGATCGCTCTCGGTGGTTACGTGCTCAAGATCGTCCTTCTTTTCGCGGCGCTGAGCCTGCTTCGCGGGGTGACCGCGATCCACCCGATGGCGCTCGGCGTCACCATGATCGTCGCGATTCTCGTGGCCGCGGCCGTGGAGTTCGCGGCGTTCCGCAAGACCAAGATCCCGACGATCATCCCCGCTTCCCGCTGATCGGGGGACCGAGGTCCTGACCTGGGACGGGACCTAGGTCCTCGGCCGATCGGGGGCAATGTAGTACGCCTGTACGGCGCGCCCGAACCTGCTGATATGGTCCGCGTATGGGCGGCGGCCTCGGCTGCCGGTTCCCGATGACGAACCCCGAACAGCAGTGTGGCGACGGTGTCGAATCGTCCCCTCGTACCCGCTGGCAGGCGTCTGTCTCCCGGGGGCACTGCATCGAGAATCCTCGTGTGCGGAACGTGAAACCGTGTTCAGCACATCGTGGGGTGGCCGCCTCCGACGACCCGATACGTGTCGGGTACGTTAAGTCCAGATCGTGACGATTCCCCCGGCGGAGTGAACGCCGGCCGGGAGAACCGGAAGGAGCCCAGTGGGCGCGCTGGTACTAGCCGAGGGTGCGGAGTTCACGCCGCCAGGCGTCAAAGACTTCAATCTACCGCCGTTGTTCGGCTCCGGCTATTGGTTGAGCTTCACCAAGCCGATGCTGCTGGTGGTCATCTCCCTGATCATCCTCGTCACCTACTTCATGCTGTCCTCGCGGAAGCTGAAGGTCGTCCCTGGTAAGGGACAGTTCATCGCCGAGTCGATCTACAACTTCGGCCGCAACAACATCGCGCGGGAGCAGATCGGCTCGGCCGACTTCAAGCCGTTCATCCCGCTCGTGCTCGGCCTCTTCAGCTTCGTGCTGGTGAACAACATCTTCGGGATCATCCCGTTCTTCCAGTTCCCGTCGATGGCGCGAATCGGTTTCCCGGTCGCCCTCGCGTTCCTCGTCGTTTACCCGGTGTACCACTACGTCGGGTTCAAGCGCCACGGTTTCAAGGGTTACCTGAAGAAGGAACTGGCGCCCGCGGGCATTCCCGGATTCGTTCTGCCGCTGTACTCCACCATCGAGTTCGCGCAGAAGTTCTTCATCGCACCGGCCACGCTGGCGATCCGGGTCTTCGCGGCGATGTTCGCCGGGCACCTCATCATCATGGTCTTCACGCTCGGCGGGAGCTTCCTGCTGACCGACGGTGAAGGCATCGTCAAGGCCGCGTCGCCGGTGGCGTTCCTGTTCGCCATCGCGATGACGTTCCTGGAGGCATTCATCCAGGTCCTGCAGGCATACATCTTTGCTCTGCTGTCCGCAGGCTACATCGGCGCCGCACTGGCGTCGGAGCACTGAGAAACACCAAAAGCCCCCGATCCGCGTGAGTCGCGCGGACCGAGTTTGAAGGGAAACGCACGTGAGCAACATCGTTCTTGCGCAGGCTGCCGAGGCCGCTGGCAACATCAACCCGGGTCTCGCCGCCATCGGTTACGGCCTCGGCGCGATCGGCCCCGGTATCGGTGTGGGTCTCATCTTCGCCGCGGTCATCAACGGCACCGCCCGTCAGCCGGAGGCCCAGGGCAAGCTGCAGAGCATCGCCTTCTCGACCTTCGTGCTGACCGAGGTCCTCGCGCTGATCGGTATCGTCATCTACTTCCTCGCCTCCGTCGGCTGAGTTTTCCCAACTCAACTCGCTTTAAGGAGACGTTGTGCTGAAGACCGAATTGGTTTTGGCATCCACCGAGGTGCCCAACCCGATCGTGCCGCACATTCCCGAGCTCATCCTCGGTTTCGTCGCCTTCCTTCTGCTGCTGTTCGTTCTGAAGAAGTACGTCGTCCCTCGTTTCGAGACGGCGTACGAAGAGCGGGCCTCGTTGATCGAAGGTGGCATCGAGCGGGCCGAGAAGGCGCAGGCCGAAGCCGAAGAGAACCTCGCGCAGTACAAGGCGCAGCTGGCGGAAGCCCGTTCCGAGGCCGCGAAGATCCGCGACGACGCCCGGCTCGAAGCCGAGCAGATCAAGGCGGAGCTGCGGGCCGAGGCGGAGTCCGAGTCCCAGCGCATCGTCGCCCAGGGCCAGGCTCAGCTGCAGGCCCAGAAGGCGCAGATCATCGCCGAGCTGCGCGCCGAACTCGGCCGTAACTCCATCGAGCTGGCCAGCCGTATCGTCGGCGAGTCGCTCGCGGACGACGCGCGCCGCCACGGCACCGTGGACCGGTTCCTCGCCGAGCTGGAGACCGCGGGTGCCTCCAACGGAGCAGGGAAGTAGACCAGAATGACGCTGCATGCTGCGAGCCGTGAAGCGCTCGACCTCGCCGAGAATCGTCTCGGCGAGGTTCTGGCCGCCGCGGGTACGGACCCGGCGACGGTCGGCGACGAGCTGCTTTCGGTCGTCGCCCTGCTGGACCGGGAGATCGGCCTGCGCCGGGCCGTCGCCGACGGTTCGGCCTCGTCCGAAGCCCGGATCGGCCTCGCCCGCGGGATCCTCGCGGGCAAGGTTTCCGAACCGGCCCTGCAGGTGCTCGACTCCGTGGCGGGCAGCCGCTGGTCGAGCCCGCGCGAACTGACCGACGGGCTCGAGGCCCTCGGCCGCTCGGCGCTGCTCACCAGTGCGGAGAAGTCCGGGAACATCGACACTGTCGAAGACCAGCTGTTCCGGGTCACCCGTATCGTTGCGGGCGCCCCGGAGCTCGAACGGGCACTGTCCGACCTGGCCGCTCCCGCCGAGGCGAAGCGGACTCTCGTCCGCAATCTGTTCGCCGACAAGGTGGACGTGGTCACCGAGACCCTCGTCGAGCAGGTCGTCCTGCGCGCCAAGGGCCGCGGGGTCGCCAACGCCCTCGAGCGGCTGGTCCAGCTGGCCGCGGAACGCCGCGAACGCTCGGTCGCCCAGGTGACCAGCGCGAGCGCGCTGTCCGACGAGCAGCAGGCTCGGCTGAGCGAGAAGCTCAACGCCCTTTACGGGCGGCAGCTCGCGCTGCACGTCGAGGTCGACCCGTCACTCGGCGGCGGACTCGTCGTCCGCGTCGGCGACGAGGTCATCGACGGCAGCACCGCGGGGCGCATCGACGCCCTGCGTCGCCGGCTGGCCAGCTGACCCACACCAACGACTTTGCACACTGGCACGAACGAAGCGAGAGCGGGATTGAAATGGCGGAGCTGACGATCTCCTCGGATGAGATCCGTAGCGCGATCGAGAACTACGTCTCGAGTTACGCCCCGGACGTGAGCCGGGAAGAGGTTGGCGTCGTCATCGACGCCGGTGACGGTATCGCCCACATCGAGGGCCTTCCCTCGGCGATGGCCAACGAGCTGCTCGAGTTCCCCGGCGGGGTCCTCGGTGTCGCGCTGAACCTGGATGCGCGCTCCATCGGTGCCGCGATCCTGGGTGACTTCGAGACCGTCGTCGAAGGCCAGCAGGTCAAGCGCACCGGTCAGGTCCTGTCGGTTCCGGTCGGCGAGGGCTACCTCGGCCGGGTCGTGAACCCGCTGGGCGCCCCGATCGACGGCCTCGGCGAGATCGAGACCACCGAGCGTCGTCCGCTGGAGGTCAAGGCCGCTTCGGTGGTCGAGCGCCAGCCGGTGGCGGAGCCGCTGCAGACCGGTATCACCGCGATCGACGCGATGACCCCGATCGGCCGTGGCCAGCGTCAGCTGATCATCGGTGACCGCAAGACCGGCAAGACGGCCGTCGCGGTGGACACGATCATCAACCAGAAGGCCAACTGGGAGACCGGCGACCCGAAGAAGCAGGTTCGCTGCATCTACGTCGCGGTCGGCCAGAAGGGCTCCACGATCGCCGCCGTGAAGAAGTCCCTCGAGGACGCCGGCGCGATGGAGTACACCACCATCGTCGCGGCCCCCGCGTCGGACTCGGCCGGTTTCAAGTGGATCGCGCCGTACACCGGCTCGGCCATCGGCCAGCACTGGATGTACGAGGGCAAGCACGTCCTCATCGTGTTCGACGACCTGACCAAGCAGGCCGACGCCTACCGCGCGATCTCGCTGCTGCTGCGTCGCCCGCCGGGCCGCGAAGCCTTCCCCGGCGACGTCTTCTACTTGCACTCCCGTCTCCTCGAGCGGTGCGCCAAGCTCTCGGACGAGCTGGGCGCGGGCTCGCTGACCGGTCTCCCGATCATCGAGACCAAGGCGAACGACGTGTCGGCCTACATCCCGACGAACGTCATTTCGATCACCGACGGTCAGTGCTTCTTCCAGTCGGACCTGTTCAACGCCGGTCAGCGCCCGGCCATCGACGTGGGTATCTCGGTTTCCCGCGTGGGTGGTGCCGCGCAGGTCAAGGCGATGAAGCAGGTTTCGGGTTCGCTCCGTATCGACCTGTCGCAGTACCGCGAGCTGGAGGCCTTCGCGGCCTTCGCCTCGGACCTCGACGACGCGTCGAAGGCGCAGCTCGAGCGTGGTGTCCGCCTGTACGAGGTGCTCAAGCAGGCCCAGTACTCCCCGATCCCGGTCGAGGAGCAGGTCGTCACGGTGTACCTCGGCACGAACGGTCACTTCGACTCGGTCCCGACCGAGGACGTGCGCCGCTTCCGTGACGAGTTCATCGACTCCGCGCGCCGCAAGCACGGAGAGCTCCTCAAGGACATCCGCGAGTCGGGCAAGTTCTCCGACGAGACCGCCAACGGCCTGGTCGACGCGGTGAACGAGTTCAAGAAGGAGTTCACCACCGCCGAGGGCAAGAGCCTCGCCGAGGTCTCCGACGCCATGGACGCCGAGAAGGTCGGGCAGGAGACCGTCAAGGTCAACAAGCCCGCACCGAAGAAGTGAGCTGGTAGCTCATGGCCGCACAACTCCGAGAACTCCGGTCGCGTATCAAGGCGACCAAGTCCATCGGCAAGATCACCAAGGCGATGGAGCTCATCGCCACCGCGCGCATCACCAAGGCGCGGGCGAAGGTCGCGGCGTCGCGCCCCTACGCGGACGAGATCACGAACGTGCTCTCCGCGTTGGCCAGCGCCTCGTCCAACCTCGACCACCCGTTGCTGGTCGAGCGCGCCAACCCGAAGCGTGCGGCGGTCCTCGTGATCACCAGCGACAAGGGCCAGTGCGGTGGGTACAACTCCAACGTGCTGAAGGCGACCGAGGAGCTCCTGACGCTGCTGCGCCAGCAGGGCAAGGAGCCGGTGCTGTACGTGACCGGCAACAAAGGCCTGAGCTACTACCGGTTCCGCGGCCGCGAGGTGACCGAAGGCTGGACGGGGTTCTCCGACCAGCCCGGTTACGTCGACGCCTCGACCGCCGGTGAGCTCATCGTCGAGTCGTTCCTGAACGGCGCCGACGACGAGGCGGGCAACGCCGACGGCATCCTGGGTGTCGACGAGATCCACGTCGTCTACACCGAGTTCGTCTCGATGCTCACCCAGCGCCCGACGGCCAAGCGCGTCGCGCCGCTCGAGGTCGAGTACACCGAGGGTGACGAAGAGAAGCCCGAAGGCCTGCTCCCGAGCTACGAGTTCGAGCCCAGCGCCGAGAAGCTGCTCTCCGCTTTGCTGCCGAAGTACATCAACACGCGGATCTTCGCGGCGATGCTCGAGTCGGCCGCGTCCGAACTCGCCGCTCGCCGTACCGCGATGAAGGCGGCGTCGGACAACGCGAACGATCTGGTGAACACGCTGACGCGGGAGGCGAACCAGGCCCGCCAGGCGCAGATCACCCAGGAGATCTCCGAAATCGTCGGTGGCGCGAACGCGCTGACCGCAGCAGGAAGTGATGACTGATGACCAGTACTGAAACCCCGCGTGCCAAGGGGCGCATCGTCTCGGTGACCGGCCCGGTCGTCGACGTCGAGTTCCCGCGCGGTGCCGTTCCCGACCAGTTCAACGCGCTCAAGGTCGAAATCGAGTTCGAGCAGCTGCGCAAGACGGTGACCCTCGAGGTCGCCAGCCACCTCGGTGACAACCTCGTCCGCACCATCTCGCTGCAGCCGCAGGACGGCCTGGTGCGCGGCGCCGAGGTCACCAACACCGGCGGCCCGATCACGGTCCCGGTCGGCGACAAGGTCAAGGGCCACGTCTACAACGCGCTCGGCGAGTGCCTCGACGAGCCCGGCTACGGCGACGACCTCGAGCGCTGGGGCATCCACCGCAACCCGCCTTCCTTCGACCAGCTCGAAGGCAAGACGAAGATGCTGGAGACCGGCCTCAAGGTCGTCGACCTGCTGACCCCGTACGTCGAGGGTGGCAAGATCGGCCTGTTCGGCGGTGCCGGCGTCGGCAAGACGGTGCTCATCAAGGAGATGATCACCCGTGTCGCCCGGAACTTCGGTGGTACCTCGGTGTTCGCCGGTGTCGGCGAGCGCACCCGTGAGGGCAACGACCTCTTCCTGGAGATGTCCGAGGACGGCGTCATCAACGACACCGCCCTCGTCTTCGGTCAGATGGACGAGCCGCCGGGCACCCGGATGCGGGTCGCGCTGTCCGCGCTGACCATGGCGGAGTACTTCCGCGATGTGCAGAACCAGGACGTGCTGCTCTTCATCGACAACATCTTCCGGTTCACCCAGGCCGGTTCCGAGGTGTCGACCCTGCTGGGCCGCATGCCTTCGGCGGTGGGTTACCAGCCCACGCTGGCCGACGAGATGGGTCAGCTCCAGGAGCGGATCACCTCGACCCGTGGCCGTTCGATCACCTCGATGCAGGCGATCTACGTCCCCGCGGACGACTACACCGACCCGGCGCCGGCGACGACGTTCGCCCACCTGGACGCCACCACCGAGCTTTCGCGTGGTGTCTTCCAGAAGGGCATCTTCCCGGCGGTGGACCCGCTGGCGTCGACGTCGACCATTCTCGACCCGGCCATCGTCGGTGAGGACCACTATCGGGTGGCTTCCGAGGTCATCCGGATCCTGCAGAAGTACAAGGAACTGCAGGACATCATCGCAATCCTCGGTATGGACGAGCTCTCGGAAGAGGACAAGCTCACCGTTCAGCGCGCGCGCCGCATCGAGCGGTTCCTCTCGCAGAACATGCTGGTCGCCGAGGCGTTCACGCAGATCCCGGGCTCGACCGTGCCGCTGTCGGAGACCATCGAGTCCTTCGACCGCATCACCAAGGGCGACTTCGACCACTACCCGGAGCAGGCGTTCCTGGGTATCGGTGGCCTCGAAGACCTGGAGAAGAAGTACAAGGAAATCACCAAGAAGTGATGTTCCGATGAGCGGCGGGATCGGTGTCTACTGTGGACGCTGGTCCCGTCGTTCGCATAGCGGAACGGTTGACTATTACACTCGGTGCCAGCACCTGAGCTGAAGGGAAGCTACGTGGCTGAGATTTCTGTCGAGCTGGTAGCCGTCGAGCGCCGTCTCTGGTCCGGTACCGCCACGTTCGTGGTGGCCCAGACCACCGAGGGCGAGATCGGCATCATGGCCGGTCACGAGCCTGTACTCGGCCAGCTCGTCGAGGGTGGCATCGTGAAGGTGACCACCGCCGAAGGCGAGATCGTGACCGCCGCGGTGCACGGCGGTTTCCTGTCGGTCACCGCGACCGGCGTGAGCATCCTCGCCGAGAGCGCCGAACTTTCGGACGAGATCGACGTCGACGCGGCCAAGAAGGCGTTGAGCGGCGAAGACGAGCAAGAGCGGGCTAGGGCGACCGCCCAGCTCCGCGCGGCCGGTCAGTCGGTCTGACCGGGAATCGGGCAGGGGCCGGGCCGTGGAAATCGCCGTGGGTGTTCTCGGGGCCCTGACCATCCTGGCCGTTCTCGCGGCCTGGTATTCGTTGAGATGGGTCCGGATGCGCCGCGGTGGTGGCGTGAGCGTCGCGCTGCGGTGGCGTCCGGACGAAGCGCGGTCCAGCTGGCATCTGGGGCTGGGCCGCTACGAGGGTGACGAGTTCGTCTGGTTCCGGGTGTGGAGCCTGCGGACCGGCCCGGACCGGGTCTTCCAGCGGGCGAGCATGGAGATCGCGGACCGGCGCGATCCGTCCGGCACGGAGGCCTACGCCGTCCCCGACGGTTCGATCGTCCTGCGGTGTGAGTCCGCCACGCAGGAGGCGATCGAGATCGCGATGGGCCCCGGTGCCCTCACCGGTTTCCTCTCCTGGCTCGAGTCCGCTCCACCCGGGCGCCGTCTTCCCCGCGCTTCCTGAATCGGTTCCGCGAGCACGCCGTATGCTCGCGCCGTGACCACCGTCGACATCCCCGGTTCGAAGTCGATCACCGCCCGAGGCCTGTTCCTCGCGGCCGCCGCCCACGGGACGACCGTGCTGAGCAGGCCGCTGCGTTCGGACGACTCCGAGGGTTTCGCCGAAGGCCTGCTCGAACTCGGCTATCAGGTCTCCCGTGCTTCTGACGAGTGGACCATTTCGGGACGTCCCGAAGGTCCCGCCGTCGACAGCGCCGACGTCTTCTGCCGGGACGGCGCCACCACGGCCCGTTTTCTGCCGGCTCTGGCCGCCGCCGGGAACGGCACCTTCCGCTTCGACGCCTCCGAGCAGATGCGCGCCCGGCCGCTGGGTCCGCTCACCGACGCGCTGCTGGAACTGGGCGTCGACGTGGGTTTCGAAGGAACGCCGGGCCACCATCCGCTGGTGGTGCGGGCCGCCGGGATCAAAGGCGGCGACCTCACCCTGGACGCGGGGCTGTCTTCGCAGTTCCTGACCGCGCTGCTGCTGGTCGGCCCGCTGACCGCCGAGGGGCTGCGGATCACCGTCACGGATCTCGTTTCGGTGCCCTACGTGGAGATCACCATCGCCATGATGCGGCGCTTTGGCGTCGAGGTCATCCGTGAGGGTGACACGTTCATCGTGCCGCCGTCGCCGTACCAGGCTTGCCGCTACGAAATCGAGCCCGATGCTTCGACGTCGAGCTACTTCTTCGCCGCGGCAGCTCTGACCGGGCGTTCCGTGACGATCCCGGGTCTCGGCGCGGGGGCCCTGCAGGGTGACCTGGGGTTCGTCGAGGTCCTGCGGCGGATGGGTGCCGACGTCGAGGTGGGTGCGGACGCGGTCACCGTGACCGGGACCGGCGGGCTGCGCGGCGTCACGGTGAACATGCGCGACATCTCCGACACCGTGCCGACCCTCGCGGCCATCGCGCCGTTCGCGGCCGGGCCGGTGCGGATCGAGGACGTCTACAACACCCGGATCAAGGAATGCGACCGGCTCGCGGCCTGCGAGGAGAACCTGCGCGCGATGGGTGTCCCGGTGGAGACCGGGCGGGACTGGATCGAGATCCGGCCTTCGGTGCCGGCCGGGACGCTCGTGAAGTGCCGTCGTGACCACCGGATCGCGATGGCGTTCAGTGTCACCGGGCTGCGCACGCCGGGGATCACGCTGGACGACCCGGGTTGCGTGAAGAAGACCTTCCCGGGCTTTCACGACGCCCTCGCCGCGCTTCGCGCTTCCTGGAGCCTCTAGTCCTCTAGTTGCGGTGATCGCGCTCCGGGCGACCCATCCTGACGCTATCGGGCACCTACTTGCGCGTGCACGGACCGCGAGGGCGGAAGAGCATGAGATCTTCACCGACCGGCATTTCTACCGGGCTCGGAACGGGATCCACGTCTATTCTCGGCGTATGACTCAGAGCGAGGACACGAACCGCTGGAGCCACCTTCCCGAGTCCGTGTCCCTGGAGGACACGATCACGATGAAGGCGATCGACCCGGGCAAGGACGGCACGCCCGACGTCGACCTCGAGCGTCATTGGGCGGCACAGGAACAGGGCTGAGCTCCACCCCGTCACTCGATGCGGCACCTGGCCGCGCGACTACCGCGACCAGGTGCCGCATCGCGTCGTCAGCTCGCGCCGCCCGGCTGCCACAGGATGTCGCCGTCCGGGTTCGCGAGCCGCGACAGGATGAACAGCAGATCCGAAAGCCGGTTCAAATACTTCAACGCGAGCTGGTTCGTCTTCGCGGGCTCGGCTTCGTAAAGCGCCCAGCCCGAGCGCTCCGCCCGCCGCGAGACCGTGCGGGCCTGGTGCAGGAACGCCGCCCCGGGGGTACCACCCGGCAGGATGAACGACGTCAGCTTCGGCACGCGCTCGTTGAACTCGTCGCACCAGCCTTCGAGCCGCTCGATGTAGCGCTCGGTGATGCGAAGCGGTTCGTAGGGCGGGTTTTCGACGATCGGTGCGCACAGATCCGCGCCGACGTCGAAGAGATCGTTCTGCACCCCGCGCAGAACCTGGGCGATTTCCCCGGGGAGACCGCCCATCGCGAGGGCGAGACCGATGACGGAGTTGGCTTCGTCGACGTCGGCGTAGGCGGACAGCCGCGGCGACGTCTTCGGCACGCGGGAGCCGTCGCCGAGTGCCGTGGTGCCGTTGTCGCCGACCTTCGTGTAGACGCGGTTGATGCGAACGACCATGAACCCGACTCTACCGGCCCGGCGTAAGGCAAATCCGGGCGAGAGGGCATGATTGGCGCCCATGAGTGAGCACTTCGACGTGCACGGCGGAGCACGGCTGGTCGGCGAGGTCGACGTGGTCGGGGCGAAGAACAGCGTCCTGAAACTGATGGCCGCGGCCTTGCTGGCCGAGGGCACGACCACCATCACGAACTGCCCCCAGATCCTGGACGTCCCGCTGATGGGCGACGTCCTCCGCAGCGTCGGCTGCGACGTCGTCATCGACGGCGACACCGCGAAGATCACCACCCCGGCCGAGCTCTCGTACCGGGCCGACTCGGCCGCCATGGGCAAGCTCCGCGCGTCGGTCTGCGTGCTGGGGCCGCTGGTCGGGCGCCTCAGGCAGGCCGTCGTGGCGCTGCCGGGTGGGGACGCGATCGGCTCCCGGCCGCTGGACATGCACCAGAACGGACTCCGCAAGCTGGGCGCCACCAGCACCATCGAGCACGGCTGCGTCGTGGCGAAGGCCGACGGCCTGCGCGGCGCGCAGATCTGGCTGGACTTCCCGAGTGTCGGCGCCACCGAGAACATCCTGATGGCCGCCGTGCTCGCCGAGGGCACCACGGTCATCGACAACGCCGCGCGCGAACCCGAGATCGTCGACATCTGCACGATGCTCGTGGAGATGGGCGCGAAGGTCGAAGGCGCGGGCACCTCGACCCTCACCGTCGAGGGCGTCGAGAAGCTGAACCCGACCGAGCACCGCGTGATCGGCGACCGGATCGTGGGCGCGACCTGGGCGTTCGCCGCCGCGATGACCCGGGGCGACCTGACCGTGCGCGGGGTCAACCCGCACTATCTCGACCTGGTCCTCGACAAGCTCGGCCTGGCCGGTGCCGAGGTCGAGACGTTCGGCGACAAGGGTTTCCGGATCATCCAGAAGGAACGCCCGAAGGCCGTCGACTGGGTGACGTTGCCGTACCCCGGTTTCGCGACCGACCTGCAGCCGTTCGCGGTGGCGCTTTCGGCCGTGTCCGAAGGCACCTCGATGATCACGGAGAACATCTACGAGGCGCGGTTCCGGTTCATCGAAGAGATGATGCGGCTCTCCGGTGACGCGCGCACCGACGGCCACCACGCCGTCGTCCGCGGCGTCGAGCGGCTCTCCAGCGCACCGGTGTGGGCCGCGGACATCCGCGCCGGCGCCGGACTGGTGCTGGCCGGGCTGTGCGCGGACAGCGTCACCGAGGTCTGGGACGTCTTCCACATCGACCGCGGCTACCCGCACTTCGTGGAGAACCTGAACCGGCTCGGTGCCCGCATCGAACGCGTTTCGGGCGAGCCCGGTCGGGCCTGACCTTTTCGAGTGTCACGAACACCGGCTGCGACTGGGCGATGACGACGTCGAGACCGAGCGTGGCTGCGATGCCCTGGACGGCGTTGCCCGCGAAGATCCCGGCGGTGGCCAGGAATCCGCCGCGAATGCCCACGTTAGACGTCGTGAGGGGGAGTCGCGCGGTTCGGGAGGGGGTCGTGAGTGGTAAGGAGGGTTCTAACGACCCTTACCACTCACGACCCACCAGACCACTGCCCCACCGCCGCTGCCCTCGCTCACCCGCGCAGATGTTGCGAAAGCCACTTTCGCAACCATCAACGTTGCGAAAGCCACTTTCGCAACGTGCCTGACCGACAACCCGACGTAGACACCCAAGACACAGTTGACTCTAACCCTCCTTACCACTCACGACCCCCTCCCGAACTCGCGCGTTCAGGCCTCACCGGGCGTCGGGTCCCGCGCGGTGTCCTTTGTGGATAGTGGGGACCTGTGTCGCGAAGGCCTTCCTGCCATGAAGGTGCCGAAGGGGCTTCGCGCCACGCCCGGTCACGCCACTCGCGACAACGTGAGCCAGGGCCTCGAGCCAAGAGCCCGAACCGCCCTCACGGCCAGGACCGTCCCCTCCCGGTTCCCGACGAACGGACACTGCCGCCCGCCTCGCGGACGGGTAGTGTGCCATGGCATGCATGAGGGGCAGATCGACCTCCTTCCAGGTGAACGGGTCATCTGGGCCGGGACGCCGGTGCGCAGGCCCTTCTTCAACCCCGGTGACTACTTCAACGTCCCCTTCGGCCTGCTCTGGCTGGGCGGCGTCACCTTGTTCTTCTTCTACAACCACGACACGGCGTTCCACACGGTCGCGTGGATCGTGCTCACCGTCGCGGGGGTGTTCCACCTCGTCGGCAGACCGCTCATCCGGTACCTCAGGCTCGCGTCGACCACCTACGCCGTGACGGACGGCCGGGTCATCGCGACCAGTTCCTTCGTGCGCCGCAAGGAGGAGTCCGCGTCGTTGGCGGATCTGGCCGCACCCGTCGTCACGCCGGGCCCCGCCAAGACCGGGACGATCACGTTCGGCAGGCTCGGCGTGCTCGCCTGGGCGTCGGCGAACTTCGGCGCCGGTTCGGGCAAGGACCGCAAGGCGCCGGTCGTACTCGTGGGTGTCAGCGAGGTCGGCAAGGTCCGTGAAAAGCTGGCGAATGCCGTCGACGAGGCGCGACGGCGTCGGGAGCACGCTGTCGGAGAATGACCCGACTGTGTCCGATTCAACTGCGCGACCGATGTTACCGGCCGGTACACTCAGGCGGTCGTCCAGCGCCGGAGGTGCACCGTGCCCTATCCCACGGATCGTGAACGGGACCGCCCCTGGGTGATGCGGACCTACGCCGGTCACTCGTCCGCGGCCGCGTCCAACGAGCTCTACCGACGGAACCTCGCCAAAGGCCAGACGGGCCTCTCCGTCGCGTTCGACCTGCCCACGCAGACCGGCTACGACCCGGATCACCAGCTGTCCAAGGGCGAGGTCGGCAAGGTCGGCGTCCCGGTCTCGCATATCGGGGACATGCGGCGCCTCTTCGACGGCATCCCGCTCGCCGAGGCCAACACGTCGATGACGATCAACGCGCCCGCCATGTGGCTGCTGGCGCTCTACGTCTCCGTGGCCCGCGAACAGGCCGAAACCGAGGGCCGTGACGTCGACGAGGTGCTGGCCAAGCTCACCGGCACCACGCAGAACGACATCATCAAGGAATACCTCTCCCGGGGTACCTACATCTTCCCGCCGGGCCCGAGCCTCCGCCTGATCACCGACATGATCGCGTGGACGGTGCACCACGTCCCGAAGTGGAACCCGATCAACATCTGCAGCTACCACCTGCAGGAAGCCGGCGCGACGCCGACGCAGGAGGTCGCGTACGCGCTGTGCACCGCCATGGCGGTCCTCGACGCCGTCCGCGATTCCGGGCAGGTCGAGCAGGCCGACATGGCCAAGGTGGTCGCGCGGATCTCGTTCTTCGTCAACGCCGGCGTGCGCTTCGTCGAAGAGATGTCGAAGATGCGCGCGTTCACCGCGCTGTGGGACGAGATCACCAGGGATCGTTACGGCGTAACGGATGCGAAGGCGCGACGGCTGCGCTACGGCGTGCAGGTGAACTCGCTCGGCCTGACAGAGGCCCAGCCGGAGAACAACGTCCAGCGCATCGTGCTGGAGATGCTCGCGGTGTCGCTTTCCCGCGGTGCCCGGGCCCGCGCGATCCAGTTGCCCGCGTGGAACGAGGCGCTCGGCCTCCCTCGCCCCTGGGACCAGCAGTGGGCGCTGCGGATGCAGCAGGTGCTGGCCTTCGAGACCGATCTGCTGGAGTACGAGGACATCTTCGACGGCTCGCACGTCATCCAGGCCAAGGTCGACGAGATCATGGCGGGCGCGCGTGAGGAGATCGCGCGGGTGCAGGACGTCGGCGGCGCCGTCGCGGCCGTCGAGAGCGGCTACATGAAGTCGCAGCTCGTCGCGTCGCTCGCGGAGTTGCGGCGTGGCATGGAGAACGGCGAGCGGATCCTGGTCGGGGTCAACAAGTTCGAGACCACCGAGCCCTCACCGCTCCAGGCCGAGGGCGCCAAGGCGATCGAGACCATCGATCCGGCCGTCGAGAAGCAGGCCGTCGGCGGGATCGAGGAATGGCGGGCGCGCCGGGACAACGCCGCGGCCGAAGCCTCGCTGGAGAAGCTGAAGGCCATCGCGAAGACCTCGGACAACCTGTTCGAGGCCACGATCGACTGTGCCCGCGCCGGGGTCACCACCGGGGAATGGTCCGGGGCACTGCGTGCGGTGTTCGGCGAATACCGCGCTCCCACCGGGGTTTCCGCCTCCGCGGCGGCGGGCGAGGGCAACGGGGAGATCCGCCGCGTCCGCGACCGCGTCAAGTCGACGAGCACCGAGATCGGCGAGCGCCTGCGGATCCTGGTCGGCAAACCCGGACTCGACGGGCATTCCAACGGCGCCGAGCAGGTGGCCGTCCGGGCGCGTGACGTCGGTTTCGAGGTGGTCTACCAGGGTATCCGGCTGACCCCGGAACAAATCGTCGCGGCCGCCGTCCAGGAGGGCGTGCACGTGGTCGGGCTTTCGGTGCTGTCCGGTTCGCACCTCGAGGTCGTCCCGCAGGTGGTGGACGGCTTGCGCGCGGCGGGTGCCGGCGACATCCCGGTCATCGTCGGCGGCATCATCCCGCCGGACGACGAAAAGCTGCTGCTGGAACGCGGGATCGCCCGGGTCTTCACACCCAAGGACTACGAACTCACCGACATCATGGACGGAATTGTCGGATTGGTGCGCGAGCGCCACGGGTTGAGCACTTAAAGTCACGGTAAATCTCGGTCCGGTAACGGCGGCGGGGTGAAAGACCCGCTCATGCTGCCTCGGCAAAGGTACCCACCTACTTTTCGATTGAACCGATTAATCGAAAAGGGGTGCTGCCATGGAGCACGGCGAGTGGTCGAGGCGGGAATTCTTCCGGCGGTCCGCGGTTCTGGGGGCGGTGACGATCGGCGGTCCGGTGTTGTTGTCCGCGTGCACGTCGACTTCTTCCGGAGACGCGCTGCAGGCCGCCAAGGACTCGAAGAAGATCAAGATCGGTATCGCGAACGAATCTCCCTACGGTTTCACGGATCAGGCAGGCAGGGTGACCGGGGAAGCGCCGGAGGTGGCGCGGGCCGTCTTCAAGGCGATGGGCGTCGACAACGTCGAAGCCAGTGCGGTTTCCTTCGATCAGTTGATTCCCGCACTCAACGCCCGGCAGTACGACGTCGTCGCGGCCGGGATGAACATCAAGAAGGAAAGGTGCGACGCCGCCGCGTTCTCGATTCCGGACTACTCGGCGCTGACCGCGTTGCTGGTGCCGAAGGGGAATCCGCAGCAGGTCCTGAGGTTCGAGGACATCGCCGCCAAGAAGGTCAAGGTCGCGGTGCTTTCCGCCGCCGTGGAGAAGGGTTACGCCACGGATTCCGGTGTCGCCGAAGACCAGATCGTCACCTTGGATTCGCAGGACAACATGCTTCGCGCGGTCACCGACGGCCGGGTCTACTGCGCGGCGCTCACCGACATCTCCCTCAAGGACGTGCTGCTGAAGAACCCGGGCGCGGCGGCCGAGGTCACCGCCGGATTCGATCCGGTCAAGGACGGGCAGCCGGTCGTCTCCGCCGGCGCGTTCGTCTTCCGCCGGGACGACGGGCCGCTGCGCGAGGCGTTCAACGCCGAACTGAAGAAACTGCACGAAAGCGGGGACTGGACCCGGATCGTGACACCGTTCGGGTTCTCGGCGGCGAACTTGCCGAAGGCCGAGGTCACCACCGAGAAACTCTGCGCGGTGTGACGGGGCGGACCTCATGTCGTCTTCGGTATCGCATATCGTCACATCCGTCCTCAATGGACTGACCGCGACCGTGACCGCCGCGTTCGGCGGGATCGCGCTCACCGTGGTGCTCTCGCTGATCGCGGGGCTCGCGCTGAGATCGCCGTCGCGGACCGTGCGGGGGATTTCCCGCGTCTACGTCGAGATCTTCCGCGGTACTTCGGAAGTCGTCCAGCTGTTCTGGCTGTATTTCGTGCTGCCGGTGCTGGTCGGCTTCCAGCTGGTGCCGATGTTCGCCGGGATCCTGGTGCTGGGCCTCAATCACGGGGCCTACGGCGCCGAGATCGTCCGCGGCGCGGTGAATTCCGTCCCCCGCGCGCAATTCGAGGGCGCCGTGGCGCTCAACCTGACGCCGGCCCAGCGGATGCGGCGGGTGATCCTGCCGCAGGCGTTCGCGGAAATGCTGCCACCGTTCACCAACCTGTTCATCCAGTTGCTCAAGAGCACCGCCCTGCTTTCGTTCATCGCCGTTCCGGAGATGGCGCGGCAGGGTGAATTGCTGCGGCCGGTGTTCGGTGCGGAGATCGGCTGGATCTACGGCACCGAACTCGTGCTGTACCTCCTGCTCGCGGTGCTGATCACCAGCGGGATGCGGGCGCTGGAACGGCTCGCGTCGCGGCGGCTCGGCAGAACGCCCGCCAAGATGACGGCCACGGCGGGGGGTGCCTGATGGGGTGGAGCTGGGAAGCGGCCTTCGCTTCGATTCCTTTGCTGCTGGAGGGTTTGCTCGTCACCGTCGAGATCACGCTGCTCGCCTCGCTGGTCGGCTACGTGCTCGGTCTGGTGTTCGCGCTGGTCCGGCGCGCGGAGATCCCGGTGGTGTCGCGGGCGGTCTGGCTGTTCATCGAATTCGTCCGCAGCACCCCGCTGCTGATCCAGGTGTTCGCGATCTACTACCTGGTTCCGCCGCTGACGGGATTCACGATGTCGGCGTTCGTCACCGGCGTCGTGGCGCTCGGCGTGCACTACGCGACCTACGCCGCCGAGGTGTACCGGGCCGGGATCGAAGCCGTCCCGAGAGGACAGTGGGAGGCCGCGACCGCGCTGAATCTGCCGCGGTCCCGGGTGTGGACGGCGGTCGTCCTCCCGCAGGCGGTTCCGCGGGTGCTGCCCGCGTTGGGCAATTACACGATCTCGATGTTCAAGGAAACCCCGCTGCTCCTGGGTATCGGCGTCCTCGACGTGCTCAACCGCGCGAAAGAGGTCGGTGCCGAGACGTTTCGCGTCATCGAGCCGTACACCCTGGCCGGGGTGTTGTTCCTGCTGGTGAGCCTGCCGGCTTCGATTCTGGTGAGAAGGTTGGAGCGACGTGCCGCCCACAGTTGATGCCCCGATGATCCGGTTTTCACAGGTGCTCAAGGCCTACGGGGACCACGTCGTGCTGCGGGACCTCGATTTCACCGTCGCGCCCGGGGAGTTCGTCTCGCTGATCGGGCCGAGCGGGTCCGGGAAGACGACGATCCTGCGGCTGCTGATGACCTTGGAACGGGTCGACGGCGGCACCATCGAGGTCGGCGGTGAACCGCTGAGTCACCTGCGGCGTGGCGAGAAACTGGTACCCGCGGACGAGAAGTACCTGCGGGCCGTGCGCAAGCGGATCGGCATGGTGTTCCAGCAGTTCAACCTGTTCCCGAACATGAACGTGCTGCGCAACATCACCGAGGCGCCGATCCACTCGCTCGGCGTCCCCCGCGAGGAGGCCGAGGCGCGAGCCGTCGACCTGCTGGACATGGTCGGGCTTTCGGACAAGCAGAACGCGCATCCGACGCGGCTCTCCGGTGGCCAGCAGCAGCGTGTCGCGATCGCGCGGGCGCTCGCGATGCGGCCGGACGTGCTGCTGCTGGACGAGGTCACGTCGGCGCTGGACCCGGAACTGGTCGCCGACGTCCTGCGTGTGCTGCGCGAGATCGCGGCGTCCACCGACATCACGATCCTCTGCGTCACGCACGAAATGCAGTTCGCGCGGGACGTTTCGGATCGCGTGATGATGTTCGACCAGGGCCAGGTGCTGGAGGACGCCGCGCCGGAGAAGTTGTTCAACGATCCCGACCACGACCGGACGCGACGCTTCCTCAAGGCGGTGATCGACCGGGCCTGACGCACCCGGACGGCAAGTCCGTGAAGGCCTCCTTCCCTACCCTCAAGGTAGGCAAGGAGGCCTTCACGGACTTCCGGGTCCTCAGCGCGAGCGGAACCGCCAGTACCACTCACAAGCTCTTCAGGATCTCCTTCGTCGAGGTGACGGTGGCGAACCCGCCGCCGTGCAGGTTCGTCGCGGTCGCCCGGGAGAGCTCGTCGGCGGTGAGGACGCTCCCGTCCGGCCCGGCGAGGTCGAAGGTGAACGTCGCGTCGAGCGCGAAAGTGACGTCGTAGCCCAGGTTCCCGCCGACGCGTGCCGTCGTCTCGCAGCAGAAGTTCGTCTGGATCCCGGCGAGGACGAACGACGCGATGCCGCGCGTCTTCAGCCAGCCGTCGAGATCGATGTCGCCGTGGAAGGCCGAGTTGACCTTCTTGCCGAACACCAGATCCGCGCGCACGCCGTCGAGTTCCGGCTTGAAGTGGTTGCCCTCCTGGCCCGGCCGCAGCGACGAACCGGGGTTGACCGAGTCGTGGTGCACGAGCACGATCGGCAGCCCGCGCTCCTGGTAGGCGTCGACGAGTGCCTTGATGTTGGCTTCCGCCCCGAGGTTGTTGCGAGGGCCCCAGACCGGCTTGTCGAAGCCGCGCTGGACGTCGATCACGAGCAGGGCCTTGGTTTCAGTGGTCATGGCTCGAGTTTCGGGTCTCTGTCCTCGATCCGGGAGTGGCAGAAGAAGCGCGATGCGGTACTTTCCTGCCATGCGCATCGTGGGCGTACTCCTCCTGCCGGGCAGCCGGTCCTTCGACCTGGGCGTGATCGGCGAGGTCTGGGGGATCGACCGGACCGACAGCGGCATCGGGCCGTTCGAGGTCCGTCTGTGCGCACCGGGCCGTGCGCCGGTGGCCAGTCATCCGTTCGGGGTGATCGGGGCGACCCATGGGCTGAGCGGACTGGCCGGTTGCGACCTCGTCGTCGCGCCCGGCCGGGTCGATCCGCACGCCGAGGTGCCCGCGGCCGCGCTCGCCGCGCTGCGCAAGGCACACCGGGCCGGGATCACCGTGGCGTCGTTGTGCTCCGGTGCTTTCACGCTGGCCGCGGCCGGACTGCTCGACGGCCGCTCGGTCACCACGCACTGGCGGCTGCTGGACGACCTCGAAACCGCCGCGCGCGACGCCGTCGTCCAGCGGGACGTCCTGTTCACCGACGGGGGTGACGTGCTGACGTCGGCGGGCGTGGTCGGCGGCCTGGACCTGTGCCTGCACCTGGTGCGGCGCGATCACGGAGCGGAGGTCGCGGCGGCGCTCGCCCGCCGTCTCGTGATGCCGCCCGCGCGGGAAGGCGGCCAGCGGCAATACGTCGACAATCCGTTGCCTCCCAAGCCGTCACGGCCGAGCGTCTCGTCCACAATGGACTGGGCGCTGGAGCGGATCGCCGACGACATCGGCGTCGAAGACCTCGTCGGTCACGCGGGGCTGAGCGAACGGACCTTCCATCGCGAGTTCGCGGCCGCCACCGGCGTCACGCCCGGACGCTGGCTGCGCGCGCAACGGGTCCGGCTCGCGCGGCGCCTGCTGGAGACCACCGAGCTGCCGGTCGAGCGGGTCGCGCGGCGGTCCGGCCTCGGTACCGCCGCCAACCTGCGGCGACGGCTGCGTGCCGAGGTCGGCGTCGGGCCCGATTCGTATCGCCGGACGTTCCGTTCGGTTACCGTCGGAGCATGGCCGAGTACGAGCACATCCTCGTGAAGCGTGACGGCGACACCGTCACGATCACCATGAACCGCGCCGCGCGGCGGAACTCGCTGTCCGCGGACCACCTGGCCGAACTGCTCGCCGCGTTCCGCGAGGCGGGGGAGTCCGACGCCACCGGGATCGTCCTGGCGGGTGCCGGGCCGGTGTTCTCCGCGGGACACGACTTCGGCGATGTCGCCGCGCGTGACCTGATGGGCGTCCGCGAGTTGCTGCGGCTGTGCACGGATCTGATGGGCACGATGCAGTCGGTGCCGCAGGTCGTCGTCGCGCGGGTGCACGGGCTCGCGACCGCGGCCGGCTGCCAGCTGGTGGCCTCGTGCGACCTCGCCGTCGCCGCCGAATCGGCCGGATTCGCCCTGCCCGGCGGCAAGGGCGGCTGGTTCTGCCATACCCCCGCGGTGCCGGTGGCCAGGGCGATCGGGCGGAAACGGCTGATGGAACTAGCGCTCACCGGCGACGTCGTCGACGCGGCGACCGCGCTCGACTGGGGCATGGTGAACCGCGTCGTCCCGGACGATTCGCTCGACGACGCCGTCGCTTCGCTGCTGGAGCGCGCGACGCGGGGCAGCCGGGCGAGCAAGGCGATGGGGAAGCAGACCCTGTACGCGCAGCTGGACCGGCCCGAGGCCGACGCCTACGCGCTGGCACTGGAAGTGATGGTGTCGGCGTCGCAGCTGCCCGGGGCGAGGGAAGGTATGGCGGCCTTCCTGGAGAAACGCTCCCCGGTCTGGCCGGACTGACTTCGCTGCTCAGCGGCGTTCGCGCAGCAGCAGGAGCGTGTAGGCGGCCAGCGTCTGCGCGTCGGTGATGTCACCCGAGGCGATCATCTTCTCGAACTCGTCCCGTTCGAACCACGCCGTCCGCATGTCCTGCTCCTCGACCTCGCGCTGGGCCTCACCCTGGGTGAGCTCGGTGGCGAGGAACACGCGCCCGCGCTGGCTCGACATACCGGCGGCGACGTCGGTGAGGCCGAGGTCGGCCATCGACCCGGCGATCAGCCCGGTCTCCTCGCGCAGCTCGCGTGCGGCCAGCTCGGGCGGCGGGACGTCGGCGAGGTCGGGTGCGGTACCCATCGGGAACTCCCAGCGCCGCAGGCCGAGCGGGTAGCGGAACTGCTCGACCAGGTGAAACCGGACGCCGTCGAAGGGGATCACCACGGCGCAGGTGGGTTTGTCGATGACGGCGTAGATCCCTTCGGAACCGTCGAGCCGCCGGACGGTGTCCTCGCGCACGGTCATCCAGTTGTTCCGGTACACCTCGTGCGAGCTGACACGCTGAATGGGGTCCATGCGACCAGTATCGCGATGCTTGTCCTACCCTCGCGGGGTGCGCTTAGTGATCGCTCGTTGCCAGGTCGACTACGCCGGCCGTCTGACCGCCCATCTCCCGATGGCCACCCGGCTGTTGCTCGTGAAGGCCGACGGGTCGGTGTCCGTGCACTCGGACGACCGCGCCTACAAGCCGCTGAACTGGATGAGCCCGCCGTGCTGGCTGATCGAGGACGGCAAGCTGTGGATCGTCGAGAACAAGCAGGGGGAGAAGCTCGTCATCACGATCGACGAGATCTTCCACGACCACGCCCAGGAACTCGGGGCGGAACCGGGCCTGCAGAAGGACGGCGTCGAGGCGCACCTGCAGGAACTGCTCGCCGAGCACATCAAGACCCTCGGCGACGGCTACTCCCTGGTGCGCCGCGAGTTCCCGACCGCGATCGGGCCGGTCGACATCATGGCCCGTGACGCCGACGGTGGAAGTGTCGCCGTGGAGATCAAACGGCGCGGTGAGATCGACGGCGTCGAGCAGCTGACGCGGTACCTCGAACTGCTGAACCGTGACCCGCTGCTGGCGCCGGTGCAGGGCGTCTTCGCCGCGCAGATCATCAAACCGCAGGCGCGGGTGCTGGCCGAGGACCGGGGGATCCGGTGCCTGACCCTGGACTACGACGCGCTCCGTGGCATCGAGTCGGACGAGTTCCGCCTGTTCTGATATTCACGCACCTGCTTGATCGAGGCCTCCGCCGCTGCTCGCCGAGAACCACGGCGACGAAGGCGATCACGGCACGGTTCCTGCCGCGGAGCCGGTCGTCGGCGCAACCGTGTCATGGGGGGCGGCACTGAACAGTCGAGATCTGATCGAGTCCGGGATTGTGTATCTGCATTCTTTCCCGCACCACAGAATGCCCTAAAGGGCGGCAGGAAATTAACGAACTCGACTCGGCCGGTAAAAGAAGCAGCTGTTTCTGTGCCATTCGGGTGAACGCCGGATTCCTCGGTCTTGCGCTGTGTCACACTCGATTTCCGTGCGGGGTACCGCCGACATACGGCGGTTGCGGGTGCAGGGGTGATGGGCCATGGCTGATTCCGTGAAACGCGTCGATCTGGTGCTTGAAGGCGGCGGCGTCAAAGGTATCGGGTTGCTGGGCGCGGTGCTGGAGTTGCACGAAGCCGGTTACACGTTCCCCGCGTCGCCGGGACGAGTGCCGGCGCGATCGTCGCCACGCTGGTCGCCGTTTATCAGAAGGCGGGAAAGGATCTCGGCGGACTGGAAGCGGTCATGAACGACATGGACTGCCGCCGGTTTGAGGATCGGTCCCTGCTCGACAAGGTGACCGGTCCGATCGGTGACGGTGTCGATCTGCTGCTGCGCGACGGGATGCACACCGGCGATTATCTCGCCGAATGCGTCCGGCTGCCTTGGGATTATTCCCAATACGGCCGCGATCCCGGCGGGGAGAAGATCGTCGACGCCGTCCGCGCGTCGATGTCGATCCCGTTCTACTTCCGGCCCGTGCAGTTCGGGGTCCACCCGGAGGGCACCGTCACCTGGGTCGACGGCGGCCTGCTGTCGAACTTCCCGATCACCGTCTTCGACCGGACCGATGCGAAGCCCGCGCGCTGGCCGACCTGGGGCGTGAAGCTTTCCGGGGAACCCGCGGGCGGCAGGGACGAACCGGTGAAGAGCGCGTTGCGGATCGCCATCGGTTCACTCGAAACCCTGATGTCGGACTGGAATCGTTACCGGTTGCGCGAGGAGGGTGGGAACCGGAGGACGGTGTACGTCGACACGACCGGGATTTCCGCTGTCGACTTCGGGCTCGGGGACGGGGAGAAGAAGCATCTCTTCGAAAACGGGCGGGAAGCCGCGCGGCGGTTCCTGGACGAGATCGTGCCGCAGTGAAAACTCGCCGGCGGTATTCCGGTGGGATGAGGGATAGGAGGATCCCATGCGTTATCGCCCGATCGGCAGTGACCCGGCGGATACCCGCCTCGGCCGGTTCGTCCCGGACGACTGGCGTCACGTCGAACTCTATCCGCTGACCGCGCTGGCCGCCGAGGACCGGCCAACCCGGTCGCCGGTCGTCATCGGTGTCAACTGGTACAAGGAATTCGACGTCCCGGAGAAGGACGGGAAGTCCGGCGAATTCTTCGTCGCGAAGGGCGGCGCCAAAACACTCACCCGGATCCGCGGCGGCCACTGTGTCTGTCTCGAACCCGGTGAATCGACCGACGGCGACAAGCAGTACGCGTTCTACGACCAGGGCAGTGAGGGTGCCTGTGTCGGGTTCGGCTGGTCGCGCTGCATGACACTGTTCAACGGCGATCTCTACACCGCGCGATGGCTGTGGGACCAGGCGAAGACGCGCGACGAATGGGACGAGACCAATCCCGGCGACAACAACGGCACGTCCGTCCGCGCGGCGGCCGAGGTCCTGCTCGAACTGGGGCACGTCGCCTGGTCGGACGCCTACGCGAACGACGATCACGTCAAGCGCGCCACCTACCAGCCCGACGTGAAGAACGGACTGCGGGCATACCGGTGGGCGAAGACCGTCGACGAGGTGCACGAGGTACTGGGCAACCCGCGCGCCGACGAACTCGGCGCCGTCCCGTTCCTCAACTCGTGGGGCCCGGACTACCCGCACCGCACGTACCTGCCGGACGACGTCCTCGCCCGGTTGATCAAGGAGGACGGCGAGGTAGGCCTGCCCGCGGACCGGTAAACCCCCGCCGGTCGCGGGAAAGGGCCGCTCCCGGCCGGGGCGGCCCTTTTCCGGGTGCGCGCACCGTCCGACAGGACAGGAATTGTCAGGAACAGTCCCAAAACAGACACTTCCGGGCGCACCGCGACCAGTCGCGCTGCCGCTCCTGAATCCATGCAGTATGGTCCGCGATTGACGCGTTACCGGCGTTTCTCGTGGACATTCCAGTATGGAGGTGGGTCGGTTGCACGTACTGGCCGATGCGAACCTGCGGCTCGACGCCAGTCCTGTCGACTACGTCCTGCTCGCCTTCTATTTCGCCTTGGTGCTCGGCATCGGGTACATGGCCCGCAGGTCGGTCTCGAGCAGCCTGGACTTCTTCCTCTCCGGCCGTTCCCTGCCCGCCTGGGTCACCGGTCTCGCCTTCATCTCGGCGAACCTCGGCGCGGTCGAGATCATGGGCATGTCGGCGAACGGGGTGCTCTACGGGCTGCCGACGGTCCACTACTTCTGGATCGGCGCGATCCCGGCGATGCTGTTCCTCGGCATCGTGATGATGCCGTTCTATTACGGCTCGAAGGTCCGCAGTGTCCCGGAGTTCATGCTCCGCCGGTTCGGCAAACCCGCGCACCTGGTCAACGGCATCAGTTTCGCGAGCGCGCAGATCCTCATCGCCGGCGCGAACCTGTTCCTGCTCGCCAGCGTGGTGAACCTCCTGCTCGGCTGGCCGCTGTGGGTGTCGATCGTCGTCGCGGCCGCGGTCGTGCTCTCCTACACCGCGCTCGGCGGCCTGTCCGCCGCGATCTACAACGAGGTCCTGCAGTTCTTCGTGATCGTCGCGGCGCTGCTGCCGCTGACCATCGTCGGCCTGGTGAAGGTCGGCGGCTGGCAAGGGCTGGTCGACAAGCTCTCCGCCGACCCCGGCGGCGAGGCGCAGCTGCACTCGTGGCCGGGTGACAACCTCACCGGCTTCGGGAACAGCTTCCTCTCGATCCTCGGCCTCGTCTTCGGTCTCGGTTTCGTGCTGTCCTTCGGTTACTGGACCACGAACTTCGTCGAGGTCCAGCGCGCCATGGCGTCGAAGAGCATGTCGGCCGCGCGGCGGACGCCCATCATCGGCGCCTTCCCGAAGATGTTCATCCCGTTCATCGTGATCATCCCCGGTATGATCGCCGCCGTCACCGTGTCCGAGTACGTCCAGGACAAGCAGATCCTGCTCGACGGCGGCGAGGCGCCCAGCGGCGTCACCGCGAACAACGCGATCCTGCTGCTGATGCGCGACCTGCTGCCCAACGGCATGCTCGGCGTCGCGCTCGCCGGTCTGCTCGCCTCGTTCATGGCCGGGATGGCCGCGAACCTGAGTTCCTTCAACACCGTCTTCACCTACGACATCTGGCAGTCGTACGTGAAGAAGAACGAGTCGGACGGCTACTACCTCCGTCTCGGCCGCATGGTCACCGCCGTCGGCACCGTGCTGGCGATCGGCACCGCGTTCATCGCGTCGAACTCCGGGAACATCCTGACCTACCTGCAGGACCTGTTCTCCTTCTTCAACGCGCCGCTGTTCGCCACCTTCATCCTGGGCATGTTCTGGAAGCGGATGACGCCGACGGCGGGCTGGGTCGGCCTGGTCTCCGGTACCGCGTCCGCGATCACCGTGTGGCTGCTGTCGCAGGCCGGGGTCCTCGGGCTCACCGGGCAGGGCATCAGCTTCGTGGCCGCCGGCACGGCGTTCGCCGTCGACATCGCGGTCAGTGTCGCGGTTTCGCTCGCCACCACGCCGAAGCCGGATTCCCAGCTGGTCGGTCTCGTGTACTCCCTCACCCCGAAGGAGTCGCTGAAGCACGACGAAACCGGCGACGACGCGGGCTGGTACCGCAAGCCGGGCCTGCTCGCGGGCATCGTGCTGATCCTGACCATCGCGCTCAACATCATCTTCTAGGAGGCCGGAGATGGCTGCGTCCCAAGTTCCCAAGAAGGCAGGCGTCTTCGACATCCGGCTGGTCATCGCCCTGCTCATCGGCGGCTACGGGCTGGTGCTCACGATCATCGGCATCGGCTTCACCACCGAAGAAGAGCTGGCCAAGGCCGCCGGCGTCAGGATCAACCTGTGGGCTGGCATCGGCATGCTGGTGTTCGGGCTGCTGTTCGTGCTCTGGGCGAAGCTGCGCCCGATCGTGGTGCCGCCGTCCGCCGAGGGCGAGGGCGGCGAATAGCCGGGTTGTCCGGACAGCGCGACGGCGGTCCGGCTACCGTGCACGTCGTGCTGCTCAACGCTCGACGTCGCCGGATCGCGTCCGTGCTGGCCCTGGTGGCCGCGCTCTCCGCCTGCGGACAGGACCTCGGCAAGTCCAACTTCGCCCGTACCACCGCCGCCGCGGAAGCCGGTCCCGGTGGCGAGGTGCCCAGCGGGGACATCAACGACCCGGCCGTCACCCCCGCGGTGCTGCGCACGATCGACCCGTGCCCCCTGCTGAGCAACGACGTGCTGAGCAGCCTCGGCACCCCGAAGGACGAGCCGCGGCCGTCGCTCACCTCGTTCGGCACCTGCCGCGCGAAGGTCACCGACGCCGGTGGCAAGGAGCTTTCCGTCGGCGTCGAAATCGGCGCGTCGACCTATGTCTCCACCCAGGGCGCGACCGTCACGGCGGTCGAGGGCCTGCCGCAGATCGAGCGGAAGAGCAAGGACGGCAAGAGCTGCGACGTCGGCATCATGACGTTGCGCAAGCCCGAACGCGGGATCAGCGTCTCGGTCACCTACGACGGCGGTGACTCCTGCGCGGCCGGTCGCGCGGTGGCGGCGAAGGCCGTGAAGTCCCTGCACGCCTCTCCGGCGAAGTACCCCTCGACGGCGGGCACGCTGACCGCCGTCGACCCGTGCACCGCCGCGGACAACGCCGTGCTCACCGAGGTGGTGCCGCACGGCGCGACCATGCCGACCAGCTTCCACTCCTGCGACTGGACCCCCGGCTCCAACCCTCGGGTCTCGATCGGCTTCCGCTACGGCCTGCCGCCCGAGGTGCGCGACGGCAGCAGGAAGATCGAGATCGGGGGTGTCACGGCCTTCCAGAAGATCGGTTCCGGCAGCAACGCCGAGTGCAAGATCGAGTGGCAGCACAAGCCGTGGGTCGACGACGAGGTCGAGATCGCCAGCGTGATCTACCAGAACTACGACGAGAAGAAGGACGAAACCGCGTCCTGCGAGAAGGCGGGCAAGATCGCCAAATCGGTGATCTCGAAGCTGCCGAAGCCCTGACGCTGGCGGCATCCGGCCGGGAGAGGTAGGAAGGGGACACCTCACCCGCCGACGTGCCGGAGACCGCCATGAAGAAGATCATCAACGACCCGAAGACGGTGGTCGCGGAATCCCTGCGCGGGCTCGCCGCCGCGCACGCCGGCATCCTGCGCGTGGAGGACGACCCGGCGATCGTGGTGCGGGTGGACGCGCCCGTCGCGGGCAAGGTCGCGGTGATCTCCGGCGGCGGATCCGGCCACGAACCACTGCACGGCGGTTTCGTCGGGCAGGGCATGCTGGCCGCCGCCGTCCCGGGCCCGGTGTTCACCTCGCCGACGCCGGACGCCGTCGAGGCCGCGGTCAAGGCGACCACCGGGGACGCCGGCGCGCTGTTGATCGTCAAGAACTACACCGGTGACGTGCTCAACTTCGAGACCGCCGGTGAACTCGCCGCGGCCGAGGGGTCGGCCGTGCGCAGCGTGGTGATCGACGACGACGTCGCGGTCAAGGATTCGACGTACACCGCCGGTCGTCGCGGCGTCGGTGGCACCGTCCTGCTGGAGAAGATCACCGGTGCCGCCGCCGAACGCGGCGACTCGCTCGACGTGGTGGAAACCTTGGCGCGCAAGGTGATCGGCCAGGTCCGCTCGATCGGGGTAGCGCTCACCGCGCCGACCGTGCCGCACGCGGGCGAGCCGAGTTTCGACCTCGCCGACGACGAGATCGAGTTCGGCATCGGCATCCACGGCGAACCCGGCATCGAGCGGATCCCCGTCGTGTCCGCCGACGAACTCGTCGCGCGGATGGTCGAAGCGGTGGTGACGGACCTGCCCTTCGGCGAGGGCGACAAGGTGCTGCTGTTCACGAACTCGATGGGCGCCACCCCGCTGGTCGAGCTGTACCTGGCGCACGGGATCGCCGAGCGGCTGCTGGCCGAGCGTGGGATCGTGGTCGAACGGCGGCTGGTGGGGCCGTACATCACCAGTCTCGAAATGCAGGGGATGAGCCTGACTTTGCTGAAACTGGACGACGAGCTGACCGAGTTGTGGGACGCGCCGGTGAACACCCCGGCCCTGAGGTGGGGAGTCTGATGGCCTGCACCGCCGAGACGCTCGCCGCCGCCTTGCGGGCGGCGGCCGGGGTGATCGCCGGACATCGCGGCGAGCTGATCGATCTCGACCGCGCGATCGGCGACGCCGACCACGGCGAGAACCTGGACCGCGGGTTCACCGCCATCGTGTCCGCTTTGGACACCTCGACCCCCGAAACGCCGGCCGCGGTGCTGAAACTCGCCGCCACGACCTTGATCTCGAAGGTGGGCGGCGCGGCGGGACCGTTGTACGGCACGGCTTTCCTTCGCGCGTCGACCAAACTGGGCGATGCCGCCGAAGTGGACGGTCCGCTGCTCGTCGAGGCCCTGCGCGCGGCACTCGAAGGGGTGCAGGCGCGTGGCAAGGCCGTCGGGGGAGACGCGACCATGGTCGACGCGCTGTTGCCCGCCGTGTCCGCCGCGGAGGGGGCCGTCGGCTCGGACGTCGCCTCGATCCTGACCGCCGCGGCCGACGCCGCCGACAAGGGGGCCGAGTCCACAGTGGACCTCGTACCGCGCAAGGGGCGTGCCTCCTACCTCGGCGAGCGGGCGAAGGGCCATCTCGATCCCGGTGCCCGTTCGACGGCGCTGCTGCTGCGCGCGTTCGCGGAGGCCGCCCGGTGAGCGTCGGTATCGTGCTCGTCTCCCACAGCGCCAAGATCGCCGAAGGGCTCGCCGAACTCGCCGCGCAGATGGCACCGGACGTCACGATCGTGGCGGCGGGCGGGCTGGCCGAAGGCGGGATCGGGACGGACTACGACGAGGTCGTCGCGGCGACGCAGCGGGCCGATGCGGGTGCGGGCGTTGTCCTGCTCTACGACCTCGGCAGCGCGCAGATGACCGCGGACCTCGCCGTCGAATCACTCGCCGACCCGTCGGCCGCCGTCGTGGTGGACGCGCCGCTCGTCGAGGGCGCGATCGCCGCGGCCGTCGCGGCGCAGGGCGGGGCCGATCGCCAGGCCGTCGCCGGTGCCGCCGCGTCGGCCGGTGCGCCGCCGGATCTCACGTTCGACGCCGGTGCGCAGGACGGCGAAAGCAGTGTCGAACTCACCTTGCGGAACGGCGTCGGCCTGCACGCGCGGCCCGCCGCTGTCCTGGTCCGGAGTGTCGCTGGGCTGGACGCCGAGGTCACGGTGCGGCTCGGCGACGAGACCGCGGACGCCAACAGCGTGCTCGCGCTGATGGCTCTCGGCGCTCGTCAGGGTGATCGGATCGAGGTCCGCGCGAAGGGAGCGCAGGCCGACGAAGCCCTGGCCAAGGTCAAGGACCTGGTCGACCAGAACTTCGGCGAGTGACACTCACCCGGCTCGGGGGCGAGCCGGTGCCATGCCCGAGGTGTTGCGAAAGCCACTTTCGCCACACCCGCGAGCCGGTGCCATCGTCTCGCGGAGGCGAAGGCCCTCACCGGCTGGAGGACGGGGGCCGGTCCTGACCGGACGCGAGTGACACTTATTCGATTCGGAGGGTGACAGCCGCTGCTTTCCGGGCCCCGGCGTGGCACGATCGGAGAAACTACCGACGAGTAACCTCCGGAGGCCGGTCGTGGCGCGGGAAATCTCGAGTGTGGGAGTCATCGGTCTCGGCACCATGGGTGCCGGGATCGCCGAGGTGCTCGCGCGCAGTGGCGTGTCCGTGGTCGCGGTGGAGATCGACGACGAAGGCGTGGCGAGGGGCCGGGGTCATCTGGAGCATTCGACCGAACGGGCGGTTTCGGGTGACAAACTCGACGACGACGGCCGGACGGCGCTGCTGAGCCGGATCCGGTACACCACTTCGCTGCAGGAACTGTCCGATGTGGACGTGGTGATCGAGGCGATCCCGGAGAGCCTCGAAGCCAAGGCGGACGTCTTCACCCAGCTGGACAAGATCACCGGTCCGGACACCATTTTCGTGTCCAACACGTCTTCGTTGTCGATCACCGAGATCGGCGTGCACACCGCGCGGCCGGGCAAGGTGGTCGGGATGCATTTCTTCAACCCGGCGCCGATCCTCAAACTGGTCGAGATCGTGCGCACCGTCGTCACCGAACCGGACGTGATCACCGACGTCGTCGCGTTCGCCGAACGCCTCGGCAAGACGCCGGTGGTGATCGGCGACCGCGCCGGGTTCATCGCGAACGCGCTGCTGTTCGGCTACCTCAACCACGCCGTGCGGATGTACGAGCAGCGCTACGCCACCCGTGAGGATCTCGACGCGGCGATGCGGTTCGGCTGCGGATATCCCATGGGGCCCTTGGCTTTGCTCGACCTCATCGGGCTGGACACGGCGTACGAGATCCTCGACACGATGTATCACCAGTCCCGCAACCGGCTGCACGCGCCCGCCCCGCTGCTCAAGCAGATGATCACCGCCGGGCAGCTCGGCCGGAAGACCGCTCGCGGTTTCTACTCCTACGACGAGGCCGATTCGCCCGTCGTGACCGACGCGGTCGCGGCGTCCACTGTGGAAAGTGCGGCGCCACGCGAGGTGCGGAAGGTCGGCGTCGTCGGGACCGGGACCATGGCGACCGGGATCGTCGAGGTGTTCGCGAAACGCGGCTACGAGGTCATCCTGCGGGCGCGGAGCGCGGAGAAGGCGGCGGCGTCGGTCGCGCGGGTGAAGAAGTCCCTGGACAAGGCCGTCGTCAAGGGCAAGCTGTCCGAAGCGGACGCGGCCGCCGCACTCGGCCGGGTCTCGCCCGCGGTGGAGTTCGGCGAACTGGCCGACGTCGACCTCGTCGTCGAGGCGGTGGCCGAAGACCTGGCCGTGAAACAGGCCGTTTTCGCCGCGCTCGACGACGTCGTGAAGCCGGGCGCGGTCCTTGCGACGACCACCTCGTCGCTGCCCGTCATCGCCTGCGCGGCCGCCACCTCGCGGCCGTCCGACGTGGTCGGCCTGCACTTCTTCAACCCGGCGCCGGTGATGAGACTGGTCGAGGTCGTCTCGACCATCGCCACCGCGCCCGACGTCATCGCGACCGCGGACGCCGTCTGCGCCGCGGTGGGCAAGCACCCCGTGCACTGCGGCGACCGGGCGGGCTTCATCGTCAACGCGCTGCTGTTCCCGTACCTCAACGACGCGGTCAAGATGCTCGAAGCGCACTACGCGGGCGCAGACGACATCGACACGGCCATGAAGGTGGGCTGCGGGCTGCCGATGGGCCCGTTCGAACTGCTCGACGTCGTCGGGCTGGACGTCTCGCTGGCGATCCAGCGGACGCTGTTCAACGAGTTCCGGGAAGAGGGCTTCGCACCCGCGCCGCTGCTGGAGCACCTCGTGACCGCGGGGCGGCTGGGCAGGAAGACCGGAAAGGGCTTCAAGGACTACTCGGCGCGGTAGGCCGGAAGCGCCGGCGGCCCCGGTACCTTGGAGCGCATGCCGGTTTCCTCGGGGGTCAGGAAGCGGATCAAGGAACTCCTCGATCCGGACGACGACATCCACTACGTGTTCCCAGCCGACATCTTCGGCAGCACCAACCCCAGCGTGTTCATCGCGGTCACCCGCAAGACGATCACGGTCCTGACGACGGGCCATCTGAGCAGGAAGACGCCGAAGCGCGTCATCGCGACGAGCCTGCGCAACCATCGGCTCGGTCCGGTCGAGACGTCGACCACCCCGTGGTTCAAGTTCAACGGCGTCGTCTACGAGATCGACGACGAGTACGTGGCGGTCGTCCACGCCGCCGACGCGGAGATCCTGCGCGAAGTGGCCAAACCTGAAGATCCGCTGCCGGACCTCTAAGCTCCCCGGAGTGCGCCAGCTGACATACGACGGGGTGCCGATCCCCGGCCTGAACGACCTCGTCCGGACGGCGATCCGCCTGCACCCCGCGCCGGGCGAGCCCCGTCCCGACGAGAGCCACCTCGGCGGTCCGCTGCTCTGGCCGTCGGACGAGCCGTGGCCGGAGTGCCCGGTGACGTGGCCGCCCGATCCGGACGCGTCCGACGACGCCTGGGCGGGCGGGCATCCGCTCGACGAGCGGGTCCCGGTCATGGTCAGCGCCGCCCAGTTCTTCCGCGACGACTTCCCCGAGCTGCACTTCCCCGAGAACACCGACGTCCTGCAGATCCTGTTCTGCCCGCTGGAGCACGACAGCCCGCGTCACCAGGGGCCCGCGGTCCGGCTGGTGTGGCGCGATTCCGGCGAGGTGGGGGAGATCGCCGCCCCGCCGCCCGCTCCCGAGGGCGCGCTGGCCGCGTACCTGCCGCGGCCCTGCGTGTTCGAGCCGTGCTCGATCGACGAGCTGCCCCGCCTCTGCGACTTCCCGGCGGAGACCCGTGCCGCGCTCGGCATCCCCGAAGGCGCCGGCGACGATCCGGAAGGCTGGCCGGAGCTCGGGCAGTACTCGAAGATCGGCGGCTGGACGGCCTGGTCCGCGACCGACCGCCACGAACTGGGCTGCCGGGAATGCGGCACGCAGCTGCGGCAGACGATCGCACTGGCCACCGAGGAGCACGAGGTCGGTTGCGGCTGCGAGGTCGTCGAGGAGGAACCGGCGGGCTGGTCGTTCACTCGTCAGGGGATGCTGAACGTCTTCACCTGCCCGGCCGACGTCACACATCCGTTCAAGGTCCGCATCGACTGACCTCGTTCCCCTCCCCGCCCCGGCCGGGCTCGGCGCCGGTGGTTCAGCTCGGTTCGAGGGGGACGAGATGACGATGCCGCACGGAGCACGGACGGCACGGGCCGGGTCGCCGCACCGCCTTGCTCAGCCGTGGGTGGGGACCGCCCGGGCGGTCCGCTCAGCCGGGCGGTAGTAAAGGTCCCCCGCTCCAGTGCTGGAAGACCAGGTTCGTGTGCACCCTGGCGACCTCGTCGCGGGCGGTCAGTTCGTCGAGCACCAGCCGCTGCAGCCCGGTCGCCGACGCGGTGGCGACATGCGCGAGGAAGTCGTCCGGCCCGGTCAGGTGGTAGACGGCGCGGACCTCGGGCAGGGCCAGCAGATGCTCGACGAACGAGTCCACCAGATCCCGCCGGTGCGGGCGCACCTGGACGAACAGGAGCGCTTCGAGCGGGCGGCCGAGTTTGGCGGCGTCCACCTCGGCGCGCTGGCCGGTGATCACCCCGAGTTCGCGGAGCCGGTTGACGCGGTCGAGACAGGTCGAGGGCGCGACGCCGACTTCGGCGGCCAGATCCTTGTTCGAGATCCGGGCGTCGTTCTGCAGTAGACGCAGAATCCGCAGGTCGACCGTACTCAGTTCGACAGAATCCGACATCTGCGAATGATATCCGAGGATATTGCGCTCCATCCGGAGAAAATCGCACCATCTGG
Source organism: Amycolatopsis sp. cmx-4-19 (assembly GCA_049998115.1). Taxonomy (GTDB): domain Bacteria; phylum Actinomycetota; class Actinomycetes; order Mycobacteriales; family Pseudonocardiaceae; genus Amycolatopsis. The sequence goes on along the minus strand of JAEBEO010000024.1, from coordinate 13,455 downwards.
GTATGACCGCAACGCTGCGCACCCGAGCCGTCCACGCCGGCCGTGACGACCTCACGGACCTCGGCGTCCACGCCGCCCCGCTCGATCTGTCCACGACCTACCCGTCGCGCGACAGTGTCGAGGAGGCCGGCCGCATCGACGAATTCGCGACCACGGGCTCCCTGTCCGGGCTCCCGGTCTACGGGCGGCTGGGCAACCCGACCGTCGAACGGTTCGAGAAGGCGCTGGCCGAACTCGAAGGCTTCGAAGACGCCGTCGCGTTCGCCACCGGAATGGCCGCGGTGTCGGCTTCGCTGCTCGCCGCCGTCGCGCAGGGGAAGCGGCATGTCGTCGCCGTCCGGCCGGTCTACGGCTGCACCGACCACATGCTCACGTCCGGTCTGCTCGGCACCGAGGTGACCTGGGCGGATCCGGGGGCCGTCGCCTCGGCGCTGCGTCCCGACACCGGGCTGGTGCTGCTCGAAACACCCGCGAACCCGACCCTGCGCGAGGTCGACGTCGCCGAGATCGTGCGTGCCGCGGGCGAAGTCCCGGTGCTGGTCGACAACACCTTCGCGACTCCTGTTCTCCAGCGGCCGGGGCGGCACGGAGCGCGTTTCGTCCTGCACAGCGCGACGAAGTTCCTCGGCGGCCACGGCGACGTCATGGGCGGCGTAGTGGCCTGCAGTGCCCAAGACGCTGGAGTGCTGCGACAGATCCGCTTCGCCACCGGAGGCATCCTTCACCCGCTGGCCGGCTACATGCTGCTTCGCGGCCTTTCGACGCTGCCATTGCGCGTCAACGCCGCGTCCGCGACGGCCTCCGAACTCGTCGAGCGGCTTCGCGCGCACGCGAACGTCGGTGCCGTGCACTACCCGGGCATCGGCGGACCCCTGATCGCGTTCGAGGTCGACGGCGACCCGCACGCGCTCATCGGCGCGGTCCGGCTGGTCACCCCGGCCGTCAGTCTGGGCAGTGTGGACTCGCTCATCCAGCATCCCGCGTCGATCAGCCACCGGATCGTCCCCGAGGACGACCGTCACGGCGCGGGTGTCACCGATCGGCTCATCCGCATGTCGGTGGGCCTGGAGGACGTCGAGGACCTGTGGCACGACCTGGATCGGGCACTCAAGGCCTGCTGAGCCGAGTGCGATCGTGGTCACCGCCATGTCGACAAATCGCCTGACGTGGCTAACCTGGTCGGGTGAAAGATCTGGTCTCGTCCTGGGTGGAATCTTCGGCTCGTACCACGCTCTCGCGGCTCCACGAGCAAATCGGCGTCGCCGGGCTCGCCGCCGCGGCGGCGATTCCCGGGCTGTCGGCGATCGTCGACCAGCACTCCGCCGCGGTGCGGGACATCCTTGTGGCGGGGGTCGAAGGTTCGGCGGCGGTCGCCGGGGCGGTGCTCCTCGCCGGTTACGCGCGCGGGCTGCTCGACGAGGCCAAGAGCAAGGGCTGGGCGTTCCGCGCACCCGTCGACCCGTCCGGCTGGGGCACCAGCGACTGGACGACCGCGCGCCTGGTCGGTGTGTGTTCACTGGCCGCCTCGATGGACGACCGGCGGGCACAGCCGACCGGGAACGGGTAGGGCGGCCGGCGGCCCCACCCGTTCCCATTCTGGGTCAGCGGTACTCCGGCGGAGGGGGCATTGACCCACCGGTGGGCCGCTGGCCGGGATCCTGGTGCGACGGCGCCTGGCCGGGCGGGAACTGCGGGCGTCCCTGCTGCGGCGTCGATTCGGTCGTCGCGTGCTGCCCGGCGGGAACCGGCGTGTAGCCGGAGGGCTGCTCGGCGGGCACCCCGCCCGAACGGCTCGCGTCCTCACGGCCTCGCTGGTAGGCCTCGGTCTGCGCCTTCGCGGCGGGGATCTCCGCCTCGGCGCGGCCGAGCCAGGTCTCCCAGCGCTGCTGCATCGGCTTGATCAGGCCGCCGCCGACACCGACGACGGCGATCCCGCCGACGGTCGCGAGCACGGCGATCAGCACCGGCATCGTGACCGCGGTGGCCACCCCGATCTGGTTCAGCGCGGCGATCGCGCCCAGGCCCCAGATGAACACCGAGGCGATGGTGGCGAGCACCTTGCCGTAGGAGACGCCGCCCAGTGCGTTCCCGATCAGATCCTTGACCGCCTTGGCGACCGCGCCCGCGATCACCACGATGACGATCGCGACGATGGCCCGCGGCAGCCAGGCGACGATGTCGTTGAGCAGGGAGCTCACCGGGTTCGGGCCGAAGACGCCGAACGCGATCTGCAAGGCGATCAGCAGGATCGCGTAGTAGATGATCTTGCTGATGATGTTCGACGCGTCGAACTGGCTGCGCGAGAGCATCTGCTTGAAGCCGCCGCGTTCGAGGAGGCGGTTGAACCCCACCTTCTCGAGCACCATGCTCACGGCCTTCGCGATCGCCTTGGCGATCAGCCAGCCGATGAACAGGATGACCAGGAACGCGAGCAGCTTAGGGACGAACGTGGCGACCGAACTCCAGGCGCTGGACACGCCTTGACCGAAATCGACGGCCGCCAGTGCTGATGTGGCCACTGGGCTTCTCCCTTCCCACGACTGGAGGATCCAGACTGGTGGGGAGGAAATACCCGGTGACCGACCGGTCACACCTGGTGCCACTCGATCGAGTGGCTCAGCTACAGCAGCCGCCTCCGCAGCAGCCACCGCCCCCACCTGCGGGAACGGGAGCCGGGCCGGACGACGATCCGGTCAGGGCGACGGTCGTCAGCAGCTTGACGGTGTCCTGGTGACCCTCCGGGCACGACGCCGGGGCGCTGGATTCGCTCATCGGCCGCAGCAGTTCGAAGGTTTCGGTGCACTCGCGGCAGCGGTAAGCGTAAGTCGGCATGTCCGCCATCATCCCATCTTTCCGCCTCCCGTGGAGTGGCAAGCTGGGGCGCGTGGAACTGCCTGTCGCGGCGCACGTGCCGCATCTCGGCCAAGTCGTCCCGTCCGTCCTTTCCGCCGTGGGCGCGGCCGGGTTCACGAACTCACTCGGCGTGGAGGAAGCCTCCAGCGCCTGTGTCCTGCTCATCGACGGTCTCGGCTGGGAACTGCTGGCCGAGTACGCCGCCGACGCGCCCGTGCTCACCGAACTGGCGAAGTCGCCGATCCGGGTCGGGTTCCCGGCCACGACCGCGGCCGGGCTCGGCGCGATCGGGACCGGGCTGGCTTCGGGGGAGCACGGCCTGGTCGGGTACACCTTCGAGGTCCCGGGCACCGGCATCCTGAACGCGTTGCGCTGGACCAGCCACGACGACGGCGGCGATCTGCGCGGCGCACTGCCGCCGCGCGACGTGCAGCCCCTGCCGACGACGTTCGAGCGGGCCGCGGCCGCCGGGATCACCACCAGCGTGGTCTCGTCGGCGAAGTTCTCCGACACCGCGCTCACCCGCGCGACCCAGTCCGGCAGCCGTTATGTCGGCGTCCACGCGCTGGGCGACCTGGCGGCGGGCATCCTGAACTGTCTCGGCACGCGGCCGTCGTTCTGCTGGGGCTACCACAGCGAACTCGACATGCTGGGGCATATCCACGGGCCGGGCTCGGCACCGTGGCGGATGCAGTTGCGGCACGTCGACAGGCTGGTCGAGTCCGTTGTGGACGGCCTGCCGCCGGGTGCGCTGCTGGCCGTCGTCGCCGACCACGGCATGGTGACCGTGGAGGACGCGCTCGACCTCGACGACACCCCCGCGTTGCTCGGCGGGGTCCGGGCCATCGGCGGTGAGGTCCGGGCACGGCACGTCTACAGCGAAGCGGGTGCCGAGGCCGACGTGCTCGCGGCCTGGCGTGAGGTGATCGGCGACCGGGCGTGGATCCTCCCGCGCGACGAAGCCGCCGAAGCCGGCTGGTTCGGCCCGGTCGCCGACCGGGTGCGGCCCCGCATCGGAGACGTCGTCGTGGCGGCGAAGGACCGCTTCGGGCTCAAGCGCGAACTGGCCGAGGTCGTCGAGTCCTCCTTGGTCGGTCAGCACGGCTCGCTGACCTCGGCCGAACAGCTCGTCCCCTTGGTACTCGCGCGCGGCCAGTCCCACGGTTAGTCCTCTACTTGCGGTAGTTGCACGCGCAAGGACCGCAAGTAGAGGACTAACCGCGTCAAGCGGGCTTCCGGGCCGAGAACTCCACGCTGCGTTTCGGCACGTGATCGACCTTGATGTCGGTGAAGCCGGCGTCCAGCAGGCGGGGCCAGACCGACACCGGGTCGAGCGCGTTCATCGTGTCGCCGAGGTGGAGGAGCCGGAACGGCGCGCTCGCCAGGCTGTCGATCGCACGCAGGACACCGCCGGGCCGGAGCACGCGGAACGCCTCGGCGAAGATCTTGTCCTGCAACGCCGTCGTCGGCACGTGGTGCAGCATCGTGAAGCAGACGACCGCCGAGAACTCGCCGTCCTCGAAGGGCATCGCGGCGCCGTCGCCGTGGACGACGCGCACCCGCCCGTCGAATTCGCGTCGCAGGAGGTCCGCCGATGCCGCGTCGATCTCGACGGCGGTGAGCCTCGGGACCAGCCCGACCAGCGCCCGGGTGGTCGCGCCGTAGCCGGGGCCGATCTCCAGTACGGAGTCGCCGAGGTCGAAACCCGCGACGTTGCGGGGCATCTCGGCGGCGACGGCCTTCGCCCAAAGCGCGGAACTGCAGAGTTTGCGGTGCACCAGGTTCATCGGCATGACTGCGAAGCTAGCTGTGACCGATAGGCGATAGGCTGCCAAGCAATGTCGAGAATCGGACTCCTCCCCCCGATGCCGACGGCGATGGTGCTCGGCGAGATGGACCTGCCCGCGGGCACCTGGCTGCCGTGGCACGAGCACGACGGTCACCAGCTCGCCTGGGCGTCGCGGGGAATCCTGGGCGTGAACGTCGGCGAGCAGTACTGGGTGCTGCCGCCGACGCGGGCGCTGTGGATCCCCGTCGGCGTCCGTCACCGGACCGGCGCGACCGCCCGCACCGTGCTCCGCGGGATCTACGCCGCACCGGGCGGATGCCCGGTGCGCTGGCCGGTCCCGACGCTCGTCGCGGTCCGGCCACTACTGCGGGAGCTCCTGGAGCACCTCGGCTCGGACGGCCTCGGTGACGACGCGCGACGCCGGGCGGAGGCCGTCGCCTTCGACCTGCTCGAACCGGTGGACGTCGTGCCGATCACCGTGCCGATGCCGTCCGACGGCCGGGCGCTCGCCGTCGCGCGGGCGGTGATCGGCGACCCGGCGGACCGGCGCGGTCTCGCGGAGTTCGCCCACGAGACGGGCGCGAGCGAACGCACGCTCGCGCGGCTGTTCCTCGCCGAGTGCCGGACCACGTTCGGCGCTTGGCGGGTGCAGGCGCGGCTGCGGGCGGCCCTGCCGCTCCTGGCCGGGGGCATGCCGCTGACCGCGGTCTCCCGCCGGATCGGTTACTCCTCGCCGAGCGCGTTCGTCGTCGCCTTCCGCCGGGCCGTGGGTGTGACGCCGGGCGCCTACTTCGGCGGCTGAGCGAGGGTGCCAAGTACCGTTTCGGACGTGCCACGACGTAACCGCCCCGATCGCGGTGGACGCCCGGACCTCGGTGCGTCGACCGGCTGGGCGCGCTCCGAATCCGCCAAGGACGGCGACTGGCTGGTCCGCACCGTGCCCGGCGCGCAAGCCACCAAGGACTACCGCTGCCCAGGCTGCGACCACGAGATCCGGCCGGGGACCCCGCATCTGGTCGTCTGGCCCGCCGACGAGACCGGCGGGGTCGCCGACCGCCGCCATTGGCACAAGCCCTGCTGGGACGCGCGTGGCAGGCGCCGCCCCGGCCGCTGGTGAGTCAGCGCCGCATATGCAGTGAAGGTTCTCCCTCGAACTCCTCCTCCGTGTGGATCCTGAAGCCGAGCCGCTCGGCGACCCGGATCGACGGTTTGTTGGACAGCATGATGTTGGCGATCACCGGCACGTCCGGGATCTCCCGTCCCGCCCACTCGACGACGGCGGCCGCCATCTCCGTCGCATAGCCCTTGCCCCAGGTGGACGGCCAGAAGCGGTACGCGAGGTTCAGCACGCGCTCGCCGTTCCATTCGTGGTACCGGACGCCGCCGAAGCCGGCGATCTCGTCCGGTGTGTCCGAAGCGGACACCGTGAGATAGCCGAAACCGTGCTCGGCCCATTGCCTCAGCCAGGCGTCGTAGAGCTCGTTCGCGCCCTCGACGGTGTGCGGTACCGGGTTGAAGGTGTTCGTCTCGGGATCGGCCTGCAGCGCGACGATGTTCGCGCGGTCCGCCTCGCGCAGCCTTCGCAGCAGCAACCTCTCCGTCTTGATCTCTGTCAGCACGGATCCGACGGTAGCGCGGGGGTGCGACAGAATTGACGCTCATGGACCTCCCTCTGTTGCTCCTGCACGCTTTTCCCGTCGACGCCCGGATGTGGGACGCGGTGCGCGCGCCGCTCGCGGAACGTCTCCGCCTGATCACCCCCGACCAGCGCGGGCTCGGCCGCAGCCCGCTGCCGGAGACGGGCCGGGAGCCGAGTCTGGACGACGCCGCCCGCGACGTCGTGGCGCTGCTCGACCGGCTCGGACTCGACAAGGTCGTCCTCGGCGGCTGTTCGATGGGCGGCTACCTGGCGATGGCGGTGCTGCGCGCGGCACCCGAGCGCGTCGGCGGGCTCGTGTTCATCGACACGAAGGCGACGGCCGACACACCCGAAGCGGCGCGGGCACGGCACGACCTCGCGGCCAGGGTCGAGGCGGAAGGCACCGGATGGCTGGCCGAAACCGTCCTGCCCGGTCTGCTCGCCGAAAAGGCGCGCCCGGAAGTGGTCGAGCGCCTTCGCGAACTGATCACGACGCAACCGCCGTCGGGAATCGCGTGGGCGGCGCGGGCGATGGCGGCTCGCCCCGACGCGATCGAAACGCTGCGATCCGCGGCCGTCCCGGCGCTGGTCGTGGTCGGCGAAGAGGACGGTTTGACGCCATTAGAAGCGGCGAACACCCTGGTGGAGACAGTGCCGGACGCGACGATGGTCGTACTGCCGGAAGCGGGACACCTGACGCCGCTGGAGGATCCGGCCGGAGTCGTCGAAGCGATCTTGGGCTGGTACCCCGCGATATAGCGGTCCCTCTGCCCATTCAAAGGTATAGCGCACAGGGGGACTTGCGGCAAGCCCCCATTCCTGGTCCACAATTCGTGCCTTCATGTTTTTGCCGAAGGGGGATTCCCATGCGTGTACTCCTGTCCACTATCGGGACGAGGGGTGAGGTGCAACCACTGGTGGCGCTGGCGGTGCGGTTGCGGGAACTCGGCCAGGAGGTCCGGTTGTGCGCGCCACCGGATTTCCGCGAATGGGCCGAAGGGCTCGGGATCTCCTTCGCCCCCATGGGGCCGGAACTGCGCTCGACCGCGAAACCGGATTCCGCGATGGTCAAGGCCATGGCCACGCCCGAAGGACGCCGTCAGCTGGCCGAAGCGATGGTGGTGAACCAGTTCGAGACGCTGCCGTCGGCCGCCGAAGGTTGCGACGCCGTCGTCGGGGGAATGGCCTTGAACATCGCCGCCCATTCGGTGGCCGAACGGAAAGACATTCCGTATTTCTTCACCGCCTATTGCCCGATAACGCTGCCTTCACTGCACCATCGTCCGCCCGTATTCTCCGGATGGGCGCCGAAGAATCCCGGCGCGGCCATCCCGTCCCAGTGGGCCGAAGACGCGGAACGGTGGAACGAGCACTGGGGCGGTGTGCTCGACGGGCAGCGGGCAAAGCTGGGCCTCGGCCCGGTCGACGACGTCCGCGGGCATATCTTCACCGAGCGGCCGTGGCTGGCGGCCGATCCGGTGCTGGCGCCGTGGCTGGGACCGTCGGCGCTCGACGTGCACCAGACCGGCGCCTGGCTCCTGCCCGACCACAGCCCGCTTTCCCCGGAGCTGGCGGCGTTCCTCGACGACGGCGAACCGCCCGTCTACTTCGGCTTCGGGAGCATCCGGGCGCCGGAGGAGATCGCGAAGGCGATGATCGAGGCGGCCCGTACGCACGGACGGCGGGCGATCGTGTCCCGGGGCTGGACCGAACTGGCACCGATCGACGACGAACCCGACTGCCTCGTCATCGGGGACGTGAACCAGCAGGCGCTCTTCCCGCGGGTGGCGGCCGTCGTGCACCACGGCGGCGCGGGCACCACCACGGCGGCGGCGCGGGCGGGCGTGCCGCAGGTGCTCGTCCCGCAGATGTTCGACCAGCCCTATTTCGCCGAGCGTGTCACCGCGCTCGGCGTCGGTACCTCGATCAGCGGGGAGCCTTCGGCGGGGTCGCTGACCTCCGCCCTGTCCCGCGTGCTCGATCCCGGCGTCGCCTCGCGGGCGCGTCAGGTCGGGAGTGAGGTGCGGGTGGACGGGACCGATGTGGCGGCGAAGCTGCTGATGGAGTCGGTCTAGTGGGTCGCTCACGCAAGTGGTCCTGAGGGCCCCACCGCGTTCAGTCCTCTGGTTGCGGTGGTTCGCACCGCCGACTTCCGCAACAAGAGGACTAAACGCGGAAGTAGTGCTCGAGGGCCGCCTCGGCCTCACCGAGCCGTTCCGGCATCCGCTGCGCGATCGCGAACCGCCAGGGGATCGCGAAAAGCTCTCGAAGCGCGATGAACGGCTCAAGCGACGAAGGCGCCATATCGGCCGGGTACGCGGAGAGCGCCGATGGGCCGAGGTCCAGGTAGAGGACGGCGAGATCCCAGCCGAGCGGACCGCGCCAGGTGTCCTCGAAGTCGAGCCAGCACGGCCCGGCCGCCGTCGCGACGACGTTCCCCGAATGGGCGTCCCCGTGCAGCGGCCGCGCCTCGTCGTCCGGCAGGGCCGCCGCCACTCGTTCGAGTTCTTCGTACAGCCGCGGCGCGGCGCCGCCCATGAGGTGACCGTGCCGGTCGAGCAACGTCCGGATGTCCCGGACGGGGCCGAGTTCGGGTAGGTCGCCGGGGTAGTCCGTGAGCGCCGTGTGCACCCGCGCGAGTGAGGAAGCCACCTCCCGCGGCGGCAGGGTGTCGCCCGGTTCATGTGGCGTGTAATGCCAGAGAGTGACCGGCAGGCCGTGGACGAAATGGGGTCCGGCCGGGGGATCCGTAGTGGGTGAGACGACGAGCACATCACGTTCCGTGAGGTACTTCGACAGCTCGACGTCCCGCCTGAGCCACTCCACCGGGTCCGGCCGGGCGAACAGTGCCGTCGCCGGCACCCTCGCCACCACCGGACCCAGCCTCACCAGCACGTTCGACCAGAAATGCAGGACTTCGGGATCGCCGGTCGGGAGGCCGAAACGGTCACCCACCGCGATCGCCGCGGCCACCCCCGCCCGCGTGTGTTCGTCGACCACGACCCGATCTTGCCAGCCGGTGCGCGCGACGGTGGGTAGTGAGGGCTACGATCCCCTTAGTCGCCGGAATGGGTCCCGAACCCGGCCGACGGCAGAACATTGACCACCACAAGGTTTGAGTGTTGGAGGCAGGAGTGACGGCCGTAGCCCCCAAGCCGATCGCCACGCGCCCGTACCCCGCGCGCGAGTCGGTTAAGGGTTCGTACCTGCTGCGGTTGTTCCGCACGACGGACCACAAGCAAATCGGCATCATGTACCTGGTCACGTCGTTCGCCTTCTTCATGGTGGGCGGCGCGATGGCGATGCTGATCCGTTCGGAACTCGCGCGGCCGGGACAGCAGTTCCTTTCGCAGGAGCAGTACAACCAGCTGTTCACGATGCACGGCACGATCATGCTGCTGCTGTACGCGACGCCGATCCTCTTCGGATTCGCGAACTTCGTGCTGCCGCTGCAGATCGGTTCGCCCGACGTCGCGTTCCCGCGGCTGAACGCGTTCTCGTACTGGCTGTACCTCTTCGGCGGCCTGATCGTGTTGTCCGGCTTCCTGACCCCGGGTGGCGCCGCCGACTTCGGCTGGTTCGCCTACACCCCGCTGTCGGACGCCATCCACTCGCCCGGCGTCGGTGCCGACCTGTGGATCTCCGGTCTGGTCGTGTCCGGTCTCGGCACCATCCTCGGTGGCGTCAACATGATCACCACGGTGGTCTGCCTGCGCGCCCCCGGCATGACGATGTACCGGATGCCGATCTTCACCTGGAACATCCTGGTCACCAGCATCCTGATCCTGCTGGCGTTCCCGATCCTGACCGCGGCCCTGATGGGTCTGCTGGCGGACCGGCATCTCGGGGCGCATGTGTTCGACCCCGCGAACGGCGGCGTGATCCTCTGGCAACACCTCTTCTGGTTCTTCGGCCATCCAGAGGTCTATATCGTGGCCCTACCGTTCTTCGGGATCGTGTCGGAGATCTTCCCGGTCTTCAGCCGCAAACCGATCTTCGGATACAAGGGCCTGGTCTGGGCGACGCTGGCGATCGCCGCGCTGTCGGTGGCCGTGTGGGCGCACCACATGTACGCGACCGGCGCCGTCCTGCTGCCGTTCTTCTCCTTCATGACCTTCCTGATCGCGGTTCCGACGGGCGTGAAGTTCTTCAACTGGATCGGCACGATGTGGAAGGGCCAGCTGTCCTTCGAGACGCCGATGATCTTCTCGATGGGCTTCATCGTCACGTTCCTCTTCGGCGGTCTGACCGGCATCATGCTGGCCGCGCCGGCGATCGACTTCCACGTGTCCGACAGTTACTTCGTCGTCGCGCACTTCCACTACGTGCTCTACGGCACGATCGTGTTCGCCACGTTCGCCGGGATCTACTTCTGGTTCCCGAAGATCACCGGCCGCATGATGGACGAGAAGCTCGGCAAGTGGCACTTCTGGACCACGTTCATCGGCTTCCACGCCACCTTCCTGGTGCAGCACTGGCTGGGTGCCGAAGGCATGCCGCGGCGGTACGCGGACTACCTGACCAGCGACGGCTTCACCACGCTGAACACGATCTCCACGATCGGCGCGTACATCCTCGGTGCCTCGACGCTGCCGTTCATCTGGAACGTCTTCAAGAGCTACCGGTACGGCGAGATCGTCACGGTGGACGACCCGTGGGGCTACGGCAACTCGCTCGAATGGGCGACTTCCTGCCCGCCGCCGCGGCACAACTTCACCGAGCTGCCGCGGATCCGGTCCGAACGCCCGGCGTTCGAGCTGCACTACCCGCATATGGTCGAGCGCATCCACAAGGAGGGTGAGATCGGCTTCTTCGGGAAGCAGAAGGAGAACACCCACCGCGCGCCGTCCCAGGTGCTCACCGAGGCGGCCATGCCGGGTGACCACTCCAAGGACAACTCCAGCGAGCAGTGACCCGATAAGCGGAAATGGCGCGTGCCCTGCCTCACACCGAGGCGAGGCACGCGCCTTTTTCCTTCCCGGCTAAGGAAGACTGAGCGCGTGACGCAGACACCAGTTCTCATCACCACCACCGGTCCCGACAAGCCGGGTGTGTCCTCGGTCCTGTTCGCCGTGCTGTCCCGGCACGACGTCGACGTCCTCGATGTCGAGCAGGTGGTCATCCGCGGTCAGCTGGTGCTCGGCGTGCTCGCCGGGGTCTACCGCGATCCCGAGGGCCTGCAGGAGTACGTCGAACAGGCGATGGCGTCGGTCGGGATGCAGGTCGAGGTGAAGATCGGTTCGGCGATCGGCGCCGACCCGTTCGCCAGCGGCCAGAAGGACTCGACGCATGTCCTGCTGATGCTCGGCCGTCCGGTGACCGCGCGGGCGTTCTCCGACGTCGCGCGCCGTCTCGCCGCGCTGGATGTCAACATCGACTCGATCCGCAGCGTCGCCGACTACCCGGTGACCGGGCTGGAGCTGTACACCTCGCTCGCCCACGACACTCCCGGGGCCGACGCCGCGCTGCGGACCGCGCTGGCCGACGCCGCCGTCGAAGCCGGGATCGACATCTCGGTCGAGCGGGCCGGGCTCGCCCGCCGCGCGAAGCGCCTGGTCGTCTTCGACGTCGACTCCACGCTCATCCAGGGCGAGGTCATCGAGATGCTCGGCGCGCACGCCGGCGTCGAGCCGAAGGTCCGCGAGATCACCGAGGCCGCGATGCGTGGCGAGCTGAACTTCAGCGAATCGCTGGAGCGCCGGGTCGCGCTGCTGGAAGGGCTGCCGGAGACGGTGCTCGACGAGGTCGCCGCGTCGATCGAGCTGACCCCGGGTGCGCGCACGACCATCCGCACACTGAAGCGGATGGGCTTCCGCTGCGGGGTCGTTTCGGGCGGGTTCACCAAGATCATCCAGTCCCTTGTGGACGATCTCGGCCTGGACTTCGCCGCCGCGAACGAACTCGAAGTGGTCGACGGCAAGCTCACCGGCCGCGTGGTCGGGGAGATCGTCGACCGCGCGGGCAAGGCGACCGCGCTGCGCCGGTTCGCCGAGGAGTACGACATCTCCCTGCAGCAGTGCGTCGCGGTCGGTGACGGGGCGAACGACATCGACATGCTGTCGGTCGCCGGGATGGGGGTCGCGTTCAACGCGAAGCCCGCGCTGCGCGAGGTCGCCGACACCGCGCTTTCGCATCCGTACCTCGACGCCGTGCTGTTCCTGCTCGGCGTCACGCGCGGCGAGATCGAGGCCGCCGACGCGGCCGACGGTCTCGAACTGTCCCGGCCATGAGCGTCCTGGAGCCGTTGGCCGCCCGCTACGCGTCTTGGCTCGGCCTCCCGGCCGAAGACACGGAGGACACCTCCGACGAGGATCCCGCCGAGGTCCGCGCCATGCCGGTGATCCTGCGGATGGAACGCGCCGAACCACCGTCCCGGACCGCTTTGCTGGAAGCCGCCGCGGCGGCCGCGGTCGCGGTCTGTCTCGACGAGCGCGCCGGACCCGGGGGCGAGTGGCACGAGCCGCTCAAGGCCTGGGTCGACGGCCGGATCCGCAAGGTCGCCCGGCGTGCGCGGGGCGCGCACTGGCAGGCGGTCCAGGAACTCCCGGGCATCACGGTCGAGGTCGACGGCGCCGAGGCGCGGGCGCTGATCCCGGGTCGTGTCGTCGACACGCCGAAAGAGGTCTCGCGCCTGCAGATCTCCGGGAGCGAACTCCCGGCCGACGAGCCAGGACCCGCTCCGGATGGTGTCCCGCGGCTGCTGCTGAACCCCGAAGTCTCGATGACCGTCGGCAAGGGCTCCGCCCAAGTCGGGCACGCGACGATGATCCTCGCCGCGCTGCTGGACGAAGCCGGACGGGCCGCCTGGGCCGAGACCGGGTTCCGGTGCTCGGTGCGGACCCCGCCGGTCGCGACCTGGAAGGCGCTGTGCCCGGTCGAGGACCCGGAAGGCTCGTGGCGCCGCGACGGCGTCGTCGCGGTCCGGGACGCGGGGTTCACCGAGGTGGACCCCGGCACGGTCACGGTCATCGCGCAACGTCGCTGAGCCGTTATGGCAGGAACGGGACGAACGGTCTTCACTCCGGGCGGACCACTCCTATACTCCCCGCATGGGTGACCGGCTGATCGCCGGGCGCTACCGCTTGGACGAGCGGATCGGCGCCGGGGGAATGGGTGTGGTCTGGCGTGCCACCGATCAGGACCTGGGGCGGGTTGTCGCGCTCAAGCGTTCGCA